>JBAQIB010000071.1:0-48715 GCA_049288625.1 Terriglobales bacterium | reverse complement strand
GGAAGTCCGCACAGATCATCTCCAGACAGTACCCACGCGATTTGTCCGTGCCCAGCATCAGGGCTGCCGTCTCGATCGCCTGCTCGATCACCGGAATCTGGCTCTTGTAGACCTTGAAATAGATCAGTTCCGACGGCTCTTCATCTTTCCCCGTCAGTTCCTTCTCCACCTCCCGCCGGAAGTCCTCCTTCGGCAGCTCGCGGGCCTTGTGCAACCAGGTTGCACAATCGAAGTGCTGTCCGTCCCGGCGCGCTGGCTGCCGGCAATATATGTTGCAATAGCAACAGTGCTATGTTGTAATAGCAACAGTGAGGTGGACGAGCCATGAACCAGACCCTGGACGCGATCTTCCAAAGGCGCGCGGTTAAGGTCTTTGAACCCGTTGAAATTTCCGAACGACTGCGCGACCAGATTCTCAATGCGGCCCGCCATGCCCCCTCAAGCTTTAACAGCCAGCCTTACAAGTTTTATTGGGTGGGGTCTGGGGCAAAGAAGGCCGCAGTGGCGAAACTGTGCCTCGGACAGAAGCCCGCGGAAACCGCCTCCGCACTGGTCGTGGCCGTTGCAGACCTCGGATCGCTGTCTACCACGGCGCAGGGCCAGCTGGAGTGGATGCGCAGGAGCAACTTCACCGAAGAAAAAATTCGCGGCTACGAGCGGAATGCAAAGATCGGCCGGATCCTGTTCATGCCGGGGCCATTCGGAATGTTTGCTTTGATCAAACGAGCCCTCTTCTGGCTGTTAAACTTGCGGAAGGTGGTCGGGATGCCGCCGCTGTCCCGGCAGGACTTGTTCAAATGGGCGACGAAGAGTACATCGCTGGCTTGCCAGAATCTGATGATCGCCGCCGAAGCGCTGGGAATGAACACTTGTCCAATGGAAGGCTTTGATGGCCGCCGGCTCTCTCAATATCTGGGGTTGTCCAGCCGGCACCACGAGATCGTGATGGTGATTGCGATCGGGAAGAAATCGCGTGCCCACAGTGATCCACCGCAGTGGCGAAGACCTCTCGATGCCACGGTGACCGTCCTATGAACATCCTCCCTAGGAAGGAGATTCCCGATGACGTTCTGAAAGACTCGGTACTCGCCCACATCGCAGCGGCGTATTTCTCGGTGGGAAAGAGACTAGAGCGAAAAACCCAGTGCTCGGCGACGCGCGGCTTTATCCTGTCGACATTGCGTGGCGGAACGACGCTGAATCAGAATCAGATCGCCACGCTCCTGGGTTTCGACCGGACCGTCGTGCACCGGGCGATCAAGTCACTGGCCAAGGAAGGACTCGTGTCCGAGCGCAGGGCAAAATCGGGCAGAGCAATTCAAGTCCAGCTGACGGCCAAAGGAAGGAAGTACCGGGAACGGTTGATCAAAGCTCGGGTGACCGCTGATGAGAGTGTCCGACGGCAAATGACCTCGAAGGAGCGCGAGACGATTCTTCGGCTTCTGAAGCTAGTTGCGGAATGTCAGTTCTGATGGACGGTTTGCCTTAAGGCCCATATCGACAAGACCGGAAAGGCAAGTGGACGAAACCGCCAATTACACTGATTGAGATGCTGGGGAGAGGTCAGGGCTTGACCTCAAACACTGTTCCACAGCCGTTTAAGCAGACACTGGGATTCCCAAGATAGCCATGCTTGGCGCCGACGTGAACTGAAACTAGTCTCTGCATCCGGGCTGCGGAACTGTCCCGCCATGCAAGGTCGTGCCAAAGCGGCCCCGCCCGTAAGCGAATACAGCACGGTAAAGGTTGACGCTTGTGCCGAGAATCACGGAGACAGGAACATTTCGGAACCGCCATGGAAGGCGTGCAAAACAATCTCGACGCCTTTGGTGTTGATCTTGAATACGGGGGTGAGTTTCCGAGGGCTTGCACAGGGACAATGAGCGTAATTGATTCCATAATAATGTCGGCTCCGACGCCCGAGTAAGCAGCAAATTGCTGATGAGGGAAAATATTTTCACATTGACGCGAAAAAGGATTGGGGTGACAATGGCTGCCGTTTTGAGCTGAAAGTGGGAATTCAGGCTAACTTCGCGTTCCGAACAAATTCTAAAGATTGAAACATTGGCGGGAGACCTATGAAACTGCGCACCGTTGCTATTAGCTTGGTTCTTTGTGTCGTTGCTGCGCCTATGGCTTATCCTCAGGCGTGGGTCCCGCTGGTCAATCAGCCTAACCCGAATCTGGGGCTCGGGAATCCTCTGCTGCTGACCGACGGCACCGTGATCCTCCACGAGGCTTGCGGACGTTCCTGGTACCGGCTGACGCCCGATCCATACGGCAGCTATGTGAACGGCACGTGGTCAAGCATCGCACCGCTGCCTGCAGGGTACGCCCCTCTTTATTTCGGATCGGCGGTGTTGCCCGACGGGCGCGTGGTAATGGAGGGAGGCGAATACAATGCGCCCAGCGGGCCGAACAGCTGCAACGGTGCGTGGACAAACCTCGGGGCTATCTATGATCCCAAGGCGAACAAGTGGACACCGGTATCTCCGCCGGCACACTGGTCCACCATTGGAGACGCGCAATCCGTAGTCCTGCCGGACGGTACTTACATGCAGGCAAATTGCTGCAGGAAGCAGCAGGCCCTGCTTGATGCCTCGACGCTGACATGGAAAGTCATCGGCAAAGGCAAGTTCGACATCAATGACGAGGAGGGCTGGACTCTGTTGCCCGATGGCGCCGTGCTGACGGTGGATGCTTATGTTGGCAGTTACCAGGCAAACGGCCTCAACTACGAAATTTTCAATCCGAAAAACCGAGCTTGGACCAGCGGTCCGGCGAGCGGCACGATCGTTCAACTCTGGGATTCGTACCCCGACGCGCAAAATGCCTCCTATGAGGTGGGCCCAGCGGTGTTGCGGCCGGATGGCACAGTATTTGCCACCGGAGCGAACGGCGCTCCAGGAGCCAGCGGACACACTTCTATCTATGACACCAACACCCAGACCTGGACGGCTGGCCCTGATTTCCCTGACGGGCTGGACGTCGCTGACGGCCCAGCGTCGATTCTCCCCAATGGCAACGTGCTGGTAATGACCAGTCCCGGTATCTTTAACCTGGGGTCTGTATTCCTCGAGTGGGACGGCACAACGTTCACGAACGTCACAGCGGGTAATACCGATGCGCCGAATATTTCTTCTTACTATGGGAATATGCTCGCGCTGCCCACGGGAGAAATTCTGTTTACCGACTTCGGGAATGTCTGGGTATATCGTCCAAAGGGTAGCCCAAACCCCGCCTGGCTGCCACAGATCACGTCGGTGCCGAC
Source organism: Terriglobales bacterium (assembly GCA_049288625.1). GTDB lineage: Bacteria > Acidobacteriota > Terriglobia > Terriglobales > Acidobacteriaceae > Acidiflorens. The sequence goes on along the minus strand of JBAQIB010000071.1, from coordinate 45,444 downwards.
ACAGGTGCACCGCGGAAAATCGTATGTCGTGTCCGGTTACAATCTGAATGGCTTCACACAAGGTGCGGCCTATGGCGATGACGCGCAAGCCGCGACCAATTATCCACTAGTGCGCCTAACCAACCGCATCACAGGAAATGTTTATTACGCCCGGACGCATGACCCTAGCACTATGGGGATCGCTTATTCGGGAGAGGCTTCGACGACGTTCGACGTGTCCGGCAAAACCGAAACCGGCCTAAGCGAGTTGCAAGTCGTAGTCAACGGCATAGCTTCTGCGCCGGTTACCGTGAACGTGCAAGAGGAGCCTGTGAAGCCTGTGCCCCCGCTGAGGTAGAAGGTCGGGGCACCAATTCCAGGAAAGCAGAAACGCCCCATGGGCGGCTTTTCTTTTGCATCACGCGGAAGGTGGGGGTGGTAACTGTTGCAACCAGGCGTTAGCATTCATTGACCCCGCGATCGGGGTTTTGAGTGTAATCGACATTTTGCGAAATCTCTAACGACGGGATTGTCCGATCATGCCCTGCAACAGGGATAATGCGAACAACTGATCGACCCGTCAGATACTGGAAATTCGGCGTCCTAGTTTACTAGCCGGAAGTTTACAGCCACGGTGGTTTCAACGGTCGCCGGTTGACCGTTCACAAAATAGGGTTCGTAACGCCACCACCGCACCGCATCCATCGCTGCTCGCGACAGTACATCAGGCCCGCTGACAGACTTCGTCTGTGTCACAGTACCCTCGGCGTTCACGACGGTGTCCAGCACCACCGTGCCTTGCACTCCCGCCTGTCGTGCCAGCTCTGGATATTCGGGGTTAACGCGATAGACGATCCGTTGCGCCATGGCGTCGGGTGGAACCTTCAACTGTGGTTGCACTGCCACGGTTCCTTTCGCCGGAAGTTGCGCTTCCAATTCCGCCCATCCTTGCTGCCAATGCCACCATCCCAGCACAGCCGCGATCAGCGTTATGGAGACGGCGAACGAAACGATGCGCCGGATGCCGAACCTGCGTTTCGGGACCTCCAAGTCCAGGTGCAATTGGGCTGCCTCTGCCGCCTCTAAGGTGTCATCTACGGGGGCAGCCAATAAAAGTTCGCCCTGGCGTCGAGTCCAGTAACGGACTGTCGATTGCTGTTCGGCGGGCATACGGAGAAACTGGAGTCCGAAGCACCGTTCATGTTGATAGCGCACCACGGCCGTTGCCCGCACCGGCAAGTTCATGTGCGGAACAAGAAACTCGACGCGGACGGATTCGCCGACGTGGAGTTGTGACGCTGGGACAACTCCGATTCCGCCCTCACCTATCTCAAGCGCACGTCCAGGGATATGGTTGGGAATGCCAGAGCGCAATACGGTTAGAGCCAAGGGCACCGTTATCTTGTAGCGAGGCACACTCCGCGTGGAAGCGGTTCCTTTTGAGAATGCCGGACTCACTCCTGTAGCCATCGCTCAGCTTCGTGACGTTGATTCGGCGTCAGATTTCCCAAAAGCACACGTCACATCTCGGATGATTGTTTTCTAACACAGGGAAGCACTGTAATTGAGGTAACGGACGTAACCGGGCAATTTCAAGCAGCAGATTCAGCATTATGCTGATGTCGCGATAGGGCCCCTCCCGCTTCGGGGTGAGGGTCTTCGAAGGACTTGAGCCGATCTGATAGCTGTTTCGATCCTCGGATCAATCTCTCAACCTCGGCGATCAAAAGGATTGTACTCCTGTTAAGCTCTTCGATCTTCCGTCGCAACGACGAAGACTCTTCTTTTTGGATCTTGCGTTGCAACGACAAATGCTCTTCTTCATGTCGCATTCTGGGAACGTGCTGCGTGCTGTCGAGCAGCATAGTGTGGCCTCCGATGCCGAATTATCAGATTGCACAACAGACCGACGCCCTGAACGGGGCACGGCGGAGGGATGTGTAAAGGGACGCCTTGATTTTAGCACTTCAATTCAGAGTGGGTGCCAGTTACCTTTTGCAAATAGATTTATCGTCAACGAGCCCGTACGCGGCCTGCTTCGTTGGCCGGAAATTAAGCAACTCATCATTTCGGCGACCGCCAGCCACTCCAAACGTCGAGCATTAGTGCCCCTCCGCTTGATTCCACATTTCACGTAGCAGTCGCCATTTTCCATCCAAACCCCTTCTCAAAACGAGGAGCATCTTGCCACGTCCGTCGAAAGGCGGTTTTCCGCCTGGCATTAGCACAACTTGATGCTCACTGCACCATTCCGAAGCTGTGTCGCCCGAAACATCAATCGCAAAGCACTCCATCTCAAACTTCTCCATCTGGGCGCCTTTCAGCTGGGCCGTAACGCTATCCATGAAGGTGGCGATTGCCCCCTTCCCCACGATGGGTTTAGTGGAAGGCAGGAGGCTGATGCCATCGTCCGCCCACAAAACTACGGTGGCCGCATTGTCCATTCGCCGGGTCGCATCCTCGAACGTTCGATTGAACGCCTCGATTTCCGTGCGCGGACTCGCCGGCTTCGTTTGCGCAAGTATCTGCAAAACTGCTGCGAGAAGCAGCAGGAAAAACACTAGAAGCACCCGCATACACATCCTTTCGGCCACACGTAGCACCGCTCATCAGTCCATTATCGCGCTCCCTTTGACCAGTCGTCTGTGAACTGCTTATCTTGTCCCCACAACGCCGACCAGAAGATGGTCGCAAAAACGCCGCGTAGAAGAAAATCTGCGCATCCACTCCTCCGTATGCGAATAAACGCTGCAAGACTGGCACATAGCCGGGGTCAAAGCGACACGGCTATCGGTCTTGAAAGATGGTTGTTGTAAGCAGCGCCCTAGAGTTCTGGTAAGATTCGACGCGACCGAAGCAGCCTCATATTTTCTGCGATGCCACTTGACTGGACTCATGGAGATCTATTCGAAGGCTTGCGTTGTTTTCATTCCGGCGCGTTCTTCGAAGCCCACGAACACTGGGAATCGGTGTGGCTCGCGGTGCAAGAACCGGAGAAGACTTTCTTGCAGGGACTGATCCAGGTCGCCGCTTCGTTCCACCATTTTCAACGCGGCAACTGCGCTGGAACCATTTCGCTTCTGCGATCGGCCCTTAGCCGCCTGGACAAGTATCCCGAGGTCTTTGCGGGCATTCTGGTTACACCGCTCCGAGTGGCCATCCGTTCTTGGCTGGAAGCCCTCGAAACAGTTCCGCAGTCTGTCCCGCCGCCCGTTCCAGCGATTACGCTAACAGTCGGAGGGGAATCCGGGGAACGTTGGTGAGTGCAATTGATTCCATAACAATGTTTGCCCCCACGCTCGAGTAAAGTTGGTGGTGCTAAAGCCAACCGACAGGCTCGGGAGAAAAGAGCCGGGGAACTCTCTGGTGCGCTTCTTACTGGTGGAAGCGGCGCAAGTGACAGTGCGCTGCGATCAGGAATGGCGCAGTCCGTACTTCCATCTGGCGTTGCGGCGAGGGTGGAGGATCGCCAAGGTCGCATGGCGCGGAGACTGGCAGTTCGCCTGCACTGCGGCTCAGAATGCACGATGGGCTCGGCTGCCATCCTCATCTGGTTTGTTTACCGGTGATGGAAACAATGGCATCGCGAAATGGGCCGATTCGGTACGATATATAGGGTCTGCCCGATGGATACCAGAAGATCATCCGCAATATGACGCTAGCAGCGCCAAGTTTGTGAGGAATGCCTCTTATGTATTCGCGACGGATTTGTGGACTCGTTCTCCCGCTCTGTGCGCTGGTGTGCACATCGGTGTTCGCCCAAATAAAGCCGCTCTTCACTTCGCCGCTACCGACCGGCGTGCGACTCGATCCGGCCGGCGACGCGGTTGACCTCGGCAGTTTGCCGATCAATCTCGTAGTCGCTCCCGAACGAGATAAGGCCGTGGTCGTGCTCAGCGGTTGGCGCGAGCAGGGTGTTCAGGTCGTCGATTTGAAGACGCGGAAGGTTACGCAGACGTTGCTCCAGGATGGCGCTTTTTACGGTGCCGCCTTCTCGCCTGACGGCCATCAGTTCTACGTGTCCGGCGGCAACACCGACATGCTCTTCGTTTATTCGTGGAAAGACGGCGCGGCGACGCTCGCAAACAAGTTTGAACTGGCGAAAGCAAAGACGGAGGACGGCACGGGCACAAGCTATCCGGCAGGAGTGGCCGTCGCGCCCACTGGAAAGTTCATTTACGTTGCCGAGAACGTCGGTGATCGGCTCGCCGTTGTGAACGCTGCGACCGGCGAGATCGCACAACGGTTTCCTACCGATCATTATCCCTATAGCGTCGCGCTCACCGCGGATGGGAAAGTGTTCGTCTCGGCGTGGGGCGGCAGCACGGTGTCGCAATTCCGCGTTCTGGCGGACGGAACGCTCGCGTATCTCGGCCGGATCGAGGTCGGGTGGCACCCGTCGGCGCTGGCGGTGAAGGGAACGAAGCTTTACGTCACGCTCGCAGGCAGCGACCGGGTGGCCATTGTCGACACGAATCTGCGAAAGGTCGCGAGCTATCTGCACGATACCGCGCCCGGTGCGCCCGCTGAGGGCAGTACGCCTAACGCCGTCTCGTTCAGTTCTGATAGCAAGCGCCTGTTCGTCGCAGAAGCCGACAACAATGCCGTCGCCGTCTTCGACGTTGTCAGTGGCAAGTTGCTCGGGCGCGTCCCGACCGACTGGTATCCCACCGCAATCGCCGAAGCCAATGGAGATATGCTAGTCCTCTCCGGCAAAGGTCACGGCACGCATTCCAATCCCGACGGACCTGTTCCGCTCACCAACTGGCCGGATGGGAACCCGAAAGCTTACACGCTCGGCCAATTGAATGGCAGCTTACGCGTGTTGCCGTCCGCGATAGCAACCACGCAGCTCGCGGCGTTTACGCAGCGCGTCGCGGCCGCGAACAACTGGCAGCAGAAAGCCACAGCACGCCGATATCCGCCGTTCCACCACGTGGTCTACATCATCAAGGAGAACCGCACCTACGATCAGGTGCTCGGAGACATGAAGGAAGGCGATGGCGACGCTAGCCTCGTCTATTTCCCCGACACTTCAATTACCCCGAACCATCATCAACTGGCGCGGCGTTTCGGCCTGTTCGACCGCTTCTTCGTGAATGGCGAGTGCAGTTCGCTGGGCCACATCTGGTCCACCGCAGCCTACGTGACGAACTACGGTGAGAAGGTCGTACCCTCGGCCTACGCCGGCAAACATGCCGACATGGATGGCGAAGAAAGCGACCAGCCGGAGCGCGGCTTCCTGTGGACGCTCGCCATCCGCGACGGCATCACCTTCCGCGATTATGGAGAAATGGTCAAGGGCAATCCCGGCTGGCCGGTGACACAACCAGACTTGGGCGCCGACGTGAATCCCGACTACATCCCTTTTGATCTGGTCACGCAGGATCAGAAGCGCGCAGATGTGTGGATCGCCGAACTCCAGCGCTACGCGCGCGACGGCAACATGCCACAGCTCGAAGTAGTATGGCTGCCGATGGACCACCTGGCGGCCGGGCGGCCCGGCAAGTGCACGCCGCGCGCGTGCATGGCTGACAACGACCTAGCCCTCGGGCGGATCGTGCAGGCGCTCTCGCACAGCCCGTATTGGAAGGACACCGTGATATTCGTCGTTGAGGACGACACGCAGGCCGGCCCCGACCACGCCGATTCACACCGCGGACCGTTCTACGCGATGTCGGCTTATAACCGGCCGGGCACCGTGCATCGCTTCATCAACACGACGGATGTGATCGCGGCGATCGAGGACATCCTCGGCATGGGGCGGCTTTCGAAGTTCGATTACTTCAGCCGTTCGCTGGCGGACATCTTCGCACCTACGGCCGACTTGATGCCCTATGACCCAATTATTCCCACGCAGGATTTGAATGAAAAGAATCCGGAGAAAACTGCAGCCGCGCGCATGTCAGAGGGGCTGGATCTCAGCGCGCCAGATCGTGTGGACGATCAGGTCTACAACCGCATTCTTTGGCTCATGTTAAAAGGCGATGTTCCGCCGCCGGTCGTGCGGAACCACGGAGCTCTCCATGCGCTGCAATCGAGCGAATGATAATCAACGCCCACGCCTTTTTGATGCGATCTCGTTAGAGCGGTGGTTCGTTGACTAGTAAATGCCGCATCTTTAAGATAAATCGTCCCGAAAACCGGGGGCCTCGGTAATGATCGGCCAAACCATCTCGCACTATCGCGTCCTCGAACGACTCGGCGGGGGCGGAATGGGTGTGGTCTACAAAGCCGAAGACCTGACGCTGCATCGGTTTGTTGCGCTCAAGTTTCTTCCCGACGAAGTGGTCAACGATCCGCAAGCCCTGGCCCGCTTTCAGCGCGAGGCGCAAGCGGCTTCCGCGTTGAACCATCCCAACATCTGCACAATCTATGAGATCGGCCAGCATGAACATCAGCCTTTCATCGTCATGGAGTTTCTCGACGGCGTGACGTTGAAGCACCGCATCGGCGCCAGGCCACTCGAGACCGAAACCGTGCTGTCGCTTGGAATCGAAATTGCCGATGCCCTCGACGCGGCGCACTCCGCCGGGATCGTTCATCGCGACATCAAACCGGCGAACATCTTCATCACCAAGCGCGGCCATGCCAAGGTCCTCGACTTCGGATTGGCCAAAGTGATGCCTGCCTCCCTTGAGAGCGGATCGGAGAATACAGCGACCTTGGTGGTTGAGGAAGACCATCTCACCAGTCCAGGGATGGCGCTGGGCACCGTCGCCTATATGTCGCCGGAGCAGGTGCGCGGGAGAGGTCTGGATGCCCGCAGCGACCTTTTCTCATTCGGTGCGGTGCTTTATGAGATGTGCACGGGAGGGCTTCCGTTTCGCGGAGATACGACCGGCGTCATCTTCGAAGCCATCCTTAATCGAGCCGTGCTGCCGCCGGTTCGACTCAATCCGGAAGTGCCGCCGGAACTGGAACGCATCATCGGCAAAGCGCTCGAAAAAGATCGCGATCTCCGGTACCAGCACGCCGCCGACATACACAGCGATCTCAGGCGCTTGAAGCGCGACACGGTCTCCGGCACCAGCGCTCGCGCCGCCAGCCCAGCATCGTCGTCGGAACGGATTGCACGCGAGATTCCCGAGCACCACCCAACGCAGTCTCCGCCTTCCGGAACGCCCGCGGCTGAATCGCAGCCCGGCACGTCGATTCAACAGTCGGGCACTCAGCATTCGGGGTTCCAGCGCTCCAGTGGCTCTGTCATCGCAGAGACAGCCTCGCGTAACAAAGGCAAAGTGGCGGGCTTGGCCGGTGCGGTTTTCCTGCTTCTGGCATTGGCGGGCTACGGAATCTTCCATCTAATCGCCAATCATGGCTCGTCTGCTCCGGTAAGGATCACGCAGATCAGCCACTGGCACAAGCCCATCTCGCAGGCCATTCTTTCCCCGGATGGACATACAGTGGCCTTCACCTCGTATTTTCAGGGTTACGAGCAGGTTTTTGTGATGCTCACTTCCGGAGGCGAGCCTTTACAACTCACTAGCGACGAGGGCAGCAAAGACCTCGATAGTTTTTCCGCCGATGGAACGCAAATCTACTACCAGCGCGAACTTGGAGCCGGAGAAGAAATCTGGGCGATGCCCACCCTGGGTGGAACTTCCAATCGCCTTCTGCAAGGTTTCGACCTCCATCCGTCTCTCGACGGCAAGAGCTTGTTCTACTTCAAACCGCGCACCAACGACCTCATGCAATCGTCGTCCGATGGCGTGGGCGGTAAGACCATTCTGGGGGGGAAGGAACTTGGTGTTGATCTGCTCGGACACCTCATCTTTCCCGACGGTGCCAACCTGCTCCTCCTATGCCACAAGGATAAAGATTCCCACGGTACCGTTCAGTTGTATCGCTGGAATTTAGCAACCCGTAAGGCCGCGAATATCGGCGAGCTTTCCGGGTCTCCCCAATCCGTGAATTGGGCAGATCCCGGGAAAACGCTGCTTTTTCATCGCGAAGTAAACGGAATTATCAATCTGTGGCAATACAGCCTCGACGACAAAACTTACACTCAGCTGACGTCCGGCCCCGGCCCCGATTATTTCGCCATGAAGGATCCGGCTGGAAAGGGGATCTTCTTCGTCAATGGCAGGGATTCGGGATACCTCTCGGTTTATGACCTGCATACAAAAACCTCGACCGATATTGTGCCGGACCTGGCGACGCAGCCAACCCTTTCGCCCGACGGCAAACATGTTGCATATATAACCCAGCCCGACGTGTCCCGCGCAGAACTCTGGGTGTCCGACGTGGACGGCAGCAATAAGACCAGGATCACTTCTTCCAAAAACGCTCTCTCCACGGGGGATTGGTCCCCGGACAGCACTCAATTAACCTTCACCAATACGGTGCGTGATGGCGATGAAAATTTCGCCGTCGACGCCGATGGCAGCCATCTCCGCCAGCTCCCACACTCTCTCGGTAACTCTGAGTCCATAACCTGGACCCGCACTGGAAAGGATCTGTATGTAACCGGCAATCAACATTTTCAGAATCCATACCCGTTGCAGACCTGGAGATTGAGCCCCGATGGTTCTTCGGCGGAGCTTTTCTCCGAAGGTTGTGGCTTTGCCATGGACTCGTCTCCGGATGGTAAGTACTTGCTCATGTCCATGATGTACGGAGACAAGCCCGGCATCTTCGAACTCTCGGTCACCGACAAGAAGTGCACCCCGGTCGTACCTAACGTCGTGACTTTTCTGCCCCGGATCAGCAAAGATGGAAAATCTGTCCTCTACACGGTCTCGACGCGGGGCGAAGTAACGCTATATCGCGTGCCCTGGATCGATGGCAAGGTCACGGCCACTCCCCAGATCGTATTGAAGCTGCCATTCGCCTTTGCCCAGCGCTACGGCGGCAACTCTTACGACATTGCCCGCGACCTCTCCAAAATCGTCTACGCCCGTCCCGGCGGACAGTTCGACCTGTATCTTCTCTCGCAAAAGTAGCGCAAGGACCGCCATGGCGCGATTCATCGGCGATTCCTCTTCTCGTATGCCTACGTACTCTGATAACAGGATCGCCAGCAGAATTCTGGAAGCGCATCAAGGACTGCGCACCACAATCAGGTGATTTCTATTTCTGCTAAGTTCTTTGGAATGATGGTGGCCAGGGACGGAGTTGAACCGCCGACGCCAGCCTTTTCAGAACTCGGATTTCCAGTGTTTCCAACAACTTCAATGGTTGCCGTGGGACTGCTAAACACTGGAAGATACGCCAAAGACGGGTGGATCGTGGGTGATTACCGTGGGTGATTCTGCGATCCGAAAGACCTGCGAAATCTCGCTCCTCCCACGCCACCCAATCCGTGATTAATCCTATGGTGGAAGTCTTAATCACAGAGGTCCTGTTCTACAAGCCGACTTATCGGTACCGATCTGGTTGACTTCCTCGAAGCCCGTTTCCGGATTGCCGACGATACAGCTAGATCATTGCAACTTGCAGCACAGGCTATAATTGCGCCCACGCATGGCTTTGACCTCTGGCACGAAACTTGGCCCCTACGAAATCCAATTTCCGCTGGGTGCGGGCGGAATGGGCGAAGTGTATCGGGCGCGGGATACGCGACTCGACAGGACAGTCGCGATCAAGATTCTGTCTTCGAGCCTGACTGCCAGTTCGGAGCTGAAACAGCGTTTCGAGCGCGAGGCGCGCACCATCTCGTCGCTGCAACATCCGCATATCTGCGTGCTGCACGATATTGGGCACGATCCTGCCACAGGCACCGACTTCTTGGTGATGGAGTACCTGGAAGGCGAGACTCTTGCCGACCGACTGCGAAGAGGCGCACTGTCGCTGACCGAGGAGCTGAACATTGCGATCCAGATCGCGGACGCACTGGCGGCAGCGCATGGCGCCGGCATTGTTCACCGCGACCTGAAGCCGGGGAATGTGATCCTCACCAAATCGGGGGCCAAGCTGCTTGATTTCGGACTGGCCAAGCCGTTGAGTTCGACGCCGGCGGGCAGCGCCAGTGCGTCGGCGCCGACATTCACTGCGGCGGCGACGCTGTCCGGGCCGAGTCCTATGGGTTCGCCGCTGACCACGCAGGGGACCATGGTTGGGACGATTCAATACATGTCGCCGGAGCAGATTGAGGGCAAAGAGGCGGATGCACGCAGCGACATCTTTGCATTCGGAGCCATGCTCTACGAGATGGCCAGCGGCAGGCGACCGTTCGAAGGGAAATCGCAAATCAAGATTGCCTCGGCGATTCTGGAGGATCACCCAACTCCGCTGCGCGAGTTGCAGCCGAAAGTTCGCGCGGAATTCGAGCGACTGGTGAACACCTGCCTGAGCAAGGATCCGCAGGCGCGCGTGCAATGCGCGCACGATTTGAAGCTGCAGTTGGTGTGGCTGCGGGAAAGCGGGACGGAAGCGACTTCGGGGCAAACGGACAAGAGCGCAAAATCCTCGCCTTTGGTGTGGTGGACCTTTGCGGCGGTTTGCTTGCTGTTGGCCATGACGGTTGCGGCGCTGGTTTGGCGGCGCACGCCCGCTCCGACGTCAGTCGAGGGGTACATTCTTCCTCCCGATAAGACAAGCTTTACACTCACGGCGGACGACGGATCCGGGCCGACCGTGCTGTCGCCAGATGGGAAGCGAATCGCATTTGTTGCGCAGGATGAACAGGCGAATACCCGCATCTACGTCCGTGCGCTCGACGACAAGGATGCCAAGGCAGTGCCGGGCACTGAGAATGCGACATATCCGTTCTGGTCGCCCGATAGTCAGTCGCTTGGATTTTTTGGCGGCGGCAGCTTGCACCGCGTTTCTCTGAACGGCGGCCCTGTGCTCGAGATATGCAAGGCTCCGCGTCCGCGCGGCGGGAGCTGGGGAGCGGATACCATCCTGTTCACTCCGGATGTGGAGGGCGGAGTATTTCGAGTGTCTTCGAATGCCGGTTCCACGCCCGTTCCCGTGACTACACTTGCCAGCGATCACACGACGAATCGCTGGCCTGTTCTGTTGCCGGACGGCAGGCACTTTCTGTACCTGGCAACGAGTCACTCTGAACATGATCCAAGCGCGCGCAATGGTATTTATTTTGCGTCGCTGGACGGAAAAGAAAACCAGTTTGTGGTGCCGGCGGAGTCGAACGCAGTTTATGCGAGCAGACATCTGCTGTGGGAGCAGAGCGGCTCCTTGCTGGCGCAGGCCTTCGATGCCAGGACGGGAAAGGTAAGCGGCGACTCAGCGGCGGTGGCGGCGGATGTTGGATACCACGGATCTACCTGGAGGGCGGCCTTTGATGCCAATGAGAATGGGACGCTTATTTATCAGGCGGGCGTCGGCCTTAATAATCAAAAGCTGCTTCTATTTAGCCAAGACGGAAAATCTGTTCCGGTAAGCGACAACGGCAATTATGAGGATATTCGCATTTCGCCGGACGGCCGCAAGGCGGCGGCCTTAGCGGGCGGCTCGCACGATATCTGGCTGCTGAACCTGGATCAAGGAACACGAGTGCGGTTCACCTTTGGATATGCTTCGGGTGGGTTGGCGTTCTCCGCGGATGGCAAGTACCTTTACTACTCGACATTGGGGAAGCCCAACCGCATTATGCGCAAACTGGTGGAGGGTACGGGGCAGGAGACCGAGGTCTATGAAAACGAGACTCCAATTCACGTCATCGATGTATCGCCGGACGGCCGCAACATTCTTGTCGAACAGGGCTATAGAAAGATTCCACTCACGACCTTGCTGGTGCCGCTGGCGACGGATGGCAAGCCACGGCCATTGACCGACGACCCTATCGCCACCTACTACGCCCGCTTTTCATACGATGGAAAATGGATTATCTACGTAACGGCTGAGACCAGCCGGAACGAGTTATATGCGACATCGGTATTGAAAGGCGGCAAGCAACAGCTCACGAGCACGGGCGGGTATTGGAACCGTTGGGCAGCGGACGGTAAGACCATATTCTTCTCCACCGGCGCAGGTGGACTGTTTGCCCTCCCAATAAAGGTCACAAACGACGCTATCGAAGCCGGCAAACCGGTGGCGCTGTTCACGGTTGCGGGATTACCTTCAATGGGTTTTTACGATGAACCGTTCGATGTAACGCCCGACGGCCGCCGCTTCCTGCTTAAGGTTATCGGCGAACGAAGTGGCCAATCGCGGGCCGTGCTGGTGACGAACTGGCCGGCGAGGCTGAGGAAATGACGCCCGAGTTGGGCCTGATCGCCGAGCCCACGGAAAGTGAAAACTAGCATTCGGACCGTGGAGCGCCGCCCCCAAGCGACAACTCGGGGTTTCACGAATACCCGGCGGTTGACGGGCAAACCGGAAATTTAGAGAACCGATTCCCACGTTCCGCATTGCCGACTTATGGGTACTGATCCGGTTGACTTCCTCGAAGCCCGTTTATGGATAGCTTCCGGTTTTCCGACGAACCATCCAGAATTTCCGCGCATGCTCAAAACTCCAATCGCGCCTGGAAGGCAATCATCCGTGGGCTGCTATCGCCACCCAAACCGACGCCCAGCAAGCCGGTCGGTGGAGAGGTGGTGTAGGTGAGCGCTCCAAAACCAGCCTGTGTGGAAGGATTTCCAGGAATGCCGGCCTGCACCACGCTGGGCAGCCCAAAATTCGGATGGTTCAACACATTGAAAAACTGACCCTCAAAGCGCAGCTTCACATGCTCGGTCAAGGGAAAGCACTTTGTCAGGTAGAAGTCGCTCCAGAGAAAATTGGGACCGCGCAGGGCATTGCGGCCGAGATTTCCGAATTGGCAATGCTGCGGGTCGGGGACGATCACGCCATAGCAGGAACCGGCGGGCACGGTTACCACATGCCCGTTGACGTTGAAGGTCTGCTCGCTCGGATCGACGGTCGATACAAACGCGTCCGGGTTGAGCCACTGAATGGTGCCCAGTGCGGTAACGCCAGGAATGTTGCAATGGCGGCAATAGGGATTCACTCCGGGCACAAGACTGGCGAACTGCGGCCCGCTGCCCTGCACGATGCCGTTTCCGTTTGCCGAATAGGGCGTGCTCAGTACCGAGAAGGGAACTCCGCTATGCCAAAACATGGTTCCAGAAATCTGCCAGCTATTGAGCGCGTAGGCCAGAGAGTGACCGCGCACTCTTACCGGCAATTGATATACATACTGCGCATTCAGGTTGTGCCGGATGTCGTAGTCGCAAGGACCAGAGTCACGGGCCAAGTCTCCCGGCAGAGGCGAAAGAAGCCCTCCCGCGGAGAACGGAAGGAATCCTCCATTCGAGACCGTATCCATGCAACGGCTCCAGGTGTAGTTGACCTGTCCTTGCAAGCCATGGGCGAGCCGCTTCATCGCGGTCAGCTGAAGGCCGTTGTAGTGGCTGTTCGCGCCGGTGGAAAACTGCGTCACCGAGCCGAATCTGGCATCGGTCGGCTGCGTGGGGAAGGGAACAAAACAGCCCTGGCACACGGTTTGGTAGCCGTTGACCTGGGTTGAGTACGGCTGGTTCACAGCCCGCGTGCCGACGTATTGTGCCTTCGCGCTGGCCGTCGTTCCGAACTGATGTTCAACTCCCAGGCTCCACTCTATAAAATACGGCGCATGCAGCTTGCCATCCGGCACTGCCGTCATCGCGACTGGCGGAAGGCACGTTGGCGGTTTTGCCTTTGGCGATGCACATGAGTACCAGCCCTGGGGAAATCCCAAACTAAAGCTCTGGTTTGCAGCCACGGTTGCGTCGACTGCGCTGTTGGGTGCTCCGGGCGCGATGGCTGTACCGCCCACTGTGCCAAGCTGTCCTCCCTGAAACGTCTTGTCGTAGGGAGGATTCGTGCCGATAAGGTCGGCTACCGTACCCGGCAAGATGTCGCTGAAGATTCCGAAGCCGGTGCGGAGAACGGAATTCGGCTCGAACTGCCACGCAAGCGCCGTTCTCGGCTGCAGAATGGCCAGCGGTGTTGAGGAGAACAGATTGCCAAGGTGAGTCTGAATCGCCTCGTTCAGCGGCTGACTGACATCGTGGGAGATGGAACTGAACGAGCCGCCAAGGCGGGCGACTTGATTATGCGGATTCAGCGGATTGGAATTGAAGGTGTCGCGTACACCGAACGTCCAGGTCAGCGTGCGAGTCACCTTCCAGGTGTCTTGCGCGTAGAGATCGAGATTGAGAAAGTTGAAGGGCTCATTGACGTTCGAAGGGAAAGTCTGCGACGCGGTATTCGCCACGCCATCGATGAACTGTGACAAGTTCGCGTAGGTCACGGTGGGAACCGTGCCTTCCTCGAAGTCGTAGTCGTTCAGGCGGAAAATACGGGTGTTGGTTCCGAAGCGCAGTTCATGAGCGCCGCGGCTCCAGGCGAGGTTGTCATTGATGAAGAAGCGGGTTGCGCGCCTGCCCTGAATCCAGGTATTGTCCAGCCCTCCGATGGGCGTGAAGGGATTTGCGCCGGTGCCCTGCAACACGATGGGGAAAGCGGAAAGTGTCTGCTGAAGGCTGTTCGGCCCGAACAAGCTTTCATACCACGAGAACGCAGGATTGAAGTAGTTCACCAGGTTCTGGGAGAAGACGTGCGTGTATCCCGCAGCGAACGAATAGAGAGGCTGTGAGGAGACAGCATCAAACAAAGGGTTGATGGGGTCGGTGTAAGCAGCCTGCACGCCTGTGTCGGCCTGGAAACGAACCCAAGCCGTATCTTTCTCGTTGATGTTGTAGTCGAGGCGGACGGTCTGCACTTGTTCGTGGTCGTCGCTGGAGTGCGAAACGCTCTGCCGGTTGGCGCAAACCGCGATAGGGCAACCGTCCATTGCGTAGGGGGCACCGTTGGTGTTTCCGTAGAGTTTGAACATCTGCTCATAGAACGACACCTCCTGCGACGGAAGCTGCCCCAACACGTATGTCTGAAAGGCCAGAGTGGGAACGATCGTCGGCGTGACAATCGGCAGGGCGATCCGAACCCATTCGCTGTCGAAGAAGAAGAAGAGTCTGTCGCGGGCGATCGGCCCACCCACACTGCCCCCAAAATGATTCACGGTCGATCTGGGCTTGTGATTCCCCGGCGTCGCATTGGTGAAGTAGTCCGCTGCGTTGAGTAGCGAACCATTCCACAGCTCATAGAGATTTCCGTGAAACTGATTCGAGCCAGACTTGGTGACGTAGTTGATCTGGGATGCTCCATACCGTCCCTGGTCCACGGCATAGGAAAGAGTGTTGACAGTCACTTCTGAAATCGAATTCAAGCCCAGCACAAGGTTGGTGGAGAGGCCGCTGTTGAGGTTGGTGAGCGGGTCGTTCGTTTCCAGCCCGTCAACGATGTAGCCGTTGGAAAGGGCAGGAAGGCCGTTGAATTCCACGTTTCCGTACCCGTTGCTGCCGCCAACGAAGTCGTTGCCGCTGCCCGCTGTATTGATGAGCGCACCAGGCGCAAACTGCAGAGGGTAGGTTAGATCGCCGCCCGGATTCGGCAGATCCTCCAGCGCCGACGCATCTAGAGTGGTAGAGCTGTTTGCATTCTCCGGGTTGATAATTGGAGCTTCGCTGTTTACCTCAACCGTCTCATTGGATCGGGCCACCTTAAGTGTGAAATCCACAGTTTGCTTTTGACCCAGACCGGCAATGACGTAGTCATTTTGCTGCGCCTCGAAGCCTCGCGCTTCCACTCTGACTGAGTACGCGCCCGGCTTTAACTGTGGGAAGTTGAAGCGGCCTGTGTTATCGGTCCGTGCACTGCGCTTCAGACCGGTCTCCCGACTTGTAATTGTCACCGTGGCGCCCGCGACAACCGCGCTGGTTGAGTCCCTTACTTCGCCAATGATGGCGCTGGTGGTTTCGCCTTGAGCCACCGCTCTCAACGGGAGAAGACATGCCACGGTCACCAGGAAAAGAACAATGCGAACTGCCCGCGCCATGAATATGCCCCCACTCGTTTGCCACAAGACCGGCAATGTCTCTGCTTGAATCTATTAACCGACGATTATTCTAAGTAGTTAACCACAGTTAACACAAACAAGCAAGGACGGGCGAGTAGTCATCAGGGGCGATTGTGCCCGGAGTGACGGGCTAACCGGAAGTTACGTTTTAATGCGGACTCCGACGACGTTGTCCCGAAGTCGGCTTGTGGGCCGTGACCAGCCCCGTTCAGGTGTCTTCCAGTCCGAGGTTGTCGTTCACTGCTTCGCTGAGCTTCTGCTTGCAACCGAGATAGCGCTCGGTTGTCTGAACCGATGCGTGTCCAAGCAAGAACTGAATCTGCTCAAGTTCGCCGCCCGCCAGATGGCATAACCGGGCACAGGTGCGGCGCAAGTCGTGGGGAGCCAGATTCTTGATGTCGGCACGTTTGGCGGCCGCCTTTACGACGTGCCAGATCGCTTTAGCCGTGATTCCTGCGCCCCAGATCTTATCGAGCCGACTGACTCGGCGGAAGATCGCCCCACCGTCGATGCCGGCCGCGGACGTCCACTCATCGACGGCGCGTTTTGCCCACGTCGGAACAGGAACGGTGCGGATGTGCTTTCCTTTGCCAACGAGGTCAGTAATGACAGAGTGCTCTTCGCGGATTTGGAAGTCTTCCGTTTTGAGCCCGACCAATTCAGCCCGACGCAGTCCGCATCCGATGAGCAGGGACAGAATTGCGCGATCACGTTTGCCGCGCAAGTTGGATGCTGGCGACTCCCGGAGCAGCATCTTGGACTGGTCGATAGTCAGCCAATTCCCAATCCTCACTCCGAGACGTTTCGCCCCTTTTACACGACGGATCCCTGCCGCTAGGTCCGGGCTCAACAGTCCGCTATCGGAGGCCTCGTAGGCAAGGCGTCTCACGGCTGCTAAGCGGACGTTGATCGTAGACGCCGCTAGGTTTTTCTGTTCGAGAAAGAACCTGTAGCGTAGAACCACAGTTCGATTGAAACTCAAACGTGGTTCGGAGCAATACCACCCGATAAATTCATCGATGGCATGACCATACGATTCTTGCGAACTCACTGCACCGAGCGAGTGAAGGACGGTATTCCTCGACTGCTCCAAATCGGCTAGTCGAAGCATACTTCTTGCCTTGGAGCGTTTCGCTGTCTTCCGATGCGCCATACTGGCGGCCTCCTATCCGCGACGCTCAGTATGGTCTTTCAGTTGGAGTGATGGTCTCGAAGCCCGTTTTTGGATAGGTCCGGTTGGCTGACAATCTGGGAGTTGACGAAATGCCAGTGTTGCTACTTCTACTGGACACCGTTTCCACGGCCCTCTACTTCAGGTAGCGATCAAACCACTCCAGCATTCGTTCGAGCATGTCAATCTGATGTTTTTCTTGTCTGGGCAGGTGCCCTTCGCCGGGATAGATAACCAGCTCGCTTTCCACACCATAGTGTTTGAGGGCACGGTACAATGCCCGGGATTGGTTGACCGGATTATTCTGGTCGTTCTCGCCGTGCAAGATGAGCGTCGGTGTTCGTGCGTTGCGAATGTATGTGGCTGGGGAGTTGCGTGCAAAGACCTCGGGGTGCTCCCAAGGCGTACCGAAATACCATTCGTCGCCAGCCGGGGAATCTTCGGTTTCAAACTCGGCGGCTTGATCAAATACGCCACCACCGGTGACTGCAGCCCTGAAGCGATTAGTCTGTGTAATTGCCCACTGCGTCATCTCGCCTCCATAGGACCAACCTCCGATGCCCAAGCGGTTAGGATCGGTCTCCCCACGAGCGATCACAGCATCCACAGCTGCCATCAGATCCTTGAAGTCCCCCCCGCCCCAGTCGGCGCGATTCAACTTCAAGAAACTTTCGCCATAGCCAACCGATCCCCGCGGGTTGACCATCAGGACTTGATACCCTCTTGCGGCAAGAAGCTGAGGCCAAGCGTTGAACCAAAAATAGTCTGCAGAAAAGTTGCTGGCTGGTCCGCCGTGCACAAGCAGGACGAGTGGTAGTTTTGCCTTAGAGGCTGGGCCGATCGGCTTCATCAGTGCCGCCTCGATTTCCGTTCCATCAAAGCTCTTTAAGCGGAAGATTTCGGCATCGGCGAGCCGAACTACGTCCCAGTCCTCCTTTTGCAAGTGGCTTACCTGTCCGACAGTGCCGTCGATGTGCCGGATGAAGAGTTCCGGCAGGCGATTGAAGCCAACACCGACGAAAACCAACGTGCCGTCGGACGCGACATCGAAGGCACGAACAGAGTGAGGCAGGTCGATGGCCGCCGCGACCCCATCGGAGCCGATTCGGAAAATGCGATTGTGGAAGCCATCAGCTACGCGAACCAGGATGGTGGAGTCGTTTTGCCACTTCGCATCGATGACCGCGCGATCGATTGCGGGTGTCACATCGCGAACTGTTCCACCGCTGATGCTCTGCAGGAAGAGATCATGAGGAATCGGCCCGCCGGTGCGAGTCGAGAGGAAGGAAAATTGCTTGCGGCCGGGTGAAAGCGAAAGTCCCTCAAACGGCTGATTGGGCTTGCCGAGGAGAGTGATTGCGGCGTCCGTCAGCGAAATGCTGTATAGAGCATCATTCCAGGTCTCGGCCTTTGGGTGATCACTCGCCATCACAAGGATCTGGTCAGAGCTTGCCCAGTCGAAGTCATTGACCCGCCAGGCACCGCGCGTCATTTGGCGAATCTTTCTTGAAGCGAGATCGGCCACCCACAGACGTTCAAGATCTTGTTCGCGGTCAGCGATCTGGGCGTCATTGTCGGCCTTTCCTTGTTCTGGTTCTGCTGCTAGGTAGGCGATCTGTTTGCCGTCGGGCGACCAGTGGAAGTCACTTACTGCGGTCGCACTGTTGGTAACCGGGTGAGCCTCCCCTCCACCGGTCGGCATGACATAAACCTGCATACTCCCGGTGCGGTTGGAGAGAAACGCCACACTGCCGCCATCGGGGGCCCACCGTGGCAATCGCTCTGATTTCTGCGAGAAGGTGAACTGGCGCAATTCTCCTTGGCCGATATGAAGAAGCCAAAGATGAGATTCCAATGCGGGCCCGTTTACCTCCGATACCACGCAGACGAGCCGGGAGCCATCGGGCGAAAAATGTAGATCCGATGCACGGCGAAACTTGACTGCCCGCTCTGGGCTGAGCTGAATTGACGCCTGACTCGGGACATTCGTTTGTTGAGCAGCAGGCGCAATCGATAAAACCGCAATGACGGCGGGGCACAGCAAGCGCGGAAATGGTTTCATTAGCCCATCCTAACGTCGCCGCGCCTAAGATTCTTTCATGATTGCAACATGTTGTCTGCGATTAGCGGCCCTTGCGACGGCGCGATAGCGCGCTGGAGAGATGCCGGTGACAAGTTTGAAGACTCTGCAAAGATGCGCCTGGTTCGCGAAGCCGACCTGCAAAGCTATTACCGCGAGAGACGAATCCGACTCCATCAGCTTGCGACTGGCAGATTCGACGCGCAGCTTTCTCACATACTGCCCCACAGTACAGCCCTGGTGCTTTCTGAACTCTCGGGCTAGGTGAACTGGGTGAATCCCAACCCAGCCTGCAACCATGCTGAGGCGCACGGACTCGTGGCAATGTGCATGAAGCGCCTCGCGAACGCTTCTCAACCAAATAGGACTGTGACTGTGCCGATCAACCCGTTGCTCGCGGACGAAACCAGCGGCGATCTCCAGCATCAGGCCTTCAATCGCGAGGGGACTCGCTAATTGCCCCAGCTTGCATTCTTCGTAAAGCCTCATCGAAAGCCAAGATATGTCCGCGTTGTGAAAACAGCAGGGTTGACTTGGTAAAGTGCCGTAATCACGAATGTGGTCCAGCCAGCCATCTGTCACCTCCGCAATGAGACAACGAAACCCATTACTCCCTGCCCTGTTGGCATGAATTTCGCCGTTGGGTCGAAAAAACAATTTGTGTTGACTCAGGTCCATGACTCCGCCGCTGAGTTGCTCTTCGCACTGTCCCTCGATAACAAAACCGATGCAGGTCCGATCATGAACGTGCTTGGGAAGGACAAGGCCAGGGCGATGGCGGCTGGCGAAGATTCTGCAATTGGCGACATTGTGAACACTCAGGGTTTCTGCATGATCGGTCGGAGCAATCGACTTTAATTTCATGGCGCCTCTCTTTTACCAGCGCATATTATCTCTCTCGTCCACCACCCGCTCGCCAGTCACTCAAGGCACTCGGAATATCCTGCACTTTAACCATTGTTCCCGATTGACAGGCTAAGCGGAAGTTGTGCCTCGGGACGGACTTTCAATGACGCGGGCCAGAAGTCCGCTTCTGGGAAGTCTGATGCCGACAATCGCTGAGTCCCCCCGAACGACGCGCTATGCGCCATGGGAGACGCGAGTGGAATGAGGGCGACGCGTAGGCGAGAGAGGTTCGTATTGCCATCGCACGCTCTCCGTCACCGGTGCCAGTTTGAAGTCATCCGAAGCTCGACTGGAAATTCGAGGGCGACGGACATTCCCCAACTTTTCTCTGCGGGAACGCCTGGAACACCTGTGATAAGTGGGATGTTCCGATCTTTTTCAGACGGCCGGCTTCGATAGCCGATGAGACCGGCACTCGCCGAGCCGCCAGCCAGACTTCGCCGACAACTCATGGCTCGTTCGCCTGGTGCTACACAGCGCTTCCAGAGGCCGCCGCTGCTGCTTTAGTCCCCGTCTCCGCGTAGGGGACTTTCTCCTCGGCAGACGGCGTACTCCAAGCAGGGAGCGCCGAGACGGAGTCCGTACGAATCTGCGCGTGCCAGTTCGCGCCGCCGTGGCTAGCCACGTAAAGTGCTAACTCCAGCCTCGTCCAGACTCCCAGCTTATCGAAGGTGGTTCGCAGATAATTCTTCACCACCTGCTCGCTGGTATTGAGAACGGAGGCGACGTCTTTGTTGGTTAGACCCTGCCACACCAGAGTCGCTACTTGAATCTCTTTTGCGCTCAGTCGATCGCGTGGTTGCATGGTTGCACCTGCTCCTTAATGAACATGGCGGTCGCAAGCTTCACTCGCTTCCGGCCTTCCTTGATGCCTGCGCGCAAGAACAGTGTGCGCAGGTGTTGCTTGACGGTGCGCGGGCTGATGTTCAAATGGCTCGCGATTTCCTTGTTGCTGCACCCCTGCACCAGCAGGTGCAGCACCTGTTGGTCTCGCGGTGTGATCTTGATCTCGTTGAGATTAATCATTGGCTTTTTGTCCGCTCCCTCGGTTCAATCTTGGGGTCGCGCCCCGCCGACCGTAGAAGCAACCCGTTCGCCAAATATTCTCCTTAGACCTTTCCTCATAGTTACAGTAACTTACGTGGCACCTTGGGTTTCCGGGGCCATTCGATTAGCCCCCTTTCATGAACCGCTTCCCATTTTGGAGTCCCGTTTCAGGAGTTCATCCTTATTTCTCCGAGCTTTTCCTCCGGGCTTCAGTCGTGGGTCTGCTGCACCTTTGGCTGCTTTTCGGCGTTTTCGGCGAGAGTGAATTGCCTTATAATAGCTAGGCAACAGGTCAGGCCAGTCACTCCTCCCCCCGTACCTACATGGCATCGGATCGGGCCAAACTCGTGCTCGACGAGCAGTCCTTTCAAGGATTGCTGGCAGCAGCGTTTACCATTCAGGAGCACAACGCCCGAATGAACTCCGGCGAGCCGCTGGATGGCAAGACGGAAACTCCGGCGCAAGCCAAAGCCGATCCGCAAGTTAAGACCAGTCCACCGGCGATCTCGGCATCAGCTGAAGTCAAAGAGAATCCACTCAGCTCTTGCAAAGAGTGCGGGGGGCCGCTGCCTTCCGCGGACGCTAACTGCCCCAACTGCAACGTGCCGAACTTCCGGCAAGGAGAAAGGCTCCAGCGCAATTGGGCCTCCCTGTGGCAGATGAGCAAGGAGCAGGGCGTGGCATTGGATGCGCGGCGGAAGCCCGAAGACGACCTTCCGCTGTCACCGGCCGATCCCGGGCGTCCAGGTCGTGATTCGATCAATTCCAGCGCGCTTCGTTTTAACGTTGCGCCTCCGAAGGCCCCGCGATCGCAGCACGTTGAAGAAGCCAGCGAAGATCCCGCAGCGGACGACGCGGTCGGGTTGGCGCGTCACGCTCTCGATCACGATCATCCCCAAGAACTGTTGCGGGCAAGAATCGAATTGCCGGCAGCGACGACGAGCGGGACAGAGGAGACCACGATCGCGGACGCAGTGGATTCGATTCCTCTTCACCAAGATGGTCCAAGTTATGATGGTCTAAGTCATGACGGTCTGAGCGATGGGGAATGGGCGGAGTCCGACTCTGCTTCAGAGTCGAGTGCTGTCGCAGAACCGGGCGACCGGGGCTTGAAGAGCCTGCGGGTGAAACTGCATTTTCGGCGCGCCGACTTATTTCTCGGACTCGCGGTGATTATTGCGGCGGTTGCGCTGTTATGGCCGGCTTCGGGGCAGCAGAAGGCCGGCTTGCCTCCTTGGGAACGGTTTCTAATCGCCGTGGGCATCGCGGAGGAACCGCAGCAGGGCGTGCATTTTCAGGGGGATCCGGATCTGAAAGTCTGGGTCGATACCCATACGGCGCTCTACTATTGTCCGGGGGACGAACTCTACGGGAAGTCTCCCGGCGGGCACTACACCACCCAGCGGGAAGCCCAGTCCGACCGCTTCGAACCTGCCGAGCGCAGCGTCTGCATCCAGTAGGCTCCGGTTGTTTGTTTCCTGAAAAAGGGGCATAGTGTTCCACGGGGAACATTTTGTGCATGTGTAATTGTACGTATATACTTATAAGACAAAAGGGCTTAAATGAAACCAGCAAAGAGAGTTAACGGGGGCGGGAAGCGCGTGACGGAAAAAGTCACCGGTTTCGAGCCGCGCGCCAGGAGAAAGGGCGTGAGAGGGAAGATTGCACTCGGCGGAGTTGCCAAGGGGAGGATTGCCAGCCTGAAGGCTTCGGAAGCGGGGACGGAGCGGAAGTCTCTGACGGCGTTGAAATTATCGCGCAGGCAGAATAAGAAGAGGACCACGCTTTTTCTGGATGCAGATGTCCTGGCCTGGTTCAAAGAGGGGCCTAAGTACCAGAAGGAGATCAATCGGGCGCTGCGCGAGGTGATGCGGAGCGGCCGCGACTTGTGATGAAAATGGACGGGTCAGAATCCGTCATGCGCGAAGCCGCTGGGGCGAAGATTGCGCGAACAAAATATTTATTGGAATACAACAACGTACGTACAGTCGGTGTACGGCTAACAAACTAAAACAGGTCAGGAATTTCCACCCGGCGAAATGGGGCTTGACAGAGTGTGATAATGTGCGCGCTTCCTGCGAGAGGCTGAGATTGACCTCGAATCGCGGAGATCGCGGCTGGCATGGGTGCGTTCGGCAAGGGTCGCCTTTCTTGGCCTAGGGAGGCCGTGAGCTGGATTTGTCGAGTTGACGGGGCGTGCTATGCGTGTTCCCGGTTCTTCCTGTCTGTCCCCGATTTCCTCCTCCACATTTTCCACCAGCGCTTGCCGTAAACATTCTGGGTCACGCGAATATCGCGTGACCCAGAATGTCCAGCAAAATCTCACATGTTGCGCCTTGGCGGCATGGCTGAAATGCATGGTGCGGAAGCTCAGAAAATGCCTTTATCGTGGATTGAGCAATGTGCAGACCTCGGCGAAAGCTGCTTGCCAACATTCGCCACGGGCAAATTGATATTCGGATGCGTAGGTACGACGTCTGCAACCGACTTGCCCAGGTCTTCGTCTACCGGGGTTGCCAGAAAAGCGTGGACGACATTTCCCGCGTGCGGCCCGGTCATATTCACCGCCATACCCGCGATTTGCCCGCTGTCATTGATGTTGCTAGCCGAGATTACGTAGAGGTGGGAACTTGCCGGAAATAGAGTGTTCAGGTCGATCGTCACGCCGTTCTGCCAGATGAGGCCGTGGGACCAACTGGCGCCGTTGTTGGAGTTAAAGGAGCTTCCCACCACCTGGCCCCGGTTGTTGATGCTGGTGGCAAAGGAGGCAACATCTCCCGGCAGAAGGCCGCCGAGGCTTGTGACAGTATTGTTCTGCCAAAGAGCGGCCAAGGGTGTGCCGTCAGAGTTAACCGCTTGCCCGACAATTTGGCCGTGGCTGTTAATGGCGTAAGCGATGGCGCCCGGATCTCCGAGGTCGGGAAGCGCGGTAGCAACGCCGTTTTCCCACACTACACCGTAATTCGCTGCGGTGCACGTTCCTGAGTAGCCTACGGCCTGGCCTTGATTGTTAATGCCGTATGCGACGCCGTCTGGATTGCTACCGATCGTAGGAAGAGCTTGGGCCTTGCCTTTTGTCCACATCACCGGCAAGTCAATCCGGTTATTCGTTATGCCGGGGGGACATGTGGAATCCACCATGCCGTTTTCCGCATATCCTGCGACTTGTCCGCGGTTATTGATGGCGCTGGCCTGCCCGTTATTCCCGCCCACCGTTGGCAGAGCGCTCATGACGCCGTTTTGCCAAAGAAACGGAAGACACGTAAGGTGTGTTCCGAAACCGCAAATGTCTTCGCCATTCGGATCCGGAACAGATGTCTCGGACATACCGACGGCTTCCCCGGGGTCGTTGATTCCGTTCCAATTGATCGAACTGTTCGGTCCGCCAAGCGTGCCGAGCGGGATCTTGAGTTCGCCGATGCTGATGCTATCGGTGCCTTGCACGAGGTGGGCGGAAAGGGAAATGCTGAAAGGATCCAGGAGTTGCTCCATGTTCAACGCCCAGCCGTGATTATTGAGGCCCATGGCCATACCCAGGTTGTCAGGGTGCTGAACGCCCAAATCCTGAACCTTGTATCTCGCTTGCGCGACCGCATTGCTGCCGCAAGCCAGAACCATCATCATAACCGCCGCTATCCAGAAGTTCCGCAAATGTCTAAGCGTGATCATTTGTCCTCTTTCCTCCGTAAAGTCGTGGTGCCGGGATAACTGGCGATTTGCGTCAAGTACCACTCGGCGCTCGGACAGTTAGCGTGCAATTGAGAGCAGAATTGGCTCACAACCCACAAACTCCTGCTGAGTGAGAAGTGAGGGAGCAGGTGGTGTTCCAGGTTCACAACGATTACGTGAGACAACAGGCCCAACGCTTCAGAGTTCGAAAACGAGTGGCGGACTAACAAGCTTCCGGGACCATCCCAAAACGGCTAGAGCAACTATTCCTCCAACTTTTCATACACCCTGACGGGAGGTTACGAAATTCAAGGGCGTCAGCCGCCCAAAGTCAGGCCGCTTAATTGCGATTGACTTTCGCATAATTAAAATACAGACTGGTTGGTATGTTAGCGGCACGCAAGGATCCGAAGCGTAGGGCGGCCAGGATGCGCGATTCTGCGCGCACGCGGGAGCGCTTGCTGCAGGCGGCATCCCGCGAGATCTACAGATCGGGTTTCCAGAGTGCCAGCCTGGACACCATTCTGGCCGTAGCCGGGGTCACCAAGGGCGCACTGTACTATCACTTCGACAGCAAGGAAGACTTGGGACGCGCCGTCGTCGATGAGGTTATCGCCCCCGACGTCCGCGCCAAGTGGGTGCGCCCTCTACAGACGGGCAAGGACCCTATCGACGCTTTGATCGGAGCTGTTCAACGTATACCTGTTCGGCCCGCGGATGTACGGGGCGGCTGCCAACTGAACAATCTGGCGCAGGAAATGTCTCCTCTTGACGCGGGATTCCGGAGGCGGCTGGCGATAATCTTCGATGCCTGGCGGGAGGCGGTTGCCTCCGTTTTGCGAGAGGGCCAGATCCGCGGAAGCGTTCGCCGCGACGTGGAACCGGCGGACGCCGCCGGCTTACTGGTCGCGATGGTCGAAGGCTATGCGTCGCTGGCAAAGAATGCTCAGGATCCGAAGGTGATGAAAGCGGGGATCAGAAACATCGTGGACTGGCTGCGATCCCTGCGCGCGCCGGGCAACCGCAAGCGAGGTTGATCGCATCGGTGTCTCAAGGAGTGGTTTGGCACGGGTACATACCAACCGGTTTGTATTCTTGTACGGTACAGCATCGCGATCGAGCGAAGCGCTGCCAACTATATCGTCAAAAGGAGAACGAACAATGACAAGGACAATGACCGCAGTGTCTCGCAGGAATCTGCTCGCAACCGGAGCATGCGCGCTGGTGGGTGCCGTGAGCCTGCCGCGACCGGCTAGTGCGAGCGCAGCAGGAGGGCTGAACTTAACCAACGAGGTGGTAGTCCGAAAGTGGTACGCGGCCTGGGAGAAGGAAGACTGGGGCCCAGTGGATAGCCTGCTCGCCGATAACTTCACCTTTACAAGTGCGGCCGGCGACGACCACATCAGCAAGAGCACTTTCAAAACGCGATGCTGGGAGACGCAGATCGATTTCATTGCACATTTTGACCTGGAACGAATCATCACTGGCGCGGAGGATGCTTTTGTGAAGTATCTTTGCCACACCAAGGACGGTAAATCGTTCCGAAACGTGGAGTACCTCCGAATCAAGAATGGAAAGTTGCAATCCATTGAATGTTATTTCGGCGAGCAATCCAGCTTTCCGTCAGCAGTGAGCACTGGGCAGAAGTAATCTTTGGGCCTGGAAGGGAAGGCGTGGGGTGCCGATCTGCCGAAATCACCGGTGATGCCGAATCCGCAATTCAAAGGCGCTCAACCGATCGACGTGTTTGTCGTTCCTGTGGACAGGTGGTCAGGCGGATTCGCTGCTCCGGTTATGTAGGACCATTACGTCCAGGCGCAGTGCAGTCGTCAATCTCACTTCGGGTACCAGCAAATCGAAACGAGACCAAGGGGTTCCATCATGAGCGCCCGCGAAATTCAGGATCAGAAGGCCATTGCACATGAGATGTTTGTTCAACAAGCGGCTCACGCTAGTGCGGACGACTCGGCCAGCCCACTGCGGGGAGCCACGATTTGCTTCCCCAAGAATAGACGGGATTACACTCTTGAATCGGTAGCGGACGGGCTCTGCGAAGCTGCAGATACATCATTGCTTCCGGTAATTCGAGCTGATGCTGCAAACCTGATGCGTGTCTTGCGGCAGTTGGAGGTTATAGCAACACGACCGGCGCCGCGAATCGCGTTCAAGGCAAACGGTAGCATCCTACTCCTGAATTTAGCCGACATCCTCGCCGTGCAAGCCGAAGGCAATTATGTTTCGTTGCAACACCGGCCTCATCCCTATTTGGTGCACGAGCCTCTTTCGTCCATGGCGGAGAAGCTCAAACCCTACGGTTTTATTCGTATCCACCGCTCGGTCGTCGTGAATATTTCGGCCGTGGAGGAGATCCAACCCTCATCGACAGGGGAGTACAGGCTGCGTGTAAAAGGTGGGAAAAAATACCTGGTAACGCGTACATACAAACACAACCTCAGAGATCTGGCTCAACTGTGGGTGGCAGGCTTAGGACAAATGTGGGGCATCCATGATAAGTAAAAGTCAACCGGAGACGGAGGTCTCCGTGCGCTTGAAGACAGTTCTTGAAGCGTAGTTCGAGCGGTTAAGTTCCCAGCAAAGAACGCGAAATCTAGGGTGGAGTGCTCGCCCGTCGCTCCACCGAGCCCTTGCCTTTCGCTCCATCGACATTTTTTCGATAGCTTTTCGCAGCGGTAAACCGCCGTGCCATCCAAGAGCTTTTGTAGAGACACGGCTTTGCCGCGCCTTCGGCGTTTGAGTCGGGGCAAGGCCCGTCTGTACACCGGCAGATTGGGCCAGATTGGCCCAACCGTGATTTAAGGGACAGTTTGTCCCATTTCACGCCTGGGTGTACGCAAGTAAGTTATTGAACAGTAATGGGTTAGTCGGGGGTGATGTGGCTCTGGGATTGCATCTTCTGGTCCGATGACGCGCCTGCATTCGGGGCGCGAGGAGAACGACCATGCAGCGAGTTAACAGGATGGCTTCGAGTTTTCGGTATCTGGCATTGGCGAGCGCGTTGCTCGGGTCGAGCCTGGCGTCGGCTGCCGGGCCGATTACAGTGTCGGCCAGAGTGCCGAGCAAGCTGTCGGCGGAACTGGCGTCGGCCCCTAAGGGGAAGCTGGTCAACGTCATTGTGCAGTACAAGACGCTGACGGCTCAGGATTTCGCGCAGGCGCAGGTGGTGGCGCTGGGCGCGAAGCCGGCGAAGAGCTTGTCGCTGATTAACTCCGTTGCGATGACGGTGAAGTCAGACTCGCTGGCAACGCTGGCGAATAATCCCAACGTGGCGCATGTTTCGGTGGATCACCAGGTCGTCGAGTTTTCGACGACGACCGATTTCTATGATCAGGCAGTGAACGCTCCTTACGCGTGGTCAGCGGGACTGGATGGAAGCGGGATCGGGGTTGCAGTTATTGACAGCGGCATTACCGACCAGGGAGATTTTTCTTCAGCCAGCGGTTCGCGCTTGGTCTACAGCGAAAACGACAACTTCGATGGCATCAATAACGCATTTGGCCATGGATCGCACGTGGCGGGAATTCTGGGGGGCGACGGGGGGAACTCGACGGGCGCGGGCTTCACGAAGACTTTCAAGGGAATTGCTCCGAATGTGAACCTGCTGAGCTTCCGAGTGCTGGATGGAGTTGGTGTAGGCACGGACAGTACGGTGATCGCGGGAATTGAGTCGGCAATCAACTTGAAGAGCGCCTACAACATCCGGGTGATGAACATCTCGGTGGGGCGGCCGGTATTTGAAAGCTACACGGTGGATCCGCTGTGCCAGGCGGTGGAAGCGGCGTGGAAGGCGGGGATTGTAGTAGTGGTGGCGGCGGGCAACGACGGCCGCGACAACTCAATGAAGACGAATGGATACGGCACGATCTCGGCGCCGGGGAACGATCCTTATGTAATTACGGTGGGCGCGATGAAGCCGGAAGGAACGGCGACGCGGGCGGACGATCTGATTGCGAGTTACAGCTCGAAGGGGCCGACGATCGTCGACCATATCGTGAAGCCGGATCTGGTGGCGCCGGGGAATCTGACAATTTCGACTTTGGCATCGACGAGCGCGGCGATTTACACGCTGTTCCCGCAGGATCAGGTGGCGGAGAGCTACTACATCACTGGCGGCAGCGGATCGTCACCGTACTATTTCACGCTGAGCGGGACGAGCATGGCGACTCCGGTGGTGAGCGGAGCGGCGGCACTACTGCTGCAGCAGAATTCTTCGCTGACGCCGGACCAGGTGAAGGCGCGGTTGATGAAGACCGCGTATAAGACTTTTCCGAAGGTGAGCACGGCAGTCGATCCGGTGACGGGCATCACGTACACGGACTATTACGACATCTTCACGGTGGGCGCGGGCTATCTGGACATTCAGGCGGCGTTGTCGAATAAGGACACATCCTCGTCGACGATTGGCTCGGCCGTGTCGCCGGCAGTGGCGCGCGACTCGAAGGGTAATGTGTATATCGTGACGAACTCCTCGGTGGTGTGGGGGACTTCGGTGGTTTGGGGAACATCGGTGGTGTGGGGGACGTCGGTGGTTTCGACTTTATCGAGCGGAGAGAGTGTACTTACGGGATCGTCGGTGGTGTGGGGAACATCGACGCTCAGCGGATACAGCGTAGTGTGGGGAACATCGGTGCCCGCAGCGAACCTGGCAACCCTAGCGGCACAGGCGGACGCGGCGACGTCGGAATACTTTGGCGAGAAGTAGGGGCGAGTGATTCAGGCGAAGATCTGGAGTCCGTTACAAAAACTCAGGTCGTCCCTCAGGGACTTGGGGATTTTTTTGCACTCTCCCAGTGCCGAGGTGCTGGGCTAAGTTTGATCGCCCCTCCGGGGCTGGGATCAGGCTGGCGGAGCCTGGTTCCAAAGGCGAGCGACGGCTGATAATAATTCACTGACGGCTTCCGTTTTGGGGACGGACGCATCGACCAGCTCCAGAGTCTCGTCTGGAATGATCTCATCGCCGGAGAACATGACAATCGGCGTCTCCGGCCGGACGCGCCTTATTTCCTGCGCCAGTTGGTGCCCGTTCATCCCGGGCATCTGATAGTCAAGAAGCACCGCGTCAAAGCTGGTCATTCTGGCGAGCCTCAGTCCCTGATGCGGAGACGCCGTGGTAACGACGATGTATCCCGATCTTTCAAACAACGTCTTTTCATATTTCAGAATCGCCGGGCTGTCGTCGATGCAGAGGAGCATCCTGCCAGACCCTTGGTAGGCTCGACTCATGGGAACCTCCGCAAAACAGGGCAGCCCCTTTTTATGTGGGGAGGGGTGACTTCGGGCGGGGCTGCCCCTGCCGTGGCCCTAAGGAAAGCCCAAAGTTTCTTTTGGAAAAGCACCCCAAGTACTAATGGGCTGACTGTGACACAGAGCTTCCGGATCTGTCTGTTCAAAATTGCACAGGACCGCTGAAATCAATTTAGGTGGGATGGCTGTGGAATTGGCAATAGCGCTCATTCACCCTGTGACCGTGTTCTGAGTGAAATCGAGATTTATCGTCAACAACCCTCTGGAGATCGTCGTCAGCCTCATGATTAGCCCACACTAACTATACGACTGCAGCCATGCACTACCCATCAAAGTGTCCTGCGCATAGTCAACCCCAAGAGAAACCGTGATACTATCTCACCTGCCTTTCCCCGAGAGTGGAGCGCACGGGGTAGCTCCTATCTTTCGGTGCTCGCCGTTTCTAACTCGCTGTCACAATTTAGGAGACCTTGCTTATGGCCACTTCGTCCGCGCGCCTTCGCGCCTTTGTGTCGTTCGACAACTCGTCGATCCCTTCCTTCACCTCATCAACTTCGGCCGCCGCTTCGAAGACGTCGCAGCGGGTCTGGCGCTCGGTAATTACGGCGGCGTTCGCGGTCTGGTTGCTGCTGGGCGCCTCGGTGACGGGGCAGGCCCAGACGGACGTGCAGTCCGCATCGCCAGCCCAGGCCGCGTTGCCAACTCGCTCCGTCGAGCAAACCCCGAGGGTGATTCCGCCTCCAATGTCGTTCCCCAGGGCCGAATATTTCAAGAACCATCCGGCGGCATGGAGCCAGTTTCTTTCAGAACGGAATCGACGAGCGGCCGGATCCGCGCGGCCTTCCAATAAGAAGGCTTCGCCTGCCTTCGGCGGGACCTGGCAACTCGGGCCCTTTGTGACGAACGACAGCCCAATATGCAACCCGTTGTTGCTGACCGACGGAACTGTGATCGCCAGCGATTGCGGGACCTTAGGGCAGTGGTTCAAGTTGACGCCCGACATCACCGGCAGCTACGTGAACGGGACATGGTCTCAGATTGCGACCCTGCCGGTATTCAACGGCACATCTTATGCCCCACTCTATTTCGCCTCCGCCGTGCTGCCCGATGGCCGGGTCATCGTCATGGGCGGTGAGCTTAACCCCCCTAACTATGGTCTTCCGGTAGGCGCGATCTACGACCCGGTGGCTAACACCTGGACACCCGTATCGGCGCCAACCGGTTGGGTACAGGGAAATTTGGCCATCGGTGATGCTGAGAGCACGGTGCTGGCCGACGGCACATTCTTGCTCGCCTCCTGTTGTGACACCGATCCGGATCTCGATGCTCTGTTTGACGCCACGAACTTGACCTGGACCAGCACCGGAGCGCCCAACGCGGGAGGTGGTGCCCAGGATGAACAAGGTTACACGCTGCTGCCCAACGGGAACGTTTTGACGGTCGATATTTGGACGGATTGCGAATTCCCTGCAGGAACCTGCAACGGCCCGAATCCCACCAACGCCGAACAATACAATCCTTCGACCGGTACGTGGAGCAGTGCCGGCAATACGGTGGTTTCGCTCGTCGATCCCATTGCCTGCGGCAACTACGAAATTGGCCCGGCTCCGCTCCGGCCGGATGGAACCGTG
The DNA here is from genome assembly GCA_049288625.1 of Terriglobales bacterium. Classification (GTDB taxonomy): domain Bacteria; phylum Acidobacteriota; class Terriglobia; order Terriglobales; family Acidobacteriaceae; genus Acidiflorens. The sequence goes on along the minus strand of JBAQIB010000071.1, from coordinate 13,831 downwards.
GTCCAATTCGGCGGCAACACGGGCTGCACTGGCGCCGCGGATCCCACTGGGATCTACGACTCGGCTACTAACACGTGGAGCGCCGGTCCCAACATACCAGAGGTGTGCGGATCCAACGGGACCGCTCAATGCGACCTCGCCGATGCTCCGGCGGCGGTCTTGCCGAACGGGAACATCCTGTTTGCGGCCGAGACTGGGTATGGCGAAGCGCCAACCCATTTTTTTGAGTTCACTACCCTCAATGCCATCAATCAGGTGGCCGACGACGCTGGTGCGAGTTTCGTGGCTGCCTTCAACTACAACTTTCTCGTCCTGCCCAATGGCCAGATTCTCACCACCGTAGAAGATGTCGACCAGCCCGAGTTCTATACGCCCACTGGGTCTCCCGATCCCAGCTGGGCTCCGGTGATTTCTACCTCGCCGTCCAACGTTTACCCTGGAACGACGTATACCATCACCGGCACGCAGCTGAATGGATTGACGCAGGGCGCATATTACGGCGACGACTTTCAAATGGCGACTAACTATCCGATCGTGCAGATTGCCAACGCCGCGACCGGTCACGTCTTTTACGGCCGGACGTTCAACGTGAGCAACCGGTCGATTGCTCCGGGGGCTGCGGTTTCCACGAACTTTACCGTCCCCGCAAATATCGAGCAGGGGGCGAGCAGTTTAGTCGTCATCGCGAATGGCATCCCATCCGCGCCGGTTCCCATCGGCATTGCGGTGCCGGTGCCTGGCGTGGGCGTAACTTCCGGTCTGAATCCTTCGGCCTACGGACAGGCGGTGAGCTTTACAGCGACAGTGACGGGTGCGAGTCCGAGCGGTAGCGTGCAGTTCAATATCGACGGCGGCGCCTTCGGGTCGCCGGTGACGCTGGCGTCGGGCACGGCCACTTCGGGCACGATCTCGACGCTGACCGCGGGACCGCACACGGTCACGGCAGTCTACTCGGGCGACACGAACAACGCGCAAGGCACGGGGACGCTGGCGGGCGGACAAACCGTGAATTTGGCGAGCGCGAGCGTAGGCGTCACTTCGAGCCCGAATCCGTCGACCTTCGGCCAGTCGGTGACGTTGACGGCGACGATCAATGGCGAGTTCGGGCTGGTGAGGGCACGGCGCAATACGAAAGCGAAACCGCAGGATGTGGGCGGGAGCGTGACGTGGAGCGCGAACACGGGTTGCGGCACGACGGCGGTTACATCGGGTAATCCGGGAGTAGCTTCGTGTGTAACCACTACGCTTCCAGCCGGAAACGACGCGATCACGGCAAGCTATTCCGGCGATAGCAATCACAGCGGAAGCTCCGGCACGCTAAGCGGGGGCCAGCAGGTCAACCAGCAATCGTTAGTTGCTTTGCCAGCGAGCCTGAATTTCGGGAGCAAAGATGTAGGAGGGGCCCATCCGATGCTGGTGGCGGTTCAGAACGTGAGCGCTACGAAGGTAACGATCGGCACCGCTTCTATCACGTCTACCGGCGGGGACCCGAACGCTTTCACCTTCTTCGAATACTGCAAACCACTCACGCTTAAACCCGGGAAGAAGTGCTTCATCGGGGTAACCTTCAAGCCCCATACGGCAGGTTTGTCCACGGGCACTCTGAACGTCCCGAGCAATGCTCCAGGCAGTCCGCTGGAAGTTCCATTGATGGGCACGGGAGTAAATAAGAAGTAAGAAACTTCAAAAGCCCTGCGGCCGCGGAGAATCTGTAACGAACACGAAGCATGGAATTGCCGCTCGGTCTCGGCGGCTTTTCTTTTACATCGCATGGAGGGTTGGAGCGGTAACTGGCGAAACCAAGCTTGCGCCTTTTGTTCGTCAGTCAGGCGAAAGAAGAGCGCACACTTGTGCAAGGGGATTTTTCAACCTTTGATCCAATGTTGCGGTGGATGAAGGCAAGCGTTCATGTCCCAGCAAAAAACTGCCGGCCAGTGATGTCGAATCACTGGCCGGCCGGTCATTGGAGGAGGGAGGAAGTTGGTCTCGAATCCTTCAAGCGTGCGAGGCCTGTTGTTCCCAGCGGCGCGCTTCGTACCACAGGGCCAACTCGACGCGGTTCCACAAGCCGAGCTTGTCATAGATCAGACGCAGGTAGTTCTTCACCACATGCTCGGTGGTGCCGAGGGAGTCCGCGATTTCGCGGTTCTTGCAGCCTTCGGCTACGCGTTGAATGATGAAGTGTTCCCGCTCGGCGGGACCGTGGAGGACGACTGCTGCTCCTGCCATAATTGTCTCCTGTAAAGTAGAGTCGCGAGCTTAACCCGCTTGATGCCGCCCTTGATTCCGTAACGGAGGAAGAGGCGGTTGAAATGAGCTTTGACCGTACGCTCGGCGATATGCAGATCGCGAGCAATTTCGGAGTTGTCGCACCCCTGCAGCAGAAGGTCTACAATCTGCCGCTCCCGGGGCCCCATGGGGCTGGGCATCTCTTGCATAAACTTGCACCTCGCAAAAGCCGCACCGGTTGCCGAAAGTGGCGGGATCGGACCCGGACGCAACTAAACTCATGTCTCTCTGTTCAAACGAGTGTGCATGCGCGCAGCCAATTGGGGGCCGCTCGGTGAATGAAATGTGAAATTTCGTAGGGAGTATGGCTTTTTGCTGGAAATCGCTCATTACGAAGGTAATGACCCCCGGATTCTACTGTTGCCAGAGGGGGTTTCTACCGGACTTTTGCTCAGGCTCTAAGGTGAATCACTTAGTACAATCTTCCCATCTACACGGCCCTATCGAGTAAATTTACACGTTAGTGCTTCCCCGAACCCTCCGCGCCAACGCCTCTGGGACCCCGCCGCCTTCTCCTATAATGGGAAAAATGGACTTCCGCCTCATCAGCAACTACAAGCCCCAGGGCGACCAGGCTAGAGCCATCGAAGCCCTCACCCGTGGGGTATTCGATCGCGAGCAGCACCAGGTACTGCTGGGGGTGACCGGGTCGGGCAAGACGTACACCATGGCGAAGGTGATTGAGGCGGCCAACCGGCCCACACTGGTCATGGCGCACAACAAGACCCTAGCGGCCCAGCTCTACCACGAGTTCAAGAACTTCTTCCCGCAGAATGCGGTCGAGTACTTCGTCTCCTACTACGACTACTACCAGCCGGAGGCGTACGTGCCGGCGGCCGACCTCTACATCGAAAAAGAGTCGACGATCAATGACGAACTGGACAAGCTGCGGCTTTCGGCCACGCGGTCGCTGTTTGAGCGGCGCGACTGTTTGATCGTGGCTTCGGTCAGCTGCATATACGGGTTGGGATCACCCGAGGCTTATTACGGGATGCTGCTGTTCCTGGAAAAGGGCCAGAAGATCAAACGCGGCGATATTACGAAGAAGCTGGTTGAGATTTTGTACGAGCGCAGCGAGGGGGAGTTTCGGCGCGGGACGTTCCGGGTGCGGGGCGATGTCATCGAGATTTATCCCACATACGACGACATGGCGTACCGGATCGAGATGTTCGGCGATGAGATTGAGGCGCTCTCGCAGATCGATCCGCTGTTTGGGACGGTCAAGCAGCGCTATATGCGGCTGCCGATCTATCCCAAGACGCACTATGTGATGAAGGAAGAGACGCGCGCGTCGGCGGTGGAGTCGATCAAGAAGGAGCTGGCGTGGTGGGAAGTGGAACTGGAAAAGCAGGGGCGGACGGTGGAGGCGCAGCGCATTCATCAGCGGGTGATGTACGACCTGGAGATGATCAAGGCGATGGGCTACTGCCATGGGATCGAAAATTATTCGCGGCACTTTACTGGGCGGATGCCGGGCGAGCCTCCGCCGACGCTGCTGGATTATTTTTCGCGCGACTTTCTGATGTTCATTGATGAATCGCACCAGACGGTGCCGCAACTGCATGGGATGTATCACGGCGACCGGTCGCGGAAGCAGACGCTGGTGGAATACGGGTTCCGCATGCCGTCGGCTTTGGATAATCGGCCGCTGACGTTTGAAGAGTTTGAGCACCGCACGAACCAACTGGTTTACGTTTCGGCTACGCCGGGGCCTTATGAACTGACGAAGTCGGCAGGGGTGGTGGTGGAGCAAATTATTCGGCCGACGGGATTGATCGATCCGCCGGTCGAGATTCGGCCGGTGAAAGGCCAGATTGACGATCTGCTGCACATGATCCGCGACCGCGTGGGCCGCAACGAACGTGTGCTCGTGACAACGCTGACCAAGCGCATGTCGGAGGATCTGGCCGAATACTACAGCGAAGTGGGCGTGAAGTGCCGCTATATGCATTCGGAGATCGAGACGCTGGAACGGGTGAAGATTCTGCGCGATCTGCGAAAGGGCGAGTTCGATGTATTGATCGGCATCAATCTTTTGCGCGAGGGGCTTGACCTGCCGGAAGTTTCGCTGGTGGCGATTCTGGATGCGGACAAGGAAGGTTTTCTGCGCTCGGCCGGGTCGCTGATTCAGACGATTGGGCGATGTGCGCGGCATTTGAACGGGCGGGCCATTCTGTACGCCGATGTGATGACGGACTCGATGAAGAAGGCGATCAACGAAACCGGCCGGCGTCGCGAAATCCAACAGGCCTATAACGAGGCGAATGGAATTACTCCGGAATCGATCGTGCGGCCGCTCGATATGACGTTGGCGGCCATTGTGGCTGCCGACTACACCGACCTGACGAGCGTCGAAGCCGATGGCATCCCGGAGTTCAAATCGCAGGAGGAGCTTGACGCCTATATCGCGAAGCTGGAAAGCGATATGCGGGAAGCAGCCAAGCGGTTTGAGTTCGAGAAGGCGGCGAAGCTGCGGGACACGATCAAGGAATTGAGGACGAAGGAGTTTTTGTTCGCGTGAGATTGTAGGGGTCGACAAAGTTCCCATCCTAACGTCGCAGAATGCGCGACGTTAGGATGGGGCACCCCGCACTTGGAATCGCCTGGAGGAAAACGTCCTTAGGAGAGTCTCCCTATTCGACCACCTGCTTGACAGCTTTCGATTTGCTGGTGAGGAACTCGGAATCGCCGCCGTAAACCGCGATAACAGAGTCCGTCCCTTTCTTGAGCATTGAAGTAGTAAAGCTGGCCGAACCTCCACTTAGAGTTCCGGTTCCGAGCGTAGTTTTTCCCTGCATAAACGAAACAGATTCACCGTCCGGCGGGTCGCCGGCGCTGGAGGAAACGGTTGCGGTAAACGTCACCTCTTCTCCCACGGTGGAGGGATTCGGAGTTGAGGCAAGCGTGGTGGTGGTCTTTTCTGCGTTAATGGTGACCGTTACTTGCGCAGGGCCGGTCGCTGTCTGGGCATCGAACACGCTGATCTGTACACTGTCGCCTTTGCTGAGGACATAATTGAGGGTTCCCCAGGCTCCGGAAAAACCGCCCAGGACGATCTTCGTGTTGGTCCACGAATTCACGATGAGAGTGACCGTGTCGGTCGTGCAGAAACCCAGTAGACAACCGTCATAGCCGGCCTGCCAACCGGGATCGGCTGTCGTATCGAGAAAGCTGATGTAGTTGGAGTCTCCGGTGTAGGGCGCTTGCTTGCCAAAACCGCTTCCTGTGATGGTGATTGTCTGGAACTGCTGGGTCGTTATCGTACTGACCTTTTTGATTTCAGGCTGCGCGAACGCCAACGAGGCTGCTGCCACCCCGAAAAGTACGAGCAGCGAGAGCCTGAGAAACGACTTCGCCCCATTCCTGGACGCGGCCATTCTGGCAACGTCGATTCGAGTGATGCGCATAGATATCCTCCTGAGCTGCATACGAAAATGCCGAATCCTGGCTGGAACCTGGTGCCCGACAACTTAACGGGAGTCGCCTTCCATCCTCCGTCACACGAGACCCGTTTTGTGGCCGGAGTATGCGGTCCGCCGGCGATGGGCACAAGTAGCATCCGGTTGTGCTACGGTAGCGCGGCCGCTAAGCTATTGATAAGACAAGACAGTGTCACCCGTCGCGAGCCCGGTATTACCCAACGTGGGCGATTGCCGACGAACTTGAACAGGGCTATACTGCGGGCTGCTTTCCTGCCCTTCCCTTACGATCCAGGGGTGCGCCACATATGCAGGAAGAGGTTTTATTTCCTCCGGGTTCGCCGGACGCGCCGTCGGCACTCCAAAGAGGCGCTGAGGACGAGGCCGCCGAAAACCGCTCATCGATCCGATCCCACAAGGTCGAGGCCGAACTCGCGAGAATCCTCGCATCGCCGATCTTTCGCAACGCGCCACGCCACAGCCGGTTCCTGAGTTTTGTTGTACACCGGACGCTGGAAGGCCGCGCCGATTCGGTTAAGGAGTATGTAATCGGACTTGAGGTTTTTGAGCGGGCCACCGATTACGATCCTGGCAGCGACCCGATCGTGCGTGCGGAAGCGCGGCGCCTGCGCTCGCGGCTCTCGGAGTACTACGCCGGGCCGGGGATGAATGATGCCATCATCATCGATCTGCCCAAAGGTGGCTATGCGCCGGTTTTCCGCGAGCGGACGGCTATGGCGGTGCCTGCGGACGGAGTCCTGCAGACCGCGGAAGCAGTGGACGTCCAATCAGCCAGCCGAAAGGCCCTTTCCCTGCGGTGGGCGGCAGCGGCCGGTTTGATTCTGCTATGCGCAATCGCTCTGGCATCGGTCCTTTATGTGCGCGTGCGCGGCCGGACTGCAAGCCCTGCCGCGTCGATTGCGGTGCTGCCATTTTTGAACTTGAATGCCGGGGCGGCGGGCGAATATCTGAGTGATGGAATCGCCGAGGAATTGACGACTGGCCTGGCGCAGCTCGAGGGGCTACGAGTGGTCGCGGCGACGTCCGCATTTCAATTTCGGGGCAAGTCGGAAGATGTACGGAAGATCGGACAAGCGCTGGAAGCCGGGGCGCTGCTGGAAGGAAGCATCAGCCAGTCAGGTGAGGGATTGCGCATCAATGTGCAGTTGATCAATACACGCAACGGGTACCATTTGTGGTCGAAAGCGTATGACACTCGGGCCGCGGACCTGCTGGCTTCGGAACGGGAAATTGTGGAGGAAACGGCGCAGGCGCTGCGGGTTCCGGTGCCGGGGACCTTCCGGTCGATAAAACTCGACACGAATAACTCAGTGGCGCACGATCTTTATCTGCAGGGAAGATATCTGTGGAGTAAGCGCGACTTGGCCGACATGCAGGAAAGCGCGAGGCTTTTCGAGCGCGCCACCAAGGATGATCCGAATTATGCCCTGGCATATACCGGATTGGCCGACGCCTATACCGTGATGGCGGTGAACACACAAATGTCTCCCCACGAAGCACTGCCCCGCGCCAAGGCAGCGCTGCAGCGCGCGCTTGAAATCGATCCCAACCTCGCGCAGGCGCACGCCACGCTGGGACTGCTGAAGTTTACGTGCGAATGGGACTGGCGGGGCGGGGAGCAGGAGTTCCGCCGCGCGATTGAACTGCAGCCGAACTACGCCGAGGCGCATCACTGGGCGGGTCTCGACTACATGGCGATGGGGAAATTTGACGCTGCCGAAGCCGAGTTCCGGCGGGCGCAGGTGCTCGATCCGCTGTCGCTCATGAACAGCGAAGGTCTGGAAGAAAATTTCTATTACGCGGGCCGCTACGATGACGCCATAGCCACCGGCCTTGGGATTCCGGGCCACAGCATTGGCTGGACGATCCTGGCGGCCTCATACCTGCTCAAGGGAATGTATGGAGAAGCCATGCAGGTAACCAACCGGTCTACTGCGGAAGGCGATCCGCTGCGATTGCTGTTCTCAGCGGAGGCGACGGCACTTTCCGGCAATCGCGCCGGCGGCGTAAAGATACTGGAGGAACTGGAGCGGGGAAACCAACCGTCGAGCGAGCGTTACGTTTCGCCCGCTGTCGTTGGGTTTGCCTATGCGCTCGTCGGCGAAAAGGAACGAGCATTTGCCTGGCTCGAAAAGGCATATCAGCAACATGACCCGGCTCTGACGCCGGTGAAGATCAATCCGCAGGTCGAGAGTCTGCGATCCGATCCAAGATACAGCCAGCTTTTGAAGAAGATGGGACTCGAAGACTGAAGGTGCAGGAGCCGCTGGCCTACTCGCTGGTGAAGTAGTCGACTGTTATGGGATTTTCGAACAGCGAATAGTCGCGGGTCACGACCGTGATGCCGCTTTCGGTGACGAAGTAGCGCTCGCGGTCGGCTTCGAGGTCATAGCCCACGGTGGTGCCTTCAGGAATGTGGACGTCGCGGTCGATGATGGCCTTGCGGATGCGGCAGTTGCGGCCGACATTCACGTGCGAGAACAGGATGCTGTCTTCGATTTCGGTGAAGGAATTAACGCGGACGTCGGGCGAGAGCACGCAGTTCTTGACCTCGCCGCCGGAGATGATGCAACCGCCTGAAACCAGCGAATCGAGCGCGTGACCCTTGCGCGAGGGTCCGGCAAACACGAATTTGGCCGGGGGATATTGGCGCTGGTGAGTGCGGATGGGCCAGTGCTCATCGTAAAGATTGAAGACGGGAGAGACCGAGACCAGGTCCATGTTGGCTTCGTAGTAGGCCTCGAGGGTGCCCACGTCGCGCCAGTAGAGCGCCTCTTTCTTATTTTCGTCGACAAAATTGAAGGAAAAGACGCGGTAGTCGGCGAGCATTTTGGGAAGAATGTCTTTGCCGAAATCGTGGCTCGATGTGGCATCTTCGGCGTCTTTGAGCAGGACGGGAATGAGCACGTCGGTGTTGAAGATATAGATGCCCATGGAGGCGGAAATCTTGCTGGCGTCGTAGGGCGAGCGGATCTGGGTTTCCTTCGGCTTTTCGATGAAGCCGACGATGCGGCTGTCATGGTCGATATCGACCACGCCAAAATGGCGGCATTCGGCGGGCTCGGTGAGCAGGGTGGCGACGGTGACGTCGGCCGCGGAATCATTGTGCTGCTTCAGCATGCGTCCGTAGTTCATCTTGTAAATATGGTCGCCGGAGAGAATGAGGACGTGCTTCGGCTGCTCGGAGCCGATGGAATAGATGTTCTGGTAAACGGCGTCGGCGGTGCCCATATACCAGTTGTCACTGACGCGTTTCATGGGCGGAAGGATCTCGATGAACTCGCCGATTTCCCGGCCGAAGATGTTCCAGCCCTCGCGGATCTGACGGTTGAGGGAAAGCGCCTTGTACTGGGTGAGGATGTAAACGCGGCGCAGACCGGAGTTCACGCAGTTGGAGAGCGTGACATCGATGATGCGGTAAATGCCGCCAAAAGTGACGGCGGGCTTGGCGCGATCGCGCGTGAGCGGGTAAAGGCGCTCGCCGGCGCCTCCAGCGAGGAGGACTCCGAGGGTATCTTTCATCTGTACACCGCAGGGCCGCAGTGGGTGCGGGCTCGGGGCCCGCTCCAACGGGTCATACTAGCACAGCGGTGCGCGGCGGAGCGTTCGCGCTCGGGGCAATATGCGGTTGGCGGAATTTTCGGTTCGATTTCGGGAAAGACCAACCCTTGCGCCTGAACCCATCCTAACGCCGCACAAAACGTGGCGTTAGGATGGGGCACCCTCGGGTTCTTTTAGTTGTTCTTAGCAGCGGACGATCTTGTCGCTTTTGATGCCGCGCGTCGCGTTGCGGGAGTCGACCACCAGCTTCGAGTCGTTCACGATCTTCTTGTAGTCGTAATCGGTGTGGTCGGTGACGATTAGGACGCAATCATACTTATCCAGATTGTCGAGCGGGGCGCACTTCATTTGCAAATCGTACTTGCGGCCGCGGCCTACGAAAGGGAAGTAGGGATCGTTATAGCTTACCGTCGCGCCTTCTTTTTGCAGCAGTTCGATGATGGTGAGCGCGGGCGATTCACGCAGGTCGTCAATATCTTTCTTGTACGCGACGCCGAGGACCAGGACCTTGGATCCGTTGATCGCTTTCTGGTGCTTGTTGAGAGCGCTAATGGTGGCCGTGATCACGTGATAGGGCATCGCCACGTTCACTTCGCCTGCGAGTTCGATGAACTTGGTGCGGAAATCGAACTCCTTGGCTTTCCAGGAAAGATAGAAAGGATCGACGGGAATGCAGTGTCCCCCGAGGCCAGGGCCGGGGTAGAACGGATGGAAGCCGAAAGGTTTGGTGGCGGCGGCGTCGATGATCTCCCAGATATCGAGATTCATGCGCAGGCAGAGCATCTTTAGCTCGTTGACGAGCGCGATGTTGACGCAGCGATAAATGTTTTCAAGCAGTTTGGTCATCTCGGCCGCGGCGGGCGAAGAGACGGGAACCGTGCGGTGGAAAATCGACCCATAGAATCCGGCGGCAATTTCGCTGGCCTGGGGATCGACGCCGCCGATCACCTTGGGAATGTCGGGGCGAGCGACCTGGGTGTTGCCGGGATCTTCGCGCTCGGGTGAGAACGCAACCCAGAATTCGTCTTCGGCGGCCTTGCCACTGCGCGAAACCTTCAGGCCGGCTTTGTTACCCTTCTCGAGAATCGGGATCAGGACTTCCTCGGTGGTGCCGGGGTAAGTTGTGCTTTCAAGGACAACGATCTGGCCGGCGCGTAGATGCGGCGCTACGGATTTGGCGGTATCGGTGATATAGCTGAGATCGGGCTCGTGGTACTCGTTCAATGGCGTGGGGACGCAAATGATGATGGCGTCCATTTGGCTGATCTGGGAATAATTCGACGTCGCATTGAAGCCGTTGGCCTTGGCGGCCGCGATTTCTTCGGGCGTGATGCGGAAAATATAAGTGCCACCCTGGGCGAGGGTGTCGACCTTGCGCTGATCGATGTCGAATCCGGTGACGGGGAATTTCTGCTCGCTGTAGAGCAGGGCGAGCGGCAATCCGACATAGCCGAGGCCGATGATGCCTACGCGTGCCTGACGAGCTGCGATCCGGGCTTTGAGGTCAGAAAATACGGAAGAAGCGGTCAAATTAGTAGTCATAGTTTGTTTGAATTCTAGCACCCTGACGTTGGGAGTCTTTACGGAACCTTAATTGTCCTATGTTTTGCGCGCGAAGCGCTGGGGCTGGACGGATGCAGTCATTACTGGAGTAACGGCATTCGACGCGGAGTGGGCTTCCTTAGTAACATGCGCGTGAGATGAGATTCTTCCGGTTGCTGATTGTGGTGGTTGTGGTGGGGGTGCTGCTCGCGACGCAAGCGGCGCGGTATCTGGTGGTCGATCATCCCGAAAAATCCGATGCTATTGTGGTGCTGGCCGGAGAAACGGGCAGGCGGCCGGCGCGGGCGCTGGAACTGATGCGCCAGGGAATGGCGCCGCGCATTTTTCTGGATGCGGAGGCCGGGGAACAGGTCTTCGATGAAACGTTGACCGGGATTGCGCAGAGATATATCAACGGCTTGCCGGAAGCGAATCTTATGTCGGTGTGCGCAATTGAAGGGCGCTCGACGGGCGCCGAGACCGCCGATGTGGCACGCTGTCTTCAGCCGCTGGGAGCACATCGGGTGCTGATCGTAACTTCGGATTATCACTCGCGGCGCGCGCTGACGATCTTTAGGCATTGGCTGCCGCAATACCAGTGGAGCATCTCGGCCGCACACAATCCGGCGGCGTTTGGCGATGCCTGGTGGACGCACCGGGAATGGGCGAAGACGACGTTTGACGAGTGGACGAAGTTGATCTGGTGGGAAGCGGTGGATCGGTGGAAACCAGTTGCCAGTGGTCAGTAGCGAGTTGCCAGAAACCCTGACTTGTTTTAACTGACTACCGGGACGGGTACTGGCAACTTCTTTCTTCTTGCGATAGTTTTGAAAGCTCGGCATCTTTTGGAGGATTCATGGGACAAGTCACGATTACGGTACGGCCGAACGGGCCTTTGCGGGTGGACGATCCTAACGGGGTGGTCGACGTGGTCGATGCCGAGGGCAACAAGTACGACACGACAGGGAAGCCGGCGTTTTCGCTTTGCCGCTGCGGCGCGTCAGCGAACCGGCCGTTTTGCGATGGCAGCCATAAAGCCTCGTTCCAGGCGCCGGACACGGCCGTAAAGCCCCTGGGGTGACGGGTAACGCATTGGCATGCGTATTGCCCATCTGCCCCTTCTGCTCCCCTAACAGACGGCACAGGTGGTCGTTTCCGTGGCGAGATGTCCTCAGCGGCGAAAGCCGCCGTTGAAACGCGACACCTTCGGTTCGGCCAAAAGCCGCATCCCTTCAAAAACAGAATGGAAGTTGAGTTTTTCAGCAGTCTGCTAGGTGCCTAACTTGGAAACGGGGCGGGCGAAAGTTCTGCGCGGGCGGTTTCTTGTGAACTAGCATGGTTGGTGATCAGGTTATGGATTTGTTCTGCTTGAGCGAGAGCGCCGGCCTTCGTCGTAATCTTCACGCTGAAAAGCTCATGGCCTGCTGACCTATGGCTGCTTCGGAAAAATCAGGGCACGCAATTCGCCGCAGCACGAGGTTGCCGCTGGAAGTGCCGGTGCGTGTAACCAGCCTGAGCGCCGACTTTCCTTTCTCCGAGCCGTGCCATACGACCTTGGTCAATGCCCACGGCTGCGGCCTGATTTCGCCAACGGCGATTGCCGGCGGGATTCAAGTTCGCATCGAGATTGTTTCTGCCGGGAGGCACACAACGGCGCGCGTTGCTGAAGTGGTCCCACTGGGCGGACAGCCCGAGACTTGGCTGGTTGGTCTGGAACTCGAGATTCCCGGCAATTTTTGGGGAATCGAATATGCGCCTGCGGATTGGAGGGTTGAAGAAGGGCAGCAAGCGGTGCGGCCAGCCGCTTCAGAGCCCGAAAAGCCGATCCCTGCTGGACGGCGCTGGCGATTGACCGATATCAGCGCGGGGGCCTGCTATCTGGAATCTGCGGCGCCGTTTTCTCTTGAGACTCCGGTACTCATCAGCGTGCGTGCTGTCGAGAAGGAGTATGTGCTGGAGGGAGTTGTGCGCGCTTCGCATCCGCAGACCGGGATGGGGGTCGAATTTACGCGGGCGGCAGGGCACCAGCAGCGAGTGCAGGAACTGATTGGGGAGCTGACGAGCCACCGCGAAGTGCCCAGGATTTTTGTCGGGCGCAAGGAATGGAAGGAGTCGGCGACTGAGTTGGGCAATGTTCCGGCAAATTCCGGGCCGATAGAATCTGAACCGGCTGATTCCGAGGCGAGTGACGTCGAGTCCGATGACCCACTGCTTGATCTGGTGCGGCAGGGTCCGGCGCTCGAGGCGGAGCAGTTTCTGAGCGACCTGCGAGCGCAGCGGTTGGGCAACCGGCTGGATCCGCGGATCGAAATCGCCGTGCCGGTGCTGCTAGCGGGGACGGACGTGAAGGGCCGGCCGCTCGATCAGCGTGTGATGACGGTCAACATCAGCCGGCGGGGCGCGCTGCTCGAAGGAATCCACGGCATGCTCGGTGTGGGGAGCACGATTTGGCTGTCGCGAGGGAGCAGGAAAGAAGAATTTCGCGTCGTATCGGTGGTTGATGCGCAGAGGCCCGCCGGAGCGCGGATTGCGGTGACGGCGATCGATGCGAATTCCTCGTTTTGGGACGAGGTGTTGCCAGTTGGCAGCGAGGCGGGGGCGAAAGGGGCCGGTATGCCCGGCGGCACGGGGGACTAGTGAGAACGGGAGACTAGAGGGAAAAGACAAAAAAATCGGGGCTGGAATCGGCGACCCTAATCTCCGTTTCCAACCCCGTCTCCCAGGTTCTGTGGTAGGTGAAGCGAGTATGGATCAGCTAGGAAAACCAGACAAGATTACCGAGGTCACTGTCCGCGGGTAACGAGCGGGTGGTGGTCACCAGCGCAGGCTCAGTTGTAATAGTTCCAACTCCCCCCGCGGATAGGCTTGGCAAGGCTTCAGGTATCGGGTACAGACCGATCTCCAAATCGGGAAATTTTGAGTGAAATCACGATTTTCGACAGCGTCAGTCGTCGTATCGCATAGTTTCCTGTTTGGAGAAACGCCCCTGACTCCAGAGG
>JBAQIB010000070.1:0-6589 GCA_049288625.1 Terriglobales bacterium | reverse complement strand
GAATCACGGCAGCGTTCGAGCAAATCAGCAGGATACAAAGCGCGAAACGAATGTTGGTACGGGTCATAAGATCCTCTTTTCTGCTGGCACTAAGGCTCAGCTCCAGGTTCGCAGCAAACAAGTTGCTGGCCTTGTGACGTTCTCTCCGGGAGGCCCCATTCCTGCCCTCTAATCATGAAATTGGGAATGGCAGGCAAAACACGGCCCAATCGTGATGGGTCCCCGGCCTATGGAGTCACTTCATACATCGTGCCCAGGTTATTGGCTCCGCCAGCGGAAGTTACTCCGAAGAGGTCGCCCGCGCTATTCAGAATTGGAGACGAGTAGGGCGCTGCGCCATCCGTCCCATTGAACCTCCACAGAACCTTGTATTCATAGGTGTCGCCATTCGCCACCAGCTCGAAGACCGTTCCACAGCCGGGACCGATCTGACAGACCGTATCACCGCCGTATGCGGCTGTGCTGTAGATGTTGCCGCTAGAGTCGAGCAGAACGCCACTTCCGGGGTTTTGGCCGCCTTTCTCTGCGGTGAAGACATGGAGGTCTTTTTTCGTGTACGTTCCGGTTTTCTTCCCAGTGGTTACCGGAGTCAGCTTCCAGACCGTTCCGGGGAGACTACCGCCGCCGGTCGTTCCGAACGTCGTTCCATAAACGTTGCCAGCGCTGTCAACCGCAGGCGGGCCGTTCGGGATACCATTCTTCGACGTGCCCTTGAAGGTGTAAATGTTTTCGTGAGGGTAGGTGGTCTGCGACAGCGAAATCTTGAAAACGTTTCCCAAGCCAGGGACGTTACCTACATCGATACCGTAAAGGTTGTCTGCGGAATCGATGGCCAATCCACCTATAACGAAATTATCCGCGTAAATCAACTCGCTATCCCATCCGCCCTGTTGGTTGGGAGACAGCTGGAACACGCCGTTCTTTACCGTGCCATAAAGATTACCAGCCGAGTCCTCGACGATATTCCCGAACGGATTATTACCATCCGTGCAGATGCCTTCAAAGGTAAAGGAGCAGAAGCTATAGAGCACCGTCTCGCACCAGCCGCCGCTGGTGTTGCTGCCCGATGGGCAACCGGACGGAATGGGTTCGGAACTAATTTCGAAGACGACGCCGGCATTGTGGCTGCCGCCCTCGAAGGTGGTGCCGTAGAGGTTTCCCGGTGTGCGGAAATGCCCGTTGAGGTAGGACACACTGCCTATAGGCAGGTTTCCGTCGGTGCAATTCGCGAGTGAGCAAAAGTTGTAGAGGACGAATTCGCACCAGCCGTTGCCCGTATTGATTCCGGCTCCGCACCCGCCTGTGGGCTCGGGGTAGAGTCCGAAGACGGTTCCGGAGCCACTGGTTCCGCCACTACCGCTAGTGGCGTAGAAAGCCCCGTTAGTACCCACCACGAGAGGGCCGTTGGGGGTTTCGCCGTCAGCGCATCCGCCCACTGAACAAAAGTTATAAAGGTCAGTCTCCGTCTGTGCTCGCGCCGTCTGGAACAGAAGCAGCGACAGGACTGAGAGCCCGGCCAGGGTGGCCGCTGAGCGCAATAGCGATGTAAGTTGCATAGCATCCTCCTGTTTTCGTTTTTTCGGGGGTTGTGTTGGCATTTGACGATCTTCCGTTCTTGAAACCTGGTGATTGACCCCAACACCTGGTCCCCTTTGTCTCTTATCAGCGCAAAACGGCGGCAGATCACATCATCGACCTCCAAAAAAATTTGGCCCTGTAAGTCAATGATTTTCGGTTTTTTATGAATTTGACAGAAGAAACCGGGTTCGCTACCCTTTCGCAACTAAGGTTCTTTCCCAGTCGCTTTGAGGTAGCTTCCGTGGGGCAGGAGCGTTCCGAGGAAATCACGCGTTTACTGCACGGCTGGCAGGCGGGAGACCGCAAATCTCTGGACACCCTCCTGCCCATTGTCTACAAGGAACTCCAGCGCCTTGCCCACTTTCAACTGCGCCACGAACGTTCTGACCACACGCTGCAAAGCGCGGCTCTGGTAAATGAAGCGTATCTGCGTCTTGTTGGGATGAGCGCCCCACAATGGGAGGGGCGCACTCATTTCTTCGGCGTCGCCGCCCAACTGATGCGGCAAATTCTTGTCGATTACGCCCGCCGTCACCGTGCCGGGAAACGGGGTGGACAGGCAGAAAAACTATCGCTGGATGACACGGGTTTCTTCGAGCCGGGCAAAAGCCCCGACGTCGATGTTGTGGCACTTGACGACGCAATGAACGCTTTAGCGAGAATTGACCCACGCAAAGCTCGAGTGGTGGAACTGCGCTTCTTCGGCGGACTGAACTTCGATGAGGCTTCCGAGGTGCTCAAGCTTTCCGCGATCACTGTGCAGCGCGACTGGTATTCAGCCCGGGCATGGTTGCACCGTGAGATGAATCGAGGAAGTTCGGATGGACGCTGAACGCTGGAAACGAGTCGACGAACTTTTTCAGGCGGCGATGCAATGGCCCGCTGAGCGGCAGGACGCGCTCCTGTGCCGGCAGTGCGGAACCGATACCGAGCTGCTTGAGGAGGTCAGGTCACTCCTCGCGTCTCATCGCGATGCCGGAAGCTTTCTCGATCCTCCCCTCGCGAATGTTGGCGCACAACTTCCCACGCTCGGCTCACCCATACTGGCTGATTCTGCGGTCGTCGGCCAGGTCATTTCCCATTATCGAGTGCTCGAACCGCTGGGTTCGGGCGGGATGGGCGTGGTGTGCAAGGCGGAAGACACTTCGCTCCGGCGCTTCGTTGCACTCAAGTTCCTGCCCGAAGAAACTGCCCGCGACCCGGTGGCTCTCGAACGCTTCCGAAGAGAGGCGAGGGCGGCATCGGCGTTAAATCATCCCGGCATCTGCACGATCTACGAGATTGTCGAGAGCGAAGGCCGCGCTTTCATCGCCATGGAGTTTCTCGACGGCCAGAACTTGCGCGATTGCATCGCCGGCCGGCCCCTGCCCATGGACCGGCTCTTCCCGCTCGCCATCGGGATTGCCGACGCTCTCGACGCCGCCCACTCCGCAGGCATCATCCATCGCGACATCAAGCCAGCCAACATCTTCGTCACCAAGCGTGGCCAGGCCAAGATCCTCGACTTCGGCCTGGCGAAGCTTGCTGCGCCGAAACAAAAGACGGGCAGCGGTGACGAGGACACGGTGCTGACGGCTGCCCCACTCACCCGGGGCCGCGCCGCGCTCGGCACCGTTGCGTACATGTCACCGGAGCAGGCGCGCGCGAAAGAACTCGACCCGCGTACGGATTTGTTTTCCTTTGGAGCCGTCCTGTACGAGATGGCCACCGGCCAGCGCCCGTTTCAGGGAGAAACGGACGCGACTACGTATGACGCGATCCTGAACCGCAACCCGGAGCCAGCGTTCCAGTTGAACAAACAAGTCTCGCCCAGGCTGGAAGAGATCATCGGCAAGGCGCTCGAGAAAGACCGCGAGCTGCGTTACCAGCACGCATCCGACATGCGCACGGATCTGCAGCGGCTGAAGCGCGATTCAGAGTCGGGCCGCGTGCCAGCCGCTAGTTCCGGGTCAGTCGCAGCGGCTCAGGGGATACGCACACGCGCGGCGATGAGAAATCTCTGGAAAATCGTCCTCTCTGCACTCGTTACGGCAGCGGCACTGCTTGCCGGCGGCCTCTTCTACCGTTCCCATCAAGCCAAGCCGCTGACCGACAAGGACACGATCGTAATTGCCGATTTCACCAACACGACCGGCGACGCGGTCTTCGACGACACGCTGAAGACCGCGCTTACCGTTTCCCTGAACCAATCGCCGTTTCTGAATGTGCTCTCCGAGAGCAAAGTGGTCGCAACGTTGAAGCTGATGACGCGCCCGCCCGACACCAGGCTAACGCCCGATGTTGCCCGCGAGCTTTGCCAGCGGGCAGTCAGCAAGGCTTACATTGCGGGAGAGATTGCCAGTCTGGGGAGCGAATATGTGCTCGGGTTGAAAGCAGTGAATTGCCAGAGCGGAGATAGTCTGGCACAAGAGCAGGTCACGGCGGCGACGAAGGAAAAAGCCTTGGACGCGCTGAGCCAGGCAGCATCGAAGCTGCGCAGTGAACTGGGCGAATCGCTGTCAACGGTGCAGAAGTTTGATGTCCCGCTCGAACAGGCGACCACTTCCTCGCTCGAAGCTCTCAAAGCGTACAGCCTTGGCACAAGGGCCGGTCGTGAGAAAGGCCCTGCCACGTCCCTGGCTGATCATCAACGCGCCATCCAGCTTGATCCGAACTTCGCCATGGGCTTTCAGGCAGTAGGAAATGACTACTACAGCCTCGGCGAGTTGGGACGAGCCCGAGAGTACCAGACGAAAGCATTTGAGCTGCGAGAACGTGCCAGCGAGAGGGAAAGGCTGGCTATCACCGCCGTCTACTATCAGAACGTTACCGGGGAACGCGAGAAAGCGTTACAAACGTATCTAAAAGAAGTCGAGAGCTACCCGCGAGTACACACGGCACATCTCCATCTGGGCGTCGCGTATATCGAACTGGGTCAGTGGGAGAAGGCGGAGGAGGCGTACCGGGAAGATCTCCGCCTCGCCCCGGATAATGTCGGCCCATATGGCGGCCTCGCCAGCAGCTTGCTCGCCTTGCAGAGATTCGATGAAGCGCAGCAGGTCCTCCGGCAAGCGCAGGCGCGAAAGCTGGATGATATAGAAGCTCATAATGTCCTCTACGCTCTGGCTTTTCTCGGATCGGACTCCGCCGCGATGGTGGAACAGCAACAGTGGTTTTCGGATCAGCCTGGCCTTGAGCACGCTGCGCTTTCGTTCGCATCGGACAGCGAAGCTTACAAGGGTCATCTGGGCAAGGCGCGAGAACTCACCAAGCGGTCCACAGATTCCGCCATCCGTACGGATAGCAAGGAAAACGGGGCGGTACGGCTGGAGAATGCCGCTTTGCGCGAAGCCGCTTTTGGAAACGCCGTGGAAGCGAAACGGGCAGCGGCGCAGGGCCTGAAACTTTATCCCGAGAGTCCGGGAGTGGACGTGGAAGCCGCGCTTGCCTACGCCATGGCGGGCGAAATGGGACGAGCCGAATCGCTGGGGCAAGATTTGAGCAAGCGTTATCCGCTGGACACCCAAATTCAGTCGCTTTGGCTGCCAGCAATTCGAGCGAAGTTGGCGTTGAATCGCAAGAATCCCGCTGATGCCCTCAACGCTCTGCGACCTGCTGCTCCACCCATCGAGTTGGCGAATATCCAATTTCTCGCCAATCTCTCTTGCCTCTATCCAACATACATTCGCGGCGAGGCCTATCTGGCCGCCGGGCGGGACAAAGAAGCTGCCGCCGAGTTCCAGAAAATTCTCGACCACAGCGGCATCGTCTGGAACTGCTGGACGGGAGCGTTGGCGCATCTGGGCGTGGCGCGTGCGAATGGCCAGCAATCGAGAACATCGCAAGGAGCGGATGCCGACGCCGCCCGGGTTCGTGCTCTCGGTGCCTACGAGGACTTCCTCACGCTCTGGAAAGACGCGGACCCTGACATTCCCATCTACAAGCAAGCCAAAGCCGAGTACGCGAAGCTGCAATAGCTGGAAATTGGCGTTCGTTGCTTACTGTTTACCGATAATTGTTGAAAAATCCCGAGTACACTCACAACCCGACCCCTGTGGGGGTTCTGAGTGTGCTCGCCTGTTAACAACAATTGACTGTTACGGAGTACAGCCGTAGACCGCAGCGCAGTTCGTGGTTTCAAACCAAAGCCCACTCCGGCCCTCATAGCCGGTGCTGCCCTGTGTCACATCCTCAATGGTTTCGTCACCCTTGTCATCGGTCATGGCCAGGATTTCTGTCGTGCTGGCCTGGGAGCCGGCGTAGAAGATCTTCTCGTCAGTCTCGTTTCCAGCAAACGCGCCGCCGAACGCAATGCTGGTGGTGTTCGCCAGCGTGATCGGCTCGTTGCCGCTGCAGCAGAGCCGTTCGACCATCCAGTTTGCGGTCTTCCCGACAATTCCGGACGTGGTGACGGAATAGGAGCCGTAGATGCCGGTCGTGTTGTCCTGGAGATACGCGAAACTATTCGGCCCTCCAGAGGTGGCTACCCTCATGTAGACGACATCTCCCGGATTGAGGGAAAACGGTATGTTGTAGTTACCTTGATATCCGAAAACGGCGAAATAATAGATATCCCCGCTGCACGAAAGTTGCTCATAGACTCCTCCCTCTAGCTGCGGGTCGAATCCATAGCCATTGCCGGTATCGAACACAAACCCGTCAATTCCGACTGTAGCGATTGCCACATAACCCTGCCCGCTACACGGAATATTGTTGTCCATAGGCGCCTCAACCGTTGGCACAGTGATGGAAGCGAAGACGTTTCCAATCGAATTCTTGTTGAAAGACTTTTGGCCACTTGCGACAATGACGCCGCTCGCATTGTTGGTTTGTATGTCCTTGGGTCCGCTCGCTTCGGGATGGACCGCCTCTGGCAATGGCGACCTGGCAGCCGGGATCTTCAAGCCTCCAGGCAGCGCTTTAAGCTCTCCGTTCCAGTGGATCCTGGCGACTTTCATGGCGCGTTCCCAATGGGCGTACAGGTCGGGATGGGCTTGTTTATCGGGCCGCGGTGGAAAGCCATAGGTAGCAA
>JBAQIB010000069.1:0-25316 GCA_049288625.1 Terriglobales bacterium | reverse complement strand
CTTTCACCGTTCTCCTGGTGGCGGCCTTTGGCGCGGGCTGCAAGGGATTCTTTACGGGAGACACTATCCAGTCCATTTCAATTCAGCCTTCGACCATTAATTTGCAGGTCACTGACCAACAGCAGTTCACAGCGTGGGGAACGGATCAGAATAATAATCGGTCGCAGATTACCAGCGGCCTGGTGTGGAGCAGCAGTGATCCGAGCGTGTCCATAACCAGCGGGGGACTTGCGACGGCTCTGACCGTGACTAACGCGGCGGTGACGATCTATGGGGATGCTCAAGGTCTTCAGGGAACGGCGACAGTCAATGTGATCGGAAACGTTACGTCTATGACGGTCAGCCCCACCAGCCAAGCCATGACGGAAGGCACAGCCTATCCTTTCACCTTTACAGGGAGTCCGGGCCCGCCGACTTACATTACCTCCAGTAACGGGGGCACGTTAACGGTAACGGCGACCGGTACTGGTGGGACCAGTGACTTCAGTTGCGTGGTTGGCACAGACGCCAAGGGCAATCCGGCGGAGGTCTGCACGGCGACCTCGGGAGCGGCTGCGGGAAGTCCGTATTCGATCCAAATGACCTACCCAACGCCATCTGGCGGAACGGCAACCGCAACATCGACGGCGACCGTTAGCGGTAGCTAGGGCCGCGGCGGGGTGGGTCGGTCGACTCTGATTAGGGTGCCGTTCTTAACGTCGCGTTTCTTGTGACGTTTGGGTGGGGAAGCTCCTTGCACCCGCTAACCCGATCATCCCCGATGAAAAATCCCCGCCCAAACGAAACTTGGACGGGGCACTCTCTTGGACCTTCCTGCTCGCATCCTTTTGTTCATGGGAAAGGGGTCGCTCCCCTCCGTTCCTCTTCATCTCCTGCTGGCCCGCGCTATGATGATCGGTTGCCATGAATGACAATCTGCGAACTGCGAACAGCGAACAGCGAACGGCGAACAGCGAAAATATTCGCTGCATAGGAATCTGTACCGGGGGCGGAGACGCTCCGGGATTGAACGCCGTGATTCGCGCGGCGGTGAAGGCTGCCATCCTTAAATACAAATGGAAGGTCATCGGGATTCCGGATGGCTTTGACGGGCTGATCTGGCCGGAGCGCTCGCACGATCTCACGCTCAAAGATGTCAGCGGCATTCTGCCCCGCGGCGGCACCATTCTCGGCACCACCAACCGCGGCAATCCGTTTTGCTACAAGACGGTCGAGAACGGGCAAGAAGTGGTGCGCGACATCTCGGGCGAGGTAATTGCGAACACGCGCAAGCTTGGCATCGACGCCGTCATTTCCATCGGCGGCGATGGCTCGATGAAGATTGCGAATGAACTGTTTTTGAAAGGCCTGCAGGTGGTAGGCGTGCCCAAGACGATCGACAACGACCTTTGTGCTACCGAGGTCACATTCGGTTTCGATACCGCGATCCACACGGCGACCGACGCCATCGACAAACTGCATACGACCGCGGAATCGCATCATCGCGTGATGGTGGTTGAGGTAATGGGGCGCGACGCGGGCTGGATCGCGCTCGAAGCCGGCATTGCCGGCGGAGCGCACGTCATCCTCATCCCGGAGATCCCCTTCTCCGTCCAGAAGCTTTGCGAGCACCTGGAAATGCGCGAACGCTACGGCAAGCGCTTCACGATTGTGGTGGTGGCGGAGGGTATCAAGCTGCCCCCGGAGATGAAGCACATGGCGCGCAGCATGGCCGTCGGCAACATGGTGGGCGATGCGATTTCGCTGGTGGCGCGCAAAGAAGTGCGAGTGAGCGTGCTCGGGCATATTCAGCGCGGAGGATCGCCGTCACCGTATGACCGGATTCTGGCGACGCGCTTCGGCGTGGGGGCAGTGGACCTGATCGCCGCGGGCGGCTTCGGCAAGATGGTTTGCCTGCAGCAGGAATCGATTCGCGCGGTCACGATTGCCGACGCCGTAGGAAAGATGAAGACGGTAGACCCGCAGGGCGAGATTGTGCGCGCGGCAAGAGCGATTGGGATCGGGTTCGGAGATTAAGGCAGCCGCGAGCTTCGAGCGGCGAGTTTCGAGAATAAGCCAGGAGCTAAGAGATAGGAAGTGAAGGGGAAGTTGAGACCTGAGGCCTGAGGCACCTGACCCATGCGGTCCGATGTCCCCTACCCGTTAATCCTGCTCCCTTCCGAAGGCATTATAGTGAAGAGTTACCGTTGAGCCTGTGAAGTCTCTCCTCACATTCTTGCTGCGAACCTGCGCGCTGGCGCTGTGCGCCGCAACCATCGTCTTCTTCGCTGGCTGCAAACACAGCGGCGGCAAGGTCCTCGAAATCGCTTACGTTTCCGGCATTGAGGTCAATCTCCGCAACCGCGTCGCAGCCGCCTACGAGAAGGCCGGACTGGTCAAAAACGGCGACCGCGTGGAGGTGCTCGACCACGATCGCCGCTTCGCCAAGGTTCGTACCGGAACCGGAGAGATGGGATGGATGGAGCAGCGCTATCTGGTTAGCCAGCAGGTATTCGATCAGCTACAGAAGCTGACGGCCGACAACGCCAACGATCCGGTGCAGGCGCAGGGAGTGACGCGCAACGATACCAACCTGCACGTGGAGCCAGGGCGCGAGACTGAGCATCTTTATCAGATTTTGTCGGGCGAAAAGCTGGCGCTGCTGAAACGCGGCACGGCGGCAAAGCCGGGAGCGGTCGCCACCCCCGCGAAGAGCAGCGCATCGGGCGAAAAGAAAGAAGCTACGCCGGTGCTGGAGGACTGGTGGCTGGTGCGCGATAGTCACGGGCGCGTCGGGTGGGTGCTCGGGCGCATGGTGGATTCCGATGTGCCGCTCGAGGTCGCGCAATATGCGGAAGGCCAGCGCATCGTCGCTTTCTTTGTGCTCAATCAGGTGCAGGACGAGGACAAGAAAGTCGCGCAGTATCTGACCGTGCTCACCGAACCGAAGGACGGCCTGCCATTCGACTTCAACCAGTTTCGCGTCTTCACGTGGAACGTCAAGCGGCACCGCTATGAGACCGCCTATCGAGAGCGGATCGAGGGCATCCTCCCGGTGAAGGTTGCGCAGGAAGACTTTGGGAAGGAAGGCGTGTTACCTGCCTTCACGATTCGTGTGCTCGATGACAATGGCAACATAGCCGAGCGCAAGTACAAGCTCAACACTCCCATTGTGCGGCGAGTGTATGCGCCGGGAGAAGAGCCGGTGCACGCCTCCGCAGGCAAACGAATGACGCGCCGGCGCAAGCGGTAGTTCCCCAAGAGGACTGGGCGCTCTGTGAGTTTCGCGTCACCACATTGCCGGATGGCATTACCCTTGTGATCTCGACCACGCAACTCAGACGATGTAGAACGTAACCTGACTTTTTGGCTCGGATGGCGACTTGGCGGCAGCTAATCGTCTATAGTTGCTCAGGTCTTCGGGTGGGGAAGGTCCCTTAAGATGAGGGTGAGGATTACACTGCTTTGGCTGGTCGCGCTTTGTTGGGGAAGCGCCTCCGCCCAGTTGGGCCCAAACTGCGGTGAGCACCGCCGGATCTTGCGCGATCAATCCGGAATCGTTTGGTTTACCCCCGAACAGCTGAAGAAAATGGCGATCAACCAGGTCGAGCCGGTGACGCCATCAAGACTCGCAGGGTTTCATTTTCAAGGCTATGTGAGTTTCAAAATTCTTGTGGGCACGGATGGCCAAATCGGCTGCATATGGGATCAAGTTGGCAACCCGGTCTTCGGCAAAGCGGCTAACGAAGCGATGCAATATTGGACTTTCAAGCCAATGCTTGTGAATGGGAAGCCGGTTGAATTCGTTGGCACGATGAAGTTTCACGTTTCGGCGAACTAGCGGAACACTCCTCGGCACGGAATCAGACGAAAATAAGACTCAGAAACACTCTCGAGAACAGCCGAATTACCGGTTGTCGGTCCACGCTCGCGGGCGGTCCTCCACTGCCTGCGGCCGTCTAATCTTCCACGATCCCTACCAAAAGGCTCGGCCTCTACCTACGTGATGTAGCCGTGTCCCCTGGGGCCGGTGGATTCTGAAGTTGGATCCTGTTGGTGATCCGGAGTCCCACCGCAACAGGACTATTGAATTGACCCGTTAGATGGGAGTGAGCGAAACATGAAGGGGGCCGCGCAGATGCGTCGGATTCTAGCAGCGATTATTTTGCTCGGTGCCAGCTTTGCCATGGCGGGCGACACGGGCGGAGATGGCGCGGATAGCGCTCCAGCCAGAGATTTCTGGCGCAAGTTCCAATTTCACGGGAACCTCGACCAGAGTGTCGCCTACGGCTCGGGCAACAACTACCTGACCATGGATACCAACGACGGGACGGCCAAGTGGACGGAGGGTTCGGTCAACCTGAGCTTTCCTATCACCGAGAACCTCCATGCTGGGGTCCAGGTCCACGATTACATGATGGGCCAACTCGGACGCGGCAACCTGATGCTCGATTGGGCTTATGGCGACTACCGGGTCAAGAATTGGCTGGGCTTCCGCGGCGGGAAAATCAAGGCCCCCATGGGCCTGTTTAACGAAACCTCGGACAACGATGTCCTCCACAATTGGGCTTTGCTCCCACAAGGCGTGTACGAGGCGGAGAATCGCAGTTATAACATTCCAGTCGTCGGCGGGGCGATCTACGGCAACATCGATCTGCCTGTGGGCGGGAACGTCTCCTACCAGTTGTTCGGCGGTCGGCGGAGTGTCTCTTCCAACGACGGCGGTTTTCTGTTGGCCCGCCAGCTCTATGGCATCGTAATCTCCAACGAATCCGGCTACACCTATGGCGGAGCCATTAAGTGGAGAACTCCCATCAAAGGGTTCACCGCCGGCATCTCCTTCGATAACGCACGCGTGATCGACCCAGACGCGCTCTGGCCTGCAAACGCTAACCCCTATGGACTACCCCTCACACTCGCTATTGATGTGGCCATCAGCCGGCAGATTTATTCGGTCGAATACAGGCGTGGCAAGCTCAATTTGGCCGCCGAGGGGAAGATCGAACCCCACTGGGTGGCGAACAATGGCGCTCCGGTTTCGCCGACGGGCTCCTGGCGACATGCCTGGTATGTCATGGGAGATTATCACTTGACCGGCAAACTCACCGCGGGGTCGTATTTCTCGCGGACCACAGGCACGGGCTTTGTCGCTACCTTCGCTTGGGCTTCCTACGATCCGAACAATCCCAACTATTACAGTAACGACACGGTGGCCAACGCCCGCTACGACATTAACCGGTTCTTCTACATAAAGCTGGAAGGCCACTACATCGACGGCGATCTGGCTGCGTTTTTCCCGGGAACCAACCCGAACGGCCTGCAAAAGGTTACGCGGATCGGGATCGCGCGGATCGGGTTCGTGTTCTGAGACCGTGATCAATTCCTGATGTTTAAGAAGGAGACACAGGGTGCCATGAAAGTTGTGAGAAAGCAGAATGCAATAGGGTACCTGCAGACCCTTGTGGTTGTGGCCGGATTAGTGACCTTCGCGGGCGCGAGCGCTCAAGCGGGCAACGTCAAAATCATTGCCAATCCGAGCGTGCGGGCGGAAAGCATTTCCGCGGCTGAGGTCAAAAGCGTCTTCCTGGAGGAGCGGAACTCGCTGCGCGACGGGACGCATGTCGAACCGGTGTTCTCGACGGGCGGCCCGGCGCATGCAGCGTTCCTGAAGGAGTATCTCGGCCAGAGCGACGATAGTCTGCAGGATTACTATCGGACACTCGTGTTCACGGGCAAAGGCTTGATGCCCAAAGTCCTGCGCTCCGACGGAGACATAGTTGCCTACGTTGCCCGGACGCGCGGCGCCATTGGATACGTAAGCTCCACGACCGCCGTCGACGGGGTGAAGACCTTGGCGGTGGGTCAGTCCGAAAACGACGGAGCGAGAAAGCTGATATCCCGCGTCGAGCCCGAATATCCCGTCATCCTGCTGGGCAATCACATTGGCGGCACGGTCCGCGTGAAAGTGACGATTGCCCCGAACGGCAAGGTTGAAGAAGCTCAACTGCTGGGTGGGGACCCAATTCTGGGTGAGGCTGCGATTGCGGCCGTTATGAAATGGATCTACACCCCGGGTCACTCACCGACGCAGACCGAGGTTAGCATCGTCTTCGACGCAAGGCGCTAGGGCGGGAAGGAGGAGTAAGCCAAGTGGGGTTCTCCTTCCCGGCGGTCTCTCGGCAGTGGCCCGGGGTTCTAATCAAGAATAAAACTCGGCAATGCTTTCGACCACACGCCCAATCTCAGGCGCGGTTAATTCCGGGAACATCGGTAGCGCCAGAACTTCTTTCGCTGCCTGCTCGGCGACGGGAAGATCTCCTTCTTTCAATCCCAGGTAAGAAAACACCGGCTGCAAATGTAGCGGCAGTGGATAGTAGATTTCCGTTCCGATCTTCCGGTCGGCAAGGAAGCGGCGCAACTCGTCGCGGCGTCGGGCGCGGACGACGTACTGGTGAAAAACGTGGGTGGCGTTAGGGTCGCGAGCAAGAAGGCGAATGGGCGCGCTAGCAGCCGGCGTCAGCATTCCTGCATCCGCAAAAAGCCGGTCATAGGTTGCCGCGTGTTGGCGGCGCGCTTCATTCCAGTCCGCAATATGCGGTAATTTCACGCGAAGGACCGCAGCTTGAATGGCATCCATACGTCCATTCCAGCCGAATTCGTCGTGATAGTAGCGGCGCGGGCTGCCGTGATTGCGCAAACGCCGCATACGCTCGCCCATTTCAGGATGGATTGTAGTCACAATCCCCGCATCGCCGTAGGCGCTCAGATTCTTGGTGGGATAGAAACTGAAGGCAGCGGTTGCGCCCAACGATCCAGCTCCGCGCCCTCGCCAGGTGGCGCCAATGGCTTGGGCCGCGTCTTCGACGATGGCTACGGTGAATTCGCTGGCGATCGCGTCAAACGCATCCATGTCGGCACACTGCCCATAAAGATGAACGGGAAGGATGGCGCTCAGAGTCTTCGGCCGCCCGGCGCGAAGGCGCTTGCGAACCAGCGCGGCGTCGAGGTTCAGACCGCCGGGATCGACGTCCATCAGAATCGGCGTGGCGCCGGCGCGCACAATGGCGCTGGCCGAGGCAAAGAAGCTGAATGCCGTGGTAATGACGGAATCGCCGGGTTTAACGCCCGCCGCCACCAGCGCCAGCCAGAGAGCTTCAGTCCCCGAAGCGCACCCGACAGCAGCGCTCGCCCCTGTCAGCGCGCAAATTTCCCGCTCTAGTGCCTCGACTTCGGGACCAAGAATGAAGCCCTGCGAATCGCAAACGCGGGCGATCGCGGCCAAAACCTCTTCGCGAATACTTCCATACTGGCGCCGCAAGTCAAGGCTCGGGACCGGATCGGGCGTTGCTGTTCTTCTTGGCCTTGAGCTGGATATCATTCAACGAGATTCTAGCAAGGATGTTCCCTCTTGGGATGGTGCACCCAGCCGCTGTGCTCCCAACCGTCAATTTCTAGAAAGCCCCAGCGTACGGGGAACGCAGCGGCCCGAGATTAGTGAGCGAACCAGCTTTGTGCCGGACTCGACCACGAGAAGCTAGGTACCGGACTGACTTGTGGCGTATTCCAAAATCCATATTTACATCAATAATTGCATACGGATTTCGATAGTTAAGCCCGGTGACGATCCTTGTAAACGATTAAAAACAATGATAAAAGAAGACATTCTGTTATGGAGCATTGGTTGCACTATGTTTTGTGAACCGTACACTGTGAGCTGCATAACCGGGCGGAACCAGACTGTATTTTGCCCGGCAGAGCTCCTTAGAGAATTCTTTTGTAATTTCTGTTGTGTAGCGCTTAGGAGAGAAAAGACTATGAAGCGAAATCTGGGAAGTTTGAGAGTGTTGGCCTTGACGTTAGCGGTCTTGGGTATGCTCGCGCTGAGCGCTGGAGTTGCCTACGGTCAAGCCATTGACGGTAACGTTGTCGGAACTGTGATCGACTCGCAGGGCGCGGCGGTAGTTGGAGCGGAAGTCACCGTGACCAATATCGCGACCAATGTGACGGCTAGCGGCAAGACCAACGGCAGCGGCGAGTATCGTTTCGAACACCTGCTGGTGGGAACCTATCGCGTCACTACGAAAATGACCGGGTTCAAGGCTTTATCGGTAGAGGTGGACGTGGAATTGAACAAGACGACCACCCGCAACGTGACGCTGCAACCAGGTGCGGCTTCGGAGACGGTGGAAGTCTCGGGCGTGCCGCCGACCATCGACACGACGACGAGCCAATTGCAGACGACCTATGAAACCGAACTGCTCAAGGACCTGCCCTCGGCTACGGTGGGCACGGGCGTGTTAAATGCTGCACTGCTGCAAGCCGGCGTGGGAAGCACAGGTGGATTGGGCGCTGGATCCGGCCCCTCCGTAGGCGGGCAACGGCCGCGTGAGAACAACTTCACGATTGAGGGCACGGACAACAACGACAAGAATGTCACCGGTCCTCTCGTGTACATTCCGAACGATGCGGTCGCGGAATTCACGGTCATCCAGAACAACTTCAGTCCGGAGTTTGGTCACTCGGCTGGCGGCCAGTTCAACCAAGTTGTGAAGAGTGGCACCAACAGCATCCACGGTGAGGGCTACGAATATTTCCGGAACCGCAACCTGAATGCTTTGGACGTGCTGCTGAATAACGAGGGAGTTCACCAGCTACCCCGGTACGACAACAATCGCTTTGGCGGGGAAGTCGGCGGCCCGATCGTGAAGAACAAACTGTTCTATTTTGCCAACTTTGAGTACAACCCAGTCGGAGAAGCATCAGTTCCGGAAACGCCGCTCGCTCCAACTGCAGCTGGCTGGAGCACGATTGGCGGGATTAATGGTATTTCGACCAGCAATGCCACTGGTTATGCAAATTATGCGACCGCGCCCTCAGCCTGCACTGCGGCCCAGATTTCGGTGGGGATCTGTCCGGCAGGGGGATTGGATCAACTCGGAAACCCCATCGCCGCGGGAAATGTCGCGGTTTATGATCACACGACCGCGACACCCACTCAGTACCAGATCCCGGTGGGCGTGATCCCGGTCGTCGCACCGTTCTATTCCAACACCCGCGCGCTGGTTACGTCCATGGATTACAACATGAGCGAAAAAGATCAGATTCGTGGGCGTTACATCTATAACCGGGTAGTGACGATCGATAATGGAGCCGAACTGCCGGCATTCTTTACTAATTTGACAGTGCCGTATCACTTGGTCACCTTGGGCGAATACCACACCTTTTCTCCGACGGTGGCCAACGAGTTTCGTGTTGGGTTCAACCGGACCGGTAATGACTACACTGTTCCCGGCTTTAAGTTCCAGGGCCTGGATGCGTTCCCGAACCTGACGATCGACGAACTCAACGGCATAAACGTGGGGCCGGATCCGAACGCTCCACAGTATGCCACCCAGAACACCTACCAGATTGCGGACAACTTCTCATGGGCGAAGGGGAACCATAGCTTTAAGTTCGGCGTGGATTATAAAAAGCAAATCGACCCCTCGCTGTTTATTCAGCGTGCGCGCGGTGATTACGAGTGGAACTACCTGGACGTGTTTGTGCATGATCAGCTGCCTACCGGAATCGACGAGCGCAGTTTCGGTTCGGCGGGCTATAACGGCAACGATTCTGGAGTGGGCTGGTATGCGAACGACGTATGGAAAATCAGCCGCAATCTGAGCTTGAACCTGGGCCTGCGTTATGAATTCCTGAGCGTGCCCTACGGGTGGACGCAACAGGGCTTGAACTCGCTGTCCAGTGTGCCCGGATTGATCACCTTTGCTTCGCCGACGGCACCGAAAAAGGACTTCATGCCCCGCATTGGCTTCGCGTACTCGCCAGGAAACAGCGGCAACACGTCGATCCGCGGTGGTTTCAGCATGGGATACGACGTCCTTTACGACAACATCGGGTCGCTGGCGCGGCCGCCTCAGATTGGCTTTACGGTGGACTGTCCCGGGGAACCGCAGTGTCCGGTAGTGAGTGGGACCAATGGGTTCCTGGCGCAAGGCGGAATTCCGCCGCAAGCCGTCAGCGGCATCCAGGTGCTCCCGCAGGCACAGGCGCTGGCGGAGACGTCCGCGTATCTGCCGCCTAACACCCAATATCCGTACGCTGAATCCTGGAACCTCGGCATCCAGCACGTAATGGGTCCGTATACGATCGAAGTCCGGTACGTCGGATCTCGCGGTATTCACCTGCCGGTGCAGAATAGAATGGATACGGTCAGCGGCATAAGCGCTACTCACAACGTTCCTGAGTTCATCAATGCTCCAAGCCAAGGGCAAATCGATGCTCTGACGTTCCCCTGGAGCGTAAACGCGGCAACATGCCCGGCCAGCGTTTGTCCTGCCGGCGCTGGAGACGCACCTGGGACGCTTGCCTATGAATACTACGACTTAGGTACCTACTTTCCTGCTGCCTTCGCCAATGCTGGTTTTGGTAGCATTATCACCGGGTACCTGCCTTTGGGGTCCTCCAACTATCACGGGCTCCAGACGCAGGTGCAGCGGCGTCTCACAAAGGGGTTGCAGTTCCAGGCGGCCTGGACGTGGAGCCACACGCTGGATAACAGCACGGCGGATTTCCACTCCACCGACATCACGCCGCGGCGTGCGCAGGACTTCCAGAATTACGCGGCGGAGTACGGCAATTCGCTTCTTGATCACTCTCACCGCGTGACCTTGCAGGTGCTCTATGATGTGCCGTGGTTCGCGCACGACGACAACTGGCTTAAGAAGAACATCCTGGGCAACTACGAGTTCATCCCGGTTTTCACGTGGGAGTCCGGCCAGTGGGGAACTGTGCAGAGTGGAATCGACTCAAATCTAAACGTAGACGCGGCCGGCGACCGGGCCATCTACAATTCGGCGGGCGTAAAGGGTACGGGCAGCGACGTGAACCCGGTTTTGCAAACCAGCGCCACTTCGTATTGCGCCTATCCGCCTTGCACCATGGGGTGGCAGGCTGCGAACCCGAACGCCCAGTACATCGTGGCTGGATATGGCGTAGTTGCCAACACCGGTCGCGGCAACCTGGAGACGCCGCCGCTTAACAACTTCGACATAACAGCCGCCAAGCATCTCAAGTTTGGCGAACGTTACCAGCTTGATTTCCTGGCGCAGGCGTTCAATGCGCTCAATCACCCGCAGTTTGTGACTGGCTATATCAATGATATTGGGTCCTTCGGTAACACTGGAGCGATCCGGTCAGCGTTCATACCCAGCGATGGGAACTTCAATAAGTTCAACGCGTTATTGTCCAGTAGTCCTAGGACAATGCAGTTGGCATTGAAGTTTAGCTTCTAGACAACTGCGGTAGAGACACTGAGGGAGGCTCGAGAGAGCCTCCCTTTTCTTTTGCTTGCGCGGCAGGCGCGGCCGCTCACCCTTGCTCTTGAGTTCTTCCCTGGCCGCAAGGCACTCCCAGCAGGCCAGCATGCCGCACCGTCCCAGTACTCTGACCGCGGCGGCCGCAAGGTCTATATCGTATTGCGAGGCAGGACGACGAGATTACGACGATGAGGGCACGCTCTAGTCGGCCAGCTTCCTGTTGCACTTGACGCGACATGCCATCCTTGCGTCTCGATACAACTTGCCATATCAGGGCCGGTGGGACAATTCCAAAAGCAGTATCTGGCTCCGTCGATTGTCTTTTGTTAATACGCTAAAGCGAGAGCACTTATCTGGCAAACGCTTTTGGAGCGTCAGTTGCATATCACCCTGACATCTTGTGGGGTTTTTTGGCATCAAATCAAGCTTTTACAATCTAGTACCGCCCGGTTTTAAGGAGGAAATCTCATGCACACGTCACTTCCATTGAGCAAATTGCAACTGGTGACCCTGCTGTTGGTTCTCTTCGCGAGTGCGTTTTCGCTGGCCCAGGTGACTAAAGGTTCGATCTCAGGCAACGTCGCCGACCCAACCGGGGCGGTCGTGGTGGGAGCAGAGGTCAGAGCCTCCAACGCGGCTACGGGGCAAGTGGCTACCACGACGAGCGACAATTCTGGATTGTTTAAGCTCCCCTTGCTTGCAGTTGGCGCCTACAGAGTGCAGGTGTCCAAAGCCGGTTTTAAGGCTGCTTCGGTCGCTTCTGTGCAGGTGACCCCCGGTGTTGACGCCGGCTTAGGCACCCTCAAGCTGGAGATCGGCGCTGCGACCGAGACCGTTGAGGTGTTGGCGGGTACACCGTTGGTTGAGACGACGCAAGCTCAGGTCACGGACACGTTTAGCGCCACTGAGTTGAACAGTCTTCCTGGCATCGGTGGCAACGAAGGTTTGGATAATATGGCCATCCTGTTGCCGGGTGTGAGCATGGCTCGCGATGTGGGCTTTTCCAACAGCAACGGCGTAGATTTTTCCGTCAACGGGTTGCGTGCGCGTGATAACGACCAGCAAGTTGACGGACAAAACAACAACGACAATTCGGTGGGCGGCCCCGGAATCTTTGTCAGCGACACCAATTTCGTGGACGAGTACCAGGTCGTCACCAACAACTTCGGCGCGGAATACGGGCGCAACGCCGGTTCTGTGGTCAACATCACCACCAAATCGGGGACGAATACGTGGCACGGATCGGTGTACGGAAGCGAGAGCAATTCCGCGCTCACTTCGTTAACTAACCTTCAGAAAGAATTTGAGGGGCTGACGAAGCCTTCAAGATTTAACGATGAGTTTACCGGCGCCACCATCGGCGGTCCGTGGAAAAAGGACAAGATCTTCTTTTTCGGTGGTTTCGACAATGAAATCATTTCCTCCAGCACGGTGGAAGCAGACTCTGGTGTGACCCCCACGCCACTTGGAGTGTCGCAATTGGCCGGGTGCTTCCCCGGGAGCACAAGTGTCGCTGCCTTGCAGGCCTATGGGCCTTTCGCGATAGGAGGTGGGAACCCGGTGGTTTCTCCCGGGTCGGCCTCCGTAACTGACTTCGGCTCTGCCAATCCTATCAACGGAGCAGACCCCAGTCTGGTTGTTCCTGTCCCGAACGACGGCGCGACTGGCTGCAATGTGGAACTCGGCAATGTCCAGCGTTTACTGGGGAACGGTTCCCATCAATACAACTGGGTGAGTCGTCTCGACATAAATGGCAACGGTGGGAAAGACATTGTCTACGTCCGCTACCTATTTCAGAAGCAGGTCTTTTTCAACGCAGACGAAGGCAATGGCGGTGCTGGCTATCCCGTCAACGTTCCCTCGCTGGGCCAAGACCTTGGCATGAGCTGGACCCACAAGATCTCGAACAACATGCTGAATGAATTCCGGGCGAGCCAGGGCCGCCAGAATGTTCAGTTCGGAGGCAACACCTTAGGAACAGTTCCTACAGACCCTGGCCTTTTGGGCGCTTTGGCTACCATTACCTTTGCAGATCCCAATAGCAATCTAGGTTTCGGCCCGACGGACTCTGAATTTCCGCAAGGACGCATCGTCAATACCACGCAGATACAGGACAACTGGAGTTATGTGCGCGGCAAACACCAATTCAAGGCGGGATTGAACTACACGTTTCAGAAGTCGCCCAACGTTTTCCTTCCGAACCTCAACGGAAGCTTCGAGTTTGCGGATTGGGGGTATTATGCGGCGAACGTTCCCGTCCAGACGAACATCGATTTGGGTACTCCCAAACTGGACTTTCTTGAGCACGATAGCTTCTTCTACTTCGCGGACGACTGGAAGGTCAGTCAGCGTTTGACGCTGAATCTTGGGCTCACCTACTCCTACTATGGGCAGCCTGCCGACCTTTTCAACAGAAATGACGTCAGGCAACAGACCAGCAACGAGCCTTTTTGGAATCCCAGCTTGCCAAGCTCTGTGACCGAATTCCCCAACCTTCCCGCACCCAAGAACAGTTGGGGGCCGAGCATCGGGTTCGCCTACGCCGTAGGGCACGGCGGATGGCTGTTGGGGGATGACAAAACGGTGTTCCGCGGCGGATACCGCCGGAGCTACGATCCACCCTTCTACAATATTTACCTCAATATCGCCAGTTCGTCGCCGCAGGTTCTGGCGCAGACAATTCCAGGACTTGCCCAAGGGACGCCGCAACCGGCGGCGCTTCCAGCGGTCCCAACCGGGACGAATGTACGATCCGAATTGTCGCCCTTCCTGACGCTGGGCGTTTCGGATCCGCGTGACTTCAATCAAACGTCAGTTGTGCCTAACTTCAGACCCGACCACGTGGATTCCTGGTCGTTTGGAATCCAACGGGAATTGGGGGCCCACGCGGCATTTGAGGCCCGCTACGTGGGGAACAGAGGACGAAACCTGTTTCAATCGGTGAACGGCAACCCGTATGTTGGCTGTCCCAGCGGGGAGGACGCCGCGAATGACGGGTGCTTCAACGCGGCGCACACTGCCGACATCCCTGGTTTGCTTCCAGGACTGGCGGATGGAATCGCCGATGGCGTCTTCAACGCGAACCTCTTGCCGCCGGGCCTAACACCCTGTTCGGCTGCCAACGCGGCGGTTGCATCTGCGATTGGCCGCGAAAATTGTAACGAAGGAGTTGACCGTTCCCGTACTAACACGGCCTACTCGGCCTACAACGGACTGCAACTGGAGTTCCGCACCACTAATCTGCTCAAGCAATTGACCATGAAGGCGAATTACACGTGGAGCAAGACAACCGACAATGCCAGCGAGATTTTCGGGACCTTTGGCGCTGGCGGCACCGTCGCTTTCTCGCAGGATCCGTTCAACTACACGAAACCCGAACACGGCCTCTCGGGTCTGGATTTCCCGCAGACCATGCAGATTTCGTTCAACGAGGCGATCCCAGTCTACAGATCGCAGCATGGGTTTGCGGGCCACGCGTTTGGAGGATGGTCGATTGCAGGTAGCTATATCTTGCAATCCGGGCAGCCTTACACGCCAACGGAACTCATTTATGATTTCTCACGCTTCGGACTTAACCCGTACAACGTGAGTGACCAAAATGTCCTGGGCGCATTCAACGCAGGTTTTGATACGACCCGGCCGTTCATCAGTAATCGTTCGGCTCCAGCCTCTGCGATTGGGATCTACGCAGCGGACGCATGCAACATATTCGGAGCCGCCTGCAGCGCTCCTGCCACAGCTCTCTACGACTTCACAGCGATGAATGGCAGTAATGGTGCGGTCGTCACTCCGGTCACTGCCAGCCAGGAGCGCTTCATTCTGAATGGAATTGAAGCGCAGACGGTCAACGGAACACCGTATGGGAACGCAGCCCGCAACAGCCTGCGCGACTTCCACACCAATGTTGCCAACTTGGATTTTTCCAAGACCTCCAATATTGGCGAGCGGGTTCGCTTCATCTGGGACATGCAAATGCAAAACGTATTCAACCATGCACAGTACAACAGTATTGACCCGTTCCTTGAGGATGCTGGCGCTGTCGGCTTTGAAACGGGTTTCGCAAACCCGTATGTCTTCAATAGTGCCTATCAGAACGGTGCCTCCAACCGCCTGATCAAGTTCAGGGTAAGGGTCACGTTCTAGCCTGGAACGGAGGGGGTATTAACTTTGGCCGGCCCGGTTTACTCCGGGCCGGCCGTTTCTTCGACTAAACGCCAGGCTGGTGGAGTCCGCAAGGGGACGTCGGTTTTGGCCGGCCCTTTCCGCTACCTTCCGAACATCGGGTAGTGGCTGGCTGCTCCCATCAGGAAAAGCAACGGGAACGACAGCACGAAGTTTGCCCGTGACATAAGGAAGGCCTGGCGCGCCATAGATTTCGCTTTGTCGGGAATCGGCGTGCCATTGGCCGCACTGTCAGCCGTCCACTGAATGATTCGCTTCTGGATGCGCCAGATTACGCCCCAGACGTTCAGCATCATCATCCAGCCCAATCCGCCGCCAATGCCGATCGCCAGCAACTGGCTGCTTTCCCAGCCGTGATCGTTCAGGCGCAGGAACAAGTACGAGGCCGCAATCACGAGGACCGTATAAATGACCGCCAGCACCCAGCCACTATCAAGCGCACCCTTGCCAGGAATCACGCAGGCATACATCAGCACCCAGGTAATGGTCCAGATGCCGAAGAAGGAGCCGAAGACGAGGCCCGCCGATGCACCACCGTTGCGAGCGTCCGACCCTACAATCTCGCTCCAATACCCCAAGCCCATCAGCACGGTGACCACCGATGCCCAACGAAACCACCAGAGCGCGCGCGACATGAGGCTCGGCAGAATCTTGCCTCTGGTCGCCGGGTCGAGTGCCTTCATGAACGGGACGCTAACGAGGTTGAAGAAATAAAGCAGGCCAACCCAGGTTATGCCCGCAACGAAGTGGGTCCAACGAAACATCATGAGAAGGTTTGTGTGGAAGTCGGTTGGCAGGTTTATGTAGTTCAAAGTCAAGGCTCCTGTTTGGGCAACAATTGTAGACTTGACGATTGTAGATGGTGCACAAAGGGCAATGATAGTTGAGGCCCCGATACCACTAGAGGGGCGGCATCGGGTCGTGCCCGGAACGGGCGGCGAATCGAGAATTTAGTTGGCCGGGAAGTTGAAAACCGCGCCTTAAGGCCGTATTGTAGAGGCCGATGGCAAGACGGTGTCGCCAAGGCCCTTCCCAATGCACAGAGGCGCGACGTCAAAACGAAAAACAAATAAGGAGATCGGCAGATGGAAACCAAGCCGGCGCAACAGAATATTCAAGATTCCTTCCTTAACACAGCTCGAAAGGAACGGCACAACATTACGATCTATCTGGTTAGCGGCGTCAAGCTGACGGGACGGATCCGCTCCTTCGACAAGTATTCGGTCGTGCTCGAAACCAGCAACCAGGAGCAGCTGATCTTCAAGCACGCGATCTCAACGGTAGTCATCGCCCGGGGCGTACACCCGCATGGGGAAGCGAAACCGGCGGCGGTGGCAACGATCGCAGAGCCGCCAATCCCCAGTTCGGGCACTCAGGGATAACGAGTCTGCTTGCGGCGGCCCGATTTGCAGAAAGATGAGTCCAGACTGAGCCAGCGGGGAAGTGTGCGAACAGGGCTCAAGGCGGTCCTAAACCCCTCTGAGCGCCGGGAGCGGGCGTTTCTGGTGGGCGTGGAGTTTCGCACGCGGGGCCGCGCCGGGAAACCTTCGGCGGCCACCATTACGCCTGCGGCCCAGGCGGCTCGAGACCACGCCACCAGCATCGGCTCTAGCCGACGGACGGATACTCCCGATTTCAGTTCCGAGGAATCGCTCGACGAACTGCGCTCGCTCGCAACCAGCGCGGGCGCGGAAATCGCCGGCGAATTCATGCAGCGCCGCGACCGCCCCGATCCCGCCACGCTGATTGGCAAAGGCAAGCTGGAAGAGATCGCGGGCGCTTCCGCTTCGGTTTCGGCCGACGTCATTCTCTTCGATCACGATCTTTCCCCCTCGCAGCAGCGGAATATTGAACGCGAGGTAAACACCCGCGTCATCGATCGCACGCAGCTGATCCTCGATATTTTTGCGCGCCACGCCCGCACCCGCGAAGGCCAGTTGCAGGTAGAACTGGCGCAACTCGAGTATATGCTTCCGCGCCTGGCTGGGCGCGGCGTGGAAATGTCACAACTTGGAGGCGGCATCGGCACCCGCGGACCCGGCGAAACCCAACTTGAAACCGACCGCCGCAAGATTTACCGCCGCATCCGGCACGTCAAGCAGCAGATCGAAAGTGTGCGGCGCATCCGGGCGCAGCAGCGGCAGCGCCGCGAATCGGTTCCAGTGGCCACGATCGCGCTCGTCGGCTATACGAATGCCGGTAAGTCAACTCTGTTCAACGCACTCA
This sequence comes from Terriglobales bacterium, assembly GCA_049288625.1. Taxonomy (GTDB): domain Bacteria; phylum Acidobacteriota; class Terriglobia; order Terriglobales; family Acidobacteriaceae; genus Acidiflorens. The sequence goes on along the minus strand of JBAQIB010000069.1, from coordinate 7,614 downwards.
CCAACGCCAATGTGCTGGCTTCGCCGCGTATGTTCGCCACGCTCGATCCGACGCTGCGCGGCGCCGAGCTGCCGTCGAAACGGAGTGTCCTGCTGTCCGATACGGTCGGTTTCATCCGCCACTTGCCGCATACGCTGGTCTCGGCGTTTCGCGCCACGCTGGAAGAAGTGCAGCGGGCGACGCTGGTCCTGCAGGTCTCCGATGCAAGCAGCCCGATTTCAGCAGAGCAGGATGCGCAGGTGGAGAGCGTGCTCAAGGAACTGGACGCCGACAAAAAGCCGCGCCTGCACGTGATGAACAAGATCGATCTTTTGCTTCCCAAGCAGCGTGAATCGCTGCGCGACGACAGCCAGACCATCCATGTCTCGGCGGTGAAGGGAATCGGGCTGACCACGCTGCTCGACCGCATTGATGCGGTGTTGGAACAGGACCGCCCCAGCCGCGTGCGGCTGCGGATTCCACAGAAAGAAGGGAAGACGCTGGCTTTGCTTGAAGCACGCGCCCGCATCTATTCGCGGCAGTATCAGGACGGGTTGGTGGAATTAGAGGCCGACGCCCCAGCCTCACTGCTACGGCGGATGCGAGAATGGGTGGTGGAATGAACGCCTTCGAGAGCGTTTCTGCCGCCCGTCCGGTCGGTCGGGTCACCCGGGTCGGGTGACCGTTGTCACAGTGCGTAGAGTGTAGATCACCGCGCAGGCCACCCTCTCAATGTAGACTCAATTAACGGGAGGGTACGAATGTCAACCGCCTGGACTTCCCGTTACGCCCAGCGCACCAAGAACGTCCGCAGCTCCGCCATCCGCGAGCTTCTTAAGATTACACAAAACCCAGAAATCATTTCGTTTGCCGGTGGTTTGCCTGCACCCGACGTTTTTCCGGTCGAACGCTTCCGCGAAGCCTGCGCGAAGGTGCTGGACAAACAGGCCAAGCTCGCGCTGCAATACAGTGCCAGCGAAGGCTACGAACCGCTGCGCGAAATGATCGCCCGGCATACTTCCCGCTACGGCATAAAAGCCAAGCCCGAGCATGTGCTGATCACATCGGGCTCGCAGCAGGCTCTCGACCTGATTGGTAAGCTGCTCATCAACTCCGGCGACCGCGTTCTGGTCGAGGCGCCCACCTATCTCGGCGCGCTACAAGCATTCAATGTCTATGGTGCGGAATACCTGTGCGTGCTCAGCGACAACGACGGCCTGCGCACCGACCTGCTCGAAGGGCCGCTGCGGTCAGGGCCGAAGTTCATGTACGTGCTGCCCAACTTCCAGAACCCGGGAGGCACGACTTTAGCCGAAGGTCGGCGCCATGAGCTCGTTTTGCTCGCCGACCGCTACGGCATCCCGATCGTTGAAGACGATCCCTATGGCCAGTTGCGCTATGAGGGTGAGCATCTGCCTCCGCTGGTTGTGCTCGATCGCGAAAACCTGCGCCGGGACGATGGTTATTCCATCGGCAATGTGATCTACCTGAGCACGTTCTCGAAAACGCTGTCGCCCGGGTTGCGCCTGGGCTGGATCGTCGCCCCGCCGGATGTAATCTCGAAACTGATTCAGCTCCGGCAGGCAGCCGACTTGCACACGTCTACCTTCGGCCAGATGGTAGCCTACGAAGTGGCGCGCGACGGCTTCCTCGACGAACATATCAAGCTGATCCGCCGTGTCTACGGCGAACGGCGCAACGTGATGCTCGAAGCACTCGAAGAATTCTGCCCTCCCGGAGTGACCTGGACGCGCCCGATGGGCGGCCTATTCCTGTGGGTCACCCTGCCGGAAGGCATGAATTGCAATGAATTGTTCAAGGCCGCGCTGAAACAGAATGTCGCCTTCGTCGCGGGCGATTGCTTCTACGCGGGCAATGGATACGCTGAACAAGGCGTGCGCCATTTACGTCTGAATTTCTCGAACGCGCAGCCCGAGCAGATCCGCGAAGGCATCCAGCGTCTGGCAATGGCCATTAAAGACCAGTGGAGGCAACTGCATCCCGGCTACGACCGTCCTGTGGACCAGCACGTGTTCGATTAAGGGAACGCACGCGGATCTATCTTTACTTCATGACGCACGGCAGAGTGCCAAGGCTAGCTGTCAGCCTTTTCCGGGCGGATCCGCCAGGGACCCGCTTTCGGCCTGAATAACATGTGTGGGGAATATTTTTCGGGTGCTCCAGTTATATGAGGTGAAAGGAGCAACCAACGACGTGTTTTCTCGTGGCCGATAAGCCCACCGGCCGTTGGGCGTGAGGCCGAGAGGGCTTCCGCCCGGAGTAAACTGTTCAGCTGTGGCCGATCGTTCTGGCGATACCGGGTCGTTCGAAGAACTGGCGATGCCACTTTTCGCCCGGCTCTACAACTTCGCCCACTGGCTCACCCAAGACCGCGCGTCGGCTGAAGACCTGGTTCAGGAAACGTACATGAAGGCGCTGCGCGGTTTTCCCTCATTTCAGCAGGGGACGAATTTCCGCGCCTGGATGTACCGCATTCTGCGGAATACATTCCTGACGACGCAGATGGGTCTGAAGGTTTCCTCATCGGTCTCGCTCGACAGCGACGACGACCAGAGCGCGGAGCCAGCGGCTGCCGAAACTCCGGAGTCCGTCCTGCTCGCGCGCGTGGAGCAGAAGATGATTCAAGACACTCTGGAGAAACTCCCGGTGAAGTCCCGAGAGATCATTCTTCTGTGCGATCTGGAGGAAATGAGCTACCAGGAAATCGGCGAGACCCTCGGCATTCCTGTGGGAACGGTGATGTCGCGTCTTTCGCGCGCGCGCAAAGCCATGCGCGAATTGTTGGCAGCCAGAGTACAGGGGGCTTCGCGATGACGTGCGACCTGTGGCGCGACAAGCTGGACGCGTACATGGATGGGGCTTGTTCGCAGGAAGAACTCGCGAGGCTGGAAGCCCATTTTCGCACTTGTTCCTCCTGTGCCGCTGAGGCGCTGAGCCGCCTCCAGATGAAGCGCAGGACGCAAGCGGCCGCGGCGCGATACTCGCCTTCGCCCGAGTTCCGGTTGCGCGTCGAAAAGAGCATCCAGCCAAAGCGTCGGCCGGTATGGGCATTTGCATGGATGCCCGCCGTAGCCCTTGCGCTACTGGCGGTCGGCCTTACCTTGTGGGTGCGGCACACGGCGCGCGAGCGGGCTCTGGCAGAACTGGTCGACCTGCATGTTGCGACTCTGGCCAGCGCCAATCCCGTCGATGTGGTTTCAACCGACCGGCATACCGTGAAGCCATGGTTCCAGGGCAAGCTGCCATTTACATTCAATCTTCCCGAGCTGCAGAACTCTTCCTTCAAGCTGCTTGGCGGCCGGGTCATGTATTTCGCGCATAGCCCCGGCGCTCAGCTGCTGTTCCAGATTCGCAATCATCAACTGTCGGTGTTTGTTCTGCAAGACCGGCCGGGTACGATCCCGCTCACGATCGGCGCCACTGTTCGGGAGTTGGCTTTCAACGTGGAGACATGGAGCGACGGTGGATTGCGTTACGTCGTGATCAGCGACGCCAGTCCGGCAGATGTGCACGAACTCAGCGATTTAATGAGGGGCGCAAAATAAGTTCTACTTTCTTCCGAATGGATTCTCCAGCGCTGGGCTCTGTGGCGTGAACAACTCCGCACCGTCGGGCAAGATGTGCATGTCATCCTCTAACCGGATGCCGAACTCTCCGCGAATATAAATTCCCGGCTCGTCGCTGAAAGTCATTTCCGGCTGGAGCTTGGTCGTGTTGCCGCGCACCAGATAAGACCACTCATGGCCGTCCATGCCCATGCCATGTCCCAGGCGGTGAGTGAAGAATTTATAATCCGGGCCGTAGCCGGCATCGGTGATTACTTTGCGTGCGGCCGCGTCCACCGATCCGGCTTCCACTCCCGGTCGGGCCGCGGCCAGTGCTGCACTCTGCGCGCGGTGGACGATCTCGAAGACCTGTTTCATCTTGTCGCTCGCTTTGCCCAGAACAAACGTGCGCGTGATATCGGAGGCGTAGCCCTCCACCATGCAGCCCCCGTCAATCATCACAATCGTTCCTTCAAGAATTTCCTGCGGAGCGACCGAACCGTGCGGGAACGCGGAATACTCACCGACCTGCACGTCCGCACCACCCTCAAATCCGAGCTGATGGTGTGCTGCTTCGATCAGCCCTTCGACATCTTTTTGTGTCATGCCCGCCTTCATGGAACGATACGTCGCCTCGTAAGCGGCGAGAGTAACTTTCGCTGCCAGACGCATGAGGTCGATTTCGTGCGCGCTCTTGATCATGCGGCAGCCGGCAGTTACCGGTGTCGCGCTCGCAAAACTCCCGCTGGCTGCGGCTTTCCGAATGTTGTCGGTGAACACAAATTTGATGGTTTCCTCAAATGCGATTGTGCCGCTTGAGATTCTCCGATCAGCGAGCCCCTGCGCCACACGTTCGTAAGGACTCTCATCTTCCTGCCAGACGCGAAGGTCGGGGTTCTTGCCTTCGGGGGCGAGCGCGATCTGCTCCCGCGCCCGGTCTTCTTCAAATGCCGGCGATACATAAAACGCCGCGCCCTTGGACGGCAGCACCACGGCAAACAGCCGCTCACCGCCTTCCCAGCGAATCCCGGTGAAGTATCGAAGCGAAGTGCCCGGGACCAGCAGAATGGCAGAGAGGTTGTTGTCGCGCATCAGCCGTCGTGCCTTTTCCTGACGGTCGGCGAGCTCCTCCACGGCGACCGACCGGGCCTCGGCCCGAAGCGAGCGCAACGCCGCAATCGAGGGCGGCAGGGCGGTGCCTTTGTCCGCCGCATGTACAAGGTCGGGCAGAACTGCACTCGCAGCGGTAGCAACGGCACCTTTCTTAAGAAATCCTCTACGTGAATACATGAGATCCTCCGAAGAACGCGACACTGGGACGAGCACCATTATAGAGGGTCCTATTTCGTGTCACTTTCAGACCGGAAGAACGAGACGTAGAATTGGCGGTGTCTTGTGCGAGGAGGGGTCATGGGTAACTATTCAGCGACGACGGGACGCATGGTGGCTCACAATATGGTGACCACGCAGTTCGAACTCGATGGCTACCGCGTGGTTCGAACGCTGGGCGTGGTCCGCGGAATCACGGTGCGGTCGCGATCCATCTTCGGCACCATCGGCGCGAGCCTGCAGACACTGGTAGGCGGAAATATCACCCTACTAACTAATCTCTGCGAAAAAACCCGCGCCGAGGCGTTTGACCTCATGCTGCAGCACGCCGCGGAAATCGGTGCCAACGCGGTCGTCGGTGCCCGTTACGACGCCACCGAAGTGATGCAGGGCGTCACCGAAGTCCTCGCATATGGAACCGCTGTCTTCGTAGAGCCAGCAAAGTAGATGGGCGCGAGATTGTGCGTCGCGGGCAACTTGAGCAGGGAAGCATCTCCCGCGCGGCCGAGGCGCGGCGGCACGGCGGGGCAGCACTACACACCACGCGCGTGACTGATTTACAATCCTGAGTTCCCATTCAACGCCCCGATTTCAGGAGACAGCTCCGTGATTCCTCGCTATACGCGGCCGGAAATGGCCCGCATCTGGAGCGATGAAAACCGCTTCCGCACCTGGCTCGCTGTTGAGGTTGCCGCCACCGAAACCCTTGCTGCCGCGGGAATCGTGCCCAAAGATGCCGCCAAAGCGATCCACGAGCGCGCCGATTTCAACGTCGAACGAATCTTCGAAATCGAAGCCGAGGTCAAGCACGACGTCATCGCCTTTACCACCGCCGTCGCCGAAATCGTCGGCCCGCATGCGCGCTGGTTCCACTACGGCCTCACCTCAAACGATGTTGTCGACACCGCGCAGGCGCTGCTCATTCAGCAGGCATCGTCGCTGATCGCCGGCGACCTGGAGCGCCTGGCCGACGTGCTTGAGCGCAGGGCCTGGGAATTCAAAGATACGCCGATGATCGGGCGGACTCACGGAGTGCACGCCGAACCCATCACTTTCGGCTTCAAGATCGCCAACTGGTATTCGGAGACACGCCGCAACATCGCTCGTTTCCACGCTGCCGCCGAGGATCTCCGCGTCGGTAAGTTCTCGGGCGCAGTAGGGACCTTTGCCCACCTCACGCCCGAACTCGAAGAGAAAATGTGTGCCCGCCTGGGGTTGAAAGCGGCAGCCGTGTCGTCCCAGGTCATTCAGCGCGACCGCCACGCGCATTATCTGGCAACCCTCGCTGTGATTGCTTCTACGCTCGACAAGATCGCCACCGAAATTCGCCACCTGCAACGCACTGAGGTTCGCGAAGCCGAAGAGTATTTCAGCGAAAAGCAAAAAGGCTCGTCGGCCATGCCGCACAAGCGCAATCCGGTCACCTGCGAGCAAATCTCTGGACTAGCGCGCGTAGTCCGCGCGAATGCGCAAGCCGGATTTGAAAATGTCCCTCTCTGGCACGAGCGCGACATCTCGCATTCCTCGGCCGAGCGCATCATCATCCCCGATTCGACCACCCTGGCCGACTACCTGCTAAGCAAGACTGCGAATCTGATCGAGACCATGTTTGTCTATCCCGAACGGATGCTGGCCAACCTTCATGGTACCCGCGGTCTGGTCTTCAGCGGGCAGCTGCTGCTCGATTTGGTCGAAAGCGGCATCTCGCGAGAAGACGCCTACCGCCTGGTGCAGAGCCACGCCATGCGCGCCTGGAGAGAAGACCTGGACTTCCAAGAACTTGTCCTCAGCGATCCGGCAATCACCGGCCGTGTGCCCCGCGCGAAAATCGAGCGCGCATTCGACCTAAAGCGCCAGCTGAAGAACATCGATAAGATTTTCGCGCGGGTATTTCCAGGTAAAGATGCCGTTCGGAAGAATGTGGCCTCTTCCAGAAAAAAAGCTGCGAAGCGGAAGAAGTAGCGGAGCCGCGTTAGACTAAGCTCGGGGTCACGGCCGGAGGAGACCCGTGATGTCATCTGCAGTAGTTGCGGCCGCCCTTGTTCCCTTCCTGGTTCGTTGGACGTACACGCTCGCGAACCGTCCCAGTGACGCGAAGGACAAGTTCATGCCGTCTCCCCCTCTAAGGGCTTTATACCCTGGAGGACTCATTATGTTCGGTTGGGTGGTTGCCTTCGAGGCGAGTACTGTCTGCCAGGACGACCAGAAATACAGGTAGGGGGACACTCTGGGACTTGTGTTGGGTTTTGGTTTTCTTGCCATGACCATCTTTAGTTGGCCGATTGTTGTCGAAGTTTCCGACGAACGTTTGACTTGGCATCATCTGCTCTTCAGGCGGCATGTCCTGTGGCAAGAGGTTGAGGACGTAAACACAGACGGGAAGGGCGGTCTGGTGATCTATCTCACAAAAGATCGTCGGATCAATGTCGGCCGCTACACGCAGGGACGCCCAGAACTCAAGGCATTCATTATCAAACGTATTGGACACCGCGATCTGACTGCGTTTTGATTCCAAGTAAGCTGTTCCGGCAAACAAACCAGCCGAAGCTTCTTACTCTGCGTTTTGGGCATCTCGGCTGCGCTAAACTTTCCCACTCCGAACCAATTCCAGCAGCTCAATCAACTGTCCCAGTTTTTCCTGCCCCACATGCTTTAGCATCTCGCGGCTGTGCTTTTCTACCGGCTCATCCATCCCACGAAGGAGCTTCAACCCTGCTGCCGTGATCTTTCCGCGGATTAC
>JBAQIB010000068.1:0-1552 GCA_049288625.1 Terriglobales bacterium | reverse complement strand
GTAGACGCGGTAGAAATCGCGACCAGGCGATCAATCCACCAATCAGAAGGCAATGAATGCCGAAGAAGACGAGCCCAATCTGATAACCCAGTTTGTGTGCCTTGAAGGACAGCATAGTGAGCGCTTGCAGCTGGGTCTGCGAGAATGCCGACAAAGATGAATCGCCATGCAGGAAAACGAGCGGCATGAAATGCATCAGCGAAAGCGGGGCATAGACGGCGCAGAAGATCAGCCGGAAGAACGTGGCCATTAGCGCTAATACCAACCTGCGTAGGTCGTGACTCGCGGGGGATTCCCAAGTAGGGGCAAATCATGATTCACCATGGCAAACAGGGAGGTTTGCCATGGCGGCGATTAGGCTTCGGAAGGATTTTGACTCGAGGGAGCTGCGCCGGCTGGCGCGGGGATCGAAGGATAGCGGTCAGGCACGGCGGCTTCTGACACTGGCGGAGATTTACGACGGCGGCTCGCGCAGTGATGCGGCGCGTGTTGGCGGGGTGACACTTCAGAGCATTCGCGACTGGGTGCTGCGGTTCAACAGCCGAGGGCCGGACGGGCTGATCGATATCAAGGCGCCTGGGCCGAAGGCCAAGCTCAATGCGAAGCAGCGCCGAGCACTCAAGCAGATTGTGGAAGCGGGCCCCATCCCAGCCATTCACGGGGTTGTACGCTGGCGGCTGATCGATTTGGTGCAATGGATATCGGATGAGTTCGGCGTGTCGCTCGATGAGACGACGGTGGGCCGCATGCTCAAGGCGATGGGCTTCCGCAAGCTCTCGGCGCGACCGCGCCATTACGCCCAGAACGAATTTGCAGTGGAGGCATTTAAAAAAACTTCCAGGTGGAAATGGCGGCGATCCGCGCCCACCTCAAGCCGGGCGTGAAGATCGAGCTCTGGTTCCAGGACGAGTGCCGGATCGGCCAGAAGAACAAGATCACGCGCCGCTGGGCCAGGCGTGGAACACGGCCCTCTGCCCCGCATGACCAGCGCACCCAATGGGCCTACATCTTCGGTGCTATCTGTCCGGCGCGCGGCGAGGCCATCGGCCTCATCCTGCCGTGGTGTGACACCAACGCGATGAACGCTCATCTGGCCGAGATCAGCGCCGCCGTCGAACCCGACGCCCACGCCGTCCTCATCATGGATCAAGCCGGTTGGCACACCACGGCAAAGCTGAACTTGCCTGACAACATCACCATCTTGCCGCTGCCGTCGCGCGCTCCCGAATTGAACCCTGTCGAAAACCTGTGGCAGTTCATGCGCGACAACTGGCTGTCCAACCGCGTCTTCGAATCATACGACCAGATCGTCGCCCTCTGTTGCGAGGCGTGGAATCGCCTGCGCGATCAGCCCTGGCGCGTCATGTCCATCGGTCGCCGAACCTGGGCCCATGCATGATCAGCTACGCAGGTTGGTATTACAACCGCATCGCCGGTCAGAAACTGAGCCGCCTCGAAGCGCTAAGCGACGGCGTGTTTTCCATCGCCATGACGCTGCTGGTTCTCGACCTGCGCGTTCCCGCCGGCGCCGCAATTCACAGCGAGCGCGATC
>JBAQIB010000067.1:0-7203 GCA_049288625.1 Terriglobales bacterium | reverse complement strand
GTATTGCAATCCCTCCAGCACGCTTCCGTTGCCGACTATGCCGGCTCCGGTCGTGCCCTGCAGCACGCTGCCAAATACTGCGATGAGCGGTCCGGCCTACGGGTTCACAGCTCCTCGAAACTTCCATGCAAACAACCTAACCGTTGGAGTGCATTACGAGTTCTAAAAACATCCGTTAGCCTTCAGCTTTTCGTGTGGAGTGCGCAGTTGCTGGCTTCCACAAGAACCAGCTGAAGGCTAACAGCCTTTTTCGGCCGATAAGAGCGCTCAATCCGCGAGCGCACCCGTGGCCGGCGCACCTTCATCTTCATCCGACGCCTCCAAGTACGTGGGAGCGGAGACCTGCAAGACCTGTCACGAGGAAATTTACAACGCTTGGGAAAAAACGGCGCATTCAGCGGCCCCATAGCCCAGTCATCGATCACCAGAATATCAATGCGGCCTAGTTGTGTGAGGAAGTTACGTAAGCTGCCATCCGCTCGTGCTAAGGCCAACTCCCGAAGGCAAGGCGGCAGCTCGCAGATAGAGGGCCTGACGCAGACAAGATCAATGAACAGACGACCCCCATTCGACGGGGGTGACCGAAAAATGGGAACCCGCCAGGGGACCCGAACACCGCTCCGAGATGCGGAGCAAAAACGCGTCGTGGCACGGCGTGTAAGGCAACCGGCATGCGCAACGGTCGATGCCGGATGCACGGAGGCGCCAGTACCGGACCGCGCGCTCCGGAAGGATTGGCGAGGTCGCGATGCGCACGTTGGAAGCACGGCTCGTACTCCGCCGAAGCCACAGCGGAAAACAAACCAGTACGTCAACTACTCCGGGACAGTCGGGAACTTTTGAAACGTTTCTTGACCGTGAACTCTTTCCCCGCGTAGCAAGAAGCCCCAGACCAAACTGTTGAAAAACTCAACAACATTAAAAAATTAGTTTTGATTTTTTCCCAATAGGTATTGACACGAAAAATCCGATTCGCTACCATGCCGCCAATTCGGGGATTGCACTCACCAAATCCCTTCGCTCGAAGTTTCAAGACAATAGTTTCTTGACGTTGTCACTCTTGATTGAGGCCTAAAAGCATAGGCATGTCCACTCGCGACGCCCTGGGTCCGGTGTGGTACGACCGTTGCTCTGCGTTCTTTACCGGCGCGCTCTGGTTCCGGCCCTGATGGAGAGTGGTATCTTCCCAACACCCTCAACATCTTCTTTGACAGTGGATATGCCGTAAACGGCACTGGCAAGGTCTTCTACCCAGGCTCACAGGCCAGCTCGACAATGATCTTGACCATGATGGACGACAGCGACTCCCAAGCCATTGAGACAGTGAATCAGGGGAGCACAGGCTATCAGGGCCTCCATTCGCTGTTATTCAGCACAGAAGGTTGCGCCGTGAACGGCGGCTGCACTCCATGACGAAACCTGCTCTGGGGACGGGATCCGGAAAATGCGGAGCCCGTCCGCCAGAACTTGAAGGATCAAACCGGCCCCAAAAATATTAAAAGGAGGATGGACAAATGCAATCAAAAGATTCTTGCAGCCAGCGCGAGGACCGCAACGATCTTCAGCTAGAGCGAAATGGCGCTCTTGTTCGAGTGCACGGAGAACTACGCCTCAAATTTGCTTGACACCGCCGACATTGTCAGAGACGGGATTTTTCACCAACCACGCAGAGTGAAATCGTCTCCGCAAGGCAGGCGAGCCTGAACCATCGAGTGAAGCTGGATGTTTTCCGGTGCTGCGTGCTTATCGTGTCTGCGCCGCTGCCTGCAACTGGTTCATGATCTACGTGCGCGCGTGCACCATGTGGTGACGGAGCCACAGCAGTTGGAAAACAGATGCCGCTCACCCTGATCGGCTGGTACCGAGGAATTGCTAGGCGGCCAGGAATTTGCTCCCTAGCCGCCTGCCTTTCCAACTGCACGATCCGCGTCGTCGATACCGCTGTCTAGCTATGGGCTACGGCTTAAGGGTGTCGAAGCTGTAGTACCAGACTGTATTGTTGGTCGCCTTTTTCCACGCGACAATGTAGTCACCGGAGAGTGGAAACACCACCGCCGGTGCAGCATTGGTGGCCGCGCCAGGGACTGCTGCCGGCTCCGACCATCCGCAGGAGTTTTCAGCCCCGTAGGAATAGAGGATCGACGTACTCGAACTGCTCGTCCAAAACACGACGTAGGGCCCTTGGTCGGGTTGGTTATTGTAAGCCACGGCTGGAGCAAGGCTGGTCTCGTAAGTCCAACTTGGCTCCGTACTGCAGGTGACCTTTGTCTGCGTTTCCCATCCGCCGGCGTTATTTTCGCTCATCCAGATATCCGTAGAGTTTCCCTTCCAAAACAGGACGTAGGGATCCCCGTTAACGTAGGGCGAAATCCAGGCGGGTGTGGTACTCGTCCCAGCCGTCCAGGTGGGGTCGGAGCCGTGTACAGTGGATTGCGGTCCCCATCCTGATCCGTCCCACGCCGTGGTCCAGATATCAGTGGCTGCGGCTCCCTGCCATCCCAAGGTCATGTCGTCGCCTCCACCCAGGGCGGGTGCGATGTCGGTCTCTGGCGTCCCGTTCGTGCAAGACACCGCTTGCTGGGCCACCCACGAGGTTCCATTCCACTTGGTGAACCAGATCCTGTCTGCCGGTGTCGATTGCCCCTTGTATGCCAACCACATTTGGTTGGTTTGGGAATTAAAGGCCAACGCTGGAGAGGCGCTGGTCCCCGCGGTCCAGGTCGTGCCGCCCACCACCCCCGCTCCCCCTTCGGATGTTCCAAGCAGCGTCCATGTGTTGCTGTTCGCCGGTGATGTGGCGACCACGATCTGGGTGCTCCCAGCCTTCTGCCAAGCTGCGTACTTAGTTCCGTTTTGGTCCTCAGCCACCGCCGGCGCTGTCGTGGTCAGTGCTTTCCAGCCGGAGCCCTTCACTTGGTTTGCAGCTAGTCCTTGGTTTGCGAAGCTGGCCAGGAACAGAGCCAATCCAATAGTCAAATGTCCGATCGATTGCTTCATAGAATTCTCCTTAGTTGATTCGTGTGAAATCGAAACCGTCTGAGCGCCAGCGATTGTCCGTTCCGCCTGCGCGGGAGCTGGCGTCAACGCCACCGCTTGCAACTGGTTCCACCGCTTAGTGGAATCCCTTCATCCCTGGAAGGGTCGTCGGGTCTAAGTACCAGATGGTGTTGTCGGTGGCATTTTTCCACGCGAGAATTGCGGCGGTTGATGCTTCGGCCGCATTCGGAGAACTCGCTACAGCTGGCGCAACGTTGGTCTCGGCGCTCCAACTGCTGCCACTGACAGTCCCGCAGTTATAGGAATACGAGATCGCGTTGTTGGAAGAGTTTTTCCAGAAAACCACATCATCCCAAAGCGGCCCTTTTGCTGTGTTGATGAAAAAAGCCGCGGCTGGCGTGACATTGCTCTCTGCACTACACGAGAGCGTTCCCCCGGAACTCCAGTCGGGTTCAGGTTCGGAGTCCATTTCGCCGTAGGTTAACGAGATATCGTTCGTCCCATTCGTATACAAATCCAGCTCGTACGTCAGGTTGCTGCTGAGGGCGGGCGCGATACTCGTTTCCGGGCCGCTGATGGTCTGCTGTGTTGCCCATCCGTCAAGAATGTAGCTGTACCAGATCTTGTTGCCCGAGGCGCCTAACCATGCCACGTACGGTGTATTTCCGAAAGCGAATGTTATCGCTGGCGTAACAGTCGTCTCGGAATTCCAGCCGGAACCGTTCACCACCTGCTGAGCCGACCACGAACTTCCATTCCACGTGGAATACCAGACCCTGTCTGTCGCTCCTTGTCCCTTCCACACCAACCACACGTATTCGTACCCATCGTAGGCCAATGCCGGGCCAGTATTGGTCCCCGCGGTCCAACCGGAGCCACCGACAACTGCCTGCTCCGACCACTTCCCGGTTTTGCTGTCGAGAACTGAAAAGTAAATATTGTTGGTGGATTGCCCCTTCCAGGCTGCATATCGGTTTACTCCGTCCGACGCCACTGCTGGCGCGCTCTCGGTCAATGCATCCCAACCGGTGCCCTTCAATTGTTTTGGCTTGGATTGCGCCATGCCTTGGTTTGCAATGCTCGTCAGGAACAGAGCCAACCCAATACTCAGATGTGCGATCGCTCGTTGCATTTTGATTCTCCCTTGTTGTTTTGTTCGGAAAAGTCCGTGCGGCAACCCGCTGGTCCTAATCTCTGTGTTTTTCATCGTGGCAAACCTCCTTGTAAACGAAGTCTCGCCTGTTCCGTCTGCGCCGGGGCTAGTGTCTGCCCGCATAGCGGACAGACACTGAAAGCCCCAGCGACCCCCGTTATCAAGGTCGTGCTTTCCCGCTCGACCGTCACCTCGGTGCGGATGGTTTGGCTAGCACCCTCGCCGCCCTTCCCCGAACGGAAGAGGCTTGCCCGTCCGCTAAACCATTGGTACAGTCGGTTCACGCGACCTCGCTTGCTCATTGGTAGCGGATGTTGCCGCAGTTCCCGAGCAAAGGCCAGTGACGGGTTCTGACAACTTCTGGCAAGGCTGTGGATTCCCTGCATGTCCAAGGAAACAGGTGGGATATTCCAATTCGGAGAGGGTTTTCAAGTCGATGCCTTGGCCCGAACGCTGCGCCGGGAAGACGACCTAGTCACGCTCACCCGCCGGTCTTTCGATGTCCTCCTCTACCTTGTGCAGAACCCGGGACGGGTGATTAGCCGCGACGAGCTCCTAAAAGGCGTCTGGCCCGATACGTTTGTGGACGAAAACAGTCTGGCGCAAAGTATCTCCGCGCTACGCCGGGCCCTTGAGGAAAAACCGGGCGACAACAGTTATATCGTCACCTTAGCGGGTCGAGGGTATCAGTTTGTTTCGCCAGTACGGGTCGTCCCACAGAACTTGTCCGTCGTCCCAAATGCCGCAACCCCTGCCAACCTGGGTCCCAGCGGGTTCCTTTTTCGGCAGCAGACGGTCCGCACCAGTATCACTACGACAGAACAGAAAGAGCAGCAGAGTCTTCTAGCTTCGAAAAATCGGCCGCTAACAAGACTGGTCGCGGTTTTAGCCGTAGCCGCGACATTCGTAGCAGCGGTCGCCATCGTTGGCGGCGCGTGGTTATGGCGGTCCCAGAGGGCACCGAAGCTCACCGAGAAGGACACCATCGTTATCGCTGATTTTTCCAACACCACGGGTGACGCGGTATTCGACGACACGCTGAAAACCGCGCTCAACATTTCCTTGCGGCAATCGCCTTTTCTGAATGTGCTCTCCGACAGCAAAGTCACGAAGACTCTGCAGCAGATGACCCGTCCGGCCAGTACGAAACTTACGCGCGAAGTGACCCGTGAGCTTTGCCAGCGGGCGGGCAAGAAGGCTTACATTGAGGGATCAATCGGCAGTCTGGGCAGCCAGTATGTGCTGGGGTTGAAGGCCGTGAATTGCCAGGATGGAGACACACTGGCCGAGGAACAGGCAACGGCCGCGTCCAAGGAGAAGGTACTGAATGTTCTGGGCACGGAGGCGTCGAAGCTGCGCTCGGAGTTGGGCGAATCGCTAGCCACGGTGCACAAGTTCGACGTTCCCCTCGCGCAGGCCACCACGTCTTCGCTCGAAGCTCTGAAAGCGTACAGCCTTGGACAGAAGGCAACTCGCGAGAGAGATCCCGCTGCGGCCCTGCCTTACGATCAACATGCCATCGAGCTTGATCCGAATTTCGCTATGGGCTACGTGGCCGTGGGCATCGACTACTTCAGTCTCAACCAACCAGGGCGGGCTGGCGAGTATTACACCAAAGCATTCCAGTTGCGCGAACATGTCAGCGAGCGGGAAAGGCTGGCGATCTCAACCTGGTACTACTTGAATGTGACTGGTCAACTGAATAAAGCGGCACAGATTTTCCAGGAGGAAATTGAGAGCTACCCGTTGAAAGCTGGAGAGTACGTCACCTTGGGCGTCGTATTGTCCGGACAGGGGCAGTATGAGAAGGCCGCGGAGGCCGCGAGGCAAGCCGTGCGCCTGGCGCCGGATTGGGTTGGAGGCTACGAGAATCTCGCTAACGACGCCCTTGCTTTGCAACGCTTCGACGAAGCGCGGAGGGTCATCGGCGAAGCGCAGGCGCGAAAGCTCGATGGATACCTTCTCCATATTCATCTCTGCGCTCTTGCCTTTCTCGGCTCTGACTCCGCAGCAATGGCCGATCAGCAAAGGTGGCTTGCAGGCAAACAAGAATATGAGCACTTTGGATTGGCGTTCGCATCCGACACGGAGGCATATCGGGGTCACGTTTCCAAAGCGCGGGAACTGACCAAGCGAGCGGTGGACTCCGCCATACAAGCAGATAACGAGGAAAATGGCGCACTATGGCAAGCGAATGCCGCTCTGCAACAATCCGCGTACGGTAGTCTTTTGGGAGGGCGGCGGGCCGCAGCTGAAGCCATAAGGCTTGCTCCCGCCAGTCAGGGCGTCGAGGTCGAAGCCGCGCTTGCGCTGGCCATGGCGGGCGATGCGGCACGAGCCGAGTCTCTGGCCCAAGACTTGGGAAAACGCTTCCCGCTCGACACGCAGATGCAGTCGCTTTGGCTGCCTGCGATTCAGGCGCAATTGGTGCTCGACAAAAGGGATCCGGCTCCGGCCCTGAACGCCCTGCAAGCTGTTAGGACCATTGAGCTGGGTAACATCCCTTTCGGCAACAATATTTCCTGCCTATATCCAGTGTACTTGCGGGGTGAGGCATACTTGTTGGCAGGACAAGGCAGTGCTGCTGCCGCCGAGTTTCAAAAGATTATCGATCACAGCGGGATCGTCTGGAACTGCTGGACGGGAGCGCTGGCGCGTCTGGGGGTGGCTCGTGCCAATGCGTTGCAGGCGAAAACTTCGCAGGGAGCGGTTGCCGCTGCCGCAGGCGTCCGCGCACGCGCCGCGTACGAAGATTTCCTCACCCTCTGGAAAGACGCCGACCCCGACATCCCCATCCTGAAAGAAGCCAAGGCGGAGTACGCAAAGCTGAAGTAGCAGGGAAAAGTTCTTCTCGTCGCTTACAGTTTACCGATGGTTTATGTAACCAGATGGGATGAGAAGGCCGGTCTCCGACGGGATGCAGTAGGCTCCCAAGTTATCGACGTGCTCGAAGCACAAGAGATAAAGGAGACCGGCAATGAAGAAGGTTAGCACCGTAGAGGCGCAGCGAAGCATAAAAATCTCAGAGCAGAAGTTAACCGTCGGACTGGATC
>JBAQIB010000066.1:0-358964 GCA_049288625.1 Terriglobales bacterium | reverse complement strand
AAAAGCGATGCGCTCATGATAAGAAAGGTTGCAAATAACGTAAACCCGAAGTAATATCACCTTAGAACGCGAGGCTTCGCGTTCACCTCGTCTCAACAAAACAATCAATCGTCCTCCAGGTAGGAGCAGCCCTAAGCTTTAAAAAATCTAAAGGGTGCCCAAGGCCCCGGTGCAATTCGGAGAGAATGCATGTCGTGGTATGCGTACTGCCTTACCGAACACCAGACGCTCCCAAATGGTGTTCGCGCCCGCCGTCCCTACGTTCTCGATGGAATTCAAGGTGTAAACGCCGCTCCAGTAATGAGCTATCCGAGCGGGGATTTCGCCGTGATTGTCAGCGAGTACGACCGCGCCACCAGTAAACTTGACGAAAAAGCCGTTCTCGAACACGCCCGCGTCGTCAGCCAGAGTTTTCGCACCTCGACCGTCTTGCCCTTCCGCTTCGGAACCATCTTCGACACCGAAGACGCCATCCGGCAGGCAGTACGCTCGAACCGGCGCACGTTCTGCGAGAGTGTAGCGCGGTTGCGTGGGAAGTCTGAAATGCGTATCAAGCTGACGGTGCGCGATGGCTCGATGCGGGGAGCTATGGAAGAGATCGTTTTGCCCGACACGGTTGGCAGGGAATATCTGGCCAAGCTCCGCGAGAAGGCTTCACGGGATCGCGAACGCCAGACCAAGGCGCGTGCCCTGTCGGTACAGGTGCACAAGCTGTTTAACCCGCTGGAAGAAGAAGTGAGCTGCAAGCGCGTGGATTCCGACGGCATGCTGCTCGACATTGCCCACCTGATTGACAGCAAATCCATCGAAAAATATCAGAACCGCTATAGCACCGCTGCTAAGCAATTGAAGAATTGCCAGATGGTGGTGAGTGGTCCCTGGCCGCCGTATCATTTCCTGCCGGAAAAGCTGCGGACGGTGGCAGGCGACAGCTAAACAGGTTGCTAGCAGAGTCATTTCATAATTTTTGCAAAGGCCCCCGTTTGGGGCCTTTTGCTTTTTGGCGACAGGCGGGCACCCTCATTCGTCTTTTTCTTCGACTGGCAATCGGCATTCTGCCTGAGCACCGCCGTCCAGTACACAAGGTAGCAATGCCTGGGACCAAGGTGCCGTTGACCGCAAATTCGTTTTGGGCTAATCTGCGCTTACACCGGAAAGGAGGTGGTCGGATGCAAAGTTCAGATGGTAGTTGTAGCAATTCCAGACCAGGTGAGGTGGCTGAGTCTTAGGGCGGTTGCTCTAAGCGGAGTTCTCGAGGAACCCTTTGGTCGGGGGAAATCGGGAACATTCCTCGCAAAACAATCCGTGTGTATGGGCTGAATCCGCCGGGCACAAGCTGTGACCGGCACCGGAATTACCAGGGTTCCCGGCGCGCGGTTTTCGCGTGACGGGATGGTCGTAGCGAGGGGCCACGAGAGTGACCACCTCAGTCAATCCCAAACAGTCCACCGGACAGCCCGCAGGCTGAAAAGCTTGCGGGCTGTTCTCTTTTCAGGTCTCAGGTCTCAGGAGAAGCGCGACCTGAAGCATGATACCTGATACCTCACACCTGAGACCTGATGTCTGTAACATGATGTCGGTGCTTAAGTCATGCTTACACTGACGATCGATTGGTTCCTTGAATACCTCAGCAAAGTCCACCAACGGACTACCCGGGTTGCGCAATGCATTCCTCCGGACAAGCTGGAGTGGTCGTTTCGGGAAGGCAAGTTCACGCTTGGAGATTTGGTTCGCCACATCGCTGCCATCGAACGCTACATGTTTGCCGAAACGATTCAGGGTCGGCCCAGCCGGTACGCCGGTTGTGGACGAGAGCTGGCCGACGGGTACGAAAACGTAATGGCTTTCCGAGAGGCGCTTCACGGTCAGACGGTCGAGATTATTTCTTGTGTCGGTGACGAAGGTCTGGAAGGTAAGTGCATGACTCCCGATGGATCGAGGATTACCGTCTGGAAATGGCTGCGCTTGATGATGGAGCATGAGATTCACCATCGGGGACAGATCTATCTGTATTTGGCCATGCTAGAAATACCGACGTCGCCGATCTATGGACTAACGTCAGAGGAACTCCGGCAGCGCAGTGCGAGAACTTAACCGGCCTTGGAATAGTTCCACTCAAAACTGACGAATTGCGGTAGTCTTTAAAGCCTGTACCGACCGGTCGGTCACTGGATCTTGCGAGACTTGCCGGAATGAAATCGGCGCAAGTTTTGCGAGTTCGTGAAGAAGCCGGGGCAACCGTCGATTTTCGTGGGAACTGAAGCATGGATGACAAGCACTGTCGGGCTCGGATTACCAGGCGCGCCGACTTTGCGCCGGACCTTTGGATGATCCGCGTCGATCCCGGCGGGGAATTTTCATTCTTGCCGGGCCAGTACGCGACCCTTGGTGTGGAAAAAGACGCGCGCCGGCTGGAGCGACCATACTCGATTGCTTCTTCACCGTATGAGAAGGAGCTGGAATTTTTCTTCGAGTTGGTACCGGAGGGCCAGACCACGCCACCTCTCTACGATTTGCAGCCTGGGGACGAAGTTCTGCTGCGCAAGGTGGCCAAGGGACGCTTCACGCTGGACACCACACAGCCCGAGCGCACGCGGCATCTGATGCTCAGCACCGTGACCGGAATTGCGCCCTTTGTGAGCTATGCGCGAACTTTGTTCAAGGACTGGAAAGAAGGCCGGTTCGCGGACGACCACAAGTTATTTCTGCTGACCGGGGCCAGCCGTTCCTGGGAGTTCGGTTATCGCGAAGAGCTTGAAAAGCTTGCCAACGAGACGCCGTGGCTTACCTGCGTTTTCACGGTGAGCCGTCCGTGGGAGGACGATGCCTGGAGAGGCGAGACTGGACGCGTGGATGATCTCATCCGGAAATACGCCGATCAATGGGGATGCACGTCGGCCAACAGCATCGCGTATTTGTGCGGGCATCCGGAGATGGTCGAGCACGGGAAGGGCATCCTGAAACGCATCGGCTTTCAGAAAGAGAACATGAAGGAGGAAGTGTATTGGGTGCCGAAGGCGGCGTGAGGCTTTGGTGGTCTCCGCACCGGTCGCTCACTCCTTGGCAGCAGTGCCGATGGCGTTGAGAATTGCCTGATTGATGGCGTAAGCCGTGCCATCGGCCCCGATTACCGTGGGCGTGTAGGCTTCGCCTATGCCCGGCGAAAGCCTGATGTGTTGCGACAGAGTATTGGTCGTGACGTCCCAGCGATAGAGAATGCCATCTTCGCTGTTGGCGAGGATGGACTTGTTAACGGGATCGACGGCGGCCGAGTTGATGCACCACTCCTTTACTCCTCCGGAACAGCCCGGGTCCGGAGTCACCCCTTCTATGATCAGGACTTCCTTCATCACGCGCGTGGCCGGAAGGATAGGATCCTTCTCCGTGGCGTTGGGATCGAGAATGGCGATCTTGTTGTGTCCATCGCCGGTGCCGATGCCGCAGTAATTGTTGTACTTGGTCATCAGCAGGTATTGCGATTTTCCTTTGTAGCTCGGAACGAGCGACGCCGGAACAATCGACGGCGTGTCATCCCAACCAAAACTGCCGGGAGTCTTTGTCTGGCTGAGGCCGGAGTTGTAGTGCAGCAGCCAGCCGCGATCGTTGTGGTTGGGAAAAGGATTCTCCAGCACGCCGAAGTAGACATCGCCATCGGGTCCAACGGTGGGCGTGGCGGAGCTTCCGCTGTAGATCGAAGCGTCCATACCGGAGGAGGGATCGGTGAGGCGGACCCGGCTGATTAGCGCCAACGTCGTGCTGTTCACGGCCAGCAGGTACCCGGCGGTGCCGTCATCGACCGCGACATAGAGAATCGAGCCGTCGGCTGATAAAGCGGGGGCGCAACTAATGGAAACCTCCCTGATTGACGAGTCGCCGCTGAGCGTTGCGGCCGATACCCAGGTGCCTTGGCCGGTCGAGGAAATCCGTGCCAATCCGCTTTGCAAGTTGATGGGAGTTGAACCGAGGACGAGGAATCCGAAGAAAAGATTGCCGTTCGCATCGGCGGTCAACGGGGTGTCGATCTGCACGTTCTGCTTGTAGGCCGTCGGGTCGCTATTGTAGTTCTTCACACCGTAGAAATAGAGATGGCTAATTTTGCCGGTGGTTTGATCCGGATTCGGGCGCACCAGCACGCGGCCCGCAACATCGGGGATGAGGAGTTGGTTGCCAGAAATAGTCGGGCCCATGCCGGGCACGAAGTCGGCCTCGGGAGCCTGGTAGCCCGTTGCCAGCATCCATAGCTTCGTACCGGTGGCGCCATTGTGGGCCTCGACCCGAAAACTGTTGGCCTTGGTTTTGACCGGAACGATCACGGTGTTGGCCGCAGTGACGAGCGGAGAACCGTAGTGGATGAAGATTTCGCCCTCGGGAGGATGCAAGTCGACCGGTACGTGCCAGTGAATCGAACTGAGTGGTTGCGACCCGACGGTCGAAAGTGCGGTGTGCTGCTCGTCGTGCGAATGAGTGAGCCAGGCTCCGGTTTGAGCCACCGCGATTGCGGCTAACAGGAGGCAAGCTGCCGCAAGAACAACAACGCTATTGCTTCGAGTTGGTGCGATTCTGGCCTGTCGATTCATACGATCACCCCCTGGAATGCCGCGATCGATGCTTAAATTAAGCGCGAGCAAATGTGCTAGGCAGTGTAGCAGCGTAGCCCGCGAGGGTTGTCAATAAGATGTAAAAATAGAAGCGAGGCACAGCCGGAGGTTCAGTGGGTACTCATTCCTGTTCGGCCGGAGCGAAGAAAACCAGGACTTCCAGTTCGTCCCGGATATCGTAGAAGCGGTGCTCGCGCCCGGCCTCGACGAAGATCACCGAACCGGCGCGCGCGTCCGCGTGCTCGGACCCGATCTGCATGCGGGCTCGGCCGCGAACCACATAGTAAAGTTCGTCTTCGTGGTGTGGTTTCTGCGGATCGGTCGCGCCCGCCGCCAGAACATAAACGCCCGCGCTCATGGCGGGCACGCGCAGAAATTCCAGATATAGCTTGCCCTTCGCCGCGCGTTCACGGGCGAGATCGCCGATGTGGAAGAAATGAGTCAATTTGTTGGTGACTTGCAGCTGACAAATGACGACTGAGAACTGAGACCTTTTTTACCCGATGGCCCCGCGGAAAAAGATCTCCGTGTATTGGCGAATGATCGCCTCGCCGGTTAGCGTCCCCTCCGGTCGATGCCACTGATAGATCCAGTTGATCATGCCGAGCAGCGCGAAAGCGGCGGCCCGCGGAGTTACGGACGAAGAAGAACCGCGCAGTCGTTGCACGTCCGCGATCAGGTTCTCCACGAAGTGCACGTAGTCTTTTTTGCGCCCATTAATCTTGCGCCGCAGCGCCAGAGGCAGGGGATGATTCTCGTGCAGCATCACCGTGATCTCGCGATCTTCTTCGCTCAGTACTGCTTCGATGTGCAGCCGGATCAGGGTTCGCAGGCGCTCTTGCGCGCCTTCAACGCGGCGCACGACGTTGATCACCCGCTCCTCGGTGATGTCCATGGCATGCGACATGATGTGGAAAAGAATCTCGTCTTTCGACTGAAAATGGTGATAGAGGCCGCCCTTGGACAGTTTGAGCGCAGCGGCGACGTCGTTCATCGACGTCGCGTCATATCCCCGCTGCTGAAACAGGCGGGCCGCCGTGCGCAGGATCTCCTGGCGCGGCGCGATGACAGCTTCCCGTTGCATCACAGAGATGGTATCGCGGATTTGAATCATGTCTCTAGCACCTAGGGGCCTCATATTTGTAGCACGGACGGGCCAAAATTGGACGGCCACCACTTGCCCGAGGCACCATCCCGCTTCGCCTTGGCGCGAGTGACCTTGACAGTCACTCGCGTGCCGGCGGGATGAAGATGATAATTGCGCTTCCCATCCCGATGATGTCGAATTCGCCAGCTTCGGAAGAAACAGCATCGGTCAATCCGGTAGGCGTGCGCGCTACACCTGCTTCGGCTGGTATTCGCCACCTTCTTCTGGCCGCGGTTCTGTTGTCGGCTTACTTTGTGCAATGTGTCTGGTTTGCGCGGACCCAGTCGATCACCTTCGATGAATCCATTCACATGGCAGTCGCACAAGACGTTTGGCGCAATCACCGCTTCGATCAGTGGATGGAAACGCCTCCGCTCGGACACATGTTGCTCGGGCTGCCGATTCAAGGGAACAAGTATCAGATGGCAATCCGGAATCCGGTGGGCTGGTTGATGGTGACGGCGCTCACTCCTGGTCCGGAGCGCTTCATTCTCGGGCCGCGGATGGTGAACGTCGCGCTGGGAGTGCTGCTCGGTATCCTGGTTTGGTGCGCCGCGTGGGATGTGTTCTCGCCGGGTCCGGCGAATTTTGCCCTTGCCCTTTTTGCGTTCTCGCCACAGTTCATCGCTCATTTCACCGTAGCGACGGTGGATGGAATTGGCGTCCTGACCGTCTTTGCCGTCGCCTTGCAGTCGGTGCGCTGGCGAAAAAATCCCTCATGGGGCAACACGATGCTGCTCGGGGTGACGCTTGGGCTGGCGCTCATTGCCAAGTTTTACGCGCCTCCTTTTGTCATGCTGGTACTGACGGCCGTGCTGCTCACGCGAAAAACCAGAACAAGTAGCGGCGCGTCCACTTCGTTTCCCAGCTCTGCAGGCAGGTCGTGGAAGCTGGCCTTGACGGCATTGTTCGTGTCGGGATTCGTGGTGTGGAGCGGGTATTTCTTTCATGTTGGCAAGGCGGTGCTTCACGACGGGCAACTCGTCATCAGTTACCCTCAGTCGCGAACGACGATCCATGCCGGCGGATTGGGACTCGATCTCAGCGTTCCACTCCCGGCGCCCGAGTTCTTTGCCGGTTTCCATGAAGTGCTGGTGCACAACCGGCTAGGGCACCCATCGTTTTTCCTGGGACGCGTGAGTTACGGAGCGGCCTCGCGCTGGTATTTTCCCGTCGCCATTGCTCTGAAATGGCCGACCATCACCTTGGCGCTGGCGCTCGCTGGCATCGTCCTCGTTCTGGTTTCGGCAAAGTTGCGCTTGCGGCCTGGGACGGCAATCGATTTGGCTATCTACGGTGGATTTGGCGCGTTGGCACTGCTGCTGGCGTTGTGGTCACGCCTTGGCATTGGCGATCGCCATGTGCTGACGCTGTATCCGTTCCTGCTGATCTTTGCCGCTGCCTGCTGGCAGTGGGCTGCTGGTCTTGGTCGTGAGAAAGCTCGTGCGGCACTGCTGGCGCTCGCGATGCTGGCCGCGCTGAATGCGGCGGATGTTATGCGTTATGCTCCGGGCTATCTTTCTTACTTCAATGTGTTTGTTCCCGCAGAGCGAAGCCGTGAGTTACTGACGGACAGCAGTCTGGATTGGGGGCAAGGTCTGTTGGCGCTACGACAATATCAGCAGGAGCATCCAAATGTTCCGCTGCATCTCGCGTATTTCGGATCGGTGGACCCTCGCCTTTACGGGATCCAAGCCTTGCCCCTGCGCTCGAGCGAGCGCGTTTCGGGCACGGTGGTAGTGGGCGCTACGATGCTCTCCGGCCAATATCTCAGCGATCCCGACAGCTACCATTGGCTTCTGCAGTTCAGGCCTGTGGCTGTACTGGATCACTGCCTGTTCGTGTTCGAGGTTCCGCAAGGCTAAGCTATAGCGCGCATTTTGGGCGACGCCGAATGGTGCGCCGGATGTTCCGTTCTTCCACACCGGCGTCAATGGCTGTAACTTTCGCAGAAGAGCTTGCCGGCGGTTTGCTGCCATTGCCAAGTCGCAGGATGGGCCGACGGAGTTCCTGGCCGAGTTGCTCGCTGATGTCGGGCAGAAATTTCTGGAGATGCTCATCCGCCACTGCTTCGATTTCGGTTGAGGTGTGCACGTGACGCCGAAAGTATCCTGCGATGGCTGCGGCTGCCGCTTTTTCTTGCAACCCCATCCTCGGCGCTTCCAGGCAAACTCTCTGCAGCGCGTCTTTCCGAACTTGGCTGCTCACTTCCTCAGCCTCTGCGCCGCGAAGCCGGCGCACTCTGGCAACAGCACGGTCGACCACGGCAGCGAGTTCGGTGCCACATTCGGATGCGCGGCCTTCCTCCAAACGGCGCTTGGCTTTCTCGGGAAGGAACCACGTGCGATCCCGCTTCGATTCCTGTGGCTTGCCCAGCCTCGAGACCTCGCAAAGATAGGCGTGCACGAGCACAAATTTGGCGGCCGATTTCGACTCCACACGGCGCACGTAGCGCGCAAACGCGAGAGCCTCGATGCGGCCGTGAACACCAGCTTCCTCGAAGGCCTCGAGCGCTGCCGACTGCGCATAGGTCAGCCCGGGCTCGATGCCCCCTTTGGGAAAAGTCCAGCGCCCGGCTCGCGTTCGCACCAGAAGGAATTCGACCCCGCGCTTGCCGACGCGATAGCAGACGGCCGCCGCTTGCTGGCGCCCACGCATTTGGCGGAACTGAGATGCCGACATGTAATTTGGGACGTCCCGCGATTCAGTGGCCGAAGCCATGGCTGTAGAGTGCGCGAACGCAGCTCGATCTGGCTAGAGCAAAGCTTGGTTCCCATGACGATTTGAAATCACGACCCGTGGGAATCCGCCTGCATACTTGTTTCAACAGGGTCGAGTTCGAGAGAGTGTTGTCATTCGTGCAGGCTCAAGGCCTGCCGAGGATGGGAGCGTTGGAGAATCCATTTTGCCTTCGCTGTAATCGGGAGCTTGAAGCGGGCGAGAAGTCCGTGGCTGTGTTTCTGTTTGCCCAGACCACGGGAGTTCGTCCGCGGCAGAAATCGTCAGCGCGGCGAATCTGTTTCTGCCCGCAGTGCGCGGTTTCGCTCGCCATGGGACCGGCTCCCGAAGGCGCGCTCAATTTCGCGGCATGGCAAATGATCCGGGACGTGGTCGGGGCGCAACCTACCTTGACCGAGGCAGCCTGGGAAAACCTGCATACGACGGCCTCCGAGGCTCTGCTGCCGGCGACGGGAACCGACGGCCCGGCACCAATTCCACGTGCCAATTCCGGCTCATATCTGGAGTTTTGAAGACGGGACTTAAGACCGCAGCCTTCCGCGACCGACCGTTCGGTTTGTTCGCCCTTCGAGTATAATTATCTCCTTCGGCCAATATCCATCTCTCAAGGAGTCCGCCATGGCCACTGTCTTCTATCAAAAAGATGCCAACCCCTCTGCGCTAAAAGGCAAGACCATCGCCGTGTTTGGCTACGGTTCCCAGGGACACGCCCAGGCGCAGAATCTGCGCGATAGCGGCTGCAACGTCATCGTCGGCCTCGACGCCGAGCGCGGGTCTGCCAAGCAGGCTCGCGCCGACGGCATGTCCGTCCTTGCGCCCGCCGAAGCTGCCAAGCGCGCCGACTGGATTCAGATCCTCACGCCCGACGAGACCATGGCCGCCTTCTACGAATCGTCCATCAAGCCGCATCTGCACAAAGGAAAGATTCTCGGCTTCTCGCACGGCTTCGCCATTCACTTCAAGACCATTGCGCCTCCGAAGGACGTGGACGTGGTCATGATCGCGCCCAAAGGCCCGGGCCATCTTGTGCGGCGCGTGTACGAGCAAGGCGGCGGCGTGCCGTCACTGCTCGCCATTCATCAGGACGCCAGCGGCCGCGCGCACGAGTATGCGCTTTCGTATGCGCATGGCATCGGCTCAACCCGAGCCGGCGTTTTGCAGACGACCTTCAAAGAAGAGGCCGAAAGCGATCTGTTCGGCGAGCAAGCCGTGCTGTGCGGAGGCCTGACTTCGCTCATGCAGAAGGGATTCGAGACACTAGTGGCAGCCGGTTACGCCCCTGAGATCGCCTATTTCGAATGCGTGCACGAAATGAAGCTGATCGTCGACCTGATCTACGAAGGCGGGCTCAGCCGCATGCGCTATTCGATTTCGAATACGGCCGAGTATGGCGACCTGACGCGTGGCGAAAAATCCGTGGGCGACGAAACCCGCAAGGCTATGAAAGAGATTCTGGCACGCATTCAAGACGGCACGTTCGCCAAGGAGTGGATTGAAGAGAATCAGAAAGGCGGCAAGAATTTTGCTCACCTCCGCGAAAAAGCCGCGCAACACCCGATTGAAAAGGTAGGCGAGCAGCTGCGCGCCATGATGTCGTGGCTGCCGTCCGAGAAGAAGAAAGCAGCCGAGACAAAGCCAGCAGCGCCGAAAGTGGTGAACGCGTAAAAGACGGTTCAGTTGTCAGTTATCGGTCCTCAGTAGAACCAGAATCGACGGTTTTTGCTGACAACTGAGAACTGACAACTGAGAACTGCTCCCATGGACCTCAAGCACCGCAGCCGCCACATTACCGACGGGCGCGACCGCGCTCCCGCGCGCGCCATGTACAAATCCATCGGCTTCACCGACGCCGATCTTGCGAAGCCTCTGATCGCCGTTGCCAACACCTGGATCGAGACGATGCCGTGCAACTTCCACCTGCGGCGTCTTTCGGAAAAGGCGAAGGAGGGCATTCGCGCCGCCGGCGGCACGCCGATGGAGTTCAACACCATCGCCATCTCCGACGGCGAGACGATGGGCACCGAGGGCATGCGCGCCTCGCTCGTCAGCCGCGAGGTCATCGCCGACTCGATCGAACTCGTTTGCCGCGGCCAGTTGTTTGACGCCGCCGTCTGCATTGTGGGCTGCGATAAGACGATTCCGGCCGCAGCCATGGCGCTCGCCCGCATGGATCTTCCCGGCCTCGTCTTATACGGCGGCACGATTGCCGCCGGAAAGTATCAGGGCAAAGACGTCACCATTCAGGACGTGTTCGAAGCGGTGGGCGCGAATGCCGCCGGCAAGATGACCGACGCCGAATTGCTCGCGCTCGAAAATGTTGCCTGCCCCGGAGCCGGCGCCTGCGGCGGCCAGTACACCGCAAATACTATGTCCACCGTCATGGAACTCATTGGCCTCTCGCCCATGGGCTTCAACGGCATTCCCGCGATGGATCCGCGCAAGGACGAAGCCGCGTTCCGCTGCGGCGAAATCGTGATGAATCTGCTGAAGACGGGAATTCGTCCAAGCGATGTGCTCACGCGGCCGGCGTTTGAAAACGCCATTGCCGGCGTGGCCGCGACCAGCGGGTCGACCAACGCTGTGCTTCATTTGCTGGCGATTGCGCGCGAACTGGCCTCGCGCGACCGGGTGTCTCCTGATGCAGGTTCGCACGCGGGGTCGCACGGGGCAGGTTCGCAAGCGGGTATGCACGGGACGCCCTCGCGCGAAACTTCGCGCCTGCTCACGATTGACGACTTCCAGCGCGTCAGCGAGCGTACGCCGCTGCTGGCCGATCTGAAGCCGGCGGGAAAATATGTCGCGGCCGATGTCGACACTGCGGGCGGAATTCCTGTGCTCGCCAAGCGCCTGCTCGATGGCAAGTTCGTAGACGGCTCAACGCTCACCGTGACGGGCAAGACTTTTGCCGAAGAAGCGAACGCGGCGAAAGAGACTCCCGGACAGCAGGTGATCGCACCGTTAAGCAAGCCGCTGAAGGCGACCGGCGGTCTCGTGATTGTGAAGGGCAATCTCGCTCCCGAAGGCGGAGTAGTCAAAATGAGTGGGCACGAGCGCGGATCACATCAAGGTCCGGCGCGCGTCTTTGATTCCGAAGAAGCGGCGATGCAGGCCGTCACCTCCAAGCAGATCAAGCCGGGTGACGTGGTGGTGATTCGCTACGAAGGTCCAAAGGGCGGACCGGGCATGCGCGAGATGCTCAGCGTGACGGCAGCAATTGTCGGCGAGGGCCTCGGCGAAAGCGTTGCCCTGATGACCGATGGTCGCTTCAGCGGAGCCACGCGCGGCCTCATGGTCGGTCACGTCGCGCCGGAAGCGGTGCTGGGCGGCCCAATTGCCGCCATTCGCGAAGGCGACCGCATCAGCATCGACACAAGAACTCGCAAGCTGGAACTGGAAATTTCCGACTCTGAAATCGCGCGCCGCCTCGCTGAATGGAAGCCTCCGGCCCCGCGCTACAAGTCCGGGGTGTTCGCCAAGTACGCGGCGTTGGTCACCTCGGCCGCCGAGGGCGCGATCACGCGGCCCCGGTGACAGAAGGTTTCTGAGCGCGACGTAGTGCTGGCGCAGTGCATGTACTGATTCGGGGACTGCCGGCCGTGCGTGTCCGCCCTCTCCGGAAAACCGCCGTTGCCGGTGTCATCCGACAGCGGGCAATATTTGGGCTATCATTCTGCTAAACCCGCCTAGGGCCTCGTATGACGAAGCCGCGACTTCTGCTATCGGTAACGAACGACACCAACGATTTCCAGATCGAACAGGTGAAGGGCGCTCGCCAGGCGGCCGCCCGGCTGGGAGCCGATCTCGACATCGTCTACGCACAGGATGACGGTGTCAACCAAAGTCAGCAACTGCTCAATCGCATCCAGTCCCCGGCCGCACCCCGTCCCACCGTGATTATCTTTGAGCCCGCTGGATCCACTACTCTTCCTCATGTGGCACGCGCCGCAGCCGCCGGAGGCATCGGTTGGGTGGTGCTCAGCCGCGATGCAGAGTACATCGCAGAATTGCGATCAGCTTTTCACATTCCTGCCTTCGTCGTCACCGCCGACCACGAGGAAATCGGACGCATTCAGGGCCGTCAACTCGCCGCGCTGGTGCCGCTCGGAGGAATCGTTCTCGAGATTCAAGGCCCTAGCCAGAGCAAGGCAGCCGCCCTCCGGCATGCTGGCTTGTTGGCGACGAAACCGGAGAATATTCAGCTGCGCACGGTAAAAGCGCACTGGACCGAGGCCAGCGCGCAAAAAATCGTTTGCTCCTGGCTTGCTCTCTCAACATCGCGCGGAACGGACATCGTGGCGGTTTGCGCCCAGGATGATTCCATGGCGATGGGCGCGCGCAAGGCGTTCGAGCAGTCCACCCACGAGCTCCGCGACTCCTGGCTGCAGATTCCTTTTCTCGGTTGCGACGGTATGCCCAAAACCGGTCAGCAATGGGTCCGCCGCGGTCTGTTGACAGCCACTGTTCTCAGCCCGCCTACCGCTCCCGTAGCCATCGATCTGCTCGCAGGTTTTCTGCATGACGGGACCATGCCCCCACCATGCACTCTGACCGAATGCAAGTCCATCCCCGACATCGAAATGCTCGGCACTAACGCACGAGCAGCGAATGTAATTTCCTAGTAGTGAATGAGCGGGTTTGACGGGGTTATACGCATTGAGGGGAAAATGCTACACCCCCACACCCCCACACCCGAGGCCGCGCCCGCGCGCGCGAGAGAGAGGCTGGGCAGGGCTGGAGCGGGGCGCGCGCTGGCTAGCTAGAGAGGAGGGAGCGAGTGGTTGCGAGTGAAATTGTGCAAAATGCGAAATGCACGCATCCCTGCTAGTGGATCTTCAGAATTTTAATGAGTACGATCAACAGGGAGGTCAACACAAAGATCCGCACAAGCAAGGGCTCCAAGTGCTCAACAATTGTCCTCAAGGCATCGAACACACAACAGACTAATTGCGTGATGTCGCGGAGGCGGCTGCGGATCGCAAACACCATTCTAGATTGAGTCGCTTGCTTTCTTGCCAGTTTCATTGGGCACACCGTTCCATTGCCAGAATCAGCTTAGGAATAGGTTGTTTGAAGAACTGGCTTTTAGGAGAGAACAGCTTTGTTCTTACAGTATTCCGCTGGCGAGGCGTGTCAAGATATTTCTGGGACTTTTTGAATCAACGACTTAGAGACCGCCCACAGAGGCGTGCAGCGGAAATTGTGCAATTAGCTAAGCGAAAATTGCACCACGCGCGGAGCATTTCGGTCGCAATCGTGCTGGTCCGGAATCGAATTTGCTACTTTACGCCCCGTCCTTGGCGTTTGAGATCGCTATACGAGAACTCAGTGCACTGTTTACCTAGTGCGCATTTCGGGGAAGCGAAAAACGGCATCTCCTCCTTGTGCTGCGTTATCCACAACTGTGGAAATCACCCGAACCCCAGCCATTCATGCCTCCGAAAAGAAAACAGCAAACACACTTGGATCAGTTTTCAAGGAGTTGCTAGACAAACCTCAAGCCGCCATTCTGGTTTTACGTTTTTGTTGATGAAGCGTATTCTCGCACGGAAACTTGGCGAAAATTACGGTGGCGTCTTGGGCGGTTGAACAAGTTGCATGGGGTCGACAGGCGGAACAGTTCGCTGAACTCTACAGGGCACCGGTAGCGGGCCGATCCCTGAACAGCACCCGAATTCGCCTTAAGCCAAGACTACATATCGACTCCGATCACGATGAGTTCATAACGGAAACTCCTATTCCTCTGGGACCTCCTCCGGTGAAAAGCCTGCAACCAATAGCCACTTGTCCTCCCGCCTCAAATAGAGTTGACCGTGACCCCATCCGAGCCCCTGGCCCCTGACGGCAAAGCAATCGGCACACATGAAGGCCCAAATGCCAGAGGGTCGCACGGCTCCGTCAATCATGTATTTCTTTTCAGAAAGGGGACAGCCACACAGGTCACACTTATCCGGTGCATTTATAAAGAAACTTCCGACTCGCAAACCACGATCTACGTCTGCTTCGCCGTCCAAGACTTGGTTTGCACTTTCAGTTTCGCCTGCGCTTTCATCCGAACCCTCCCAAATATGTGCATCGAATGTAGCAACAAGTTCCTGAATGAATTGCACCTCTTGCCTCGCGAATTCACTGATCAGGTGGTTACTTGGCTTTTCATCCCCAACAATTGTGGAGCCCTGCACTCGGATATCGTACAGGCTGGTTTCCGGCGGGGGCGCATACTGGTGAGAATCGGTACAAAACTCTAGACCAAGTTCTCGCATCAATGCCGCGTTGATGTGTTTTTGTTCGCCGAAATGTCTCGCCATGAGGTACCCATCGAAGAAATCCCCCTCGAACTTGTCACGGACTAGTATCTGAAGGGATGGAGCATGCTTTCCACTCCAACGGACTGTTCCGATGAATTCTCGGGCAGAATGCTCTTCATCCAGGAAAAGCGAAAACATCGGAAAGCTCCAAGGCGCTCCATGTTTTCCCAGCACATAGATGGAATCCAAGATGCTGGATTTATCAAAAACCATCAACACCATCGACAACTTTGGCAATTCTGAAGCGTATTGCAGCAGATCTGCAATTGTGTGTCTCCACGCCGGATTGTTGAACAACGTAGTCTTGAGAGCCTCGTTGACTTCATTGATTTTGGCTCGGTCATCTGAGCGAATGAATGCGAAAAAATGTTCGAATGACGTGCCAGCGAATCCGCCGAGCTCGAACCACAATGTTTCATCCGTAAGCCGTTCGTCTAACGCAAAACTCCCCCATCGTTTTACGGAAAGTTTCTCCCAAATGCCACGAGACAACCTGTCAACGACCTTCTCAGGGTTGCAGATTTCCTCTGTTTATCGCGGAATTTGGTCAAAAGTGGGCAGGTGATCGGCCAACTCGTCGACTGCATCATCCAGATCGAGGTCTTCTGTGTAACTCATCAATTCATCGAATTCTTCTTCCTCAAGTCTTGCTCTCAGCCTCTTCACGTAAAACTCTTTGTCATGCTTCTGCTGTGCGTAGATCAGTGCGCGCGTTACTCCGTATACGTTTTCTCCGGTTACCTTTACGCGAAATATCAGATAATCTTCAATTCCACATGCCTGGGACATTCGTGAAAAGACAGGCTCTGCAGCGTCACATGCTACGCCGTCTTTGTAGTATTGAACAAATTGTCTTCTACAGATAACTCGTCCTGCATCAAGGTGAGCGGGCTGAACGGCCACTTTGCTGGATAGGCTTCCATCAGCGTTGGCCGTCACTCTAAATCCGAGTACGTTGTAATCCGTCGAGTCTACCCATTCACTAAAGGGAACGAGCAACTGATCCCATACAGTTGAGACAACAATGAAGCGTATCTCACTTTTCCGAAGTTTTCTGCCATTCCTGAGAAGTGCTGCATACTTGGCTAGTTCAGTTATGGCTTCTCGCGCGGCTCGTTCCGCGCGCTTTATCTCTATAACAACGATATGACCTTCTGAGTCTTTCGCAAAAACATCAATAAAGCCCGCAGCGCCATCGCCGCTTGGGAGATATTGTTCCTTCTTGATTAATTCTAAGCCGGATTCTAGGAAATCGAGGTTAGCTGCAATCCAGTCGCGAATCTCGCTCTCTAGAGGCATATCCGTTATCTTAACCGGGTAGTGTAAGATTTAAACTCTCTATTTCTTCGTCTGGGCCCTGTTCAAGCACGCTGAGACACTGCTGTAATTTGACCGCCCGCACAGGTTTGCGCCTGCAAATTTTCTCCAATGTGTGCTGGTTGATTCCCCGGCGCATGAATTCAGGGTTCGTGGGAGTCACTGAATGACGAACAGGCCAAGTCAAACGCCCATACTAGCTAACGGGCATGACGCATTTCAATTCACGGTTTGCGTGCTCGAAGCTGATGCCGAACTGCAGTCAGCATTTCCCGCATAGGTAGCCGAGAGCGTCGCTTTTCCTCCCGCGAATCGTCGCGCTTCCCAGCGCCGTGCCGTTGTACCGAAGCTCACGGTCTGACCATTGGCAGACTACCGTTGCTCGTCAGGGTAGCCGTGAACTTCACCGATTGCCCGGGCCCTTGAGGGATTCCGCGACGAATTCAGCGTCATGCTTACGGCGTCCTGATTCACTGTCTGCGTCAGCGGCCCGGAAGTGCTCCTGGCTGTTTCCGAATCGCCGTTGTAGGCCGCGGTGATCGAAAGCCCTCCGGCTGGCAGGTTGCTCTTGGTCAGCGCGGCGATCCCGCTCCCGTTCAGCGTGGCCGTCCCGAGCGTCGCCGTTCCGTTCTTGAAGGTCACAGTTCCTGTGGGAGTGGACGGAGCCGTGGAAGTCACCGTTGCCGTGAATGTAACTGCCTGTCCGTAGTTAGAGGGATTGAGGCTGGACCCCGGTACAGTGACCGAACTGGGGTAAAGCTGCACAACTTGTTTTATTGTGCCGGAACTGCTCTTAAAGGTGCCATCGCCGCCGTATGCGGCCTTTATGATGTGTGCCACCGCGGAAAGAGCAGAGGTGGTGAGGGAAGCGACTCCGCTCGCGGTAAGTCCGGTTCCGAGAACTATCGTGCCTTTGTAGAAGGTGACGATTTCTCCGTCGGGAATTGGGCCGTCGGGCGAGGTTGTTGTTGAAGTGAACGTTACGGGCTGATTGAAATAGCTTGTGCCCGATGAGGTTGCTTTCGTAGTGGTCGCCGCGGGCAAGGGCCTGACGGTTTGTTTCACATCGGCGGACATGCTGGTGAGATTATTGCCGTCGCCGTGATAGAAGGCGCTGATCGAGCGCTCGCCCTTGGTCGCGTATGCCGTGCCGTAGGGAGTCGGGTAGTTCAGCTCCGCCACCACGTTTTTGCCCTGAAAGTAAATTACCGTGCCAGTTACGGCCCCACCGTACTGCGGAACAATTGTCGGAGTGAGGTAGACCGTCTGGTTTACATAAGAGGGATTGACGCTGGAGGACAACGCAATCGTTGTTGCGCTCCGATTCACCGTCTGCGAGAGCCTCGCAAAACTCCATACAAAATTGGAGTCGCCACTGTAAGTTGCGGTGATGGAATGGGACGCCGCACTTAAAGCGGATGCGGTTAGGACTGCGCTTCCATTGATCAGAGGTACGGTCCCCAGAGGAGTATTGCCGTCTGCGAATGTAACCGTTCCCGTGGGCGCGCCGCGCGCGCCTATGACGCCGGCGGTGAAAGTGACCGCCTGTCCGTAAACGGATGTGGGCAGCGACGACAGCAACGTTGTCGTGCTCGCATAGAGCTTAAATCCAGTGGAAATGTTCAGCAGAACCGTGACGCCGCCGACCGCCAGGTCGGGCTGTCCGTCGCCGTTGAAGTCGCCGGTTGCCGTTCCGGGGCCGCCCGCACCCAGTACGAGCGGACTTTGAAAGGTGCCATCGCCATTGCCCAATAAAAGAGCGTTCACGCTGCCGATGGCAACGTCGAGCTTGCCATCGCCGTCGAAATCGGCAACTACGATTTGGCCAGGCCCGATGGAGGCGGCGGAGTCGGTGATCGGGATCGGCGTCGTCTGAGCCGCCAGAAAGGTGCCATCGCCGCGGCCGAGCAGAACACTTAAACTGCCGCTGTTGGCTACGAGCAGATCAAGCTTGCCGTCCCCGTTCACATCCGCTGCCGCCACGGAATACGCTTCATTATCGCCGTCCTTGTATCTAACCGCCCTCTGAAATGTTCCGTCCCCGTTGCCCAGCAGCACACTTACGCCGCCGGCGCTATACGGGCCCGAGCAACCGCTGACACACTCGTTGGTCACTAGCAAATCGGGCTTCCCGTCGCCATTGACATCCGCCACCGCCACGGAGTACACATTAAAGCCGCCAGCATCGTAGCTGACCGCCGTTTGAAACGTGCCGTCGCCGTTACCCAGCAGCACACTTACGCTGCCGTTACCGTGGAGGCCATTAGGAGGTACATAACAACCGTTGTTGCTACATATGTTAGCCACGAGCAGGTCGGGCTTTCCGTCGCCATTCACATCCGCCACCACTACCGAAAACGCATATTGGCCTCCCGAGTCGTAGTTGACCGCCGTTTGAAAGGTGCCGTCGCCGTTGCCCAGCAGCACACTGATGACGCCGGCCGGAGGGACCGCACCGCCACTCGAACAAGTGCTGACGGCGCAATTGTTGGCCACGAGCAGGTCAGGATAGCCGTCGCCGTTCATATCCGCCACCGCGACCGAAGTCGCATAATAGCCGCCAGAGTTGTAGCTGCCCCGCGCTTGAAACGTGCCGTCGCCGTTGCTCAACAGCACACCTACACTGCCATTAACGCAATTGACGTCTGCACACGCGTTCGCTACGAGCAGGTCGGGCTTGCCGTCGCCATTCACATCCGCCACGGCAATCGATTGTGCATTCACGCCCCCGGAGTTGTAGTTGGGAGCCGCCTGAAACGTGCCATCGCCATTGCCCAGCAGCACACCTTCCGCGCCAATCGACCAATTGCCGCTGCTTACACAGCAGTTGGCCACGACCAGATCGGGATGCGCGTCGCCATTCACATCCGCCACGACCACGGAATACGCCTCGTAACCGCCGGAGTTGTAGGTGACTGCCGCCTGGAAGGTGCCATCGCCGTTGCCCAACAGCACACCTACGCTGCCTTCTATGCTTTTAGCCGGGCAAGTGTAGACCCTGTTGCCGGTGCTGCTATTACAGCTGTTGGCCACGAGCAGATCAGGGTGGCCGTCCCCATTCACGTCCGCCACCGCCACGGAATACGGGTAATAGCCGCCGGAGCTGTAGCTGACCGCCGCTTGAAACGTGCCGTCGCCGTTGCCCAGCAGCACACTTATGACGCCGTCATCTGTAGTCGGAAAACAGCCGTTGTTATCGCATGAGTTGGCCACGAGTAAGTCGGGTTTGCCGTCTCCGTTCACGTCCGCCGCCGCCACGGAGTACGCATTAGAGCCGCCGGAGTTGTAGCTGACCGGCTCTTGAAAGGTGCCGTCGCCGTTGCCCAGTAGTACTCCCACGGCATTGCCGGCAGCTACGAGGAGGTCGGGACGCCCGTCCCCATTCACATCCGCCACCGCAATCGAAGCCACATCTTCGCCGCCGGAGCTGTAGCTGACCGCCGCTTGAAAGGTGCCATCGCCGTTGCCCAACAGCACACCAACGCCGTAAGAGTTGGCCACGAGCAGGTCGGGATGGCCGTCCCCATTCACATCCGCCACCGCCACGGCAGACACATACGTCGTAGAAGAGCTGCCGGAGTTATAGCTGACCGCCGCTTGAAAGGTGCCGTCGCCGTTGCCCAGAAGCACACCCACGGCACCGTTGTTGGCAACGAGCAGGTCGGGATACCCGTCCCCGTTCACGTCCGCCACGGCCACGGAATACGCGTAAAAGCCGCCGGAGTTATAGGTAACTGCCGCTTGAAAGGTGCCGTCGCCATTGCCCAACAGCACACCTACCGTGCTATTCGAGCAGTTGGTGGTACTGGCACAGTAGTTGACCACGAGCAGGTCTGGATGGCCATCGCCATTCACGTCCGCCAGGGCTACAGCCGTGTCATACTCCTCGTAGCCGCCGGAGTTGTAGGTTGGCGCTTCGCGGAAAATTGAACTGGCATTTGCGGCGGCGGGCGACGAAAGAGCCTGGTGCGAGGACGCGCGCGGGAATATCCCCTGAGCGCCAGCCCGCGGCAGTTGTCGCGAATCAAACGTCCCAAACGGGGCATTTGCGCCTCCCGGCCGGAAGGGCGGGGTCGCCTGGACGGCCTGGCGCGGGACGCCAACGTGCGGCGAGACGGCAGGCGCAGCTGCCGAATGCGGCTGCTCACCACCACCGCTCTGGGCAAAAGCGGCCAGAACAACGGCTAACAGCACGATCGAGAACACGGCGGGCGAGGATAAGGACAGGGAGCGATGAAGTGACATAGATTCTTAGTCCCAACAACAGGCCCTTCTTACCATCCGCCCGTGTTCGCGTCAATGATGGTTGTCACGACTGCGCGTGATTCCATCCCCCTCTCCACCAAGGTGAAACAAATTTCACTCCGGATCGCGCCCGGCGAGACGAAACCCCTGCCCAGCCTGCCTCGCGAGCGCGCGGGGGGGCTTGGGTGGGGGGTGTGGGGTGTAGCATTTTCCCCTCGGTAGGTAATACCCCTGAGCGGGTTTGACCCTTCTTTTCTTGCGCCTGTAAGATCAATGGTTTCCCCCTCCGCCGACAATTCTGCCGGGCTCGCTCGGACTGGAAAGCAGGGGAAGGCTGTTCGCACGCGGGATCGCGCGGACAGGAGTATCCGCGCCACACATTCTCAATCGGGTCAAAGAATGCCTCACGAATTGCCGAAAGCATACGAACCGGGCGCGATTGAAACGCGCTGGGCAGAGTACTGGGTTCAGGAAAAACTCTTTCACGTCGAAACGCCCGCGCCCGGCGAGACTCGGCCTGTCTTCACCCTGCTGCTGCCTCCACCGAACGTGACCGGGCGCCTGCACATGGGCCACATGCTCAACCAGACGCAGATGGACATCCTGGTGCGCTGGCATCGCATGCGCGGATTCATCACGCTCTGGCTGCCGGGCACAGACCATGCCGGCATTGCGACACAGATGATGGTCGAGCGCCAATTAGCCAAGGAAGGCAAGAAACGCCGCGACATGGGCCGCGAGAAGTTTGTGGAGCGCGTCTGGGGTTGGAAGCGCGAGTATGGCAACGCGATTCTCGACCAGATGAAACGGCTGGGCGCATCGGTGGATTGGGGACGCGAGTATTTCACCATGGACGACAACCTTTCGCACGCCGTGCGCGAGGTATTTGTCCGGCTGTATGAAGAAGGCCTGATTTATCGCGGCGAGTACATCGTGAACTGGTGCCCGCGCTGCGAGACCGCGATTTCCGATCTCGAGGTCAAGCACGAAGACGTGCCGGGGAAGCTGTGGGAAATTCGCTATCCGGTGATTGGCACGAAGGAATTCATCACTGTGGCGACGACGCGGCCGGAGACGATGCTAGGCGACACTGCAGTCGCGGTGAATGCTGCCGATGAACGCTACACGCATCTGCACGGGAAAAAGGTCTTGCTGCCGCTGATGAAGCGGGAGATTCCGATCATTCTCGATGAGATCGCCAAGCCGGAGTTTGGCACGGGCGCGGTGAAGATTACTCCGGCGCATGATCCCAACGATTTTGAGGCCGGCAAGCGGCACGACTTGCCGCGGATTGATGTGATGGATCTGCATGCGCGCATGAACGAAAACGCCGGCGAATACCGAGGACTGGATCGCTACGAGGCGCGCGAGGCGGTGCTGGCCGACCTGAAAGAGCAGGGATTTCTGGTTGCCGAGAAAGATTACACGCTGCCGCTCGGGACATGTGATCGCTGCGGGACGGCGGTCGAGCCGCGGCTTTCGGAGCAGTGGTTCGTGAAGATCGCGCCGTTGGCGAAGAAGGCGATCCGCGCAGTGGAGTCCGGTGAGATCACGATTACGCCCGAAAACTACAAGCAGATCTATTTGAACTGGATGTACAACATCCACGACTGGACCATCTCGCGGCAGCTGTGGTGGGGACACCGGATTCCGGTGTGGCACTGCACGAACAAAGATTGCAACGACGTAATTGTGGCGCGCGAGACGCCGGTGAAGTGCTCGAAATGCAGCGACACGAAGCTGGAACAGGATACCGACGTGCTCGACACCTGGTTTTCGTCGGGACTGCTGCCATTCACGACGTTGGGCTGGCCGCAGAAGACTCGCGATCAGGAAGTGTTTTATCCGACGACGCTTTTGATTACCGCCTACGAGATTCTGTTCTTCTGGGTGGCGCGCATGATCATGTTCGGTTGCCACTTCATGGAGGGGCACGAGCAGGATGCCGCGATCAAGAGGGCCAGCGGATACGGCGACAAGAAAGACGACAGCGTACCGTTTCGCAACGTCTACATTCATGCACTGGTGCGCGATGCCGAGCGTCAGAAGATGTCGAAGACGAAGGGGAACGTGGTCGATCCTCTGGATGTAATTAATCGATTTGGCACTGACGCGACGCGCTTCACGCTGGCGGCGATGGCGGCCCCGGGAACCGATATTGCGTTCAATGAGAGCCGGACGGACGGCTATCGCGCATTCGCGAACAAAATCTGGAATGCGGCTCGGTTCATGTTCATGAATGTGGATCGGATTGAGCCGAACCTGCGGCCCCGGAGTGTCGAGGGCGGCCTTCCCTCCGCGGGTGTGGCGGGCTTCACGGTCGCTACGCTTGAGGACCGCTGGATTCTCTCTCGCTTCAACCGTGCAACCCGCGATGTGAACGAAGCGATTGCGACTTACCGTTTTCACGAGGCGGCCAATCGCATCTACGATTTTTTCTGGGGCGAGTTCTGTGACTGGTATCTTGAGCTGGTTAAGCCTCGGCTGATGGAAAGTGCGAGCCCGGAGAGAGCGCAGGCAGCATGCGCGAATCTGGTGAACTTGTTTGATGGCGCGCTGCGCCTGCTGCATCCAGTGATGCCGTTTATTACCGAAGAGATCTGGCATGCGATGTACGCGGGCAAGCCTCCGCTGAAATCAATTGCGTTCGCAGCGTATCCGCAGGCCGATGACGCGCAGATTGACCTGGCGACCGAAACGCAGATGGCGGTCTTGCAGGATTTGATCGCCAGCGTGCGCAATCTGCGGGCGGAACTGAAGGTCGAGCCCAAGGTGAAAGTGCCGATCGAGGTGTTCGCGCATGAGCCTGAGATTCGGCGGCTGGTCGAAGAAAATCGGGGCGCAGTGGAGCGGCTCGGGAGTGTCGAGTCGGTCGAGTTTGTCGAGTCCTCGCTGGCAAAACTGGCGGGGGCGCGCAGCACCTCTCGGTTTGACGTGCATGTGGTGTATGAGCGGAAGATTGACGTGGCCGCGGAGTGCGAGCGCCTGAAAAAAGAGCTTGAGAAGTTTGAGAAGGAGATCGCCAACGGCGAACGGCAGCTAAGCAACCAAGGGTTCCTGGCCAAAGCTCCCGCGAAGGTGGTGGAGGGGCTGCGGACGCGGAGCGAAGAGTTGAAGGTGCTGCGGGCGAAGACCGCAGCGAAGATGAAGGAAATGGGCTGCGC
Organism: Terriglobales bacterium; assembly: GCA_049288625.1. Classification (GTDB taxonomy): domain Bacteria; phylum Acidobacteriota; class Terriglobia; order Terriglobales; family Acidobacteriaceae; genus Acidiflorens. Next base: position 335,449 of record JBAQIB010000066.1, on the reverse strand, counting down.
ATAACCGCAATCGCTGGCCACTGACCACCGGCCACTGACAACTGGTTTCTATGGACTGGAATTCACGACGGATCACCGCAATCATCGAGAACGCGTTGAACGAGGATCGGGCGACGCGCGACGCGACCAGCTATGCCTGCATCGATCCCAATCAGCAGGCATCGGCGACGATCATCGCCAGGCAGGAGTGCATTCTGGCAGGGCTGGGCTGCATTCCGCGCATCCTGGACGCGTACGCGACCCTCGACGGGGCCGTGACATCGCACTATGAGGTGACAAGTCATCCCTCGATGTTCGACGGAGTGCGTGCGCATGCTGGCCAGCAGATTGCCGTCATCCAGCACAACGCGCGCGTGATTCTATCGTGCGAGCGCGTGATTCTGAATTTTCTTCAGCGCATGGCAGGAATCGCCACCATCACGCGGAAATTCGTGGATGCAGTTGCCGGCACCCGGGCGCGCATCTTGGATACTCGCAAGACGGCCCCCGGGCTGCGCGTGATTGACAAGTATGCGGTGCGCTGTGGCGGCGGGCAGAACCACCGTCTCGACCTTTCCGATGGCGTGCTCATCAAGCACAATCACATCACGCTGGCGGGCGGAATTCTCCCTGCCCTCGACCGCGCGCTGCGCAACCGGCGCGGCAGCCAGCCGGTGGAAATTGAGGTTCGCTCGCTCGCTGACTTGCAGCCGGCGCTCGACCATGGCGCTGAGGCAATCCTTATGGACCACGTCAGCGTCGAAGACGTGCGCAAAGCGGTCGAGATTTGTTCGCGCCAGCCGCGGCGGATTCCCCTCGAATGCGCCGGTGGCATCAACCTCCAAAATGTCCGCGCCTATGCCGAGACGGGCGTGGATTTTATCTCGGTGGGCGTGCTTACGTATTCATTCGAGACCGTGGATATGAGTATGCGGGTGATGCCGGGATAAGTTCGCTGCTCCCCAGTCGTCCTTCGCTCCCTCGTTTTCCATTCTGGCTTTGCCAGAGTACGCTCTCAGGATTCGTCGCGAACATAGCGAACGGCGAACAGCGAGACTCGCTATAATTCCCACCATCGCTGCTTCTACGAAAATTCGGCGCTCGCCATCTGTGCACAAAGCTACGGACGTGCGCTTGGGGCGCATCGTGCGCCTGCTGATGAGCCACGCTACCGTCGTGGCCAGCGGCACCAAGATCGCCGAGGAAATTGGCACGAGCCGGTCCGAGGTGTGGCGGCTGATTCAGCAATTGCGTGCCTTGGGCGTGGATGTCGCGGGGCATCCGGCGACCGGGTATCGCCTGCGTGTCGTGCCGGACCTGCTACTGCCGGAAATGATCGGGCCGCTGGTGAAAGGGACGATTTTCGCGAAGCACATTCACCACTTCTACAAAACGGGCTCCACAAATTTGGAGGCGATGAACGCCGCCGCTGAGGGGGCTCCGGAAGGTAGTGTGTTTTTGGCCGAGGAGCAACTAGCCGGCCGGGGTCGCGGCGCACACTCGTGGCATTCGGCGCGGTCTGAGGGGATCTATTGCTCGGTGATTCTGCGCCCGCAAGTACCTCCATCGGATGCGCTGTTGCTATCGCTGGCCGCCGGTTTGGCCGCAGGTGCGGCCGTCTCGGAAGTAATGCAAGTACCGGTCGATTTGAAGTGGCCGAACGATCTGCTCGCTGGTGGCAGGAAGTTCTGCGGGATTTTGACCGAGATGAACGCCGAAGCCACGCGCGTGCGGTACGTGGTCGTAGGCGTGGGAATTAATGTGAATCAGGTGAAGTTCCCGGCCGAACTGCGCCCGATTGCGACTTCGCTGCGCATAGAAACGGGCACGGATTGGTCGCGCGTGGAGCTATGCGCGGCTTTGCTAAAATCACTCGACCGCGAATATCGCGCGTTGCTTGAAGAAGGCGTGGTGGCGCGGAGTGCGGTGCTGAAACGGTTTGAGGAGAATTCGTCGTCTGTGCGCGGCTGCAAAGTTCAGATCGAAGAAAACGGTGGAATTGAGGGCGTAACCGAGGGCCTTGATGCGCGCGGTTTCTTGCAAGTGCGGACGGCGAACGGCTTGCGGACCGTGCTGAGCGGGACGGTGCGAATCATCGGCAATTTGTAATTTGTAATTTAGAATCAGGCGCTTTACCAATCACAAATTCTCTATGCTTCTCGTCATCGATGTCGGCAACACGAATACGGTACTGGGCGTGTTCGCCCGCGTCGCGCATGTGCATCCGGGCGACGACGTCACCTCGGAACCGGCCCGCTACAAGCGACTGGTGGCGCAGTGGCGCGTCGGTTCGCACCTCACGCGCACCGTGGACGAATACGGAATCATTTTCCGCAACCTGTTCTCGCTCGACAATCTGGAAGTCTCGGGTGTGCACGGGATCGTCATTTCGTCCGTAGTGCCGCCGCTGGACCCGGTATTGCGGCAGGTTTGCGAGCGCCACTTCAACATCAAGCCAATGTTTATCGAGCCCGGCGTGAAGACCGGGATGCCGGTGCTCTACGACAATCCCGCCGAAGTGGGCGCCGATCGCATCGTCAACGCGGTCGCGGCGTTTGAAAAAAATGGCGGCCCGTGCGTGATCGTGGATTTCGGTACGGCAACTACTTTCGACTGCGTTTCGAAGAAGGGCGAGTACATGGGCGGAGTGATCTGCCCCGGCATTGGCATTTCGGCGGACGCCCTGTTTCAGCGCACCGCGCGCCTGCCGCGCGTGGAGGTGCGCAAACCCGCACGCGTGATCGGATCGACTACCGTCAGCAGCCTTCAGTCGGGGCTTTACTACGGCTATCTCGGCCTGGTTGACGGGATTCTGGAGCGACTGGTTGACGAACTCGGCCCGGAAACCCACGTGATCGCCACCGGTGGGCTGGCCGCGCTGATCGGCACTGCATCGCACTTCATTAAAGAGGTGGATGAATTCCTGACCCTCGAAGGCCTGCGCATCATTTGGGAGCGTAATCAGCCGTTTCGCAAGGACGCGGGCAGACGTACGGCAGCCAAGGCAACAAAGCCGTTAGCCGCAGATCCCGACGCGAAGCCCTGGCCCTCGGAGAAGAATTCAAAGGGCTGATAAACAGCGAATAGCCAGTACCCTGGTACCCGACAACTTCTGGAATGTGGCGCTGCGCAGGTGATTCAGCTCGAAGCTCGCGGCTCAAAGCTCGTGGCTTTTTTCGTGGAAAACTACTTCAACTACTTCACCGAAATCGAAGAGCACTATCAGCGCCGCCGCGGCACCACGCTCCTGCTTTCCACGCTCGACTGGGCGCTGATTGAAACATGGAAGAACGCCGGCATTCCGCTGGAGGCCGTGCTGCGCGGCATTGACGAGGCCTTCGATAAGTACGATCAGAAGCCGTCGAAAACGAAAAAGGTAAACAGCCTCGCGTACTGTTCTCAGGCCGTGCTGAGCGCTGCCGAGGAAGCCGCGGCCGGCACAACGGCGGAAAAGTCAGGCGCAGAGCCGGGATTCGATCCGGTCCAGATTGCGTCGTTCCTGCGCGAGAACGCGGCCCGCCTTGAAAAGGCGAAATTGCCGGAGCATCCCGGGGTATCCATGGCAGCTTTGGCGGAGGAAACCGCAGCGGCATTGCGCGAAATGGCAGATGCAATCGAAGGCACCGAAAAACTGCCGCGCCTGGAAGATCTGGAGCGTCGGCTGACTGTGTCGGAGGAAAAACTGTTTGCCGTGTTGATGGCCGCGACTCTTGATGACGATCTGGTGGAAGTTCGAATGCAGGCGGATCGGGATATAGCTCCGTATCGGCGGAACATGACGGCCCCGCAGGTGGAGCAACTGCACAAGCAATATGTCCGCAAGCGCCTGCTGGAGCGCAGCGGAGTCCCGCGACTGAGTCTGTTCTACATGCACTAGCGTCGATTCACGCCGCAGAGAGATCACTCCAGGCACTGAACACGCGGTGCCCTCACGGCTCGGGAGATTGGCCATAATAGGTCAATGAACTTAATCGTGAGGGGCCCCTGATTGACACTCGGCGACCCACGGTGATAATCTCCCGTCTGTTTTTCCGAAGGGTCGGGCACGTGGGGTGCTCCGCTCTTTCTGTCTCGCCGTTTCCAGCTCATTGTTCACGAACCTTAGGAGACCCCGCCCATGGCCACTCTGTCGGCACGCCTTCTGACCTCTGCATCTCACGCCAACTTCTCGTCATCCTCCCCCTCTTCGACTTCCGCTTCTGCGTCGAGAGCTTCTGCTGCGAAAGCTCATGCCCGAAAGACCTTGCAGCGGCAACGGTGCTCAAAGCTCGCCGGGCGCGCGCTGGCCGCGAATCGGCTCGTCCTTGTCTTTTTCGTGCTGGGCGCGGCCTTGCCTAGCCTGGCGACGACCTGGACGGTGACCGACACATCCGACAGCGCTAGCGACACGGGGTCGCTACGCTATGCGCTCGGCCAAGCTCAAAATGGCGACACCATCGTCTTCAGCCTGCCCAACCCGAGCACGATTACGCTCACGAACGGGGCGCTCACGATAAAGTCGAGCGTGACCATAAGCGGACCGGGGCCCTCCGCCGTCGCTATCAACGGCAACGCGAAACCCCGGTGGCAGCGGCGGTGTCTTTTCCGTTAACGGTGGAGTGACGGCGACCATCTCGGGCGTAACCGTCGAAAATGGACTCGCCGTTCAGGGCGGTGGCATCTACAACGGGGGCACGCTGACGGTGAGTAACAGCACCGTGTCGGGCAACTCCACTCCATTCGATGGCGCCGGCATCTTTAACAATGGGGGCACGCTGACGGTGAGCAACAGTTCCGTGTCGAACAATGTGAATGACGCGATTCCAGGGAACGGCGCCGGCGGCAAAGGCGGCGGCATCACAAACGCCGGGGGCACGGTAACTGTGATCAACAGTACGGTATCGGGCAACACCGTTATGGGCGTCGGCGCGCTCGGTGGCGGGATCCTCAATGGCTCGGGCACGCTGACGGTGAGCAACAGCACCCTCTCGGGAAACGCTGATAACGGCGACCAAGGCGGCGGCATCTATAACGGGGGCACGATGATCGTGACCAACAGCGCCATGTTGAATACGGGGGCAGGCGGCGGAATCTGGAACGTCGGCACGGGAAGCGTGACGAACAGCACAATCGCGGCGACCGGGCCCAACGCCGCAATCGAGAACGTAGGGACATTGACGGTGAGCAACAGCACGCTATCCGGCAACTCAATTGCCATCGAAAACGCAAGCACGATGACGGTGAGCAACAGCACGGTATCAGGCAATTCTGCCGGAGGCGGAGGAGCCGTCATCACCATCGGAGGCACGCTGACGCTGAAGGGTACGCTCGTGGCACAGACGAGCGGGGGGCCGGACTGCCAAGTTCAGAGTGGCACGCTGACCTCTGACGGCTACAACCTGGATGACGATGGCTCCTGCGGGTTCAACCAGACGGGCGACCAGAGCGACGTAACCAACGCCGGGAGCTTCCTGGGGCCGTTGCAGAATAACGGCGGACCGACCCAAACCATCGCGCTGCTCCCCGGCAGCACTGCCATCGACGCCATCCCGGTGACTCCAGTCAACGAGTGCACGGATGCCCTCGGAAATCCCGTCCTGACCGACCAGCGCGGCATCACCCGTCCGCAAGGCTCGGGCTGCGACATCGGAGCCTACGAACTGGTGCCGCAGTTGACCGCTTCCACGTCCATCCTCAATTTCGGCAGCAGAAAAATTGGCGGGAGCCACGCGATGCCGGTGGCGGTTCTAAACATGGGCGCCACGAATGTCACGGTCGGCGCCGCCACCCTGACCTCTACCGGTGGGGATCCGAATGCTTTCAGCGTCCACGAATACTGTGAACCGAAAACGCTTAAGCCTGGGAAGAAATGCGTCATCGGCGTGACCTTTGCGCCCCATGAGACGGGTCTGTCCACGGCCACGCTGAACATCCCGAGCACTGCACCAGATAATCCGTTGGAAGTTCTAATTACGGGCACAGGGGCTAATAAAAAGTAGAAAACGCCGAAAGGGCTCGTGCTCCGCTGGGATTTGTGAACACAGAGCAAGGAAATGCCGCTCGCTCTCGGGGCGGCTTTTCTTTTGCGTCACGCGGAGGATGTTGAGCGGCAACTTCTATTATCAGCGATTGCGCTCATTGAGAATAGCCGATCCGGGTCAACAACTGTAACCGCGATTTTTTTCGACAGCCATTGTCGCGTAATCCGGTCTCCCCGCAGATACCCTTTCAGATCGAGTCGCAGCCCAGACACCGGAGCAAGGGCCTTGACACCTCACGGTAAAATAAAAGTAGTGCAAATCCAGTTAGGATCAGTTCCTTGCCGGGGCAAACGCCTCCGGGGAGGCGGTAGCTCGAAAACGATCTTTGACATTTTTATCGTCCGGCAGGCTCGCGGACCAGATTCGGAGGGTTCACGCTAATGAAGGCAAAGCTGCGGGATTATGCATGCCCGTAACTCTTTTTATCGGGATACTTTGCAAACATTATCTATTAGAATCAAGATCTTGCGAGCCAGACCGGATAATCCAGCCGGTTTTTGTGGTTAAGTCCAACTCGGTCAATACTTTGCCTGTAACTCATTTCCGCTGAATACTTTGCCGGGAATTTGTCGCTAAATCCCTGATTCTAATAGACCGCAGGGAGGGGGGTAGCGGTATCTCGGAACTGCTTTCTATCGAAAAACTGATCTACGGCGGGGATGGGCTGGCGCGCTCGCCAATTTCGGCCGACGGTCGCAGCATGGCCGTTTTCGTCCCGTTTGTACTGCCCGGAGAGCAAGTCGAAGTTGAAATTCGGCAAGGGAAGCCCGGCTTCGCGCGCGGGACGGTCACGCGGATCGTCGAGGCATCGAACGAACGTGTCGAGCCGCGCTGCCCTTACTTCCAGCAATGCGGAGGCTGCCACTACCAGCACATTCCCTATGAGCGGCAGCTCGAATTCAAAACGCAGATCTTGCGCGAGACGTTCGAGCGTGTGGGAAAAATTGAACTGAAGAGCGAAATCCGCGTCCATCCTTCGCCGCCTTGGAACTATCGCAATCGCACGCGTCTGCAAGTACAGGTCGCCCCCAGGTTTGCCCTCGGCTACTACCGGTTTGGCTCGCGCGAATTTCTTCCGGCGCACGAATGTCCGATCAGTTCGCCGCTGATCAATCGCGTGATCGCGCGGCTTACCGAACTTAGCGGGCTAGATTGCCCCCCGGCGGTTGAAGAATTGGAGCTGTTCGCCGATGCGGACGATGAACACCTGCTCGGCTGGGCCTACTGCCGACACGACGCGAAGGAATACGGAAGGGAAGACGCGGAGGAAGAAAAAGACGTCCTCAGTTGGGCAGAGGCCGTTCGGCGAGAGCTGCCCAATCTGATCGGGTTGCATTTCTTCTCTTCGCGGCGCCGGCTGGAAGACGAAGCGCCGCAGGACTTGAAGTTGCTCGCAGGATCGGGTGCCGAAACCATCCGCTATCGGTCGGCGCAAGACGAATATCAGGTAAGCGCTGGCGCTTTTTTCCAGACCAACCGTCATCTGCTGCATGAACTCGTTTCGGTTGTCACTGGAAATGCAAGCGGAGACGTCGCGCTCGACTTGTATGCGGGGGTTGGTTTGTTCTCAGTCCCGCTGGCGCGCAGTTTTCATCACATATTTGCTGTAGAGGCGTCACAGACTTCTTTCCGTGACCTAAGACAGAATGTGCCTGCGAGTGTGAAAGCGGTTGGCGCCCGCACCGAGGATTATCTGAGAAGCCGCGCAGTGCGTAAACGTCCTGAGTTGGTGGTACTGGACCCTCCCCGCACCGGCGCCGACAAGGCGGTGACACGCTCTCTGGTAGAGCTCGGAGCGCAGCGCATCCGTTATGTTTCTTGCGATCCGGCGACGTTGGCCAGGGACCTCGCCCCCCTGGTTGCGGGCGGCTACCGGATCGAGGAGGCGCACCTGTTCGATCTCTTCCCCCAAACGTTTCATATCGAATCGGTGATACTGCTGGCGCGCTGACCTCTTTCATACCGCGTGGTCTCTCCTGGAAGACGGGTGAATCGCTAAGGGCTCTGGCGTGGGCAACACCTTCGCTAGGGCCCGCTCGTCGCTAGACAGTGCTCCTCCCTTTGTTGGAAAGCTACTGTCGAAATTCTTTTCTGCCGATGGAAGTGACCGTTGTAGATCGAGCAAGAAAATGATGCGCGATCGGAAGTCGCCGCGCCAGCCGCTCTTCCTGGCAGCAATTGTCCTTTCGCTCGGCCTTTGGGCAGGTGTCCGGGCTTGGCGTCCGCCGGCATGGTGGATGATCGCAATCCTGGTTTTCGCCATCGCCGCGCTATGGTTTCTTTCGCGCCGAGTCTGGCTGGCCAAAGCGCTAGCGCTTGCGGCTTGGTTCCTCCTCGGCGCTCTCCTTATTCAGATTCGCGGACGCCCTGCCGACGATCCGGAACTCTTCGTGCTTTCCGATGGCCGCGTGGTCACGCTGACGGCGCACGTCATCCGAGAAGGATATGCACACGCGTCCGGATCGCGTTCGATTCGCCAATCTCTGGATGTCGAAACCGAAGAGATTGAAAGCGAGGGCAACGCGTGGCCGTTGCGGGCGGGAATCCGGCTGTCGCTCTACGAGCGAGTTGAGTTCAACGGACAGCAGAACGGCGCGGGCCAGAACGAAGACGGTGGCCGGTTAGACACCGCCGGCGAGGTCGCTTCTCCTAGTCCCGCGCTCGCTTTTCCCTACGGCACGCGTCTTCACATTCGCGCCAAGCTGCATGCGGCCCGCAATTTCCGCAATCTCGGAGCTTTCGATTACGAAGGATACCTGCGCGACAACGGCATCAGCATGCTCGGCTCCGCGCAAATTGCGGACGTTGAGCGTCTCCCCGGATTCTCCGGCAGCCGCGTTGCACTTTGGCGCGCTCGCGTCCATGCCAGCATCATTCGGAAAATTCACGAGCTCTGGCCGTCACGACAAGCAACCCTTATGGATGCCATGGTGCTCGGCGAAGAGTCTTTCCTGCGCAACGCCACGCGCACCGAGTTTCAACGGTCTGGCACCTATCATCTGCTCGTCGTGTCCGGAATGAACCTGAGCATTCTGGCCTTCGCGATACTTTGGACGCTGCGGCAGTTTCGCCTCGATCCGGCAGTCGCTGCCGTGACGACGGTCGTAGTCTCGTTCGCCTACGCATTCGTCGTGGGAGTTGGCCCGCCCGTGTGGCGCGCGGCGCTCATGCTGGCGATCTACCTCGGGGCGCGCCTGCTCTACCGCGACCGCAACATGCTCAACGCCATCGGAGCAGCCGCAATTGGCGTTCTTATCGCCGATCCAGATGCCGTGTTCGGTGCGAGTTTCCAACTTACCTTTCTTGCCGTGGTCATCATCGGCGGTATTGGCGAACCGCTGCTCCAACGCAGCACGCTGCCTTATGCACGGGGGCTGAAGTTGTTGAAGTTCACGAGTTATGACTGGCATGTTACGCCCAACGCAGCCCAGCTTCGACTGGACTTACGTTTGATTGCCCGAGGATTGTCGAGATTGATCGGGGTGCGCGCGGCTTGGGTGTTGCCTGCGCTGCTCATTCGACTCGCGATCGGCGTAGGCGAACTGATTTTCATTCCCGCGCTCATGCAGGCTGGGCTGGCGTTGCTCATGGCGTACCACTTCCATCGCGTGACCACCATGGGCGTGCCCACGAACTTCGCGGTAATTCCACTGACGCAGGTGCTGATGCCGGCCGCGGCGGCAGCGGTCGGGCTGGGCTATATCTCCACCACATTGGCCAGCCCCGCGGTCTGGATTTCAGGGCTTGCTCTCGACGCCATCACGGGCACCGTGCACTGGCTTGGTGGAGTACGAAATGCGGGCACGGAGTTTGCTGATTTACGCGTGGCGATGCCGTCGAACGCGACGATCATGGTCGCCCTCGCTGCGCTGGCATTGGCGATGATTGCGGCCCGACGGACGCGCATTGCCGCCTTAGCGTCGCTTGCCTTGCTGGCCGCAGCCGCGACCTGGATTGCATTCGCGCCTTCGCGTCCACACATTCGACTTGGTGTGATGGAAATGACAGCCATCGACGTGGGGCAGGGCGACTCCATCCTGCTGGTCACACCGCAAGGCCGTGCCTGGCTCGTTGATGCCGGTGGCTTGCCGCAATGGATGCACTCCGATTTCGACATCGGCGAGCAGGTTGTTTCCTCGTATTTGTGGAATCGTGGCTTCGACCATCTTGATGCCGTTGTGATTACGCACCCACATGCCGACCACATGGGCGGCATGCCTGCCATCATTGCGAACTTTCATCCGCGGCAGCTCTGGATCAGCATCGACAAGCCGAAGGGTGAGTTGGAGCCGATTGTCGCCCAAGCCCTGCGTGCGGGCATGGATGTTTCCGTGAAGAGAGAAGGCGACGAGATTGATGACGGCGGCGTGCACTTCCGAATGTTGGCCCCGGGGCGCGACCAAATCACTGGCTCCATGCGGCCAAACGACGACTGCCTCGTATTTACGGCCGCGTTTGGCGGGACCACGGCTTTGCTGGAAGGAGATGCAGAGAAAGCCGCTGAGCGCCGAGTTGTTGAGGAACACCCCGAGGCCATGCTGCTGAAGGTGGCCCATCACGGAAGCGCGAGCAGCACATCTTCAGATCTGCTTGCGACCGTCCATCCGCGATACGCGGTCATCTCTGTGGGCGCGAGAAATGTCTACGGTCATCCCCGGCGCGAAGTGCTCGACCGTTTACAACGGGCGGGAGTCGCCACGTTTCGCACGGACGAGGAGGGAGCGGTCAGCTTTTACCTGGACGGAAAATCGGTCACTCCGAGCATCGCGCTCATCCAGTGATGTCGGCAGTTTCATCGTCACCGTCAAGCGGCGGCAATTTTCTGTAGGCGTCGATGATTTTTTCCGCTTCTCCGGCGTCTTCCTCGCGCACAAGAATGATCGACCCGCCGACTCCGGGAAACGCATCCTGCACGGCGTCGATGGATTTCAAGTCCGCGTCTATGCCGGCCGATTCGAGCAGGCCCTTCACTACAATCGCTTCCGTTTCCTGCTCGGCGTCGAAAACCTTCACCAGTTTTTCGTTGGGACTGGGCTGAGGGGTGGGGGTAACGGGATCTGGCATGCATCCTCCCTGGAAACCGCTGCTAACAGCTTACGGCAGTCACTATCTCCTTGTCTCGTCGGGTGACCAAGGTTCAGTGCAAAAGGCAGCTTGCATTGCCCATTGAAGCTGGCACAATGGCGGGGTGGATGCAACGGGTGGGGCCGAGTCCACATCCAACGAGTACGCGGCTTCGAGGAGCCGACTCAGAGCACAGTATGGAAGTTCAGCGCAGCGAGCAGGGTGGAGAGCACGATCGCGCGGAGGAAGCTCGAAGGCTGCGCCGCCTGCAGGTCATGATGAGCATGGTGATGTCGGTGATCGGCCAGGATCCCGGTCTCACACTCGAAGAAGCGTCCGAGATGGCTGCCAACGCCCGTCGAGCGGCCCTGAGCATGTTTCCGGACAAAGAACTGGCCTATGACCTCATCTACCGCCCCCGCCTCCAGCGCTTGATGAACGAACGCTTTCGGCTGCAGTAGTAATTGTCCCGCTTGGCTTCACTCTTGCCGACTTTGGTCCCGAGTTCCTTCCTTGCCTTGACAGCGAGCGAGAGCCGGTTAAGCTTGACCCATCTACAATCCAACTTCCGCGAGGGTTCATGAGACAAGCCAGTTCGTATCGGCAGCTCTGCATCGTTTTGTTACTTTGCCTTGCTGCCTCGCTGGCATTTGCGCAAGACCCCACGAAGGTCGAGCCCACCCACTACAGGCTGGCCTTTGAGAACGATACCGTGCAGGTTGTTAACGTCCATTACGGGCCGCACGAAAAGTCAAACTTGCACGCGCACCCGGGCGGGGTGGTCGTCGTTCTTACCGAGGGGCATCTCCGCTTTACCGATGAGCACGGCAAGACGCAAGAGGTGTACGCAAAGCCCGGTGAGTCCCGCTGGTTCCCGCCATTCAAACACCAGGTTGAAAACCTTGGCGATACCGCCTACAACGCCGTTTATATCGGCATCAAGCGCCACTCCCGCGGACAGGCTAACCTCGACAAAACGCCGTCGAAGATGGACGAGGCCACAAAGAAGCTGGTCTCTGAGGCATTGCTAGCCGCCGCCACGCAATAAGCTCCAAACCGGAAAACCCCTCATAAAAACCCACTTGAGGGGCGTTTCCGGAGGTCATTCCCCTCTTTTCTCCGTGCGAATTGGTGACGCGCAAGGGTCCTGTTGGTGATTCCAGTCACGGAATTTCAAATTCAACTAGTCCACAGTTAAAAGTGGATGAGTAGCTTTATGTGGTGGCTGGGATTCCCAGAAAAAGAGGTACTAGATTTTTGATTACCTCCTACCTATTCCCGCTCGTTTTGGGTGCATTGGCGCTCATGATCGCCTTCTGGACAATAGCTCGCCGCGAACATAATGACCTCGCGGCCCAGTTTGAGAAGACGTGCGCCATGGTCAAGCAGTTGGAACGAGAGCGGGACTCGGCCATGCAGGAGTTGTTTCGGCGCTTTTCCGAGGAGGGCAAGCTCAACAAGGAGAAGAGTCAGTTTGAAGCGCAACTAGCGGAATATGAAAAGTATGCCGCGCTGGCCCAGTTGGCGCTGGGTGCAGCTCATGAAATCAATAATCCTCTGCTGGGAATTCTGTCGCATCTCGAACTTGAGCTGAATTACGCCCAGGGCGAAGAGCGCGACGAGATTGAGCAGTGCATCGAGTGCGCGCGGCGCATCTCGGTCACGCTGCGCAGTCTGATGAACTATGCGCGCCCCAGCCCGTTAGTTCTCAGCAAGGTCAACCTCCACCACTTGGTTTCGGATACGGTGACTTTCCTTGAGCATCAACCCATGCTCCGCGGCCGGATTCTGGAGAGTCGTGTTCCAAGCGACCTGCCCGCAATCCGCGTGGATGCCAACCAGCTATCGCAGATCCTCATGAATCTTCTGTTGAACGCAGCCCAGGCAACTTCGGAAGGAGGCCGTATTACGGTCTCAGCCAATCCAACTTCCAACGGAGAAGCTGTTGAACTCCGGGTTGTTGACACTGGCTGCGGGATTCCGGCCGATGTGCTGCCTCACGTTTTCGAGCCATTCTTTACTACCAAACGGGGCAAGGGGACAGGTCTGGGCCTCAGTATCACGCAGACCTACGTACGCAGCCACGAAGGCGAGATTCAGATCGAGAGCGCCCCCCACCGCGGGACAACCGTGAAGATCACCCTTCCCCTGCGCCGGGCCGAGCCGCCTGCCGGAAGCGAAAATGACAGCCAGGAGGTAATCATCCAATAGCGATGCCTCACTCGGTACTGGTAGTCGACGACGAACCGCTAACCCTCCGTACCATCAGTCGCGGACTGACCACGGAAGGATTCGAAGTGTTTACCGCCGGATCGGGCGAAGACGCCTTGAAGATTTTTGAAGAAGAGAAACCCGACCTCGTCCTGCTCGACATTGTGCTGCCGGGAATCGACGGCGTCGAAGTGCTGCGCCAGATCAAGGCTACGGCTCCCGCCAGCATTGTCGTGATGATGAGCGCTTACCACATGGTAGATCGCGCCGTGGAAGCTATGAAGCTGGGCGCGTTCGACTACCTGATCAAACCGTTCCATCTCACGGACCTGAGCGCGACTCTCCGGCGCGCGTTTGAAATGCTGGCCTTGCGTGTCCGCGTGCGCGACACCGTGGAGACGGCGAAGGGCCAGTACGATTTTGGCCGGGTGGTCACTATGAATCCGGCGATGCGCGAAGTGCTGGAAATGGCGCGCAAAGCTGCCCAGACCGACCACACAACGATTTTGATTCTCGGCGAGAGCGGCACGGGAAAAGGCGTGCTCGCCCGCGCTATTCACTATGCCAGCCCACGTGCCAGCCAGCCGTTGCTGGAACTCAACTGTGCCACCCTGCCGGACGCCCTAATGGAAAGCGAACTATTCGGCTTTGAACCAGGCGCCTTCACCGACGCCCGCCGCCGCAAAGAAGGTCTTTTGGAGCGCGCCCACGGTGGAACCCTTTTTCTCGATGAAATCGGGAATATGTCAGCCAGCGTACAGGCCAAGCTTCTGCGCGTGTTGGAAGAGAGCACGTTCATGCGCTTGGGCGGAACAAAGTCTATCAAGGTTGACGTTCGCCTGATCGCTGCCACCAATGCCAATCTGAAAGAAATCGTCGCCGACGGCCGCTTTCGCGAAGACCTTTTTTACCGCCTCAACGTCATGCCGTTGTTCATTCCTCCCTTGCGCGAAAGACAGGAAGACATTCTGCCTCTCACGTTGGATCTGATGAAATGGTTCAATCAGGAACTAAAGAAAAACTTCATTGGCTTTACTCCGTCGGCCGCCGAGTTGTTGGTCCGCTATGCGTGGCCCGGGAATATTCGCGAATTGAAGAACGTGATTGAGCGAACCATGATTCTCGCGCCGGAAGGTGATATTGACGCTTCTTCTCTGCCAGAAGAGATTCGAAAGACCGAGGCCCGGCCTCCTGCTTTGAGTGAGGATCCTTTCAAAGAAGATCCACTTGTCACTCTGCGCGAACTGGAGGACGAGTATATTCAGAAAGTGCTGGCCGCCACAGGCAACAACAAGACGCACGCTGCCAGGATCCTCGGCATTCACCCCACATCGCTATTACGCAGGCTGAAAAAAGAGCCCACCGAATTGAATTAGCCTCTCTCGAAGGAATCAAAGGTAACAACCCCACCCCTGCAAAACGCAGGAGCAACCTGCATTATGCAATGGCTTCTAATGCGATCCCAAAGTAACCACCCCTTGTAACTGATTGCAATCACACAAGCGCACAAGGTCCCGAGATGAGCCACCAACGTGCATCACTGTGTGTGGCGCACGGTGTCAAAGAGACCTTCAGTGCACCGCGCTGGGAGAATGTCATGTCCATACTGTTCGTGCTGTTTACCTTCCTTATCGTTATCGCCGTTAACTATTTCTACTTCCAAGTTCCGCAGGGGCAGCCGTTGGAAACAGCTGTGTCGGTACGTCCCAAAGCGCCTGTCATGGCGAAAGAAGCCGGCTTCGCGATTCCGCAGGGTTACGCCTTTCATCCTGGCCACACCTGGGTTTTGCGCGAAAAGGGAGATGATGCTCGGATCGGACTGGATAAGTTTGCCGCGGACCTGGCTGGAAAAATCGATCGCATCGAAGTAGCCGATCTCAGCCGCTGGATTCGCCAGGGCCAACCCCTCGTTACCGTCCACTCCGGTGAAACAAGCTTTGATCTGCTGTCGCCAGTAGAAGGCGTGATCATGGCCGTCAATGACGACGTAGTCAAGAATCCTTCACTCGCGACCGCTGACCCCTACAAGGACGGCTGGATCGCCATGCTGCGATCTCCGGATCTCAAAACGAATACGAGAAACCTGTTGCAGGGTCCGATGGTTGCTCCCTGGATGCATTACAGCATGTCGCGCCTGAAGGAAGCTTGCGCCAGCATCAACCCTGCGCTCGCTCAGGATGGCGGCGAAATGCTCAGCGATGTTCTGCCTCGGATCGAACCGAAGCTCCGGATGAAACTGATTAAAGAATTCTTTCTGAATTGACCTGGGCAGGTGAACGACGAGGAGAAAGACAATGACGAGAACAAAAGCAATCTTGATCGACATTACAAAGTGCATCGGGTGCCGGAGCTGCGAGCAAGCCTGCAAGCAGATTCACGGATTCCCCATGCAAACCGAGGCCAAGCTGTCGGCTACGGCCCTAACGGTGGTCGAGGACCACGGCGACCGGTTCCTTCGTAAGATGTGCATGAACTGCCAGGATCCCGCCTGCGCTTCAGTTTGCCTGGTCGGAGCGCTGAAGAAAACCGAATTGGGGCCGGTGACGTATGAGGCATCGAAATGTATCGGCTGCCGCTATTGCATCGTAGCCTGCCCGTTCAATGTGCCTCGCTACGAATGGTCGAAGCTCGTTCCCTTTGTTAAGAAGTGCGATATGTGCTACGCGCGCCAGGTGAAAGGCGAGCAACCAGCCTGCGTTGAAGCCTGCCCCGTGCAAGCATCCATCGTCGGGTGGCGGGACGAGATTCTGCAAGAAGCGCAAAGGCGGATTGTGCTGGATTCAAAGTACGTCAAGCACATCTATGGGAGCGAGGAAGCTGGAGGCACCTCAGTATTCTTCATCTCCGATGTTCCATTCGAGAAGCTGGGCCTCGGCGAAATGTCGAACCAGCCCATGCCGGTTCTGACGGCCAATGCCCTGGGGGATGTGCCCACCGTTGTGCTGGTCGGCGGAAGTCTGTTGGCCAGCCTGTATTGGATCACGAACCGGCGCAAGCACGTGGCATGGTCCGAAGCTCAAGAAGCCGCCGAAAACGGCAAAAGTGGCAACAGCGAAAGGAGCTGAGTATGTCTAGACTTGAAGCATTTTCCGCATTCATACGTCCTAAGATCACGATGTGGCGCGTAATCGTAACTCTAATCTTTGCCGCTGGGTGCTACGGTGCCTATGCGCGTTTCGCGCTCGGCTTGCATCAATCGACGAACCTCACCGACGGTCAGCCTTGGGGCCTGTGGGTAGGTCTTGGCACTCTTTGCGGCGTTGGCATTTCGGCCGGAGGATTCGCCATTGCGGCCGCCGTTTATCTGTTGGGCTTTGAGCGTTATCGCCCGGTAGTCCGGACGGCCGTCCTGTTGTCGTTTCTTGGTTACCTCACAGTCTGTATCGGCATGATGTACGAGCTTGGCCTGCCCTGGAGAATCTGGCATCCGATCGTGATGTGGAACCGGCATTCGGTGTTGTTCGAGGTGTCCTGGTGCGTCATGCTGTACACGACCGTACTTTCGCTGGAATTTTCGCCCGCCCTGGTCGAGCAGATTCCCTGGAAAGGGCTGCGAGACACCTACCTCAGGTTCCATCACGAACTTCTCATTGGCTTGGTGATGGTGGGCGCAGTGCTTTCGTCCTTGCACCAGTCTTTTCTCGGCGGCCTGTATCTCGTTGCCAAGGGCAAGGTCGATCCCCTGTGGTACAGCCAGTATCTTCCTACCTTGTTCTACCTGTCAGCAGTCCCGGCTGGTTTGGCGGCCACGATCATGGCAGTCTACCTGTGCAACCGGTCTTTGAACGCGCGCATTGATCCCAAGATCCTCACCGAGATGAGCCAGGTGATTGCGCCTTTGCTTTACGTATACGCGCTGTTCCGCGGCATTGACCTTGTCACGCACGGCGGAATCGCCTCGATCTGGCATTGGCGCGAAGAATCACTGCTTTTCTTCCTTGAGATCGGATTACTAGTCGTGGCTCCCATCATCCTGCTGAGCCAGGAGAAGATCCGCAGCAACCCGCAGCACTTGTACTTGACCTGTTCGCTCGTGGTCATGGGCTTCATCACCAACCGTCTGAATGTGTCAGTCACTGCGTTTGAGCGCACCTCCGGTTACCACTACGTACCCAAATGGACCGAGTTCGCTTTGACGCTCGCCACAGTCACAGCCGCAGCGGTTGCATTTCATTACGCTGTGCGCTACTTGGACATTCTGCCGAAGAAGCAATCCAAGAAATGGATCGTGGAAAACGCCGCGACGGCCTGAAGTTGGCAGCCTCCGGCGTGCTTAGAGAAAGGAGGTGTGAAACGGCCCGACACTCTGTCGGGCCGTTCTCCTTTGCAGGCCGTGTCGGCTCAAACCAGGGGTTTACTTTTCGACCCGCTGCAATCGGAACAGGATCGTACCCCATCCCAACTTCGCGCGCATCTGTACGGGCGTGTGCGTTGCGTCGTCGGAATACCATGCCCACACCTTACCCTTGGACTGCAGCGGGCCTGACGTGGCCTCGGCCGATACCAGCACCGTCGAAAATATTCCGGCAGGAACCTTGATCTGCTCGCGCTTCTCGACCCTTGCCCGGATGATGGTCGTCTTTCCATCAGTGATCGGGAACTCGTACACGGATCCAAGTTGCAGCGGCAGCGACTGAAGATAATAAAAGCCGGTGATCACGTCGGTAGCGCATCCCTCGAGATCGTTCTCCACTTTCTTGGTTTCGCCCGTCTTCAGGTTCTTCTCGTCGAGCACGCTCTTCTTGCGTTGGTAGTCGAACTGAATCGACGTCTCGCGTTTGTGCGGGCCTTCTTCGGAGTGCTTGAAAATTGAAGTTGAGCAGAATGTGGGCGGATCAAACTTTGCTTCGAAGCGATCATGTACCGGAAAAATGACGTTCACGGCTCCCTGTGACTCGGCAGTTGCAATCACCTTGTGCTCATTGCCTGCCGCTTCCATCCTGACTACCCCCGTGCCTGCCGTGATCAGGTGCCACTCCGCCACATAGACGTAGCTCTGCGCATCAGGGAACCGATAGTTGGGAGGCGGCGCCGCGATTTGGGGACGAGCCTGCCCGATGGAAGACGTGGGCGTATTCTGCTGGCCATGTAAAATCTCTGCTTGCTGACACCAAAGAAGTGCCCCCAGCGCAAGGCCGGCAACCACGCGACACTGGCAAGCAAGGAAAGACACGACCCCAGTTCCTAGTTTCTGCAAAACCCCACGGCAGACTATCACACCGCATTCCCCGCGCCGAGCGCGAGAGTAGCGTCGGCGGCCCTGAGGGCCTGCCCTGAGCCTGCGAAGGGGAAACTCGCCCTCGGCCTCGTTGGACGATACGAATCTCAGAGGATCATCGCGAAAAGATGATGAGCTTGGCTACAAGGACGGCCAGCATGACTGCGCAACCAAGGCTGGCCTGGTATTCGCGGTGCTTCCAGTAACGAGCGGATGAATACTCGTTGTTCTGGGTTCGATAGGCCGTCAGCCGCGGCAGAATGCGCGGCACCGAGCGAACGTAGTCTTCGTATTCGGGAAAAGTCTGGCGGAGGAAGCGTTCCTCGCCCGCGATCACGGGCCCGTAAATCAGAATGAAAACCAGCAGCATAAGCGCCACGATCCACCAACTTCGCGCGGCGATCGCAAAACCTGCCGCCATCAGCAGCGAACCCAGGTAGAGCGGGTTGCGCGTGTAGGCGTAAGGACCACTCGTAGTGAGCTGCTTGTCCTTTTGCACGTGACCCGATGCGAAGGCGCGCAGAAGCAACCCGGGAAGCATCACCAGCGTCCCTATGGTGAGCGACGGCCACGATGGGCGAGCCAACCAGATGAATATGATGGCTGATAGAAAACTGACTGGGACGCGGATCCGCCGGGCGACGCGTGCCCATGTGGCGGGCGCGGGCTGTGATCCGGGTTGTGGCGCGCCTTCCCTCACTCGAACCTCACTTTGCCTCGCGCAGAAGTTCCCGCGCTGCGGCTGCCACTTCCTCCGCAGTAATCTCCAGCAAACCTCGCTCCGGTTCGCGGTGCCGTGAGTGGTCGGTCAGGCTACTCGCGCTGCGCAACACGATCGACCGCGTTCCAAAAGGTCCGTTGCGCTCGGGATTCGTCGGGCCAAAGATGGCCACGACCGGAACCTGCAAGGCGGCTGCCAGATGCATCGGGCCGGTGTCGCCCGCAATCAGCAAACGCGCGCGGCGCGTGAGCGAAATCAGTTCGGCAATCGTGCATGAGACCTTTCGCGAGGTGCCTTCACTCGCCGCTTCAACGGCCGTCGCAAGAACTTCCTCTCCTGGGCCGAAATTCACGAGCGAGAGAAGTCCTTCACGAGCGAGCGCCTTTGCAATCGCTCCGTAGCGCTCGGCCGGCCATTGTTTCGCGCCCCAGCCCGCGCCGGGATTCAAAATCGCGAACTTTGGCAAGTCTCGAGTCAGCAACGAGATTTTTGTTTCCGCATCCGGGTCTAACGGAAACTCGGCGCTGGGGGCGTTTCCGGCCGCTACCGGGCCAATGACCGCGCGAGCCAGATCGAGCGCCTGCTCGACCACATGTCTGCCATCCGTATTCACTTGGCGCGTGTAGAACATACTGGCCGCATTTTCACGCGGCTGCGCCTCGCCAAATACGGTCGATGCGCCCGACCATTTTGCCAGCAGCGCCGAGCGCACAGCGCCCTGAAAATCGATGGCAGCGTCATATCTGATGCCATGTATTTCGCTCAGGCCTGAAGTGATCTGCTGCAGAGTGTTGAACGAAAACAAATTGTGCCGCCATTCGGCAAGGTTAACCGTGTGAACGCGGTCCACCAAAGGCCGTTCGCCCGAGCGCCGTCCCGACCGCGGATAGCGCAGCGTGCACAATAGTTCGGCCCAACGTTCTTCGATGAGCCAACCCAGAGTGGCATTGGGGAAGGCCTCGCGCAGCGCAGCCACGGCTGGCAGCGTATGAATGATGTCACCCATGGAGCTGAGTCGGACTACGAGCAGGCTTTCAAATCGAGGAGTGGTGGCGCCGGGAGAGAGTTCCGTCATGGACGCCGCCTTACGCTTTTCGCGGCGAGAGCCGCGTGCGGATGATTTCGGTGGCCGAGTGATCTTTCGGATCGCCCACGATTATCACCCGGCCTCCGCAAGCTTCCACTTCGTTGCGCTCCGGAACGCTCTCCGCAGTGTAGTCCGTGCCCTTGGCGTGAAAATCGGGGCGAATTTCGTGAATGATGGGGCGCACATCTTCTTCAGGGAACACGACAACGGCATCCACATCCGCGAGTGATGCCAGAATCTCCGCGCGCTCTTCGGCAGGCATGATGGGCCGTCCTTCTCCTTTCAGTGCGCGGACGGAAGCATCGCTGTTGACTGCAACCACGAGTTTCCCCCCAAGTTCCCGGGCGGCGTGCAGATAGCGCACGTGGCCAACATGCAACAGATCGAAGCACCCGTTAGCCAGCGTGATGCGCTCGCCGGCGTGGCGCCAGTCAGCAACCCGCTGCCGCAACTCCTCGCGCGAAACGATCTTGGAATGGATTGATGTACCCAATGCCTATATGAACAAGTGCTCGTGTGAACAAATATTGGCTCAGGACTCTTGTGCGATCCGCGGTGCTTTTTCGACTGCGTCCAGTAGTTCCTGCTGGCTGACGGTTGCTGTCCCGCGCTTCATTACCACGATGCCACCGGCATAGTTCGCCAGATGCGCGGCCTCTTCTGCCGTGGCACCCGAGGCCAGAGCCGCAGTGAAAGTGGCAATCACCGTATCGCCCGCGCCCGTCACATCCGCAACTTCGTCCGTACCGTAGATCGGAATATCCACCGGCTTATGGCGCCGCGGAAACACAATCATGCCATCCTTGCCGCGGGTAATGAGCAGCGATTCCAGATTCATCTCACCAGCAACCTGCTCGCCAGCAGCCAGCAACCTCTCCCAATCGTCGCCGATGCGAATGCCGAGCGCCGTTTCCACTTCCGACTCGTTAGGCGTCGCCGCGGTGATCCCGACGAACTCCAGCATGCGATGGCGCGAGTCGAGCATGATCGGCACTTTGTCGATCCCACGCTTTTCACGAATCAGATTCAGCAGTGACGGGGTCGCCGCACCGTACCCGTAGTCGGAAACCAACACCGCGTCCGAGGCCCGGCCGTATTCTCTCGCGGCCAGAACCAGTTCACGCCGAAGATGCGAGTTTGGGCCTTCGCCAGGCTCCCGGTCCACACGCACCACCTGCTGCCCGGCAGTATGCGCAAAGCCGGCGAGGATGCGGGTTTTTGTCACGGTGGGGTAACTTTTGTCCTTCAACACGCCACTCACTGGAATGCGTTTGTGACGGAAGGATCGGAGCAGCAACCGGCCCGGCTCGTCATCTCCCACGATGCCGACAGGCAAAACGGTTACGCCGAGATCAGCAAGATTATAGATGGCATTGGCACCGCCGCCGGGCACGACCTTGCGGTCGCGATGCCTCAATATCAGCACCGGCGCCTCGCGCGAGACGCGGGAAATCTCGCCGAAGACATATTCGTCGGCAACGAG
This sequence comes from Terriglobales bacterium, assembly GCA_049288625.1. Taxonomy (GTDB): domain Bacteria; phylum Acidobacteriota; class Terriglobia; order Terriglobales; family Acidobacteriaceae; genus Acidiflorens. The sequence goes on along the minus strand of JBAQIB010000066.1, from coordinate 313,666 downwards.
GTCGGCGAGCACGGTTACCGTGACCTTGGGGAATGACTCGACAATTTTTCTTAGGCGGTCGTTTTCTTTTGTGTGCTTTGTCATCAGTCTAATTTGGAGGGGCGCGATAGCAAATTCGCGACAGCCTGCAAAACCCCAATTTAGTTAACCTAAGATTTTCTCACGAGCGGCGCCTTCAAACCTTGATTCTGCTGAGAATGGTATCGACAACGTCAGCCGGGTTGTCGAGGGTGACGGTTAGTGCGGCGATCGCCAACGGATTGAGTTGGGACCGCAACGGGCCCAAGTTTACGCCGTCTTTCTCTGTGGTCACAAATCCACCAGCGTCATGTTTCATGCGCGCAGCGACGAGTTGCTCGATGTCGCGCGGGCTATAAAAATGATGGTCGCGAAACGCCACTTCGAATGCGGGGCGGATTCCGGCAGCGCGCACCTGCGCAAAAAACTGCTCTGGGCGGGCGATTCCACAGAAAACGACCGATGCACGGGTCGCGTCCGGAACAGCGATAATTCGTTGCATCCGCCAAATAATCTTTCCTTTAAAGGCGGCGTGGCTGGCGGCTAATTCGGCCGGTAGCACGATCGCGTCGGCACGCGCAAGTGAGGAGAGCGGTTCGCGCAGCCGTCCCGACGGCAGCAGCCGGTCTTCGAAGTCGCGTTCGGTAAGGAGCACGATATCGAGGTCGCGCGCCAGCGCGCGGTGCTGAAAGCCGTCATCAAGAATGTGGAGCTGCGACTGAAACTTGTTTTCGGCGAGCAGCCCGGCCTCGTAACGGCTTTCCCCGACTACGACCGGAGCGTCCAGCCGGCGCGCGATCAGCAGCGGTTCGTCGCCGAAATCGGCCGCGCTGCCTTTCGGATCGACGACACTGACGCCGCCCGTCTTGCGGCCATATCCACGCGACAGAACATCGAAACGAATGCCCCGCGCCTTCAAGAGTTCGCCGAGCGCAATGACGAACGGCGTCTTGCCCGCGCCTCCGACCGACAAGTTGCCGACACTTACCACCGGCTGTTCCAGCCGCCGAATCGCAAGCACGCGCCGCTCGAACAGCGAGTTGCGCAGCATGCTCGCCGCGGCATAAATACCGGTCAATGGATTCATTGCGCCCCTTTGGCGGGCGAGTCGGTGTCGGTCGCCGGCCTGTTCATCAACTCAACCAGCGCATGGATCGTTTTCATCGTCGCGCCACGCTGCGAGTCGAGCGCCGCCAGCGCATTCTGGCCGAGAGTCGCGCGTTCGGCTTCGTTGCCGATCAGTTCCATGAAAACCAGCGGCAGCTCCGCAAGTCCCACTACCCGCACCGCATTGCGGCTCAGAAAGTAGTTCACAATATCTCGAAAATTCTCATAATGGTTTCCAGTTATGATTGGAACGCCGTAGCGTGCAGGCTCGAGAATGTTGTGGCCTCCCCGTGGCACCAGGCTTCCGCCCACAAAGGCCACGGTCGCAAGCGAATAAAGCGCGGCCAGTTCTCCAATGGTGTCCAGCAACAAAACCCCGCCGGCGAGCGGTTCACCGCTCCATAACGAACGGCGCGACAGGCGGATACCCAACTTCTCAACCAGCGCCCCAACCTCGGCAAAACGTTCAGGATGCCGAGGCGCGAGAATCATCACCGCTTTCGGATGGGTCGCCAGAATATTGTGAAATGCCGAGAGCAGCGGAGCTTCCTCATCTTCGAGCGTGCTGCCGCACACCAGGATTGGCCAGCCGGCGGCGGGTTGAACGCTCGATTCTCCAAGCGCCGCTCGCAGGCTGGTGACGATGGCGGGAGTCGGCGGCAGCGCCACGTCGAATTTCAAGTTTCCGCCAACACGGGTCTTTGCTGCAGTCGCGCCCATCTCGACCAGTCGCCGTTGATCCTCGTCTGTTTGCATCAGAAATAGATCGACGTCCGCAAGGACTTTCGGCAGCCAAAACCGCAGGCGCTTATATCCCGGAAAAGATTGGTCCGAGATCCGGCAATTGATCACGGCAATTCGGGCCCCCCCGCGCTTAGCGAGCCGCAGAAAGTTCGGCCAGAACTCTGTTTCCGCAATCACACACAACGCCGGACGAAGTTTGTCCATGTAAGGCCTCACGGCAAACGCAAAGTCGAGCGGAAAATAGAAAACATTCCCCGCGCCGAACTTTTTCGCAGCCAGTTTCTGCCCGGTGCTGGTGGTAGTTGAGATGAAGACGTGGTGCGCTGGGAATTCCCGGCGCAACCCCTCGACCACCGCGCTCGAAGCCACCACTTCACCGACAGAAACGGCGTGCACCCAGATCGTCGGCTTGTCGCGATGCGCCGCGAGCGTGGCCGGAACGGCTCCGAATCGCTGCCGCAATCCCGCTCGATACTTGCCATGCCGCAACATCTGCAGCAGCCAGTAAGGCAGCGTCACAATCAGCAAAAGCGCGAGCAGCGCACTGTAAAGCGCATACATGAATGAAGTCCCATTCTAACTGCCCGCGTGGGGTCTTCGGGCTACTGCAATGACGATGGGGGCATCCTATAATCCACGTATGCAAGATTTCTGGCGACGGCACAACCGGAAAGCGCACTCGCCTGCCTTGGTTGCCTCGACTGTTGTACTGTCCTGCCTGGCTGCCTTTGCGGCCAAAGATTTCGTCATGCCCGACGCTCATCCCGCGCGCACCTATCCCGCGCATGACGAGCATCCGATGGAAAAAGTCAGCGTCGCCGTCGATCCTTACGACGTGGAGTACAAGGCCAGCATCTTCAGCATCAACTACCGGAACTATGGCTTTATGCCGGTGTTTTTTGTCATCACCAACGACAGCGACCAGCCCGTCGCTCTGGCTGCGATGAAGGCTGAACTGAACACCGTGGGCCGCGACAAGCTGTATCCGCTCACGCCCGAAGACATCGTGCGGCGCATATCCCATCCTTCGCGCAGCGATGTGCCTACCTTGCCGATTCCGCTGCCTGGGAAAAAGGTAAAGGGCGGCATGAGCCAAAAGGCAATGGACGAAATCGAGCGCGCGCAGTTCGGCGCGAAGGCAGTCGAACCGCACTCCACCACCCGCGGCTTTTTGTTCTTCGATGTCGCCCAGATCTCCAATCCACTTGCAGGCGCGAACTTCTATTTAACCGGCGTGCGCGACGCGAAAGAGAATGAGCTGATGTATTTCGAGATTCCACTGGAAAAATATTTGAGTGCTCCGGAGCCGAAGAAACCGTAAAGCGCAAGACGGCACATGCCGGCCATCTATAATCACACCTTATGGCGACCACGTCAGCCATTTTCCGGGATCTCCTCGCCAAGTACGAACCGGTCATTGGACTTGAAGTCCACGTGCAACTGCTGAGCGCGTCGAAGATTTTTTGTTCCTGCTCGACGCATTTTGGCGATCCGCCCAATACCAATGTTTGCCCCGTGTGCCTGGGCCTTCCGGGGGCCTTGCCCGTGCTCAACCGCAAGGCTGTCGAATTCGCCGCGCTCGCCGCAATGGCGCTCAACTGCCGTGTCAATGAGACTTCCATCTTCGCCCGTAAGAATTATTTCTACCCCGACTTGCCCAAGGGCTACCAGATTTCGCAGTATGACAAGCCGCTCGCCGAGCACGGATTCATTGAGATCGATCCCCCCGGCGGCAAGAAAAGAATTGGCATTACCCGGCTGCACCTTGAGGAAGACGCGGGCAAGAGCTTACACGAGGGATTCCCGGAAGCTGCGACAAAAACGGCGATCGACCTCAACCGCACAGGCGTGCCGCTGGCGGAAATTGTCAGCGAGCCTGACATGCGCTCGCCCGACGAAGCCTACCAGTACCTCACACGGCTGAAGGAGATCATCCTTTACACCGGCGTCAGCGATTGCAATATGGAGGAAGGCTCGCTGCGCTGCGACGCCAATATCAGCGTGCGGCCTCGTGGTCAAAAAGAATTCGGCACCAAAAGCGAAGTCAAGAACGTTAATTCGTTCCGGTTCATCAAGCAGGCGCTCGAATACGAAATCGAGCGCCACATCGGCGTGCTCGAGTCGGGCGAAAAAATCATGCAGGAAACCCGCCTGTACAACGCAAACGAAGGCCGCACCTACGGAATGCGCTCGAAAGAGCAAGCGCATGACTATCGCTATTTTCCCGAGCCGGATCTGCTGCCGCTGGTGGTCGACGAAAAATGGCAGGCGGAGATTCGTGCCGGGCTGCCCGAACTGCCCGAAGCCCGCCGTCAGCGCATGGTCAGGGAGTACGCAATTGCGGCTGGCGATGCGTACACGTTGGCCACCACGCGTGCTCTTGCCGACCAGTTTGAGTCTGCGGCCCGTGCGGCAAAGAATCCGAAACGCGTGGCCAATCTGGTGCAGAGTGAGTTGATGGGACGCCTGAAAGCGCGGTCGCTGGGAATGGAGCAGTCTCCCGTTTCGATGGCTGGGGTGGCCGCCTCGGCCGATCTGGTCGAGTCCGGGACAATTTCGGGCAAGATGCTCAAGGATCTCTACGACCTTTGCTTCGAACGCGGCAAAGATTTCCTCCTCGTCTATGAAGAAGAAGGCCGTCCCGAACAGTCGCGCGACACATCAGCCCTCGAAAAACTTGCTGACGAACTGATCGCGGCGAACCCCAAGCAGGTCGAGCAGTATCGCGCCGGGAAGAAGACCATGCTTGGATTTTTCGTTGGGCAGGTAATAAAGGCCTCAAAAGGCCAGGCCAATCCACAATTGGTCAACGAAGTACTAACGAAAAGGCTCGAGAGCACTTAGGCTACTTTGTTGCCCCCGCGTTTTTCAGAATCTCATCCGCGTAGTAGTTCGTAATTTTGGCGTCGTCGCGCAGCGTCTCGTAGTACGCCGCCTTCAGCAGTTGCTCGCGCCGATCCCGCAACTGCTGCCGGATCGCCTGCTGCACGCGCGGATCGTTCAAGTCACGCTGCCCAGCTGGTTCCTTCGCAATCAGCTTGACGATCAAATATGCACTCGTCTGATGGTTCGCGGGATTCACCATCGGAATCACCGGCGTGTATTGCCCCGGCTTGAGCTTCATGACGGCATCGCGCGTCGCCGGGTCAGCCTGCTTCAGCGCGGACTCCGGAGCCATGCCCAAATCGCCGCCGTTGTTGCTCGTTTCCGGATCTTCCGAATAGTTCATCGCGAGGGTGGCAAAATCGTCGCCGCTATCTAACCGGTTCGCGATCATCTGGATTTTCTTGCGCGCGTCGGCGTCATTAGCCGCTTTGCTGTTTTGCAGGTTGTGTACCTGCGGGACCGGCAGTCCCGTGACCATGATTTTCGCTAGGTGATACTGCGGTTCGATCAGGTTGAACTCCGCCTTGTGCGCGTTGTAATAGCTCGATACATCCTGGTCGGTAATGTTGATGCGCGACGTAATCTCTTTGTTCAAAACCTTGTCGCGGGTCAGCGACCGCCGCAGGTCGCGCTTGAAATCGTCCAGCGAAATTTTCTTTTCGTCCAGCCTCTTGTTAAACTCCTCGGCCGTATAGGGAGACTTGATTTCGTTCAGCTTGCGGTCTACTTCTTCGTCGGTTGCCAGCAGGCCGAGTTTCTCGGCCCGCCGCATCAGAATCTCGGTCTCGATCAGTTCGTTCAGAATGCTCAGGCGCAGGCTCACTGCCTGCTCGCCGGCTGGCTGCTGATCCGAGCCTGCGGTTTGGTTGGCATAGTACTTGTCCACTTCCGTGCGGTAGATCTTGCGTCCATTGACCGAGGCCATTACGTCTCCACCGCCGTTTTCGCGGTTGCATGACGACAATCCGATCAGCAGGCAAACACCACTCAGGATGAGCCCGGTTCGCCTCAGTTCCAGTTGAACACGATTCTTCAATTTCCCTCCTCCAACCAACAACGGAGCAATTTCATCCATTTCGCGGGCAATCTTTCACCATCGTCTTGATAGATGCCTATTTTGCAGGCGCCGCTGGAGTTTTCGTATCAGGCTTATGCTCCGGCGGGGTAACGCCCGCGTCCTTGAGCGCGTGATCCAGTTCCGCCCGAACTTCGCTGGCCGGGACTGCCCCGTCCATTTTTTCCCCGTTCACAAACATCGTGGGAGTCGCATTTACGCCCACACCTTCAGCCTCGCTCATGGACGCCCGCACCGCTTTCTCATCCTGCGTTTGAATGCATGCCTGCAGTTTGCCCGTGTCGACGTTATGTCTTTGTCCGTCGAGCGAAGCCAGCTTGTCCAGTTCCGCATTCTGCGCCTCGCGTCCCTTCGCGCCGCCCACGGCTTGCGGATTGCCGTGCAGAAAATCGGCGTAGTCCCAGTAGGCGTCGGCAGATTGCGCGCCCAGGCAGTTGGCGTCCACCGCGGCATGCACGCTCCACGGGTGGATTTCTTCCAGCGGATAGTCCTTGTAAATGAAGAGCACGCGGTCGCCATACTCCTTCAAAATTCCGGGGAAAAGAGTCTCGTGCATTCGCGAGCAGAACGGGCACTCGAAATCGTCATAGCTTACCACCACCACCTTCGCGTCTTTGTTGCCGCGAGTCGGCCTCCCGCTTACATCGATCTTCTTCATGATTTCCGCATACGGATCTTTGGTCAGATCCATCTTCGTCATGCGAATCAGGGTTTTGTGATCGTGCGAAAGCAGGAATTGGTAGGCATGCTTCTTTTCCGGGCTGTCAAGCGTGATCGTAAGTTCGTCGTAGTTCGCAAACTCGCTCGCCCGCAGCGGTCCTGCGAGCACCTTCACGTCCGGTGGTAGCGTATAAAATGCCCGCACCTGCCGGCCCACTGATTGCATAACCTCCGGAGGAAGCCCAGACGCGGCGGGCTGTGGCTGCGCCGGAGCAGACGGCGGCGACTGCGCGGAGCAGCCGAGGCAAATCACCAAAAGAACAACGAACGCGCGACGGATCATCATCGATAGAAGCCACCTGAACATTTGAGAATTCGCTTGATTATCTCATGGCACGGTGAACCCGGCCGCCGTCCACCCGGCCTCTCCAACGTTCGTGTCTAACGTCCGCGTAGCAAGTCTTCCGCCGGAAGGAGTTGATTCATTGACCCGGACCGGAAGCCTTCCAGGTCAAGCGTCACGAACTTGAATCCCAGATCTTTGAAAATGGCGGTGAACTCGCGCGTCATCTCTTCCGTCAAGGCACGCCCCATTTCCTGGCGCGCAATCTCGATGCGCACAATTTCCCCGTGATGCCGAACGCGGAACTGCCGGAATCCCAGCGCGCGCAAAGCGTCTTCGCCTTTCTCGACCACACCCAGCGCTTCCCGGGTAACCGCCCGCCCATACTCGATGCGCGATGAAAGGCATGCCGATGCCGGCTTGTCCCATACGCGCAGGCCCGCTTGCCGGGCCAGTTCGCGGATTTCGGCTTTGGTCAGTTCTGCTTCCAGCAGCGGCGCCAGCACACGATGCGCTCGCGCGGCCTTCTGCCCGGGCCGGAAATCGCCTTCGTCATCGGCATTTACGCCATAGGCAATCGCCGCCAAGCCGTTCGCTTCACAGTATCGTTCCAGCACCGTGAACAGCTCGTCTTTGCAATGAAAGCAGCGCATGGAGTCATTGCGAGTATAGGAAGGATTTTCTAATTCCCGCGTTTCTACTACTTCAACCGGAATCGCGTGTTCGTGCGCAAATCTCAATGCTTCTTCAAGATGAGTTCGGGCCAGGCTGGCAGAATCCGCGATCAGGGCCCGCATGGCTTCGCCGAGAATTTCATGCGCCGTCCACGCAAGAAAAGCCGAATCCACGCCGCCCGAGTACGCCACGATCAACCGCCGATGCGCAGCGACAATTTCGCGCAAGCGCGCCGATTTCTGCTTGAGGTTTTCGAGCGTCCCCACAACCTGCATTTTATTCCCGCCCAAGGAACTAATACAGCCGTTCTTGACGCTTCAAATTGCCGAACGCTCCCACGTTCGCCAGCGTGAAGCTGAATCGATACTCGTTCTCATTCCGTACCGCTCCCAGCGCAAACCGCCGGTATTCCAGACTCAACCCGCAGCAATCCCAGTTGTAGCTGGTCTGCGCGGTGGCAAATTGCAGATTTCCCTGATTTGCGTCGAAACCAAAAGTTGCGGCCGCACTCAGGCCGCGCTTGTTGAGCTGGCCATAGCCAGCTAGCACACGGAATTGGTGGTAGTCCGACGGACCCGGAGGTCCGACGCCAGCGGTTGCGTCGAGCACGCGCAGGAACGCATCGCCGCCGCCGATCGTGTAGGGGCCGTAGTGGTAGTTCACGAGTGCTGTGCTACCAGTGATTTGCCCGCTCTTCAGGTCATAGTCCAGGTCCCACTCCGTGTTGGTCCGCGGACTGGTTTCAATCCGCAGCCGGGAAATCAGCGGGGCAAATCGCCGCTGTTCGTCCAAGAACGCGACTCCCGTAAAGTCGGCCGTGCTCGCAAACACATTTCGCGTCCCCGGAACCAGCGCATTTCCGAACGTGGGATCGAAGAAATACTTCTGTCCAACTTCCCAACTGACAATTTCCCGCGGTCCTACCGCGCAGGCCTGCGCGTCGGGCGCTGGAGGGAGTTCCCAGGGAACGTTGCCCACTTGTGGAGGGCCGCCGATGTTGAGTGTGCTCATAGCGGGCACATCGCAATCCGTCTCTGAATTCAGGCGCTTGGCGTAAAGGCGATTTACGATTGAGTATTCCACTTCATTTGTATTGGAAAGCACGTCGGCCGCGTCGAAGCGCTCAATATCGGCGAAGTTATTGATGCCGGTCACGTAGTCGTAGCGAACGCGCGACTCGATCACGTGTTTCCACTTCTTGCCCAGCCACGGACGGTCGAAAACCTTCGATACGGCAGGCGGCCGTAAATCGAACGATGCCTCCAGCGATTTTCGGTTGAGGTCCGTATCGTCTGTAGCTTCCTGTTGCTGTTGATCGGAGAATCGCAAATTCAGCCTCTGCGTATAAAACGTATCGCGCAGCGTAAGCGCCGGCCGCAACGACCATCCTTTCCACTGCCAAGGCATCGACAGCGTGGGCGCCAGATCCAGTCGCCCCACCAATGGCGCCGTTCGAAATCCACCCTGCCCAGATGACAATCCCGTCTGCCGCCTTTGCAGAGCCTCGGCAGCACCTTCAAACGACCAATAGAGCGGCGTCCCTCCCAGCCGCCGCTCTTCGCTCGATGCAAGAAAACTCGGCATGTGCAGCACGCGGACCAGTTCCGTTGAGGTAATGTTGCTGCAACCCGTGTTGGTTCCCGTCTCTGGCACGCACACGTCATAGTTCTGGTAGCGTTCCGCAAAGGCATTGAAATGAAACCCATTCGTAGTGTTTGAAAGGAAGACCTGGGACCGCACCTCCGAATCAATCGCTTGCGTGTAGACCTCCGTGAAGGCAACCCTGTACACGAACGAACTCAGGTAATCGATGTCGGCCGTCCCTCGCCAGGCCCCGAACGGGTGCTCAGCCTGCAGTCTCGCGTCCTCGCCACCCTGATTTTGCGCTGGGCTTCCTATCCCTCTGTCCACCACTCCCGTATACGTAAAGAACACGAACGAGTTTTCGCTCGAGCGCAGGCGAAACGTTCCCTGTTGCGCCCATCCTCGCTTCGAGTAGTATTCCGCTCCTGCCGTTGCGTCCATGCTGCGATTGAACACCCAGTACACCGCATCGCCCGCGATATATCCCTTTGTCGATGAGTTCCCCACGCTTGGTATCAGCAAACCACTTTGCCGGTCCACTTGCACCGGGTGGGTTACATAAGGAAAGTAGAAAACTGGAATCCCCCACAGCCGGAAGTCGCTGTTGTAAATCTTTGCCGTGCTATCCACATCCACCACAATCCGCTGTGCATTGAACATCCACTTCGCCCGCGGCAGTTGGCAGGTTGTCACCGTTCCTTGCCTCACAAGGTAGTGGGCAGGCCCATTCTTTTCGACGATTTTGCCCGTAAACGCAAATGGGTTGGATGTCGACAGCACATAGCGCGACCGCTTTCCGCGGAACCCCAATGTGCCCACCACACTATAAAACTTTCCGACTTCAGTTTGAATGTTGTAGGTTCCGTGGCTCAACTCCACGTGCTCATCGTAGGGACCACCATCCAGCACGGCGTGTCCTTCGAGTTCGCTGTCGCCCGTCTCGGCGTTGTAGGTGATTTCGTCGGCCCGGAGAACGTAGTTCCGGTAGTCAATCTCGGCGCGGCCGCGCAAGTGGTAAACCGATCCTTCTTTTTCCTGTTCCACCGCTCGGATCGTCACGTCCTCCTCCACTCGGATCTTCGGCGCGGCGGGCAACTGCTGCACGGTCTCACTCTTGGGGGGAGGCGTCTGGCTGGTTACTATCTCGCCCACGAGTACAAGGTGACAGGCCAGAGCAGCCGTGATAAAGATTCGAGAGGCGATCATTAGCGGGTGGTCTGCAAGCGCGCTCCCAACGGGAACGAGTTGACCTTAGCACGCGAGCGGCAGGCGAGGCAAAAGCGCCCCGTTTCTTGTCGTCCTGGTGTTGTCTGCCCAGCCCGGCTCTGGTTGCTGGCTTTCTTCGCTGATTGATTTGGAGATGACCGGATTGATGAACTCCGCGAGCGCAGGGCATTCTCCACTCGACCCGCGTCTCTGCGATCCCGCATCCATTGAACCAGATTCGGCCCCCGAGTGTTTGCCGGTGTCTGTGCCCCCGCCTGACCCGGATGCCTGGCGCAACGAAGTTGCCGCCCGCCTCGCCCGCTATCGCACTCGCCGCAAGCCGCGCGCCCCGCGATATCCCTCGCTGCTGCTGCCGTTTGATGCCCGGGATCCGTGGTCTCGTCCCGTTGCTGCGGCAGCTTCCACGGCCAATGCAAGGTCGGACGCATGCAGCCCTCTGGCGCAAGAGGCCGCGACGGCAGCCGTCAACCCGTTTGAGAATCGTGGCCAGGCTTGGCGAGCGGATCGGGAAGAAAACGAATTCGCATCCCAGGCTGAACCACACCCTGGCCCGTTGCTCGAGCCCTCCGCCAAGATCATCGAGTTCCCACGTTCGGCCGCCATCCCGATTGCTCAAGCGAGTCCGTTGGCTGATCGCATCTTTGATCGCCCGCGCATTGTCGAAGCCCCTGAAATTGTGCCGCCGGCTCCCGCGCTTGGTGGAATCCTGATGGAGCCGGTTCAATCGGAAGCCGCCGGTCGGTCCGGCGACACCGAGTCCCCCATTCCAGCGGCCTCCATCCCGCGCCGCTTGCTCGCTACGAGCGTGGATGCGGCGATCCTGGCCGCAGCCCTCTCGGCCTTCGCCGCCGTCTTTCTCCGCTTCAACCCTGTTCGGGGCCCGCTTCCGCTGCTGGCTGGGGTGGCCGGCTCTCTGGCCGTTCTGCTCTGGATGAGCTATCAGTTTCTGTTCGTCGTCTATATCGGCTCCACGCCCGGCCTGCGATCTGCAGGCCTGAGGCTGACAAAGTTCGACGGGTCGCCGGCCTCCCGCTCCACTCGCCGCTGGCGCGTTCTAGCCTCGTTTCTATCTGCCATTTCGGCTGGTCTCGGCTATCTCTGGTGTTCCCTCGACCAGGATTCCCTCTGCTGGCACGATCGCATCACGCGGACCCATATCCAATCGGCGGGCTCTGTTCGCTAGTGCGCTGACGCGAATGGGGCCGTAACCAGCGGGATTTTCGTGCAATAAAATGCCCCGGTCGTTTAGGCCGGGGCTTTTCGCGAGCGGGGACGAAGCGGCTGTCCTCGCCGCCGGGTTCGTTGTGCATGGTTCAGTTAGCTGGCGAGTGCGTGCCGCTCGCACTTCGTGCCACAGCAATTCGTAGCGGACTTCTCGCCCGCCGCTCCGCAACACTTTCCATCTGTGCACCCGCCATTTTTCTTGCACTGCTTCATGCACTTTTTCATGTCTTTGCCCGAGCATGATTTGGCGTCTTTCATGTCCATGCCTGCGCAGCAGGACTTGCCGTCCTTCATTTCAGGCTTGCCTTTGGCGCAGCAATCGCCAGCATCCTTCGCGTCCGCGGCGGCATGATGGCAGCATGCCATGCCGTCTTTCGCGTCTGCCGCGTGATGGCAACAGCTCTTCGCCGGTGCCGGGGTCGAGTTTGGTGTCGAGGGCGATGGGTTGTCCTGCGCCCAGCCAACCAGCGACAGGGCGAGAATCATGGCAAACAATCTGAATTTCATAACATCTCCTTTTCAAAGTTATAAGTGCGATATGTCGTGCGGCCGAATTGCGGGCCGCGGAAGTTAGGGAGACAAGAATGGAGTTGCTTCTAAACGCGGAGGGTCATGCCGAACGCATCTGGAGGTGGGCGGAAGGCGAGAACTTGATTGTCGGTGGCGCGCCTTGATCCTTCGATTAGCGGCCTTACAGTTGTCGCGCCGACGGGCGCCATTTCTCGCGCCAGCTTCTGCACATCGCTCGCCGGTGCCGGGACGCTCTGCGGCCCCTGCCGGAAGCAGCAACTATGGGGATCGTCACAGGCTGGAGCGGTTGCCGTCAGGGCAAGCATGGCTTCGGGTTCTGCCCGGTGCAGCCCCGGACAGCAAGAATGCCCAGCCATCTGCGCGTGCTCGGCGTGATGGTGTGCGGCGTGTTCGGCGGGCATGTCCGCATCCATTTCATGCCCCGGGCGCATGTGCCCGGCGTGCATGGCAAGCATCGGCGCCATGGCCATTTCGGCCCAAGCCAGCATGGCCACCAACAGCACTGCCGCGATTGCCTTCTTCGCCATACTGTATTGAGATTGGCAGAACGGGCTGTCTTGGCATGTGATCGGAATCACACACATATGTGTCTTCCCTGGCAAGAAAATACCTTTAGAATCAGGTCTTTACTCAAATCAGGTTTTCCAGCGCGCCTCGCAAATCGGCAAAACGGAACTCGTACCCGCTGGCTTTCAGTTTCCCCGGCTCAACCCGCTGACTGGCGAGGAATAGTTCGTCAGCCGCTGCGCGGCCAAATGCCAGCCCCACCGCAAATCCAGGAACAGGGAAGAATGCCGGCCGTCCCAGCACCGACGCCAACACCTTCGTGAACTCGGCGTTACGTGCCGGGTTCGGCGAGACCAGATTCACCGGCCCGAAAAGCGAGTCGTTTTGCATCGCGTGATGAACAGCCCCCACGATGTCGTCCACATGAATCCAACTCCACCACTGCTTGCCGGAACCAACCCGCCCGCCCAGCCCCAGCTTGAACGCGGGCAGCATTTTAGGGAGCGCGCCGCCCTGCCCGCTCAGAACCAGCCCGATGCGTATATTCACAGTACGAATGCCAACTTCGGCGCAAATCCGGCACGCGTCTTCCCACTCGCGGCAGACCTCCGGCAAGAAACCCCGTCCGCTCGCCGTTTCTTCGGTCAGAATCTCATCGCCGCGGTCCCCGTAGAACCCGATCGCCGAAGCACACACAAACACCTTTGGCTTGGACTCCGTTCGCGCCAAAGCAGAAGCCACGCATCGCGTTCCCCGCACCCGGCTCTCGCGGATTGTCTTCCTCTTCGTCTCAGTCCAGCGGCCGACAACACTTTCACCGGCAAGATGAATCACCGCCCCAAAGCCGGACATCGCTGCCGGCGCAAGATCACCCATCGGGTCCCACGAAACCTGTCCGGCACTCCGCGCCGGGCCCCGCACCAACCGCACCACCTCACCGCCCGCCTCTTCAAACGACGCAACCAGCGCCGCCCCAATCGGCCCCGAAGCCCCACTAATCAACACCCGGTCCACTAATCTCCCCCGGTTCGTACTCTACCAGCACAGGGTTTTTCTCGGCGACCTTGGCGTCTCGGCGGTGAAACGTCTTTCGCGTAAACTATAAATACAGAGCCCGCTGCGGCAGAGCCCCTCCCCGCCCGCGCTGGGTTAGAATCCATCATGGCGACGTTGCGCGAACAAATCGCAACCAACGTGCTCACGGTGACCCGCTTCCGCGAGTTGATGCGGACCCTGCGCGAAAACCGCCCCAACGACGACCTCGCCTTAGTCAAGAAAGCCTACGAATTCTCGCAAAAGCACCACGCCGGGCAATCCCGCGCTTCCGGCGAGCCCTACCTCGTCCATCCCCTCGAAGTCGGCATCGTTCTCGCCGGTATGAAGATGGACGCAATTTCCATCGTGGCCGGTTTGCTCCACGACTCGATCGAAGATACCTCGGTCACCAGTGTCGAACTCCGCCAGGAATTCGGCGAGCAGGTCGCCCACATCGTCGAGGGCGTCACCAAGATCAGCAAGATTGACTTTTCTTCCCGCGAAGAAGCCCAAGCCGAAAATCTGCGCAAAATGATGCTCGCCATGGTCGACGACATCCGCGTCGTGCTCATCAAGCTCGCCGATCGCCTCCACAACATGCGCACGCTCGAGCACCTCGATCCCGAACGCCAGAATAAAATCGCCCGTGAGACCCTCGACATCTACGCGCCCATCGCCCATCGCCTTGGAATGGGCAAAATCCGCGGCGAGCTCGAAGACCTCGGCTTCAAATATGTCGATCCCATCGGCTACGAGCAAGTCCACGCCGCCGTCGAATCGCGCCGCAAAGCTGGCGAAGCCTTCATGGCCCGCGTCGAAGCCACGCTGCGCGACGGCCTGAAGGAAGCCGGTATCACCGGCCGCGTCGAAAGCCGCGTCAAACGCCTTTACAGCATCCACAACAAGCTTATTCGCCAGCGCATCTCCGTCGATCAGGTCTACGACCTCTACGCCATGCGCGTAATCACTAACTCCGTCCAGGATTGCTACGCCGTTCTCGGCATCATTCACAATCTGTGGCGGCCTGTCCCCGGTCGTATCAAAGACTTCATTGCTATGCCACGGCCCAACCTCTACCAGTCCCTGCACACCTCGGTCATCACGGAAACCGGCGAGACCTTCGAGATCCAGATTCGTACCGAGGAAATGCATAAGATGTGCGAGGAGGGCATCGCCGCCCATTGGAAATACAAAGACGGCCCTGTCTCCGCTCAGGACGAGCAGCGCCTCGCCTGGCTTCGTCAGGTCGTCGACTGGCAGCGCGACGTATCGGACCCAAACGAGTTTCTATCCACCCTGAAAGTCGATCTCTACCCCGAAGAGGTCTACACCTTCACCCCGAAGGGGAAAGTGGTCGTCCTGCCGCGCGAGTCCACGCCGATTGATTTCGCCTACTCCATTCACACCGAAGTCGGCCACGCCTGCACCGGCGCCAAAGTCAACGGTCGAATGGTCCCGCTCCGCCACAAGCTCCACTCCGGCGACATTGTCGAAATCCTCACCCAGCCGGGGCACAAGCCCAGTCGCGACTGGCTGGCCATCGTCAAGTCGTCGCGCGCCCGCAACAAAATCAAACATTGGCTCAATGTGCATCAGCGCGAGCGCGCCATAGAAATCGGCCGCAAGCTGATCGAGAAAGAGGCTCGCAAATACCGCATCTCGCTCAAGGACATCAAGGACGCCGACCTGCAGCGCGCCGCCAGCGATTATGGCCTCGGCCGTGCCGATGACCTGATGGCCGGCATCGGTTACGGCAAGTATTCTGCCCGACAGGTGCTCGCCAAATTCGCTCCCGCCGGCGCTGAACCCATAGCCGAAGCTGACGACCAGGCATCCGTGCACGGCATTTCCAGCGTTGTCCGCCGCGTCTTTGGCGGGGACTCCAACGCCATCGTCGTCAAAGGACAAGGCGACCTCCTTGTCTACCGGGCGCGATGTTGCAATCCCATTCGTGGTGAGGCCATCGTTGGCTACGTCACCCGAGGCAAAGGGATTGCCGTTCATTCTGTGAACTGCCCCAACGTCACGAATCTTCTCTACGAACCCGAACGCCGTATTGACGTCCTCTGGGCGGGAGACAAAGAAGGCCAGCCCGTTTCCTACCCCGTCAAGATCACTCTGCTCTGCGATGACCGCTTCGGCATGCTGAAACAAATTACAGCCGTCATCAGCGACACGCAAACCAACATCCGTGACATCTCAGCCCGCAGCTCCAATGGCCAAGCCAACGTGGACGTGGTCCTCGAAATCGCCGACCTGAAGCATCTCCAGAGAATCATCGATGGAGTCCGCCAAATTCCAGGCGTGTACGACGTGCAGCGGCTGCAAAAAATCTAGCGCCCCGTTTGGAACAATCCCCCGATTCTCCCTCCCGAGTTCCCGTGCAAAAGTCCCTTTGAGGCCGCAATCTGCAACCTCAAACTCTTAGCCTGGTTAGTGATCGCTAACTTCGTCCTCAGAATCGATCTCCACCGCCGCAATCGCCGCAGCTTGAATCGCCGCATCGCTACCAAAGCCCGGCAGCCAATGCACTTCCGGTTCGCGGCGGAACCACGTCATCTGCCGCTTGGCATAGTTGCGATGCGCCTGTTGCGCTGCCCGCAGAGCCGCTTCGCGATCAACCTCGCCGCGCAAGAGCTGCAGAGCTTGCTTGTATCCGAGTGAAGAGAGCGGCCGCGCCAGTGTTCCGTACTTTGCCAGAAGTTCTTCCGTTTCCGCGATCAGTCCTTCGTCAAACATCTTTTCGGCCCGCTCATTTATGCGCCCGTAGAGAGCCTCGCGCTCTGGACTTAGCCCAAACCGCCGAATGCGGAAGCCGGTCAGCGGCTCGCGCCCCTCCTGCCAGAGTTCGGTCATCGGTCGCTTCGTGGCAAGGCACACTTCAATTGCGCGGATCACTTTCGCCACGTCGTTTGCGTGAATACGCTCGGCAGCCGCCGAATCAACTCTGCGCAGAATGCGGTGCAGATAAGTGCCGCCTTGTTCTGCTACACGCCGCCGCAACCGCTCGCGCAATTCTTCGGATCGCACCGGCCCCACGAAAAGCCCCTCCAGCAGCGCTCGCAAATACAGTCCGGTTCCGCCGCTGACAATCGGTAAGCGCCCACGTCCGGCGATCTCGCGCACCGCTTGCCGTGCCGCGCGCGCGTATTCGCCCGCAGTAATCTCCGCGAGCGGATCGGCGCAGTCGAGCAGGTGATGCGGCGCTTCCGCGCGCTCGGCACGTGTAGGCTTGGCCGTGCCGATCTCAAACTCGCGGTACATTGCCACCGAATCGCAGCTGACAACTTCACCGCTGAATCGGCGCGCGAGCGCGAGCGCCAGTGCGGTCTTGCCGCTCGCAGTCGGACCAAGCACGACGACGAGCAGTGGTTCGCGTTCTCCCTTCGGTAATCTCGGCAAGGCTAGCGCGCGCTCCTCAGCACGGTCGTCAGCGCGCAGTTGTCAGCGCGCACTCCATGGAATGTACTGCCAGTAGCGGATCACAACGAGGATGAGCAGAAGGATGGCGATAACCAGCAGGCCGCTCGCTTCCGCGGCATAGGCAGTGTGCTGGTGACGATGTCTATCGTCCGCCGGCGGCTTCGTCGGTTCAATGTTAGATGGAGCAGGCGCAGCCACAAAACCATTGTAGCTCCGAAGCGCCGGATGTGGAAAAAGGCCGATGATTCGATATCGAAGGGCAGATGGAGAAGAGAGACTCTGGAAGGCCGGGTACCGATTGGCATCGGCCGTCCGCGATATCGAGACGTGAGCCATTGACTTGACAACACGGGCTCCATGCGTGTGGTATGAATGCGCCTGCACTTTCCTTCCTTCCTCGAGCGAATAGGCGCAAAACCAGCATGCGATGCGGAGACAGTATGCAAAGGATGCAAGTGAAGAGCTTGTTCTTGGTGTTGTTTGTAGGTATGGGTACCATTTTGACGGCCCAAACATCATCTACGAAGATCACCGTGGCTGTCGGAAACTGCCAGCCTCAGTTGGTCAGCTATTCGACGATCTCCGAGGCGGTTGCCGCAGTTAAGAAGAACTCCACCGTGCTTGTGTGTCCCGGCACATACCCGGAACAAGTGACCATCACGCAGTCGCTAACACTGACGGGCTTGGCGGACGAATACGGCAACATTCCCATAATCGCAGTTCCTAGTGGCGGCTTGGTAAGTGTGTACGGACAAGCCACGCAGATTTTCGTAGGAGGGGTGTACCCCCCAGTTGGCTCCGTGAATATGAGCAATCTCGTCGTGGACGGAACCGGTTCTGGTATTGACTGCTCTACTGGCGCTACCCTCATCGGTATCTTTTATCAACAAGTGACGGTTGGTTCTCTAAACAATGTAGAGGTGCGCGATCAAAACCCCGGTGGCTGCGGATTCGGCATTTGGCTACAGGGCAGCGACTTCGGGAGTAAGATAAATATCCGGAATTCCTACGTCCATGATTTCGACAATACCGGCATCTTCGCCGAAGACGGAGCCAACGGACAAGCGCGTTTTCCCTTGTATCTCAGGTCAAATTCGGTGGTATCAGCGAGCACCAGCGTGCAAGCAGGAGTTGCGGCTTACGGTACTGTAGGTGTAGCAGAGCATAACATCATTGATTTAGCTAGCGGCACCGGTCTGCTTCTGGCTAGTGACTTCGCTACTATGCATTCCCGTTGGAACACAGTCACGGGCGCAAGTGTAGGAATCTTCGCGGAGTTTATCGGGGGTACGACCTACATTGTTGGCAATCGCTTGTCTAACAACGGCACGGGTATTGCGACCGATGGGCATGGGAGCGGCGCAGTCATTAAGTCGAACTCCATCATTCAGAGTGCTGTCACAGCTATCGAGTTGGCATGTAATCAAGACTCTGAAGCCGAAGACAACATCATCTCCGACGCTCCCGTAGGTATCGCGGATATAGTCTCGGGAGCTGTCGTCAAAGGAAACCATTTTTCCGATGTAACCACCCCGACCACCACGTGCCCATCACAGTCGCCGACGCGAGAACACCAACCATAGGTCCAACAGCTGGAGGCCTTGGCACCCCGCCAGTGTAAACTGGCCGCGGAACCATGACCTCTTCTTCATCCAACGGTATGCCCTCCAACAACCCGGCAAGGCTCCTGCGGTTCAGTGTTTTTGAAGTCGACATGGCGGCGGGCGATCTCCGCAAGAATGGCAAGCGCATCCGGCTGCAGGAGCAGCCTTTTCAGGTTCTAGCCATGCTGCTTGAAAACGCTGGCCGGGTCGTCACCCGCGACGAACTCCGCCAGAAAATCTGGCCGGCTGACACGTTCGTGGATTTCGATCACAGCCTGAACACGGCCGTAAACAAGATTCGCGACTCCCTGGGTGATTCCGCGTCAAGCCCCCGGTTCGTCGAAACCCTGGCTCGCCGCGGTTACCGCTTCATCGCGCCGGTTGACGGCATTGCACCATCGCAGCGCGCAGCGACGATGGAAGCGACAGCGCGGGCCACGCCTTCGCTCGGGCAGAACGTGATCAGGCACACCCGATACGTCACCGGCGCGAACGCCACGAGCGCAGTCGAAAAGGCCGCACTTCATCCCGAGTTGCACGTCCCCGCGCCACACCGCGGCCTGGTGCGCACGCTGTTTATGTTGATTCAGCTAATGTTCCTCGCCTTCTATCTGGCCGCGCTCTCCCATCTGCACGACGTAGACCGGATCGCAACCAGCTTCCTCACCGGCTGGAAGGCCTCGCTGTTGCTGGGCATAGTACTGGTTACGGGGGCAGTCGGAATCCCCCTGCGCTTCTACCTGATCTCCGCCGTCGCGTTCGATTTCCGCAAGCTGGGCGGAAACTTCCGCAAGCTTTTCCCCTTTGTTCTCGCGCTCGACCAGCTCTGGGCCATTGCCCCCTTCCTGCTTCTGCCGCAGATCGGAGTCGGCCTCGCCTTTGCCGCGACCGCCGCCTTACTCTACGTCCCGTTCTCCGAAAGAACCCTGGTGCGCATGGCGTATCACGGAACATAACTCCCTGGAGGGACGGGGCGCCTGCCCCGCTTTCTCTCACAGCGTGATCAGCCCCAGTTAAATTAACTGCCCACGTCGGTGCTTATGAAAATCGGCGACACTTGCACTCGGCCGTGGTCAAACACAAGTAATTTCGAGTGAGACGGACCCATGTTGTTCATAGATCAAAGCATTCGAGTCGACTAGCCGCCGACAATGATCGGTGACTTACAATCTCCCGTCGGCGAAGCGAAGAAATAAAATGCAGCCACCACACTCCGCGCAAGGATCCGTATCGGGGCGCGCGTCAAGGAATTCAGCCAACTCGCCGGGATAACTCCCGCTTCCTGAATGCCCGTTGGGTAACCTTCGAATGCAGCCATTCGCGCCAGCATCGGTGGCAAGGCCAAGTGGGCTCGCGTCGACGGTGCTTTTTTCTCGTCTTTGTCGCCACAATTGGAAGGGCTGCCCTGAAAATCCACAAATAAGGTTACCCCCAATAACGTGGTTAGGTCGTGAAACGCTTGCCTGTCATGGGTGTAACAGAGGTCGCTTGGATCATCCTCATGTAGCGGAGTGATGATGAAGCTGATTAGAGGAGTGTCCAACTGGAGTGGGAATGCCGGGAAATTTCCGCTGTCGGGAGTGCCGGAGACTTGAAATGTGCTCAGGCTGCCAACGGTGTATTGCAGGGACACGCCGGTAGCCCACGGTTTCGCCGCTATTCCGTTAGCGGCCGGATGCGGGGCCGGTCCGACGCTGCTCGGGAAGCGGTCTTCCGGCACATATGCTTCAGGTTTCGGAAGTCTAACGGCGTAACGGTGATGCTGGTTGTCTTTGACTACACGTCGTACGGCGTCGGGGTCGATTTTCGCCTGCACAATGTCAGGAATGATCGTGCCAGCCGGGGTCACCGTGCGGGGTGGCATTGAAAGTTCGTAGACACCCTGTTTCATCGGTTGGTAGTAAGAAGCCTTCACGAACAGGTCGTGATGAGCAGTCGTCGAAGGGGCCATCGCGATCACAAAGTTTGCGTCGTCTGGATCGGGTGCAAAGCCCCATGGGCCCGCAAAAACGACCAGCACCTTTTGCGAAGGCAGAGGAGGCGGTCCGGGTGGATTCATTTTGGTCTCCGTGCAACCGACCAAAAGAACGATTGCCAAAACAGCAGCTGCGAGTGCGAACGGCGGGCCTGGGAGATAGCGTCGGTTCGTCATCAGTTTTCTCCTGGAAGAAGTTTTTCTTGCAAACCAAAGCATCACGGCTGTCCATAGGCCGCAAAGGCCGCCCAGAAGTATGGGTGAGCGGTTCGCGGGTCTGACAACAACTGTTGCGCCGCGGAGCGGAGCGCGTTCGAGACGGTTTGCCCGGAAAGCAGGGAACGATAGAACATCTCCATCAATCGGCGCGTTTCCATCGAATCTACCGCCCACCGGCTGGCCACCACATGGGGAACTCCGGAGCGTTCAAAGGCTTCGGCAACACTCGTGAATCCACGCGATTCATCGCGGCCTGACCGCGAACTGCATGTTGAGAGCACGGCCAACTGCAATCTTTGTAGGTCAAGCCGGCGCAGGCGGTCGGCATCGAGCAGCAGCGGTGTGCGCGCCGAATCGTCTCCTCCCGCCACAAGCAAACCAGCGTGCTGAGGCGTGGAGAGAGAGTGTCCCGTGAAATGAAAAATCTCCGCCGAAGGCAGTTTATCGGTTACGGCACTGAGCGTTGCGTTTTGCCCTTTGAGTACTTCGGCCCACTGGAAACCAGAGGCGACCATCTCAGCCTCGGCTGTCACATTAGGCAGCGGGACGAGATCGCGTGACTGAGAAGAGGCCGTGCTCCCGACAACCAGAGCACGCCGAACCGGCGAGATCGCTCCAATCGAGCGCATTCGCGCATCTGAATACTGGCCAAGGGAGTGCACAATCGGCCAGCGCTCGATCAAAGCGTGGCCCGCCGGGTCCACTAAAGCCTCGAACGGCACGCGCGCTGCCCAACCATTGGCTTCGATTACCAACGCACGCCCGGGCTCCAACCGATTTTCAATGGGAGCGACGAGGGCGGCATACAGGCTTTGAGCGTCCCGCCGTATGGCACTCAGATCGGAATTCGGGTCCGAGCACGACTCGTAGAACCGCTGCCCCATGTTGGGCAGATCATGCGGAACCCCAGGCAGCCATTGCACACTCACGCCGCGATTATCGTAGGTCCAGATGGCAAGCCCATCGGGAAGCACGCCATAGGCGATCACAGTTTTGCCGGAAAGCAGCGGAAGACGGGAACCCAGCCAAGTCGCATCCGGCTCTCCCGCACGCGCACCCGCACCGCTTTGGCCGCCTTCCCACTGCGCCGCCCCCAGATACCGTTCGTAAACGGCTAACGAGTCTTGCGCCCGCCCCTCGTCTAGTTCCGCTTCCGACATTGCCAGATAAAGAGGAGCGGCGTCCTGACTCCAGAGGATGCGTTCGGCCTCCGAGTTCAGCGACGCGCGCTTCTTTTCCGCCAGCGCCAAAGCGAGTCGAAGAGATTGTTCCGCGTCTGAAGGCTGATGGGTGCGCAG
The DNA here is from genome assembly GCA_049288625.1 of Terriglobales bacterium. GTDB lineage: Bacteria > Acidobacteriota > Terriglobia > Terriglobales > Acidobacteriaceae > Acidiflorens. The sequence continues at coordinate 291,531 of JBAQIB010000066.1, read as the reverse complement.
TTGCACCTCGCCAAGTGCGGAATAAAAAATCTCGTGCAAATAGGTATCCGATAGCTGGCGGATGAGGTTCTGATTGCGGGTCAACCGCTCGACGGCGGCATCGAAATGACCCTGGCGAGCTTCCAACTGAGCAACCCTGATCTCGTTCTCCAAAGCGCTGGAAACACTGGCTCCGGTCCGCGGGGCGAGAGCGAACAGCCGGGCTGCCTCCGCATAGTGATCTTGAGCCAGCCGAAGCTGATGCGCGGACGCCGCGGCATTTGCTAAACTGCTGTGCGCACCTGCTCGCATCGCGAGGTCCTGATCCGAGTCAATTAACGTTACCGCCTCATACCACAGGGAAACTCTCAGGTTAGGCTCCTTGGCGGCGTCCACGTAGCTGGCAAGAATGTTGTAAAGAGAGTATCCGCGCAAGGCCGTGAATTCACCTGTCCAGTAGCGTTCCAACCCTGTGGTGATCAGCTTCCAGGCCTCTGGAGAATTGCCGGCACCGAAATCATCGTCCACCACGAATCCCACTGCCCGAAGATAAACAGCGCCATATCCTGACTTTTGGGCACGATCCAATGCCTGCGTTGTGTTTCTTCCCGAAGCGTGCGGGTCGCCATCAAGTTTGGCGCAAAGTTCCTCTTCAAGTTCAAACTGGGCCTGTAACCACGGGTAAAGTTGCTGCCCGGATTCCGTGAGAGCCCTGGAGGCTCCGGCGCGACATTCGCCGATTCGCCGCGACAACTGCGCCGAAAACACCTGCTCGAACCGAGCCCGCAGCGCACCCGCCGTGTTCCCTCCGGCGCGAAAGAGTTGTTCGGCGTGCACCGCCTGTTCTGCGGACGCTCCATAATCGCCCGCGTCGTTGGCGGAAGCGGACCGCGCCAACGCCGCAACCGCCTGCCGGAACTGCGGCGCCGAGGCACCTCGTAGCAGATCAGCCAGCCAGCGGTCGTCATGCTGCCGGCTCGTCAAATCCGCCAAAAGAAAAAGCGCCCGTTGGGCGCTTGCATCGGCCTCCCGAGTCGCGGACTCGGGAAAGGCCTCGGGCAGCCATTTTCGGATTGCCTCGCCGAGATACTCTTCTACGCGCTGGTCCACTTCTTTATCGATTACAGCCGGGCCCACCTCCGCCGGAGGGAGCAGCGGCCGCGCCCGGCCATGCTCCTTCAGCTTGGTCCGCACAGTCTCCGCATGGTTGCGGGCTTCTTCAGCCCATTGTGACGTCGGGTCCATTTTCAGATAGTGTTCCCAGTCTTCCAGCGCCTGGCGGTAAAGGAACTGGTGCTCGGCAACAATGGCGCGATTAAATAGTGCGGTAGTGTTCTCCGGCTGCAGCGTCAGGGCCTTGCTCAGATATTCGAAAGCGGCGCCGTAATCCTCCTGACGATCCTCCGATTGCGCCCGCTGAAAATGTGCCGTGCCCAGGTCGAGCAAAAGCTCGGGCGAATCCGGCCGGAGTTCAAGCGCGCGTTGCAACGACTCGACCGCCGCGTCGTATTTGCCTTCGAGCAGGTCAGCACGCCCGGCCGCTTGCAGCCATTCGGGATCGTCCGGATGCGATGCCATTTGGCTCGCGATTAAGGCCTCTGCCTTCAGGAGCGCCGCAGGCCGTGCGGCAAACCCTTCCGCCGGCCCCATCTGCACTCGCAGAGGACCATAGGCCGCCCCCGGAATCCTCAACTCAAGCGTGCGCTTATCGGTATAAGCCCGGGCCAGAAGCTGATCAGCCGCTCCAGGCGTTCGAGCGAATACCCGGTCGACAACTATGTAAAATCCGATCGCCGTCACCAAAGCGATCGCCACTCCCGCAGCCGCGAACCTTGGGACCGAAAACCAACGCTCCCTCCATGAAAGTCCTGGGCTGGGCCGGAGGCGTCCGCTGATTCTCTCCGCTAGTCTGACTTGCCACTCGGGCCGCGCGCTTTCGAGCCCGACAATCTGCTCGCGTTCGGCATTCGTCAACTCCTCATTCAGCCCTGCCACTTCCATCATCGCTGCCCGCAGCAGCGGGCCACAGTGATCACAGCGGCTGGCATGTTCGATGTATATCAAGGTCTGGTCCTGCTCGGTCAGCCCGCCGGCAATTTCGCTCCACACTTCTGCGCCTGGGCAATCCGACTCTTGGGCGGCGGGTTCGCCCGCCTGCATGTTTCTCAGCTCAACGTCCAGTTCTGCCAGACCTTCAAACTGCTCCCGGCACATTGGGCAGACCGCCAAATGGGGATGCACCGCCGCCGCACTCAGCGCCGAATCGCCGCGCTGGCGGGCCTCTTCGAGGAGCTTCGTCAGCTCCAGCGTGGCAAGGTGCTGGTTGGGTTCTTTCTCCAAACTATCTCTCCACTCTTGTAGAACGAATTCGCCAAACCAAAGCATTCATTCGGGGTTAACGGTCCCTGCCTTCCGCATGTGGCCACGAATCATAACCAAAAGCCGCGAAAGAACGCTTTCCACTCCCTCCGTCGAAAGCCCAATCGAAGGCAGAGCTGCGATCTCTCTGGCTGTGAATCCTTGCCAGTAGTGCAACCGGAAAATCAGGCAATTCCTCCGCTGATCTTTCCCTTTCGTCCCTTCCAGCACGATCTTTTCAATCTGCTCGCGTTGCAGATTGCGGTGGATACAATCGACGATGTCCGTGCCCTTCGTCCTGGGATCGACCTGCTCGAGATCTCCAATCGATTCCGTTTGATTGGCCCCGCGCTTGTCCGCCATCTTAGATTTGAAGTGATCGAGCGCAACATTGCCCGCTACCACTTTAAGATAGCTATAGATCGAATCTTCACTTCGCGGCTGGAACCGTCGCAGCAACCGGCTGTTCTCTTCGCACAGCTTCAAGTAAGTGTCCTGCACGAGGTCGTCGACTAATTCGCGGGAATTCTCGTTAAAACTACGCGCCTTCTGCCCAACTGCCCCCGCGATCACCGGCTGAAAGCGCCCGATGAACTCCGCCCACGCTTCGGCGTCGTTCGAGCCGATGCATTCCTTCACCAATTGAATTGAAGACAACTCCGAGAACCGCGCCAAGGTTCGCTCCGGGGAAGGCACGCATTTTACACCACTAATCGTTTCGGAGGATAGGAGTTTGAAGGGCAAGGAGATAAGTGGCTTAGTTCAGCCAATGACCGCTCCTGCCGCTTCTCATTAATTTCCGGCTTAGGTAGATAGAAGCGCCTTGAAAGCGCTGGTTGCGCCGCAGCTGCAGCCAAAAAACCCCGGATCTTACTCTCGCTCGGATCGCTCTCGTTTCGGCGCTGGTGGTGTTCATTTCGCTCCCGGGGCCACTCTTTCCGCGGCGAACCCGCGTGACAGCTCACCAGCCTCGCAGCTATGATGAAAACAGCGTTTTGTGTGGGGCGTCCGCCGTTCCCGTTTGCGCCCGACCGAAGGTCGCGTCCTTTTATGCCTTACCATTCAACCGCCGCCGAAGCTTGGTATGCCGACCCCCAAGTCCCGGCGTCAACACCGATCCCGATCGACCTTCTTCCGCCCGCACAGTTAAGCCAGCCTTTATGGCGCTCCCTGGCCGGCAATCTGCGCGACACCTTCGCGCCCGAAAAATTGCCTCCGCTTCAACTGACTTCGCGCCCCGTCAATGTCGGCCTATTGCTCGGCGACCGCCTCAGCCTGTCCTGGTTTCGCACCGTCTTCACCAACATTGGCGACGTCCTTTCGCCCGAAACCTTGCCGCCTCTCGAACTCGAGTCCCAGCCCGTCGATGTCGGCGAACTCATCACCGACCAGCTCAGTCACATGTGGTGGGCCTCGCTGTTGCGCAATCTGGCCGACCGAGTCGCCCCGGAATCGTTGCCCTCCATCCAACTCACAGCCAAGCCCATTCCCGACATTATTCCCAAATCTTGGATCCTTCTCCCGCTCTGGTCGGAGGTCATCGACGGCCCCAAGGTTTTCTATCCCGATAAGCCGAAGCCGGTCGAAGTGTCGCGGGCCGCAGCTCCCAAACCAGCACCCGCGCCCGCAGAACCCGAGAAAGCTCTGCCCGCCGATCCCACCACTGCCGATCTGCTCCGCGATATCCGCCGCTCCAAAATCCGCAAACGCATTTGGATCGGCTTGGCCACCGCCCAAGTCACCTATCTGGTGGTGGCGACGTTCTGGCCAGGAATTTTCTAGAGTCGTTCTTCACCCCAAATGCTACAACGTTGCCAGGAAGGTTCCCATGAGCCAGACAAAGGGGATCCCAAACGCGACGACAGCCCGCCAAGGCTCGAGCGCGCCCTCCGGTGTCGGGCGCCCTTTCACGACCAGCGTCTCGGCCACAAAGTCGTGGAGTGCTTTCTTTTTCTTGCTGGTAGCGATCGCTACCATGCTGAACGGCCACAGTAGGAACGAGTTCAAGATCCACTTCGTAACCGAACGGCCGAACGAGCGGGCGGTACTGATTCGCCTGCCTTCGTTATCCGTCACATAGATATTCAGGATTCGCTTCCCAAAGCTCGCCTGCCAGGGCGAGGCCTCGAAGAGCGCTAGGTAGATCGGGCCTATCGAGAGGAGATATCCAATGACAACCGCGAGCTTCGCAACTGCTCCCAACCCTCGCCAGATCTCTTCTGGCGGCGCTTTAGCTGTAGCCGGCATCCACAGGCCGGAAACGCGAAGCCCGCGCAGCAAGAAACCCACCACGAAAATGACGGACAAGGAAATGAGAACGTCTAGGAAGTGCGCTGCTATCCTACTGCCGAGCCCGGCAAAGGATCGTTGAGGAACCTCGACAGGCAGCTGTTGCGAGGAGGCCATAAGATATCCTCAAGTGCCGCCGAGTATATCATCCGGCCTTCGCTAACCACGGAGTAACCGAACCCACGTTCGCCGGACCGTCACTGCCGCAGCCCAATCCACCCTTCGGAAATCACCATCGAGTTTCCCGGATTCCGCGAATCGTACTTCACCGAAGTGGGCAGTCCAAGCCGGCACGAATGCAGATTGATCCACTGCCGTAGATAGGTGACGTCCTGCGAAGCCTCATACGAAACGCCCGCCACGTCGTACTGATAAATCAGCATGGTCGCATCGTGCTGCCCTTGGTCGGAAAGTTCCTGCACGTCGATCACGGTTCCATCCGTGATGCGCCCAACCGTGCTCAGCCACATCCGGCGCTCGCGCTCCAGTTCCATGGCCGTCTTGGGTTTACGCCGTAGCAAAGCGTAACCGCCGAAGGCCAGACCAGCCGCACACACCACCAATGCATAGAGACGAAGTGAAATCATTGCCAAATAAAAACCTGAGCCCGTGGGATGAATTCAAGAATAAGCCGAAACTTTCTCGAAGCCAAGGTACGAAGGTGCGCGTCCCCGCCCTCAAGTTCGTGTGGCACGGACCTGCCCTGAGGGTAGTCGAAGGGCCCCCGCCCGGGAACTGCCAGCCCTACCCCCGACGCCGGTAATAAATATTGAACTCAAATCCCGCATTCGGCGGGAAGATTTCCGCGATCTTCCGCAATCGCTCCGCCATCGGAGCCGGCGCCAGCAGCGGATAGTCCCGCTCCCGCAGATCGTAATAGTCCACATCCAGATAAATCGCCAGCAGGTAAATCGAAATCGCATCGGCGAAACTCGCCGCCAGATATTCGTTCTTATGTTTCTCCGCGTCCGGCCCGTGCGTTGTTGCGAACTTGCGCGCTTCCCACGCATCAAGAGAAGTCTCGCCCCGCACTCCGGCTTCCACCTGCTGCCAGGCCAACTCGGCAAACGCCGCGGAAACTCCCGCGCGCTCCACCAGCGCATGTCCTACGTTGATATAGAACTCGAATGCCACCGAAAATTTGTCGTCCATCAGCCGCGTCGAAATGAACACGCACTGCGCATCGCCGATATTCAGGTTGCGATGGCAAACCGCGCTGTCGCTCAGCACCACGTCGTAGCGGTCGGCAATCACGGTGTCGTCGCCCTGCGTCACCGTGAGCGGCACGAAGTAATAGGCCTTGCGCGTGAGCCCGGCCGCGATCGACGCCGGCACAGCCGCAATCATGCGGTCCAGATCGTTCTCGGCAATCGTCACCTCGCCCGCCCGCGCATAGCAGATCCCGTTCGCGGCCTGCGAAACCGGGCTCGACTGTACGATCTCCGCGGGGGTGCGGGTGATCGCCGAAGCAGTTTGCGACATGGCCGTATTGTAGCTGGGAGCAGCCCAAACGTGGAGCGCTACGCGAGGGACTACTGACTGCTCTTGCCGGCTGGCCGCGCTGGCAGCGCCGCGCCGATCTGGCGCCCATCGGTGACGCGATAGTCCTTGTACTCGATCGTCAGCGTGGCGCGCCCGCCCAGCCGGATATAGCTGACCGACTCATTCCGCGCCGGCAGCCAGAAAGCTTCGACCTTCTCGTATTCGTGGTGAATCTCGCTCTTCTTCGTCCAGAACGACGGGTTCTGTGCCGGTTCGGCCTCAATGCGGGTCACCGCGAAATCGGTTCCGTCTACCCATACCTTCCCGCGATAAACGTATTTGCTCTTCAGCTTCGGCGTGACCTGCAGCACATATTGTCCGCCAGTTTTCGGTTCGTAGCCCACCAGTTCAAAGTTGTAGTTGTCGCGGTTCAACAGCGTCGCCGCGCTCATGGCCGGTTGCGCGGCCTCCTTTTCGCTTTCCAGGAGCTTCCGGAACACGCGATCTCGAATCAACTTCGACCCGCTCTCGGAAACCACCTTAAACTCTTTCGACGCCGGGCTGTTGTAGGTGGCGTCCACGGTCATTTCGGCTTCGCGGTCCCCCGGAAATCCGTGGTAGACAAGGCGGTACACCCGCGTCGCCTCGGAATGCAGCAGAGCCTTAGCGCGCTCCTGATTCCTGCGCACAAGGTTGTCCACCACCTGGTCGGCAGAAAGAGGCGGACGAACTGGCGACGACGGCGCCGCTGCCGAATCCGACCCAGCAAGACTCGGCGCAGCCGTCGGCCCGGCCAAAGCAAGCAGAGCGATTGCAATGCAGATTGTTCGTACGAAGATCATCTGGAGGTTTCAGTTTAACCCGCGTTGGCAACTTCACGCCCGATCACCTGAGAAACAAGCTCAAACCATCGAGGTTCAATGAGCACTAACGCCTTTCGAGCAATGAAATGCGTGATGGGAACGCGAGTCAAAACCCTAATTCAATCGTGTCCAGTCGGAAAAGTAGGCTCCATCCACCAGATACATTACGACTTCGGAGCTATTGCGGGAGAGCATCGTCTGGCCTTTCACAATTCCCTGAAACGTTTCCTGGATGAAGTAATACGTCTTGCTGGCTTCGAGATCCATGTCGAATCCACTCGCGTTTTCCGACTGCGAAATGAGGGAATATTTTCCGGGATCGACATAGGCGATGCTGTAGGTGCCCCACTTGTTCACGGCAATGACCTTGCCATTGGCGTGCAGCTTGAACTGGTTTCCCAACCGCCAACCGGTGTAGCGCGCGGCCAGCGGGGGGCAGACGACGACAATGGTTGCCTTATCTGGCTTCACCTCAGGCAATGGATGACTCGTCCTGTCGAGCTTCATCGAATGCCTGGACTTCAAATCCGGGACACGGCTTTTGTCAATGTCATCGTTCTTGTCGACGATCGGCTCCCCCTTTTCGGAATAGTTCGCAATCGTCACGCGCTCACCAAACAGGCTTTGGGCTTTGGACGTTGCCTTATCGCATATTTCTTCCGGCAGGACCAACAGCATTTTCTCCGGATGATCTCCTTGGCTGTACTCCAAGTAAAGCCAGCGATCATGCACATGCATGCGCGCAACCAACGCGCCCGCGAGCGGACTTATTGCGCTAACCGCCATGGACTTTGCACCCGCGTTCATATGGGCATCCGAATCGAAGACGACTTTTGTGATGTCGGAATATGGAACGGCAAAGTTATCGCCCGCCTCACTCCGAAACGTTAGTTTTCGAGCGTCATCGTCGAAGCTGAGAGCGCCAATCTTATCCACCAGCTCCCGCTTTTCCGCGCTCTTGTGACGGCGAATTTTGACGTCCTCAAACTTAGTAGTTTCTGAAAAAAGGAATGAGATGCCGATGAACAAGAAAATGGCCAGGTGCGCCGTGTTTTTCATGTGCCGCCCTCTTTGCGGTCTAACTCGGAATTTCCTTTTTAAACCCGAAAAACAGCACCAAAGCACACCTTTGGGCTTTGGCAGACTGGCGCAAGAATCCTCTCGCACCAGCGACCCCCCCCGAACACTTCGCCGCGCTCCCCTCTGCAATCTGACCTCTAGCCTTGAACCACCCCCGGCACTCTTACCCGAATCGTGTGCGGCACGCTTCTAAGCTTGGTCAGCAAGACTTCGTCGCAAGCCTGATTAATGTCATAGATCGCGTAGCCCAGATTCCCGCGCGTATCCAGCACCTGCCGCTCAATATTGATTCCGCGATCGGCCAGAATGTCGTTAATCGCGCGCAGAATTCCCGGCACATTATGGTGAATGTGCATCAGCCGGTGCGATCCTGGCTCATAATCCAGATGGCAATGCGGCAGGTTCACGCTCATCAGCGAATTCCCGCTGCGGAAATAATCGATCATCTTCGCCGAAACAAACTGCCCAATATTCTGCTGCGCTTCTTCCGTGCTCCCGCCCACATGCGGAGTCAGAATCACGTTCGGTAATCCCAGCAGCGGACTCGAAAAAGCGCCGCCGTTATCCGGTTCCTTGGGAAACACGTCAATCGCCGCCCCGGCCAGCTTTCCGCTCTTTAAATGCCGCGCCAGCGCCTCATGATCCACGACCATCCCACGGCTCAAATTAAGCAGGCAAGCCCCCGCCTTCATTGCCTGAAACTCTTCCTCTCCAAACAGGTCCCGATTCTGCGGTTTGCCGTCCACGTGCATCGTGATTACGTCCGCCGTCTCCAGCAGCTCGCGAAAACTTACCGCCCGTGCATTTCCCCGCGCCAGCACATGCGCCACATCGTGGAACACTACGCGCATGCCCATGGCTTCGGCGAGGTCGGATACCTGCGAGCCGATCTTCCCGTAGCCCACAATCCCCAGCGTCAGCCCGCGCACCTCGTGCGATCCCGCCGCCGACTTGTTCCACACGCCGCCATGCAGTTTCGTGCTCGCCTCAAACGTCCGCCGCATCAGCAGAATGATCTCGCCCATCGCCAACTCGGCCACTGATCGGCTGTTCGAATGCGGATCGTTGAATACCGCAACTCCCCGATCGCTCGCCGCCGTGCGATCAATCTTGTCCACGCCGATGCAAAATGCCCCGACCGATACCAGTTCCGGCGCCGCTTCCAGTACCGCCGCCGTCACCCGCGTCTTCGAGCGCGCGCCCAAAATCGCGACGCCGCGTATTCTCTTCACGAGTTCCGCTTCGTCCATCGCTCCCTTCAGCGACTCGACCTCAAACCCCGCCTCCTCAAACTGGGAAGCCGCGACGCTGCTGATGTTCTCCAGCAGTAAAACTTTCAAATTCCCTCCCCGGGTAAGCTGTAGCACCGTCGTCTCGGCGGCTGTCCGGCGGGCGTCCCGCCCGCCGTCGAAAAATCGACGTCCATCAGGCCAATCAGCGCACGGTCGGTCCTCGGAAATCTTCAAGCATTATAAAGGTCGCCTTTGCCATCCATGCCAGACGAACGATAATGTCCGAATGGATGGCCTCACTTTCACTCAGGCCGCATCGCCTGAGCAGATCGCGCAAGTGCGCAATCTGTTCCTCGACTACGCCAGGTCTCTCGGCTTCAGCTTGTGTTTCCAGAATTTTGATCAGGAATTGGCGACGTTGCCCGGCCACTATGGGCCGCCCAAAGGCCGTCTGCTGCTTGCGGAATATGAAAGCCAACTCGCCGGCTGCGTGGCGCTCCGTGAGCTCGAAGCTGGCATCTGTGAAATGAAGCGCCTCTATCTCTGTCCGGCATTCCGAGGCAAAGGTCTCGGCCGCGCCATCGCCGAGCATCTCATCGCCGAGGCTCGCAAAATGGGTTACGCGTGCATGCGTCTCGATACCGTCGAGCCCGTCATGCAAGATGCCGTCGCCATGTATCGCCGCCTGGGCTTCCGCGAAATTCCGCCGTATTGCAAGAACCCAATCGCCGGAGCGCTCTACATGGAACTCAGTCTTTGATCGAACGCCACGAAATTCTCGCGGTCCTCACTGGCACGCCGGCCATTTCGTTTGCGTCGAGTACGGCGACGAAATCACGCACCGTCGCGGCTGCGGAGGAATCAACGGCGGTGGTAGTTTCGCATCCACTGGCGTCAGCCTCTTCTCCGCCGCCTCATTCCACACATTTCCTTCCAACGTGACCGGGTCACACCCGCCACCGTCCCAGTATCCCGATTGCGTGCCATCGTTGCGAATTTCTGTGGCGACGTCGTTCGAGACCGTCACCGGGCCGCATCCTACGCCGCTGTATTGGCTCCAAACATAGAGTGCCGAGTTGCCGCCCCCAGGCACCGGATCGCGATTAATGATCCGGTTGTGATTCACCAACTGCTTCGTCCCGCTCGCCACTCCGATCCCGCACGCGCCCGTATCCACCAGTTTGTTCCCGGTGAACTGCGCGCTGTTCGCTTCGTCATCCGCAATAATTCCACACCCTGACGGACTTTGCCCGCCCGTCACATAGTTCCCGCGCGCCACAAACCCTGATCCTATTCCAAAGTTGATTGAGTCCTCCTGGTCATCCGGATACAGATATTTTTGCGTGTCGCGGCTGCTCAGCGTGTAATTGTTCTTTACCACCGCATTCGTTGCATTCCATGCCTGTACGTTCTGCCCGCGCGGATAAGGCCCCCGCGGATTCAACAGAAAATTCCCAATCACAGTCAGCCCAGTCACCCCTTGCGGCGCCTCCACGTTCGATTCGCCATAAGCAATCACATTCCCCTGGATAGTCACCTCCGCCGGGTTCTCGACGAGCACCCCGTCGTTGTGATCGCAACACCCTGGGCTCTTCGTCTCCGGATGGATATAGCTGTCGTAGATCTGAATCTTGCTGCCCCCATTGATGTTCACGCCGTTCCCGCCGCAAGGTCCAATCTCAGAATTTTCGATCGTGATGTCGGTCGAATTTGTTACCTGAATGCAGTCCTGCCCCGAGCCGCTGGTAATCGTCAGCCCCGTATACACTTGATGGCTCTGATTCTGTATGACCAGAGGCCCGCTCGCAGGAGCCGGCGCCACCACGCCTTCGCCAGCGACAGCCAATCGGCTCGCCGCCACTCCAAGCAAAACTAGCCCAACCAGACTCAATAAAGTCCGCCCTCGTCCCTTCGCCCAACCACACATAGCCTTCATGATCCCTCCAGGAAGTGGCCGTCAGAATGGAATACCACAGCCGCATCCAGTTCGGGTAACCCGGAAGGCCAGGCGAGTATTCAGGAGAGATTATTGCCTTTGGCGAATTACGTCGTGGAGGAAACAAGCGTCCGGCCTGTCAGCCCGGCAGGTTCACGCCACTTACAAAGCCTCCCAGGTGGCCGGTCAAGCCAACTACCAAAACCGCCGCCAGTTCGAGCAGGCCGTGAGCGGCGGGAAGGGAAGAATTTGCCTCTCTCCATTCGCGTGATCGCAGCCAGACCACCACCCAACAAAGGCCCGCAGAGCAACAACCCAGCGTAAGGTGCATCAGCAACACACCCTTCAATCGTTGCCCTTCCAGTTGCCACTGCCACGCGAGTAGGCCGGTAGTCAGCACCGGAACCGCCATGAACGCCGCGGCGCGAAGATTGAACTGCGCCGCCGCCTTCAGCGCCGTTCTCTTTCCCCAATGAGCCAGCACGTCGCAAAAAACGCCCGTCAGAAAAAGCGCAATCGGAAAATGGACCAACACCACATGTTGCGCGTGCTTTGCGAGCAGAGACGATTCTAGATCGAATGGATCCACAGTTCTCCCTACTCCACAATCACTTTCCCCGTCATCTTGGGGTGAATGGAGCAAAAGTATGAGTAAGTGCCAGGCTTGGTCAAAGTGGTCGAGAACTTATCATCGGTGTCGAGCGTTTTGGATTTGAACAATTGCTCGTCGCTGACCACCGTGTGCGGTATGTCATCATGGTTAGTCCAGGTGATCGTAGTCCCGGCTTTCACCGTGATTGCCTGCGGTGTGAAGCTGAAGTTATCAATCTTCACCTCCATACCAGCCGGAGCCGTTCCCCCGGCCGCCCATGCGCTGTGTTGCCCTGAGGCCGCGACCAGGACCAACACTGCCAGAGTAGCACTCAAACCGAATCGAAATAGTCTGCGCATATGGTTGCTTTCCCCTCTCACTTATCGGTGGTGTGGAATCAGTTACTCCAACGTCGAATCCGTAACCGCCAATGGGTGTTTCTTCCGAACAAAGTTCACCGCCGTTAGTCCCAGGATCGCGCGCAACTGTTCTGCCGGAACCTTCATCGGTCCCGGCGACGCGGCCGCCCCCGGCTTTGGTTGCGGAAATGCCGTCGAGCACGCGGTATGGAACGTCACATTACCCTCCACCTTCTGCATTGTCTGGTGGATATGCCCATTCAAAACCGTCACCGACCCGAACTTCTTCAGGTAAGCAAGAGCCTGCGCGCTGTCGTCCGTCCCCCAACCCCAATCCGGATAAATCGTCCACAGCGGAATGTGTGCAAAAATAATGATGGGCGTGCTGTGCGACAGATGCTTTACATCGCCCTCCAGCCACTCCAATTGTTCGGCGCCCAGCGATCCCAACCCGCCCGCCTTCAGGTTCATCACATTCACCAACCCGACGAAGTGCACGCCACTCTTGTCGAAGCTGTACCATCCCGCTCCATTCGCATTTTTCCCATAGCGTTCCCGGTACTGCGCGCCTTCATCCTCCAGCACGTCATGTTCTCCCGGAACAAAGAACACTTCCTTGGCCCGCGCCGACTTCAAAATCTGGTCCACGTTGTCGAACTCCGAAGGTTTCGACAAATGACTGATATCTCCTGTGTGCAGCATGAACTCCGGAGCCGTCGGCAGCGCGTTGATCTTGTCTACCGCCGCTTTCAATGTCGCGACCACATCCGTGTTCGCTGGCTTGTTGAATCCCATATGGCTATCGCTGATCTGCACAAAGCTCAGTTGCCCCTTCGCCTGCTTAGCGCCGTCCGAGTCCAAGGCGAACGATTGCAGAACGCCCCCCTCAACCACGCACAACGCGCCCGTTCCAGCCCATGCCATGCATTTCAAGAATCCTCGCCGGTCGATTCCATCCTGGTTGCGATCCGCCAGCATCCGATCATTTCTTTCTCCAGCCTTCATCTCGTTTGCCATCCTTTTCCTCCAGTCCGGACTTTCACCTCATCCCGCGCCAATACTCCTTCGTCTCCGGCGCAGCCTCAATCGTCTAACTGTCGTGTAAAACTAAGGTCGTCTGAATTTATTCCCGGAAAAATTCAAACGCTCCATCCAGAAAAAAGGCCTTTTGGCGGGAATAAAAACGAGACTTCTCTGTTTACTCTTAGACCCGAGCAAAGCGTCGACGGCCGTTTTGTTCTCGGACCTGGTTGGGCGCTCCTCGGCCATCTTCAACCGGCGCACTGGCCGAGGCAAAGCGGCGAGGAAGCCTGCTTCTCCCGAAAATGTTACAAATATATGGATGGCCGCCGGCAACCCGCGCAGCCCCTCCTGAATCTTTCGCGTGCAAATCATCATCTCTAAGATTTTGGAGGAAAAGATAAATGGCACAAACTTTGGAGGAAGTGAAAATGGCGCATGAACTGCCCCCGCTGCCGTATGCCTATACGGCTCTCGAACCCACCATCGACGAGAAGACAATGCATCTGCACCACGACATGCATCACGCCGCCTACGTCAAGAACCTGAACGCCGCGCTCGACAAGCATCCCGAACTGCACAAGAAATCCGCTGAAGATCTCCTTCGCGACCTCAACGCGATTCCCGAAGATATTCGCGGCGCTGTCCGCAACAATGGTGGAGGCCACGTCAACCACACCATGTTCTGGCAGATCATGAAACCCAATGGTGGAGGCGATCCCACAGGTCCCATCTCCGACGCAATCAAGAAGACCTTCGGCGATTTCAAGACTTTTCAGGAAAAATTCAACGCCGCCGGCGCAGGTCAATTCGGCAGCGGATGGGTGTGGCTAGCCGGTGACTCCAAAGGCGAAGTCAAAGTGATCTCCACGCCCAACCAGGACAGTCCCATTTCACAAGGCCTTTACCCCATCTTCGGCAACGACGTCTGGGAGCATGCCTACTATCTCAAGTACAACAACCGCCGCCCCGAATATCTGCAAGCTTGGTGGAATGTTGTTAACTGGGAAGAAATCAACAAGCGCTACCAAGCCTCAAAGAAGTAGCTGTGTTTGTGTGGCGCGGACACCCTTGTCCGCGCCGCTTTTGCTTTATCAACTCTCAAGAAACTTCCTTATCTGCCTCCAGTACCGTCGCACAATCATATCCGTACTGAGGTGCCCACCGCGCCGCAGTAACTTCAGCTTCACTCCCGTGCGCTTGGCAAAGTTCACTACCGACTTATATGGCACATTGGGATCATCCTGCGCGTGAAACATCATGACCTTCGAGGGAGTAATTTCGTCCACGTGATGGATAGGATTATAGAAAGTTCCGCTGTAAAGCTTCTTCCAGTTGCGATCCGATAGCCGAAACCCCGTCCCAAATGCAGCGCGAATATACGCCGCATAATTCGGATTCGAAGTCTCCGCCTTCTCTGACTCTCGCAGAATCCCCCAGTCCACCACCGGACAATTTGCAATCACCTTCTTTACCCGCTTATCCAACGAGCAAAGAATCGCCGCCGCTCCGCCAAAGCTTCCGCCAATCACGAAAACCTCATCTGCCCGCACCCGAAATCGCTGCCCAAACGCCAACTCGCGAATTTCGCCCTGTAGCCCCTCAATCACATCCAGGGTATCCAAGTGTGGCGACCGCGCCAGAAACTCGCCTCCACTTTCCCACGCACCGCGATATCGTGGATAAAACACCCAATACCCCTGTGCCGCCAGAAATTCTGCCAGCGGTTGTTTGCATGGAATCGAAGGCATCCCATCGCACAGCACGATCACCCGGTCCTTTTTCGCCGTCGAGCCGCGTCTTCCCGATCCTCCATGGCGCGACCTCGCCTTCTCTCCTCGCGCCGGAGGCAGGAATTCCGCCAGTATGTCTCGCTTAAATCGCGCCCTGAACATTAGCATCCTAATCTCCGTGACCCGTCCGTCCTTGTCTCTGCAATCACATCCAGACTCGGCCCAATCCTTCTCCGCGTCGAATCGTAGCCTTCCTCCGCCTTATACCCTGCCTTGACACCTTCTGCCTAACCCGGCTAAAATCCTCTCCCGACGCGGCTTTTCGCCGCTTGGGCCGTTCCCGTCAGCACCTCACACTCAATCCAGGAGGTTCCCGTGAAGATCCCCGGTTTTCCAAAATTTGCCGCCGCTTTCGTTATCGCCCTCACGCTTCTCTCGACCATAGCGTTCGCACAACTCCAGATCGGTTCCTCGAACACGGCCTTTGCTGACCCAACCGTGCCTCACCCCAATACCGCGCCTTGCAAAGTAGTTCTTTTCAAAGGCTTCAAATTCGATAACTTCACTCCGCAGAACTTCCCCTACACCCCGCCCGCCAGCTGCGCCGCCCCTTGGGCCAAAGTCGTTCTCGAAGCCGATTTCTCCATCACGAAAGGCATCCAGTATGACCGCACCGCCAACATCTGGATCGGCCCCACTAACATTTATTTTGGCACCACTTCCGAGCCTGACCCGAGCAATGGCCGCCACTGGCACGTGGAGCGCGACCTCACCGACTACTCTTCAATCTTCACTGTCGCACAAGAAGGCACCGTCGACCTTTTCAATATCTACAACAAGCAATACAACGGTCTGCTCCGCGGCAATGCCACATTGTATTTCTATCCACTTCCGCCCAATCAGGCCGCGCCTCGCGTCGCCGACCAGGTCATTGGCTTCTCCGGCGGATCAACCGGCGGCACGGTCGCCCTCGGCACTCCCACGACCCTGCTCGAGCAAACTCTCACCCTCCCCACCAACATCGAGACCATCTTCTTCGACGTCTTTGCCCAGGGGCAAAGCACCGACGAATTTTGGTACAGCTGCGTCCCCAACGACATTGCCGGTGAACTCGACGACTGCGGCAGTACCGCCTTCCGCGAATCCGAAATTACCATCGACGGCACTCCCGCCGGCGTTGCTCCCGTCTACCCCTGGATCTTCACTGGCGGCATCGATCCCTACCTCTGGATTCCCATCCCCGGCGTCCAGACCTTGAACTTCAAGCCCTACCAGGTCAACCTCACGCCTTTTGCGGGCATGCTCAATGATGGCAATCCGCACACGATTGCTATGAGCGTTTTCAATGCCGACAACTACTTCTCTGCAACCGCCGCGCTCCGGCTCTATCTTGACGCCGATTCCACCCAAGTCACCGGAGGCGTTACCGCCAACACGCTCACCGTCCCCAATCCGGCCATCGTCGAAAACCTCAAGACCACAAAAGGCGGCAACTTGGTAGGGACGGTCAGCACCAAGTCCGCCCACAATTTCGAAATCTCCGGGTACGCCAACACGTCCCACGGCCTCGTCACCACGACGGTCAAGCAGGACATCGATTTCTCGAACCTGCAGTACTTCAAGGCCACCAACACACAGTTCGAGCAGAACATCGATCAGGGAACCACCATTCACTCGGTCGTCACCGTAGAGAATCCAACCGGCCACCTCGAAACCACCGTCAATCATGACTGGCCGCTCGTGCTCGATATCAACTACGTCGTCGCGCCCGATGGCTCCGCCACCGAAACCACCACCAGCAATCAGTTCTTCGAAGCCGACGAGGCCGCGCGCCACAATGGCATCGCCACCACCTTCTCCGAGGGTCGGAATCGCGTCATCACTACTGACACGCTCAACTTCGATTCCAGCGGAAACTTCACCGGCAATTCCGGCATGTCGAGTTCGCAACACTACTTCGGCTCCGATTCCACCGGCTACTGCTACAGCCGCTCCATTACCGCCGCCAGCAACGTCCTTACCAGCATCACCGACGGCGTCGGCTGCACCGGAACGAAGTAGTAAGAAGTCAGATTGCAGAACGCAGAAGTGGAGCTCGAGGGCCCCGGCGAGCAACAAGCATCGCCGGGCCTCCTTATTTCCGTCACAATGATCTCCGATCTGTCCTGCTGTCCCCGACCTATCTCACGTCTGCAATCTGACCTCTGCCCTCTGCCCTGCGCTTTCTGACTTTCCTGTGCACATCATGTGCAAATTCCGCCCCACCTAAAAATACGACTCCAACACGATTCCCCCGCTTCTCCCAAACCCCGCTCCTCGTAGCGCGATTCGCCCGCGCCCTCAACCTCATCTTCATCCATGCCATCTCATCGAATTCCGCCCCGGAATTCCACCGACTGCACCAATCATGTGGTATTGACCTCCACTTCTTCTCCGCGTACATTCACACCACTCATCGCATAACGAAAAGCGAAGTAGTCAACCAGAACTCTCATAGTGGTGAAAATCATGACTGAAAAAAATAGCTGGAATATGTATCGCACGCGCTTTCTCGTGCGCGCCCGTCAACTCACCGAGCCCCTCGTCTTCACCGATCTATTCAATCGCGAGCAATCCGGCCAGCCCGGAGATTACCTCGTCGAAACTTCTGACGGCATCCGCCGTATTACCACCCGCGCTCTTTTTGAAGACATTTATGTCCCGCTAGCGCCCGAGCCGATCGCTTCCGCGCTCGCAGGTGTGCAAAAACGTCCCGCGTCCGGTTCCGCCCCGTCGCTTTTGAACGATGCGCGTCCCCGGGCTCTGGCGTGATGCCCTCACCAAAGTCATTGCAAATTCAGGCTTTGCCCAAGCGTCCGTCAAGTAAAGTTCTCAATTGGGTACCCTTAGCACACAAGGGCCACAAGATGTTGTGATTTTTTCTTGACACGCACTACCAGTGGGAGTACGTTAAGCATCCCAAGAGCATTTTTTATTAGACCTCCTTCTAGGGAGGCGACACCACAAAAGCCAGGGGCGAACTCAAAGTTCACGGGACTTCGCGTCCGCTCCTTCACGGGACCCATCCCTCCTGAGTGGATGAAAACTGCGGTGACTTCCCCCTTGGCTTGGTGACGCCGGTCTGGCGCGCCAGACATCCCCTCGGGGGAACTCATCACAAGAACTTTCGCGGAGAGAAGCTGACCCCGACCGGCACGCTTTCCCGCGTGATTTTCGGTATTCGTTTTTGAGGAGCCCGATGGAAAGCTTGATCGAACTCGTTGCCGCTTCTTTGGCCCGTCATGGCATCGAATGCCCGGATGGCGCTTCGAGACCTGTCTGGCGACAGACGGTTTCGCAAGCCTGCTCTGAGTCCAATCGAAGCATCCAAGCCGAACCCAGCTCAGCCTTGGCGACCGAGCCGACTTCGCCCGCCGCGCTCCCCGAACACAACTACCGCAAGATATTGGACGGCGATCCCGCCCCATAAGGGCGCCTTCGCTGCAGCCTCTGGAACCACGGGCTTCGCGAGAACCCGTGTCCTCGGGGTCCCCATTGCGCCCGATTCTGGCGTAATGGGGTGATTGAGCCGGGTCCTTGAAGTCCTGGGGTGAGCGTAGCGTTGTGCCAAGCCGTGCGCGTTGGCCTCGGCGTCATAATTTTCGGCAAGCAAGACCGATTCATTACCGCCATCATCTAATTAGGAGAAGGAAATGCCTGAAGTGAGAGAGAAAGATCAAATCAAAACCCAGCCCGCCGTCAGCGCGACGAATAACGCCAGCACCGCGAATAAGAAGAAGGCCCCCGGCCTGACCTTCCGCCGCCTCTTCACCAAGCCCGGCGTGTCCCCCTACAACGATGTCGAGTGGGAGCTGCGCACCGCCTCCATCACCGACGCCCAGGGCAACTCCATCTTCGAGCAAAAAGATGTCGAAGTCCCCAAAGATTGGTCGATGACCGCGACCAACATCGTCGCCAGCAAATATCTCCACGGCCGCATGGATACCGGTGAGCGCGAAACCGGCGTCCGTCAACTGGTCTCCCGCGTCGCCGAGACCATCCGTGACTGGGGTTTGAAAGACGGCTATTTCCGCAGCCTCGAAGACGCCGTCACCTTCCACGACGAGCTGGTCCATCTCCTCATCCGCCAGTACGCCGCCTTTAACTCGCCCGTCTGGTTCAACGTAGGTTGCGATCGCATCGAGCCGACCTCCGACGCCACCAACTGGCACTGGAATCCCGCCACTCAGCAAGTAGAGTTCGGCGTCACCGGCTACACGCGCCCGCAGTGCTCCGCCTGCTTCATCAACTCAGTCAAAGATTCGCTCGATTCGATCCTCACCCTGGCCAAAACCGAAGGCATGCTCTTCAAGTGGGGCAGTGGCACCGGCACCAATCTCTCCCCTCTGCGCAGCTCCACCGAAGTTCTTTCCGGCGGAGGCACCGCCAGCGGCCCGCTCAGCTTCATGAAAGGTTTCGATGCCTTCGCCGGCGTCATCAAGTCCGGAGGCAAGACGCGCCGCGCCGCCAAGATGGTCATCCTCAACATCGATCATCCCGACATAGTCGACTTCATCGAGTGCAAGCAGAAAGAAGAAGCCAAGGCCCACGCCTTAGTCGCCCAGGGTTACGACGGTTCGCACCCCGATTCCGACGCCTACAGTTCCATTTTCTTCCAGAACGCGAATAACTCCGTCCGAGTCACTGACGACTTCATGGTAGCCGTCCTGCGTGACACCGAGTTCTCCACGCGCTCCATCGTCGATGGCCGTGTCATCAACACCTATCCCGCAAAAGATCTGCTCGCCAAGATCTCCGAAGCCACTTGGCATTGCGGCGATCCCGGCATGCAGTACGATACCACCATCAACCGCTGGCACACATCGAAGAACACCGCCCGCATCAACGCCTCCAACCCCTGCTCAGAGTACATGTTCCTCGACGACTCCGCCTGCAACCTCGCCAGCCTGAACCTGCTCAAGTTCGCGCCCAACGGCACCTTTGACGTGGAAGCCTATCGCCACGCCGTCGACATCATCATTACCGCGCAGGAAATTCTGGTCGACAACGCCGGCTATCCCACCGAGATGATCGGCCGCAACTCGCACGACTATCGCCCGCTAGGCCTTGGCTATGCCAACTTAGGCGCGCTCCTGATGGCCGCCGGTCTCCCCTACGACTCCGACGCCGGACGCGACTATGCCGCCTGCGTCACCGCCATCATGTGCGGAGAAGCCTACCTCCAATCCAGTCGCATCGCCGAACAATGCGCGCCCATAGCTCCAGCAACCAGCACAGTCCAAACGCGCCTTGGAGTTACTAACTCCGATAACATGCCCGGCGCCGCCTGCCCCGGCTACTATCTGAATCGCGAACCATTCTTAGATGTAATAAGAATGCACCGCGCCAGCGTCAACAACATAGGCGGCGGCAATGGGCACATAGGTACGGCCGCCCCCGGCCGGGGTCCCCATCAGGCGCGGTTTTCGCCTGATGGGGTGGGCGACCGTACAGCGGAGCTAAGCTCGGCAGCCGCGCAGCTAGTCGACCTGATCGCCGCCAGCAAGCAAACCTGGGACGAAGCTCTCGCCAGCGGCGAAAAGCACGGCTACCGCAACAGTCAGGTCACGGTCCTCGCTCCCACCGGCACCATCGGTTTCTTCATGGATTGCGACACCACCGGCATCGAGCCCGACTTAGCTCTCATTAAGTACAAGAAGTTAGTCGGCGGAGGCATGATCAAGATCGTCAATAACACCGTGCCCAGCGCTCTGTTCAAGCTCGGTTACACGCACGAGCAGACCGACGCTATCGTCTCCTACGTCGACGCGACCGGCACCATCGAAGGCGCGCCCCACATCAAGGACGAGCATCTCCCCGTCTTCGATTGCTCCTTCAAGCCCGCCAAGGGCACGCGCTCCATTCACTACATGGGCCACTTAAAGATGATGGCCGCCGCGCAGCCCTTTATCTCCGGAGCCATTTCCAAGACCGTCAATCTCCCCGAGAACGCGAGCGTCGAAGATATCTCCGACGCCTACATCCAGGCTTGGAAGCAAGGCCTGAAAGCGGTAGCCGTCTATCGCGACGGCTGCAAGAAAGCGCAGCCCCTATCCGCCGCTGGCACCAAGACCGCAAATAGCTCCGGTGCCGAGCGCGCGTCCTCGCCCGCTGCCGTTGAATCTGAAGAAGATCTCAACGCTCCGCCCCGCGCCGTCCGTCATCGCCTGCAAGAAGAGCGCATGTCGGTCACGCACAAATTCAAGGTGGCCGACCACGAGGGTTACATCACCGTCGGCCTCTATCCCAACGGAGAGCCCGGCGAACTCTTCATCAAGATGGCCAAAGAAGGTTCCACCGTCTCCGGCCTCATGGACAGCTTCGCGCTCGCCGTCTCCATCGCGCTCCAGCACGGAGTCCCGCTCAAGCTCTTCTGCGAAAAATTCGCGCACACCCGCTTCGAGCCCAGCGGATGGTCCAACAATCCCGACATCGGCTACGCCAAGTCGATCATGGATTACATCTTCCGCTGGCTCCAGATGCGCTTCCTAACCGGCCAGCAGCAGTTCCTGTTCGAAAGCCTCCGCCCCAAGTCGTTAGGAGATACTCGTCCACCTGCTGAAGGGATAGTCGAAGACCTCAACGCCTCCACAGGTTCCCTGAGACCTGACACCCGAGACCTGAGACCTGGTTCTATCCACGCCGCCGACGCCCTAGCCGGAATGATCGACTTAGGCGACGCTCCCAGCTGCTCCGTCTGCGGCAGCATCATGGTAAGAAACGGCAGTTGCTATAAGTGCATGAGCTGCGGCTCAACCAGCGGCTGCAGCTAAGCCGCTTTGAAAGGGCTCGGCTTCAGCCGAGCCGCATGGTCCTTAATGACTTGTCATTCCGAGCCGTCCGGAGCCGCGTTTGCGCGGCGAGGACGCGCGAGGAATCTGCATTTGGCTCATTCGTACCGCACGTGAAACGCGAAGCACAATTCGTCATCTGCATCGGCAACAAGGGTTACGCGGACCAGCGATGCGACTCGCCGGTCCGCAATGGAATACTACCTTACCGTTTACTCTTGCAAGTCCTTACTGATGGAAATCCGTCAGTCTCGGGCTGCTGGTGCCTGAACTCGCATCCATGACAGCGAACTGCGAGCCAGAGATGACGTAGATGATCACCTCCAAGTCGGCGGCCGGGCAAGGATTGGAGTTGGAGCTGCAGACGATGACTCGGCCAGTGGAACTCGAGGTGCAGGTCGTGCTACCAGCACCGCTTGCCGTACAGTAATTGCCGTTGATGCTTTGTGATTGTGGCGTTCCGCTGCCAAAGTAGTCCGATGTTCCGGTGAGGGTGCCGTTGGTCAGGGTTATGGAATCGACTTCCGTATTCACGCCCCAGCTAACTGGCTCTTGAGTTCCACCCAAGTAAAGTCCGGACAGCGAGGAGTTCGTAAAGCTGCTCCCCGTCTGCGGAGTCAGCGTGCCAAAGTCTGGCGAGCCGCCGGTCCCAATCATAAAGGCTTGGTTGGGGCCAACCAAATAGAAGACCGGCGGGTGGTTTCCAACCCCGGACCCGGACAGCGCGACACGTCCGGTCGTCGGATCCACGGTATAGGTCCCCGACGGGGTCTGGGTGCCCAGGGTTCCGCCATCGTTCTCGTCGAAACTCCCGGAAAACGATCCATTGCTGTCGTTGGCGGTTAGGAGTCCGACCATCGCGGTGGGCGAGGTCGGGCCGTCAAGGTATTGATCTTCGATCACCATGGTGCCGTTGAGCGACGACTGGCCGAGACTGCTGCTTTGCTTAAGCACCTGGCCGGCCATGATCATCGGGGGGGTATTCGAGTCGATTGTCATCATCAACAGCTCAGAGGCGTTGACCACGTAGAAGACCATGTTCATGTCGCCATTGCTGGAGGTCGTGGTAACCGTGGCCCGACCCGTGGTGGATGATACGCTGAAGGGACCGGTGGAAGAGAAGGATTGCTCCGCTTGTACGGCCCCGTTGTCGTCAATGTCGTTTTGGCCGAAGAAATCGCCGACGCCATCGCAGTCAAAATAACCGGCCACCGCGAAACTGCCGGCGCTCTGGTCGGCTCCGACCATACCAAAGGCATAGTTGCCTGTGATGCTGCCGGTCGAGAATGCGCTGGTGGTCTGCTTGCGCAGCAGGCCGGAGACCGGCTTGCCCCCGCTTTCGTAGTCAATAATGTGGCCGTTTCCATCGCTTGCATCGAGTGCGGCAGCAAAGGTGGCGCCGTTGCCGCTACTCGGTGTAATCGTAATCATCGCGAGGTTGTTCGAGCCCACGCAGTACGTCCCGGTGAACGTCTTGTTCTGGGGCGCTGATTTGTTCTGGTCGGCTACATCAAACACCCCACCAGTAATATTCCCTTTGCCATCGGCCACAAAACTGCCTGCGACGGAGGTGGCTGTCGTCTGGCTGCTCCAGCCGTTAGCCAGCAGGGCATAGTTGCCCTTGAGTAGGCCGTTGTTCAGCGTGCCTGTGCAGGCCGAAGTCGCGGGGTTGACGGTGATGGTAAAGGTCGATTGCTTCGTGGTGCCTTCCGAATCCTGAACCTGCGCAGTGAAGCTCGGGGTAGTTCCTGCTGCAGTCGGCGTGCCCGACAGCGCACCGGTCGAGGAGTTGATCGAGAGCCAAGATGGCTGGTTGCTGAGACTCCATGTATACGGAGTGACTCCGCCGCTCGCTGCCATCGTGGCACTGTAGTCCTGGCCGACGGTTGCTGCTCCCAGAGATGGAGTGGTGATTGCCAACGCCGCATTGACCGTAATGGTGAAGGATTGCTGGGCGGTTTGCGGCGAACCCTCCGAATCCTGAACCGAGACCGTAAAGCTAGGGGTGGTTCCTGCAGCGGTCGGCGTGCCCGAGAGCACTCCAGTCGAAGAGTTGATGGAGAGCCAAGCCGGCTGGCCGCTAAGGCTCCAATTCTTGTAGGGAGGAAGTCCGCCAGTGGCGGCCACTGTGTCTGCATAAGCTCCGCTTACGGCGCCTGCCGGTAGTGACGTTGTCGTGATGTTCAAAGGCGCCAGACTGATTGTGATGCTCAGGCCGGAGCTATTGGCTGTAACCTTGTTCGGCGTTTCCGAATCCGTCACACTCACAATGACAGCAACCGGGCTGCCCGAGTTCGAGGTCGGCGTGCCCGAGAAATTACCCGACGAACTGACTGAGAGCCAAGAAGGGCCGCTGACGAGGGCCCACGTATAAGGGCCGACTCCGCCCGACTGGGTGAGGCTGTCGGCGCTATATGGCGTGCCAACGGTCGCGCCTGGCAGACTCGTGGTTGTAACAGCGAGCGCCGGAGGCGCACTCACCGCGATCGAGAAAGCCTGAGTTTGGAAGGCTCCCGTGGCATCGATCACCTTGAACGTATACGAGGAATTGCTGGCGGACGACTGCGTCGGTATGCCGCTGACGACACCCGTGCTGGCGTTTAAACTTAGTCCCGCGGGAAGCGTCGGGGTGACGCTCCACGTAAACGGAGATGTGCCGCCGGTCTCGGCTAATGTGTAGCTGTAGGTTTGGCCAGATGTCGCCGCGCCGGGAGGAGTGGTCGTACTAATAGCAGGCAGCGGATTGACTGTGATCTGCACGGAGCCGGATTTCGATGTGTCGGTGACTGAGGTCGCGGTTAAAGTCACTGAGGTCTGGCTCGTAACCGAGGCCGCAGTGTTGTAGGTGGCAGCCGTCGTAGTCGTGCCGCTTAATGAACCGGAGGAGACGGAGCCCCAGGTTACGCCGGCATCCTTGGAGTCGTTCGCAACAGTTGCGGTAATGGCAGATGGTTGCCCCTGGTCGATCGTGGTGGGGTTGGCTTTTAGGGTGACGGCGATCGGGGCAGTTGACGAACTACAGCCCACGAGAAAGGACGCAAGTGTCATCAATAGAGTGGCGCCCGCAATGCGAACGGAGGATTTCATATCAGTAAGCCTTTCGATTTATGGCTTGCACTAAGGTTGGTGTACAACGGTGACGGCATAGAATGCACTTCCGAATCACCCGTTTAGGTTACGAATGTCATGTGTGTTGCAAAACTACACAAGAAGCCGGTGCTGAAAATCGTGTAGCGCCGAGTGAGAAAACCGCAAGGTTGGGAGAGTGGAATGTGGGTCCTAGCGTACAGATTTTGGATAACCCGCCGCGGTTCGTGCGATGGTCGGAATAGCGCGTCAATGCCAGCCTTTTCGCTAGGCCAGATTTCGGGGAGCAAGCCAAGTTACTCACATCAGGCCGATGGGCATCCGTGACTGCTATCACATCGGGTCGGTGACGTTCTTACGTCCGTCGATTCGCATGCAGCGTCAATTATGCTATTCAATTTGTGATCCTCGATAATTGAACAAATTTGATGTGACCGGGCTCCTATCTTGTTTCATCTCGGGGAAACTACTTTTTCTGCGATGGAGCAGACATATTTTGTTACGTCCGAGACTGCGCAACGCACAATGGTCTTCCAATCGGATCGTGCAGCCGATTTATTCATGGATGTACTACTGGGCTATCGACGACAGCAAAAATACCTGCTGCACGAATTCGTGCTTATGCCGGACCGCTTTCATGGGCTGATCACACCGGCTCCGGAGGTTTCGCTTGAGCGAGCCGTGCATTTCATTAAGGGCGGATTTTCGTTCCGGCTGAAATCAAGCGTAGCGGTCTGGCAGGCCCGCTTCACGAATCATGGGGTTCGAGATAGGGAGGACTTCGAGCGGTATTGCGAGTTCATATGGGCGAGTCCGGTGCGATCCGGCCTGGCGTCGAAACGGGAGGACTATCTGTTCTCTTCGGCAGGCGGAAGATATGAGTTGGATCCGGCTCCAGAGCGACTAACAAGCCATTCCGGTCTCGCTGGCCAGATACCAGCTCAGGAGGCTGCGGAAGAGTTGTTGTCTTCGCCGCAGCTCCCTCGCGGCTGAAGCCCGTTTTGCTGAAGTCCCTATTAAAGATAAAGGCTATCGCGGCGATGAACCGCTCCGGCCCCGGCGCTGCGCCAACCCAAAAATCAGGTGCAACACCAACTTTTTCCGTCCTCTATTTAGAGAGCAGGAAAAAGGGAGCACAGGGTGCTCCCGGCTTCTCAGCAGGCGTGCGCTTACTTTGAACGGTTCGGGTTACTTGGAGCTATCGCCCATTGACGCACGGTCGGAGCCGCCAATTTCAAGCGCGGTCTCCTTTCCGGCGAAGCGGATTTCCGAAACCGATGCTTTCCCATTGCTGCGGTTGACAATCGCGGCGTTATACGACGAAGCTTGCTGGAGTTCGACTTCCTTAGCCGTCGTCTTAGCGAGTTCTTTCTTGCCCTGCATGACACTCACTTCGACGTTCGCCCCGGTGCCTTCCCAACGGATCTGGTAATCACCGGCTGGAATCTGTTGTCCGTTAACTTCAACCGCTTCTTGAATGTGCAGACTTCCCTTGTTGCTCGCGAAAGCACCCGTTGCGACGAACACCGCCAGCCCGAGCACCAGACTCTTTGCCAGATTGTTCAGTTTCATAGGATCCTCTTTCTGCCCGGTTTCTGGCCGGGACCTCAGGGACGGCTGGTTCGGAGCGGCCATCGGCGACTTGCCTTTTTGCGGCGAAGTCTTACAATGCACCTGTCAGGGTGACGCAAAGGGAAGCGAGGTCGACTCGTTGCCATCCTTTTGCCGGACTCGGCTCACCAGGGCCGCCAAACCATGCGTGAGTTGAGTCCTGTCCCCCTGCAAGATATCTAGATTCTCGGCGTCGGAGTTTCCTCCTGCCCCACCTTGATTCGATTCAAAATACGCATCCCGGTTCCGGGAAGTTCCCAACTTAGCGAAGATATTTATTGGACGAGTCAGCGCGCAGCGCGTTAGCAGTTCTGCGATAGGTTTGGCCCCAACATCAGCAGGATGTCTAGTCAGGATTAGGGCTTGTCGCGGTGAGGCCAGAATGACTTTCGAAGGCGTGACTTGCTGCACATCCCTGGTGAACGCGAAGGGGCAAAAGATCTTGCGCGCGTTTACTGAAGATTACTAGTTTACCTTCATGCGATTTTCAGCACAATCTTGCCGTAATTGTTTCCTTCCTGCATGAGCGCGTAGGCGGCGCGCGCATCGGTGAGCGGAAACACTTTCCCGATCACGGGATTCAGTTTCCCAGCGGCCAGCCATTCCGAGAGCTGCTTCCACGCCGATTCCATGAGCGCGCGATTCTGGCTGAGATAGGTGAGCCAGAGCCCGTGCACGCTCGCGCCTTTAGCGTAGAGCATGCGCGTGTCGAGCAGCGGAGTTTCTCCCGTGGCTGCCCCATAAACAATGACACGCCCGAAATCGCGCAGGCAGCGCACACTCTTGGCCACGTGCTCGCCGCCTAGCATTTCAAAAACAGCGTCGACGCCTTCGCCGCGGGTCAGATCCTTGATGGCATCGACATAGTCGGTCTGCTTGTAGTTGATGCCGTGCTGCAAGCCGAGGTCGCGCACGCGCGCAAGCTTTTCGTCCGAGGAAGACGTGCCATACATCTCGACGCCCAGGATGTTGCCGATCTGGACGGCGGCGGTGCCGACACCACCGGCGACCGCATGAATAAGGACGCTTGTGCCAGCGGGCTTGTCGATGAGGCCGGCCTTCCAGAATGCGAAATAGGCTGTGAAGAAATTGACGGGGAAGGCGGCGCCTTGTTCGGCGGTCCAGCTTGCGGGCACGGGCCAGAGCATGGCACGATAAGCGGCCGTTTGTTCGGCGAAAGCGGCCCACTGCGTATAGCCCATCACGCGGCGGCCGTTCGGGTCGGTGCCTGCGAATTCGCGCCCGGCGATTAGCGGAGGCTTGGGTGTGCCGGCGTAGCCGCCGCGCGCAGTCAGCAAGTCGGCAAAGTTGAGTCCGCCGGCTTCTACCTTGATTAGAATCTGGTCCGGCCCGGGATGCGCGTCGGGCACATTTTGCAGTTCGAGGACTTCTGGGCCGCCGAAGCGAGGGATCATGAGCGCCTTCATGGGGGAAGTTTATCTGAATTTGCTCGCTCGAGCGGAGCGCCCCGATCGGAATATAATGAAGAGCAGTTTCCGACCCTCGCCGCCTCCGAAGTTGTGGCGGCGCGGGCGAGGGATGAGCGATGGCCGCAGTCGGCCTCGCTTTCCCGAGGGTGCAGATGGAAACGCCTGTGCCTCCCGTGTTTGGAAAGGAAACGCTCGCGGAGTTCGTTCCTTCCCGCTGGTTCTTTCCTTTCACGTGCGGCATCCGATCGGAAGAGTCATTGGTCGCTAGTCGTTTGTCGTTCGGGGTTGCGTGGCAATAACGAACATCCACCCCGGACGGACCACAAACGGCCGCCGAGCAACGACTAACGCAAACGACGTGCTTCTCACCGACAAATTCGGGCGCTCCATCCACGATCTGCGGATCTCGATCACCGATCGCTGTAACTACCGGTGCGTTTATTGCCGGACGGGAACGAATGGAGCGGCCTACGCCGAGCTTCCGTTCGCCGATTACTTGCGGATGGCGCGCATCCTGGTTTCGCTCGGGATCACGAAAATTCGCCTGACGGGCGGCGAGCCGCTGCTGCGTGGCGGAATCATCGATTTTGTGCGCGATCTTGCCAAGCTGCGCACCGTGCACGGAGGGAAGCCTGAAATTGCGCTGACCACCAATGGCCATCTGCTAGCCGAGATTGCGCAGCCACTGAAAGATGCCGGGCTTGACCGCGTGACCGTGAGCATGGACGCGGTCGACCCGGCGCGCTTTGCGCGCATCACGCGCGTGCCTAACGGATACGATAGCGTGCTTGCCGGGATTCGCGCATCGCGCCGCGTCGGACTTGATCCGGTCAAGGTCAACTGTGTGCTGCTGCGCGGTTTCAACGAAGATCAGATCATCCCATTCGGCATGTTTGCGCGCGAAGAAGGCGTGGTGGTTCGGTTCATCGAGTTCATGCCGCTGGAAGAAGACCGCGTGTGGACGCCTCAGGTCGTGGTCACGCTCGATGAGATTCTGGCGCGGATGTCCGAATATCGTCCGCTGACGGAAATCGAGCATGGGCGCAGCGAAACTGCTCGCCGCTACCGCTTTGCCGATGGCGTCGGCGAGTTCGGGATCATTGCGCCGGTGTCGCATCCGTTCTGCGGCCATTGCAGCCGGATTCGCATTACTTCGGATGGCAAACTGCGCACGTGCTTGTTTTCAACCTGGGATCACGACTTGCATGAATTGATGCGGCGCGGCGCGCCAGACGAGAAGCTCGTCGAGTTCATCGTGAAGACCGTTGCAAGCAAGGAAGAGCGGCACCACATCGGCGAACCTGGCTTTGTGCCGGCGTCGCGAACCATGGTGCATATTGGCGGATAAGGCCTTGCGACTATGGTTATCCATTCTTGTCTGTACAACGCTATCGTTTTCACCTCTCGCAACGGCTGCCGATTCGCATTCCTCCTATCTAGGGTTCGACCGCAATGAGTATCCGGGCGACGACAATCTTAAAGAGCTCCGCAAGACCTTTGCCTTTGCCGGATATTGGCTTAACGATCCTCCGGGGTCGAAAACGAACACGTGGATCGGAAAGCGCAGCAAGGTCGAAGCCGCCGGCTTTGGATTTCTGGTTCTCTTCAACGGCCGTTTGTATCGAGACCTGAAGGCGAATGCGCCAGCGTTGGGCAAGTCAGATGGTGACGCTGCAATCGCGGCGGTCCGGCGGGAAGGCTTCCCGTCGCAGACAATCATTTTTCTTGACCAGGAACAGGGCGGGCGACTGCTGCCTGAACAAAAAGCCTATCTGTTCTCATGGATCGACGAGGTCAACAAGGCCGGATTTCGCGCGGCTGTCTATTGTTCGGGCATCGCGGCCCCGGAAGCCGGCGCCGCGAACGTCGTTACGGCGGAGGACATCAAGACAAATGCGGGCACTCGCAACATCACTTATTGGGTGACTAATGATGCCTGTCCGCCATCACCGGGATGCGTTGCGAGCGCGCGGCCTCCTCTCCCCAGTGGCAGCAAAGTTGATTTTGCAGAGGTGTGGCAGTTTGCGCAATCTCCGAAGAGAAAGGACGTTGCAACCGCCTGCGGGGGCTATGACAAGACAGGAAGCTGCTTTCCGTCTGCCGCCGCGGCGATGCAAAGTTTGCACGTTGATTTGGACACAGCGAGTTCCGCCGATCCGTCGCACGGGAGGACGCGATAACAAGGAGGGAACGCGGTGATTGGAACTGGTAAGCAACAGATCAATAAAACGCGTCGTACTTGGTGACGGCCCAGCCTGTGTCTTTCTTCTCTTCGGTTACAGAAAACAGGTCTTCATAGGTAGCGTCCTGCGCAGCGGTGGAGTAGCGCTGACCTTTATATTGCAGGATGACGAGCGGTGGGGCGTCTTCCCAATCCACAAGGTGCCACTTGATCAGCGGGTGTTGCGATTCCGAGGTACAAAGGAAGTCGGCGCGCTTCTTACGGTAATCCTTTTCCCAGGCAACGAGCAGTTGGCGGCAATTACCGTCGCGCATCTGCGCGATGAAGACGTTTGCCGTGTGCTCGATGGTGCGGTCGCGCAGCGGGTTCATCGTGATGCTCAGGGGCGTCTGGGTGAGTGGGTCTCGCTCTTCCGAGCGCGCCAGCACCGGCCCCTGATTGCTGAGCCAGTGAACGTATCCCAGGCAAATCGACACCAGCAACAGCGCGAAGCCGACCGCGATTCCGATCTGTGCTTTGGAGGCCTGCATTGAGAGAAGTTTGCGGCAAAGGTAACCGGGCCGCAAGGTTACGATAGGCACTGAGGCGGCGGGGCAGAGTTCCGAACCCGGACGAATGGAAGTGAGGTCAGAGGTTAGATTGCAGAGCTAAAGCCCGTCGACCGACTATTAAAGTCGCTGCTTTGGTTATCATCTCTGAATTCTGACCTCTAACCTTTTACCTTTCTTTCACGCGCTGACTAGCGAGCCGATTTTTTCGCCTAGGACCACTCTGCGGATGTTGCCATGGGCATTGAGGTTGAAAACGAGGATGGGCAGGTTGTTGTCTTTGCAGAGAGAGATGGCGGTTGAGTCCATCACCTTGAGGCCCAGTTTGAGCACATCCATGTAGGTGATCTGGGAAAACTTCTTCGCGTCCTTCACTTTCATGGGATCGGCGTCGTAGATGCCGTCGACTTTGGTGGCTTTGAGGATCGCGTCGGCCTTGATCTCCATGGCGCGGAGTGAAGCGGCCGTGTCGGTAGAGAAATAGGGATTGCCGGTGCCGCCTGCGAAAATGACCACACGGCGCTTCTCCAGATGGCGAATGGCGCGGCGCCGGATGAACGGCTCGGCGACCTGATTCATTTCGATAGCCGACTGGACGCGCGTATAGACATGCTGCTTTTCGAGCGCATCCTGGAGCGCCAGGGCGTTGATGACGGTGGCGAGCATGCCCATGTGGTCGGCGGAGACGCGGTCCATGTCTTTGGCCTGATCGGCAACGCCGCGAAAAAAATTGCCGCCGCCAACGACGATGGCAACCTCAACTCCAAGGTTGTGGACCTCGGCAATTTCGCCGGCAATGGAATGAATGTGGGTGGTGTCTACGCCAAAGCCCTGATCGGCGGCTAGGGCCTCGCCGGAGAGCTTGAGCAGGATGCGTTTGAAGACGGGAGTAGGCATGGGCTCCAAGTTTCAATATTTCAGAGTTGCAAGGATTCAAGGTAAACCCAATCTGAATGTTTTACCAACTCTGAGACCTTGAAATCGTCGCCACTTTGAAACCATAAATCAAAAGGGGCGCCGAAGCGCCCCTCGAATTACTTGGCCGGTGCGGCCGCCTCGCCCTCATCGGGCTTGGCGACGGTGAAGGCCACCGTGGCGGTCGCATCGCCAACCTTAAAGCGAGCGAAACGGCGCACAGCGATGTTCTCGCCGAGCTTGCCGACCTTGGCTGCGATCAGCTGCGAAATGTTGATGGTCTGGTCCTTGATGAAGGGCTGCTCGAGCAGGCAGACTTCCTCGTAGAATTTTTCCATTTTGCCGGCAACCATCTTCTCCGCAATGTGGGCGGGCTTGCCGCTGGCGATGGCCTGCGCGAGATAGATTTCCTTTTCGCGCGCGTACGCTTCGGGCGTCACATCTTCCTTGCGCACAAACTTCGGATCGCTGGCTGCAATGTGCATGGCGATGTCGTGAGTCAGCTCTTTGAAATCATCGGTGCGGGCCACGAAATCGCTTTCACAGTTGACCTCCACGAGTACGCCGATCTTGCCGCCGGCGTGAATATACTGGGCCACCGAGCCTTCACTCGTCACGCGGGTTGCCTTTTTTGCCGCTACCGAAACACCCTTTTTGCGCAAAATGACCACCGCGTCTTCAAGGTTGCCCTTGGCTTCAGTCAAAGCCTGTTTGCAGTCCATCATCGGGGCTCCGGTTTTTTCGCGGAGCTCTTTCACTTGGGAAGCAGAAATGTTAGCCACAGTTGTAGTCATAAGGACCTCATGTTCAAAGTTTCAAGATTTCAGAATTCCAAGGAGGAAGAATCGGAAGGCCAATCAATCATTGAAACCTTGACACTTTGTAACCTTGAAACCTGCCATTACAAAACTAAACCCGCGCACAGACCGGCTGCGCGGGTCGTATTCTCCGGGTTGCCGGAGCCAAAGCCAAAAGCTAATAGCTGGTCTTACGACCGGCGCGTCTCCGCCTGGAGTTCGTCGACGTCCTCCAGAATTGCGGCAGGACGCTTGCGCGTACCTGCGCCCAGCACGTCTTCCATGCGAATATCTTCGCCCTCGGGCGCGACAACTGCGGCCGCGCCATCGGTTTCCGCGGCAGCCTCGTCGGCAGCAACCTCAGGAGCAACACCCTCCACGGGCGCTGCGTCGGCCACCGCCTGAATCTCCGCCATCTGCTTGTCACCTATCGCATTGACGCCTTCGGCGATTGACTCGGAAATCTTCGACGTGAACAACCGGATCGCGCGCAAAGCGTCATCGTTGCCGGGGATTACATAATCCACTTCGCTCGGATCGCAATTCGTGTCGACGACAGCGACGACCGGAATGCCCAGCTTGCGTGCCTCGCGCACGGCAATCTGCTCTTTATTCGAATCAATTACAAAAATCGCATCGGGCAACCGCGACATATTTTTGATGCCGGCCAGGTTAGCCTGCAGATGCTTGCGCTCGCGTTCGAGCTTGATGACTTCTTTTTTCGGCAGAAGCTCGTAACGGCCATCGGTGGCCATGTCGTCAAGCTCTTTCAGCCGCTTCACGGATTTCTGCACGGTGACCCAGTTGGTAAGCAGTCCGCCCAGCCAGCGCTGGTTCACGTAGAACATGGAGCAGCGCTGCGCCTCTTCGGCAATCGCGTCCTGCGCCTGGCGCTTAGTGCCCACGAAAAGGACAACCTTGCCGGCGGCAGCCAGTTCCTGCACGAATTTCGACGCTTCCTTGAACATCTTCAGCGTCTTTTGCAGATCGATGATGTAGATCCCGTTGCGCTCGCCGAAGATGTATTCCTTCATCCGCGGGTTCCAGCGCTTGGTTTGATGCCCGAAGTGAACACCCGCTTCGAGCAACTCCTTCATGGTGATGTTAGCCAATCAACCTCCTTATTTGGTCTACATCCGGACGCTTACAGGCCCCGGATTGCCATTCCCGTCCACCCCATCTCAGGGGAGGTGGGGGGATGAATTTAACACCTAAAAATCAGTCGTTCGTCGTTAGTCGCCAGTCGTTAGCGAACGACCAACGACCATCGACTATCTCTTGCTGAACTGGAAGCGCTTTCTTGCGCCCTTTTGGCCGTACTTCTTGCGCTCCTTCGCGCGGGGGTCACGAGTGACCATGCCTTCGGCTTTCAGCGATTTGCGCAATTCCGCGTTAAATTCCATCAGCGCGCGCGTGATGCCGAGGCGTACCGCATCGGCCTGCCCGGCTACGCCGCCGCCGCAGACGTTCGCGAGCACGTTAAAATTCGCCGCCGTCTCGGTCAAAACCAGTGGCGACTTGGCGCCGGTGCGCTGCGAAGGCGTCACAAAGTATTCTTCGAACGCTTTGCCGTTGACCTTGAATTCACCGCTGCCCGGACGCAGAAAAACGCGCGCAATCGCCGCTTTCCGCCGTCCCGTTCCGTAGTATTGAACTGTGTCTGCCATTTTTAGCTTCGAGCCACGACCTTCGAGTCCCGAGCACCGAGTGCGCGGAAATCAATAAAGCGGGTGGCCTATTGACCTTTCCCAGAATCCTAGAAATTGCTTGCTCGCAGCTCGCGGCCCGTAGCTCGCAGCTGTTTACGCGAACACTTTCGCTTCCGGCTTTTGCGCCACGTGCGGATGCTTGTCGCCCTTGTACACCTTCAGCTTCGTAAACATCTGCTTGCCCAGTTTGTTTTTGGGCAGCATGCGCGAGACAGCCTGTTCGATCACCAGTTCCGGCTTGCGCACCAGGCGCTTTTTCACGTCTTCCGAACGGAGTCCGCCCGGGTAGCCCGTGTAATGGTGATAGGCCTTTTGCTCGACCTTCATGCCGGTCATCTTCACCTGCTCGGCGTTGATCACGACGACGTGATCGCCGGTATCGATAAACGGCGTATATTTCGGATTTTCTTTGCCCATCAGAATACGGGCTACGCGCGAAGCCAGTCGCCCGAGCGGCTGCCCGGTGGCATCGACCACAAACCACTTCCGCGTAATTTCCCCTTCTTTCGGGAAATAGGTAGACATTGCAACTCTCCCAAGCGTAAAGAACGAATAATGAAGACCGCTGAGATGCCCTGATCTTTCTAAGTAAAGATCACGCTAAGAAAGCAAACCACGCAGAACGCGCGCAAGGTGTTCCGGGCGGGCAGCCGCAGGACTTCCAAAGACGTTTAGGATAGCCCACGAGCCTCGCCCTTGTCAACGAAAGGATTCAGGGGAAAGGGGTTAAGGGCAGGCTTTTTGGCGTTCGCCGGTGAGCACCCGCCGCTCGCCACGAATCGGCAAGCTATAGCGGGCGATCCGTGTCTCCGGCAAGAAGCAACCGGCTATTTTCCGTCCACGGCCTTCAAGCATTTCCCGTAGAGCTCCAGTAGATGATCGGCGTACTCCTCGGGCTTTGTGGCGGCTGGTCCACCCTGGAAACCTACCCCGCCAGCCGCGCCACTCGTCCTACCGTAACTGGTTGTCATGGCGATGAACTTCATCAGGTCAAGGGCAATATCTTCGTTGCGGCGATTACCAAGAGAAAGAGCGGATGCTTCCATAGTCATTCCTCAGAACAAGATGTTTATCAGACCACTTTTAGCCCTTCGGGGCTAGCGATCTTCACACCGGAATTCGACCGACTGTCTAGGCGCGATGATAGCAGAGGGAGGTCTCGGTGTTGTACCAGCACTTGCCGCAAGCGAACTGAGCGACACCTGCATGCCCGCTGTTGGAAACGACGGAATGCGGCGGTCAGCCCGCGTTGTGATTACCTTTAAAGTACATGCTGCTGTGCGTTGGATCACAGACACCGCTCCGCCCCAGCCAGGTAATTTGTGGTCCATGCCTCATGCTTCTGTTAATAAGCCGACTGGCGCGATCGTGGCAGCTAGCCGGACGTCTGTCCCATTACGAGCTGCTTTGCAGGGCTCATCGTTCTAACCCGTGCGTCGAAGGAGCCTCCCCATGAAGAAACTCATATTACTGTGGTTGTTCTTCTTCTTTTTCATTTCAACAACCGGCCTTTGGGCTCAGATGACAACCGCGTCAATCAATGGCACCGTTTTGGATGTGCAAGGCGCAGCCGTTACCAACGCGGATATTACCGTCACAGATCCTGCTACCGGCTTTACGCGCAAGGCGGTTTCCGGGGCAACCGGAGAATACAGCGTGCCGCTCCTTCCGCCGAGCACCTATATTTTGCGAGTACAAGCTAAGGGTTTTTCCACGGTCGAACAAAAGGGAATCGCGCTCATGGTCGGCCAGGTTTTGACCCTCAACCAGACGCTCAAGCCGGGCGCCACCAGTGAAGTTGTGGAAGTAACTTCCCAGGCGCCTCTCATTGAGACTTCGAGTTCAGAAGTTGTCGGCTCGGTTTCGCCAACCGAAGTTTCTTCTCTGCCTCTCCTGGATCGAAACTTTGCTGGGTTGGAAACCCTGGTTCCCGGTGTGCGGCAGGCCGAGGGATTCGATCCTACGAAAACGCGCGTCGGCAACATCAGCGTCAACGGCGGCGATGGCCGCCAAGTGGACACTAACGTCGACGGCGGCGACAACAAGGACCTGGTTGTCGGCGGCTTGGTGGAAAATTTCACCATGGAGGGCATCCAGGAATTTAACGTAATCACCGATCACTACACCGCGGAAGCCGGGCACTCCGTCGCCGCAGTGGTCAACGTGATCAGCAAGTCCGGAACGAACACTCTGCACGGTTCTCTGTTTGGCCTGTTCCAGAATAGCGGGTTGAACAAGAACGACTACTTCACGCTCAAGGGCTGTGAAGCTGACAACATTTCCGACAGTAATTGTCCCAAACCCTTGCTGCATAAGTATCATTACGGCGGTTCGTTTGGTGGCCCGATCAAGAAAGACAAATTCTTCTTCTTCGGCGCCTTTGAGCAGAAGCGGGAACCCGGTTCGCTGACTGCCTTGCCGTCCGCATTCGCCAGTTTGACCACCTTCGCAGCGATGACGCAGTCCTTCCCCGGCGGTCCCTACGCGTTCCCGGTCAAGACCTTGCCTTCTACGTACATCGACGACCTCGGGACCTTCAAACTGGATTACAAAATCAATAACCGTCAGAACCTGTCTCTTCGCTATGGGCGGCAGAAATGGACGGCGCCTAACGACCAGCTTGGCAACCCCTTTATCACCGACGGAACACAGTCAAATTCCGATATTAACAACTTCCACGACATCACCCTTTCACACAACGTCACCCTTTCGACCAACAAGGTCAATTCGATCAATATCCATTTCCAGGATATGGTCAACATCATTCCCCAGTCGCCGGTGAACACGTTTACCTATCCGGTGGTTGGCGGCGGTACGATCAGCAACCCCAACATCACCCTGGCGGACGGATCCAGCGTCGGGATCAACGCCAATGTTCCCCAGGAAACCTTGATCCGGAAATATCAGTTCCGAGACGACTTCATCTGGGCGCATGGCAAGCACAACTTTAAGTTTGGCGGAAATGAAATCTACTTCGCCAAGATGGGCGGCTACTTCTACTCGCAGGAGGGCTACACGATGTTCCTGTGGGACGATCTTACTTGCATCGCCGCAGGCTCCTGTGCTGAGCCGTCACCTAACCCGCTAGTACCGAGAACGGCATACTATCCAGCAGGCCTCGAGACTCCTGGGGCCATCAAGGAAATACTGCTCAACGGCGGCAGCGGGTCCACCGCGCAATCCCCGTGGCACGCGTTCGGGCTTTACTTCCAGGACGACTACAAAATGACTCCGCACTTCACCCTCAATCTGGGGTTGAGGTGGGACGCCAACTTTAACTTCCTGCAGTCGCAACTGGGCAACAGCTTGACCGATAGCAACAAGGGAATCTGGGACCTTCGTCAGGTGCTGGCGAATCCTGCCTTTCCAGCTAGCGACCCGGGCGCGCAACGCATCGCAGAAATCGTAGGCAACACCAGCGACCTGCAACGCAGGACTTCTGACCTGAAGGAGTTCCAGCCACGTTTCGGTTTCGCCTGGGATGTGACCGGCAATGGAAAACACCTGATTCGCGGCGGCTATGGCATTGCCCGTGACCAGATCTTCCAGAACATCACCCTTTGGTCGATCCAGCAATCCCAACCCACGATCTATCAAGCGGTCTTCGATGCCGTTGGATCCTTTGCTCCCAACGAGAAGGACATCAACAACACGAGTTATCCCTGCACCGACACTGGTACCGGTCCGGTCAGCACCTGCAGTTTCGCTTTTGGCGTCAATCCACTCCCAACCCCACTACCACCGACCGTCGACCTCGCGTTCGGCGCTACTCCGAGACTCACCAATCCCAAGATCACCGATCCGTGGTCGCAACAAATGTCAATCGGCTATGCATGGCAGGTTTCCCCTGATTATGCTCTTTCGGTGGACTACCATCACAACCTGGGCACGCACGAAGAGCGGGTGCTGAACATGAATCCCACAATCGGGGCGGTCTGTGACCCGACCTTCGGCGGCGATCCTTTGAATCCCAGGTGCGTAAATGGTACGGGCACGCGCCTTATGGATTACGTGTTCTCCATCACTGGCGTACCTTGTGTTGGCGATCCCAACTGTCCGGGAGGCGTCGGTGGCCCCGGGCGTTTCAACAAAATCTACGACTACAGCACCAATAACCGGTCCATGTACGATGGCCTCAACATCCAACTCCGGCGCTGGATGAGTCACCACATTACCTTCCAGGTCAGCGATGTGATTTCCTCGTCACGATCCTGGGGTGGCTTTCCGGTTGCTTCCTATGGCGGAAGTGGCCTAGCCATTACGCCTGAACAGCAGTTCCAACCGAACGAGTTCGCCCGCACCAATTTCGATGAACGCAACCGGCTCGTTTTTAGTGGCGTCTTCCAATTACCTTACGGCATCGGACTGGAGCCTATCTTTACGGCCGGATCCGCTCGACCATATAGTTTTCTGGCCGGGCAAGATCTCAACGGTGACGGCCGAAGCATCCTTGATCGGGTTTGCCAAGGTAGCACCGTGGAAACACCAGTCTTCACCCCCGGTTGCCCTATGATCAAACCCAACACGCTGAGTGGTAAACCTTACATCGAGATGGATCTCGGCGTCGACAAATCGTTTAAGCTCGGCGAACGCGCCAAGCTTACGGTTAATTGGCAGTTCTACAACCTGCTCAATCGCGCCAACTTCTGTAACAGCTACGAGGAGGACGCTTCGGCGGCCACATTCAATACGCCGCAGTCGTATTGCGGAGGTCCCAGCAACGCCGCATTCGGTGGTGTTTCCGGTTACGGATTGGCCGCCACCAAAGCGCTGACCAGCCAGTTCGGCTTCCGGTTTGATTTTTGAGGTTTTCGTTTCGGATGTAATTTTCGGGGCGCTCACCAGAGCGCCCTTTTTCTTTCTTTCAGAGGGTTGGCAAGCCTGTCGTCGAGGTCTGGCGACGGACAGATTCGGAGCGCTGGACAATGTGTTCACAGCTCCTGAATCACGACAATGTAGGCAACACTGCGTTTCTACATCAAGCCCGTGCGTGAGGTTACCGCGAGGACGCAGCTTGAGGCTTTAGATCGCTGGTACAGCAGAAACCACCGAGCAATTTGGTAAACTAATCAAGGCGAACCGGAAGCCGACGTAGCTCAGTTGGTAGAGCAGTCGATTCGTAATCGACAGGTCATCAGTTCAAGTCTGATCGTCGGCTCCATTCTTTCAGAAGTTTGCGGATCAGCTGACCGAAACCTGTTGCACATCTGCTGCACGAGCTATCTTCGCTTCCAGCTGCTTCATGGCGTTGGTCACGTCTTCGGGCACCGTCTTGATGTAGCCGATCCAGCGAGTCCCTCAGATTCCCAAATCCGTTGGCGCTGCGATTATCGGGGCTGCTCCGAATCCAAGAAAAGACGAGTCCCAAGGTTGGCGATCGAGTTTTTGCGATGGGTCATCCGGGCGCGTTCGTGGTCTTTGAAATTGAGACCCACCAAACCGCCCAACTGGTCAGGATTGGACGGTCCTGAGACTCTACTCTCAACCATCGATAATATTCTGAAGGGCGCTCGCACGCGGAATAACCTGTCCCGGCGAACGACCGCGAAAATGCCTCTTCATACCTCAGGACTGGGCGCGGCTTGAATTCCTGATCGACATCACTTGTGCTCTTCTGCTAATTCGTGTGTCACGAACATGTCGAGTACGTGCTCATTGAGCATTGCGGCGAACTTCTTTGCTGTCTCGACCTGTGTGCCTCCCAGCAGGTCAAACCCTAGCATCACTCCTTTTAATGCTGGGATGGTGTCGTGATAGAGTTGCACCACAAGGAGAGGCTTTCCATCAGTGTCCTGCTGAACTGTGAAGCGACAGTTACTGCGCTCGGTTTTCTGTTCTGCCATGCCGCACAGTATAAGGTAGCCAATGACTGACCCCGCAATCCCGCTCTCTAGGTCTCGTGTGAGGATTGTCCCCCGCTCGCTTGTGCTCGGACGAGCGCTTTGTGATGCTGCTCTCGAAGCTTTTCGGCAACCTTATCAACCGTCAAGGGCTTGCTGAAGTAATAGCCTTGAATTTCATCGCACTGACGCGCTCGCAGGAATAAAACTTGCGCGTCATTTTCGACGCCTTCCGCAATCACTTTGAGATTCAAGCTTCTTGCCATGCTGATGATTGCGGCTGTGATCGCCGCGTCATCAGGATTCACGGCGACATCGCGAATGAACGACCGGTCGATTTTGAGTTTGCTGAGCGGAAACTGCCTCAAGTAGCTGAGGCTGGAATAGCCCGTTCCAAAGTCGTCAATCGCCAACTTCAAACCCATGGCCCTCAAGTCTTGAAGAACTGAGAACGTCACGTGTGCATTCGTCAGAAGGAGGCTTTCCGTCAGCTCCAGTTCGAGGTATTGGGAAGCGAGCCCGGTTTCCGAGAGCACCCGGCCGATGAGTTCGCAGAAGCTCTCTTGGCGAAACTGTACCGCTGATACGTTTACAGCGACCGGCACCGCGAGGAGCCCTTCGTCTTGCCATTTCCGGGCTTGGGAGCAGGCGGTTCTGAGCACCCATTCCCCGATTGGCACGATGAGGCCGCTGTTCTCGGCAATTCGTATGAACTTATCCGGTGGCACGAGGCCCAAGTCCGGGTGTTGCCAGCGGAGGAGCGCTTCCAGTCCAGTGATCTTTCCACTGACAATATCCATCTGCGGTTGATACACCAGAAAAAGTTCTTTTTTTTCGAGTGCGAGTCGCAAGCTGTTCTCCAAGGTCAATCGCTCCACGACCTGAGCATTCATCGCGTCGGCAAAAAGTTGAAAATTGTTTCGTCCATGATCTTTGGCACTATACATGGCCGCATCGGCATTCTTGATCAGGGTCTCGCCATCCGTGCCATGTTCCGGGAAAATGCTGATGCCAAGGCTGCAACCAACACGCAAGGAGTGCCCTTGAACCACGAATTCAGCGGTCATGGCATCCATGAGCCGCTCCGCAGCAATAGCCGCATCGGGAGTGTCCTTTACGCTGGTGAGCACGATTAAGAATTCATCTCCCCCCAACCGGGCCACCGTGTCTTGTTCACGCGCCCATCTCTTAAGTCGTGCGGCAACTTCCTGCAAGAGAAGGTCGCCGACCGCGTGCCCTAGCGAGTCGTTGATGTCCTTGAAGTGGTCGAGATCAAGGAACAAAAGCGCAACTTTGTGCTTCTGCCGACGGGCACTGGCGAGGGCCTTTGTTAATCGATCATGAAGGAGAGCCCGATTGGGCAAGGCAGTCAGAGCATCGTAGTAGGCTAGGAATTGGACTCGGTCCTCGGCGTATTTGCGCTCATCGATGTCCATGGTGATGCCGGACATGCGTGTCACGCGCCCGGCGTTGTCATAGAAGGCACGCCCGCTGGACATGCACCAATGCACGCTGTTGTCGGGCCAAGTAACCCGGAACTCGACCACGTAGTCAAGTTTTTCCTGAATTGCTCCGTCAATCTTGGCCTGCATCATTTTCCAGTCGTCCGGGTGTACAACCCTCTTCAAGGCTCGATAGCTTGCCCGTGTGTTCGGGGGTACACCCAACAAAGCTTTGCAGGCGTCTGACCACACGTGCTCGTCCTTAATGACATCCAAATCCCAGAAGCCGATCTTCGCCGCTTTCATCGCCATCCGCATGCGTTCTTCGCTTCGCCGCAACTCGGTTTCTGCTTGTTCCCGTGCCATTGCCTCCAATCGAAGGCTCTCTTGAGCCTGCCGACGCTCGGTCATCTCGGTTCCCAGTTGCTGGTTTGCCGCAGTGAGCTCGCGTGTGCGCTGTATTACTCTTTCGGAGAGTGAACGATATCGCCTTTCGCTGGTTAGTAGCGCCTCCTGGGCTCGCCTTCTAGCGGTAACATCGCGTGCGATCCCGGATACCCCCACCACTTTCCCCGTGTCGTCCCGGATCGCAGCAAGCAACAAACTCACATCGATGATCGTGCCATCTTTCTTGAGGCGCTGCGTGTCAAACCGTTCGATGACTTCACCACTGGCAATTTTCTGGACCACAAGGTCAAGCTCCGAGCGCCTGTCTGGTGGAACACAAAACGAAATGTGGCGACCCGATGCTTCGGCGGCAGAATAGCCATAGGTGCGTTCCGCTCCAGCGTTCCAGCTTGTTACCCTGCCGTTCAAATCGACGCTATTGATCGCATCGTCCGAGTGCTCGACGACGGCTGCCAGTCGAAGGCGTTCTTGCTGCGCTGCCATGTCCCGCCGACGAATGATGAAGCTGATACAGAATCCAACACAACCTGCGAATAAGATTGTGATTATGTTCGATTCCGCATGGGGCGTTCGAGGGAAACAAATCCGCATTGCCGTCTCATAGACCGCCGTCACAGCCAGCGCCACGAGTCCGACCCGCAAGGCCCTCAGGATTGGAGACTGCTGGGATATCAAATAAGTAAACTACTTTCAAGAATCTACGGGACTTTGAGGTTGCGCAGCGTGATGTGGATCACACTCATGACATAACGAAAGTAATTTCTGACCATCGGGAGTGGCAAACTGGGTCAAAAGGTATACCGGGCGGACTTAGCAAGGTCGAGGTAAAACGGGGGCAGAAAGCCGCATAAAACGCGATTGCGGATTTCACCCTTTTGGGGCCGGGGACTGAAAAATCTCAAAGCAAGCGAAAACCGACTCCCCGATCCCTAATTCCGTCTGCGTCAGTGAACTAGGCGAAACTGACGCACTAACAGAACCACTCCACTTTGTGAGATGCCGACGCATATGCTCGTCACCATGAGTCGTGACGTGCGTCATACCACACCGCGGCCTTACGGCTTAATGTCCATCCACTACGGCTTTCTGAGGAAGGGGCTTATGGCTGGCCACACTGCTCCCTTAGACCTTCAGCTCGCACTCGAAGAACGTTGTGAAAAAGTCCACAAGCCAAGTTCCGCCGTGCTTTTTCGGCGCGGGGAAAAAGCCTTCGGCATGTTTGTCGTTTTCAGCGGTAAGGTGAATTTGGACTTCGGCGTCGATTCGCTTCGCGCTCGTTCTTATGGTTCCGGTGCATTGGTGGGTCTTCCGGCGACGATCAGCCGGAGCAACTACAGTATGACCGCTACTGTGACGGAGGACGCCGAGCTCGGTTTCCTGACTTTTGCGGCATTTGATTCGTTATTGTGTGAGCATCCCGATCTCTACCAGCCGTTGCTGGCGATTCTGGGAGAGAGAGTGATAGAGAACAATGAGTTGCAGAAATCACTCCTGAACCGGAGACAAACAGCCGTCGCTAGTGGCTGAATTTGATTCAAAACACTTTCTTCGGTGCTGAATCCAGCTCGCTCACCTAGCAAATCGCGACAATCGCTTCCCGAAACGCCCTGAAACGTACCAAAACCACTCTGAACCGCTTATATCTCACAACAACATAAGCGTGCTAGCCATGCTTCACAAACTTCAATGAGGCAGAGTTCATGCAATACCGCAGGTAGGTAGGCTTGGGGCCATCATCGAAAACGTGACCAAGGTGCGCCTCACATTCGGTGCATGAGATTTCATCCCGGGTCATGCCCAGGCTCAGGTCAG
Organism: Terriglobales bacterium; assembly: GCA_049288625.1. Taxonomy (GTDB): domain Bacteria; phylum Acidobacteriota; class Terriglobia; order Terriglobales; family Acidobacteriaceae; genus Acidiflorens. Next base: position 247,997 of record JBAQIB010000066.1, on the reverse strand, counting down.
CTGTCTTGCGGACATTTTCTGTCGCGATCGGAGCCCAAAAACTGGGCCAGCCGGTTCCTGATTCAAACTTCGTGTCAGAACTGAATAACGCGTTACCGCAGCAGATGCAGCGATAGAGCCCCTTGTCGTGCAGATTGTAGGTATCTCCAGTAAAGGCTCTTTCCGTCCCTTGCTGGCGCGTAACCTCAAATTGCAAAGGGGTCAGTTGCTGCTTCCACTCGGCGTCGGTCTTGTGAACTTTCTGGACGCGCGCCGGACCGAGATTCTGCCCGGAGTCGCTGAACTCGATGATCGTCACCGTGTCTTTGTCATCTGCGGGGTTGGACTTCGCGACGCCTAAGCTCGGGCTTTTGAGCCACGCCATCACGCCTGCTCCGGCAACTGCGGAATTGGTAAGGAAACTTCTGCGATTCATGGATCCTCCGATCTCCAAGGTACTTTGTCTCCCTACTTCTTATAAAGGTCGGGAAACTGCTGGCGAAGATGCTCTACCTTGGGCGCATCGTTGATCGCAATATATGGGTTGTCGGGATGGAGGGTGGCGTAGTTTTGGTGATAAGCCTCGGCTGTGTAGAAGGCCTTTAGCGGAACGACTTGCGTCACGATGGGGTGGGAAAAGGATTTTGCTTGCTCAAGTTGAGCGATGTAAGCCTCTGCGATTCGCTTTTGTTCGTCATTGGCGAAGAAGATCGCCGAGCGATATTGCGTGCCGCTATCCGGCCCCTGTCGATTGAGTTGTGTGGGATCGTGCGCCACGGAGAAGAACACTTTGAGAAGCTGGCCGTACGAAATTTGCGATGGGTCGTAGGTAATCTTCACGGACTCGGCGTGACCGGTCGTTCCGGTGCTCACCTCTTCATACCCGGGTGCGGTAACCGATCCCCCCGAATATCCCGAGGTGGCTTCCTTGACGCCTTTGACATGCTGGAAAACGGCTTGAATTCCCCAAAAGCAACCGCCTGCAAAAACCGCCGTCTGCTGGCCCGAATTCACGGCCAGAGGGGCATCAACAGCAGGAGCGGGAAGAGCGAGGCTGCGCCCGGAGGCATTAACACGATTCGATATTAAAAAGACCACAAAAACAAGGACCGCGGTCAGGACTGCGATCTTGCTCACCAATGAAGAACTTTTCGCTGCAACACTCATGGCACCACCTCACCCCCGATTGGATTCCCAGGCCCTGCAAAAGTTACACAGACATGGGGCCAGGTCCTAAAGCTTGAACTTCACGACCGCCTGCAGAATCTCAAGCCGGAGTCGCAGGCGAATGCGATACTGTCATTACCGAACGAAATCATCCTGATTAAGAGGTGTTTTTATGAAACGCATCTACATCGCCGCTTACCACCAATCAAAGTTTGGGAAACTCATGGGACTCACCATCCCCGAGATCATCAAAAACGCGATCGTTGAAACGTGCAATGAAATCCGCGTTGCGCCGAGCGCGATGGATGTCGGTTCCATCGGCGCTACCTGCAACGTCTCGCTCAACGAGCAAGGACTGCTTGCCGGCCTGATGGCGCAGGTGTCTGGCCTCGAGGGAAAGCCCCTGGAATCGGTCGAAAACGCCTGCGCCTCCGGAGGTCAAGCCGTCCTTTCCGTCATTCAAAAACTCCTCGTGGGCTGGGGGGACGTCGGTATTGCAGTGGGCTACGAGAAGATGCGCGACGCCGAGGGCAAGATGGATGGCAAGCTCATCGGCAAGGCACTCGGCTACTTTTCGCATCCCGATGAACGTGCGGGAAAGGTCTATGTCTTCCCGCATTTGTTTGCCGAGGTGATGGAGTGCTATCTGAAGGTGAATCGTGTTCCTGAAGAACATCTCGCGCAGATCGCCGTGGCCGAGTACTCCAACGCGAAACACAACCCCTATGCGCAGATGCAAAAAGTGCAGATCACGCTTGAGCAGGCCATGAAAATCGAGGGGATCAACCGCTATGTGGTCGACGGCCTCCCCTTGAAGACCTATGACTGCTCCCAGATCACCGACGGCTATGCCGCCTTGATCCTGGCGACTGAGGAAGGCTTGGCAAGACTCGGGGTCAGCAAGAACGATTGCGTGGAAGTTGCCGGCTATGCGCAGGCGACCGATCCGCTTAAAAAGGCCGGACGCGACGTTCTCCATCCCCATGGCGCTTACACAGCTATGAAAAAAGCTTATGAGATGGCAGGAGTCGAGCCCGCCGATGTGAACATTGCCGAGGTCCACGACTGCTTCACGGTGATGGGCGCTATCGGCACCGAGGTGTTGGGCAAAGCGCCGGCAGGGAAGGGCGCGCAATATTGGGTTGATGGAAAGGCTGGCGTCGACGGTGAGTGCGCCATCAACACCTCGGGCGGATTGATCGCCAAGGGACACCCCATCGGCGCCACCGGCGTAGCGATGCTCGGCTGGTCTGCCTGGCAGTTGCTGGGGAAGGCCCCGACTCCGCTGCAGGTCAAGAATCCGCGCGTAGCGGCCACCTTCAATATTGGGGGCCCGATTTGCGCTTCCGTGTGTGCCGTGCTGAAACCGCCATCATAGAGCGGCTCGAAAATCGGCGCAGCCATGTCGTTAGTGCGGAAACCCACTCTTGGCTGGGAGTGTACGCGCGCGAGAATCGCCTTGACGCTATCCTCAGCATCGGAACTAAACTGTGGATAGCTTCCTCATGAGCGAAGAAAAAAGACGTCACGCGCGTGTAAAGATAAGAGTCCCGGTTGAGATGCGGACTCCGAACGAAAATCCGATTCGTGCCGAGACTACCGACCTGAGCCTCACCGGTTTCTATGTCGAGATGCTGTTTACACTCGAGGTCGGCACTCGCCTCGACATTAACCTTCGGCTGGGCGACGCGACCGTGGTAGCGGTCGGGGAAGTCGTTACCTGCGACCGAACCGTAGGAAATGGAGTTCGATTTACAAGAATTCTGCCGGACGACAAAGAGGAACTTGACCGTTACCTCCAGGCTGCCGCCCCGCAATAGCCGACCGCGGAGAGTGGCTCTCTTTGCTACTCGTCTTCGGCGGGCAAGTCGAAATTCACCAGGTCGCCGCGGAACCCGCGCGTTTTCCACGCGCCGAACGCGATCCCGGCTGCCATCCAGATGCTGCCGGCAATCTTCGCCGGGGTACTTAGGTTCAGCCACAGCAATAGGCAAATCACAAAGCCGAGAACCGGCGGAAGCAAGTTGGACATTTTCTTCTCCGGCGCGCGCACGTAGTAGCGCATAAACGCGGCGGCATTGACTCCCATGAAGGCAATGAGGGCGCCGAAGTTGAGCATCTCCGCGCCCAGGCCGTAGCTCATCACGAATGCGCCAATTAAAGCAATCGCTCCCACGAAAAGCACGTTGTTGCGGGGCACGCGATGCTTGGCATCCACCGCCCCGAAAAACGATTTCGGGAGCGCGTTGCTGCGTCCCATCCCATAAAGCAGACGGGCGGCGCCAATTTGCGCGCCCATGCCCGAGCCAAAGTTGGCGACCAGCAACGTAAAGCCGATGATGGCAAACATTGGTTTCCAGGCGCGCCCGGCGACATGAACAAATGCCGTGTCGACGTCGGGGAAAGGCTGCGAAGCCGGCCAAATCAGCTGCGCGGCGTAGACTTCAACTGCCGATAAAACCCCGATCACCAGGCACGTGAAAACGGTCGCCAGCAGGATGTTGCGCCGCGGGTTTTCCGCTTCCTCGGAAAGGGTGGAGATGCCATCGAAGCCGATGTAGGTGAGCACGGCAATCGAAGTTCCGCCCAGAACGGCTCTCGTATTCCAGAGTGTCGGATCATAGAACGGCCGCGTAAAGAACCCCGCCTCATCATGCGGATGACCGAATATGTACCGCGCCGCGACCACGAAGAAGATCGCGATCACCACGCCCATGCCGGCGGCCAAAGCGGAGTTCACACGCGCAGAAGTCTTGACGCCTTGTACATTGAGGCCGGTAAAGACCAGAGCGAAGAAAACCGCCCACACCCAGTAAGACACGCCGGGAGCAAAAATATGCGCTTGCTGGCTGCACCAGATCGTGCAGATGATTGGGTTGAGCATGTAATCCATGACCATGCTCCAGCCGGTGACATAACCAAGCGCGGGGTTAATTTCCTGGCCTACGTAAGTAAAAGCGGAGCCGGCGCTGGGATAGGCGCGCGCCATGCGGCCATAGCTGATCGCGGTGAACAGCATAGCGACCATGGCAATCAGAATCGTAGTTACCACGTGGCCGCGGCCGCGATCGCTGAGTACGCCAAACACCGACATCGGCGCGACCGGCTGAATCACGATAATGCCGTACAGAATTAAGTCCCAGAGGCTTAGGGAGCGCTTAAGGCGAGGTGCTTCCGTGGAAGTAGTTGTGCCTGAGGTCATGATCTATTGCTCCGGGAATGCTTCCAGGTTCATCACTTCAAAAGGCTCGAGCGTTAGCGTGCGTTTCTCGCCGGCAAGCAGGTGAAACGGTTTCATGTCGCGATCTTTACCCCAAGGGCTCCGCGCCTGAAACCTGCGAGCGGCCAACGCAGGCAATTCGAAAGCCTCAGCCACATCGAGAGCATAAGTCTGCGGTTTGTCGCTCGGATTGCGCAAGGTAAGAATGCCTTTTTGTAGCGACCAGGCAGCCCAGCCGTAGACCTCCAATTTACTCGGGTCGCCTCCAATCCAGTGCGTGTCGATCAAAACATCCGCGTTGCGGCGAGCCCATTGCGCGGTTTCCGCCAGCGTGTCCCAGTCTTCGGCCGATAACAGCGAATGACTAATGTACATCTCCTGTAGTTGCGTCCCGCTGCCAAAGTAGGAATGCACCTCATTCGGAAAATCGTTTCCCGGATCGCTGCCGAGATCCCGGGCCTGCCGCGCGTAGATAAGTCCGTGAAGCATGACCGAGTTCAAAGGAAACAGCGGCCCCTGTTGCACCACGCCGTGATAGGTATCTGAGTCGCGATACGTGATCCAGCGTTCGCGCCACGTGCCGACTCCAGCAAAATCGTGATCGTCGCCACCTCTCCAGATGGAATCGGCATACTGCAGCCAGAAAGGCGAGGGGTAGGTGCCGGTCGTCAAATTGATGTAAATTCCGGGACTCTCCGAACGCCATTCACTCATAAGGCTGATCGCGGCCTGGAAGTCGCTGTCAAACCGGCTTCCTGGCAGCACACTATTCACGTTCCCGGTGCCGTCAATCTTGAATTGGTTGACTCCGTACTCGCGAATGAACTCTAACGTCACGTCTCGGAATCGCGCGTAGTATTTCGGTCCGGAAAGAGCAAACCCGCCCTCATTCGTTTCGAAACCGTGCACCCGGCCGTACTTAAGACGCTCTTCTTTTGCCGTGTCATACCCTCCCCAGGGAGAGAGCCAGACGCCAACCCCGGCTCCGTATTGCGCGGCAGCAGCCGTGAGAGGAGCAAATCCATTCACGAAGCCCACGCCAAAACTCCACAGCGTGTGCGGATCGTCCCAGCCATCGTCAAACAGAAACGAATCCATCTTGACGCCGCGCTTTTGGATCAACTCTTTCCCGAAGGAACGAATCACGTCGAGAGCAGCCGCTTCATCATAGGCGTTGTTATAGCCAATGTCATACCACGAGTTGTAATGCAGAAATGGCCGGTAAGGACGGGCTCGTTCGCGTTCGATGTAGCTCAGAAGGCCCCGCCGCATCTGCTCCGGCGGACTCACGCCGATCACCGATGAGTAAGTCACCGTCTGCCCCCCGCGCAGCTGCAACGCGCGATGAATCGAACATATCGCTTCTTCATTCTTGACCTCGCATGCAGAGAGCGGGTGCTCAAAGCCGGCAAAGAAGTTCCCCATAATTAGCGGAGAGCCCTTAACCGTCCCATCTACCCGGGCCGAGGGCATCTTGGAATCAATTAGCTCAACTTCCGTGATCGGCTGATCGCGGTCTGCGTGAAACGAGAGTTCCTGTCTCATGTAGTTGGAGCCATCGCGCAGAATCCCTTTCCAGGTAACCTGCAGTTTGCGCTCAGCGTCTTCGAAGACCACTACGACCTCCTGGCCTGCATAGTGCTCCACGACCCGTGAGGCCGCTGGTGCAACCGGCAAGTTTTCGATTCGCGGACCATCCTTAATGCGCATGATCGAGGAGCGAAGGATTCCGCCGTCACTGAACTTGAGAATGAAGAGATCCTTCGACAGGGGAACGCTCTTTTCGCTGGGGTGCGTGATCAGTTCCAATCCGGCAACCGTGCCTTGGCCAAGCGACCATCGCGCGGTGAACATGGTGTTCTCAATGACAATCCGGTCTTCATGGATGCTGACTCTTGCTTTGCCGGGATCGACACCGTAGAGGGATGAAGTTTGCCCGATGCAGGCCGCCGCAAGCAAACACAGATATCCGATTAGTATTAGTTTCTTGGCAAGGATCATGGCGTGTTGGTTGAGCTGAGCATGCTTGAATACTACAATCCTGACGAAGTAGCGAAACATTCAATTCGTGAACCTACTTTGAAAGTGCTGCCACTTTGCTGTGCCTGCATAGCCGGGAGTTCAGGATGAACGACAAGATCCCCGAGCAAGATCCATTTGTGGCTATGGTTACGGCCAAAGCCGAAGTGACCCTGCGCCTCAGCGACTTTCAGCCGTGTTCCATGCTGGTGTCCTCTGTTCACGAGGTTCCTCGGCCCAAGTTTCCTGTCATTGACTACCACAATCACCTCGACTCTCTGGAACCAGCCGACGTTTTGCGCATCATGGATGAATGCGGGATTGAGCGTGTCGTAAACATCACGATGCGCACGGGCGAAGCCGCACTGCGAACCATTGACAGATTTCACACCGCAGCCGCCGACCGCTTTTCCACGTACGGCTGGATGAATTGGAGAGACCTGCACGTGCCCGGGTTCTTTCAGCGGACCGTCGATCGCCTGGAGGAACTCGTGGAGCATGGCGCCTGCGGGTTCAAACTGTGGAAGGATCTGGGCACCACCGTTCGCGACGCGGATGGAAATTTGCTTCGCATCGACGATGAACGCCTCGCCCCAATCTTCGAGAAAGCCGCCGATCTGAACGTCCCCATCATGTTTCACATTGCCGACCCTGACGCCTTTTTCCTGCCCATCGACAACCATAACGAACGCTACGAAGAACTGGCGGCCCATCCCGAGTGGAGTTTTCACGGCACGCATTTCAGCAAACAGAAACTCCTCGCCCAACGCGATCGCGTTTTCGTTCGCCATCCGAAAACCACTTTCGTCGGAGCGCATATTGCCGAACACCCCGAGGATCTCGGTTACGTCAGCCAATTGCTGGATGCGAATCCGAATCTCTTCGTGGACATCGCGGCGCGCTGCGCTGAACTGGGGCGCCAGCCCTACACGGCTCGCGAGTTCTTCCTCAAGTATCCGGATCGCATTCTTTTCGGTACGGACCTGATTCCCGAAACCAACATGTACCGCCTCCACTTCCGTTTCCTTGAAACCCGAGATGAATATTTCGAATATCCATCGCATGCCTCCCGCCAAGGGCGCTGGAACATCTACGGTTTGTTCCTTCCCGACGACGTGCTGCACTGCGTCTATCGCGAGAATGCACTGCGCCTCCTGAAACGATGAGTAGCTTGACTCTGGCCAGTTCTTCGTCGTGCAGGCTGCGTGTTGCCGGAACTACGACTGCCATGAGCAAACGAAATAAAACGCAATATTAGCATGACCAATACGAAAGCCTCCACAACGCTTGACAACTATTGGTAAGCAGAGTGTAGAATCCACCTTAAGAAAAGCAGCGGAGAATAAAGGAGATGCAAAATGAAGGCCCGTATGGCATCCCGTTCGCAACAGTTCTCCGCGGTTTCGGTGCTCTCTCAAGTGGTCCTATTCGCCCTCGCTCTATTTGCTTCGAGTGTGCTCTTCGCACAGGCTGGTGCTAATTACTACGTTTCGACGAAGGGGAATGATCACAATCGGGGCACCTTTGCCGAACCTTGGTTGACGATCCGGCATGCCGCAAATACCGCGGCGGCGGGTGCCACGGTGCACGTCATGGGCGGTGTTTACAGGCAGTCGATCACCTTTCCGAAATCCGGGACGAGATCGCAGCCGATTACGTTCACAAGCTACCCTGGACAGATGGCCGTCATCGACGGCGCCGGACTGAAGCCATCCGGTGTCCAGGGTCTGATCAATATCACAAACCAAAATTACATCACCATCAATGGGTTCGAGATTCGTAACTACACCACCGGCAATGCCGCCGCAACTCCAACTGGGGTATGGATCACTGGCCATGGCACGGGAATTCAGATTCTGAATAACCTGGTGCACCACATCACGACCAAGTCGGAAAAGAACGGTAATGCCTTCGGCATCTCCGTCTATGGGTCGTCGAAGACTCCCATAACTCACCTCGTGATCAGTGGCAACGAAGTCTACGATCTGAAAACAGGCAACAGTGAGTCAGTGAACGTGGACGGGAACGTTACCCATTTTGAAATCACCAACAATCTCATTCATGACAATGACAACATCGGCATCGATGCAATTGGATACGAAGGCGTTGGCCCCGTCGGCTACGACGAGGCGATGTATGGGGAAATCAGTGGGAACACAATCTACAACATCAGCGGAATAAAGAATCCCGGGGAAGGCCGCTCCTATGACGCCGACGGTCTCTATTGTGACGGCTGTGCCTATGTGACCTTCGAGAACAACGTAATTTTCCAGGCCGACTATGGCATCGAGACGACTAGCGAAAATCAAGTCTGTCTGGCCAACGGCACCGAGTGGTCGGGTGGAAATTCGGGATCAGGAACTGCTGCTAAGGGTACTTCTCCGTGTTACGGCCGGTACGCGACCGTGCGCAATAATCTGTTCTATCACGCAAATTCCTGTGGCGTTTCCATGGGCGGTTATGCGAAAGCAACTAGCAAGGGCGGCCACAGCAACGGAGGAGGCAGCAGCTACGCCGACGTGTTTGTCAACAACACTCTCTACGACAATGGCACGCAACGCGGTAGCTCTATGGAAGGTACTCCAAGCGGTGACTTCCAGATTCAGTACCAGGTAGGCAGCGCCCAAGGAAATTACTTTGAAAATAACGTCGTTTATTCCGGATCACCCAATATTTGGATTAATAGCTTCGTCCCAGCATCAACTTCCTATCCAGGCCCACCCGCAACGCTTAATTGGAACCTCTATAACTCGAGTGCAGGCTACGTGAAAGGAACTTCGATCTTGTGGGATGACGTGGCTAGCTTCGCGAGTTTCGCGAACTATCAGAGCCTTGCCGGGGAAGATGCAGACTCTGTAAACGCCGACCCGCAGTTCGTCAACCTTGGAGCCGTGTCCGTCGATCTTGACATCCAATCTACGTCGCCCGCATTCCAGTCTGGTGGCACCCGGCTCTCTTGCTCCGTTGGCTGGTGCGACCCCCATGGCAGTTCCCGCGGCTCTATATACGGCGCCACCGACCTCTCTGGTAATCCGCGCACGACCAACGGAAGGATCAACATGGGCGCTTACCAATCCACCGGAATCAATAACAGCTTGACAGTAATATTGGCTGCGGGGACTTATCTCCTCAAGTCAGGTCAGTCGACTACTCTTACTGCTGCGGTTTCCGCTAATCCCGGTGGTGCCGGAGTGCCCAGCGGCACGGTCAACTTCATGCTCGGCTCGAATTTACTGCAAACGTCGATCTTGCTCCCAACCAGCGCTACGACTTCTGCGGTAAGTCTGCCGCTTAGCGCGTCTCAACTCGCGCCAGGCGCAAACACTCTAACCGCCGTGTACTCGGGTAACTCGATCACGCCGTGTTGTAACCCGACATCACCTCGTGGGGGAGGAACTCCACTTCCTGTTTACCCAAGCGAAACTTCGGCGGCTATTACGGTGACGGTGCAACAATGAAACCCCAGTTGACCAAGTCGGTCCTATGGCTAGGTGGTTTGGGTATGCTTGTGCTTTTATTGTTGGCGCTGGGCGCTCCGCGCGAATCCGCAACAACTGCGCCATCGATCGATAGTCTGCACTCTGCGATTCAAGTCCAGTCTGGCAGTGGAGGACCGGTTGTGCTGACGACCAAATCAGCCGAGTTTCGATTGCTTCCTTCTGGATACATGCAGGCGTTCTTGATCAAAGACGGGCGCAAGCTAACTTTGGATGATCCTTCTTCCGGTGAATCCGCCGCCGGTGATTTCCTGATCCGCGCCGGGAAGCCATTCCATTTTTCCCTGGACTTCGCGCACGTGAAGGTTCTGGAAGCAGCCGGTAAGATGGGCGCAGGCAAGCGAATAGAAATTCCGGGCGAGGCCTCGGATCTTTCTCGAGCAAAACTCAAGCGTTTGTTAATCCTCGAAGTCTACGACGACTTCCCAAACCTGTTGCTGTCGACGACCGAATATCGAAACTCGGGAACCACAGATTTCGAGATTGATCGAACTGTTGACCAGCAGCATCGCTTTAATGCAGGCCTGGCGAACGTTAGCGCTCAGCCCTACGAAATGTGGTCATTCCAGGGCTCAAGTTACAACTGGGGCAAAGACGACGTTCGCAAGCTGACCAGGCCGTTCTTTCAACCGAACGTCATGGGCGGCATAGTCAAAGGCGGCTATGGTGGCGGCATTCCAGTAGTTGCTTTCTGGACAAGAGCGGTCGGCGAAGCCGTAGGCCACGTCGAAACTCTGCCGCTCACAGTGTCGCTCCCCGTAAGCGTCGCATCTGATCGGCGCGTGCATGCCGGCCTCCAAATTTCATCCGCAGTTACCCTCAAGCCCGGAGAAAGCTACTCCACTCCCCGCAGTTTTGTCGTGGTCTACTCCGGGGATTTCTACCAGCCGCTGCAGATATGGTCAAGCGTCCTGCAGAAAGAAGGATGGAATCTCCCTAAACCCTCCAGCGAGGCCTACAACGTTAGTTGGTGCGGATGGGGGTACGAGGCTGACGTGACACCGGCTCAGATGTTGGGCACAATCCCCAAGCTGAAAGAAATGGGAATCAAATGGGCCACGCTCGACGACCGTTGGTTCAATAACTACGGCGACTGGAAGCCGCGTCCGGACACATTTCCCGGCGATTCCATTCAGCACATGGTTCAGGATTTTCACAAACAGGGAATGCTCGTACAACTCTGGTGGTTGCCGCTCGGCGTCGAAGACGGGCATGGGAAATATGAAGAACACAAGTACCTTGTGTCTGATGTTGTCCGTGAGCATCCGGAATGGTTGATTCTCGACAAGAACGGCCGTCATGCACGTATGACTCGTGACCTGGCTGTCCTCTGTCCCGCAGTTCCTGAAGTCCAGGAGTACTACAAGAAACTCACGGAGAAATTCATTCGCGATTGGGACTTCGACGGGTCGAAATTAGACAACATCTATACAGTTCCCGAGTGCCACAACCCCGCACATCATCACAAATCTCCGCAGGATTCTGTAAACGCCATGGCGGACGTCTACAAGACGATCTTTCAAACAACCCGTGCGCTCAAGCCACAAAGTGTGACGCAGAGCTGTCCTTGCGGCACTCCGCCTTCGCTGGCCTGGCTGCCCTATATGGACCAGGCCGTGACAGCCGATCCCGTGGGCGCCGTGCAAGTTCGCCGCCGCATCAAAATGTACAAGGCTCTACTCGGACCGGAAGCAGCCGTCTATGGCGACCACGTTGAGCTTTCCGCGATGACGCGCTCGGGCAAGGACTGGATTGAGCATGGCGACGATTTTGCTTCTACCATCGGCACCGGAGGCGTGGTCGGAACTAAGTTCGTCTGGCCGGACGCTGGCATCAAATTCAAAAACGTCAACCTGACCCAGCAGAAAGAAAAGCATTGGAAGAAATGGATCGCCATCTATAACCAGAAGATGCTATCCAGCGGAACATTCCTGCCTCTATATACCTACGGCTACGATGTGCCGGAGGCATACGCCATTCAAAAAGACGGCAAAATGTATTACTCCTTTTTTGCATCGAACGAAGACGTGGCGTGGAAGGGACAAGTTGAGCTGCGCGGACTAACTCCCGGAACCTACCACGTGCTTGACTATGCGGACAACAAGGATCTTGGAGCTATTCATGTAACCGCGAACCAGACTGCGACGCTCAAGACTGAATTCAAGCAACATTTGTTGTTGGAAGTCAGCCCGCAGTAGCGAGGTCATCCGAAGACTGCGCTTCAACTCCGCCGAGGCTGAAGGTGCGGCGCGTGCTGGCGAAGAAACTTCTCTCGGTATTTCCGGTCGCGAAACGCTTCCGTGCCTCCTGCCCGCGTAGTGCACAGAGCCCCGGTGGCATTGCCCGCATCCAGACACTCCCGGAGGCTCTGTCCCCCCAGGTATGCATGCAGGAAGCCCGCGTCGAAGCTATCGCCCGCACCCACCGGGTCGACCATCTCAACCTTCAGCGCCGTACTCTCGATCCTTTTACTCTTGCGAATGGCAACGGCGCCCTCTGCCCCCAGTTTGACCACGACTAGCGAAACTATCTCAGAGAGCCTGGTCAGGGCGGCGTCCAGACTGTCAGTCCCCGCAATCTTGCAAGCCTCCCGCAGGTTCGGCATGAATATGTCCACGTGCTTCAGAACTTCGCGGACATCGCCCTCAAAGCGGTCTTCAGGATCGTCGTTGGTATCCAGTGAGATAGTAAGGCCAGCAGACTTCAGATAACGGAATAAGTCCGGTACCTGTCGACGCAGACCAGACTGTAGATAGTAAGAAGACAGGTGAAAGTGGCGTGCATCCGAAAGATATTCGAGATCGAGATCCTCCAACCTAAGTCTGTTGATGGTGCCTTCATAAGTCAGGATGTTGCGCCAGCCGTCTCTTTGTAAAATTACACTTAATCCGCTTCCAACAGATTTCGATGCCAGTACTCGAGATACGTCAACACCGCTGTCCGCCAAGCGCTCCAGTGCGATCTGGCCCAACGGATCTTCGCCGATCAGCGATTGAAAGCCTACCCGGCTGCCAAGGCGGGCGAGATTGTGAGCAACAATGGCCGAGGACGATCCCAATGTCAGCGCCATCTTGTCGGCCAGCATTTCGCGTTCGGGCGGAAGGTCGGGGGGCAGACCATACAGAATCAGATCAAGATTCAGCTCTCCCGCAATGGTGACGTCAAAACGCGGTTTCTTCACTCGCCCCGTTCCGGATTCTTGGAGCCGTCAAGAATCACCGCGCGGCTGAGGTGGCGCGGCGAATCAGGATTCAAACCCTTCTTCAGACCAACGTGCAGGCCAAGCAGTTGCCCGGGAACCAGATAGGCCGCCAGGCGAGCGGTCTCTGGGAGTCTCAAGCCCAGTTCCACCACCATGTCCGCCGCAGCACGCACCCGCGCATTTGCCTGATTGGCAACGACCAGTGTCGTGCCGCCCAAAGACTTCACTTCTTCCAGCAGATCGCATTCCGCCTCGTACCCCTGCTCCGAGAGTAGAAGAATCACTAGGGTTTCCGGCCGAACAATCGACTTGGGACCATGGCGGAACTCCAGGGAATGAAAGAACTGCGCATATGACACCGACATCTCTGTGATCTTCAATGCATATTCGCAGGCCAGGCCATAGAAAGGTCCGTGGCCCAGGCAAACATAGTCGGCAAAGGTGTGACGGGCCACGAAGTCGCGAATCCGCTCCGGTACCGGCTTCAGCGCAGCAGCAGCCAGTTCCGGCATGGCGATGAGAGCATCGGTGTGGGCTTCGTTTCTAGCGAGGCGGCTGGCCAAAAACTGCAGAGCCAAAAGCATGGACGTGAACGACCGCGTCATGACCGTGCTTTGTTCATCCGCTGGAAGCGTGATGGTGATCGTGGCCAGTTTCTCCAGTATTTGCCCGCTCACGCAGGACACCGCCACGCCGGGAAGTTTGCGTTGCTTCAGAACCGCGGCCGCCTTAAGGACCTCAGAGGTTTGTCCGGAGCGCGAGATGAGTACTGGGATGCAAGGGTTGCTGGAAAACGCTAACTCCGGGTAGAGCAAAATCTCTGACGCGGGAACCGCACGTGCCGGTCGCCCCGTGAGAGATTTCATGGTCGCGGCCGCAGCCAGCGCGACATAGTAACTTGATCCGCAACCGATAAACAGCCACTCCCCAGCATGGTTGAAGCGCGCCAACACCTCTTTCACGCTCTGGCTTGTCCGCAGTTCCGACAAGCACCGTCCCCAGCACTCTGGCTGGGACAAAATCTCCGCGAGACTGTGGCCGCCCGGTTCCGCCGAATCTCCGCCTCCGCGCGACGGCTTCAGTTTCGTTGCATCAAACAATTGTGACCTCGATCCCCGCTTTCTTCAGCGCCTGCAGGTCTTGTTTCGCGATACTGTGATCTGTAATGACATGATGCACACTCGAAGTCGGCACGATCAGCGACAGACTTCTTCTCCCGAACTTGGTGGCGTCACACACCGCTACCGTTCGCTTTGCCACTTCCACCATCACGGAGTTCACCCTGGCTTCCAGCAGGTTCGGAGTTGTCAAGCCGTAGTGCACGTCGAATCCATCCACACCCAGAAACAGCAGATCCGCGCTGAGGTGCCGCAGCGTATCCTCCGCCATCGGGCCTACCAGGGAAAACGAGTTCTTTCGCAACGCCCCACCGGTCAGGATCACGTCTATGGATGTTCCCGCGAGTTCGGCCGCGATATTCACTGCATTCGTGACAATCGTCAGTTCCTGAAAGCTCCGCAGCGCCCGGGCAATGGCTGTGGTGGTGGTGCCCGAATCCAGAATGATGACTTGCCCGTTGCTTACCATCCGTGCTGCGGCTTCTGCAATATGCAGCTTTTCCTTGCGATGCAGCTGTTCTTTTTCCCGCAGGCTCGGATCATCCAGCGCTCGATCGCGCGCCGGCAGCGCTCCCCCATGTGTGCGATGTAGCTGCCGCAGATTGTGAAGGACTTCCAGATCTTTCCGGATCGTCACTTGCGACGTCTGGAAACGCCGCGCCAGATCCGGGACAAGAACCCGGCCGTCTCGATTCACCATTTCGAGAATGGCTCGCCGCCGTTCTTCATTGAGCACGATCATCTCTGGTCCGCCCATCACAACCGATCCATATCGCAGGAAAGTGCCGCTTTCGTTTTCATTTTCTGTTTATAGCGTTTACTTTCGTTTGTCAACAACATGACTCTTGCTCGATCTTCCCAAAAACCTGGCCAATCCAGCCGCTTCTTCTCTCAACTAAGCCTCACTTCCGCACGCACGCGCATAGTGATCGATAACTTGCTGAATCCTGCTGTGGACCAGCGCAACCGGGTTGTTCGCAATCTCCCCTGCCCGCACTGCCGCGACTTGGCCGGGCAAGAACTGACTAATCACAGAGAGCGGCGGAGGATGAAGTGTCAAATTCCCAAGCAGCCGTTGCAGGGCTGCTGCAACATCAGGTTGCGTCCAGTAATAGCGCGAGCGATCGCTAGGGCTGTACTTACGCGCAAAACGTAAGGCTGCCTCATCGCCGCGATAGTGATTCTTCCAATGTTCCGGATTGGCGAGCATGGCGTCGTCCAGCGCTTCTCGCACTCGCGAGATTACAACTCTTGTTCGATTGCCGAGCCACTCTTCTTCGATCATTGCCAGTGCAAACACAGCCTCCCGAAAGGCGAACGTCAGCCATGGCCCGACTTTCAAAATCGCGAAGTGGTCACAGACCATCTGTCGCAAAGCTGCCGGTGTTTGATAATCCGTCGAGTGCGCCTCGTAAATTCCTTGCCATCCGGTGTTCACAAATTGAGATAGCGTGCGCGCATTTTCCGGCATGTAAGGGAAGACAGCCGCTTCGCCGAATTCCACGCCGGGCTGTACGACCACCGCGATCACTCGTTCCCAAGCCGCTTCCAGGCCGCGTGCCTCAAAAGCGCTTTTTGCCAGTTGAACGGTTTGGGCCACGTTTTCGGGTCGCGTCGGTTCCGGTGCTCTCGCGTCCGAAAGCTCCCCGCCGGGAATCGGTACGTCGGTTCCAATCACGTAGAGTGGGGCAGGCGAACCGTGTGGCATTTCCGAATGTGCTTGTTCAGCGGCCTTGCACAGGTCCGCGGCGCGATCGCTGACGATTTCCTTGGCGAGCGGAGCAGCGGCGTTTCCGGGGTCACCCGCCAGGTGCATGCTGGCATCCAGATGGATCTTCGTATAGCCTGCCAGCACGCAAGCGTGCGCCAGTTCGGCCGCTTTCTGCATAGCCGAAGGTCCGCCTTCTTTGCGCCAGACCTGAGGTCCAAGATGATCCCCGCCCAGAACGATTCTTTCGGCTGGAAAGTTGAGGTCAGCCGCAATCTTCCGGATAAAGGAAGCAAACTGACCGGGTTTTTGCCCGGTGTAGCCGCCAAACTGGTTCACCTGATTCGAAGTCGACTCAATCAAAAGCAGGCTGCCATCCCTCTGAGCTTGCTGCATTGCTGCTTCTAAAACGAAGCGATTGGCCGAGCAGATCGAATAAACACCGACGGCACGCCCGCGGTGATTCTCATTGAGGATCTCCGCGAGCCTCTCCGTTGCGTCGATCGTTTGTTCTCCGTGCTGCGCCGCCATGGCCTGGACCCGCCACTCCCCAGTTTTGTCGAGCCGCTTGACTTGCCGGACTCCTTAAAAATAAAACTTCAATGCGAACTGAATCTCTCGTGGCGCGCGTGCGGCGAGCGGATAACCAAACTGGCTCAACCGCGGGTTCTGCGGCGTGTTTATGTTGTTTGGATCGAGTTCGAGCGGCGTGGGCTCGGCGCTGATCGCGCCAAACTGTCCAAACAAGTAGTTCACGTGATTGAGTACATTGAAGAATTCCGCGCGGAACTCAAGTTGCTTCTGCTCGCGGATAGGAAACTGCTTCACCAGCGATGTGTCCCAGGTTTTGTACCCCGGGCCCTCGATAATGTTGCGCCCTGCGTTGCCGAATGTTCCCAGGTTCGTATTGTGCTCAAAGGCGCATGTGTTAAACAGCGTTCCCGGCACGCACGGCTTGGCATTGGGATTCCCGACTCGGTTGGGGCGTGAGCAATAATAACCAACAGTGCCACCGCAATCGCCGCCCGAAACACTCTGGATATCGGTCGCCGTATAGTAGTTGCCGGTGGCCGCCGAGAACACGCCAGTCATTTGCCAGTTACCGAGGATCTGGTTGACAACTCCCGATGCGTCCTTGGCCAGCAGGCGTCCGTGACCGAACGGCAAGTCATAGACATAACTGAAGACAAAGCGGTGGCGCACATCAAAGTCCGCATTGCCGTAGTTCGCATTGGGGTAGCGTTGATCCTGGAAATCTCCGTTGTTCACCGATCCCAGGCTGGCGCTCGATGCGTTGTCGAGCGCGTGCGCGAAAGTGTAAGCGGCTTCGTATTGCAGTCCATGAGAATAGCGCTTCTCCAGACGAACCTGGAGAGAGTTGTAATTCGATTGCGTGTTCGAGCGAAACGTGTCGATGGTGACATCGAGCGCCGGATTGCAATTGGCCGCATCCGCATAGTTGTTCGCCGGATTCGAATCGCAAGGACCGTTTGCCCCTGGCCAGTCATTATTATTGGCCGGTCGCCGCGGCGCCGTGGGAATCGATTCGGTTCCAGGCACAGCAACGGCCTCGTTGCCGTTGTAGAAAGCGAACAGCTTCAATCCGCGCGAACCTCCATAGGAAACTTCCAGAACCGTATCCGCCGGAAGTTGGTATTCAAGTCCCAAATGCCACTGCTGTGTGTAAGGCGTCACCAGATGCGGATCAAGCGAGTAGAGTTCGGGAGCGTTCGGATCGGTCAGCGATTGGGAGGGAAAGCCCTGGTACAGCTGGTTGAACGCCAAGCCGCCGTTGTTCGCAGCTGAGATCGAGCAATCGACCTGGCCGGACCCAGGATTTGCGGTCGGCGATGTGCACCCGGTGTTAAATGCTTCCGAGGCCAGAAACGGGGGATTGAAGCCTGGGCTCGGATTGGAAAATGGTCCGCTTTCCTGCCCGCCGTAAAAGATACCGTAGCCACTGCGCAGCACGAGCTTATCTGCGATCTGATACGAAAGCCCGATGCGCGGCGCGAAATTGTTGAGGTCCGGGTGGATAAGCCCGCGCGAAGCGGTGTTCCGAAGAGTGAGTTCGCTGGCAAGCGTGGGCGTCAGTTGCGCGTTTTGTCCGCTCGGGGCGATTAGCGAGATCGTATTGAAATCGAAGTTGGCCTGCTGGTTACCGGCTGCTTTGATAGTAGTAAAAAATTCGTAACGAAGTCCCAGGTTGAGCGTAAGCCGAGGAGCTACTTTGAAATCGTCAAGAGCATAGAATGCATAAATCTGCCGGCGATAGTCAATATTCGGCGTCACGCTCGTAATTTCCCCGCCGTCGCTGATCCCCTGCATGAAACTGGCAAAGGCCTCGCCCCCACTTCCAGGGTCGGCGAGATTGTCATTAATGAGAAAGTTCTCGCCAAAGTCGATGTAGCCACGCGGCGCCGCCGGCTCCAGGATCGTAAATTCTTCAAACCGAAGTTCAGTGCCGAACTTCACCGCGTGGCGTCCGTGAACCCAGTTCAGGTTGTCGGTAAAAACGTAGCTATGCTGATGCTCAATGGCAGGCAGAAACTCGGAAGCCCCAATTGCTGCCGTCCCGTCGCCAAAGCTGATCGACGGCAAGCCGCCGATCTCTGGTCCAAACGGTACTCCCGGAATCGGAGTGGGAAGTTGCGCCGAAACGTTCTGGTTGTAGAACAGATTGTAGCGATGGGAACTGAGGTGATTGAAGCCGAAGCGAAATTCGTTGATCAGGTTGTTGCGAAAAGAATGGATCTCGCTCGCCGCCAGACCTTCCGACGTATTGTTGCTGTAGCCATCCTGAAAGCTGCCTCCGTCGAGCACGTTCTGGAACGGTGAGGGATAGAAGTTACTGTCGTTGCCGTAACTGAAGCGGGCGAAGAAATTGTCCTTCTGACTGAACGTCTGGTCGATACGGATATCGAACTTGTTTTCCGTTTCGCTGTGTTTGGGATCGGAGAGGAAGCCCTGTGGTCCAAACTGAGGTGCATTCGGCGCGGGAAAGAGATTTGCGAGTTCCTGCGCTACCGGATCGATGCACGCGCCCTCGTTAGTCGAGCTGCACACGACAGCCGGGAGGATGTTCGTCGGGTTGCCGCTGGAGTCGGTCCCGATGGGAACGCTGCAGGGCCCGCCGTTATATTTGGAATTACTGTTCGCCAGGAATGGATTAAAAATTTCTCCTGGATACGTGGCATTGCCGCTGCAATCTAGAAAACCTGTCGCCGTAGTTGAATTCAGAACCGACGGAAGCAACGAGGAGAAATCTCCGCCGATCCACGCTGAAGGAGGCACCTGCGACAACTGCGGCAGAGCCTGGCGAATGCGCAGCCCTTCGTAGTCCCCAAAAAAGAAGGTCTTGTTCTTAACAATGGGTCCGCCCAGCGTAAAACCAAACTGATTCTGCTTGTACGGCTGTTGGCCAAAAACATCGAAGGCATTGGTCGCATCCAGCTTCTCGTTGCGCAGAAATTCCCAAACATCGCCGTGAATCTGGTTCGTGCCAGACTTGATGACGGCGTTCATGATGGCGCCGTTGCCGCGTCCGAATTCCGCGCTATAGGAGTTGGTTTCGACCTTAAACTCTGCGATCGCGTCCACGGCGGGCTGGACCACGTAAGCGGCGCCGTTTAGAACGTCGCCCAGATTCGCATTATTGTCGATGCCGTCGAGCAGGAAGTTATTCTGCAGCGAGCGTGCGCCGTTCGCGCTGAAGCCAAAGGTGGTTTCGACCCGCGACCCAGGCTCAGCCGTGGCCACGCCAGTTCCCAGCAGTGCCAGTTGTGCATAGTTCCGGCCGTTCAATGGCAGCGCGTTGATACGCCGGCTGTCGACCAATTGGCTGAGGTCCGAAGTCTCGGTTTCGAGCTGCGGCGTCTGGCTTGTAACGTCCACGATCTCGGTCGGGGCTCCCGGTTCAAGCTTTATGTCGACGCTCAAACGATCCTGCACGTTCACCTGCATCGGCCCGGCGACAGCCTTCTTGAATCCTGTTTTTTCGACTGTGACCGTGTAGCGTCCAATGCGGAGCGGGCTCGCAACGTACTCGCCATCGTTGTTGGTGGTGAGCGTCAGCGTTGTGCCGCGATCCGCGTCGGCAACCGTCACCTGAGCTCCGGTAACGATTGCTCCGCTGGCGTCGCGCACCAGACCTACAATGGCTCCTGCGTCTTTCTGTGCCGATATCGGCGTGACGAGGGCCACAATAACAAGGAGAAGAAGGGAAAAGGATGCGCGGGTTTGCGCGATCGAGAAGCGCGAGAGAGAGGTCGGCATGACAAGCCTCCTGGAACTTGCCCGAAGCTTCGCCCGGAGCCAAAACTCAGCCTTAAGCAACTGAGCGAAGATTACGAACGATTACTTATACTTTCGTTTTGCATCTTTTGTCAACTGAGATTGCCGGCGGGCCATGCTGAAGATTACAGAGTGGGATTCCGGGCCGTTCCTTCCGCTCGCTCTCTGCTTGTAGCAGAATAGAATCATGCCCAGCGTACGAATGGACAAGTGGCTTTGGGCGGCGCGCTTTTTCAAGACTCGGGCGCTGGCCGCGCGCGCTTGCGAACTTGGACGGATTCAAGCCGGCGGCCAATTCGTCGCCAAGCCGGCGCGCGAGGTTCGCGTTGGAGACATGCTGCGCATCAGTAACGAAGGTGGGGATTTTGAAGTTGAAGTGCTTGTGCTTAGCGAAGTCCGCGGGCCGGCTTCGGTGGCGCAAACCCTTTATCGTGAGACTGATGCGAGCCGCGAGCTTCGGACGAAAGTTGCGGCCGAGCGCAAGGCTTTGCGGCAGTGGGAGCAGTTGCCTGCTACTCGTCCCAACAAAAGAGACCGAAGAAGAATCATCCAGTTCCGCAGAGGAACCTAGCCACCGCGACCGCCGCTTCCACGTCTCACGTCAGTAAAGGTGCCAGACGAAATGAGAAAACAGAGCCACCAGCAGCAGGCCTCCGACGCCGCAAATCCAGAACAGAAAGTTCTCGGTCAGCTTCGGCGAATTGATTTCTTTCTTGTCCATACTTGAAAACGCTCCCACACACTGTTTTTACATTTGATGAAACTGGCCCGAAAAGGGACGTCCAGCGCGCGATTCTGAGACGCCCGGAGCGGAATCTTTTTCCTCGCTATGGACCAGAGAATCCCGCCAAACATTCTGCACCGGAAGGAACTCGCGCTCGTAGGTCAAGAGGAAATGTGCCATGCATTGCCTGACCGTGGACCACGCATCACGCTCAACCACGTATACGCTAGTTTCTCCCATAAATGACCCCACACAAACCATGCTAGCGACGGCGAGGCCGGGTGTCTGGTCAAGAATGCTCTATTTGCGAGTTAAGCGTGCCCGCTGCGGTCCGCTCCCTAAATCCTTAGTCATCCAGTGTCGAAGGGTTCGCGCTAGTCCTTCTGGCCACTGACCTGAGTGAGCACCGCCCCGGCGCCGTGCCCAGTGGACTCATCTGTGCCGTCCTTCCGCGCATTCATTTATCACAATTTTGGCGTGCGCCACGTCACTGACTCTTAAATCCAAGCGTGCCAGACTGTCATAACTGGGGCGGCGTGGGAGTGTCTTCATTCCAAGAAAGGAATTCCCTTCGCAGGCAAAAAGTCATGCCCATGTTCTTTGACAAAGACCTTTTCCCCAAGCTAAGTCTCACGTTATCAAGACTTTGCCTCTAAGTGCCATCGACTCAGGACTTTGGAATGGAAAACACGCTAAAGTATTGATTCCAATAGACCGGGCTAGGGGGGTAGGGCGGGTACCCCACAAGACGAAATCAAGAACTAGGCATTGCTGGCGCTTACGAATCTGCTTTGGGTTGGTTGGTTTGATTGAGGACGCCGGTTCTTACTAACTCCATGAAGGCTACTGCGGCTCGGGGGAGGGTTCGATTGCGGTCGTGGACCATGGCTAGTTCGCGCCAGAGTTCGGTGTGCTCGATGCGGACCAGGCGGATTTCTCCGTCGCGGCTTTCGCGGCGGGTGAAGGTCTCGCTGATGAGAGAGACGCCGAGGCCGGAAGCTACGAAGGTTTTGATCATGGCGATGCTGGGCAATTCCATGGCGATTTTTAGATCGGCGCGATAGGGGCGGAAAAGTTTGTCCATGATCTGGCGGGTGTAACCGGCTTTGGGGAAAATCAGAGGCTGCTCGGCGGCGACACTGACGGGAACCGATTTGAGTTTGGCGAGCGGATTGGTGGGGCTGACGGCGAGCATCAGGCGGTCGCGGAAAATTCGCTCGACCTTGAGGCGCGGAAGCTTGACGGGCATGGTGACGATGCCGACGTCGATGAGGCCATCCTGAATGCGCTCGAGAATTTTGCGGCTGAAGTTGCGGTAGATGCTGATTTGAACCTGGGGATAAAGGCGGCGATATTCCTCGAAGGCGCGGGGGAGAACATAAAGACACGTGGCCTCGTTGGCGCCGATGGCGAGCACTCCGCGGGGCGAGGTGCCCTGATCGGTGACGGCGCGGATGGATTCGTCGCGCAGAGCGAGAAGGCGAGTGCCGTATTCGAAGAGAACCTCGCCGGCGGGAGTGAGGCGGACTTTTTTGCCGGAACGGTCGAGGAGGCGCGCTCCATATTCCTGCTCGAGCTGGCGGATCTGGGCGCTGACGGCGGATTGAGAGAGAAAAACCTTTTCTCCGGCGCGCGAGAAGTTGCCGAGCTTGGCCACTTCGAGGAAAGTGGCGAGTTGATCGAAATCCATGGAGAGAGTATCGCTTGAAGTGGGGCGGGAAGCCAGTGGTGGGAGGCAAAGTTTTAGATCGTGGGAGCCCGGGATTTTTTGGCGGTCAGCGGCGTGCGGAGGCGGGTCGTGGGTGCGGCTCACGGCTTGCGCGTCAGCGCTTGCGATGCAACGGCTGCTCTTGAGCTGAACAATCAGGTTTTCGTGGGCGTCGACCCAGAATTCTCTTCCCGGCGGAATTACGGTGGTCGCGCTGTATTCGGTGATGACTGCCGGGCCTTTGAATGTGCGGGGCGCGGTTGTTGGAGACGCGTGCGGTGAGAAAAGCTGGCTGCGCTCGAAGACGGGGGTGATCTCGGCTTTCTCAAAGACCACTTGTGCGCGCTCGACGGGCGCGACGCGCGGTGCGGACGCACGCTGCGCCGCGGCCCGCGTGGTCTTCGACGATAGCGGCTGTCGCGCCGGCTGCGGCGTTCGCAACCTCGCCCGCAGACGCAGGGTGACCAGCTCGATCTCGCGGCCGGCGTGGTGATAGCCGTAGCGGCGCTGGTGCTCTTCGTGAAAACGGGCGATGACATCTTCTTTGGCGGGCACGTTGAGCTCATAGCCCTGGCCGCGATAGCGCAGGTCGAGCGTTTTTTCGTAATGGATGGCGCGGTGGGATTGCCAGCGCTCGCCGGCAAATGACTTCTGGGCCGCGGCTTCCAGCTGGCGAAATTCTTTCTGAAGCTCGGCCTGCGGGACGCGAGTTTGGAAACGCCAGAGCAGCGTACGGGAGAAATCCTTGACCACGTCGCTGACGAGAATTCCGAAGGCCGAAAGAGCGCCCGGCCGCGCGGGAATAATGACGGTGGGAATCGCCAGCGCTTCAGCTAGTTCGCAGGCATGCAGGCCTCCCGCGCCGCCGAAGGCTACCAAGGCAAAATCGCGGGGATCGTAGCCGCGCTCGATGGAGACGACGCGCAAGGCTCGCTCCATATTGGCGTTGACCACACGCACCACGCCGCGCGCGAACTGCTCCAGGCTCAGGCGCGAGCGCTGATTCTTCAGCCACTCGGCGGAGATCCGGCGCGTGCGTTCCAGGTCGAGCGCAAACTCTCCGCCCAGAAAGCGGTCGGGCCGAAGCCGACCCAGGAGCAGATTGGCGTCGGTCACCGTGGGTTCGGTGCCGCGGCCATAGCAGATGGGGCCGGGATCCGCGCCGGCTGAGTCGGGCCCCACGCGGAGCAGGCCACCGGCGTCGAAGCGCGCGAGCGATCCACCACCTGCGCCGACGGTGTGAATTTCAAGCATGGGAACGCCCACGGGAAGCCCGGCTACTTCGGACTGATTGCCGGCGATGATTTCGCCCTGCACTGCGGCAACGTCGGTGGAGGTGCCTCCCATGTCGAAGGACAAAATTTTCGTGAAGCCGCTTCGCGCTGCCGCGGCGGCCGCGCCTACCAGTCCGCCGGCGGGACCGGACAACACGGTGCGCACGGGTTCGCGCGCGGCCGACTCGAGCGCGGTGATTCCGCCGCTGGATTGCATGACGAAGATCCGCGACCGAAGCTGGCTGGGCGATTTCTCCTGCGTGAGCGACGCAGCATCCTTGCTCGATCGTTCGCGTTGTTCGGCTCGTTCTATTTGCTTAACTCGATCGGCCAGTTTTTCCATGTAGGTCTGCATGAGTCGCTGGAGATACGCGTTCACAACGACGGTGCTGGTGCGTTCATATTCCCGGAACTCGGGCAGGATTTCATGTGAGACCGAAAGCGGGTGGCCGGAATCGGCCAGCGCCGTCGCGACACGCCTTTCGTTTTCGGCGTTCGCAAATGAGAACAAGAGCGAGATTGCGATGGCCTCGGGCTGCGCCCGCAATACGGCTTCCCGCAGTTGCGCTAAGTCCGCATCGGACGGGCACTCCAGCACTCGGCCTTCGGCATCGATCCGTTCGTGGACGCCGAAGCGCATGTTGCGGGCGACCAGCGGCGGAATCCGATCGAAAAAGAAATCGTAGAGGCGGGGGCGCGCCTGTCGGCCGATCTCGATGACGTCTTCAAACCCAGCGGTGGTGATGAGGGCGACCCGTGCGCCTTTTCTTTCGAGCAGCGCGTTGGTGCCTACGGTGGTGCCATGCAAGAGCGTGACGCTGGCTGGGGCGCCGATTTTGGTGAGCGCCTCGGCGATGGCGCGCGAGGGGTCGTCGGGTGTTGAAAATACTTTCAGAGTTCTAAGGTCGCCAGCCTCGACCCACACGCAGTCGGTGAAGGTTCCGCCCGTATCGATGGCTACACGCAGCGCGGGATTGGCGGTTCCAGCCATAAACAGGGAAGACTAACACGGGCGCAGCGAGCACAAATAGCAAGTTTGCCGGTGTCTGAAACATAACGGCTTTCCCTCCCGTGCTGCCGTATTCTGAAAGCTGAGCTCGCGGCAGCGGTCTCGGCGCAGAGGTTCAAGGTGAACGGCAAAGTCTGGAAGGCGTGGCTGGTACCGGGCGGGGTGTTGCTGGCCGTCGTGATGGCGCTCGTCAACAGTGCGCTGCTCGCGCAACTGGCGTCTTCGCTCTCCTTTTATTATGTTGCCGCTTTTGCGGCGGGATTGCTGCTTGCCTGGCGGTTTAATTCCAGCCGCATTTTATTTTCGCTGCTGACGCTACTGCTCGCGCACCGGGCGGTCGATTTCTTTTCTGCCGGACACATTCACAGCGGGCCGGGCCGCACCGCTATGACGCTGGCCGCGCTTCTGATCCCGCTCAATTTCATTGTGTTTGCCGCCATGCGCGAACGCGGACTTGTGATTGCCGGAATCGCTCCGCGCTTTGGCCTGCTGTTTTTCGAGTCTGTAGTCGTAGCCGTTTTGTGCCGGCCGGAAAACAGCGCTATCACAGCGCGCGGTCCCAACCGGGCTGATATTCCGATTTGGGCGCTGGCTGGTTTGGTTGCGGCGGCCGCGATGTTTATTCGGCGCTATGTGCAGACTCGCAAGCCCATTGAGCCGGGCTTTGTCTGGTCGGTGGCGGCGGTTTTCCTGTGGCTCGAGTTCGCACCGACTGGGAAAGGTTCCGATGCCTACGTGGCGACCGCGGCCTTAATCATCGCGGCTTCGCTGATTGAGACTTCGTATGTGCTCGCCTACTATGACGAGCTGACCGGGATCCGCGGGCGTCGCGCCTTCAACGAAGCTCTGCTTTCGCTCGACCAGCAATACGCAATTGCCATAGTTGATATCGATCATTTCAAGAACTTTAACGATACTTATGGGCACGACGTCGGCGACCAGGTTCTGTGCATGGTGGCGGCGCGCATTTCCAAAGTGGCTGGTGGGGGGCAGGCATTTCGCTGCGGAGGCGAAGAGTTCGCTATAGCCTTCCGCGGCATCTCGGCGAAAGAAGCGTTCGAGCATTTGGAAGCACTGCGCAGGATTATTCACGATTCGACATTTCGCATGCGCGGCGGCGAACGACGAACCGCTCTCCAGGTGGAAGAGGCCGACCGCAGAAAGGCCGCCGACCGCCGAAGGCCCGCGAAAAAGAAGGCCGTCCCGCCTCCTCTCAGCCGCCCGCCCGACGGCCTATCGGTGACCGTGAGCATCGGTGTGGCCGAGCCCAGCACTCGCTATCGGCAACCGGAGCAGGTAATCCAAGCAGCAGATCAGGCACTTTATCGCGCCAAACAAAGGGGACGCAACCGCGTAGAGCTGGCTTCGACCGCTCCTCTTCGGCTCGAGCGAACGAAGCGTGTGAAGGCATCGCGGTCGTAGGGAGTGTTTAACCACAGAATACACAGAGGTGCACAGAGGATCGCAGGGCACAGTCAGCGGCGTCTTGGCCGGTGCTCAATCTCACGACTAAACCCGCTGCTTCGCGCTACCAGTCGCGCAAGTGAATCAAGAGCAGAAGCACCGTCGCCCCCAGCGGCAGCAATAATCCCGAGCGCAAGCTCCCCGTGTTTTGTGAGATGACCCCCACCATCCACGGAATGACCGCCGGGCCGATCGACGCCAGAGAAAACATAACCGCGCCGATGCTGCGCGCCGCCACACCGAAGCGCTGCGAAAGCCGCGCGATGGTGATGGGATAGAGCGTGGCAAAACTGAGTCCCGTGATTAAAGCCCCTAGAATCACTCCAGGCAGGGTTGCGGCAACGAGCATCAAGACGATTCCACCTGCAGCCGTGGCGAATCCCGCTCGCAAAACGCGCCGCTCGGAAAAATAAGAGAGGAACATGGTGCCGAGAGCGCGCCCGGCGGTAAGCGCAGACCAGAAAAACGCCGGCATCAGCGGCGCCCAGTGCGCTTCCTGGGGCCCGAGCCGCGCGACATAGGAGCCGATCCAGCCGCCGACGGCGGTTTCCGCGCCGGGATAAAAGAAGAACACCAGGGCAAAGAGCCAGATCACCGGATTTTTTGTGAGCTCTTGCCAGCGCGGCCCACGATCCGATGGCGCGGCAGCAGCGGGGAACGGCAATCCCCACATTGCGAATGCGAGCAATACGAGAAACAACGACACCGCACCCAGGAAGACTGGGAGCATTTTGTGAGCCGCTGCCCACGCCACCATCAGCGAGCAGAAAACCGCGCCGAATCCCCAGAAGAAATTCAGGAGATTCACGGCTCGGGTGCGGGAATCCCCGCTGATTTCGGCGATCAGAAGGCTATCGGTCGGAACGATCAGGCCGACTCCAAGCCCGTATACGCCGATCGAAGCCATGCCCAAGCGCACCGATCCCGCGTAGAGCAAAGCCGCGCCGGCTGCCATCAGCAGCAAGCCCGACAAGAATGCGGGGCGAAATCCGAGCCGGGTGAGCAGAACTCCCGATAGCTGTACGCCGACGACCGCAGCCAGAAACTGCACCAGAAACAGATTGCCGGCCTGCGTGTCATTGAGCGCCCAGCGCGCGATGAGCAGTGGCAGCATCGGGCCCAGCAGCGTCATCAGGATGCCGGTGGGTAGAAACGCAAGCTGTGCGCCGAGGATCAACCTCTTATCTGAAGGAGGGTACTCGATTTGTGCGCTCGCCATGCGGGGCGGTGTCCTCGGGTGATGCTGAAATAGTCCTTGGTTCTGTTGAAAGAGCAGCTGCCGAAAAACCTAAGAACGTCAGGGACTAAAGACTGAGGATAACCGATAGGACCCGGCTTTATGCGAGACGCAGAGGAATTGTGAGGGTCAGGCAGGATGTCAGGAGGCGATTCTGCCAGGTGCTAGGCCACGGTGGCAACATCAGCTTCTTCGTATAACTCGTCGATCTGCTTGCGATAGCGCTCTTCAACGGTCTTGCGGCGAAGTTTCAACGTCGGAGTAAGGCTGCCATCGTCTGCACTGAATTCATCGGGTACCAGCAGCACTCTCTTTAGGGTCTCGTAGCGGGCTAGATTGCGGTTCACCTCGCCGACAATGCCTTCGTAAAGCGCCTTCACCTTGGGATTGGCAATCAACTCGCGCCGAGAAGAAAATGATATATGGTTGGCGTGCGCCCAGTCATCGAGCAAGGCAAAGCAGGGAGAGATAATCACGGAAGCGAATTTTCTCCGGTCTCCTACTACAACAGCAGTTCCGATCAGGGCATTCAGCTTCAAGGAATTTTCCACCGGTTGCGGTGCGATGAATTTTCCACCCGACGTCTTGAGCAGGTCCTTCTTGCGATCGGTAACCCATAAGAACCCGTCTTCATCGAGCATCCCGATATCTCCGGTCTTGAACCAGCCGTCCGCAAACGCGTTGCTGGTTTCCTCCGGCCGGTTCCAGTAAGCGCGGAAGACCGAGGGACCGCGCACAAGAATTTCCTTGTCGTCGGCAATCTGAACTTCGACATTCGAAAGTGGACGACCTACCGCGCCCAGTTTGTGCGCAAGCGGCGAATTCAACGCAATCACGGGCGAAGTCTCGGTCAGGCCGTAGCCTTCATGGATACGAATGCCAATGCTCGCGTACCACGCAGCCAGTTCGGTGCCCAGAGGCGCGCCGCCCGAGACGAATACCTCCACGTTGCCACCCATGCGCGCACGAACTTGGGAAAACACCAGCTTGTTCGCAAGTTTCCAGCTAAGTGACGTCGGAATTTCGCCAGCCAGAATCTTCATGAGATGTGCGCGGCCCACCGACAGCGCCCATCGATAAATTGCCCGCTTCGGGAATTTCTTGGCCTTTTGTTCCACCTGGCTGTAAATTTTTTCGTAAACACGCGGCACGGCGACAAAGAGAGTAGGCAGCACTTCCAGCAAGACTCGAGGCAACTGTTCGAAGAACGGGCAGTAGGCCAGGGTTACGCCGTGGTAAAGGAGGGCCAAATCGGCATGACGCGCCGTAACGTGCGAGAGCGGCAGGAAAGAAACACTGACGTGCCCGGGGTGAACGTTAAAACCTTCCAGCGAATGCATTATGTTTGAAGTCAAATTGCCATGAGTCAACTGCACACCCTTAGAGGTGCCGGTGGTCCCCGAGGTGTAAATAATCGACGCCAGGTCTTCCGCGGTGATTGCGCGCGCGCCAGCGTCTATCGCCGGGTCTCGTTCGCGCGGGCCGTCCTGCATCAACCGGCGCATGGGCGCCGCATCTTCCGTGTCCACCGGATCCATCGCCACTACTCGTTCCACCGCCGTTTGATCCTTAATCGAAAGGACCTTGTTTAACTGCTGCTCGGTGGAAACGACAACGACCTTTGCCCCCGAATCGCACAGGATGTATGCCGTCTGCTGAGCGGTCAGCGTCGCATAAATGGGCACAACTACCGTGCCTAATTGAAAAGATGCGAAGTCCGCGACCGCCCATTCAGGCCGGTTCTCACTCAGGATGGCGACGCGATCTCCCTTACGGACGCCCCAATTCCGCAGTGCCCGGGCCATCCCGGTCACGTGCTGATAGAACTGCTGCGAATCGATGGGAACCCATCGGCCTGCCTCCCGGGCAAGCATCACCCGCTCGTGCCGGCGTTCCACAATGGCCGAGAAGATGTCGTTAAGGGTCTGAGGCTTCATATGGCAAGGCGTTCTTAAAACCCAAAGTACCGGCCACGGTCTACGTTCGTCCTGTTTCTACGCGACAATCAACCGTTCTCGATCATCGTTCGTCTCAGTTGCCGGCGCAGGTTCGGGAGCTTGTTTCAATTCAGTTGCCGTTGGTGCAAGCGCCGACATCACTTTTGCCAGCACGGGTGCGGCCTTGGCCGTCGCAGGAGCAGACACAACCCGGTGCCTCGGGCGTATCCGCTCCTTTTTGGCCCGCGGCGGCTCAAGTCCCGCGGCAGCGCGCAATTCCCCAAAGCTTTCCGCCAGTAATTTCTCCAGTTGTCGCAGATCTGGCGCTGCCTTCGCATCTCCACTGAAACCAAAGTGCGCCGTGCCGTTGTAAGTCAGGATGGCGCAGTTGACCGCCATCTCGCCACCGACCGGAACGTAGGGATAACAGTGCAGCATCTTGCGGCCAAGTAAATAGAGCGGCACCTGAGGGCCGGGGACATTGGTACACACCAGATTGAAAGGCGTGATCGGTAAGCGGCTGATAAGAGGTCCGACCAATCCCTGCGCCGAGGTCGGGAACATCCCAATCAATCCCCCCGCCAGGCTTACTAATTCGGCCGCGTGAATGCGCTTGAGAAATTCTGCCCGCTTATGTGCTGCTGCCAGCAGCTTGAGCGGCGACCGGATATCCAGCGGGATGGTTACCGGAACAAGCGAAATTCGATTCCCCAACTCTGACGTGCTGCTCGTACCGCGTAAATTCACGGGCACCATGATGCGCAGCAGTTTGCCTTTCACTCGATCGCCATGCAACTCGCAGTAACGTCGAATGGTCGCGGTCACAATAGCCAGAATCACGTCGTTCACGCTCGTCCCACATCTGTGCCGGATGGCCTTGATGTCCGCCAGCGGAATCTCGGTAAACGCAAATTTCTGTGGGCCCTGATAGAGGACGTTGAAGCGGAGCCGCTCTGTAAATGCCGTAATTTCAGGAATCAAACCTACAAACTCGCGGGCATCCACGTCGCTGCCATTCGCAGCCGCGCGTTCCGCCATACTCAGCAGGTCGGTCAAAGCGGAGAGAATTCGTTTGACAAAATCAGAATAAGTCTCCACAAAGCCGGTAGTAAGTGAGGTCAACGGGTCGCGGGGCGACGGAACTCGGAACTTCAGCTTCTTCCTGGGAAGGCGCGGGGCTTCCGGGTTCGCATCCAAAAGGACATTCATAATGCCCACGCCAGCAATTCCATCGGCCATGCAGTGATGGAGGCGAAAAATGAGGGCCGATCGATTTCCTTTCAGTCCGCGTACGACCGTGATGTCCCACAGCGGGTGCCGCCGGTCCATCACTGTGCTGAAAAGTTTGCCAGCCAGAGTTCTCAACTCTGTGTCCGTACCGCGTTTGAGCGTTACTTCGAGCACATGCCGGCGGATGTCAAACTCCGAGTCGTATTCCCAACAGGGAAGGCCGATACCGAAGGGCGCAGACACCAACCGCTTGAGATAGCGGGGGATGAGGGGCAGTTTCGACTCGACGTACTGAACATAGTTTTCAAATGAAACATCGCCCTCGAACACGCAAATGCTCGCCACATTGAGCGGCATGCCTTCCCGCTCCAGATGCAGGAAAACCGTGTCGCCCCAGGAAAGGCGGTCACTCTGTTGATGGTTTTGCATGACGTCTCCCCTAATCAGCCACGTGGCGATTGCGCAGCGCAGTATTCGAAGGAAAACTGCCGCGTCAATTTCACCAGCTTAAGCACTTTGTAAATTTCGATGTTCACGCCGCGCAAGACGACATTGACGCCCTTCTCGCCGGCGATACGGGCGAATTCCTCCAGCGCAAGCAACGCGTTCGAATCGACGCGCCTCACCGAGGAGAAATCCAGAATGGCTTCGCCGTCTGCTCCGTTAAGCTCCGCCCCGGCCTCGCGCAAGGTGAGCGCGAAGCACTTTTCATCCAGGTTCAACGGCATTGCAATCATTGCCATAAACACCGCCACTACACCGCTTGTTGCTCCCCTACGCCAACCCGCGCGTCCGCACCTCGTCCTGCATATGCTTTCCAAAACAACTCGACTAATTCGTTCATCAGCGGCATACGCGGGTTCGAACGCCAAGAGGGATCGTTAAAGGCGGCCTGGACTAGATCGGGCATTGCCCGCTCAAATTCTTCTTTCGAGATTCCCAGTTCTGCGATTGACCGCGGGAAGCCCAATTGGTCAAGTAACTGTGAGGTCGCGACAATCAGCTTCTCAACTTTCTCTTCCACCGTCTGACCGCCCAACCCCAACAAATCTGCGACGGTTGCGTACTTCTTATGAGCAACGTACCCCTGCGTATAAGGCGACGGCATGAACTTCGTCGGCACGGCGGCGTTATACGCAATCACATGCGGCAACATGAGGGCATTCGCGCGGCCGTGGGCGACGCCAAAACGCGCGCCGAAAGCATGCGCCAATGCGTGATTCACCCCCACGGAGGCATTCGAAAATGCCATGGCCGCAATGCAGGCGGCGTTGTGCATCATCGAACGCGCTTCCTCATCGCGCGGACGCTCATAAGCGATGGGCAGGTACTTGAACGCGAGCCGGATCGCTTGCATGGCATTGGAGTCGGTGTATGGCGATGCATAATTCGAAACGCCAGCCTCCAGCGCGTGGGTCAGGCAATCGATGCCGGTGTCCGCGGTAAGGCTCTTCGGCATCGACATCACAAATTGCGGATCCACGATCGCTATGTCCGGAGTCAGCGAGTAATCGGCGAGAGTCACCTTCCGTCCGCTCGACTTATCGGTCAGCACCGCAAACGGCGTAACTTCGCTTCCCGTTCCGCTGGTCGTAGCGATGGCGATCAACCGCGCCTGGGTCTTCTTTTCCGTTGGAAACTGGACTACGCGCTTGCGCAGATCCAGAAAAGGCGCGGCTAGTTCTTCCAGGTCGGCCTCGGGCGATTCATACTTAAGCTTCATGATCTTGGCCGCGTCGATTACCGACCCGCCGCCGAGCGCAATGATCTGGTCCGCTTTGTAGGAGTTGAGTTCTTCGACTCCGTGCAGGATGACCTTGACCTCTGGCTCTGCGTCTGGAATGACCGTAACGTGCACCTGAGTTTCGGGCGCAATGTTTCGCCGGACAATATCCACGAAACCCATTTGCTCCAGGGCCGGATTGGTCACAATGACGGTCGAGTGCGATGGAAACTGCCGCACGTTCTCCACCGCGTTCATATTGAAGTAGATCTGATTGGGAACTCGGAACCACATATGGTTTTGGGTCCTCCGAGCCTGGCGCTTGATATTCAGGTAGTGATAGATATTGACGTTGTCAGTGGTGCTGTTGCCGCCGCCGGTCCCGCATCCAAAAGAGAAGGTGGGCACCAGATCGTTGTAAACCGCGCCCAGGGCGCCAATTGCTCCGGGCGAATTCACAATGATCCGCCCTGCGTTGATAACCTCACCGAATTTGCGGATGACCTCATCGTTACGCGAGAAAACAACTGCCGTATGTCCAATGCCGCCGGCATGGTTTACATCCACGCACACCTTGAGCGCCTCAGCAACGGATGTCGCCCGATAGACCGCCAGCACCGGGAACAATTTCTCGACGGAAAGTGGATGTTCGCGGCCCACGCCTCGAATGGGCGCAACCAGCAACTTGGTATTAGGCTTCACTGCCATACCGATGAAGCGCGCGATATCGGTGGCTTTCTGCCCGACGGCCATTGGCTGCATAAACCCGGTTTGCGGATCAATCACAGTGCGCTCCAGCAGGTTGATCTCTTTCTCGTTGCAGATGTGCGCGCCCAAGTCCGCAAATTTGTTGAGCGCCAGGTCGTAAATCTCGTCGTCGATCACCACCGTCTGCTCGGAAGCGCAAATGGTTCCGTTATCGAACGTCTTCGAAATAATGATGTCCACCACGGCCGCATTCAAGTCCGCGGATTTCTCCAAATAGACCGGCGTATTGCCCGGTCCCACGCCCAAGGCCGGCTTGCCCGAACTGTAGGCCGCTTTGACCGCGCCCGGGCCGCCTGTGGCATCAATCATGGCCACATCTTTGTGCCGCATCAGATAGGCGTTGTCGGGAATCGTAGGCGATTCCAGGCAGCTGAATACGCCTTCCGGCGCGCCATGCTTTATAGCCGTCTCATACATGATCCTCACGGCCTCGGCACAGCAGCGCCATGCCTTCGGGTGCGGACCAAAAATCACTGCGTTTCGGGTCTTGATTGCAACAATGCACTTGAACAAGACCGTGGAAGTCGGGTTGGTAATCGGGGTGATCGAGAACAAGACGCCGACCGGCTCCGCAATCTCCATCAAATTACGCTCGGGAAAGTCGCGAATGATGCCAACCGTGCGCTTATCTTTGACGTAATCGTAGACAAACTCGCAGGCCACCATGTTCTTGATGACCTTGTCCTCCATGACTCCGAGCCTGGTTTCCTCAACCGCCAGCCGCGCCAGATGCTGAGCCTGCTCCAGTCCCGCCAGCACCATCGCCTTGACGATGCGATCAACGTCCTGCTGCGTGAACTGAGTAAAGATGGCGGCGGCGGTTCGGGCCTGGCTAACCAGGTTTTCCAGGTAAGCAATTCGTTCCGGACTAAGACTCTCAGCGGCAAATGGGACGCGGGTATCCTCGCGGACAGTCTCACTCGCGATCATTGCTGCCTCCTTCCGTCCGTATTGCCGAGAGCCGCTAGCGTCAGCGGGTCTGTTTCGTAATCAAGCATCCGGAGGAGAGTGTCTGCGTCAAACCTTGGCTTGCCGCGGCGGCACTAATCTCTTGCTTACTTCGCAAGAAACTGCACGGGATTAGCGCGAGCGTGAGGAAAACTTCGGAGATGTAGGCAGTCTTAGGCTCCGGCGGGCCCCTGAATCAGCCTCGGTACCAAAGTAGACCTCCATTGGTGGGAGTGGTCTACAACACCGGTCACCCTTTGGTGTGACTCTTATCACCCAAAACCGGCTCGGCCGCCTGAAACCTGATAAGTCACAATCTGTGCCCACTATTACACTGCTGCGCCGCAGCGTAGGCGCACATGCCGAGATAGGTGCATGACCATCGCGATGACCGCTGGCCAGCGCTTTGTGCTGCTGCACCGCAGCGTGGCCGAACCCGATCTAACGTGCGTCCTTACCATCCCGACCGGGCGAGCGTGGAGACTTCCGGGATTGGTTCGCGCTAAGGATGTCTTGCGCCTGACTGCGTGCGAGTGTCAGCAAAAGAGTAGAGTTCGACAAGGGCATCCCTGGCCACATACACTCAGCGGCCTGGCGCATAAGTCTGAGGTCGTCCCCAGACAGTCTCACATTGACTTGTTGAGATCGTTTTGCGTGGGTATTCATTTAGCACCACAGTGTCGCCTTTCGATCCCCGAAGTGTCAGCGATAATCTACGGTACTCTTCGGAACGATCAGTAGCAAGTGTGACGGTCGTCACAGACAGGGACATTTCCTATCGGGATACTTACGGCGATACGTTCCGAGGGGGCGTTCGGACTTGGCAGTCACTTTTTGCGTAACGTCCCGCAGCCTTCCCCTATCGTGACTGCCTTGACCCCCGTTTCCGACAGGAAAGGGGGTCTTTTTCGTCTTTACGTCGTTCCCCGCCCGTATCTTGGGTCCAACAGGAGCCAACAACTATTTTCTACTTTGTTCTTCCGCGCACCGTTGTTCTTATGTTAGTTCTCAGCTAGCTCCCCACAAACGGAATCACCTTCAAGTGCCGCGTTGCCTTTAGAATCTGACCTCGCTGCTCGGAACTCAAGGCCAGGAACCGGAAGCCATACCGTGTTCCCACCGATACAACCACTTGCGCCGGAACCACGATCTTTATTGTCTCGGTCAATCGAAACGTGAGCGTCCCCGTTTCACCTACGGTCAATTCGCGGCCGACGAAGGCTCCAATGCCGCTCTCGCTGAGGTCTCTGACCCAGCCCTCCGTCGTCGTTCCATTCTTCATCTGGATTGCTACGCGGGTTTCGAACTGATAGCGCGGAGCAATCCGAGAGGTCGATTCACCGTGTCCGTCCGAGGAGCGAGTCATTTTTTGAGTAAGGTTATTCCGAGTAACTGCGAGTCACATCCCTACGATATAGTTGCAACGCTGAGTCCCCACAAAGCAAACATTGATCTTAGCAGAAGAACCACAAGGCTAGAAAACCCGGCGAACCTTACCCCAACGTGGATTCTGAATGGAAAAATGGCGCGGCAATATTACTAACTACTTCTCGAGCACTCGTGCAGTGATGTGAGTCACATATGCGTGTGACGACCTAGGTTGGCGACCAATTGGTAACGTTAGTTCGCCTTCCCGTATCCTTCGAGAAACTTGGCTAGACTTGGCTGCTGCACTTTCTTGTAGGCGATGCAGACGTCGATGCCTTCGAGCGTCTCGGCCAAAGTTCGAGGCCCACCTTTGTATTTGGTTGACCTTCCCTCGAAGAAAGCTTCGGCATCATGGCGGTGTTCCGCATCGCAGAAGTTGCCCGCCACAAAGGGCATAAATGCTCCCCAGTCTGCGGGGAACCTGGCGATAAGGGCGTCCCAATTCCGCTTTACGAATTCGTAGCCGAAGTCGCGAGACCCGTGTAAGTCGTGGGCGGCTGAAAGGATCGTAATCGATTGTTCGGGGTGGAATTCCTCCGACAAGAGGATGGAAAAAGCTTCTTGGGCGATCTCGGGCTGCGGGAACAGCCCCAGGGCATGGAGCAGGCTGCGTTGGATATTTTCGTCTTTCTCCTGTTTCGCCGCCGTCCGCAGGCGATCAAAGAACGCCTGGTCGCCGTGCCGCGCAGCCGTGTCGAGCACAGAGGCCAACATGTCGGGAGCGACCGCTTTTGGATCGCCCAGCCAGGCGAGTGCCAAAGATTTCCCCTGCGCAATCAGTTCCGGGTCTTCGGCCTGATTGGCCACCACATCGAGGAGTTCTGGGCGCAGCAGTCGATCGTCCTCGCTTTCTCCGGGTTTGGCCTTCCAGCCGAGTTCGCGCGCCCGCTGCCCGTAGAGATCTTCCAGGTATCGGTGATGCTGCGAAACAAGATCGGAGGGAACCAGATTGCCTTTGGGATCGGTGGTGATGTCCAGGGTCTTGACGACCACGCGCCGGCTTGAATCGCGGGCCAGGCTTGGCATGAGCGACAGTGCCGTACCAAGCGACAGCTTGCCACTGCCGGTCAGAGCCGACATGTCGCCGATCACTGCCACTTTCTCGCGCCCGGAGAGCACCCGCGCATCATCCTTAAGGAGATTGTCCAGCACCCCTCGGTCATAGAGAACGCGGTAATAGCCGTCTGCGTCCGCGTTGGCCTCCACCCACGCCGGACAACTCTTTGCCTGCGCGAGTGCCACCTCCCGGTCCGCTTGCTCCAGCAGGACGCACTGGCGTTCATCGTGCCCTCCCACCGGATAGCGAAGACATACCGGCACCTTCCAGACCTGGGGTGCTGCGCCCGGGGAACCGAGCGGCAGGAACCGCTGTTGGGACAGATCAACATTCACTGCCTTCCCGCCGCACTCGAGTTTGACCGAGATCAGCGGAACACCCGGCTGGTCGAGGAAAGTGGAAAAGGCAGACGCAATCGCTGGATCGTTGCCTGCCACCGCCGCCAGGAACTCAGCCGAAGTAGCACTCTTATACGAGTACTTTTCCAGGTAACTTCGAACACGTTCCCGAAAACGCTCCGGGCCTATGTACGCCTCGAACATCGAAAGCAGCGCATCGCCCTTGTCGTAGGTGATGCTGTCGAAGGCGTTGGCAATGTCGTCGGCAGACTCGATCGGTTGCCGCACGCGCCGCGCGCTCACCAGGCCGTCGTTATCCATAGCGCCCTGGGTGCTGTTTACCACGCCGACATTCCATCCCCACTCCGGGTGGTATTCAAACACGATCTTGTCCGCTATCCAGTTGGCGAAGCCTTCGTTCAGCCAGATGTCGTCCCACCACGCTGTGGTCACAAGATCGCCCGACCATTGATGGGCAAGTTCGTGCGCGGCAACCCAGACCCATTCTCGTTGCCACTGCGGAGAGTCCTCGCCGGGCTTGGCAAGGATGAGCGCAACCCCGTATGTGACCTGCCCGGCATTCTCCATGGCACCGCCGAACAGCGGAACGGCGACCTGATCGAGCTTGTCGTAGGGGTAGGGAAAAGCGAAGCACTTTTCGAGCAGCCCCACGATGGCGGGGGTAGTTTCGGCGGCGTATTTAGCCTCCGCCGTGCGGCCCCGCGGAACGACGATCCGGACGGGAATATGGTTCTTTCCTGCTTTCGCGGCGTTCACAAACTCGAAATCGCCCACGCTGAATGCGACCAGGTAGCTTGGCAGCGGCTTGGTCTCGGCAAACTTCACGGTCTTCATGCCATCGCTCGTCTCGCTCTCGTCAGCGATTGGCGTATTGGAGATGGCTGCCAGCCCTTTC
The DNA here is from genome assembly GCA_049288625.1 of Terriglobales bacterium. Taxonomy (GTDB): domain Bacteria; phylum Acidobacteriota; class Terriglobia; order Terriglobales; family Acidobacteriaceae; genus Acidiflorens. Next base: position 210,033 of record JBAQIB010000066.1, on the reverse strand, counting down.
TTCGTGTGCAGTGTCAATTGCCAGGGAACCTTGTAACCTGGCTCATCGAAACAGGGAAAGGCCCGGCGGGCGTCGGTGTCCTCAAACTGCGTATAGATGTACCACCGATCGCCATCCTTGCGCTGGAAGATGCCGCGTCCATCTTTGCGGCTGATTTCGCCCTGGTAGGAAACGCGGAGCGTCGCATCCCCGGGACCGACGGGATGGGCGAACGAAAACCCGACATATTCCTCGGGCTGCGTGATCCCTTTCGCATCGATCTTCTCGCCTCCCACGGTGATCGTCGCTTCTTTCACCGTTAGCTTTTGAGCGTTGAGCCAAAGAACCCGAGTGGATTTCGCGAACCGCAGGTCGATCTCGACCGTGCCGGTAAAGCTCTCCTGGTCGGGAACGGCCGTCAAATCCAGGCGATATCGCACGGGAGTAGCCACATCGGACGGCAGACGCAACTTCGGTGGCGGCGGGGAATCATCCGCCCAAGCTCGCGCGACACCAAGCTCCGCTAGAAAAAATGCCACGACCAAAGCCGCAGCAAGGCCTTTTGAGAATCGTTGCACAATGTTCTCCCCACCACGAAGGTTTCCGATTGATCCAGGAGTGTTAGAAATTGTACACCTCCCGATTTCCCCGCGGTTGGGAGCCGGTGTTGATTAGATCCCAGCTCGACACCAGTAGGCGGCCGGGGGCGATTTGGGTTCACCTGGTTTTCGGCCGTCCGGTGACGGTAATAACTGGGAGAGAGATGCTATGCCAGCTGAGCCTAAACGCTAACTCTGCGTGCGGTCGAGAAACTCTGAGTGCCATGCCATCTGGATAGCCTCAAGCTTTGCCTCATTTGATTTTGCGGGGTCGTCTTTGAAAGCAGGGAGTGCGAGTACGTAATTGTGCAGGTCGGTGAAGCGGACTGAAAGCGGATCGATCTCGGGATGGGCTTCGGAGAGAAGAATCCCAATGTCCTCCGAATCGCTCCAGGTAAGTTCTATTGGCATACAGGACCTCAGGTTTCAAGTTTTCAGAGTTTCAATGTTTCAAGGACCTAAAGACCCGATTTCGGAAAGGCGAACACAGCTGCACTTCACGTTTCCTTAAAGCCTTGAAACTCTGAAACCTTGAAACCTTGCTCTCAATGTTCTTCGGACACGTAATTCCGGTTCCAGGCCGGAATTTCCACAACTACTTTGCCCGGCTTCTTGATGACAGCCTGGCATCCGAGACGCGAGTTTAGCTGAAGATCGGCGGCCATGTCGAGTTTGTCGGCTTCGTCGTCTTCCATCTCGGAAATCAGGTCCGCGCCTTCTTTTACCCAGACGTGACAGGTGGTGCATGCGCAATTCCCTCCGCAGGCGTGATCGAGGTGGACACCATAATTCAGCGCGACGTCGAGAATGGACTGCTCCTTGCCGTGATCCTTGTAGGGCAGCTTGCCATGTTCGAAAGCGACGGTCTTGCCTTCCGGCAGAAAGGTGATCTCAACGGTATTTTCGGTGGGAGCGTCCACTGTGGCTGATCCAGTTCCCTGTGTTTTCTCGTTTGACATATGACTCCAACGTTTCAAGGTTGCAAAGTTTCAGAGTCCAAACCACTGCTCTCTCACAACACTGTGGGAGCGTCGCTGAAATCTCTCAGGTTCACGTTGAAACCTTGGAACTCTGAAACCCTGAAACCTGCTCCTACTTAAATTCTGCCTTCGCCACGGGATGACCAGCTTGCGATGCTTCGCCCTCCCGCAAATCGGCATCAGCGTCATCCATGGCCTTGCCCTTGAGGGCAGTCGATACGGCTGTATCCATCATGAGTTCGGCGAGATGCATTGTGCCCTGATTGAGCGCATCAATCGCTTTGCGGATCGCTAGATAGTCGTTGCCAGCTTTGGCGGCAACCAGGGCTTTCTCCAAGTTCTCCGCATTGGCTCGCTCCGCACCAGTCAGTTCCTGCCATGCCGCATTCTTCTTTCCCTTGGCCAGCGCGGCTAGGATGGTCTCTGCTTCGCGCCGCGCCTCGATCACCTGGCGCTGGCGAAAATCTTCTTCGGCGTAGTCGAACGACTCGAGAAGCATGTTTTCGACCTGCTCGTCGGTGAGCCCGTAGCTGGGCTGGACATCAACCTCGGCCTCCTTGCCGCTGCGCTGTTCGCGCGCCGAGACGTGGAGAATGCCGTTGGCGTCAATCAGGAATTTGACTTCAATGCGCGGCATCCCCGCGACCATCGGCGGCACGCCCTTCAGGTCAAATCGCGCCAGCGACCGGCAATCCCGCGCCAGCTCGCGCTCGCCCTGTAACACGTGAATCGCGACGTTGGTCTGGCCGTCTACCTGCGTCGTGTAGTACTGCGTCGCCGAAGCGGGGATGGTCGAATTGCGAAGAATAATCTTATCGGTCACGCCTCCGGCGACTTCAATGCCGAGCGAAAGCGGAGTCACGTCGAGCAGCAGCATCTCTTTCGTGACGGCCGAGCCGCCACCGAGAATGTTTGCCTGCACCGCCGCGCCGAGCGCAACCACTTCGTCTGGATTCAGATCGGTGTGCGGTGTGCGCCCGAAGAGATCTTGTACAAGCTGGCGCACTTTTGGAATCCGTGTTGAACCGCCGACCAGAACAACTTCGTCGATCTGCGCCGGTTTCAGCCCCGCATCTTTTAATGCCTGCTTGGTCGGGCCAACCGTGCGATCAATTACCGGCTGGATCAGCCGCTCGAACATTTCACGCGTGATTTCGCGCTGATAGCGATGTCCACCCGGCAGTTCGATATCGAGCTTGGTGGAGGGCTGGGACGAAAGGGCAATCTTGGCCTCGATTACTGCCTTACGAATGCGCTGGACGCCTTCGCCGCTGCGCCGCAGATCGAGCTTCAGGTCGCCTTGAATATCGTCGAGCGCGATGGCGATCAGCAGATTGTCGATGTCGTCGCCGCCGAGGTGCGTATCGCCATTGGTGGCTACGACCTCGAAGATGCCGTCGTGCAGCTTGAGAATTGAAATGTCGAAGGTGCCGCCGCCGAGGTCGTAGACGGCGACAATTCCGTTCTTGCGTTTGTCGAGACCGTAGGCAAGGGCAGCCGCGGTGGGTTCGTTCACCAGGCGCAGCACATCGAGCCCGGCGATGCGGCCGGCGTCTTTGGTCGCTTGCCGCTGCGCGTCGTTGAAGTACGCGGGGACTGTGATGACCGCCTGCGTAACCGGGCCGCCAAAGAATCGCTCGGCGTTGAGTTTGAGCTGGCGCAGGATAAGGGCGGAGATTTCCGGCGGCGTATAGCTCCTGCCGCCGATCGTGATGCGCAGCACTTCGCCCGGTTGCATGTCATCGGCCAGGCGGAAAGGAAACAGGTTGAGTTCTTCGCGGACATCTTCAACGCCCCGTCCCATCAGCCGTTTGACGGAATAGACGGCGTGGTCCGGCGTTTCGATCAGATAGCTTCGCGCCGGATTGCCGACGATGACTTGATTGTGTCCATCGAGCGCCACGACCGATGGAACCAGATTCAGACCGTCTTCGCCGGGGATGACGGCGGGCGTTTCGCCCTGCATGCAGGCCACCAGCGAGTTCGTAGTGCCTAGATCGATGCCGACAATATGATCAGTAGCCATTTGTAATGTTGTAATTTTGTAATCGGGTAATTCGGTAATTTGCAGGCGGACGGCGTCTGCGGGTCTTAGATTACAAAGTTATCCGATTACCAAATTACAAAACTTATTCCAGCGCTTCATTCACGTCCCGTACCAGGTTTCGTATATAGTTCCGCCGGTTCAACACGTCGAGCATGCGGGCAAGAGCCTGTTTGCGAGTCTCGTCCGTTCCGCTATCGACGGCTGCATCCCATTTCTTCCATTCTTGCTTCAGTTCGTTGAACAAGGCGTCGTACTTTTCTTCCAGAGAAAGTTTGGCTTTGCCAATTTCCTCGAGCAGCGCGGGATCGTCTTCTCCCGCCTTCTTTTGCATGCGCAACTCTTCCAGATGCATGTTGAGCTCGAAGACTTCTTCCAGCAAATCGGTTGGCACCACCTGTTCTTTCACTTCGCCCGAGGCGCGCGCTTTTTCCGTGGCCTGCTTCGACTGCTCGCCCAGTTCCACGCCTTCGAGTCGCAACAGGTATTCCGTGCGCTTGATGGGATCCTTCAACGTGCGGTAGGCGTCGTTGAGCATGGAGCTTTGTTCCAGACTCCAGGCGCGCTCTTGCTCGTCGGACTGCGCGAAAACGTCAGGATGCAGGTGGCGGCTTAACGCGTAGAACTCTTTTTCCAACGCAGCCGTATCCAGTTCAAGCTTCCGCTGGAAGCCGAAGAACGTGAAGTAGTCGACCGGGACGGCGGGCTGCACTTTGCCGCACGCGCTGCAAAAATGTTTTGCGCGCATGGTGCCGCATGACCAGCAACTGGTGCTGGCTTCGCTAGGAACAATTACCGACGATTTTGATTCCGTATTCGCCATATAAGATCTGCCACGCAAAATTTAGGGCGGACGTGTCGCCCGCCCCCATCGTCACTGATTGTGGGGACGGGCCTGTGGCCCGTCCAGACGGGGCAAGCCTCCGTCGCTAGACTTACGCCGAGAACGAGCTTCCGCAGCCGCAGGACTTCGTCGAATTTGGATTCACGAACACGAAGCCTTGCTGCATCAGGGTTTCCTGATAGTCGAGGATCATCCCGTGCAGGTAGATAAACGACTTCGGATCGACAAACACGCGCACGTCGTCAAACTGAAATATGCGGTCGCGCTCGCGCGGCTGCGTATCGAAGCGAATGTTATAGCTCAGGCCGGAGCATCCTCCGCCCTGCACGCCCAGCCGCAGGCCGCCCTGCTCGGGAGAAATCCCTTCCTTCTGCATGGCGGAGCGAATTCTGGCGATCGCCTTCTCCGTGACCTGGATGCCTTTGGCCGGAGCCGCGGGCGGAGCAACAACTTTGAGTGTGTCTTCCATAATCAGCTGGCAGCTACTAGCCTCTAGCTTCTGGCTTCTAGTAAACCCAAACCCAACAACCTCGGGTGAAGGTTTGCTAGCAGCTCGAAGCTAGCAGCCAGTAGCTGGTTATCTCGCTTCCACTGCGGCCGGCTTTGCCGTTTCCTGCTTCTTTTTCCAGTCGCCGATGGCGGCGCGAATCGCATCTTCGGCCAGCACGGAGCAGTGAATCTTGACCGGCGGCAATGCCAATTCTTTCACAATTTCGGTGTTCTTGATCTCGAGGGCCTGATCGATCGTCTTGCCCTTGACCCACTCGGTGGCGAGCGACGACGATGCGATTGCCGAGCCGCAGCCGAACGTCTTGAACTTTGCGTCTTCAATGACGTTGGTTTCCGGGTTGACCTTGATTTGCAGTTTCATTACGTCGCCGCACTCGGGGGCTCCGACCAGGCCAGTGCCCACATCGCTGTCCTTTTTGTCGAGCGAGCCCACGTTGCGCGGATTGTTATAGTGATCGATTACCTTATCGCTGTATGCCATTTCGTGCTCCTCACCGTTTTACAGGTTTCAAAGTATCAATGTTTCAAGGTTTCAACGTTGCCCACCGGGTCGTCACCGCTGCAAGTAGCTTCAGTACACTCACTTTGAAACCTTGCAACTTTGAAACCCTGAAACCTTGCCCTTAGTGCGCCTCTGCGGCCCACTTCACACTCTTCAGGTCCACGCCTTCTTTTGCCATCTCATAAAGGGGCGAAAGCTCGCGCAGACGCTGCACTGTTTCGACTACACGGTCGGCTACGTAATCGACTTCGGCCTGCGTGTTGAAGCGGCCGATGCCGAAGCGAATCGAGCTGTGCGCCAGGTCGTCGCCCGTGCCGAGAGCCTTCAATACATAAGATGGCTCAAGCGTCGCGGAGGTGCAGGCCGATCCACTGGAAACTGCAATATCGTTGATACCCATCAGGAGTGACTCGCCCTCAACATAGGCAAAGCTGATGTTCAGGTTGCCGGGGAGACGGTGTTCCATCGAACCATTGATATATGTTTCGTCGAGGCGGCTCATGATGCCGTCTTTGAGGCGATTGCGGAGGCCGGCAAGCTTGCAGGATTCCTGCGGCATTTCTTCCTGTGCTAGCGCACACGCCTTGCCCAATCCCACGATGCCGGGAACATTCAGGGTGCCGGAACGCATGCCGCGCTCGTGGCCGCCGCCGTCGATCAGAGGAACCAACTGAACGCGCGGATTCTTACGGCGCACATAAAGAGCGCCCGCACCCTTTGGCCCGTAGAGCTTGTGGCCGGTGATGGAGGCGACATCGATGTTCATCTTGTTCACATCGATGGGAACCTTGCCAATGGCCTGCACCGCGTCTGTGTGGAAGACCACGCCGCGCTCGCGGCAGAGCTTGCCAATCTCGGCGATGGGTTGCAGCACGCCGATTTCGTTGTTAGCGGCCATGATCGTGACGAGAATCGTCTTGTCGTCCATGGCGCGCTTCAGGTCCTCGAGATCAACGAGGCCGTCTTTTTGCACGGGCAGATAGGTTACACGGAAACCGAATTTCTCAAGGTGCTTGCAAGTATCGAGGACAGCTTTGTGCTCGGTGACCGCGGTGATGATGTGGTTGCCCTTTTCGCGGTACATTTCGGCAACACCCTTGATCGCGAGGTTGTCGCTTTCGGTGGCACCCGAGGTGAAAATGATTTCCTTGGCACCCGCGCCGATGAGCTTGGCGATGCGGTCGCGTGAGAGTTCGACCGCTTCTTCGGCGGCCCATCCGAAGGGATGGTTGCGGCTGGCCGCATTGCCGAACTTTTCCGTGAAGTAGGGAAGCATTTCTTCGAGGACACGCGGGTCCATTGGCGTGGTCGCGTGGTTATCCATATATATGGGCAGCTTGATGCCTTCGGGAACTGCACGCTGTCCAATTTCCTGAATGGCTGGGGTCGCCGTTTTCATACTCATGATTGCATCACTCCTGCACAGCCCCTGGTGGGCCATTTGTTTTTCTACGAAATCGTTATCAAGTCTGCCGGTTTGCTGATTGCCGGCTTAACTTCAATTGTTTCCGGCTCTTCTTTCATCTGCGAGATCTTGATGTTCTTCAACACTTGCTCGATGCTTTCATTCACCTTGCGGAGCGGTTCGCGTATGGTGCAGCGGCCGCTCTGGCCGCACTCGCCCCGCACCGTTACGCACGACGTGATGAACAGCGGGCCATCGATAGCCTTGATTACTTCGAAGGCGGAGATCGATCGCGGATCGCGAGTGAGCGTATATCCACCCTTGATGCCATGCTGCGATGCCAGCAGGCCCGCCTTGGCGAGTCGCTGCAGAATCTTGGCCAGCGCCTCCTGCGGAATGCCGTAGGCTTCGGCGACATCCTTGGCGCTGCACGCGCCGTCGGCCGCATGCTCGGCCAAGTGCTTCATGGCCATGAGGCCATAGTCGGCTTTCTTGGTCAGCTTCAGCATTTAAGACTCACCACTTCAGCCTAGAGTTCAAATGGCGACCAATACAGTCGCATAGAAATACGACTCTTTAGGTCGCCTTTTATTCTAGACTCATTGGCAGGCTTGGCGCAAGCCTGAGCAGCTAACGGACGAAATTCGGGGGCGAGAGGTAAGTTAAAGGGGATAAACGGCTTACGATCCGTCTAAAATAGGGCTCTGAAGCAGCCGCAGCCAATTTGACGGCTGGACCGACCGGTAATCGGTCGCAGCTTCCTTTGGGGACTTGACATCCGGATCGACCCGCCCCAAAATACCGCCAATTTCCTTAAATTGACGACCAACCCCTTTTTCAAAGACCGAAGCTACTCGCTATGCATATGATGCCGATCCCGCCCTCGCAGCCCCCAAAACAGAAAATCAGCCGAGAACTCTGCAAGCATCCGCAGGTGCAGATCGTTTCCCGCGATGAGGATTCCGAATACGTGGAATGCAAGGAATGCGGGGAAGTGTTCGAATCGAGCGAGTTCAAAGACATGGCGATCGAGGAGCGGAAAGATGCGGACGAAGAGTGAAGAGTAAGGAGAGGAACCACCGCGCCCATCAGGAGCGGCGCTCAGTTTGGCCGCACGACCCCTGGTATCGACGATGATCGCCACGTGAATCTCGATCGCCGCGCCCCGTCCGACGGTGCAATTGTCGAACTCCGAGTGAGTAGGACCCGCTGTCTGCAGCAGACAATCCCGGACCCGGCTAGATCAGTTCTGTGGGATTCGGCATACGGTAAATGAGTGGAGCGGGTGCTATACTGGCCGAGTCTACTCATCGCGGCGTGTAAGCTGCGGTCTTCATGTCAGTCACCAGTCGGGGAGTGGCTCAGCCTGGTAGAGCACCTGGTTCGGGACCAGGGGGTCGGAGGTTCAAATCCTCTCTCCCCGACCAAATGTTTCCTAATTACTTATAGGAGCGGTGAGACCTTCGAAACCGACCACCTGGTTTTCGCCCAGGTGCGCTAGCGTTCCGACCCGCATAAATACTGGGTTGTTGCCCAGTGAAGTGCGCGGGAACGCCTACAAAATCGAGTACAGCGATGTGACGGAAAAACCAGACGTCCTACCAGTTGCAAGCTGTTGAACGACTAACAACCGCGAGTGCTGTCATTGCCACCCAGCGGCCAAAGTACTCCGATCACACTGATGAGGTGAAGCAAAGGGCGAGGCGCCGCAAGCGCCGACACGACCGCTTCGGATTGCCTCCCGACACGCCTGCTGGCAGCAGCGCCTGGAAGAAAGACCCATTTACATAGATTTCTTTTCGCCGTTGTTACGAACCGACAGGGCTTTGGCAGCTATCAGGCCGAATCCCTTGTCGCGCGCAGATTTCTCCAGTTCGGCGAGATCAGCTTGTGCCTCGACGTTCTGCCCCAACTTCCTTTTCAGTTCCGCAAGGGATAGCTGGGTCTGGAATTCAATTCCCAGTAGATGATGAGCGCGGGCGCGTTGAAGAGTCTCTTCCAGATGGGTGTGGGAAGACATGGGATGGCCTTCCGCGAGTTCGATACGCGCAGACACAAGATCGAACTGGAGCCGGTTGAGTTGGTTGGTACTCTTCGCGGCCGGCGCCTGGTTCGCTTGTTTCTCTTTGGCCGCTTCCACGAACTTGCCCTGGCCCAGCAACGCCTCTATCAAAGTGACGCTGGCGGCCAGTTCATCGTCGGCTTGACCGTCCTGATGAAATTGTTCCTTGCACTTGCGGATCAGGGTCTCGGCATCGGCGGCATGCCCTTCCTCAATCGAGAGCCGCGCTAGGGTGAGTTCTGTTTCCGCTACGGCTTGCTTATCCCCAATCTCTTTGCAGAGAGCCAGCGATTCCTGGTAAGACTTGCGGGCCGCCGGCAAATCCCCTTCATCCGCAAGCACGTCTCCGGCTCCAGCTAGCGCATAGGCCACGGCGCGTTTGTCGGCAATTTGTTCCGCAATGGTTCGGGCCTCCTGGTAACCGGTAAGGGCTGCCTTCAGGGCACCACGCAGTCGCGCGATCTTGGCCAGATCGGCGAGGGTTAGCGCGACGCCATCTTTGTCTCCCATTTCCTTGTAGCCCGGAACCGCGTCCGAGAGCGCGCGTGCCGCTTGCGTCAGATTCCCGCGAGCCAGAGAAATATCACCCAGGTTAGCGGAGGCGGTTGTGACGCCCTCGAGATCGCCGATCTGACGAAAGACCTTGATCGCTTCCCCGTACATCGCCTCGGCACGATCCAAGTCGCCCTGTTCAAAGTAGAGGATGGCAAAATCGCACGTGGTGCGAGCTGCGTTGTCGCGATCGCCAACTGCTGCGTACCTCTTTCGAGCATTGTCGCAGTCTTGGGCGGTGGAATCGCCATCGCCGATCTGACAGAGAATTCCGTAGCCTCGTGCGACGAACAGTTGCAAACCCTGAGCGTTCCCCTTTCCGATGGCGCGCCTGGCGGCGGCCCTCGCCTTTACGACGTCGTTATTGACCCAGGAACGCGCCTCGATATAGTCGATCCGTGGATCGTCGCTTGAAGGAAGCGGAAGATTCCGAAGAGCCTCCAGCGTGTGCAACGCATCGTCGGGACTCACCCATCGTTGTTCGTCGGCGAGTCGAAGGCCGTAGTCCAAATTGTCCGGGAACCGGGTAAACAGTTGCCGATAGGCATCGATGGCTCGCGTACGATCTTGGATCGTGGCATAGTACTGACCGTCGATCAGTAAATGGTCTTCCGGCCCCAAATGCCCGGAGAGCGCGCGTGCCCGCTCGATTTCAGCGCGTGCCTTCGTCGCGTAGCCCAGATGACTCCAGGCATCTGCCAAAGCGGCGTGCACGAGCGGAGAGGTAGGGTCGGCAACCACGGCTTTCGCCAGCAGATCGCGGGCGTGACCATAGTCGAACGCCCATAACCGCTCTTGGCCCTCCGTATAAAACCGCACTGCCTCTTGATTGGATGGAAGAGCGGCGCGAGCCTGAAGGCTGGCTTGGGTGGATGCCGAACTTACTCCCAGGCTCTGCCGAAGCGCGTGACCTGCCTGGGTGGCCAGTTCAAACAGGTTCCCCTCGCTGCCGGTGAACGATCTCTCCGCGATCGTCTCGCCGCGAACGGTATCCTGCACCCGCACATCCAGCCGAATGCGTCGATCCCCGTTGCCGGGCAGAGCCGTGTAGGAGCCGAGGACGACGAAATCGGCCCCAGAGTTGATATGCAAGTGCTCCAGTGTCGCTTTCGCCAGACTATCTTCGTCGGCGAGGGGTAGTTCGCGTTTCACACGGGCAACGTCCTCGCCCGGCACCATCCGCAGGACACCATCGGAGGCCAATTCGGTATTGACCATTTCGGCAAAGGCTGGCGACAACCAGTTATCTTCCGGATGGCCCGGCAGATTACGGAAGCCAAGGACAGCGACCGAGCGGCGCGCCCGGATTGATGGCAGAGAGCCATCGGCCGTGGGCTTGCTAGACGTGCGCCTCCGCAGTGAACGTACGCCATACACGGAGGCCCCAACCAAGACGAGCGCGAGAGAGACGACAGCGACCCAATAGCGGCGTTGACCGTCAGAATTGGTTTGCGCGGGGCTTGCAGCGTTACTGGCCGTTTCCAGCGGTGGCGTGGTCAGAGTTTCGGACGGCGCCTTTGACTGAATCGAGGTCTCGGAACCCAGAACCGTGACTGGGGCCACGAACCGGTATCCGCGCCGCGGAAGGGTCTCAACATAACGCGGCGTATCGGCATCATCGTTCAGCGAGTCTCTGACTTTTCGGATGGCGACGCCCAGGCTGTTGTCGAACTCGACGAAGGTGTTTTCCGGCCACAGACGTTGCCGTACTTCCTCCCGGGTCACGATCTCTCCCGGCCGTTCGACCAGCATAATAAGGAGGCGGTAGGGGAGGTCCTGGACTTTCACGCGCGTGCCATTCCGCGCAAGCGATTCCTCTCCGGTGTCCAGTTCGAACGGCCCGAAGCGGTAACGAGTCCCCTTTGGCGCCTGCCCCGGCATGCCCCTCCCCTAAATCGGACGATGGTAGCACAGCAGGCAAGCGCAAAGCTCCAGTTAAAGTCCCCCCGTAAGTTGATGTCGGGTAAGCACTTTGTTGTTAAGGAAGGCTTAAAACCTAGTTTCATTGACCGCGCAGACCATTTGAAGCACATTCGCTTGCGCCGGCCGGGGGTTCACGTGGGGTTCGAGGCGACCTGAGGGGCTTTTAGGTCCCGTAGGGTGAGGGTAGCGCCGCAATTACTTGAATTTCCTGGAAAGCATAGGGCGCCCATCCCCGCGTCGGGGAAGCGCGGGGATGGGGGGTTCTATCAATCGGAATCGTCACCTTGAACTCAATCTGAAGCACCACTCTGAAGGAGAAATTCAAATGACCATCGACACCAGCTGCAAAAACACCCTCAAGCACATGCGTCATGTAGTTTGTGCGTTCGGGCTTCTGATTCTACTTGCCGCCCTGCCCGCGTTTGGGCAACAGCAGGTTCACCAACTGTTCTACGACAATAACAACTGGACGGACCAGAACCTCAACGGATCGCAATCGATCTCGGACGGCCCGATCGCCGCATTCCTGACGACGCCAAACGATCAGCCGCACGTGTACTTTCTGGCAACCAACGGCCACGTCCACCAGCACTTCTACAACGGGGTGAGCTGGTCGGACGACGACCTGACGGCTTTATCCGGCGGACCGCCTGCCAGTGGTCAGGTCAGCGGGTTCTCGGTGGGTAATTACCAGTATGTCTACTACGTTTCCCGAAACGTCCCCCAAGACGTTCACCAGCTTCTCTACAACAACGCTGGATGGGTCGACAGCGATCTGACTGTGCTCAGTAAATCAAAAGTGAAGGCGAAGAACGACATTGGCCTGGTTGCTTTTACAACTTCGCCCGCGTTGCATGTTTACTACCAGCAATACGGAACCGGGGACATCCGTCAGCTTTACTCCACCGATGGCACGACCTGGCAGGACCAGGATCTAACCACGCTTGCGGGTGCCCCGCAGCCTTTCATCCTCTGGTCTGGTTTCAATATTGGCAACTTACAGTATGTCTACTATCAGGACAATGCAAATCTCGACCTCCACCAATTGAATTACAACAATGCCACCTGGACCGACACCGACTTGACGGTCCTGACCAAGACTACGCGGCCGTCGCTCTCAGGCGAGGATGCGTTTGTGATCCCCGGCACCAAGAAGATGCGGATCTATTACGTCAACGATAGCAACGACCACATTATGCAACTCGCCTCAGCCAACGGAAAAACCTGGACGTCGGCAGACTTGACAAAGAAATCGAAGGGGCCCAAGCCGGACGGCGGCACCTCGATTCTCGCGTACGCAACCACTCCCAATAACCTGGTCCACGTGTTCTATGAATCCGGAGAGCATATCGACGAGATTTTCCAGCCCACCACAACAACCTGGGCGAACGACGATCTCACGGCTGAGGGAAACGGCGGGCCCGCGGTCGATTTCACCCGTATCGCTGGTTTCTCGCTGCAAGACTACCAGTACGTATTTTATGTAGCGCAGTGACGCTCGCGGCCGCCAAGAGGGCCGCCGCCGGCCCTCCTCGCAGGTACCACTTCGAATTGAATCCGGGCAGCGGGTTCTATCTCGCAAACGCAACATTCCGCTCACCCGAGGGAGGCCATACCTTGACGGCGACTTATGCGGGCTCGACAAATTTTTCAGGGAGCAGCGGCACGTTATCGGAGACCATGTGATAGAACGATGCCGCACCGGGCTCAAGAATGGGTTTGGCAAGTGCACGAGGGTTCGGCAGGGGCTCGACCGCCGTCCGTGGCCGCCAACAATGCTGGCTTTAGCCCCTGAGGTCCAATATTTGGGCGCGCGAAGTCATTGATGGAACCAGTTTCAGGAAAAAGAGGAAATCCAAATGAAACAACTGCCCGCGTTCTGTGTTCTGTCGTTCTACTGACGATCGTGTTTGCGCTCACTGCTTTCACGCAAATTACATCTAGCGACGTAACGTTTGCCCGCGCACCATAACAACTCAACCAGGAGTGAACTAACTATGAAGTTACGCACAATCGATTCGGAGCTGTTAGGGATATTCTTGCTCGTGTTGATCATGCTGGGCAGCCCCGCGAGCGCCCAGTTCACCATGGACGACGCGAAGGTGATTGCCGCCTATCCATTGACGGTGGAGAAAATGGAAAAGAAGTATGAGGCAACGATTGAGATTGCGCGGCTCGCAGGTTCCGATCCGGATTTCGCGCGTCAGATTGATTCCGGCGCAAGCCAGACAACTCTCGATGGGCAGATAAAAGCCTTCAACGCGGTACCGAAAGCTGTGAGCATCATGCAGGCGCACGGTCTTTCCGCTCGCGATTATTCACTGATCACGATGGCAATCAATACCGCGATGCTGCCGCAGGTTCCCGAAGCTCTGCGCTCGGCAAAGTCGAAACAAGTCGAGGACCCGGTCGAGGCCGCTGCTTCTCCCGAGCACGTCCAGTTCGTACAGACGCATCGGGAAGAAATTCGCAAGTGGATGACAGCGGCCTTGGCCGCGCGCAAAGAAGGGCAACGGTCGCGGAAGTGAGGTTGCTTCCGAGAGTGACGAAGCAAAAGACGTAATTGTAGAAAAGGTTTGGCCTGTCGGTCCTATCGCCGCTGGTGTGAGGTGTAGTTTTCTCAGGAGAAACTAAATGTTAATACGTCTAACTGCTGTACTGATGTTTGCGGTAGTAACGTTTCCCGCCAAAGGTGTGGCTCAGGCAACTCAGCCGGATTCCGCGCCGAAAGTTCGCACCTACTATGTCGCGGCCGATGAGGTCGATTGGGACTATGCTCCCGGCGGCGTCAACAAGATGATGGGCATGAAGTTTGATGGGTACTCGAAAGTCTTTGTCGAGCGCGGCCCGCATCGCATTGGGAGTATCTATCGCAAGGCGCTGTATCGCGAATATACCGACGAAACCTTTGCCCACCTTAAACCACGGCCGGCAGAGTGGGAGTCCTCCGGAATTCTCGGTCCGATTCTGCGGGCCGAGGTCGGCGACACGATTCGGGTGGTCTTCAAGAACAATGCCACGCACCCCTATAGCATGCATCCTCACGGCGTCTTCTATAAGAAGGACTCAGAGGGCGCACTCTACGAGGATGGGACGTCCGGTTCGGACAAAGTCGATGACGCTGTACCGCCCGGCAAGACTCAGGTTTACACCTGGGAAGTACCGGAACGGGCCGGCCCTGGACCGAATGATCCAAGCTCAATCGTGTGGCTCTACCACTCGCACGCCTATGAAATGAGAGACGTCCACAGCGGACTGGTGGGCGCAATCATCATCTCGCGTCGCGGTGCCTCCGATGCTTCAGGGAAACCTAAAGATGTCGACAGAGAGTTCGTCTGCCTGTTCATGCTGTTCGATGAAAACCAGAGCTGGTATCTGGACTACAACATTCAGACCTACACCGGTGATCCCAAGGGTGTGAATAAGGGTGAGTTCATTCCCGTCGACACCGACGGAAATCTGGCTCCCGCCGGCACTGGCTTTTCGGTCGCCAATGGGAAGTTCGCAATTAACGGATACATCTATGGAACTGGACCCGTCATGATCATGAAAAAGGGTGAGCGCGTTCGCTGGTATCTCGTCGGTCTCGGCGAGGGTTTTAGTTTTCACACCCCGCATTGGCACGGAAATGTCGTGCTGCAGGATGGCAAGCGTACCGATGTGGTTTCCCTTATGCAAGCACAGATGGTCACAGTGGACATGGTGCCCGATGATCCCGGCACCTGGATGTTCCACTGCCATCTTGATGACCACATGGAAGCCGGGATGATGGCGTTCTACAAGGTCGAGCCGTAATCTACACGTCTCGAAACACAAAATTCCGCAGATACTTCAAAGGGCATAAGGGATAGCATTGACATGACCAAATTCTCTAACTACCACGTCCTCATCTCCGGTATTGCTTCACCGCTGGCGGCATTTCTGTTGTATGTGCTGGTCTATACAACACTGACAGCGATTAGCCCCGATCACGAGAAAGACTGGCTCTTTCGTCTCTCTCTGTCGGCTCTGGCGATGACCGTGCCATTTCTCGTCACCTTGGCTTTCGCCCTAAAAGACCGCCGTCAGCACGTGCTTTCCTTGTCCGCGAAAGCAGGTGTTGCCATCGCGATTCTTTCACTTAGTCTCGCTTGGAACCCTGTTAACGACGGCATCATTCGCTCGAAGCAGTCCCGAAACCAGGCGTTGCGGAATGTGGCCGCTCCCGCCTTTGACACGATGGACGTTTTCGGAGAACGTCAGCGCCTGGAAGATCACAAGGGCGAGGTTGTGCTGGTGAGTCTTTGGGCGACCTGGTGTGGGCCGTGTCGGGCGGAGATGCCACGCCTCGACCAACTGTACCGCGAGCGGAAAGATCGGGGATTCGTTGTGTTCGGCCTGTCTAACGAGGACGTCAAGGTGCAACGGAAATATCTGGACCAGGTACCGGTGACTTACCCCCTTCTGACTGTCACTACGGGTGTTCCCGGCCTGTATCGAGAAGTCGTGCGCTATCCGGCGCTTTTTCTGATCGACCGCAAAGGACGATTGCAGCCGGCGCCGGGTCCGGACCAGCCTTTCGAGAAGGTTGCAGCAGCCGTCGATGCGCTGCTCAACAGCAGTTCTTCTACCAGTGGACAGGAGCGCTATCAGAATGAAAAAGCAGAAAAGCTTCTTCTATACCCGTAGGCGGGCACTGTGCGCGCATTAGCCGTTAGTTGCCTTGTTCTCTGCGCCACGCATTCTTACGTCTACGGGCAAGACAAATCGGATTTTCCCGACGGATTTGACGCCGTGCAAGCTGCGCCAAAGAGTCACAGAGTGATTTTTGAAAACGCATTCGTACGTGTGCTCGAAGTCAGGGTATTGGCCTGTACGACGGTGCCCATGCATCACCACCGTTGGCCGAGTCTCCTTCTCAGTTGGGATGCAGGCGGCAAGTCAGCACACATTCGTTACCGTCGCGCCGACGGGAGTGTTCGGGACATTCCGAGCGCGGATGAGGCAATTCATCCCGGCGTGTGGAGCGTGGAGTGGATGAAGCCCGAACCGATGCATGCCGTTGAAATTCTGGAAGCGTCCGCTAGTCTACCCGACGCGCCTCCCGACCTTCGTATTGAAATCAAATGTTACCCCTAAGATCCAGGCAGAAGAACCAGGCCATCACGGGGAACAGATGCTCCCCCATAGCGAGCGATAGGATCCTTGTTGACATGGCAGATTGAGGTGAAGAAATATGAAACCGTCTATAATTCTCGCTATCGCACTCGGGCTGCGCTTCGCGCTAATCGCGGCCGGCAGCAAGACACCACTCACGGCGGATCCACTGACAAGCCTTCCTCTCTATCCGGCCACCGATTCTCGTCTTCATCTGGGGAACGACCCCACCCGATTGCCCGAGTCGAGCGTCTGTAAGAGCAAAATGCAAGCGGACTTCTATACGGTTTATGACAGCAAGGTGGACACCACCCTATTGTGGTATGGCACTCACCTTCCTAGCTTCAAGAGAACGCACGCTTATGCCGCCAACCGCTCCCAGGACACCTTTTACAATGCTGAAGGCACCATATCTGTTTCTGTGACCGGAAGCTCGGGTAGAGCGGGTGAGAACACCGAGACCTATTCCGTCGTTTACTCCCTCTTTCGGCCCGCCGTCATGGAGAAAACGATCATCGGGCTGAATCAGCAGAAAATCGTCTGTCAGTGACCATCCTAGCGAAAGATACGGGTACCAGATGTGTCCTCGATAGGATGAACGGAATGGCAGGCGAACGGGAAGCTGCCGTTTCAGTCTCTTTCGGCGACTAATCAACTCGCAATGGATTTTCGCCGGGGACTTCCGCGCCAGCTTCCGTCAATTCGTGTTTTGTTCGCTCGAAAAATGTAGACGATTTTGTGACGCTCATGACTTCAATGTTCAACGCGAATCAACAGGTTTCAACACATACTTCCACACGATGAACCTAAATCGCGGGGCGCGGGGCATGACTCAGGTAATAGTTACTAACAGGCCCTGGAAACTCGTTCCGGAACAATGCCTGCATTCATTTGTCCTATAAGTATCTTAGAATCATATATTGGCTGCGAAAATAGCGCACCGCCATCTTCCCGGAACGCCGCAAGTAACCTCACGTTCGACCACAGTAACACGTACCGAAAGGCCACGGCGCCTACGAAATCGGGCCATGTACCACCGTGCTTATCTCACCTATTCTGAGCTTACCAAGACCAAAAAAAAGACTGGAGATCATATGAAATACCTCCTATCGGTTCTCTTACTGAGCACGGCGATGCAGGCTCAGCTTCTCGCGGTGACTAAATCTGCGCTCCCCGACGCGCCGAGTCAGCAGCGTTCTTTTTGGACATTTGGGAACAACGTGAACGTCAGCGTCTTGGCGGGACTGATCACAGCCGACGCCATCACCACACAACGAGGCCTGGCTCAGGGTTTTCGCGAAGCCAATCCGATCATGCGCCCCTTCGTCACGCGTGGTGCGGCTGGACAGGCTACTGGGTCCGCTTTGGGTTTTGGCACGGGCATTGGCGTTGTCTACCTGTTGCATCGGACGCACCACTACAAAGCGGAACGCATCACGATGGGGCTGATGGTCGCCGGTGAAAGTGGTTTCGTCGCCAACAACATCATGCTGATTCGCTAACCGCCCCTGCTGCACCTGCCTTCATCACCCGCTGCAGCATGGCTGGTCTATCGCCACGCCAGCCAATCTACCGACCTGACTGTTGTTCGTGAGCAACCGCCTAAATCGAGGATTGCAATCGGGTTGTAGCTTCCGCGGCCAGGGCGAGCAACATGGGCGGCCACGAGCGAGACGGATATTCTGGTGGCTTTAATTTTCTGGCTTCGAATCGTTGCAGCACTCTTGGAAAATTGTGAGTTCGCGCGCAACAAGGGCAGTCAGCATCCGTCGGCGAAAGTCTTTCTCGTGCGGTTTAACAACGAACCAATGGCTTATCGCCAGTCAGGTAGCGCCGACCTTCTGGCGACTTTGGCTGTAGGCTCTCGGAAGGATGAAATGGCGCTACTGGACGTGGGGTAGCGTCCGGACGGGGTACCGGCAGAACCAATCACCGCCACTCCCACGAAAGAAAAATGGACTGGAAAGGCCCACACCGGTCGCGTTTCATGGCTCACCTGTCAGGACTTGTTCAACTGCCAGTTGGCGGCAGGACTGGCGAATGATCTCGTTCACGCCGTCAGACCCAAGGAACTGAAAGCCGTAGCGAAAAGCGTTCCGTTGACGGACGATCGCGTAAATCGTTACAGGTCCCAACGGAAGCGTGAAGTTCAACTCCACGACCTCATCCATAGGAACTTCAATTCTGAACATTGCTGCAAGCCCGGATTCGCTCATGTCTACCGTATCGCCCTTCAGCACGCCACACGTCCGTGAATTGATACGGACCGCAACCTCGAGTTTGAACCGAGGCTGGCGACAAGGGTCACCGGTGCTGCAAAGCAGGGCGGCTGCGGGTTGTTCCTCACCTTCCAATTTGGTCCACTCCGACTAGACTGTTTGCAGGAGCTTTACCCAATGCATCTTGAGCGCATTTATGGTTAGCCTCTACTTTCTTTTCTTGCGGTTATAGCCTGATTCGAACTTGGGAACAATCGAAGGCAGTCCCTTGCTTGTCCGAAATGCAGACTTTCGTCCGTTGATCAAACTGAGATCACCCACCTGACATCCAGGATGTCAAACTTGGAATCGTGATTTGAACAACAGGTCAGCTGTTTGCAGGCGGCGGGCTACTGTCAAAACATCTCGTTTCCCGTCATTGACCCGGATCGGCCACCTCCTCACCGCGATCATCGAGGGCGCGCCGGCCCCCAGTGACGAAGCCAGATCCCTATTTTGGGTTCGACGTGATGGTTACGGTAGCGGAGACGGACTTGGTGTTATCGGTGACCGAGGTTGCGGTCAGGGTCACTGTATTTTCGCTGGGGATGCTATCCGGGGCGTGATAGACAACGGGAGAACCGCTGGCGACGGGATTTGCTGTGTCGAAATATCCACATGAGTCACTGCCACAGGTAACGGTCCAGCTTACGCCGGCGTGTCCTGGGTCGTTGGTAACGGTGGCAGCAACATTGATGTTGGCGCTGGCGTCCATGGAAGTGGGCGGCGTCAAGCCCGCTGTGAAGGCAACGCCGACTGGAGGGGTCGAGCCCAATCCGGCGCAGCCGGCGAGTAGGGCCGTCATTGCGATGGTTACCAAAAGAAAGGCCAACCGATGGAACTTCATCAAATGCCTCCATGGCGACGACGTCGAACGATGTATTAATCGCCTCCCGCCGGACTAATTGCTGCAGATACTACAGCAACTAGCGTGCCTTAATGATTCAACTGTCTAACCTCTATCAAACATTGGTACTTAGCATTGCAGACTGTCGAAGAGTTAGTTGTAGCGGCTGATCAATCGCTGGAAACACATGTATGAATTCCAGACAACCCTGTCCTAAGACAACATTTATGTTATGGGAATATATCGACACGGAATCGCTGTAGAGTCAGGGCAATCTGATGCCGATGCGATAAGAAGTTAGCTGTCCGGTCGTGTTCGCTGACTATGAACCCACTACCGCGTTCAACGTCCCCGTCGCCTTCGCGCAGCATTACAGGCCCGAAGGCAATACGGCGGTCACACCGTATCGGCAAGCTGGCAACTGCACGTCTCGTCGGTCTGACCTATTCACGCGCCGGCTGCCCAGGAGCGCGAGTCGCGAGTTTGCTCTTGCAGAAAGGCTTTAAGCGTCTCCCGATCCTCGGGAAGCATTCTCATAAACTTTATGCCATTCCCCACTTGCGGATCGCAGGTAACCACGGTCGCGGCAATCAAGACAGTAGTGTCGAGGGAAAGCTGCAGGTCCAAGTTAGTCCCGATGGGGAATGGAAAGATTGTTTCGATGTAGCAACCGCCCAAGCTCAGATCTGCGGTAGCGCAACGAATCGGGCTGTCGGCAGCATCAGTGTGTATTTCGATCGGCACGCTCATTGTTATGCGTGCGTATTCGCGACGGTTATTAGGGTAGTTATTAATCATGGTTAGCACCTTTCTTTGCGCGGTGCAGTACTCTTGCGCAAACAGGCCAAAGTGAATTTGAAGCGCAGCGCTCAGAATGTTCGCCGTCCGAAACCGAAGCGACAGGGAAGTCTATTATTGGCTGAGGAACATGAGCGTCTCTAAAAAGGTTCACAGTCGTATACTCATCCTATCTTCGAGTTGGCAGAAGGGTAAGGCTCCGACCCTCCGACGGACTTAGTCTTATCGATGATTTGATTGTCGGGCCCTGCAGGCGCATGGTCGATATGGGCCACGCAATCCCTGCCATTCTGCTTAGCGAGGTAGAGACCCCGATCCGCCCGGTTGAGCAGCGCGGTTATGTCATCAGCTGCTTGGTGAGCTGAAAGTGCCACTCCCATGCTCACGGTGATGCGCCGCGATGTTCCGGAGAAAACTATCGGCTCGCTGCCAATGGAGGCCCGCAGTTCGTCTGCTCT
This sequence comes from Terriglobales bacterium, assembly GCA_049288625.1. Taxonomy (GTDB): domain Bacteria; phylum Acidobacteriota; class Terriglobia; order Terriglobales; family Acidobacteriaceae; genus Acidiflorens. The sequence goes on along the minus strand of JBAQIB010000066.1, from coordinate 189,136 downwards.
GACCATCGCTGACCGCAGGTCGCAGCCTGGCAAGACTATGAGGAATTCCTCACCGCCATATCTTCCCAAGCTGTCGTACAGGCGCAGTTTCGACCGAAATCGTCGGGTGATCTCCTTAAGGGCATCGTCTCCGAAAGGATGACCGAGTGTGTCGTTCACATCCTTGAAGTGGTCAACATCAGCCAGGATGATGCTGACCGGCTTACGGCTTCGCTTGGCTCGGTCTAACTCGCGACGGAGGGAATCGAAGACTTCGCCACGATTCAGTATGCCGGTCAAGGAGTCGTGGGTCGCGGAGTAGCGCAGCGATTCCTTTGCCGACACGAGTTGGCCGTGCAGGTCGACGATGCGTTTGCCTACCAGAAGACGGGCTCTCAATTCCAGCTGATCAAAGGGCTTAACCAGGTAATCGTCAGCGCCAGCTTGCATCGCCTCCAGCAAGTCAGCCTTGGCACCTTTTCCGGTCAAGAGGATCACATAGGAGTACGACTCTTCTGCGTCTGCGAGTCGAATCCTGCGGCACAGTTCGACACCGTCAATGCCGGGGAGCACCCAATCCAAGAGAACGAGCTTAGGGCAATCTGAGCGCTGCAAAAACCTCCAAGCCTCAGAGCCGTCTTTCGCGATTAGGAATGGAAGACCCCATTCTTGGAGATAAGAGCTCAGGAGGTGCCGGTAAACTGCCGAATCTTCCGCGACCAGTACCTGTATCTGGCTAAGTTCTCCGTGCTCCTTTTTCAGCGCTTGTTGCAATTGCAAACCCATCCTTTCATTTCGACCCATTCCGTCAGAATGTGTGAATCTATCAGCCCGTCACCAGGCGCTCGAAGCCGATGCTTTTGCTGAATAAGAGGTGCGGCTCGCGTTGCACTCCAGCAGTCTCTCGATGGCTTGTGGGGCGGCAGGTTTCGAAAACAGGTAGCCTTGCGCCCATTTGCAACTGACCCGCTTCAGCATCTCGAGCTGCTCTTCGGTTTCGACGCCCTCGGCCACAACTTTTAGACCCAGATTCCGAGCGAGCATAACGATAGTGCGAACGATTTCGTGGGTCTCAGGGTCGCTATCCATCCGCGAAACAAAAGCGCGGTCGATCTTCAACGTGTCTACCGGGAAGCGTTGCAGCCGGCTGAGGGACGAGTAGCCCGTCCCGAAGTCGTCGATCTCCAAATGTACGCCCAGCGCTTTTAGCTCCTGGAGCACAACCGCGGATCTTTGAGCATCAGCCATGGCGATCGTTTCGGTGATTTCCAGGTTCACGCAGTTTGGATCAACACCGCTTTGCTGCAGAATCTGGCCAATCTGCGCGCTCAGACCGGCCTGCTGGAATTGTTTTGGGCTGATGTTGACGCTCATGGTCAGCGGAGGATTGGAGGGGAAAAGGTCCTGCCAGCGCCGCAACTGTCGGAATGAGTCGAGCATCAATTGCTGGTTGATGGACACGATGACACCCGTTTCATCTGCAACCGCTATGAAGTCGCCCGGCATCACGATCCCCTGCGGGCGCTGCCACCTCGTGAGAGCTTCAAAGCCGACAATCTGGTTGTTGCGTAACGAGACAATCGGCTGGTAGTAGACGACAAACTCACCCAGTTCCAGTGCCTTGCGCAAGTCCGTTTCGAGTTGCAGACGCTTGCGGGCGCCGGCGTGCATTGCGTTGTCAAAAACCTCGCAGCGGGCTTTCCCTAAATGTTTGGCACGGTACATCGCTATCTCGGCGTCGCGCAGTAATTCTTCGGGAGCCTCGTTACTTACATGGCCTTTAAAGACAATTCCAATACTCGCTGTGACGCCGATCTTGTGGCTGCCCAGCGAGAAGGGAACAGCCAGCCTTTCCTGAATCCGTTCGGCCACTCGGATGGCGTCGGTCGGGTTTCCAAGTTCCTCGGCGAGCACTACGAATTCATCCCCTCCGGGACGGGCTAGTGTGTTCTCGCTTGCCGGCAATTCCGGGGTGTTGTCGAATCTCGGCCGCGAGATTGTGTCGACCCGGCGAAGGCACGCGCTCAGCCGTTGTGCGATTTGGATCAGGAGAGCGTCTCCCGTAGCATGACCGAGACTGTCATTGAAAACCTTGAATCCATCTATATCGATAAACAGAACTGCGAACTTAAAGTCGGCGTGGCGTCGCGCGACGGCAATTGCCCGGCCCAGACGGTCGAGAAATAACGCGCGGTTTGGAAGATCCGTCAGTCCATCATGAAACGCATTGTGCACCAGCAGGTCTTCGGCACGTTTACGATCGGTGATATCCCGGTTAACTATCACCAGACCTTCGCTCTCGCCATTCGGGCCGCGAATCGCGCTGGCTGTGGATTCGAGGACCCTCCAAGACCCATTCTTGTGGCGAATGCGATATTCGAGCCGCTCGCCCGTTCCAGTCAGGCGGGCCTTCTCTGCCGCTTCCAACACCCGGGCACAATCGTCGGCGTGAATCTGATGTGTGGCGGGCGTCGCCGCCAGTTCCTCGGGGCTATACCCGAGGATCCGCTGATACGCGGGACTGTTGTAGAGACGGTGCCCATTCGTGTCCACTACCGCGATCATGTCTGCTGCGTTCTCGCTGATCAGTTGAAAGAGCCTATCGTTTTCTGCAAGCTGGCGCCGCACACGCTGCAGCAGCAGATGCTGATAGATCGTATAAATATCAAACAGCACTACCAGGGCGACCAGCCCCCGTACCCATTCCCTCAGGCTCAGTGTGTAGAGTCCGTCTGTAGGCAGGTGAAAGCCCGGGAAGGTTAAAGAGAGAATGCCGAAAGTAAGAACCAGGGTGACGACGATAGCGAATCCCCAGAGCCACCACTCGCGGCCTTCGGCCTGCCGCATGCGGCGAAGGGGATCCGTAGATCTCGTTTGTGGAAGTTGCTTATTCACTGTAGGCCGCGACATATAGCATCTCGGAATCGCCTTTAAACCGATCAATCGTCTCTCGCCTTACAATTTGACCAACGGCTTTTTGACCGGGCACTTCTTCTCCAGCCAATCGTGCAGGCGGCCGCGATCGGCTTGCGAGATACTGACAAACTCACAACCCGCTGCGCCATACTGCCGGACCCATAGCACCCTGACCTCAATATCAATAGGCATTTCAGTCCCGGGCAATAGTAGAGAAAACGACAGCACGTCCCTTAATGAAAGGAACTCTTTAGCGCTAAGTCCCACGCCCCCCTCGCCAATATTTTCGACGGTTATTGGCACGGAGCGATCGTCCTGATTCCTGGCGATCAACGGCCTGATTAGGACACAGCGAGTATGTTGGCGATAGTCTCGTAATAACTTCCAATAGGTTTGCTTCAGTGACTGTGCACCGGATTCAACAGTTATCGGCTTGCGAAGGAATGAATATGTATCTGGCGCGGAAGTTGGCATATCAGAAACAACGATGAGTGCCGGCTTCCTCGGTCGGCCAAATCGGTTAATGTGTTGCAAAAGTTTGGGAGAATCTCTCTCCCAGTCGATAATAACCAGGTCCGTACTATCCTCCGATAGATACTCAACCGCTCTCGGCAGAGTCGGTAGAATCTTTGTGGAGATGGCCAGATCCCCCAGTAGTTTGTCCATAATGCTCACGACGCTCGGATCCTGGGAAACAAGCAAACATTCAAATGCCATATCTTCAGTCATGTTGTCAGACTCCTAAGCCCAACGCGGATTCTGTTGGCAATCGAACACGAGCATTTTGAGCGCCACACTGCGCGCGTTTCTCAGACGTAACGGGGAGTAACTGGACCGTCGCTGTCGAACCCCGCCAGGCGTCTTGTCTTTCGCTACACTTGCGCCTTCGTGGCATGCATCTGGCTGGGCAGTGAGTGCACGATGGGAGGTCCGTCTTCCGCGTTGTTCGTGCGATGCAGTGTCCGTGAATTAGACAAAAATCTAGAATTCGCACATTACCAAACCTCATCGCGAACGCTTCGGAGCGCTCAAGTGAGAGCGTGCCAACGAGTTGGGCCAGCGACTCCGTTTGGTCCCTCACATGCCCGTTGATCAGGGGGTGAGCAGTTATGGTTATGGGCGATTTTATGAAGGAGCAAGTTAGACTTGACGGCCTACTCTTCAGCAGTGACGCACACGTCATTGATGTGATGAACCCGATTTTGAATAGTTTTGCAATCGAGGCGGAGGTGTGCCCAGACCTCGTATCGGCTCTTAATACCGTAAGGCACCGACGGCTTGACGCAATCATCGTGGACTGGAGCGGAGAGGACCCGACTCGTATTGTGAGGGATACTCGCAAGTCATCGCCGAACAGTGACTCGACGATCGTCGCGATGGTGGACCGGGATTCGGAAACTCACGCCCTTTTGGTGGGGGCGAATTTCATGATTCACAAGCCCGTCGACCTGGACCACGCTCGGCGATGCATGCGTGCCGCGTACGGAACGATGCTGCAACAGCGGCGGCGCTCGGCGCGCGTCTCAGTTGACATCCCCGTCTTTGCCCGCGTCTCTCATTTGGGGACACTGGAGGCCCGAATCAGCGACCTGAGTGTTGGTGGGTTGGCTCTGCAGTTCAAGCAACCAATGGAGGTGGATCGCGAAGTGTCCGTGCTCGTCCGGCTTCCAGGCATCGATAGTCTGATTCGAGTGGCTGGCAAGGTCGTCAATGCCAATGCCGCGGGCCGGGCTGGACTCCGGTTTTCCTCCATCCCCGAAGAAGATCTCAGCGTCCTTGAAAAGTGGCTGGCGGCCGAACTGGCCAAGCTAGAGCATGCCGAGCTGCCCGCCGAAAATGACACGTTAAAGGAGAACGACAAGTCATGTGCCACCTAGCGCGTATTTTCCTGGGCAATGGCCAGTTCCTTGCGTCCAAACAATTGTCCCCAAGCAGGGCGGCGAAGTCCAAGATTCGCGATCCGAAGGGGTTTTCTCTTATTGAATTGCTTATCGTGGTTGCCATTATTCTCATTATCGCTGCCATTGCGATCCCGAGCCTGTTGCGGGCGCGGATTGCAGCCAACGAGGCTTCGGCAGTCGGGTCGTTGCGCTCACTCAACGCTGCGCAGATCACCTATGAATCCACGTACCCGACGGCAGGTTACGCGACGGTGCTTTCAGGGCTGGCGGGAACCAGTTGCACGCCGCCGGGAGCGACCGGAGCATGCCTGATTGACACGTTGCTGGCAGGGGGCCGCAAGAGCGGGTATTCATTTTCCCTGACCGGCACTTCGGGAACACCGAATGCAACCTACCAGCTTATTGCTCTGCCGCTCACGCCGAACCAAACTGGCGTCCGCTACTTCTGCTCATTTGCGGACGCCGTAGTGCGGACCTCTGCCACGGCGATTTCGACCTGCGATGGTAGCGTCAGCGCTCTGCAATAGGTCATGAATGAGGGGAATGATGAGAATTCTGGTAATTGAAGACAGTCGGTTCCTGCGCCTAGCAATCGAGAAGGTCTTGCAGAAGTGCGGGCACGAGGTAACTGGTGCGGCCGATGGCCTGACGGGTCTTCGCGCTGCGCGCAACGAGTTTCCACAGTTGATCCTGCTGGACATGATGCTGCCTGGGTTAGACGGAACGGCAGTGCTGAAAGAGCTGAAAAAGGATCCCTCGACCGCTGCAGTTCCGGTGATCGTGCTAACTTCACTATCGCAACAGAATGAGGAGAAACTAACGAGTGCGGGGGCGGCCGCTTTCCTCGAGAAATCGGCGTTGCATCTGGACAAGGATGTAGACCTTTCGGAGCTCGTGCGAATGATCAAGGAAGTCGGCGGTGCACGATCTGTCTTCGCAACCTGCGTCGCCCGATGACGGCGAAGTGGCGGCGAGCGAGAAGTCCGGGTGGCGGCAGCCACCAATAATGCGCTGCTAGCCTGACCTCAACGGGCAAGACGCGGTAGGGACAACCGGATCGCACTCATTACTCTCGTCACGGGTCATTGTGATTTCAATCACATGTCAACCGTAATGTCCTGTCTAATACTTATACGGTAACATCGTGAATGACTTGTAAGCACGATGGATGCAATGGTCTAGTCCAGCCGGGCTTGTTTGACCCACGCTTTTGAGAAGACGGCCCTCCTCATGACCAAGACCGGCTATATTCTGCGCTGACGGCTCCCAATGCTTCAAGGCAGGTGTAGTAGCGCGCCCCGAGCGTCGCAAGGGAGAGAACTGTATGGCTGCCGAGGACTCAGTCGCACCCAGCGATGCTGGTTCTGTCCAGAGCCGCCGCCGTATCGTAGTTACAGCGTTGTTGTTTGCTATCGCGGTGCAAGCGGCCGGCTTCTTGTGGTTCGGGATCAACCACCGGGGATGGCTGTGCTCACAGGTTGCGCAACTCGCGGCAAGTCTCATTGCCGTCGCCTGCACCATCCGCGCATTCCGGCGTTCCAGCGGCTTCGCACGCTACTTCTGGTTTCTTTTCACGATTTCTATGGTTCTGTGGGCGGTCGCGAATGGCGCGTTCGTTGCCACCACTCTGTTAGGCGGGGACGGTTACAACACGAATGCGGATACCAGCGCACTATTCGCCTTCTTGTATCGTGGCTATGGCGTTCCAATCGTTCTCGTACTTCTCGCGAGCGAGAGTGACGAATACAACGATTCCCTAACCCTTCTCGATTCCGCCCAGGCCGGCATTGTTGTTATTGCGCTGTACTTGGCGCTGTACTCCCCTTCGCCTGGCGCTATCCGCACGGCACTGGTTGCCAACACCGCGATGCTGGCTAACGCCGAAAATGCCTTTCTGACGTTTGCGGCCGCTTTGCGCTGGAGACTCAGCGGCTCTCCCGTGGGACGGCGCTTGTTCCGCGGGTTATTCCTGTTCCTGCTCGTTTACCTCGTAATTTCCGGTGTCGGTAACTACGTTAGCGTCAGCCAGTATTTGGCGAACGCTTTGGCCGCGTGGATGGATCTGTTCTGGACAATCCCCTACTGCGTGGCAGCGGTCGTGGCGGTGAGATGGGCCATGCCAGCGACGGCGGAGATCTCGCCGGAGGCTCTCCCGGCCAAGAGTCTCGGCAGAGCGGTGGTTAAGAACCTGGCGTGGAGTCTCGCCGTTGTCTGGGTGGCTATGATGATCGTCGCACTCGGCGGGTGGCAGGCCACTACTGGGAGGATCGTCCCCGCAATAGCGCTCCTCTTGTACGCTCTTCGTCTCTCGATGACCCAGCACCGGCAGGCTGAAACCATCGAGCAACTCACACGGGCAAGAAGAGAGGTGTTTGAAGTCAGTCGGCAGAATTCGATGATTCTCGAGTCAGCCGGCGAAGGGATTCTGGGGCTGGATACAAACGGCCGGCATACATTTGTGAACGCGGCTGCCAGCCGGATGTTTGGCTATAGTCCTGAGGAATTAGTCGGCCAGTCGGCGCATACGATTTGGCACGGCGCGGGCGCCGGCGGCCATTTCGTCGCGGAGGACCAATGCGCAATCTGTCTTGGTTTCACCGACCACAAAGTCCATCGCGGCCAGAGTGAAACCTTCTGGCACAGGAACGGTTCGCGCTTTGTCGCCGACTACGTTACCAGCCCGATTCGTGACGGAGAGCAAATTACTGGCACAGTGGTCGTCTTCCAGGAGGTGACGAACCGGGAACACGCAAAGGAAGTGTCACTTCTGCAAGCGGGAGCTCTGGACGCAGCCGCCAACACGATCGTTATCACCGACACTTTCGGCAATATCCAGTGGGCGAACCCTGCATTTGAAACTCTGACCGGTTACACCTTGAGTGAAGTCGCCGGGCAGAATCCGCGCATGCTGAAGTCCGGGAAACAAGGCGCCGATTTCTACCACGATCTGTGGGATACGATACGCTCTGGTAACGTCTGGCACGGCGAATTGGAGAACCGACGCAAGGACGGGAACCTGTACGTCGAAGAAATGACAATCACACCGCTGCGATCCCCAGCAGGCAAGGTCACCCACTTTATCGCCGTCAAACAGGACATCACGCGGAGGAAGCGGGCCGAGGGAGAATTGCGTCGGAGTGAGGAACGATTCCGTTTCGCGTTCGAACAAGGGCCGCTGGGCATCATAGCGGTCGGCGCAGATCGGCGGTTAATCAAAGTCAACCGGGCATTCTGCCGAATGCTTGGGTATGGCGAAGAGGAACTCCTGGCACTCACCGTCACGGATATCACCCATCCGGAAGATCGGGACCGGGATCGGCGGATAACGGAGAGATTCGCAAAAGGAGAAATCACCGCTAATAAATGGCAAAAGCGCTATCTGAAGAAAGACGGAGAGCCAGTCACCGTCAAGATTGCGGCCAATACAATCCACGATGAGAGCGGGAAGCCGCTCTACGCTCTGGGGATTGTCGCCGACGTTACGAACGAGAAACGGGCGGCGGAAGCGCTGCGGGAGAGCGAACGGAGATACCGGCTAGCCATCACCGCCGCCAACGACGCCATGTGGGACGTCGATCTTAGGATCGCGACCGCCCACTGGAACACGACGTTTTCCGATCTGTTCGGCAGTCCAAAAGGCGATGCTGATCCCTGGCAATGGTGGAAAGACCGCCTTCATCCCGAGGACCGGGAGCGCGTTATGGGCGCCTTTCACCAGGCTCTTCAAGGCCGGGAAACGTCCTGGGCTTGCGAGTACCGGTGCCGCCGCAATGACGGACAGTGGGCCGACATCTCCGATCACGCCTACATTGGAAGGGACGGCTCCGGAGGGGTGCTTCGCGTTACGCGGGCGATGCGCGACGTTACCGAGAAGCGGCTGCTCGAAGCCCAGCTTCGCGGAGCCCAGAGACAGGAGGCGGTCGGCCGCCTGGCTGCCAGCGTGGCCCATGATTTCAACAATATGCTGGGTGTCATTCTTGGTTATAGCGATATCCTCGAAACCCAACTTTCGCCGCAACATCCGGGAATGATGGGGTTGAGCCAAATCAAGAAAGCAGGGCTGAAAGCAGCCAACCTGACGCGGCAGTTGCTCACTTTCAGCCGGCAACATGTTGCGCTCCCCCATGTGCTGAACATCAATTCCCTGATCGAAGATTTCAACAAAATGCTCGGTCGCCTGATCGGAGAAGACATTGAGTTCATCTTCGCCGCCGGAGAGAACCTGGGACGAATCAAAGCAGATCCAGGTCTTCTGGAGCAGGTCATCATGAACCTTGCGGTTAACGCTCGGGACGCCATGCCCCACGGTGGCAGATTCTCGATCCAAACCTCGAATGTCAAAGTGGATAAAAGATGTGCCGCAGAACACCCTCCTATGAAGTGTGGGGCCTATGTTTTGCTGTCGGTCACCGATACAGGTTGCGGCATTGATAGCCAGACGTTGCCGCAGATATTCGAACCGTTCTTCACTACCAAGGAGCCGGGAAAAGGCACCGGCCTCGGTTTGTCCATTGTCTATGGAGCGGTAAAACAGTGCGGCGGCTACATCTTCGTGAAAAGCCAACCGAACCACGGGACGACCTTCGATATTTTCCTGCCAGTCACCGCGGAAGGGATTGCTGCCAAGGAAGTTACCGCCCCGTCCGCATCCATGAGAGGTTCTGAGACCGTCCTGGTTGCCGAGGATGAACCGGCACTCCAGGACATGATCCGGATCGTCCTCACGAAAGCCGGGTACACCGTCCTCGGCGCGCGCAATGGTGCTGACGCTCTTTCTCTCCTGAGCTCAGTCAACGGCACCGCCGACTTACTCATCACTGACATCGTTATGCCCGGAGGAATGGGGGGGCGGCAGCTCGCTGATGCGGTCTGTGCCGTCCGACCGGGTATTCGCCTCCTCTTCATGACGGGCTATGCGGCCGAGAAGGTGATTGAACCGCTGCTTACCAGCGGACACGTCCTGATCACGAAACCGTTTGATTCCGACCTGTTACTGCGCAAAGTGCGCGAAAGTCTCGATCGAGATAAACAGGCAAGAGGTGCGAGCGGCTCATAATACCGGCTCACTCGGATCGGGTGCGAATCGTAACGGTCCAGAGAGAACTGTCCCTCTAGCCGAAGTGATGGGCATTGAATGATTTCCGTAGCATAGAGCATCACTTAGGGGGACTGGATCAAATTCAGAAGTTTTTCCTCCACGTTACGACAGTAATGAAGAGGCCCACAAAACGATAAAAGCCGCTGTCCGAAAAAACTACAATAACTTAGAGACTTCTAATGCCTGGGGCGTAGATCTGTTTCTCTTGGGGAGGTCCGTGGCAGTTCATGGGCGATAGTCGCATTCTGGTTGTTGATGACGAGCCCGATTTTCTCGCTACCGTCCAGGGTTATCTGGAAGAACGCGGATTTGAGGTCTTGACCGGCAGTTCCTGCCACCAGGCCGAATCCATTTTCGCGTCCACCAAACCGGATGCTGCGGTGCTGGATTACAGCATGGCAGACGGAAACATCCTCGAAACATTGCCCCGCCTGCACGCACTCGATCCCTCCATCCCAATCGTCATCATGACCGGCCACGCCTCCATTGAACTAGCGGTGCAAGCCATTAAGTTGGGAGCCGAGCATTTCCTCACCAAGCCGTTGGATATGCCTACGCTGGTGGTGATGCTGGAGCGAAGCCTGGAAAACCAGAGGAACCGCCGCAAACAGGCTTTCAACCAGGCCCGGTGTAACCGCGACGGCATCAACCCGTTTCTTGGAACCAGCAACGCGATTCGGGCGCTAGCAGAAGTCACCGCCCGAGTTGCTTCCGCAGGAAGCCCGGTATTGATCCATGGAGAAACCGGCACTGGGAAGAGTGTTCTCGCCCGATGGATCCACGAACATAGCACCCGTGCCAAAGAGCCGCTGGTGGACCTCAACTGCGGGGGCCTTACGCGCGATTTTCTCGAGACGGAGCTGTTTGGCCACGAACGAGGCGCTTTCACCGGAGCGGTCCAAACCAAGGCCGGGCTTTTGGAGATTGCCCATAAAGGAACTCTCTTTTTGGACGAAATCGGCGATGTGGACCTGCAAGTTCAAGCCAAGATTCTCAAGGTTCTGGAGGAGAAGCAATTTCGGCGGTTAGGAGACGTACGGGACCGGCGCGTTGACATCCGGCTCGTGGCTGCCACGCACCAGAACCTGGGCCAGCTCATAAGAGACAATCGTTTCCGCAGCGATCTGTTCTTCCGCATCAGCACGATTCCCCTCTCTGTGCCCCCGGTTCGCGAGCGCTTTGAGGATATGCCCATGCTGGTAGACCACCTGCTCGAACGACTTTCCACCGAACTTGGCTGCGGCAAGGTAGGGATCACAGCGGAGGCAATGCGACGGTTGCAAAGTTATTCCTGGCCAGGAAACATCCGTGAAATGAGGAATGTGTTCGAACGGGCGGTGCTGTTAAGTGGGAACCGGGTAATCACTGAGAGGGATCTGCATTTCGACCAGAACGACTGGCCCGAATCCACGACCGACAACCTCAGCAAGACCTTGGAACAGATGGAGCGCGACCATATCAGCCAGGTTTTACAGGCCGAAGGCGGTCGCATTGAAGCTGCCGCCAGACGGCTCGACATCGCGCGCAGCACTCTTTATGCCAAGCTTAAACACTACAAGCTCGACGCTGCTGCCGAGGACGCTTCTGCCGGGTCATAGTCGCGTTCGCAACAGCGAGTCTAAATCTCCTGTTGCTATTCGCATAAATACCGGAGCTTCCGACCAGCGACGGTGCGGACCGTCCCACAAAATCGTCCACAGATCTGTAACGGAACAACCAGACGCCTCGCCCAAAACCACCGGCGAACCCCTTCGTGCCAGCGAACCCGACGCGTCTCTCTCATAGCCGGTGTCGCCCAGTACTTTAATCCCTCCTGCGGTCGTCCTCTTCATAAGTCGGGGGTTATCCTGAGTATTGCTGTTGATCGGTGCCCTGCCCACGGGGCCTTACAACACGATGGGGACACTATCCAGGCAGTGGCCTCGGCCTGGTAGGTGATCGCGGTTTGCAATTGGGAAGGCTCTAGTGAGAAAACGAGAGGCGCTCCGAAACTTGAGCGCCTCAGATGATGCACTTCCGCGACACAGTGGATCCATGTATGTGTTTTCTGTGATTTTCAACTCGCCTTGCGCTTCGGCATTTCCTCGACGCGGGCATCCGGCACGGTCCACATCGCTACCTGGTCTTCAGCGTTTTCTTTCGTTATGCCGTATTTTTCCTGGATTTTGCCGACAAGACGCTCGCGTTTCCCATCGATTACCTTGAGATCGTCGTCAGTCAGCTTGCCCCACTTCTCTTTCACGGAACCCTTCACTTGATTCCACTTGCCACCCACTTGATCCCAGTTCATAAGAGACCTCTCCTTTAGCTAACTAATACCTCAAGTGAATCGCCGTGAGCATCCGGTTTGACGGGTATTATGCTGAAAGAACATCCTGTAAGCGCCACGTTGAACTTGGAATGGATAAGAATTGGAATGGATAAAAAAAGGTTGGACCAAAGCCGATCTTTAGCTTGAAAATGAGGTGAAAGTTTGAGATTCGTGTGCATTGCCCGAATCGACAGCCATCCTTATTCGACTCTCCCAAAGTCATCGGATTTCCGCAATCACATACAGTGAACGTCGGATTGTTTTCGAATACGTCGGGCGCCAAACTCGTCCTAGCGCAATTCATTTTCGAGGAGGACATATTTCATGCCGGAACGCGAAACAATTGAGCAAGCCCAGGAAGACGCCCTCCAGGGCAAATCGCCATCCACTCAGGCAGGAGAGTTTGTCCGGGAAGAGCTGCATCATGTTCGTGAGGGTAAGCATGGCGTGCGGTCGCCCGAGCAAGCGATTGCGATTGGACTTTCCAAAGCGCGTCGCGCGGGTGTGAAACTGGGAGTTCCGAAGGGCCCGGCGGCCGTACGAAGAAAGGCTGAGCAAGATGTCAAGGCGGGAGAGAATCCGCGTCATAAGATATCTCGCACTCGCTCCCGAGCAGCCTCCCACGCCCTCAAGCGCGAATCCAAGAGTGCCATAAGCCGACAGGCGCTCTCGCGGCAATCCAAGACCGGCTCGGCAAAACAGGCACGCAATGTCGACGTCGAAAGACGCTCATAATCGAAAAGCAACCTGACTTTTGGCGATTGTCCCGAATGGATCTCAGACTGCCTGTTTCTAGATTCAGCAGAGAAATTGGGCGAAAGGGCGAAAAATGCACGGGAACGTAAGGCGTCCCATGCTTTTTTGGCGACCACGAAGCGACATGGTTGCTCCAACAGACTCGAAAGCTCTAAACGGCGCTACCGCGTCTCCCCACATGCGCGATCAAAGTGATCACGAACAACACCAAGAATATGAAGAACAGAATCTTAGCGATCCCGGCCGCAGCGACGGCGATTCCGGTAAAGCCGAGAATCGCTGCTATGATCGCTACCACGAAGAACATCAAGGCCCAATAAAGCATAATGCCTCCTTCATCAAAGTTGGCGGGTCCCCTTTAGCACCACGGTGCCGCGCGTGCAACCAGGTTCCAGCCTGCCTGGAACTTTTCTCGTGAGCAATCCGATAAAACTTGTACTGAAGTGGGGAAAATATTGTATTTGGGACGTCTTGCGGGCTAGGCGATCACATTGTGTTGATTCTTATGCCCTCGGACGTGTTACGGCTATCTTTTGCCGCTGGCGCGCCTGTTCGGAAGCGACTACCGCCTCAAATGACGCACAGAGTAGCCCGCTGTGAGAGCACATCCGCGCGGTCTCAAGGCCTGACCCTTCCTCCGCAGTACCTACAGTAAAGACTCTAGAGCCAACCGGAAGTTGACCATGATAAAAGACGTCATGTCGGGCAGGAAATTCCCCCGAGATGTAGTCAAGAAATGATCTGGATCGTGCTGGCTTCCCTATGACTATGACTCTCTCATAGGCAAATTTTGTCCGCACCCGGCCCGGCTGAGCAGCAAAACTGCGCACATAACCTCTCTCTCTGCAGGAGACAACGATGAAGAAAGCCATCCGAGGAGCGGCTGCGGTTGCCAACGGCGGATCACATGCCGACGAGAAGAGTAACGGCAACTCCGTTTTGTTGACGCCGTCTGCTCCTGATGACCTCAGCGTGATTTTAGCGGGTCTGCAGACGATGCGGAATGGTGACTTCTCGGTTAGGCTTCCCGGCTCCTGGACCGGATTGGAAGGAAAGATCGCCGACACCTTCAACTCCATAGTGGCAGCTAACCAGCAAATGGCACAGGAGCTGAAGCGAGTTGGGCAGGTCGTCGGAAAAGAAGGACGGACACGAGAACGGCTCCGGTTTCACGAAGCCAGAGGTGCATGGGGGGATATCGAAGTTTCTGTAAACACGCTGGTGGAAGACCTGCTCCGCCCAACCGCCGAGGTTACCCGGGCTATTGCGGCGGTCGCCCAAGGTAACCTGACCCAAACGGTGCGTCTCGACGTGGACGGCCGACCGCTCGAAGGCGAATTTCTGCGCTCCGCCAACATCGTTAACACCATGATTCAGCAACTCGGCGTCTTCACGGCCGAAGTGACGCGCGTGGCGCGCGAGGTGGGTACAGATGGCAAGCTGGGTGGCCAGGCCTTGGTCCCCGGCGTGGCCGGCACGTGGAAGGATCTGACCGACTCCGTCAACTCGATGGCCAGCAACCTTACCGGCCAAGTGCGAAACATTGCCGAAGTAGCGACTGCGGTTGCCAGCGGCGACTTGTCGCGCAAGATCACCGTCGATGTGCGCGGCGAAATTCTCCAGCTCAAAGAAGCCATCAATACGATGGTGGATCAGCTGCGTTCCTTTGCGTCGGAAGTGACGCGCGTGGCGCGCGAAGTGGGTACCGACGGCAAACTGGGCGGCCAAGCGGTGGTAGTAGGTGTCGCCGGGACATGGAAAGATCTCACCGATTCCGTCAATGCCATGGCCGGCAACTTGACCGCGCAGGTCCGCAACATTGCCGAAGTAACCACGGCCGTGGCCCGCGGCGATTTGTCGCGCAAGATCACAGTCGACGTAAAGGGCGAGATTCTCGAACTGAAAGACACCATCAACACCATGGTGGACCAACTCAACGCCTTTGCTGGTGAGGTGACGCGCGTGGCTCGCGAGGTGGGTACCGAAGGCAAGTTGGGAGGGCAGGCTCAGGTCCCCGGAGTGGGCGGCACCTGGAAGGATCTCACCGACAACGTCAACTTCATGGCCAGCAATCTCACGGGTCAGGTACGAAACATTGCTGAGGTTGCGACGGCCATCGCGAATGGTGATCTCTCGCGCAAGATCACGGTTGACGTGCGGGGCGAAATTTTGCAGCTGAAAGAAACGCTAAACACGATGGTCGATCAGCTCAACCGTTTCGCCGGCGAAGTAACGCGCGTGGCACGCGAGGTGGGCAGCGAAGGACGCCTGGGCGGACAGGCGAACGTCCCGGGCGTGGCTGGCACCTGGAAGGATCTCACGGACTCGGTGAACTCGATGGCCGGGAACCTCACCGGTCAAGTGCGTAACATCGCCGAGGTGACCACGGCTGTGGCCCGCGGCGATTTGTCGCGCAAAATTACGGTCGACGTCAAAGGCGAGATCCTCGAGCTGAAAAATACGATTAACACGATGGTGGACCAGTTGAATGCTTTTGCCGGCGAAGTGACGCGCGTGGCGCGCGAAGTGGGTACGGAAGGCAAACTCGGTGGACAGGCACAGGTTCCGGGCGTGGCGGGCACGTGGAAGGATCTCACCGACAACGTGAATTTTATGGCCAGCAACCTAACCGGCCAGGTGCGCAACATTGCCGAGGTATCCATGGCGGTGGCGCGCGGCGATTTGTCGCGCAAGATCACGGTCGACGTGCGCGGTGAGATTCTCGAACTCAAAGACACCATCAATACCATGGTGGATCAGCTGCGCTCGTTTGCATCGGAAGTGACGCGCGTTGCGCGCGAAGTAGGAACTGACGGCAAGCTGGGCGGGCAGGCCCAGGTGCCCGGTGTCGGCGGCACGTGGAAGGATCTCACTGATTCCGTCAACTCGATGGCCAGCAACTTGACGGGTCAAGTCCGCAACATCGCGGAGGTGTCCACGGCGATCGCCAGCGGCGATCTCTCGAAGAAAATCACGGTCAATGTCAGCGGCGAGATCCTTTTGCTAAAAGAGACCATCAACACGATGGTCGATCAGCTCAACGCTTTTGCTGGTGAAGTAACACGCGTTGCGCGCGAAGTCGGCACCGAAGGGAGACTGGGAGGACAGGCGAACGTACCCGGTGTTGCTGGCACGTGGAAGGATCTTACGGACTCGGTGAACTCGATGGCCGGGAACCTCACCGGTCAAGTGCGTAACATCGCCGAGGTCACCACGGCGGTCGCTCGGGGTGATCTGTCGCGCAAGATCACAGTTGACGTCAAGGGCGAGATTCTGGAACTCAAGAACACGATCAACACGATGGTCGACCAACTCAACGCCTTTGCCGGGGAAGTTACGCGCGTGGCCCGCGAAGTGGGAACCGACGGAAAGCTGGGCGGACAAGCCCAGGTTCCGGGCGTGGCCGGCACGTGGAAAGATCTTACCGACAACGTCAACTTCATGGCCAGCAACCTTACCGGCCAGGTTCGCAACATCGCCGAAGTCGCGACGGCCATTGCCAACGGCGATCTGTCGAAGAAGATCACGGTGGATGTGCGCGGCGAGATTCTACAGTTGAAGGAAACGCTGAACACGATGGTGGAACAGTTGCGCTCATTCGCCGCCGAGGTTACGCGCGTGGCCCGCGAGGTCGGCAGCGAAGGCCGCCTCGGTGGTCAAGCGAACGTATCCGGTGTGGCGGGCACCTGGAAGGATCTCACCGACTCGGTGAACGCCATGGCCGGAAACTTGACTGGCCAGGTGCGCAACATTGCCGAAGTAACCACGGCCGTGGCCCGCGGCGATCTGTCGCGCAAAATCACAGTGGATGTGAAAGGCGAAATTCTCGAACTCAAGAACACCATTAACACGATGGTCGATCAACTCAACGCCTTTGCGGCCGAAGTTACCCGCGTGGCCCGCGAAGTTGGTACGGAGGGCAAACTGGGTGGCCAAGCTCAGGTGCCGGGTGTGGCGGGCACGTGGAAGGATCTCACCGACAACGTAAACGTGATGGCCGCTAATTTGACGGAACAGGTGCGCGGCATTGTGAAGGTCGTGACAGCCGTTGCTAACGGCGAGCTGACGCAAAAACTGACTGTGAACGCGAAGGGCGAAGTCGCGGCCTTGGCAGAAACCATCAACAACATGATGGAAACACTGGCCACGTTCGCCGATCAGGTTACAACCGTCGCCCGCGAAGTTGGCGTGGAAGGCCGGCTGGGCGGACAGGCGAATGTCCCGGGCGCGGCCGGTACCTGGAAGGACCTTACGGGCAACGTCAACTTGTTGGCCGACAACTTGACCAACCAAGTGCGGGCGATTGCAGAAGTCGCCACCGCGGTCACGAAAGGAGACCTCACGCGCTCCATTCAGGTGGAAGCCAGCGGCGAAGTGGCGGAGTTGAAAGACAACATCAACACCATGATCGACAACCTCCGCCTGACCACCGATCGAAATACCGAGCAGGACTGGCTCAAGACAAATCTCGCTCGCTTCACGGGCATGTTGCAAGGGCAGCGCGATCTCACAACCGTGGGACGCATGCTCTTGTCGGAACTCGCTCCCCTCGTAAACGCGCAACAAGGAGTGATCTACCAGATGGGGTCGGAGGAATCGGCGGAGATGGTGCTGCTCTCCGCATTTGCGGGTGACGGCGAAGATGGGCACCTGCGGCGCCTGAAAATCGGCGAAGGTCTCGTGGGGCAATGCGCGGCCGAAAAGCGGCGAATGCTGATCTCGGAATTGCCGCCAAACACGATCTCAATTCATTCGGGATTGTTCGAAGCGGTTCCGCAGAATGTCATCGTCCTGCCCGTGCTCTTTGAAGATCGCGTCAAGGCGGTCATCGAACTAGCCACCCTCAGCACTTTCACAACTTCGCATCTGGCATTTCTGGAACAGTTGACGGCCAGCATTGGCATCGTGCTCAA
The DNA here is from genome assembly GCA_049288625.1 of Terriglobales bacterium. Taxonomy (GTDB): domain Bacteria; phylum Acidobacteriota; class Terriglobia; order Terriglobales; family Acidobacteriaceae; genus Acidiflorens. The sequence continues at coordinate 171,262 of JBAQIB010000066.1, read as the reverse complement.
CAGCATTGAGGCCACAATGCAGACCGAAGGACTGTTGAAGCAGTCGCAGCAATTAGCTACTGAACTCCAGATGCAGCAAAAAGAGTTGCAGCAGACGAACGAGCAACTGGCGCAGAAAGCACAGCAACTCGCTGAGCAGAACGTTGAAGTCGAGCGCAAGAATCAGGAAATCGAGCAGGCGCGCCGCGCGCTGGAGGAAAAGGCCAAGGAGTTGGCATTGACGTCAAAGTACAAGTCCGAATTCCTGGCAAATATGTCGCACGAGTTGCGCACGCCGCTGAACAGCATTCTCGTTCTGGGGCAGCAGCTCAGCGACAACCCGGATGGAAACCTTACTCCAAAACAGGTGGAGTTCTCCCGCACGATTCATGGTGCCGGGACCGACTTGCTGAACCTGATCACCGACATTCTTGACCTGTCGAAAATCGAATCCGGCACAGTCTCGGTCGAGGCCGAGGAAGTCTTTGTCGCCAGTCTCCTGGATACGGTGGAACGTCCATTCCGCCACGAAGCCGAGAATCGGCGCCTCAGTTTTGAGGTCCACACCGATCCCAACCTGGCCCGAAGCGTTGTTACCGACTCGAAGCGTCTGCAGCAGGTTTTGAAGAACTTGCTATCAAATGCTTTCAAGTTCACAGAACTTGGAGGTGTTCGCTTGTCGGTGTCCGTTGCCAAAAGCGGTTGGAGTGAGGATCATCCCATCCTCGGAAAGGCCGCAACCGTGGTCGCCTTTGAGGTCGCCGACACCGGTATCGGCATTCCATTTGACAAGCAGCGCATCATCTTCGAGGCCTTCCAGCAAGCCGATGCCGGCACCAGCCGAAAGTACGGAGGAACAGGACTGGGACTAGCCATTAGCCGTGAACTGGCAAGCCTGCTCGGAGGAGAGATCCAGTTGCGCAGCGCACCCAGTCGGGGGAGCACTTTCACTCTCTACTTGCCGCAAACTTATGTGGGTCCGTCTGGAGCTTCAACGCTGGAGCGACGATCTCCAACGGCTTCGCCGGTACAGTTGTCGGTCGCGGAACATCCGATCGAAAAGATCCCCGACGATCGGGACAATCTGCAACCCGACGACGCGATTCTGCTGATCGTTGAAGATGATCCGCATTATGCGCGCGTACTAGTGGACTTGTCTCGCGACAAGGGATTCAAGGTTCTAGTGGCCTTGCGCGGTGCGGAAGGGCTGGCGTTAGCTCGTGAATATCATCCAACGGCCGTGACTTTGGACGTCTTCTTACCGGACATGCTGGGCTGGACGGTACTGAACCACCTCAAACAGGACCCGGCAACGCGCCATATTCCGGTGCAGATGCTGACGCTGGATGAAGATCGCCAGCATGGGCTGGCTCGCGGCGCATTCTCCTTTGTCACCAAGCCGACTACTCCCGAGGGCCTGGAAACGGCTTTGAGCCGGATCAAGGAGTACGCCGCTCCTCGACGGAAGCGTTTGTTGGTGGTTGAAGACAATCCGGCGGAGCAGCTCAGTGTCAAGGAATTGTTAGGATATGACGACATCGACGTCACCGTCGTTTCCAGCGGCGAAGATGCGATGAGGGCCGTCAACGAGCAGCCTTTCGACTGTGTCGTTCTTGACCTGCGTCTGCCTGACATATCAGGCTTCGAGGTGTTGGAACGTTTCCGTGACACTCCTTCTCTCTGCGACTTACCGGTGGTTGTGTTCACGGGCAAAGAACTTTCACCCGAGGAGGACGCACGTCTGCACGCGCTGGCGCGCAGCGTTGTGGTTAAGGGAGTTGAGTCTCCGGAACGATTGCTGGATGAGACGGCCTTGTTCTTGCATCGTATTGTGGCCGACCTCCCTGTGGAAAAGCAGAGAATGCTCGATCGACTGCACCACTCCGACGATGCCCTGATCGGAAAGAAGGTGCTGGTCGTCGATGATGATGTGCGCAACATCTTCGCCCTCAGCAGCGTAATTGAGCGGCGTGGCATGACAGTGATTACGGCGGGGACAGGACGAGAAGCGATTGCCAAGCTGGAGTCGACGCCGGATGTTGCAATCGTCCTCATGGACATTATGATGCCCGAGATGGACGGCTACGAGACCATGCGGGTGATTCGACAAAACGCATCATTGCAGCGGCTGCCCATCATTGCCTTGACGGCAAAGGCAATGAAGGGGGATCGCGAGAAATGTCTGGAAGCTGGTGCGTCGGAGTACCTGGCCAAACCCGTCAATACCGAGCAACTACTCTCGTCGCTGCGCATGTGGCTTCACCGATAGCAATAGCAGCGGGGGTTTAGTTCTCCAGACGGCAGGGAGAAAACAATGAGCAAGAACGAGGGTGTCAATATTCTCATGGTGGATGATCAACCGGCCAAGTTGCTCAGCTATGAGGTTATGCTCTCTGAACTGAACGAGAACTTGATCAAAGCGTCGTCGGCGAAAGAAGCGCTCGAAATTCTTCTGCGGACCGACGTGGCCGTGGTGCTCATGGATGTCAGCATGCCAGATCTCGATGGATTCGAACTGGCCGCTATGATCCGCCAGCATCCGCGATTCCAGAAGACCGCGATCATTTTCATCTCCGCGGTGCATCTGACGGACCTGGACCGTCTAAAAGGATACGAGCATGGTGCAGTCGACTACATCTCCGTTCCGGTGGTGCAAGAACTTTTGCGTGCGAAAGTCAGGGTTTTTGCGGACTTGCACCGCACAACCAGGCAACTGGAGGAATTAAATCGAGAACTGGAACAGCGCGTCGCGGAGCGGACCGGAGAATTAGAAGCAAAAGCGCAAGCATTGCGGAGTCTCAACCTCGAATTGGCCGAGAGGAATCAGGAACTCGGCGCCATCGTGCACACCGCTCCCGATATCATCTTTAGCAGGCAGGCGGATGGCGCCAGGGATTACATCAGCGACCGTTTTTATGAATTTACGGGCGCGCCGCCGGGATCGGCCGTTGGCTTCGGATGGTGGGACTACGTGCATCCCGATGACCGGGAGCGAAGCCAGCAGCGATGGCTGGCCTGTGTCCAATCAGGGGAGAACTATGAAGTGGAGTATCGCTTACGCGGGAAAGACGAAGACTACCGCTGGTTTCGCGCCCGTGCCGTGCCCATCCGAACTCATACGGAAAAGGCCGTACGATGGTACGGCACTTGCTCCGATATTCACGACAGCAAGGTGCTCGAACAATCGATTCGTGAGGACGCGGTTCAATTAGAAAAGATGGTGGATCGACGGACCGACGAACTGCGCCGCCTTTCTGGACGCCTTATGTCGGCGCAGGATCAAGAGCGGCGTCGCATAGCGCGCGATCTGCACGATGGGTTGGGACAAGAGCTTGCCGTAGCCAAGATGACGCTCGACACAATGCTTCTCGGGCAATCATCCGAACCCAAGGAAGCCGTCGCTCAGGCGAGCAACATGATTGATCGTGCGATTCAGCAAGTCCGCACGTTGTCTCACCTTCTCCACCCCCCGCTGCTCGATGAGGTGGGATTGCTGTCGGCGCTGGAGTGGTACGCGGAGGGCCTGACCAAGCGCAGCGGCATCGAAACATTGCTTGACGTGCAACCCCCGAATTTTCCGCGACTTGCGCCCGAAGTTGAGACCGCGGTTTTTCGCATCGTGCAAGAGGCACTGACCAATGTATTCCGTCATTCGGAGGCTCGGAAGGTGTCGATCAGCTTGCGACAGAAGGATGCCTCCATCGTCGTGACGGTACTCGACGACGGAAAGGGAATCGACGAACAGGTGGCTGAGATGCGCCCGGAGCGAGTAGGAGTGGGAATCGGAGGCATGAAACAGCGCGCTAGGGAATTCGGTGGAGAATTACGGCTGACGAATGTCGATCCTGGTACGCTCCTTGAGCTCATCATTCCCGCTAGTTCGGTGCTCCAGCGAGAACCCACCGCTATTATGGACGGATGCGTAGAGGCGAGTAACTGAACAGCCGTTAAACGGACGGAGATCTTGCAATCGGGTGGAGTATTCAGGTTGCGTCTCCTCTTCGGCGGGGCGCGCAGGAATCCCGGTATTCGATGCCCGGTAGTACCATGCATGCCATTCATAGGCTCAGGGATTGGCTGTGGAGGGGCCTTGCATGTTGGTGTCGGTATGCCTCGACTCGAGATGCAAACATCCGACCGTCGCGACTACCTCTGACTCGCGCTAAGCTTGTCGAGGGTGCGCTTCAACTCTTCCAGCTTCTGCCCAGCTTCACCGAGCTTGCCTTCGGCTGTCAGGCGCTGGTAGTCGGCGAGGTCTTTGGCGGCTTCCGCGATGAGCGCATTGAGATCCGTTGCAGGCTGAGGTATGGCGGCGGATCCCGGTGCGCCTCGTCCCGCCTCGCCCGAAACAGACGCGGCGGTCGTTGGTTGGGAACTCCCGGGCGTGGCCGTCAGGGAAGACGCCGCTCCGCCGAAGAGCGAAGCCATCGCCGACTCGAAGGTCGGCCCGTATGCCAGCTTATCCTGCAATGCGAGCACAACCAGGCGCAACTCCGGCATTGGACTGCGTTCGGCTTGCAGGTAAATCGGTTCGGCATACAGCAGCGCGCGTCCGGACGGAATCACCAGCAGCGCCCCGCGCCGCACGTGCGAGCCTTGCTGATTCCACAGTGTCAGTTGTCCGGAGAGCTGCGCGTTCTGATCGATGCGAGCCTCGATTTGCAACGGTCCGTCGACCAGCCTGGTCTTCGGAAAATTGTAGACCACCGACGTACCGTATTTCGCGCCGTCGCTGCGCCCGGCAATCCAGCCGATCAGGTTATTCCGGTTGGCGGGCGTGAAGGGCAGAATCTCCACAAATTCCTCGCCGGTTTCGCCTGGCAGTTTCATCAGCACGAAATTCGGCTGCATCACCTGCGTGGTTTGCCCTCCGCCTTCGCCCATGCCCACTTCAGTCGCGACCGTCCACAGATCCTCGCGGTTGTAGAACGCTTCCGGATCGGTCATGTGATACAGGCCGTAAACTTCCGCCTGCAGCTTGAGCAACAACTCGGGGTAGCGGACGTGTTTGCGCAGTCCCGGCGGCATCATGGCCGCGTCTTTAAATAGGCTCGGGAAGATTCCTCGGTAGGCTGCGATGATCGGATCGTCCGGATCAAACACGTAAAATGTCGTCGTACCGTCGTAGGCATCGATGACGACCTTAACGCTGTTCCGCATGTAATTAATAAGGTCGTTGCCCAGGCGGTAGTGGGTCGAGTAGGGATAGCTGTCTGAAACCGTGTATGCATCCATGATCCACGACAGCCGGCCGTCATCGCCGAGCACGATGTACGCATCCGGATCGAAAGTGAGGAAGGGCGCCAATGCCGAGACACGATCGCGTATGTTGCGGTGCATCAGCAGTCGGCTGTCCCCGTTTACGTCGTCGCTGAAAGGCAGCTTCGCGAGGTCGTCGCGGTCGAGCGCGATCAGCACGCGGCGCAGGAAATTGCCCAGCACGATGCCGCCGTTGCCTTCATAAGATGTCAGATTGTTGCTTTCGCCCTGGGGATAGTTGAATTCTTTCTGCCTCGTCTTTACGTAGACGTCGGTATCGGTCAACTCTCCAAAATAAACCTCCGGGCGCGTCACGGTCAGGCCGCGCACTGTGCTCTGTACCGGCATGTTGCTGAGAATCAGGGTGGGCAGGCCTTCCGGCGTGAACCCATTCACCGGGTTCATCGTGATGCCGTAGCCGTGGGTGTAGATCAGCTTCTCGTTAATCCAGTTGCGGCTGCTCTCCGGGAGCTTGTCGACATTCAACTCACGGGCCGCGAGCATGACCTCGCGAGTGGTGCCGTCGATTGAGTAGCGATCGATGTCGATGTCCGGGAAGTCGTAGTAGGTCCGGATCTCCTGAATCTGACGCAGCGTGTCTTGCAAGGCATGCCAGTCCCAGAGACGGATGTTTTGCAGCGTAGCCTGATTGTTTGCGGCATCGGCGGCGTCAACGGTTGTCTCGGCGGGAAACTCGCGCTGCGCGACCCGGTCTAATCCGTAAGCCTGCCGCGTGAAGTCAGTGTTGTAGACAATGTAAGGCTTTTCCCGGACCAACTCGTTCGGTTTGACGATGAAGCTGCTCACGTACCATGCGATCCCTTGAAGAGCGATGTAACAGACCGCGGCTGGAACGATCGCCGCGACGAGCCACACCCCGCGCGGCAGGCGCACGGCGTTAACGGCCGCGATCAGCGCGCCCAGCACGAGCGCTGCGCAAACGATCAGCATTCCGGTGAGCGTGATGTGCGCGTCGGTGTAGGTGACGCCACCGAAGATCGTATGATCTTCGAGCAATGCCTCGAACCGGTCGAGATACGCTCGCATCGCGAGGATCAGCAACAGAAACGCAAACGCAATGGACAGCCCGCGCCAAGGCAAGGTGACCGACCGACTGAGACGCCCACTGAGCGCACGCGCTCCGCCCGTAATAAGAATGAAGAAGATGGCGAGGCCGCAGGCAATGACGGCCATCGTGAGAAGCCAACCGGCGATAAGCTGCCACGCGGGCAACGCGAACAAAAAGAAATTCAGCGATCTGCCAAAGATCGGGTCCATGACGCCCGAAGTTCGGGGCGCGTACCAATAAAGTGCGAGCGCTGGCCACTCCGCGGACATGGCGCCGCCGGTGACAGCGGCGATGACGAGCGAAACACAGAGAGCAATAAGGCGGAGAACAGGCTCAACCGGCAGCTTCAATGGCTGTCCGCCGATGAAAATCGTGTGGCCGCTCGGCAAATCCGGGAGATGCGCCCGCTTCAAAGCGAGGAACGATCCATACAAAACGAGGAATGTCACCACTGTAAAGGCCGCGAAGACTCCCCATTGCAGGCCCAGTTTTCTCCAGAACACGTCCGCATAGCCGAGCGACGCGAACCAAAGGACGTCCACGTAATATGACAGCGCGGTGCGACCGCCGAAGAAGATGGCAGCAAACACACCCAAGATAAGAAGAAATCGACGACGCCGCGGCGGACGCGGTGGCAAGTCGACGAACTCAGGGATTGCCCTATCCACTTCCAGGTGCTCCGTGTAGTCATCCGCATGATACTCCCTCCTCCTCCGCAAGGTATGTCATGACTCGGCCCCTACCGCCCCGTGCGCGGCGGGCATCGTTGTTGTCGAAGGAATCTTTCCAGGGGGAACTGGAACGCGAGCAATAGAGGCGTGTACATCTCTCCATGCGCCACGCACAATCCCGTCAACGAATCACTGACGAGGTTGCGCCGCATCACTGCCAGTTGGTCGGCAAACCGGAAGCAAAAGCGCTGCGCTCCGTCTATTCTTCGCCGTTCATCCTTTTCCGTCCGAAGAAGAACTCGGCAGAGCCAACCCTCAGGCTTTCGGAGTCGTTGCTGCGATGCTGGTCTGGGTTACCGGAGTCAGTAGAGCATTCAAATTCGCGAGTACTTCAAACGCGTCGGCTACATAAAGAACGTCTGCTTTTCCTCGTGCCCATCCACAATTCGGATCGAGATTGACCGCGCGGCGCTCGTTGATGAATCGCCAACCTACCACGTGTGGCTCCTCGCCATGGCAACACATGGAGAGGCCTTTGGGATGGCGGGGTGTTGATCCAGTCTGTCCGACCTGATTCAGATGAGTCATGAAACGCAGCACCGCTTGACTCTCACCGGATTGATCGACTAGCGATTTGCTGCCGCCCAAGGATGAGCCGGAGGCACGCAGGAAATCGAGGATCAGCTTCTCGGCTTCCTCGACATGAGTCTTTCCATCCGACTGTTTCTTGGTCCATCCCGCGCCTGCGACAAACAGCAAGTCGGCATCGGGCCGAATCGTTTGCGCGTCGCTTCTAGGGGATCGGATCCCAGTAACAACCGTTCTGGCGGTTAACTTTCGCAGGGAGACTTCTTCGAGTTCGATTGGGCCGGGCGTCCCGGTCCAGGCCGCCTCGCAACCGGGCTCCAGTAAAACAATCCATGGGCGCGGCTCGCGGCGAATGACCGCTTCAATCCGCTGCCGATAGTACCAGCGGGTGGCAAGCAATTCGCCCTTGAGCGCTTCGAGCGAAGTAACATGCGTGTCGGCGCATCCCTGGAGACGGTGGGCTACTCCCGGCAAGACGCGCATGAATCGCGAGGATGCGGGCGCGAGAATAAGAGCGGCTCCCGATGATCGGCAGATGGCTTCGGCAGCGGCGGCGTCGCTCATGTAGCGGGCAGTCGAGAAGTCAGGTCCGGACACGGAAAAGACTCTATCGGCCCCCGCGGCGGCAATCGTTTCGGCGGCTGCGGCCACGTCCTCTCCTATCAGACCGATGGTCAAGTGGGCGCCAAGTTGACGGCTCAATTTTAATGCCGCACCCAGAACTTCATACGATGCCTTAGTGAGCGTGTTGGCGCCTTCCGCAACGTGCGCCAAAAATAAAGTATTTTGTGCCATCAGAGTCTTGGTCTCCGCTTTTAGAATCCGGCGTCTGAAGGGCGCCGCCAGTAACGCGTTAGCAAAATGCTCGAAAGCATGCCCCGATACGAAATCTGATTTCGTTTACGACTTGCCGATCCATTCGGCAATCTCCTGCGCGATCTGCTCAGAAGAAAGGTCTTTGATGACTCGAGTCTGCCGCTGCTGTTTCGGCGGGCTGGCGCTCAGGAAGTGTAGCCCACCGGCCGGAAGCGGCACCGGCTTAGCCCGTTGCAACGCGGGCATTACCGAGCGCATATTGGCCATTCCGACCTGCGGATTGTTGCGCGGTTCGGGCAGATTGCCCGTCGCCCAGCCCAACAAAGCGGGCGGGCCAGAGCAGACCGAGATCTGATGACGCCCCCCCTCGATGCGCTCCAGAACTTCGAACGAGCCATCGGGCTGCGCGTTGAGCTGATCGACGCCTTGAAACTGGTCGAAAATATCGAGTCGCTCTCCCACAAGTTGCATGGTCGCGCCCGCGCCTCGCGACGCCGATTCCCAGCCGCCAAATACCAGCAAACGTGTGCGATCAAGGCCGGGGATACTCTGGATCGCTTCGGCAAGCAGTGCGGCCGTCGAATGCGAATCGGCGAAGCCACTGGCGCTCGCATCCACAGGTACAAATTCAAAGCTCACGCGCTGCGCAATCGTCATCATGACCTGCTGCAGCTTTGCCTTTGGTCCCACGCTTACCAGCCAGACCTTGCTGCCGGGGACCTTCGTTGCCAGGCCGGCAGCTTCATATAGAGCATGAGCCGCCCAAGGATCCAGCACCGCCGGAAGCATCATTTCGTTCTTGAGCGCAGGACCGGAGGGTGTAGAGACCGGTTCCAGAGTTTGCAGCGGGTCGGGTACGACGCTCCCGCACACTACGATGTGATATCCGTTTGTCATTTGCATCCTGTCGAGTCAGTAATTCACATGTTTTTACCAGTATCGTCGTTGGTGGCTGGTCGTTAGTCGTTAGCAGACCTGCGAAAGACTTCTGGCGTCTACCCAGCCGCACTAGGACGTCCGGCGCTTCTATCAATTCAGCGCGGAGTGCAATCCCCCCGCACCGGCGTTGAATTCGACATTGCCCCGGGCCCCATCACCATCGGCTCGGCAATTCCAGAGGCACGCACCGCAGTAAACGCACTTCTCACGATCGAAGGCGGGCACTCCCGCCTCACCGTGTTTGATGGCCTGGCCGGAGCACATCTCCACGCAGAGTTTGGTTGCGCATTCGCGGCAAAGCTCGGGGCGACGAAAGACCACATGGTTCGCACAACCCGGAGGCGCCTGCACGCCTCCGCCCATGAGCAGGGCGTCCTGGTGAGAGACCAGCAGCTTGCCATCCAAAGGAATCTGCGGCCAGCCACAACGGTCCATGATGCGATCATGCAGCGAGGTACCCTGGATGGCGCACTCTTCTTCTATTTGCTTCAGTTCGGGCGCAGAAATCCGTGAGCCGTAGGCTTCTTGCAGTGAAGGGACGCGTCTGGACACCGGGCGCAATGCTGGCGCGAAACGTCCGCCAGTCAAGCCTGCGAGAGACATGCCTATGATGCCCGGGATGACGCCCTGCTGAAACCCGTTGCGCGCGTTCGCTGCGACCTTCGATTCGGCATCGACCCAGCTTTCTCGGCGGCGGCGCACGTAGGTTGCTTCAAGGTTTTCCCGCGTGAAAGCACGCCTGCTCTCGGCGAGCTCGATGACCGCTTCGGCCAGTTGCACGCCCGTCGTCCAAGCTTCGTCCACTCCGGAGCCCGCGAGAACGTTTGTGCTTCCCGAGCCCTCTCCGATGCGGGCGTAACCGTTACCCGCGAGGAATGGTTCGCCGTGCCGGCCCGATTCCTGCAGTGACTTCGCTCCCCATGACTTCAGGGTTCCGGCCTGAAGATAGCGCCATAAATAAGGATGAAGCATAAAGTGCTGCAGATAGCGATAGGCCGTGCGCACCGGGCTGCCGAACCAAGACGGAACGAAAATTCCCACGGAGGCGAGCCGATCCGGATGAACATAAAGGAAGCCGAAGATCTCGGGCTCCGGGAATCCGATAGTGTGCAAGACAGTACCAGCTTCGAGACCGCTGTCTTCGCGGAGTTCAACGACCATCTTCATGCCGAGAGCCCACTCGCGGGACTCGTGGCCGGGTGGCATTCCAATGTTTGCGTGCGCGTCGAGTTTTCGGGCCACGGTTCCCACCGGACCGTCACCGATGACGGTGAGCGCAGCGTGCAGATCCATGCCAGGAGTGAACCCTGCCTCGGGACGCCCTTGCAGATCAGTCCCCTGATCGGCAAGGCGAACTCCGGTAACGGTATTTCCTGCGATCAGCGGCTCAGCGACGGGCATGCCTGGCCAGATTTGCACCAGACCGGACGCGGCGACCCGATCGCTGACCCACTGGTTGAATTGGCCCAGCGACAACACGAGCCCATTGTGTTTCCGCATGAACGGCGGCGTGTATGGCAGCTCGAAAGCTTCGTGCTTCACGCCGAACAGGAAGCCCAGTGAGCGAAGCGCGCCGTCAGCGGTCTTGAACGCGAAAGAACGCCGGCTGGCGCGCAAGGGGTCCAGGAGGTAAACAAGTCTTTCCTTGTTCACCCGAGCCGCCATGGGAATCTGGGTGAGATCGACGTCAGGGAAGCTGCTGCGAATGCCGCGTGCCCGTGTGACCGCGCCTGAGACTCCGAAGCCCAGCCCGTCGGCGCGTTCATAGCAGACCACCTGCAAGGGCATGCCGCGGGAGGTTGCGCTCTCCAGTCGCACCGTTCCGTCGGGATTCAACAGGCTGCGGCTGAGGGTAGTCAAAAAACCGCCCATCGCGGGACCGAAGCCGACACAGGCTATGTCGACTGCCATCTGTTGTCGCTTGATCGCTGGTTGCTCAGCGGCCGAAACTGGGGGAACGGCGCTCATGCGGGATAATCCAGCGCCTCCGGGATCATGAGCTTCGAAATTGCCTCGGCGGCCCGATCTTTCGAAAGCCGGCAACCGGTGAGGCAGGTGCTGAGCTTTGTTTGCAACGAGAGGAATTGCTCGGCTCCATTGCACTTCGCGCAGGGGCCAGCCTTCCTGGGATGCGATCCGTCATTGCCGATCACGTCCAGGCCGTAGGAACCGATTCCAGGAATGATGCCTTCGAGAGAATCCAATTCGTCCTGCTGGTAGCAGCCGCGATAGCCTGGTTCGTCCCATGCGGGGTGACGGTTGTGTCCGAATACCAGCTCGGCGCAGATGCGGGATACTTCTCCGCCGGCCCGTGCCGACTGTACGTGGCAGAGGTCGCTCATGAAATTCACTAGGCCCGGCAGTCCTTCCGCAACAGCAGGATCGTCGGCGCCGCGTTTTTCCAGTTCGATGGTATCCAGAATCTGGCAGCGAGCCGCGAGCAGCCAGCAGAGAGCGTCGGCCAGCGGGAACGTTACGCCCTGGCGTGCGCTTTGATATAAGGGGCCGCCATCGGCGTCGGTGCTGCTCTGTAGGCGCTCGAGTGTCCACAGCCACATTCCCATCGCCGTTGCCAGCGCACATGCGCCGGTGCCGGGACGCTCGGATGCAATCCCGCGCATCTCCTTGATCCACGCCTGGAATTGCGCCCGGAAGAGGGGATTGGTCATGGTGATTGAGAGTTGCCGCCGCTGCACTGCTTCGGGTCCTTCGTAAGTTGCTTCCAGTTGCGCATCCATCCACTTGTTGCCAAGGAAACCGGGACAATCTTCCGTGATGCCGTAGCCACCCATCAGGCTGACTGCCTCGCGCATCATCTGGGCACCCCAACCGGTGTTCCATAACTTGGTGGCGGGACAAAGAACGTCGGCTAGCGAGTCTAGAAGAGCGAAACGCATAAGCGGATCGGATTCGAGTTGTGTTTTCTCCGGGTCTCCTGCCGGCAACCGGAGCAAATTCGCCGCCCTTTCCGCCGCTTCGCGCTGCAACTTCGCGCGCGCCTTGGCACTCGTAAGCCCACGCGCCCCAAGGATTTTGTCGGCCTCGTGCTCGAGGGGATCGAGGTCGTCAAACACACGCGCTGCCGCAAATCCAAGCGATGCGCCGGCCTCGCCAGTCGCCCATACATCGACCAGACGATGCAGGGTGTCTTCGCGGGCCTGCAACCCGAGTTCAAACCGCACCGATCCGGGAGTTGCCGTCTCCGCGCCACGAAATCGCCCTCGCTGATAGCGGATCACGGGCTCCACTGCCGAGAGCAATTTCGCTGCGGTCATGATGCCCACGGTCACGCGCGTCCTGCGAAACACGGCTTCAATCACCTCGCTGTGGTTGTAGCGCGGCACGACGACGCCATCTTTCACGTCGTAGCCGCCCACGATGCGGCTTGCCGGAATTCGCAGACTGAAGATTGGATCGCCGGTGGATGAAAGCTGATGCACCAGCTTGCGTGTGGGGGTGCCACGGTCGAATGTTCCGGGATCTCCTTCTTCCAGGATCACCATGCAGCTTCCCTTGATCCGCTCATCGCCTGAGTCCACGGCGGCGGTCACGAAATTGGCGAAGGCGATGTTGGTGGTGAAGCGGCCGCGCTTTTCCACCTGCAGGATGGGCTCTTCTCCCTTTTTCCATTCGGCAATTCGAAGTTTACCGTTCAGCATGCCGGTATCGACACCGACGTAAGGAATGGGTTCGGTAAGGCAGAATGCGCCGCGCCATGGTTTGCGCTCTTCCCCTGGCTGAGGCGGAGCGGCCAGTTGCATATACTTCATTTGCTGCTCAACCGTGCCACGCTCGTGAATCGGCGCCAACGCCAGACAGCCCGCCAGACTGCCAGTTGCGGCCCCACCGTCCACCCACGCCAGTTCAAACGCCACCAGAGCCAGCGCCAGGTTCTTTGGGCCGGCGATGAATCCGCCCTGCTCGGGCTCCATGAAGACAGCGGTGATGCCGGATTTATCAAAGGCCTCAAGCAGATCGGCCTTAGCGGGCGTCCAATCATGTGAATTGCGGCCGCCAGCGGCAACCAGTCGCGCCACTGGGCCCCGAGCTACGGCTCGTACCGATTGCACCAACATCTGCAGGTCGTAACGGTCGGCGAATCGCCACTGAATCTGGCGCGCGCCATCGGAAGGAAGGGTCCGCAATAATTCTGGCTTGACAGGGGCAGCAGTGGAGGCCATTGGTTGTTCCTTTACAAAACAGTTGCTCCGATACTGCCTTTGCAATAACCAACGGGTCTGTGATCCAGATCATCAGGGTTTGTGACCACTGAACGGCAAGAACTCCGTCCGATGAATCGAAAGCAATGCAACATCGAAGGACAGAGTATTTCGGAGGGAATTGCATTTTCTTCCACTCAGAGCTTCCGATACGAAGAGGGGCGCAGGACGGTCTCAGTGTTCCATCTATGCTTTTCGCAGATGTTCACGCGGCGGCGGTTTTCTCGTCTGTTGTTCGGCGCGAAGGGTAATCTTCCCGACAAAGAGAGAATCCGCAAGGGCCGCAGTCTAAGTGAGTTCCCCGCCGTAGAGCCGCGTATTCACGATGATCTCCGCTCGCGCATGACCGCATCGCTTTCGCCGGCAACCCCAGACTTTAGATTGCGCAACCGATCCTGCAGTTCGAGCTTCATGACCTTGCCATAGGCATTGCGTGGCAATGCTTCGACGAAAACGACTTGGCGGGGCAATTTGATCTTGTTGATTCTCGGACGGAGAAATTCGATGAGATCGACGTTCGTGGTATTCGCGCCTGGTTTCAGCGCAACGAAGGCGACCGGAATTTCTCCCCACTTGTCGTCGGCCGCGCCAATAACGGAAACCTCGCCAATGGCAGGATGATCCAGTAGTTCTCTCTCGATCTCTGCGGGATAGATATTGACACCGCCGCTGATAATCATGTCCTTGGAGCGGCCGGCGATATAGAAGAAGCCATCTTCGTCGCAGCGCGCCAAGTCGCCGGTGTGGAACCATGCCTCCGCGTCGAGCACTTGGGAAGTAGCCGTCGGATTATTCCAATAGCCGCGGCAAACATGTGGACCGCGCAGGCACAGCTCGCCAACTTCATTGGTAGCGACCGGATCGCCCTTGGAATCGAGAAGCTTTGCCTCCGTGAACATCAGGGGCTTCCCGATCGAACCCGCCTTGCGCTGGGAGTCCTCGTCGCTCATGGCGAAGCAGTTCACGCCAACTTCGGTCAAGCCGTAGCCTTGCCGACAAATCACGCCGCGGTCCTGGTAGGCGCGGAGAAGCTGTAACGGAAGGGGAGCACCTCCGCTACACAACCAGCGCAGATGGGTGAAATCAACCACGGGGAATTCCGGCGACTCGAGAAGCATTTTGAGGGTGGTCGGTACACCGAAAAGAAGGGTACATCTGTAATCTTGAAACGCTCGCAAGGTTTCAGCGGCGTCGAAGCCTTCGTGCAACACGATACTGCCCCCGATAGCGAATAGCGGGGTCATGAATACCGTGAGTCCGCCGGCGTGATACATGGGCGTGTAAACCTGAACCCGATCAGTCGGCAGCAATTGCCAGGAGAGGACCGTGGTAAAGGCGTTCAGGGCGATCTGCCGGTGCGGGATCATTACGCCCTTTGGCCGTCCAGTGGTTCCGCTTGTATAGAGCAAGCAGAAAATCTCTTCGGGCTGAGGCCGCGTGGAAAAAGGATTCAGACGAACTCGCTGTACGGCTTTGGCATAGCTCAGCGTATGCGGACCATCGTCCGCCGCATCGAGACTGATGGCGTGTTTGAAGGGTACGAGCTGTCGAAGCTCTTTCGCGAGTTTCTCATAGCGCGCGGAATACATTAGGCAGGACGGGTTGCAGTCGGCCAGTACTTGGTGCAATTCGTGGGCCGTGCTGCGCGTCCCGAGAGGGACGAGAATGACACCGGACTTGCCGGCCGCCCAGAAGGCATCAACATACTCAAGGCGGTTCTCCGAGAGGATGCAGACGCGATCGCTGAGCGATAGAGAGCAAAGATCGGTCCAGACCCGGGCGCACTGCAAGGCCCGCCGATCCAGTTCCGCATAAGTAAACTGCCGGCGTGTGGGAGCGTGGATCAGCGCAATCACGTCGGGAGTAAGACGGGCGCGCTCTCCCAGGATGTCAGCGGTAATCACGGATTGGCAGACCCCCTGGGAGCATAGCTTTTCTCTGTCGGCGCCGCCGCCTCGAGAACAGAGTGCAGCACTTTGAGAAGCTTGGCTGAACATTCGAGCTGGGGCGCATGCCCGCAGCGCTCAATCACTGTCAACCGAGCGGCAGGTAGTTGAGCCTCCATCGCGCGCGCGTAATCGATGGGAACGAGCCGGTCGGAGGCTCCCCACACAATGTCGACAGGCACGCGAAAATCGCGGAGCTTGCCGTCAAGAACATAGTTCGGAATCTCAGCCTCGGTTGCTATTAGGCGTGCCATGGGCCCGTGGTTCGTGACGCGGATCAAGTCATCGAGAACAAAACCCGGAGGCCGAGGCGTTGCCGGGTCAAGAATTGCGTCGAACGTGCGCCGCGCTTCTTCCCGGCTCTTCGGCGTCAGCGTGATCTCGGTTTGCAATCCTTTCAATGCTCCACCATTGATCAGCAGCAAGCGGGAAATGCGATCAGGGTGCTTGTGCGTGTACAACATCGCACTCCACGCACCCAGGGAGTTCCCCGCCAGGATGAAACGGTGCGGCTTCCAGGAATCTGAATCCAACACCTGCTCCAGTGTGGCCAAAATGGTTCCGATGCTGAGTGGGCCGGACGGCGGTGCGCTTTGGCCGTGCCCAGCTAAATCGGGCATAACGAGCGAATACGTGCGGGACAAATCGGCGGCGATCTTATGCCACGTGCTGGCCTGATCTCCCGCTCCATGCAGAAGAACGAGCAATGGACCGCTGCCTCCCCGCCACACGATCTGCGGCCCGACGCTGGTCTCAATTGTGGTACTGGCAAATCCAGCACGTTGGAGCCGCTTTCGCCGCAACCAGACCATCATCGCCATCGGATGGCGGAAAAACTGGATGGAAACAGCCAGCGCGATTAGGAACGCGAGCGCGGCCAGAAGAAACGCGACCTGAACGAAAACCGGCAAGCATGTTCCCTCGAACGAACAAGTAGAGCATCGGCTCGCCTGCGGCACGACTACTTCGATGGCATGCGAAACGCGCAGCCGGCCTGGTTGTAGCCGACACCCGAGCCAACCATCACAACCAGGCTACCCGGCTTCACCTTCCGCTGCTCGATCGCACTATCGAGCGCCATGCCGACGCAAGCTGAGCCGGTATAGCCATATTGTTCCATGATGGTATGCGCGCGTTGCGCCGGCACGCCAAGACGTTCCATCACCCGTTCAATTGTCGGTTTCCTCACCTGCGTAAAGATGAAGCAGTCAACGTCGCGCAACTCAAAACCGCCGTCCTTGGCGAGTCGTTGCACAATGATCGGCCACGTCTCCTCGTTCAACTCCGGAGGATAGCGATTCTTGATCGTGCACGCCGTTCGTCCGGCTTTCACGGATTCTTCGGTAGCCGGTTCGAACGTGCCCCCGGAGTAGATTCCCCAATAGTCGTGATAGGAACCGTCGGCGCGAAAGGTCGAAGTGACAAATCCCGGTGAAGGCGCAGGTTCGAGCACTGCCGTGCCCGCGCCATCCCCGTAGAAAAAAATCATAGGATCGGCGGGCGACGTGAGTTTGTGCATAAGATAGACGCCTATAACCAGCACTGTTTTGATCCCCGGGTTCGCGGCGATGATTCCAGCGGCCGCGGAAAGACCGGTGGGAAATGAAGCGCAGGCACAACCGATATCAAACGTCCCGGCATTCTTGGCCCCGAGCTTGTATTGCAGCACGACCGAGGTAGCAGGCGTGATGTAATCCGGAGAGTCGGTGCCGAGGATGATCAGATCGACGTCCTCGGGTTTCTTCCCGGCCCGTTCCAGTGCGAGTTTGGCGGCGGGCAGGGCGACATCGATGGTCGCCCAGTTTTCGGGAGCATGCCAGCGCGTCTTGATGCCGCTGGAGGCTTCCATCTTATCGACGAAGTCGGGTATGTGCTTGAACCGCTCCCGCAGCATGTCATTCGTTACCTCGATTTCCGGCACGAAGCGGCCGGTAGAGACAATCGTCGCGTAGCGCGTCATGATTGCACCTTTTCAGAAATGCTGTGTCTCACGTCCCCAGCACCAATCCTCCATCCACGGAAAGCACTGTGCCAGTAATAAACGATGCCGCATCGGAAGCCAACCATAGATAGGCTTCGGCGACGTCCTCAGGCTTTCCCATGCGCCCCAGCGGCGTGTGCGAAACCATGGACTGGATGACTTTCTCTGGCATCTTCTGCACCATTTCGGTGGCGATAAATCCTGGAGCGACGGCATTCACGCGGATATTGTATTTTGCCAGTTCCCGCGACCACGTCTGGGCAAAGGCGATTACTCCCGCCTTGGTCGCAGAGTAGTTGGTCTGGCCAAAGTTACCGTACAGCCCAACGACCGACGAAGCATTGAGGATAACGCCGCCTCCATTGCGGATCATATGCGGAACCACAGCGCGCGTGCAGACAAACACGCCCTTCAGGTTGACCGAGATCACCGCGTCAAAGGCTTGGTCGGTCATCGTGCCAGCCACGACGCCATCTTTCCACTTGATCAACTGCGCGTCGCGGGTAATGCCCGCGTTGTTGACCAGAATATCCACCCGGCCCCACTGGCCGATGATTTTGCCGACGCCCTCTTCAACATCCTGCGCATTCGTTACGTCAGTTTTGCGAAATAATGCCTGCCCGCCAGCGGCTTCCAACTCGCGAATCACATCCGACTGGGCAGCATCGTTGACATCCCATGCCGCCACCCGGCAGCCTTCGCCTGCAAACCGTTTCGCCGTGGCGCGTCCGATCCCGGCCGCGGCCCCGGTTACGATCACAACCTTGTCACGCAGTCTATGGGGGTTCATTTGATAACACCTTGAGAGAGCGGGCACGCTAACGGCGTGCCCGCAATTATCTCGTTAGAAGTTGTACTTCAGTGCGAATTGAATGATGCGCGGCCCGGCGCTGGTTTGGGTAATGGCGCCGAAAGTCGACGGCACAAACGCGTTGCTGTTGGGCTGTTCGAAATTCACGAGATTGAAGATGTTAAAGAACTCGGCGCGGAATTCCACCTTCGAAACTTCGGTGATGGGGAAGAACTTGACCACGCTGAAATCGACATTCTTCTGGCCCGGGCCGCGGAGGAAGTTGCGCGGAGAGGTCCCGAACGGAGGGACATTGTTCGCGTCCGAGCAGGGACCGAATGCGGCGGTATTAAAGTAGTCGGTTAAGCGGCTCACTGTCGAACCGGAAGAGGTTATCACTGGCACTCCAGGAACCAGATCGGCCCGATTGTTCAAGTCTGAACCATTCGCACAGTACACGGTGAACGGCAGGCCCGTTTGCAGCACGACCAATCCATTGGTCTCCCAATTGTTGGCCACAGATTTTGCGAAGCCGGAGGTACCGTGGTAGACGCTCGGCATATCGTAAACCCCGCTGAAAACGAAACGGTGTTTGCGGTCGAAGTCGGAGGTTCCAAACTGCGATTTCAGATTCTGCTGGTCGCCGGGAAGCGGATTGAGCTCGCTCTCTGCGTTGGGAGTGTTGTCACCCGAGTTGTTATCTATGGAGTGCGACCAGGTGTAAGAAGCGAGGAATTGCAGGCCATGGCTGAAGCGCTTGGTTAGACTTGTCTGCAAGGCGTTGTAGCTAGACTCGGCCTCGGTTTGCACCTGATCAATTCCAAACAGGGCCTTGTTGTTGGAGAAGCCGTCGATCGTATAGGGCGCAGTGGGAGTTCCAAAGGCACCTTGATTGAAATTGTAAAGATTGATGAGATGGTTTCCCCGGTTTCCGACGTAACCGATATCCAGCAGCCAGTTATCGGCGAATGAGTATTGGACATCGAGGTTGTAGTCCAAGGTGTACGGAATCTTCATGTTCGGCGCAGCGAAGAACCCGTTGATCGGATTCTGTTCAAAGGGAATCAGGCCATCGATCAAAAGAGGAATCGGCGAAGGCGCGCTCGCGGGAAGAGGGAAAGTGTAGCCGGTCAGATTCGGGAAAGGAGTTCCTAAGAATCCAGCAGTGAACAGCCCGGTCGCGACCGTGTCATAGGGATAATTGAAAACCTGCAAGTTCGCAAAGCGGTCGGAGAAGCGATCATAGAAAATACCGAAGCCGCCGCGTATGGAGAGGTCGTTTTGCGGCCTTGGGCTCCAGGCAAAACCAATGCGAGGCGAAACGTCGTACTTGCTGGGATTCAGTTGCTGACCGGACGAGCCCAAGGTGATGCCCTGCGTGCAGAGATTCGTGGGGTAAACGCATGGCAACGTGTTTTGAGCAAAAGCGACAGGATTGAAATCCGAGAAGCGGCCGCGAATTTCGCTGTATCCGCCGAAGTGGTCGAGACGCAAACCCGCGTTAAGGGTCAGGCGGGGAGCTACCTTAATATCATCCTGAATAAACGCGGCGCCATCGCTCGAGCGGAAGCCCCGGTCGGGAACACCGGCACCGAGCAGCGAGACGTCCACCGCGGTGGGCGAGCCGCCAGCGAGGAAGTCCTGAAAGTCATTGAAGAGGATTTCGCCGCGTGAGAAGGCGTGGAAGTAGAAGTCAATGTCGTAACGACGGAACTGTCCACCAAATCGAAGGAGGTGGCGGCCGGCTGTGTAGGAGACCATATCCTGCGCTTGCCAGGTTTGGGTAACGGATTTGTTGTCTGCCAAAGGCGAAGACCCGATGCTAAACAATCCTGCGACCTCCATCGTTGCCAATCCCGGGTATGCCGCCGCCAACGGATTAGTGATGCCGAATTGCGCGTTGGTGAACGGTTCCTGCGGAAGTGAAATTTCGTGAAGGCGACTAAAGCCGAAGCGGGCCTCGTTGACGAGACGAGGACTGAAGATGTGGGTGTCGCTCAGGCTCAGCAGACGGTTGTGAAAAACAGGATCACCGCCGTAGCCGGGAACTTCGTTGGGATTGGCGCCAAGGAAGCCGTAGATTGCTTGGTCTTGCGGATCGTTGGAGAAAATGAATTTGCCGGTGAGCTTGTTCTTCGACGTAACTTGCTGGTCGATGTTCACGTTGAAATAGTCTTCAGTGAAGCGCGAAACTCCGCTGATCGGAGTGATGCAGTACCCGTTCGAGCAGTTCGACGATGCACTTGGAACGGCGAATTGACCGTTGGGGAGCGTGGCCTGCAAGATACCAAGGCTGGCTGAGTTGAGGACAACGCCGTAATCGTTGAGCGCCGTATTGGTGAGCGTAGTGGTGCTGCGGTCGTTGGTGAGATCTTGCGGGATCAACGTGGTTCCCAGGCTGTAGGTCGGCGAGGTGCCGTTACGTTCGCGCGTGCCCTGATAGGCCACAAAGAAGAACGTCTTGTCCTTGATTATCGGGCCGCCGAAAGTGCCGCCGAACTGGTTGCGCTTGAGTTCGGGCCGGGGCTGCCCGGACCCGTTCAGGAAAAAGTCGTTGGCATTGAGAGCGTCGTTGCGGAAATACTCGAAGACATTGCCGTGGAACTTGTTAGTTCCGGACTTAGTGACGACGGCGACGTTGCCGCCGCTGTTGCGGCCCTGACTCGCGTCATACATCGACGTCTGGACGATGAATTCCTGGATCGCGTCGGGCGGCGGGACTGTGAGGCTGGGCGTGGTATTGGTCCCGGGGCTGTTGGCCTCAGTGCCGTCGATGATTACGTTGTTGCTGGTGCTGCGCTGGCCATTGACGTTGATATCGGCGTCGCCGCGCCCCAGTTCCGCGTTGTTTGGCAAGCTGCTGACCGCACCCGAGGACAAGGCAAGAAGCTGGGTGTAGTTGCGCGTGGGCAACGGCAGTTGGTTCACCTGCGTGTCGCCGATGACGCGCCCCTCGGCATCACTGTCCTGCACTACCACCGGCTCCGCCTGCACGGTGATGGATTCTTTGGAGCCGGCAACCGTTAACTGTACATCGACCGTGGTGCTGAGGGTAATGCGAACTTCCGCATTCTTCCGTGCGGCCACCGCGAAGCCCTGCGCTTCGACCGTCAGGGAATAGAGACCGGGATCGAGCAGCGGAAAACGATACCGGCCGCTCCCGTCGCTTTTGGTCTCGCGGACCTGCCCGGACGGTGCGGTGAGAGTGACGCTCGCGTTGGCGACCGCCGCGCCTTGCGGATCGGTGACCTGGCCCACGATTTCGCCAGTGGTTGGTGATTGGGCCAGCGCGATGCCCGCGCAAATCACAAGACAGTAAAGTACCAATAGAAGAGACGCCAATCTCGATTTCATCACTTTCCTCCTTCTCACCGAAGCTCGCTTAGTTTTTCTCGACCTGCCGCCACAACCCCTGCGTGGCAATCCGGATCAACTGCTCAACCGCTTTCTCATCCGACGTTCCCAAAGGCTCTTTGACGTTGAAGACTTTCTGCAGCAAGAAATAGTTGAAAAATTGCAGATAGATGGATGTGATTGCCAAGGCCGGATCGACACCGCCCCAGGCCCCGCGGCGTGTTGACGAGTGCAGACGTTCGCCGAGCGCAGCTTCCATCTTTTTCGCAAACTGGTGGAAACTACCAGCAAAGTGCCGGTTGCGGAACTCGACTACATCGATGTACATCAGCCGCCAGTAGTCGGGCATGCTGAATACAATGTCGTGCACCGACCATGCGAGCCGTTCCAGTTCAGCCGGGTCGAAAACGTCGCCCAGCCCGGCCATAAATTCGGTGCGCTTCTCTGCCATGCGCGCCTCGAAGCGTTTGATCAGGCCGACGTAAATGGCTTCCTTGGTTTTGTAGTGGTTGTAGATATTTCCGATCGAATAACCCGAGGCGCGGGCGATGTCGCGCATCGAGGTCCCGTGGTAGCCCTGGTGGATGAATGTTCTCAGGGCGGCGGCCTCGATCTTTTTCTTGGCGCGATCAGCATCGCGCGTGTTTATGGCGGGCATCCAGCCCCTCCAACGAAACGATCGCTCGCTCTGTTATAACGAAACGAACGACCGTTCTTTATCCGTCATTTAGGGCAATTTGTCAAGAGTATATCAGCGGGCACGGATTCGTTAGTCTGGCCGGGACAATGCGTCGGAGACGAGCCGATCTTCGGCGCTTGAAGCGAGGGGTGCCGTAGCCGACTTGAAACCCGGAGTTCGTTGCCCCACAGAAATAGCAGGCGAGGGATATTAGGCGGATCAAGCCTCGCGGTTTTCCAGCCATTGCTGCGGACTGCCGATCGCGTCGACGAGATCACGTAGAAATTCCGCCGCCCGCGCTCCGTCGACCACGCGGTGATCGCTTGAAAGGGTCAAGGTCATCATGGGTCTGAGGCCGACGCGAGCATCGGGACCGATACCGACGGACACGGCTCGGTCGGCAATGGCTCCGACGGCAAGAATGGCAGCTTGTGGTGGGATGACGATTGCTGTAAACGCATCTACGCCGAACATGCCGAGATTGCTGATCGTGAAAGTACCGCCGGCGATGTCGGGTGGGCTCAACCTGCCGCCGCGTGCTCGCTCCGCAAGATCGCGCCGCTGCACTGCGATCTCGCCGAGATCGATCAGGTTGGCATTGTGAATCACCGGCGCCACGACGCCAGCCTCGACGGCGATCGCGAGACCAATGTTGATTTCGCTATTGGCGCGAACACCGTTACCGCTCCAACTGGAGTTCAGGCGCGGGTGCTTCTGGAGGACGCGGGCAGCGACCGCCGCCAGCAGATCGGTGTGCGTGAGTTTTACTCCACGCAATCTCTCAATTTCTGGACCCAGCCTACGTCGCACATCGTTCAGAGCGCTTGCATCAACCTCCCGTGCGACGAAGAAATGAGGAACCGTCGTCCAGCTTTGTGTGGTTCGCTCCGCCATGAGCCGTGAGACGGAGCTACCGCTGTCGACTCGCGTGGGGTTGATTGCCTTGGATTCGGCGGTGGCGAGAATGTCGGCAGCAAGAATCTCTCCGCCAGGTCCCGATCCGCGAACATCTGCCAGATTGACACCGCGTTCGCTGGCGAGCCGCCGCGCCTTGGGGGAAATCTTGACGGGCTGAGTTGAAGGCTGCGTTGGGCTCGCAGCCGGCGTTGCCGCGGCGACCGAATGGATGGCTGTGGTGGTTTTTCTGCCAGATGCAGCGGCGACTTCCTCCGCCGGGAGAACTTCTCCTTCAGGGACGATCCAAGCGATGGTTTGGCCAACCGGCACTTCGGTCCCAGGTTGGACCTTGACGCCGGCCAGGATGCCGTCGCCAGGGGATTCGATCTCCATCACGGCTTTGTCGGTTTCGATTTCCAGAAGCGGCTCGCCTTTGGCGACGGACTCGCCCTCTTTTTTCAGCCACGAAATGAGCTTGCCAGTTTCCTGGGCCATTTCGAGCGCGGGCATAACGACACTGATCGCCATAATTAGAAGACCATTCGTTCGGGCATTTGTCGGCAGGGAACCAGGGTGATCGTCAGTCCCCGACGCCAACTCGTTCCTGCCTGGAGCTCGCTTCGATCATCTCGCGAACGCGTTTACTCGGCTTTGATTCGGTTTCGCGGACTGCGGGTAGGGGCCCGTCCACGGTGAAGTAATGTCGGCCTGCAACCAGCAACTCCTCGGCCGGAAAGCGGGTGATGACCTCGTGGCCGGTTTCCGTGACCACAATTTCTTCCTCGATGCGAGCGGCGCTCCAGCCATCCGTCGAAGGCCAGAAAGTTTCCAGGGCAAACACCATGCCGGGCTTGATTTCGCAGGGATGATCGAGCGAGACGAGACGGCTGATTACCGGCTTCTCCCAGATGGCGAGGCCGATCCCGTGGCCGTACTGCAGCGCAAAGCAGGCCTCCTCGTTCGGGAAACCGAATTCCTGCGCTTTCGGCCACACGGCCGCAATCTCAGCCGTCGTACGGCCCGGGCGCACGAGTTCAATGGCCGCGTCGAGATATTCGCGGCACCGCTTATAGGCATCGTTCATCGCGTGCGAGGCGTATCCGACGGTGAAACAGCGGTAGTAACACGTGCGGTATCCCATGTAGGAATGGAGAATGTCGTAATACACGGGATCTCCGGGCCTAAGGACGCGGTCCGAGAAAACGTGAGGGTGCGGATTGCAGCGCTCGCCGGAGATGGCGTTCACGGCTTCCACATACTCGGAACCGAGATCATAGAGCACCTTGCTTACCAGGCCCACGGCCTGGTTCTCGCTCATACCCGGCTTCATCGCGCGATAGAGTTCGTCATAGGCAGCGTCCACCATCATGGCAGACGTATTCAGCAACGTGATCTCGTCACGAGTCTTGATAAGGCGCGCTTCCGACATGAGCGCCTGGCCATCGACGACTTTGATGCCTTCTTTCTGCAACGCAAACAGAACCGGCAGCTCGATGATGTCGATGCCCACCGGCTCTTTGTGCAGGCCGCGCGCTTCGAGTTCGATGCGAATTTTCTTGGCCACATCTTCCGCGCGCCCCATCTCGGGCGTCATGGCACCGCGCAGCACGGAGATTCCGGCGCGTGACCGCTCTCCGAGCCACGGACAATGCAATTGGTGATGTCTTGCCGCCGATCCGAAGTCCCACAAAATGGGCTCGTCGTTTTGCGGAAGCAGCGTGAATCGGTTCGCCTTGTCCTGGGCCCATGTACCGATGTGGGTCGCCGTCAGATAGCGGACGTTGTTCATGTCGAAGCATAGAAGGGCGCCCATCTCCGATTTCTTTAGGAGATCCTTGGCGCGTGCCAGGCGCTCGCGGCGCAGGCGATCGAAATCGACACGGTTTTCCCAATCCACCGCCATCGTTCCATAAGTGGGCAGAGCCATAGCGTTCTCCTTTGACAGTTAGGCGTGTTATCGGCGGCCGCAGAGCGTGCGGGCGGCTTCAAACACAGTCTGTTCGGTTGGCACAGTAGCATCTTCCAAAGGCGGCGAAAAGGGAATTGGAACATGCATCGCGCCCATGCGTTTGACCGGCGCGTCCAGATCGTAGAATGCGCCCGTGGCGATCACCGACGCGAGTTCGGCGGTGACGCCGTAGCGCTCGTATCCTTCGTCGAGAACAATCGCACGCGACGTTTTCTTCGCCGATTCAATCAAAGTATTTTCGTCGAGAGGCCACATGGTGCGGGGATCGACCACTTCGGCGCTGATTCCGATTTCCTCCAGAAGCGTCGCGGCGCCCAGTGCCACCTGCACCATGCTGCTGGTGGCGACCAGCGTAATGTCATCGCCTACCCGCTTCACATCCGCAACTCCAAGTGGAACCGTGTAGTCGCCCTCAGGCACCGCGCCCTTAAGCTTGTACATCATCTTGTCTTCGAAAAAGATCACCGGATTCTCGTCCCGAATCGCCGCCTTCAGCAGGCCCTTGGCGTCGTAGGGCGTTGAAGGCAGAACCACCTTCAATCCCGGCACGTGGCAGAACCAGGCATGAAGCGACTGCGAGTGCTGCGCGGCCGAGCGCCGAGTCGCTCCCATGGTGGTGCGCATCACCATCGGAACCTTCCACGCGCCGCCGGACATGTAGTGAACTTTCGCGGCCTGATTGACCATCTGGTCCATCGTGAGCGTGATGAAGTCGCCAAACATGATGTCGACCACCGGACGCATACCCGTCATGGCCGCACCCACCGCCAGCCCGGTGAAGCCCGCCTCAGAAATCGGCGTATCCAGTACGCGCTCTTTGCCGAATTCCTCGAGCAAGCCAGAGAGAACCTTAAAAGGAGTGCCTGCTTCGGCCACGTCCTCGCCCATGATGCAGACCGTCTTGTCACGGCGCATCTCTTCCGCCAGCGCCTCGCGAATGGCTTGCGCGAAGGTCAGTTCGCGCTGCCCGGCTGCAATGGTTTCAGGCATAGACGTCCTCGCCTACTTCTCGATGCACCGGATAGGGTGCCGCTACCGCAAATTCCACAGCTTTCCGCATCTCGTCAGTGAGTTCGACTTCAATCGCATCGAGCTTTATCTTGTCCGCGACTTTCTGGTCCATGAGCCATTTGGCAAAGTTCTGGATGGGATCGCGTTCGTTCTTCCAGCTCTGCTCTTCCTTTTTCGAGCGGTAATACTCGCGGTTGATGTCGCCGACGTGATGCCCGTGATAGCGGTAAGTATTGCAAAGCAGAAAGCCGGGGCCAACCCCTGACCGCGCCCGCTCAATCAGTATGTGGGCAGCCTCGTGTACCGCACGAACGTCCTGTCCGTCAACGGTAGCCGCGAGCAGGCCAAACGCCGTCGCGCGCGACAGAATATCGCCAGCCGTGGTTTCCGAATAGTGCGTGTATTCGGTATAAAGGTTGTTTTCGCAGACGTAGATTATTGGAAGCTTGAAGAGTTCGGCCAGATTCATGACCTCGTAGAGTATGCCCTGGCCTAGCGCACCTTCACCGAAGAAACAAACTGAAACTCTTCCGTTGCCCAAATGTTTTGCTGAGAATGCGGCTCCGGTAGCGATTCCCGCGCTTCCGCAGACAATCGCATTCGCGCCCAGGTTGCCGGTTGCCGGGTCGGCAATATGCATGGAACCGCCTTTGCCTTTGCAGTACCCGGCCTCCTTTCCCAGCAGTTCGGCGAACATTCGATCGGGGGAGGCGCCTTTCGCCAAACAATGTCCATGGCCCCGATGTGTGCTGGTGATGTAGTCGCTTCGCTCCAGCGCCTCACACACGCCAACTGCAACGGCTTCCTCGCCAATATAAAGATGAGCAAGGCCCGGCATCAGCGCACGCGTGTACACTTCGTTGACCTGAGTCTCAAACAGGCGGATGGCAACCATATTCCTGTACATCCGCAGCCACAAAGCAACATCTTTGAGAACTTCGCCCGGTTGGGTCGTCGACGTCATTTCTCGATCCCCGACATACGCGCCAGCACGTTGAACATGACCGCAAAATCCAACTTCTCCCAGCCCATGCCGCGGGCCGCGGTGAGGAATTCGTTGCTCACAGCAGTCGTGGGAAGCGGCACGTTCAGCTTGCGGCCAAGCTCCATTGCCAAAAGCATGTCCTTTTGCATCATATTGACGTCGAACCATGCTTCTTCCGGTTGCTGCAAAACGAAAGGACCGCGGTACTGAATCATGGGCGAGGCGATCGCGCTGTGCACCATCACGTCCACGGCAACTTCGCGTGGAATGCCGGTCTTTTCCGCCAGCAGCATGCCCTCAGAAAAAGCCAGCATCTGCACGGCTAGTTGCAGATTCAATGCGATCTTCATCGACAGCGCGACGCCGTTGTCGCCAACATAAGTAACCTTTGGTCCGATATCGAGAAGCAGGGGCTTTAGCCGCTCGAAGGTTTCTTTGCGTCCGCCGACCATGACCGAGAGTTTGCCCTGCTGAAGCGTAATGACGCTGCCAGAAACGGGAGCGTCGATCATGTCGGCTCGTTTTTCGCGAACCTTGGCCGCAAAGGCGCGGCTTACTTCGGGACTTACCGTACTCATGTCGATGTGGTATTTGCCGTGAGAAAGGCCTGCCAGCGAGCCGTTGGGACCATCGGTGACGGCGGAGAGCGCAGCGGCATTCGTGACCATCGTGAGGATCACATCGGAGGCCTCCGCGACGGCGCGCGGAGAATCGGCTAATTTCATGCCACGCTCGATCAACCACTGCGCTTTCGAGCGGGTCCGGTTAAAGCCTATGACGGTGTGCCCTTTTTCGAGCAGACGGCTCACCATGTTGCCGCCCATCACACCGAGACCGATGAATCCGACTTTTGCCATGCAGAAATTCCTTTCGGATTGCGTGTATCAGGAAGTTGGCTTGGAGCGTGATCCCTTTCTTGCCGCAGACGATGAATCCGCAAGCACCTGCTTCAGATGGGCCCGCATGGCATCGCGCGCCTTTTCCGGATCGCGTTTCTCAATTGCCGCCAAAATGCGCTTGTGATGGAACTGGCCCCGCTCGGGACCTCCATCGACCTTAAAAATGCGGCTGCGCTGCTCTCGCAAGAGACCCACGATAGAGTCAAGCAGCGAAAGAATGAGCGGGTTACCGACAGCCTCAGCCAGCGCCAGATGGAAATCGAGGTCGGCTTCGACATATGCGTCGGGATCGTCCAGGTTGCGATCCATGGTCGCGACCGCTTCGCGCATCGTGGAAAGTAGTTGTTCTTCGATGCGCGGAGCCGCGAGCGCAGCGATTTCGGGCTCCAGCACCTGCCGCAGTTCCGCTACGTGGCCGGAACCTTCCTGCTGATTGAAACGAATCATCAGATCGAGAGACTGGCGAATAGCCTGGGACGTTCCGTTGGTGACAAAAGTGCCGCGGCCCGAATAGGCCTCGACCAGTCCTTTTTCGCGGAGTGTTTTCACGGCCTCCCGTACCGCGGTGCGACTCACGCCGAAACGTTGCGCCAGATCGCGCTCGGCGGGCAATTGATGGCCGGGCTTCAACTGGCCGCTCAGGATGGAGTCTTCCACCTGCTGCACGATCTGTTCGAAAAGCCGGGAGGTCCTTACAGCCCGGTATATGGGTTTTGGAGCCAGAGGATCGAGCTGTGAGTTGGCCATGGGGATTCTCAGTCTCCAGTACCGGGCAGCAACAAAGGTCTTGAGGTCATACCACTATACCATACCGCTGTCGCCGAGCCGCTTCTTCGCAGACCGGCTACGCCTGTCCCAAACCGATTCAATCACCGAACAGCGCAAAGACACACCGGCTGTTTGGCGGTCGGACCACAATACTACTTGACGGGTAGGCCGCGTCAAGGCTATACATTATCGCCAGATTTTCCGAAAAAGTCCGCATGTGGGACAAAGACGCTACATCCTCTTTTTGGAGGTCGTAATGCCCTGTCGCATGAAAGCTGTTCGGGCCATGGTATTGGCCGGTTTGCTGTTCGCCGCCGCGATTCCTTCGATTTCTCAAACCACCACCGGACGCATTATCGGGAACGTCCATGATCAGAGCGGAGCTGCGGTGGCCGGGGCCACGTTGACCGTCACTGACGTGCAGCGCGGCGGGGTGCGGAACGCCACCACCGACGATGCGGGAGGCTACGTCGTCTCGAGCCTTCAGCCTGGAATCTATTCCGTGCGCGCCGAAGCCAAAGGCTTCAAGACAGTCGAGCGGCGCGACATTCAGATCGAGGTCGCTACTGACGTGTCTGTAGAGATCGCTCTCAGCCCTGGCGACGTCAAAGAGACGGTAGTCGTTACCGCCGAGGTTCCGCTCGTGAATACAACCTCGTCCGTACTTGGCGGCACACTCAGCAACAAGGAGATTAACGATCTGCCGCTCAACGGCCGGAACTACGAGAATCTTCTCCAACTGCGTCCTGGGGTAATTCGGTACCCCGGCGGCGGATTCTCAACGACCAGCGCCAACGGCCTGCGCGCGGAGGACAACGCCTATTTCGTGGATGGCCTGTTTAACAGCGAACCGTTTTCCGGGCAGAGCATCATCAACGGCGCCGGCATTGCCGGGGACTCGGCGACTATCTTGCCCGTCGATGCCATTCAGGAGTTCAACGTGCAGCAGAACCCTCCGGCTGAGTATGGGTGGAAGCCGGGCGCGATTATGAACGTGGGATTGAAATCGGGCACAAACAAAGTTCATGGCACGGCTTACGCCTTCGGGCGCGACACGCCGCTCGATGCGCGTAACTACTACAACCCGGTCGGCCAAACGAAGAATCCACGGAATCTGGAGCAGTTTGGAGGCACCGCTGGCGGGGCGATCATCAAAGACAGGCTTTTTTATTTTGGCGGATACGAGGGTCAGCGCTACACGGTCGGCAACACCGGTTCCCTTACGACCTGGTCAACGGTTTCGTTGCCGAATGCAGGGAACTGCCTCTACTCCGCCGTGGGCGATTGCGCGAACAGCATTCCCGACGCGATAGTCAACGTGCACGACGCTTTCTTGGCAGGCGCGATCCAGAACGACGTTAGCGCAGCCAGTCTCAAGATCGCGGGCTGTACTTTCACGCCGCCCAGCACAGTTTCCTGCAATGGCACCGGGTTCCCGATCAATCCCAGCCTTAGTCAAAACAGCTCCATTAATTTCGGCCTGCCAAACACAGTGAGATCGGACAATGCAGTGGGCAAGGTCGACTACCACCTGAATGACAGGAACACCTTGAGCAGCATGTATTTCTTGGGCGACAACTCAGGCACGGTTTCTGACGCCAGCCAGTTACAGACGAAGTGGCTAACGCAGATTCACACGCGGGCCCAGGTTTTTAGCGAGAGTTGGACCTACGTTCCCAATGCGCGCTGGGTAAACGAAGCGCGTTTTGGGTACAACCGCCTGTACCAGCCCACCTTTACCAACGACCACAGCACAAACCCTCAGAGCGTTTATGGATTGGATACGGGAGTGACGAATCCGCTCTACGGGGGCCTGCCTCGCATCAGCGTTTGGCCCTACTACATCTTTCCGCAGGAACTCGGCGGGTTCAACTGGCCAAAAGTGCAGGGCCCGGACACACGCTTCCAGTTCGTCGATCACATTTCTTATATCGTTGGGAAACACGCCATCAAATTCGGTGGAGAGTTGCACCGCGACTCCTTTAGCGGCGGCGCCTATGGCGGCTCACGGGGCAGAATCAAGTTCATTGGGGGCAACTTCGAAGGTGGAAACTCTCAGGGCATTGAAGATTTCTTTGCGGGATTGCCCACCAACGGCACACTTCTCATTGGAGATCCTACTCGCCACATTCACAATTGGGGCTATGCCGGATTCATTCAAGACGATTTTCGTGTGACCAGAAACCTGACGCTGAACTTTGGCTCGCGCTATGAGGTCAATACCGTAATCAAGGAAGACCACAACCTTCTTGGAAACTTCGATCCATCGTTACCGCCGTCGAAAGCACTGATTCAGGCCGGAGTGAACGGGGTGAGCGGCCCCTACAATCCCGATCGGAAGGATTTTGCGCCGCGTGGGGGCTTCGCATGGGATATCTTTGGAACTGGACGAACCGTGTTGCGGGGCGGCGCCGGGATTGTCTACGAAACCCTGAATTGGGAGTCGTTCCTGGCCTTGAACAACTCCCAGGGATTGGCCACAGTTCCAACCGGAGTTCCGCTTGACTCGAGCGGAGATACTGCCGGAGGCAGTATCGCAACTGGATTGCAATTTTTTCCGGGATCGAGTTTGAATTGGTTCGGAACCGTGTTCGGCACCAACCCTGTCAACTGCGATCCGATTACGGGGTCGCCGTGCTCGATCCTGGGCGTCGACCGCAACCTCAAGACTCCCTACGTTTCCAGTTGGGACCTGAACATTGAACACTCTTTCACACCCAATCTGGTGCTGGAAGTGGGATATGTGGGGAACCATGGATCACGCCTGGTAGGAATCCACGACATCAACCAGGTGAACCCTCAACTGGACAATGGCAGCGAGCAGTTTGGGAGGCCATTCACTTACAACTGCCCTGCTCCGGTCGGAGCTGGCGCCGGTGGCCCCTGTTTCCCCTATCTGAGCTTCGTCTATCAGATGGGCAATATCTACCGGTCCAACTACGACGGATTGCAAACCACCCTGACTGCTCGGAACTACCATGGGCTGTCGATGATCGCAGGCTACACCTGGGCCCATGCTCTGGATCAGGTTGGCGCTAACTGGGACTTCGGCGCCGGACTTGGCTTGCCTAGCGACAGCACCCATCCCAACCGCGAATATGCCAGCAGCGATTTTGATATCCGGCAGCGTCTTACGCTGTCGCTGACTTACTTACTCCCGGGGAGAAAGAGCTTTGGGCAGTTGTTGGAGGGCTGGCAGATCAATTCGATTATCACTATGCAGACGGGGCAGCCTTTCGGAGTCATGGATGCGGGCACGGATGTCAGCTTGACTGGCGAATTGAATGATCGCTGGGACTTCTATGGCAATCCCAACGATTTCAAGTCTACGCCGGTGGGAATTCCGTATTTTGCACCGGGAAATTTGCCGACTGCTTGCGTGAACCAAGCTACAACTAATGGTTCTTTAGCATCGCTGAACACTTTCGGGTGCTATGCCAGTGGCAACTCGTTCATGATCCCGCCCGCATTCGGCACCCAGGGCACTATGGGCCGCAACATTTTTCGCGACACGGGATTCCATAATGTGGATTTCTCACTTGCCAAAAACTGGAAATTTAGAGAGCGACTGGGCGCACAGTTCCGCGCAGAATTCTTCAACATCTTCAATCATCCGAATTTTGCCAACCCGTTCGGTGGACAAAATGGATGGGCGCATAACGATCCTTCGACTGGCTCATTTGGCTGCTCATGTGCCACACCGGATGTCGCCGCGTCGAACCCTGTCATCGGGTCTGGCGGCAGCCGCGCGGTGCAGCTTGGTTTGAAACTGACTTTTTGAGCGAGCCGCACTCCCAAACGGGGCCGCACTCCAGTCGGCCCCTTTTTTTAGAAAGGAAGCTCCCCATGATCTCAAATGCAAACCGTCTTCATCGATTCGCATGCCTGGCTCTGGCCGCATGCTTGCTTGCGTTAGTGAGCAGTCGCTCGTTTGCGGAGGAGGCCGAGCGGAAGGGGCGCACCATCGACGAGATCAAGACCGAGGCAGTCCGCCGCGCGGAGGTCGGGCAATATCCGCTGATTGGGCTCGACCCGAACGATGTGCGTGAGGCATTCAAGTCTGTACATACACGCGACAAAGACGAATGGGCTGCGGCGTTCATGGGAGTCGCCGACCGCTACATGAATGAAGCGAAGTCTCTCCAAAAGACCGATCCCACAAAAGCGAATGCCGACTACATTCGCGCCTGGCGGCTTTATTCGTTTGGGCGCTGGCCGATTCCGGCTTCGCCGGGAAAGGAGAAATCGTATGAAAAGGCAATTGAAGCTTTTCTCGCTCATGCAAAGTTCTGGGATCCACCGCTTGAGATCGTGAAGATTCCTTTCGAAGGGAAAGAAATCATTGGCTACCTGCGCCTGCCGAAAAACCCCGCTGGTCCCGTGCCCCTGGTGCTCGCCGTTAATGGCCTCGATAGCCGCAAGGAAGATTTGGCGGAAAGTTTCAGTGCGATTCTGCCGTATGGCGTCGGGTTTCTGGCAGTGGATGGCCCCGGCACCGGCCAGAATCCTATTAAGGTCTGCGAGAATGCGGAACGCGTGCTCTCGCGCGTACTCGACTACATCGCGACGCGTCCCGAAATCGACAAGAACCGTGTCGCGATGCACGGCGTGAGTTGGGGCGCTTATTGGGCGACGAAAATGGCGATCGTGGAGCGAGCGCGCCTGAAAGGAGCGAGCGCGCAGTCGCCGCCGACCGACAAGTTTTTCCAAAAAGATTTCCTGATGAACGATCTGCTCGGCAACCGTGAATACCTCTTCGATCAAGTGCCGGCGCTGATGGCGATTTTCGACAACGTAAAGACAATCGATGAGATGGCCGAGGTCTTGCCCAAGATGTCGCTTGTCAAACAAGGACTGCTCGGCAAGCCAATGTCGCCCATGCTTATTCTTGCCGGAGTGAATGACACACAGGTCCCGATCGGCGACATCTACCTGCTTCTCGACAAAGGCGATGTGCCGAAAACTGCATGGATCAATCCGCAGGGCGGTCATCTAGGGCGGCAGGTTGGGGTGTGGCCCGATCCCCGCATCTTCAAAGAGGTAATCATTCCGTGGCTGGTGCGAACGCTTGAACCTGAGCCCCCGAAGTAAGGCCATGTCGATGCCGCCCACGCCCTTGCGCTCGTGGCTCAAAAGGATTCCTCACCTCTGGTAAAGATGCCGACCCCGGCATCCCCATCCTGAAACAAGCCAAAGCGGAGCACGCACAACTGCATTACGTGCCCGTGGGAGGAATCCCGTCTTGAAGTTCGGTGCTTACAGGCGACGGTATGTCATGGTTTTGCTCTGACTGTCTGAAAAGGCGCAGGGCCTCGTGGCACAGAATATGACAGGTATCACACCAAAGAGTGATTGCAATCACACATGACTGTGCTGTATTGTCCGTATGGTCTGCGAGAGGCTGGGGCGAAAAAAGGAAGAGCTGCGTGAGTTTGCCGTACGTGTTGTCGATTTCCGAAAGTTGTCTCAGCTGTGGGCTCCGCTCCGAGGGCTTCTTTTGTTCCCTTCCGAGACCTGCTCTGGAAGCCTTTGAACTCATTAAGTTCGCCGCTTCTTATCCGGCCGGTGCGGTGGTCTTCTCCGAAGGCCAGGCGCCACGCGGGATCTTCGTGCTTTGCCAGGGGCAGGCAAAGCTTTCGACCAGCCGTGAGGACGGGCGGAAGATGATTCTGCGCATTGCGAAGCCGGGGGAAATACTCGGCCTGCACGCCGTGGTTACGGGCGATCCGCATGAGTTGACGGTCGAGACCATGCAGCCGTGCCAGTTGAATTTTGTCAAGACCACGGATTTCCTGGAGTTCATGAAGGAGCATAGCGCGGCCTTTCTGAACGCTGCCAAGCGCCTGAGCCACGACTTAAAGGCAGCGCAGGGTCTGATCCGCTCGATTGGATTGTCCCGCTCGACCGCAGAAAGGTTGGCCCGATTGCTGCTGGAGTCGTCGGACAAGGCACGAGGCGGCGAGGGCATTTCCCGCGTGACGCTCGCTCTGACACACGAAGAAATTTCACAGCTCATCGGTACCAGCAGGGAAGCAGTCAGCCGGACGCTGTCGGATTTCAAGAAGAAAGGAGTCGCCGAACTGAAGGGCGCGACTCTTATTATTCGCAACCGAGCCGGGCTCGAAGAGTTGGTTCCTTCGTAGATTCCCCCGGCTGAAGGACGCGTCCCATCCACAGATTCCAAATTGAGAACGCAGAGACATGTCAACGCGGGTAGCCGCGTCCCTAATAATGTGGTGCTGCCGGCTCGTCACGGTAGTTTCGGCACGTCCCCCAAGGTTCACGAGATCCGCCATGCACTTAACACGCAACGAACTACACATAAGAGGCAACGCGGTGCGGTGAAGGCAACCGGTCAGGTCTGGCGGAGCCTCAGACAAGGACGTTTTTCCGTCCGATCACACGCATATGTGACTACGATCACAGACCCCGTAAGACCGCTAGTCTCATAATTCGCCCCGAAGTTCCCGCCGGGTTCTGTATCCCTCTCTGGTTCTGGGCGAGGTCTTCCACAAATTTCAGCGACTTCCCTGTCAGAAAGACGTAATGCTGAAGAACCCGTTTGGCAAGAATCCCAGCAACAAAGTGTGGAATTGTGTGCCGTGCCGTCCTGCGCCCCGCCGGGACGTAGATTTCCTCTGGAGGCCCTATGAGGCTTAGTTCGCGTTTCCTGTCGTTTCTCCTCCTTCTGTTTGTCCTGGCCGGAATTTCAGCCACAACATTTGCGGCAATTCATACTTCCGCAGTTCCGAAAGCGCGAGTGACCTCGCGAGTCGATAGCAGCAAGCGCACTACTCTCCACGGCCATGTGCCCGCCGCCGTGCGTCATGGGATGGATATGGGACGAGTCGATCCTAATACTAAGGTCGAGCATTTGATTATGGTGCTCAAGTCTGACGAAGAGCAGAAACGCGAGATCCGGCGGATCATTGACGAGCAGCAGGACAAACGAACCGCCAACTACCATCAGTGGGTGACGCCGGAAGAATTCGGCGAGCACTTTGGCGTGCACGATTCCGATCTCGAGAACATCAAGTCATGGCTGAGCAGCCAGGGTCTCACGGTGGAGCGAGTCACCAAGGCGAAAAGGGCCATCATATTTAGCGGCAATGTCGGGCAGATCGAGCAGGCCTTCCAGACCGAGATCCACCATTTCCTGATGCCCAACGGGGAAATGCACGTATCCAACAATCGTGATATCAGCATTCCCGAGGCGCTGAATCCGGTGGTAGCCGGCGTTCCCACACTGAATAACTTCTTCCGGAAGGCGCACCACACCCCTTTTAAAAGGCTGAGCGAGATGCGCAAGCGCCCGAACTATAGCAATGGGGCCAACTGCGGATCGGTCGCCAACAGCGATTGTTTCGTCGGCCCAGCGGATTTTGCGACGATCTATAACACGAACCCGCTGCTGGCACAGGGCATCACCGGACAGGGCGTAACCATCGGCATCGTGGGCCGTTCGGACATTTTGATGAGCGATGTGCAGACCTACCGGCAACTGTTCAATCTTCCGGTCAACGACCCGGTTTTCATCCACGCCGGGCAGGATAACGGCATTGAGGCCGGTGATGACGGCGAATCCGACCTGGACGTCGAAATCTCAGGCGGCGTCGCTCCCGGGGCGACCGTCGACTTCGTGATTGGCACCCCGACATTCCTGGTGGATGGCATCACCAACTCGATCGAGTACCTGGTCGAGAACAACATCGCAGACATCATCAGCAGCAGCTACGGCGACTGTGAAGGCAACGAGGGAGCCGGTGGCAATCAGTTCAACCAGCAGATGTTCGAGCAAGCCGCGGCTCAGGGCACTAGCGTTTTCATCGCGGATGGCGATAACGGAGCAGCCGAGTGCGACGATTCCAACGACAGTTATGAAGTGTTAGGTTATGCGGCCAGCGCTGAAGCCTCGACCCCGTACACCGTGTCGGTAGGCGGCACGGAATTCGACGAAGGCTCGAACACGGGATACTGGACCAACACCAATAACCCCGTCTTCCAGAATTCCGCCGTGTCTTATATCCCCGAGTATCCGTGGAACGAAGCCAAGAGCGCCAGCCCAACATCGAGTCCGTCGGGTGACTTGGCCGGCTTGTGGTCTGGCAGCGGCGGCATCAGCGCGTACTACCTGCAGCCACCGTGGCAAATGGGATCTGGAGTTCCCAGCACCGACCCGGTGCTCACCCAGGGCGGGGACTGGCTGGTAGTCACTGTCACCAACCCGGGCAGCGGATACACCAGCGCACCGAGCGTGACCTTCGCGGGAGAGACTTGCGTGTCGAACCCGGTTGCGGCGTCGACCACGTTGTCGGGTGGATCAGTCGCGTCGGTTGTCTACAATGACGGCACACAAGGTGGAACGCTGCACACTGGCCAAGGTTTCGGTTGCACGGTGCCGGGCACGGTAACGTTCACGGCAGCACCCGCCGGAGGGACCACGGCGACGGGAACTGTCGCGCTCGCTCAGATGCAAAATGTACTGCCGCTTATTACGGGCGTTCCACACCGCTACACGCCTGATGTCTCGTTGAACGCAGCGTCGGGTCATGACGCCACCTTCTTCTGCAGTGAGGGCGTCTGTGAGATCAGTTCCACGGGTGTACTGGAGGATGCCGGACTGGTAGGTGGTACATCGGTAGCCGCTCCCAGCATGGCAGGTATCCAGGCGCTCATTGACCAGGCCAATGGCGGCCGGCAGGGCATGCCGGCGTACCAGTACTACACACTGGCCAATAATCAGTACGTAAACAATCCAGCAACCTGTAATTCGTCAACTCCGCCGGCCAACGGCTCCAACTGCGCATTCCAGGACATCACGACAGGCAACAACTACATCTGCGGTGCATCGACTTGCACGACCACGGCCGCCAAGATGGGTTTTGCCGCTGGGACAGGCTACGATATGGCCACCGGCCTGGGCTCGCCCAACGCAGCCAACCTCTCCAGCCAATGGAGCAGCGTTGTTTTCAACAGCTCGAACACGACGCTGAACCTTTCGCAGACAACGTTCGCGGAAGGCACGTCCATTAGCTTAAGCGGAACGGTCGCTTCAGGCGCCGGAACTCCTACGGGCGACGTTGCTTTCATCGTCAGCTCGGGCGCGATCGGCGATACGAACAACCAGGTTACCGGAGCCCAGAACGGCCCGGTGGCCTTCGCCACACTGAGCGGCGGAGCTTATTCCGCCACGCTGAATAACCTGCCGGGCGGCACTTATTATGTGACCGCGCGCTACGGTGGCGACGACAACTTTGCTTCCAGTCTTTCTGCTGGAGTGCAAGTGACGGTGAGCCAGGGCGGCAGCGGCGTATCCATCACGCCGTACGCGCTGAACGGGACGGCCTGCACTATTACAACCGGCTCTTCGTTCGCCTATGCGTCGGACATTCTGCTGAACATCGCCGTGGCGCCAACCTCCGGCGGGGGCGCTCCGACGGGCGCGGTGAGCATCACCGACAATGGAAACCCACTTTTGACCAGTCAGACTCTGGATCCAAACGGGGATGCCTACATCCTGTCTGGAACCATCGCGACCAGCAGCTGCGTCTATGAGTACAGTTTTTCCAATGTGCCCACGTTGACTGTCGGCACGCATAACCTGGTGGTCAACTACTCGGGGGACAACTCGTACAGTGCGTCCAGCGCTTCGACGACCATTACCGTCACGCAGGCCACGCCCACGCTGACTCTTGCGACCGGCGCGGCAAACATTACTTCCGGGTTTAACGTTCCACTCACAGCGACGTTCGGCGGGCTGACCGCGCTTAACGGGTCCGGCACTGGAAACGCGGCCCCAACCGGAACCGTGACCTTTAAGGACACGACGACGAGCACCACCCTCGGAACCGC
Organism: Terriglobales bacterium; assembly: GCA_049288625.1. Taxonomy (GTDB): domain Bacteria; phylum Acidobacteriota; class Terriglobia; order Terriglobales; family Acidobacteriaceae; genus Acidiflorens. Next base: position 132,590 of record JBAQIB010000066.1, on the reverse strand, counting down.
GCCCGTTGTGTCGACAGCCTTGCCCGTAACGAACGCGCAAACTGTCACTTACACGGCGGTTGCCGGGCCGTTCTCGACGACTGGTATTACCACCAGCGGAGCCAACTCCATCACTGCGACCTACAGTGGCGATACGAATTGGGCTCCGGTAACGTCGGCGGCCGTGACGGTAACGGTGGGCACTTACACCAACTCGACGGCCATTACGGTATCGAACGCTGGAACCGGCACGGCAGGAAACCCGGCCAGTCTGGGTGGTCGTCCAACCTTCACGGCTACGATTACCGGCTCGCCGGCTGCTCCGACTTCGGGGACGGTGACGTTCTACGACACCACCACGACTAACAACTACCAGGGCTCGCCCGCCGGGACCTACGTGCTCGGCACCGGCACGGTTGGCAGCACCCATACCGCGACGTTTAGACTTGCCAGCGCCACCGAGTTTGGCGGAGGGACACACAGCATCACGGCAACTTATGGTGGGGTGGCTAGCACTTTTGCCCCCAGCACGACCGCTTCGGCGTACGTCGAGACGGTTACGCAGGGAACGGTAACCAACGTTCTTTCCGCGAAGACTGTCGGGAAATCGGGACAGAACTACTACTTCACTTCTGTCATCACTCCCAGCAGCACCAGCACGGCCTACCAGCCCAATGCTCAGGTGCAGTTCTTTGATGCTTGCGCGAATTGCTCGCCGTCCTATGGAACAACTTCGCTCGGCACCGCGTCGCTGTATAGCATCTCGTCCGGGAACGGCGGGTACGCCATTTACGAGGCCAACCTGTCCACGAACTCATTGGCCGTAGGTACGCACACGATCACTGCGACGTACCTGGGCGATGTCAACTACCCGGCTACAACATCCAATGTGCAGACGGTGTTCGCCGGTGGCACACCGAGTCTTACGTGGGCTACACCAGCACCCATCGCCTACGGAACGACACTGAGTGCAACGCAGTTGAACGCGAGCGATACCGTCCCCGGCACGTTTGTGTATACGCCGGCGGTGGGAACGGTGCTGAGCCCGGGCCCGCACACTCTGTCGGTGACCTTCACTCCTGCCGACTACACGGACTTCGGTCCACAAACCACAACGGTACCGCTTACGGTAAATCCGGCGGCCACGTCGATTAACGTAACCAGCGTCAGCCCGGCCTCGGAGACATACGGCCAGGATGCACCGGTCACGATCACGGCAGTGTTGTCGTGGACGGGGGCAGGTTCCGCGCCCACGGCGAGCGCTGTAACTATCGGAGGCAACGGCCCGAGCGGCTATAGCGCGACGAGTTGCGGCGCGCCGAGCGGCGACACGATAACCTGCACGGCCACCTATACGCCGACAGTCGCGGATAACGTTGGCTCCTACACGGAGTCGGCGTCGTTCGCGGGCGACAGCAATTACAGCGGTTCGGGCAGCGCGCAGAACAACAACTTCACCATCGGTATCGCGAGCTCAACCACGGTTGTTACATCCAGCCAGAATCCGTCGACCTACGCACAGCCGGTGACCTTCACGGCGACCATCAACGGCCAGAACAACCTGGTCAAGGGCAAGGCGAAGAAACCGCTCGATGTAACCGGGACGGTGACGTGGAGCAGCAATACCGGTTGCGGCACGACCGCCGTGACGTCGGGTAATCCGGGCACCGCGACGTGCACCACCTCAAGAGCTAGTAGCCTGGAAGTGGGAACCGACACAGTAACTGCCACCTACAACGGCGACAACAACCACGCCGGCAGTACCGGCAGCGTGAACCAGATAGTCCAAGGCGGGATCGCAACGTCGATCAACGTGACAAGCGTCAGCCCCGGCGCGGAAGACTACGGCGCGGATACGCCGGTGACGATCACAGCCGTGTTGTCGTGGGTCGGCAACGGCGTCGCGCCCACGGCCAGCGATGTGACCATTGGCGGCAACGGCAACGGCACTTACGGGGCGACCAGTTGCGCGGCGCGTGTGCACGAAACCATAACCTGCACGGCGACATACACACCAACTGCTGCGGATACGCCGACCTCCTACACGGAGACAGCGACGTTCACGGGAGATATCAACTACGGCAGTTCGAGCAGCCCGCAGACCAACAACTTCACAATCAATGGGTCGACCTCAACCACGACCGTTACTTCCACGCCGAATCCTTCCGTTTACGCCACCTCAGTGACGTTCACGGCAACCATCACCGGCGAGAACGGGAACGTTAAGGGCGGAGCAAGGAAGAAAGGTGTAAAACCGCAGATTATAGGCGGGACGGTAACCTGGAGCACGAATACCGGCTGCGGCACCACTAACGTGACGACAGGTTATCCGGGAATCGCGACGTGTACGACTTCCTCGGCGACGCATCTGCCGGTGGGGGCCGATACGGTTACTGCGACCTACTCCGGTGACAGCAACCACGGCGGAAGCACAGGCAGCGTGGTTCAGAACGTTACGGGCGGGATCGCGACGTCGATCAGCGTGACGAACGTTAGCCCGGCTTCGGAAACATATGGCCAGGATGCGGCGACTACGATCACCGCAGTACTGTCGTGGACAGGCAACGGTGTTGCACCCACGGCGAGCGACGTGACCATTGGCGGCAACGGAAACGGCACTTACGGGGCGACGAGTTGCGCAGCGCGGGTGCACGAAACGATCACATGCACGGCCACCTATACACCGACTGCCGCAGACACAGTAGCCTCCTACACGGAGACAGCGACGTTCGCGGGAGACACCAACTACGCAAGTTCGAGCAGCACGCAGACCAATAACTTCGCGATCAGTCAAGCAAGCCAGACCGTCACGTTCACGACACCGGCTCCGCCAACCGCCAAATCCGGCGATGCCTTCACGGTAGTGGCCACGGGTGGCGCAAGCGGCAACCCGGTGACCTTCACGGTAGGCGCTGGCTCGGCATGCACGCTGGCGGGCGCGACGTACACCATGACCAGCAACACCGGCCATTGCTATGTGGTCGCAAACCAGGCGGGCAATAGCAACTACGCGGCTGCAGCGCAGGTCACAGAGACCGTAACTGCGGTTAAGAAGGTTACAAAGATTGCGCCCACGGTGACCTTCACCGGCGCGCCGGCCAATGCCCCGTATTTGTCGACCTTCACGCTCGCAACGACACAGAACTCCGGTGTTACTCCGACCTTCTCGTCGACGAACCGCGTTATCTGCACGGTCAGCGGCAACGTGGTTACGATGATTATCGGTACCGGAACGTGTACGGTGAAAGCAACGTGGGCAACGAACGACTACTATTTGGGCACGAGTCTTACACAATCGACGACTGCGACGAAACTGAACACAACCACCGCAATCACCGGGACGGCCACGCTGACACCCTCGAACCATAAGAAGGTGACAGTGTACTTCGGTGTGACTAACGGGGTGAACGCGGTGGCGGGCGACGTAACTGTGACCGCCAGCAGCGGGGAAACCTGCACTGGCACAGTTTTGGCCGGCAAGTGCGCGGTAACGTTCGCGGCGTCGGGATCAAAGACACTAACCGCCGTGTACACAGGCAATCCAAATAACAACGCTAGCACCTCTGCGTCGTACCCGCTGACTGTAAACTAGCGGGCAGCAGTCTGCGAGCGGGGTTACTACGAGCGAACGCTAACCATGCGGCCCTGGGCAACCTGGGCCGCAAAATTTTGTCCGCCAAGGATCTTCGATAGCACGGGCTGAAGGTCTTCGCCCGCTGTATACAATCGGGGTTACGCAATGAGCCGTGCCACAAATCTGGCGAAAATGCGCGTCCAGGGCCGCGGAAAGCCGAAGGCGACCGGCCGTCTAAGAGAGCCGTTCCTTGCCGGTTGGAAACTGAGCATCATGCTCTGCGTCTTATTGGCCGGGGGGGGCAATTGGGCTCTACAGTCCGGTCATTGGGTACCCGTTCGTCGTCCTGGACGATCATGATTACGTCACCGCAAATCCGCACGTCCATGACGGATTGACGTGGAGCACAATCAAGTGGGCATTCACGTCTTTTGCGGCGGCGAATTGGCACCCGTTGACATGGCTTTCGCACGCTCTTGATTACCAGTTCTTTGTCTTGAACTCAGCCGGTCATCACTTGGATAGCGTGCTCATCCACGCCAAGCCCTGTTGATTTGCGTCACCATTTGCTTAGTTTGTACGAACGGTTCTATGTTTCTCGGAGGAGACAAATTTCATGTTCAGGCGGTCGCCGTTGCTCTTGCCGTTCTTGATCCTAGCCTTGCAGGTATTGTTTCATCCGCTTGTTGCCGCTGCCCAGGCTCAGCCGGTCGATGCCGAAGGCCACCAGTGGTGGCAGCATGCTGTGTTTTACGAAATCTATCCGCGCAGTTTTGCGGACACCAATAATGACGGCGTTGGCGACCTCAATGGCATCACTTCCAAGATGAGTTATTTGCACGATTTGGGAGTCGACGCCATCTGGATAACTCCGTGCTATCCCTCGCCACAAGTCGACTTCGGATACGACGTGGCCGACTACCGGAATATTGATCCCATGTACGGCACTCTTTCTGCCTTCGATCACATGGTGGCCGAGGGAAGGAAACATCATGTGCGCATCATCATGGATTTTGTGCCGAATCACACCTCCGACCAGCACCCCTGGTTTCTCGACTCGAAGTCTTCCCGCACGGCTGCGCATCGTGACTGGTACATCTGGCGCGACGGCAAAGCGCCCGGCCAGCCTCCGAATAACTGGATCTCGCTCTTCGGCGGCTCGGCGTGGAAACTCGATCCCACCACCAATCAGTACTATTATCATTTCTTCTATGCGCAACAGCCTGACCTGAACTGGCGCAATCCCGCGGTCGAGCAGGCAATGCTCGATACCACGCGCTGGTGGTACAAGCGCGGTGTCTCCGGATTCCGCCTCGACGCCGTCGACACGCTGTTTGAAGATCCCGAACAGCACGACAACCCTCTCCTTCCCGGCACGAACGCGCAGGGCGATCCCAAGATGGAGAACAAGTACAACACGAATTTTCCCGAGGTTCACACCGAGTTGCAAAAACTCCGCAAAGTAGCGGACGAATCGGGGGCGGTGCTGATCGGCGAGACCTGGACTTCTAATGTGGCGCAGCTCGACCGCTACTATGGCCAGAACGGCAATGAACTCCAGATGCCCATGGATTTCATGTTCACAATGGTTAACAAACTTTCTCCGCCTGAGTTTCGGCGTCAGATTGCTGCGGTCGATGGCGCTCAGGGCTGGCCCGTGTTTGTCATCAGCAATCACGACATCGTCCGCTCTTATAACCGCTACGGAGACGGCAAGCACAACGATGCCATCGCCAAGCTGATGGCCGCCTTCTACCTGACCCTACGCGGTACACCCATCATGTATTACGGCGAAGAAATCGGAATGGAGAACAACGACCCCACGCGTAAAGAAGACGTCAAGGATCCGATCGGGCGCACCGGATGGCCGCAAGAAAAAGGCCGCGACGGCGAGCGGACGCCTATGCAGTGGAATACGGCGCCCAACGCCGGATTCAGCGAGCACGATCCATGGCTGCCCGTGCCGCCGAGCTACCAGACTCATAATGTGGCGACGGAGTCTAAAGATCCCAACTCGGTGCTGAATCTCTACAAGAAAGTTCTCGCGCTACGCCACACAAACCCGGCCTTGCTCGATGGCAGCTACACTGCCCTCAACGAAGAAGATCCCAATGTGCTTTCCTACCTGCGCAGCTACAAGGGAAGAGCAGTGCTGGTAGCGCTGAACATGTCGGATTCCCCGCAAAAACCGATTTTCGACCTTTCCAGGCAGGCATTGGGCATGACCTCTCTGAAAACCCTGATCTCATCAGCCGGAGTTCGGGCAAATGGCAAGGAGGTCGCGCTCGAACCCTTTGGGTTCCTGATTGCGGAAGTCAACCAATAAAGTGGATTGATGAAGTCAAATAATGAAGCAAGTCTTTCTGCCTTGCCCTAACACCGCCAACGTGCGTATTGTTACGAAGTGAAATTTCCGCGATGTAGCGGTCTTCTGCTGCACTTCACTTCTCTCCCCGGACGCTTCGGCATCGGCGACTTAGGCCCATGCGCCTACGAATTCGCCGACTTCCTTGTCGCGGCCGGACAGAAGTTGTGGCAGGTGCTGCCGCTGAATCCCACCGGATACGGCGATTCCCCGTATCAGTGCTTCTCCGCTTTTGCTGGCAACCCAATGTTGCTCAGCTTAGAGCGCATGCGCGATCAGGGATTGCTCCAGGCTTCCGATCTTGCTCAGGCGCCGGTGTTTCCGGTGGATCATGTGGACTATGGGCCGGTGATCGAGTTCAAGATGGCAACATTGCGCCGGGCAGCGCAGGTTTTCTTCGCTGACGGTTCGCGTGTCGATCGCGCGGCCTTCGATCGTTTTTGCGAAGACGCCAATCCGTGGCTCGACGACTACGCGCTATTCATGGCCTGCAAAGACGTACAAAAGGGAGTGGCCTGGACTTCATGGGATGCCACGATTCGCAGGCGAGATGTGCATGCTGTGCGTGAGTGGTCAAAGAAACTGGCGCCGGAGTTGATGGCGTACAAGTATTGGCAATTCGAATTCTTCCAGCAATGGGAACGTCTTAAGGCCTACTGCGAGCAACACGGCATCCGCTTCATGGGCGATGTCCCGATCTATGTTGCGCACGATAGCGCCGACGTCTGGGCTCATCCTGATCTGTTCTATCTCGACGACCAGGGCCGCCCGACCGTGGTTTCCGGCGTGCCGCCGGATTATTTCAGCGCGACGGGGCAGCTTTGGGGAAATCCCATTTATCGCTGGGACTTGCTCGCCGCCAGCGGTTACAAGTGGTGGATCGAGCGCTTCCGCGCCTCGCTCGCGCTTTTTGATATGGTGCGCCTAGATCACTTCCGCGGCTTCGAATCTTACTGGGAAGTTGCTGCCACCGAGACTACTGCGATCAACGGGCGCTGGATGAAAGGACCGGGCGAGGATTTTCTGTCGGCATTGCAAAACGCATTCGGCGGACTGCCGATCGTGGCGGAGAATCTTGGCGTGATCACGCCACCGGTGGAAAAGCTGCGACAACAGTTTGGTCTTCCTGGCATGAGCCTGTTGCAATTCGCCTTCGGGACTGATCCGCAGGGACCATCGTTTCGTCCGCACAATTACAGCCGGGATCTGGTTGCTTACACCGGCGGGCATGACAATGACACGACGGTGGGTTGGTGGTCGAGTTCCGGGACCGGCGACAGCACCCGCACTCCCGAGGATGTGCGCAAAGAACACGACTTCGTGCGCGCGTATCTCAATTTCGGCGCCCGTCAGGATGACGCTTCCGAAATCAACTGGATCTTGATCCAGGCCGTGTTGGCGTCTGTCGCCGACGTAGCGATTGTGCCGCTGCAGGACCTGCTCGGTTTGGGCAGTGAGGCACGCATGAATCTTCCCGGCCGCGTTAGCGGAAACTGGAAATGGCGTTATCGCCCGGGGGCGTTGAGCGGCGAGTTGAGCGCGAGACTGCGAACGCTGGTCACGCTGTACGATCGGTAATAAGCATTTTCGGCTAGAAAGAGTTTATGGACAAACCACCGCGCACGTTCTGGCAGATTTGGAACATGAGCTTCGGCTTTCTCGGTATCCAGTTTGGCTGGGGATTGCAGATGGCGAACATGAGTGCCATCTACGAATACCTGGGCGCGCGGGCCGATCAGATTCCCATCCTTTGGCTGGCCGCGCCACTTACGGGACTGATTGTTCAACCGATCATCGGCCACGCCAGCGACCGCACCTGGGGCCCGCTCGGCCGCCGGCGGCCATATTTCCTTGTGGGCGCAATTCTCAGTTCATCGGCTCTGATTCTCATGCCGCGCAGTTCTGCGCTTTGGATGGCCGCTGGACTCCTGTGGGTGCTCGACGCGTGCATCAACATCAGCATGGAACCGTTCCGTGCCTTCGTCGCCGACCTGCTTCCGGAATTTCAGCGCACACGCGGCTTTGCCATGCAGAGTTTGTTCATCGGATTGGGCGCGGTGATTGCCTCGGCACTACCCTACCTCCTCACCAACGTTTTTCACGTAGCAGGGACTGCGAGCGCTGGAACGATTCCGTTCACCGTGCGTCTTTCGTTTTACATCGGAGCAGCGGCGTTTATGGGCGCGGTGCTGTGGACGATCTTCACAACCAAGGAATACCCGCCCGACGACCTGGCAGAGTTTCAGAAACAAAAAGCTGAGCACTCCGGGTTGGCCGCAAGCGCACGAGAGATTCTGGTTTCGATCGGCGAAATGCCGCGCACGATGCGCCAACTCGCCTGGGTCCAGATATGCACATGGCTGGCGTTATTCTGCATGTGGCTATATTTTCCGGTGGCCGTAGCGCGCAACGTCTTTGGCGCTCCCGACACGGCTTCTCCGCTGTATTCAGTGGGAGTCGAGTGGGCCGGAGTCTGTTTCGGAATGTATTCACTCGTCTGTTTTGGATTCTCGTTTCTATTACCTGCGCTGGCGCGTCAATATGGACGCAAGGCCACGCACACTCTCTGCCTGATCTGCGGCGGCTTGGGACTGCTTTCCGTGGCCGTGGTTCACAGCAAGTATCTGCTCCTGCTATCCATGACCGGGGTGGGAATCGCATGGGCCAGCACCCTGTCGATGCCGTATTCGATCCTCGCGGGTTCGTTGCCACATGGCAAGACTGGCGTCTACATGGGGATTTTCAATTTCTTCATCGTGATTCCGGAGATTACCGCATCGCTCGGATTCGGCTGGGTGATGGGCCACTTGCTCAACAACAACCGCCTCGCCGCAGTGGTGGCGGGCGGAGTTTTTTTCCTGCTGGCGGCCGTGCTGACGCAGCGGGTCGACGATCTCTACGACGCGCGCCAGACAAGCAATCCGCTCGCCGGTGTTGCCGTCACGGCTAACGTCTGACCGTCCTTTTTGGCGTCTCAGCGGGCTGGTTTTGTTGCCACTCTAGCAGCGTAGCTTCGCGAAATCATTTCACTCATCTCGGACGTAGCGCGACGAGTTCAGTCTCCAGCGGCACACCGCGGGCGATCTTCACTCGCACAAGAGCCTCGAACGGCTTCATCCCATTGACCGAACCTGGCATTTCCTGCAATAGCTTCTCGACCGAGTCCGGGCGGGAAACAAATTCCACAGCGCCTTGTGTGCCAAACGTCGTTGTGCCGGCTAAAATCATCACGAAACGGTTGGGGGTCATACTCGGCACCAGACCGACTACCGCGTAATCCTCTGTCAATGCTGAACTCGACGGGCTCGCGAGATAACTTGTTGCCTCACCCTGCTTGGGATGCCGGCTCACAATGGCAAGATCACCTTGGCGTGCCCCCGATGCCACCCTTTGAAACACGAATTCCTGTGTGCCCGGTATATCGAGTAGCGAAAGATTTTCTGATGGCGAGCCGACGAAAATGAGATTTGTATTGCTGGCATCGTCGAGCGAGAACAAGCTCCCGCGTTTCACGCGAATTCGTCGGCCTAAGGTCGCGAAGGCTTCGTCGAGCGCGTGGACCGCCAGAACTTCACCGACGCCTGTGTAGTGGTCGTACACGGCGTTCTTCGAATCCTGCCGTGAGTCGTAGTAGCGCATGCCCGTCTCAGGGCGGCCGACGAAGGCGGCGTTGCTGAAAATGACCCACGGCTCTTCAGTGCCTGAGGCGAAGGGCTTCCAGAATTCCGCGAGTGGCCCATTTGCCGTCCGTGTCGCGCGGTCGCTCCCGGTCGCAGCGTCAGCCTGCTTTCTTGTCCTGAGCAGGCTTGCAAGAATCACGACCGCGACGATCAGGCACGCCACCAGTGTCACGACCGCGATCCGCCAGCTTGCCGGTACCGTCTGCGCTGGAGCAACTGGGCCAACAAGTTCCCGAGCCGGCACAATCTGCGGCTGTGGCGCCGCTGGCCGAGTTTCAAATACGAGGTGATAGCTCCCCTTCGGGATTTTGACCACAATAGGATCGTTCACTCCATCGCTGGCGTAGTATTCTGCCAGTTTGAGACGCAGGCGCCCTGCTTGCACGCGAATGGTGGAGTCCGACTGCGGATCAAAATCCGACTTCCGTCCAAAGACCTCCGTTGCGATTTGATACTCTTTGAGGGACGCGTCGGGATGATCGAGTGCCTGTTTTGCGAGATATTGCAACAGCTTACAGAGAGATTCCGACCCTCGCAAACTATGACTTTTAATAATGCGATCTATTTCTTGGAAGAATTGTTCTGGACCGGCAGCGAGAGTGCGTGTCACAGCCATTTAACAATGACGTAACAGGAGGAGGTATCCTCTTGCAACCCAACATTTTACTTCAGTAACCGTTTAAAACCTAGTGAAACGTCCGTTTGCCATTCATTTGAACTAAAGCTTGCACAGTATACGGAGTTTTGCGCAGGAGACCCCGTGCGTCCCGCAGTTGCACATTGTCATCCGCACGTCGTTTCTTGCAGCCGCCAGCAATTTGCAATCGAGATTCAAGGTTTCCGTCACTCATGAATAAAGTGATTTTGCCGCATTGCCGAATTGGAGGAAACATGAAGAGCAAGTTCTTTTTTGCATTTCTACTGATGTTGGGCCTGAGCGCTGTGGCCTTGGCCCAAAGTGACGCTGGCCGCGTCATTGGAACCGTCACCGACCCCAGCGGTGCCGTCGTTGCGGGGGCGACTGTTACCGTGACCAACACAGAGACGGGCCGTACAGTCACCGCTACAACCAGTCAATCCGGCGAGTACGTCATCAATGCGGTTCCGGTAGGAAAGTACCGCGCGGCAGTGGCCCAGACGGGCTTCAAAACGGCAAATGCCGATTTTACGATTGACGTCAACCAGGTTCTCGACCTCAGCTTGAAGCTTGAAACGGGCTCGGCCTCCACGGTTGTGGACGTGACCGGCGAAGTGCCGTTGGTGGATACGGCTACATCGGACACCGGCGAAGTGATTCAAGGACGACAGGTAGTCGAACTCCCGCTCAACGGTCGCAACTTTACGTCACTTGCGCTGCTGACGCCGGGCGTTAGCCGCGGCGATTACAACAACAATGCCAGCGCATCGGCAAACAATGCCGAAACCTGGCGTAATGCTGACTCCGGGGGCGCCGCGCTCGCGGTCAATGGTCTGCGGCCACAAGCCAATAATTTCATGTTAGACGGCGTTGACAACAACGATTCCTTAGTCAACACGCTGATCATATTCCCGGCGATCGAAGACATCGCGGAGTTCAGAACCACCACCAGCACTGCTCCGGCCGAGTTTGGCCGCGCGGGCGGCGCGGTCGTGCAGGTCGCTACCAAATCCGGAACCAACGATATTCACGGTGCCGCGTACTGGTTTAACCGTTCCAGGGAGGGTGCTGCGGATAGCTTCGGCAACCCCGTCACTCCCGAACTGAGCCGCAATCAGTTTGGCGCGTCGCTAGGTGGACCAATCTGGAAGAACAAGTTATTCGCCTTCGTTGACTACCAGGGTTGGCGTGAGAACCTGCCTGCTGGTGCTACGGATGGCCATGTTCCGACGGACAAGATGCGGGGCACGGATCCCACGGAACCAGGAGTATACGATTTCTCCGAATTGCTCTCGCCGTCCGGGGCAGGGACAGCGACCAGTTTGCCGTACTCCGGGTTGCCGGGGTGCGCCGCTGCCATGGCCGCCCAGCCCAGTGCTTTCCTCGGCGCTGGTTACGGATACATTTTCAACCCCCAGACATGCCTGCCTTTCGGCTGGAACACGAGCGCTGACGCACCCGGACCCCAAATCAACATCATTCCGTCTGCCAACGTAAATACCGTTGGCATGGCATACCTGAACGCCTTTCCAGAGCCCAATATCGCCGGCGCAAGCATGGCCACAAACGCTGCGAATTTCTTGGGGCCGGCACATAACATCGAGACACTGAACGACTACGATGCCCGGGTGGACTTTGTCGCCACGGCTAAAGACACTATCTTCGCGCGCTACAGCATCGGTGACGACTTCCTGGAAAACACTCCGTGGCTGCAAGGTGCTCACAACGCCCAAGGGTTCCTACCCTCCGGCAACGGCACGAACCCGCAGCACCCGCGTCAGGTAGCCGTAGGCTATACCCGCCTCATCAGTGGATCGATGGTCAATGAGTTCCACTATGGCTACTCACGTCCCTACTATGGCTACCAGCAGCCTGGTTACGGTGTAGCTATGGCGCAGCAACTGGGGATTCCCAATGCCAATACTTCGCCCTTGCTGGGCGGCTTTGCCCTCATCGGTGGCTGGTACGGAGACCTGAGCTATGTGGGAGACTATGGCCCATATCTCGTCGTCGAGCCGACTCACCAGTTCACCGATGCCGTGAGTTGGACTAAAGGAAAGCATGTCTTTAAGTTTGGCGCCAGCATCATTCACCGTGACGTGAATTGGACACAGGCCAATCAGGCCAAGGGTTACTTCTGGATCGACGACGGCAACTATAACGGGGGGTACGCTCCCGGCGCGTATTCGGCGCATGGCACCTTTACCGGCTATGAAGAAGCGGAGTTGGCAGCCGGTTTCGTAGGTGCCTACGGAGTCGGCGCATTCAACGGGTACTACAAGACGCGAAGCTGGGAGAATGGCTTCTTTGCGCAAGACGACTGGCGGGTGAACCAGAAGTTGACGTTAAACCTAGGCTTGCGCTACGACCTCTTCACCTGGCCGAAGGAAGCCAACAACCACATGTCCAACTTCAATCCGACGACGGGGGAATTGGTTGAGGCGGGAACCAGCGCAGCCGCCGGATACAATGCCTCTTTGATCGACACGCCGAAGCATAATTTCGGCCCGCGCATCGGATTTGCCTACGATCTATTTGGGACTGGTAAAACCGTGCTCCGCGGTGGTTATGGCCTGTTCTACTACCTGGACCGCGGCGGCGTTGGTAATGAACTTTCGGAGAATCCTGACTTCAACGGCAGCCAGACCTACTACGCATGCCCAACGTTGGCGACTTGCGGGACAGGCCCACGCTTTACGCTCAGCGGCGCAGCGGCAAACGGAAGCACGAATCCGGTCGGAGCCACTGGAGCTCTGCCAGCTAAACTCGGTATCGACCCGGCGGCCGTGAATGCGAACGATAACGTGGTTTACTGGCCGAAGAACAGCCCGAACTCCCACATCCAGGAATGGAACATTCAGATCGAGCAGGCCCTAGACAGCAAGACATCATGGGTTCTGGCCTACATTGGGACGAAGGTGGGAAATCTGGCGACCCCGTTCAATGCAAATAACCAAATTTACGGCACCGGTGTTAGTGGGATTCCGCGCGCAACCTGGTTCCCGGTTGGGGGTGCGGTTAACCCGAATGGCGTTGGCGCCATCAACGAGTATGCGATGATTGGCAGCGCGAACTACAACGGACTGCAGACAAAGTTCACGCGCAGGATGAGCAACGGCCTTACGGTGACTGCGGCCTATACCTGGTCGCACGCGATGGATAACTCTGCTGACACGCTTTCCACCTCACCAAACGGCATCGTCATGGGGGCCGGAGGCGTGCCATTGCTGCACTACCAATACGGCAACTCGGACAACGACCAGCGCCATCTGTTCGCAGGCAGCTCAATGTATGAGTTGCCCTTCGGGCGGGGAAAGAGGTTCGGCAACGACATGCCGAAAGGTCTTGATTACGTGGTTGGCGGCTGGCAGTGGAATAACGTCGTCGTGTTGGCCACCGGTTCGCCAATGGACATCCAAGGCGCGGGTACTCTCAACGGCCGCCCGGATTACCACGGCGGATGCAGTACTGGCGTCTCAATGAGTGTCTGGATCAGCTGTTCGCCGGGTGCGCTCACGGATCCTGGCTCTGGCACTATCGGTGATCTGCCCCGCAATTACTTTTTTGGCCCCGGCACCCACACGTGGGATACTTCGCTCACGAAGACCCTCAGCATCACCGAGCGCTTCAAGACGGAGCTACGTGCCCAGGTGTACAACGCGGCCAACACGCCGCAGTTCAAGAACCCGGAGACCCACTTCACGTATGGCAATTTTGGCCAACTGGATGGCTCGACGGTTCGGCTCGCGCCCACCAATCGGGAGCTCGAACTCGCGCTGCGCATAACGTTCTAATTCACACCAAGGAAGACGCTTGAGCACAGTTTTCAAGCGTCTCCCGATAGCTCGAGCCGAGAAGCAGGTCACGTTCTCGGCTCGCTCTTCTCTATCTGTCTGCTCCGGGCTGCTCGGTTGGTCTGCCTCAAGCCGAACCGTTGGTGAATGCTATGAAGAACAGACGCACCGTCGCGCCATTGCTGATCGTAGTCTGCCTGCTCATATTGCCGGCATGGCCGCAGTCGAATGCCGAGGCAGGGCAAGTCCCCGTCGTCCACAAGATCGAACCCCCGAACTGGTGGGTCAACTACGCGCCCGAGTTCACGCTGCTCCTGACCGGTGAACACCTGAACGGCGCGCGCGTCGAAAGCGCGACTGGGGGCGCGACAGTTCTCGCATCGGAAGCGTCCGCCAACGGACACTATCTCTTCCTCCACCTGCGCTTGAGCCCCGACATGATGCCCGGGAATGTGAGCTTGCGGTTGCTATCGTCTGCCGGATCTACGGAGGTCAGCCTCCCTGTGTGGGCCCGCGCAAGCTCCCGCGGTCACTTTGAAGGGTTCTCCCGCGACGACGTAATTTACCTCATCATGCCCGACCGTTTCGCCGACGGCGATCCGTCGAATGACCGGCCTGCAGGTTCGAATGCAGTCTACGACCGCAGCCAGCCCAAGGCATACCATGGCGGCGATTTGCGCGGGGTTCGCGAGCACCTTGGATATCTGCACGATCTGGGTGTAACCGCGATCTGGTTGACGCCGGTGTGGAAAAACACCGACTCCGACTACCACGGCTATCACGTCGTCGACTTCTACTCCCTCGACGACCACATGGGCAGCATGCAGGAATACCAGGCACTGGTGGCCGACGCGCACAAACTCGGCATGAAGGTGCTCATCGATTACGTCGTCAACCACATCGGTCCGCACCATCCATGGGCTAACGACCCACCGACTCCAACCTGGTTGCACGGAACGCTGGCGCATCATCTGGAGCCCTCGTACAAGTTTTCAGGGCTGGTGGACCCGCATGCTTCGCCGCGCGAATATCTCAACACCCTCGACGGCTGGTTTGCGGGCAAGTTGCCCGACCTGAATCCGGACGATCCGGAGCTAGCCACCTACCTGGCGCAAAACGCGATGTGGTGGACGGAAATCGCGCAACTCGATGCATTCCGTCTCGATACGTTCCCCTATTCGTCGCGCCAGTTCTGGAGCGGATGGCATGCGCGCCTGCACGAGGTCTATCCGCAAATCAATGATGTGGGCGAAGTGTCCGACCCGGATTCGTCCATCATCGCGTTCTTTGAAGGCGGGCGAAAGCAGTTTGACGGCATCGATACGGGTCTCTCGACAGTTTTCGACTTCCCACTTTGCAACGCGCTGCGCGACGTCATCATAAGAGGCGATTCGATTCAGAAGATCGTGACCGTACTGCAGCACGATGAGTTATACCCGAACCCAGAGATGCTGGTCACTTTTCTCGGAAATCACGACAACCGCCGTTTCCTGGGCGAGAAGGACAGCAGCCCAGCCAAACTCAAGGCTGCGTTTTCGCTTTTGCTCACCATGCGCGGCATTCCGCAAATCTATTCAGGAGACGAAATCGCCATGCCGGGCGGCGACGATCCCGACAATCGCCGCGACTTTCCCGGAGGATTCCCCGGCGACCCGCGCAACGCCTTCACCCCCGCCGGACGCACCCCGGAACAGGAAGACGTGTTCGCGTATGTGCAATCCCTGCTCGCGCTGCGCAAGAATCATGCCGCTCTGCGCATCGGCGAGCAGTGGCACATCGGATGGAACGAAACCTACTATGCGTTCCTGCGTGAACTGCCAGAAGAAAAACTGCTGGTTATCTACAACAATGCCCCTAAGACAGTCGAACTCAACATACCTCTCGACAACACGCGACTGGAAACTGCGCACCAATTGGAAGCAATCTTTGGAGATACAGCCGCGCAACTTGTTACCGGGAAGGTGCATGTCTCAATGCCCGCCCACACACTCGCCGTATTCAGCGCGCGTTAGGAACAACCCGATACCGAAATGAGGCCCGATTTGGTGTAATTTGGAATCATGCCGAAAGCCGAATCATCGCGGCCGCGCTGGATCGGAGTGCCGGTACGCGCGTTCTTAGTCACGTTTCTTTTGACGCTGCTCGCGTTTGCGGTGGCGCTCCTGCTGAGCATTCTTGGAACGATCGTCTACTCGGAGGTGAAACATGTCGCGCCGAACTTGCAGTACGCCTATCGCCACATAGCGTTTCCTTTCGCCATCACCGTGGGAGCGATTGTACTGGTCGTGATGATGACCGTGGAGATCCGGAATTATCGCCAGCGCAAGGCCCTGGCCGCGATTGAACGGGCAGGTTGAGCCTGGCGCCGGCCGGGACGGCGGCGCTACTGTCGAGCAAGGGTTGCTACTGAATCATGACCACTTTTGCAGATAACGCGCCGCGTATTGCGATCCCGATGCCGCATTCGGGCGACCTCGATTACGCCGAGCGCGCCATCGCGCAATATGAAAACGCCGTGCGCGGAGCGGGCGGCGAACCGCTGCGCATCGGCTTCGACGAGACTGTGGAAGATCTAAAGAAGACGCTCGCGATCTGCGACGCCGTGCTTTTGCCGGGAAGCCGCGCCGATATTGATCCCGAGAAATACCATGCCGCGCGCCATCCGAAAACGAACGAGATGGATGCGAAGCGCGACGGTCTGGACTGCCTGTTGCTCGACGACGCCTACAGTGCGCGCAAGCCCGTGCTCGCGATCTGTTATGGATTACAGTCGCTGAATGTGTATCGAGCAGGATCGCTTGTGCAGCATATCGAGTCGGCGATCAATCACAGCGCGGGACGGGCGGTTCCCAACGCGCACACCGTCGCAATCGATCCGCAATCGCATCTGGCGGAAATTGTGGGCGCTCGCGACGGCGAGCCAGTCGCGGTGAATTCGTCGCATCACCAATCCGCTGAGGCCGCTGGAAACGGCCTGCGCGTGGTGGCGCGCTCGCCGGAAGATGGAGTCATCGAGGCACTGGAGGGAACCGCGCCGGATCATTTTGTGCTCGCCGTGCAGTGGCATCCGGAACGCTCGGTGAACGATAGCCCCGAGGTGGCGGAATCAGCGCACGCAATTTTCCGCGCATTCGTGGAAGCGGCGCGAAAGAAGCGGGCGGAGTCAGCGGGGCAGGTCTAACAAGACTTTGTACGAGTTGTTTTTCCGAGCGAAGCGAGGAATCTGCTCCGCGCAGTTCGCGTGAGAATGAGATTCCTCGCTTCGCTCGGCATGGCAAGCTTTTGCATGTTGGGATTACTTATCGAGAGCTTAGCGGCTTGACTTCTGCAGCAGCACCGACACGTGCGCAATGGCGGCGTTGTCGGTTCCTGTGCCTTCGGGCGTTTTCGCTTTGAGGCCGACGCAATCTTCGGCGATGCCGCAGAGTTCGGCGACGTGCTTGCGAATCGCCGTGGCGTGCGGGCCGATTTTGGGTGCGGCGAGAATCAGCGTGGAATCGAGATTGACCAACGCATAGCCAGCAGCTGCGATGCGCTTGAGAGCTTCGCGGAGAAACACGGCGGAATCCGCGCTCTTCCACTGCGGATCGGAGGGCGGGAAAAGCGCGCCGATGTCGGGCGCAGCGATCGCGCCCAGCAGCGCGTCGGTGATGGCGTGGAGCAGGACGTCTCCATCGGAGTGTCCGCCAAGCCCTTTGTCGTGGGCAAGCTTGATGCCACCGATGATGAGCGGGATCGCAGGCTTGAACTCGTGCGAGTCGTAACCGTAACCGATGCGGATTTGCGGGTTCATAGTTGGCGGTCAGTAGCAGCGAAAACCACGTTCCACCGCCGAGACGCAGAAAGCGCTGAGAATCCCTTTTTCCGCTTTTCTGACACTTCGGCGGTGAAGATTCAGCAACGGACGCCGGCTATCCACTGCTCAAATAAAACCCGGCCAGTTCCATATCGGCCGGAGTTGTGATCTTGATGTTTCTGGCCGAGCCCATGACGACTGTCACAGGCAAGCCGGCGCGCTCGATGAGAGAAGCTTCATCGGTACCGAGAAAGCCATCGGCTGCCGCATCGTCGAATGCCTTTTTCAAAATATCGTAGCGGAAGCCCTGTGGCGTTTGCGCCATGACAACTCCCGCGCGCGGAATGGTCGCCTTGATTAGAGCGCCCTCGGCAGTGCGATCGACCTGCTTTACGGTATCGACGGCGGGCCAACCCGCGATAGCAGCGCCGTGCTTCTGGGCAGCGGTGATGACTTCGTTGATGATTTCAGGCGTCACGAAGGGGCGAACGGCATCGTGCACAAGAATGAGGTCTGCTGGATCGGCAGCGATCTTTGCCATCGCGTTGGCGACAGAGTTCTGGCGGTGCTCGCCGCCTTCGACCAGTTGTAGGCGCTTCTTGAGGATTTCCGGGTACTGCTTTTCGATCTGGGTGCGAAAGGGGGAGATTTCGTCCTTGCGCAGGGCGACGATGATCTCGTACACGGCGGGAGTCGCACCAAACTTACGCAGCGTACGGACGAGAATGGGCACGCCGCCCAGTTCCTTGAACTGCTTGCTGGGCGATTCTTTTCTGGTTCTGCCGGAGGCGGGAGCCATGCGCGTGCCCAGTCCGGCCGCCGGAATAATGACGAACACCTTCATACGGGCGATCAGTACAGTACAGGACCTCAGTCGGCAGCTCGATCGATGGGAAGGGGCGCGGTCTTCTTCCCTGGATCGGATGCCGGTCCGCTGGGAGCAGCCGTTGGCACGACGACCGGGACCGGCGTAGATACCTTCGAATCGTGGCGACTGGCCGCTCGCTCGTCCCACTTGCCGAATATCATTTTGCCGGCGGTGGTCTGCAGGACCGACGTCACAGAGACGTCGATCGTCTTGCCGATCATCTTGCGTGCGTTGTCCACGACCACCATGGTGCCATCATCGAGGTAAGCGACTCCCTGGTTGTATTCTTTGCCTTCCTTCAGGATGAACACGCGCATGATTTCGCCGGGGAGGACGATCGGCTTGAGGGAATTGGCCAGCTCGTTGATGTTGAGCACGGCGACGCCCTGGAGCTGCGCGACCTTGTTCAGGTTGAAGTCGTTGGTGATGATCTTGCCCTCGTAAACCTTGGCGAGTTCGATCAGCTTCATGTCGACTTCGCGGACAGTGGGGAAGTCGTCTTCGATGATCTGGATCTGCAGCGTGGTGGTCTTTTGCAGGCGCTGGAGAATGTCGAGTCCGCGGCGGCCACGGTTGCGCTTGAGCGAATCGGCGGAATCTGCGACCAGTTGGAGTTCGCGGAGCACGAACTGCGGGATAACGATGATGCCGTCGAGGAAGCCAGTTTCGGCAATGTCGGCGATGCGGCCGTCGATGATGACGCTGGTATCGAGGATCTTGTAGCTCTTCTTGCCGGTCTTTTCACCGCCGAAGATGCCGCCGAGTGCAGCAAGATTGAGCAGGTCGCCTTTGTTCGAGCCTACCGCCAAACCAACATAGGCCATGATCAGCATCACCATGATCTGCAGAAAGCTCTGAGTCGGGCTGGCTGGAAGGCTGTTGCGAATGACGAGGGCGAAGAAGTAGGCCCCGATGATCCCGAGGACGCTGCCGATGGCGGCGCCGATCAGGCGTTTGAGGCTCATCACGCGCAGGCGCCATTCGAACAGGATGATGGCACAGCCGATCACCACGCCGACGCCGGCATCAAGATTAGAGGGCAGGTTAAACGGACGAATAAGAAAGCAGATGACGCCAACGATAAGAACAAAAAGAAAGCGTATGAGAACGACGTCCACAGCGATACCTCCATCGGGCGAAGCTACGCATGGCGTGCCCCAGCCCGCGCCAGCTACTTGGGTTCGATGAGGTAAAACCCAATGCTCGCGTTTTATTTCGGAGCTGTATTAAATAAAGATAAAACGCGCTCCGTGCCCGGCCAGAAGCACCGGGCTCCCGAACAAGTACGGAGGCAAGTATATACCGTGTTGAAAAGGCGAGCCAGTGCCGGGATATAGGCCAAAGTAATTGCTCCAAGTGCTTGGTGGGCAATCACTTTTGCGGGTGGAAAAGGGGGATGCGAGTCCTGGCAAAGTTTGCTCGGGTGCTGACGAAAGGCGCGAACCACGGGAACACAAGGGAACACCAACGGATGTGAGTTAATTAATCGGAGCTTTCTCGGGATCCAGCACAGAAGCTCCTGGGAGCCGACGCCCGGAGCTTCGGTTGCCGTGCAGGCGTCCCTTACGTCACTGCTTCCCACAGACACGTCGGGCTACGTTAGACTGTCCGGTGGCCTGGAGACACGCTTATGAATTGGCCGGGACGCATGGTCCTGCTCATTGTCGTCGCCGTTTCGTTGTCGCTGTTCCTGTGGAAGTTTTTTGCCGCGGTCCGAATCATACTGGCGGCGAAGCGCGATGTCGATTTTCGTCTAGCGCCCGTTGGCCCGCGCATTCGTAAAGTGCTTTGGGAGGTGGTGGCGCAGGGACAGGTGATTGCGCAAAGGCCGTTGCCTGGCCTAGCCCACGCCTTGGTCTTTTGGGGCTTTTGCGTATTCGCTCTGGTGACGATTAACCACTTTGCCGAAGGATTCGGCGTCGGCTTTCTATCGGACGGCGGCTTCTCGCGGTTCTATTTCGCGGTGGCCGGCGTGTTCGCCGTGGCCGTTGCGATTTCGATTGCGGGTCTGGCGTTTCGACGGTTCGTGATTCGTCCCAAGTGGCTGGAGCCGCTCTCGCCGGAATCGGGACTGATCGCGTTCCTGATCTTCGCGTTGATGATCACTTATCTTCCACGCTTCTGGGTGCAAGAAGGGACCCCGGTGGCTTGGGCTGTTTGGTGGGCGCACACGCTCGTGCTCCTGTTTTTTCTGCCGCTGATTCCGAGCACCAAGCACATGCATCTTGTGCTCAGCCCACTGACCGTGTTTCTGGAGCGCGACGGTTTCAGCAAGATCCCGCCGCTGGTCGGCGATGAGGATTTCGGACTCGACACGGGCAAGGATCTGACGCAGATCGCCGCCTTGCAGGCGTTCACATGTGTGGAATGCGGCCGCTGCACGGAACATTGTCCAGCCAACAGCACGGGCAAGGTTCTCAACCCTAAAGAGATCATTTTGGGTACGCGGCAGTACTTGAAAGAGTTTGGGCCGAAGAGTGCGGAGCCGCTGCTGGGGAAGCATCTTTCGATGGAGGCGGCGTTTCAGTGCACGACGTGCGGCGCTTGTGAGTTTCAGTGCCCGGTCGGCATCCAGCACTTGCCGCTGATTGTGGGATTGCGGCGCGGCGCTGTGAATACAGGCAAATGGGACAACAGCCACGGTGGCGAGCTGTTTGTGACGTTGGAACGTCAAGGGAATTCCCTCGGATTTCCGCCGTCTGATCGCGAGAAGTTCATCGAGAAGAGCGGGTTGCCGTATTTCGACGGAACGCAGGACTACTGCCTATGGATGGGCTGTCTTGGGTCGTTCGATCCAAATGGCCGGAAGATTCTGCTCGCGTTCGTCGAGGTGCTGCGTCATTTGAAGATCAGCTTCGGCGTGCTGAAGCAGGAGAAGTGCAATGGCGATCCGGCGCGCCGGCTGGGCAACGACTATTTGTTCGGCGAGCTGGCGCAATCCAATCTGGAGCAGATTCGCGAAGCGGGCGTGAAGAAGATGGTATCGATTTGCCCGCATTGCGTGCGCACCATGGGAGTGGATTGGAAAGAGCATGGCGGCGCCGTTGACATTGAACACCACAGCGAATTGATCGCCCGGTATCAGAATCGTCTGCCGCTGGATCGAAATCAGCAGAAGAGCATGGTGTTTCATGACGCGTGTTATCTGGGACGGTATCGAGGCGTGTACGACGAGCCGCGCGAGGTGATTGCGCGATTCGGGCAGGTCATCGATCCGCCGCGAGCGCGTGAACGCGGTTTTTGCTGCGGCGGTGGCGGCGGGTTGATGTTTTTGGGAGAAGAGTCGGGAAAGCGGGTGAACCGCGAGCGCGCCGAGGAGTTGGTGGCAACTGGAGCGAGCGTGGTGGCGGCGGCTTGTCCGTTCTGCAATGCCATGCTGCGGGATGGCTTGGCTGCGGCTTCGCAAACGCCGCCAGAGTTGCTGGATGTGGCTCAGATCGCGGCTGCCGCGATTGCGAAGAAAGCGGAGGGGGCATAGGGCAACATGGCATCGTCGTGCGTTGGATAGCCGAGGGCGGCTGTTCCTCCGTGTTTCTTGACCCGCCTTACCACTTTTTGAAAATTACAAATACCGCGCCGACGATCAGGGTGAAGCCCACGTAGTAATTCCACTTCAAGTCCTGGTGAAAATAGAGCGTTGAAAATACAGCAAACACCGTTAGCGTGATTACTTCCTGAATGGTTTTGAGCTGAGCGAGCGTGAATTCGTAAGAGCCAATGCGGTTGGCGGGTACCTGAAAACAATATTCCGCGAAAGCAATCAGCCAACTGATGACGATGACCTTGAAAAGCGGCGCCGAACGATACTTCAGGTGTCCGTACCAGGCGAACGTCATGAAGATATTTGAGCAAGTTAGAAGCAGAATTGTTCTCATCCTTATTATGTTGCCCGACTGGCTGAGTTTTTCAGTTTGGCTGCGTCCAAGGTGAGGCGGGTGCGGTGGTGGACGCCAAGTCACCTGCGGGCGACCTTTACAATCACAAAAACGATCGTGCAGACGACGAAGTCCACCACCAGGCCCCAGTCTTCCTTGAAAAGCGAATGGCGCATGATCCGCGGAAGGTGAGGCATGAGAATGAAATAGATGGCGTTGCCGGCGATCACGGCCACGAGCGCATCCAGAAAATTGCCTAGTGTAGTGCGCTTGGCCACCGATTCTTTTCTGCCATCCATTTCTGCCCCCTGTCCGGCAACCGCCGGTTGAGTTCCTGCTAACATCCCTTGAGATGCTGGAACCGTCTACACCTGTGCAGTATGTGAAAGGCATCGGTCCGCGCCTGGCCGAGGTGCTCGCCGCTAAGGGCATCCAGACCGTGGACGACCTGCTTCATTATCTGCCCTTTCGCTACGAGGATCGCCTGAACCCGCGCTCGGTTGCCGAGTTGCGGGCAGGCGAAATGGCCACCGTGGTCGCCGAAGTGCGCAACTCCGGCCTGTTTCGCACGCGTCGCATGCCTATCTTTCAGCTTACGGTGGGCCAGGGCCGTAGCCGGTTGAAGTGCCTTTGGTTCAACGCTACTTATTTGCAAGGCCGATTTCAGCCCGGGCAAATGATAGCGCTCTATGGCAAAGTCGAAGCGGATCGCAATGGGCAACTGCAGATCATGCAGCCGCAATTTGAAATTCTGGGAGACATCAACGAAGAGGGCGGTGCCGATGAAGCCGAGAAGAAGGCTGCCGCGTCGCTGGAGATGGGACGAATTGTTCCCATCTACGAGTCCGCCGGCCAGGGCAAGCTGACGCCGCGCTGGTTTCGGCGCATCATCCGTTGGGCGCTGGAGAATTTGAATCCCGATCTCCCCGATCCAATCCCGGCGGCCGTGCGCGCACATCTTAGTTTGGCGTCTCCGCGTGAAGCTCTGTGGCAGGTGCATTGGCCGGAGGCCGGGGAAAGCTTTGCCGATCTGCAATCGTCTCGAACGGCGGCGCACATCCGGCTGATTTTCGACGAGCTGTTCTTTATCGAGTTGGGGCTGGAGTTGCGGCGCCGCGAGCAAAAGGCGCAAACCGGGATTGCGTTCCAGATCAACGATGCCGCGCGGCAGGCGATCAAGAAGATTCTGCCCTTTCATCCGACGGCGGCGCAGAAGCGCGTACTCAAGGAGATTGCGACCGACATGCAAACGCCTTATCCCATGCGGCGTTTGCTGCAGGGCGATGTCGGGTCAGGCAAGACGATCGTAGCCTTCGAGGCCGCGATCATTGCCGTCGAAAATGGCTATCAGGTCGCGTTCATGGCGCCGACCGAAATTCTGGCGCAGCAGCATTATTTTTCGGCACGGCAGATTCTCGAAAAAGCCGGTTACCGCATCGTGCTGCTCACCGGCTCGCTGGAGCAGGACCGGAAGCGCGACGTGCGGCGTCACATTGCGCAAGGCAACGCGCAGTTGGTGATCGGAACGCACGCACTGATTCAGGATCGCGTGGAATTTGAGAACCTCGGCCTGGTGATCGTCGATGAGCAGCACCGGTTCGGCGTGATGCAACGGCTGAAGCTGATGAAGAAAGAAGGAGGTGAAACGAACACGATCTTTCGGCCGGGCGGGGCAGAGCCCAGTCCCCACACAGACAATGCGGCGCCCGACGTGCTCGTCATGACCGCGACGCCGATCCCGCGCACACTGGCACTCACCCTTTATGGCGATCTCGATGTCTCCGTGCTGGACGAGCTTCCGCCGGGTCGCACGCCGATCGTCACCAAAACAGTGCCCGACGAGCGCGCCGCCGACGTGTGGGAATTCGTGCGCCGCGAAATTGCGTCCGGGCATCAAGCCTACGTTGTCTATCCGGTGATCGAGGAAAACGAAGAGCGTGAACTGAAAGCAGCCGAGCAGATGCATAGGCAACTCCGCGAAAAAAGTTTCCCCGATCTGCACGTGGGCCTGCTGCATGGCCGGCTCGATGCCGACACGAAAGAGCGCATTATGCGCGAATTTCAGCGCGGCGAGATCGAGATTCTCGTCGCCACCACGGTGATCGAAGTGGGCGTGGATGTTCCAAACGCAACTGTGATGGTAATCGAGCACGCCGACCGTTTCGGTCTGGCGCAGCTCCACCAACTGCGCGGGCGTATCGGGCGCGGCGCAGCGAAGTCGTATTGCGTGCTCATGCATGGCGGCAATGTTTCCGAAGAAGGCCAGCGCCGCCTCGATGCTATGGCGCTCACCAACGACGGTTTTCAGATCGCCGAACTCGATCTTGAACTGCGCGGCCCCGGAGATTTCTTTGGCACGAAGCAAGCGGGCATTCCGAGTTTTCGGGTCGCGAATCTGATCCGCGACCGCCAGTTGCTCGAAGCCGCCAAGCGCGAGGCTGCATTCGTTGTGGCCGGGCCAACCGCCGAATTGTCGAAAGAGGAAATCGCGCGCGCGCTAAAAGCGATGCGAACGCGTTGGTCGCTCAGTTACGGCCTGGCAGAAGTGGGCTAGGGCGGAGCGTAGAAGACGCTGCCCGGGCGCCCAGGCTCAGAAACGGGAGTTGAAATGGTGGGCCCGAATGGACTCGAACCATCGACCTCTTCCGTGTCAAGGCGCCGACAATCGCACATTCAACAACCGACAAGTGGGTACGGGCACTGCCAAACGCTTGTTGATACGAGACTTCTGGGTTCGCGCGTTTCGGCGGCGTCGGAGTCAACTCATTAGCAACTCTAGTGATAGGTCTCTGACACTTGGACCTGCACAGGCCGTGAATCAGGAGACCTTACTAACGTTGGCCGCTTGCGACCCTTTCTGACCTTGGACGATCTCGAATTCAACTTGGTCGCCTTCTTGCAGGCTTTTGTAACCTTCGCTGGCAATGGAGCTAAAGTGGATGAACACATCCGGTCCATCGTCGCGCCCCAGGAAGCCGTACCCTTTTGCGTTATTGAACCACTTGACCGTGCCTTTGAGACGTTCGACCTGCATTTTTCCCTCTCCCTTTTGCTGATTCGCCTCAAAAAGCACGTTCGTGGACGTGATCGCAAAAATTGTCTTGTGATTGTCACGCTGTAGGAAAACGCAGTCAAGCGCGTACGTCACAACGCATTGTTGCGACACAGCCAACCCGACACGGCATCCGCGCAGTATTTAGGTAAAGGATTGTAAACAAATGGGTTGCAGATGGAAATTCGGACTCCGATAACACATAACTCTAGGTCAGCATATCGGAGTCCGAATCCCCGGGGGAGGACAGTCCGTCTCTTCCACTGGTTTGCGGCAGTTTCAGGGTAACTCTCAAATCTCCGTACCGTTAACGACGTTCACCCTTTCGCATCCTCGGATCCAGATCCAGGTTAGGTTTCTAGGTAACTTTCAACCTCACCCACTGGAAGTGGTCATTGGCCACTCCAGGATCATCCACGAACATTTCATATGCAGTAGCCAGCATTTCTGCCCATTCGCTCGAGTCAAAATCCGGTTCCGAAACTTCCCCGGCGACAGCTACTTTCAGCGTGACCGCGGTGTTCGCGCTTGCCGTCAAAGTTTCGTCCCACTGCAGGTGATTCTCTTGTACGTCGAAGACTTCGACGGGTTGGCCGTCCGAAAACGCGAATACACAACGGAATAATGCCTTGGTTTGCTTTGGATCAAACATTTCAAAAGCCGCGATTGGGCCGCGCCCAGATTCAAACCGAAGCCAGACGATACAGGAAAACCGGGAGCGTAGCAGTCGGCAATTTCTGATTGTTTTGAAAGAATTTAAGCGTAATGACTGTCAGTTTATTCTGACAAATGACCCGTGGGACGCTCAGGCTAGAAGTCTGTGTTCCAGAACATAGCGAACAAGATCCGCATTGCTTTGCATCTGCATCTTTAACAGGCAGCGGCTTCGGTAAGTACCGACGGTCTTCACGCTGACATGTAGGGTTTCAGCAATATCGGTAAGGGATTTGCCAGAAGCAATCATCCGCATCACCTCGAGCTCCCGGTCGGAGAGCAGTTGATGTGGCTCCTTGTTGGAGGGCTGCTGGATTTCGCGGGCTAGCTTCTCACTGAGTTGCATGCTGACATATCGTCCACCCTCCATTACTTTTTGGGTGGCCTTCACCAACTCTTCCTCCGCACTGTCTTTGCATAAATACCCGGCAGCTCCAGCCTTCAAGCAACGCACAGCGTACTGATCCTCGGGCTGCACGCTTAGCATAAGCACGGGCATTCCGGGACAAAGCTTCTTGACCTCTTTAAGCACGTCCACGCCGCTGCGCCCCGGCATGTTGACGTCTAATATGAGCAGATTGCAGACTTGTCCGCGAACGTGGCTGAGAACCTCGTCTCCCGTGCCCGCCTCCACGAACCGCGCGGCGGGAAACGCACTTGCCAATATGTCCCGTAAACCGCGGCGTACCACCACGTGATCATCTGCCAGCAGGATCAGCATCATCGTCCCTTTGATATTCTGATTCGGCGAGCGGAATTTGCAGTGCCAGGGTCGTTCCTTTCCCAGGATCTCCCCAAATCTGCAGTTCTCCGCCGCACGCCTCTGCACGTTCTTTCATACCGAGCAACCCCAGCGATGTCCGCGAGGACTCAACTTCGCTTTTGCTAATCCCTTTTCCGTCATCTTGCACGACCAGCACCACATTGCCGTTTTGCTGCGCAAGCGAAGCGCGAACCAGGGTTGCCTGGGCATGGCGGGTAACATTCGTAAGAGCCTCCTGCAAAATGCGGAAAATCGCCGTGCTCCGGTCGGCGCGCAACGGGAAGTCTTCTTGTGGGACGGAAACGTCACACTGGACTCCCGTGATTGAGGCAAATTCCTTTACTTGCCACTCGATTGCTGCGGCCAGCCCCAGATCATCGAGCACACCAGGCCGCAAACGTGTGCAGATACTGCGCAGTGACTGTGTAGCGTCTCTCAGCCGATCGAGTGTTGCCGCCAACCGGCTGGCCAATTGGGCTTCATCCTGCGGAGAGAGATGTTTAGCGGTCCAGTCCACATCCATCTTCACTGCCGTCAGAATCTGGCCGATCTGATCGTGGAGATCGCGAGCCACCATCGTGCGTTCTTCTTCCCGCACCTGCTGCAGACGGATTGTGAGCGCACGCAGTTGCTCGCTTTGCGCGCGAAGCGATTCTTCAGCCTGCTTGCGGGCGGTGATGTCGTAATCCACGCCTATGGCGCGGGACGGCTGGCCCTGCTCGTCTTTGAAAACCGTCCACCGACCGTAAATCCAGTGAATCGAACCATCAGGCCAGATCACCCGCCATTCTCCGCCTGCAACGCCGGTCGCAGTTGACTCAGCCATGAGGCGGTCAAAGTGGTCCCGGTCCTCCGGGTGGATCAGGCGAAGGAAGTCCTCAATGGAAGCCGGGCCGGTTCCGGGCTCAAACCCGAACATCGCCTCCGTGGTCGGCATCCAATGAGCCTCACCGGTTCGCAAATCGCGTTCAAAGGTACCCATCCTGGCGGCCTCGAGCGCAGTCCGCAGGCGAGCTTCGCTCTCGCCTAATGCGGCCTCGACGTTTTTGCGTTCGGTGATATCTTCGGAGAAGATTACAATCCCACCGATTTCGTCCATTCTGTTACGCCAAGGCCGTACTTCCCAGCGCACCCAACGAACGGAACCGTCGGAACGTTCGAAGCGGCCATCCCCTTGCACGACCTCGCCGCGCAGGCCTCGCCGATGGGCTTCTTTCCACGCCTCGGGGATTACCGGATAGACCTCGTAGTGCAACTGGCCGATTAGGCTGCGATCGTCCGGAACATAATTGGTCCGCCAGCGCCGGCTCACCCGGAGGTAGCGCATTTCGCGATCAAACATTGCCAGCGCCGCTGGTGCGTGCTCAATGAAAAGCTCCAACAGTTCGTCGCTATTGCGAATCGCCGCTTCGGCTTCCTTGCGCCCGGTGATGTCAAAGTTGGAGCCCAGTATCCGCGTGGTTCGGCCGTGCTCCTGGGCTACAGCCTTAACACTCGAGTAAATCCAGCGGTAGGAACCATCCCTATGGCGGAAGCGAAGTTCGGTTTCGAAGCTCGCCTTGGGATTCTTGAGGAGAGCCTCGACTTTAGCCAGCGCCTGCGGGAGATCGTCAGGATGGACACGGCTTCGCCACTCCTCTAAATTGCTTCGGATTTCATGGTCGGCATAACCGATTTGCTGCTTCCAGACAGGAGAGAGGTAGACCTCGCCGCTCCGAAAATCCAGGTCCCATATGCCCGTATTGGAGCTCTCCGCCGCCAGTTGCAGCCGCTCCTCACTCATGCGCAGAGTCGCCTGCGACCTGCGGTTGATCTCTCCTATAACGATGATGAAACCGGAGAACACTCCAAACCCGACCAGACCTGTAACTTGGTTCTTGGGGTCTTGTAGACGGAAAGAATGCAACGGCGGAAGAAAGAAGTACCACACACCCACTAAACTTAGTACCGTGCCGAAGATGGCGGGGCCGACACCGCAGTACCACGCAGAGAAGACGACTGCTGCGCAAACGGTGTGATAAGGGTAGGTTGTGCCAAACCCCGGGGAAAGCATTTCTGGCAGCATCAGCGCGATTACTGCAGCCAACCCAGCTAAGACGTACCGTCGAGGGGCTGTAGGAATTTTGAATTTAGGAGGTTCCGATGCTTCCATCTTTCAATCCTTAACTAGCAAATACCAACAAAGCAAACCCGGTCGTGGGCGGCGAGGTCCTCACGCAGAGTTCTCGCTCTATTCGCCAATGTCCCGAGGGGGGATGGCCAGCTCAACGGGCAGGAACTGCTCTTCCGGGAGGCGAGAATGATTTACGGAACCCCATTGTACTGCTGTTGGACTGCGGCGGCGAAGAAAATGACACAGACAGGCTTGCAGCTCTGAAGCTGTCAGAAGTACAAAGCGAATTGGGTGTTCCCAGAGGTTCTAAATTAGGTTGTTGACGATAAATCCAAGAAGCTGCCCTCCACCGACAGGTGCTCGCCCTGCGCAACCCCACGTTGAATTGTGCTAGACGGTGCGCCAGTATTTGGTGGAATTGGGACAGCAGAACCCGGTGGAAGAACCGGTGCACGAGCAAGACTAGGTATCGACCACCGATGCTAACCGACTTTTTTCAACACCCACAGCCAATTTCACTCGGCCCAGGTCAATGCGTGTAATAGCAATGGCACGCCATCGTCGAGCGTATATCGTCTGCGCGCAAAAGCAAGTCGAGCAAGGCGGAAGGACTGCCTTGCTCGAATCGAGAAGTCGATTTACGTCTTCTAAAACGTTGTTGCATTGGCAACAGCACATCCCTGACGATAGGTGTTGCCGCTCGTGTCGGTGAACACAACGGATGCGTTGCTGCTCCATTGTCCGGACTCACCTAGGGTTATGTTTTGGGAGATGGTTTGCAGTCCCGCCTCAAAGCCCGGGTTGTGGGTTTTCGGATTCGGCGCAGTGGTGTACTTAATAAAAGCGACACTCTTGGCCTCGTAGGTCAAGGGGCCGGTGCTGCTCCACATTCCCTGCCCGCCGCCCCTTTGCCCACGCCCGAATGCCGGGTTGGAGGTATCTTCATTCATCGTGCCGCCTGCAGCAAACGTCAGCAGTGACGTGAAAGGAGGTCCCAGTGGGTCGCCGCTGGTGCAATCAACCTGCGTTACCTGGACCTGCCAGGTTCCCACTAGTTTAGCCTTCGTTTGTGGGTGTGTTACCGACTGGGCAAAAGCAGGCAGTGCCATAGCCGCTGCCGCCAGCAACAGATTTGCTTTCCAAATGTTTAACAGCATAAAGCTTGTCTCCTTTAATTTTGAATTTGTGGGTCTACTCGTGTTTCACTTAGAAATCTGGACCGTGAGCGTACTCAGCCAGATGTTGACAACGCCCGTCCCCACCGTACGGCGCCACCACAGAGAGCAAAGGTATTCGGGCCTTTTTTGAGTCCATCGCTTGGCAATAGGGCCCACTGATGGGTCGTATTCGTGAATCCGTTACTTCCCTGGGCAGGGATCTCACGAGACCCGTACGCAGTGCATAAGCCTCCGTTCAGCGAGAGGCCAACGATGCTTTCATCGGTGGTCCAAACATCCGAGCTCCATGTCACAATGACTGGAACCACCTCGGCCGGTTCGGTGATCTGGACCGTCTGACCCCATGGAGTACAGCACACGCCCACAAATGTCATAAAAGTGGGGACGCGTGAGATTTGGCTGGCAGGAACGGCAAAGGAGGATATTGACCCCGCCAGAATCACACAGGCGATTGCTGCCACTGCCATCGCGGTGTTCTTGTTTTCTTTCCAAGTATTTAACCGCATATGCTTCACTCCTTGATTCTTGAAATTGTGCCGCGATGTACTCATCCGGCCACGTGCGCTATCCTGTTCCCCGGCCTATATAAAAGTCCTTAGAATCGCCGTGAAATGTTCTGAAAAGTTATGAAGGCCAAGCGCAGACGATGAGCGAAGCACGAGCGCGCAGCTATGAATTCGAAGACTTTCGCGTAGATGTCGATAAGCGCTTGCTTTTTCGGCAGGGGAAGCCCGTGCGCCTGACCCCCAAGGCGTTTGACACGCTATTGCTGCTGGTCGAACGCAAAGGAGAAGTCATCTCCAAGGATGACCTGATGCGCTCAGTGTGGCCGGATACGGCGGTCGAGGAGAATAACCTCAATCAGAACATCTCCACATTGCGTCGAGTTCTAGGGGAAAACCGTGGGGAGAATCGCTACATCGCCACGGTGCCAGGGCAGGGCTATCGCTTCGTTCCGGCAGTTGAGAGCTCTGGCTTCGCGCAACTCACCGCCGAGCCGGTCACACTGGCTGTGTTGCCGTTCGCAAATTTGAGTTCCGATACGGACAGTGAATTCTTCGCCGATGGCGTCACCGAAGAGATTATTAATGCCTTGACGCAAATCCGAAATCTGCGAGTGGTCGCGCGAACATCTTCGTTCTCGTTCAAAGGCACGCAGTTGGATCTACGCACTGTGGGCGCGACCTTAAACGCCGGAACGTTGATAGAAGGCAGTGTGCGCAAGTCAGGAGGCCGCGTCCGCATTGTGGCGCAGCTCATCAACGCAGCCGACGGATACCACATTTGGTCTGAGCGCTATGACCGCGACCTGCGCGATATTTTCGAGGTTCAGGATGAAATCGCCAGGACGATTGCCGACCGATTGAAAGTTACACTTGGCCCCGAAAAGGCGGAGACGCTAGTGCGGTCCGAAACCAAGAACCTCGAGGCTTACCAGTTCTATCTCAAAGGTCGCTTTCACTGGAACAAACGCAGTGCGGACGGATTGCAGAAGGCCATTGAGTACTTTCAGCAGGCCATCGGGAAGGACCCGAGCTACGCGGTTGCCTATGCTGGCCTGGCCGACGCCTATAACATGGTCTCGTTTCGGAATGTGATGGTACCTCATGCGGTCATGCCGAAGGCAAAAGCAGCGGCCCTCAAGGCGCTGGACCTGGATGCCAGCCGCGCCGAACCGCATGTCTCCCTCGCCTATGCTTCGTTCACTTACGATCGCGATTGGCTCGCCGCCGCCCGGCACTTCGAACGAGCCAAGGCGCTGAATCCCGCGTATGTCATGGGCCACGCCTTCTATCCGCTGTATCTAAGTTCGCGCGGGCGGTCAGCAGACTCCCTTTCGGTGGCGAAGCGCGCTTTCGAACTTGATCCCGCTGCGCCAGCGGTGAGCCACGTCTTGGCGGTGCAGCTCTACCTTGCTCGCTTCTTCGATCAGGCGGTGCAACAGTGTCAGCAGACGCTGGAGCTGGATCCGACCTACGAACCCGCCGATCAGGTGCTGGGGCAGGTCTATTCCTTAACCGGCAAGTATGAGGAAGCGGCGCTGCAATTCGAAAAGAGTTTGGCAGCTACCCAACGGTCGACCTGGGTTCTTGCGCTCCTGGGATACTCGTATGCACGATCCGGACTGCGGAGCCAGGTCCTAGACGTCCTGGAGGAGCTATGCACAGCTTCAAAAAACAGGTTTGTACCGGCTCTTTGCTTTGCCCTCGTTTATGCAGGTATGGAGGAACGCGATCATGCTTTCACATGGCTTGCCAAGTCGTGCGATGAGAGGCACAATCGTCTCGCCTACCTAAAGGTAGAGGCGCTTTGGGATCCGCTCCGCTCTGATCCCCGCTTTGCAGATATGCTTCGTGGATTTGGCATCATGGACTAACGGCGTTTGCGGACAGCGAAAGCCCCATCTGGTTTCAACATGACGGGCCATGAGCAACCCTTGATTCGTTTGACCATGAGCATCCGTGGCTGGGATATAGAGCTCATTGACCCTGCCAAAACAGAGTACGCGAAGCTGCAAAGGTGTCCCCAGTGTTGGCCGTCATCTTCGTCGTCTTCCCCCTCATTGTTACCCCCGTAACTTGGTGGTCAGGTTGTACACACTCAAGATGATAGGCATCGCCATGTCTACGGGAGTTCAAAGAGCGTCAGCTGCAGGGCAACCGGGGATCTCCCAAGCTCTGTCGCGGCTCGATGACACGATACTGGCCATGATCATGGGCCAGAGTCCACTCCCGGAGATATTGCACGCTTTGTGCGCTGACATCGAGAAACAGCACGGCGGAATGCTGTGCTCCGTTCTTCTTCTTCTCGCCGATGGCGTGACATTGCGACATGGGGCTGCCCCCGGTCTCCCGCAAGAATACAGCCAAGCCATCGACGGTGCGAAGATCGGCCCTTGCGCGGGATCGTGCGGCACCGCCATCTATCGCAAGCAACCCGTCGTCGTCTCCGATATTGCAACGGACCCATTGTGGGCGGACTATCGCCACCTGGCACTGCCTCACGGCCTGCGAGCCTGCTGGTCAACGCCCATCCCTGCGCAGGACGGGAGCATGCTTGGGACGTTTGCCATCTATTACCGCGAGCCCCGCACACCTGACGCTCAACATCTACAGATCATTGCCCATGCTACGCATCTCGCTGCTCTCGCCATCGAACGAGATCGAGACAAAATCGAGCTTCGCGCCGCGGAAGATCGCTATCGCACATTGGTGGAGCGCCTGCCGGCCATTACCTACATCGCCGAGCTCGGAGCCGGTGGACCTTGGCACTACGTGAGTCCTCAAATCGAATCCATCTTGGGTTTCTCGCCCGAGGACTGGCTCTCCGACCCGTTGAATTGGTTGAACGACATCCACTCCGAGGATCGTGAGGCGGTCATTGCGGAGGAGAATCGTTTTAAACAAACCCGCGATTTATTCCACGCGGAATATCGCATGTTTGCCCGTGATGGCAGGGTCCTCTGGTTTCGTGACGAGGGTGTCATGCTGCGCGATGCCGGCGGTGGCCGCGAACTTCTGATGCAGGGTGTGCTCTACGACATCACCGACCACAAACGCCTTGAGGAACAGCTCCGTCAATCGCAGAAACTCGAGGCCGTCGGCCAGTTGGCTGGCGGTGTGGCTCACGACTTCAACAACCTCCTGATGGTCATCCAGGCTCACAATGAGCGCCTTCGCGATCGCCTCACTCCGAGCGATCCCGCGCACCAGGATACCCTCGAAATCGAACGAGCTGTCGCCCGCGCCACCTCCCTTACCCAGCGGCTCCTGGCTTTTAGCCGCAGGCAGATCCTCCAGCTTAAGGCACTCGATCTGAATGCCGTACTTTCCGAGGTGGCAGAAATTCTGGGTCGCCTCATCCCCGCCAATATCGAGTTGAAGATCGTGCCCGCCCCTTCACTCAATCGCGTCAAGGCTGATTCTGGACAAATGGAGCAGGTGATTGTGAACCTCGCCGTCAATGCGCGCGATGCCATGCCCCAGGGCGGTCGCCTGACCATCGAAACCAGAAACACGGAACTTCACGAAACCTGCGCCGGCAGCCATGGCCGAATCCCGCCTGGCAAATACGTAGTCCTTACCGTGAGTGACACCGGTATCGGAATGAGCAGCGATGTCAAGGCTAAGATCTTCGAACCTTTTTTTACCACCAAGGAACCCGGCAAAGGAACCGGCTTGGGCCTGGCCATTGTCTACGGTGTAGTCAAGCAAACTGGTGGTTGGATTAGCGCTAACAGCGAGATTGGAAACGGAACGGCCTTCGACATATATTTCCCTCAGGTGCACGTGGAAGACGGTCTCGAAGAGCCTGCCTTCAAGAGGGAAATCTCTCCTACGTTCGCTGCTCGTGGAACTGAAACCATCCTTCTAGTGGAGGACCAGGATGGAATCAGAGATCTCGTCCGTGAGTTCCTTCAGAACAACGGTTACACCGTCCTTCATGCGGTAGACGGTAATGAGGCCCTCCAGATTGCGGACAAGTATAAACATCCGATTCACCTGTTGTTGTCCGACGTCGTAATGCCCAATGTCGGCGGACGAGAACTGGCCCACCGCCTGACGCAACCGCGGCCGCAGATGAAGGTGCTCTTCATGTCTGGCTATCCCGACCACGCTTCTTGGGGTAGCGAACTGGTCGATGACACCGCCGCTGTCCTGCAAAAACCCTTCTCGTTAGACACCTTGGCACGCAAGATCCGGAGTCTCCTCGATAACTAACGTCCGAGCGCGCTAACGCCGGGTGACATGGGATTCGGATCATTATTGAGAAGTCTCGATTTCACTCATGAAGCGTTAATGCGCGTAATTGCCTGTGGGTGTTGAAAAGGTCACGTCGATTTAGCGGGATGAGCATCGTACGCCATGCGAAACCATCCACGACGGCGAAATACACCCATGGCGTAAACTCAGCCCAAAATGGCTGCACAGGCGAAGTTCCTTGAGGCAATCAAGGTCACTTCGTCCGTTGTTTAAGCTGTTTTGGGCCAGAACTTGGGTTGTAAGGGAACACGAGGAGTGATCTGTGCGCCGCTAAAGCATAGGACAAGGATATGGTAGGCCCGAATGGACTCGAACCATCGACCTCTTCCGTGTCAAGGAAGCGCTCTAACCAGACTGAGCTACGGGCCTACAGGCGAATGGCTGCCGTTCAATTCTACGGGGGCAGGGCAATTCCGGCAACGTTTAGACAAAATTAAAACCTTAACCGACAACTCAGCCCACCGATCCAGGTTGCTTCGAAGTGGGACCGCCGGGTCATCACTTTTCGCGGTGAAAACGGTAGCGGCCTCCTTTGTCTTTGGCTACCTGTTCGGCCACCTTCAGAAATGCCCGGCCGGCGTGCGACAACGCCGACTCCTGCCGGTACACCAGCCGCAGCTTGCGCTGGAAGTGGAGGTCCCTTACCGGAACGCGCACCAGGTCGCCTCTTGCGATTTCGTCCTCCACGCTGATTTCCGGAACTAGGGCGACTCCGTTTCCCATGCACACGAAGCGTTTGATGGCCTGCAGCGTAGGGAGCTCCACGTCCATATGCAGCGGAGTCTTGTGGTGCTGGAAGGCTTCGATTACTTTGTCGCGGTAGGGCGAGGCGACAATGTGCGCCACGAACGACTCTGCACCAAGCTGGCGAACGCTGACTTCGCCCGCCGACGCCAGGGGATGACCGGGCGGCACGACGAAGACCAACTCATCCAGATAGACGACGACCGATTTGAGTTGCAGCTCCTGGGGATCGTAGGAAAGCACGCCGAGTTCGACATCGTGTTTGAGGACGTCATCGGGGATATGACTGCCGAGCGAACGGTGCACCGTGATTCTGATCGCGGGATGCAGGCGCCGAAACTCACCGAGCACCGGCAGAAGATAGAGCGAGGTGAATTCGTTGGCCGCGATCGAGAGCCTGCCTTTTTGCAGCTCGCGTAGTTCAACGAGGGCTTCCTGCGCATCCTGGCGGAGGTTAACGAGCTTTTCCGCGTATTCCTGCAGGACACGGCCGGCATCGGTGAGCACGCCCCCACGCGAGGAACGGTCAAAAAGCGGCTCGCCAAGTTCGAGCTCAAGCTTGCGGATGGTCTGGCTGATCGCGGATTGTGTGCGAAAGAGCTTTTCGGCGGCGCGGGAGAAGCGGCGCTCGCGGGCTACGGTGAGGAAGACTTCGAGTTGGGAGATTTCCATTAGGTCATACTCCAAAGGAGTTGGGAGACACCGAACGATCACGGCACCAGGTTACGACGCCATCCGGTCAGCTCAAGGCCTCGGCATAGGCTGCACGTTCATCAATCCAACATTCTTTATAAGATAGAGTTATACTATTATGAATACTAATACTAACGAAATAATAATAAACTTTTCTTTTGCCTGCTGCGGCCGATACAGTTCAAGCAGTCGTACCTGCAGGAGGTTCCAAGCGATGGATCGGTCGTTTATCACTATCTTTGATACGACGCTTCGTGACGGCGAGCAGTCGCCGGGCTGCAGCATGAGTGTTCCGGAGAAGCTGCGGCTTGCCCAGCAACTGGACCGGCTTGGTGTCGACGTGATTGAGGCGGGATTCCCGATCGCCTCTGAGGGCGACTTTGAAGCCGTGCAAAGCATCGCGGCTTCAGTGCGCCGCCCGATCATTGCGGGCCTGGCGCGCGCATGCAAGCCCGATATCGACCGGGCGTGGCAGGCATTGAAGGGCGCCGCTCATCCACGCATTCACGTTTTTCTTGCGACCTCCGACATTCATCTCAAATACAAGCTGCGGATCACGCGCGAGCAGTGCCTGGAACAGGCACGCGAGGCTGTGCGGCACGCCAAGTCTCTGTGCGCCGACATTCAGTTCTCGCCGGAAGATGCGACCCGCACGGACGTCCCGTTTCTTTGCCAGGTCGTTGAGGTGGTCATTGCCGCGGGTGCAACTACCGTCAACATTCCTGACACAGTCGGCTACAGCATGCCCGAGGAATATGGCCAACTGATCCTCACGCTGCGGGAGAAGGTTGCCGGAATCGAGAGAGTTACTGTCTCGACACACTGCCACAACGATCTCGGTTTGGCGGTTGCCAACTCGCTGGCCGGAGTTCAGAACGGGGCGCGGCAAGTGGAATGCACAATCAACGGCATTGGCGAGCGAGCCGGCAATGCTTCGCTCGAAGAGGTGGTGATGGCGATGCGCGTTCGGGCGGATCGTTACCCCTACGAAACCGGACTCACCAGCGAGCAGCTTTATCCCTCGAGCCAGACGCTGGCCGAAATCACACGCGTGCCGGTGCAGCCGAACAAGGCCATCACCGGGCGCAACGCGTTTGCTCACGAGGCGGGCATTCACCAGGATGGGATGCTAAAGAATCCGCTGACCTACGAGATTATGACGCCGCAGTCGGTGGGCGTGCCGGATTCCAGGCTGGTGCTCGGCAAACATTCCGGACGTCACGCACTGGCCATGCGTTGCGAGCAACTCGGGTACAAGTTCGAGCGGCGGGAACTGGACGAGGTGTATCGCCGGTTTATCGTTTTGGCGGATCGCATCAAGCGCGTGCAGGATAGCCATCTGCTGGAATTGATCCACGATTTCGCTGGCAACGGATTTGCCGCGCCTAAGTTTCCGCCGGCTGCTGCGGCCATTCCACCGCTGGCGCGAGCGCCTTCTGCCGCGGCCGCAGGCCATGAATCGTATGCAGGGCATCTGCCCTCCCCGAACCACGCGCTCCGTGCCAACATCTTTGGCGAGCATCACGAGCAGGAAGACTACCTGTGGGGAGTTTGATAGGGCTGGCATTCGCGTCCCGCTCTTAGCGGCCCAGGTTTAGCGTCCCGAGTTCAGCGGCCGAGGTTTTCACCTCTCCGCGTCGTCCTGTATCCTGATCCGGCACAGAGCGAGGATCGCATGCGACTCCGCATCATTTCTCTTCCGGGTGATGGCATTGGCCCTGAAGTCACTGCACAAGCCATCCTTGTGCTCCGCGAAGTCGCGTCGGCGTTTGGGCACACACTAGAAGTGGACGAGAAAGAAATCGGCGGGGCTGCGCTCACGAAGTTCGGCAATCCCTTGCCGGACGGCACGCTTCAATCCTGTCTGGCCGCGGATGCAGTGCTTCTCGGAGCAGTCGGCTCTCCAGCTTTCGATCGCAATCCTCGCGAACTTCGCCCGGAAGCGGGGCTGCTGCGCCTGCGGCAGGAACTGGGAGCTTTTGCGAATTTGCGGCCCGTGGTTTTTTATCCGGCGCTGGCGGCGTGTTCCCCGTTGCGTTTTGAGGTAGTTCAGGGAACGGACATTCTGATCGTGCGCGAACTTTTGGGCGGCCTGTATTTCGGGCAGCCTCGTTCGATTGAAGGTGAGGGCGCTTCGCAGCACGCTTTCAACACGATGCGCTACAGCGTGCCTGAGGTCGAGCGCATCGCGCGCATGGCCTTTGAACTTGCACGCACGCGACGGCGGCATGTTCTTTCGGTAGATAAAGCGAACGTGCTTGAGTGTTCGCGGCTGTGGCGCGAAGTGGTGACTCGAATTGGCGCCGACTATCCCGACGTTCAGTTGTCACATATGTACGTGGATTCGGCGGCGATGTCACTGGTTCTGAAGCCGGCGCTGTTCGATGTGATTCTGACGGAGAACATGTTCGGCGACATTTTGTCGGATCAAGCCGGCGGCGTCGTAGGTGCGCTGGGACTGCTGGCGTCAGCGAGCATTGGCGGGCCAGTCGGGTTATACGAGCCAGTGCACGGTTCGGCGCCGGACATTGCCGGCAAGGGAATCGCCAATCCGCTGGGCGCGATTTTGTCGGTGGCGATGATGCTGCGGTATACGTTCAAGCTCTCTCGGGAAGCCGAGTGGGTGGAAGCCGCAGTCATGGCGGCATTGAAGAGTGGCCTGCGCACTCCGGATCTGGCGCGGCGTGGCGAGCTCGAGGTGACGACCGAAAAGATGGGCGGGAACATTGCGGAGTGGGTATGCTCAACTGCCGCGACGAATGCCATAGTCGACTTCGCGAGGAAGAAAAAACTCGGTAGTGGGTTCGTATGATCTCGCTGGCCCACTACCAAAAAATCGTCGAACTAGGATATCTCTCCGCGACTGGACTCTCGATTCCTTTGCTCCGCGGATGACCCGAAAACGCCGAAAACGCTCTACAATTATTTCGGGGTGACTTGACCGCACGCGTCTACTTTTTGGGGAGCGGGTTGCCGAGTTTGGAACCCGAATTACTTCCGTAACCTTTCCCGATGTGACTGCCCACATCACAATGGAGCCAAAAGCTTAATGGAACAAGCAAATGGTTACCAAGTGTTCCAATCCGTCATGCTCGGCTTCCTTCCGTTTCTTGCATTGCGGCAAACTATTCCGCTTCGAAAAACGCCCCCAGCTCACTGACAATGATGCGGCCATGCGCAAGCCTACAAACAGTGCGGAAATGTACTGGCTTTGCGAGGTATGTGCGGCCGAATTCACGTTAGCTGCTGATGCGGAGCACGGCGTTCATGTCGTTCCGCTGGCGCGCCGCGCATTTCGAGCAGCTTCATAGCTTGCCGGGAGAAGGCACGGCTTCTGAAGTGTAGGCGCCGCTTATCGAATTCCAGCGGATGCGCACAACGTCGCCGAACATGCGCAGGCCGTCGCGGAACGGATGAAGGCGCGTGCCTTCGCTGTGCGCCCAGACGACCGGAACCTCCTTCACCACCAAACCCATCTTCCTCGCCAGGAACAGAATTTCGGGATCGAAGCCCCAACGCTCAATTTTCTGCAAAGGAAAAACGCGCCGTGCAGCGTCGCGCCGAAGGGCCTTGAAGCCGCACTGCGTATCCGCAAAATTCAGCCCGAGGATCACACGCAGCACGAGATTGAAGATGCGGCCGAACAACTGGCGGTACAGCGGTTGGCGCTCGGTTTGCAGTTCGGCGCGGAGCCAGCGCGAGCCGATGGCGATATCGGCGCCTTCGCCGATGGCATCGAAAAGGTGCTGCGCTTCGGTCATGGGCGAGGAGAGATCGGCGTCGGTAAACAGGCAGACATCGCCGCGGGCATCCAACATGCCGGCACGAACGCTGAATCCTTTACCGTGGTTTTCGGGATTGTCGATGAGCCGGATTTGCGGATAGCGCATGTTGTATTCCCGGATGATGGCGGTCGTGTCGTCACGCGAGCCATCGTCGACGACGATGATCTCCACGTTCCAACCCTGCTGCTCGGAATAGCGCAGTACCTCATCGAGAGTCGGGCGGATGCGGCCGCTTTCGTTATAGGCGGGGATGATGATGGAGTAGGCCGGAGTCAAAGGTTTCAAGTTTAAAAAGTTTCAAGGTTCAAGGTGACGCCAGAGTTTCTACCACTTTCAAGCATTGAAACTCTGAAACCTAGTAGCTATGCTACCTGACGGCGCTTGTCGAGCATGAGGAAAAATTCGCCCACCAGATCTTTATCCCAAAGACCGGCTTCTGCTTCTTCGCGCATGGTGAGAGAGGCTTGCTCGTGCGGGAGGGCCTTCTTGTAGGGACGATCCGTGCGCAGCGCGTCGTAGATGTCGACGACCTGCAGAACGCGTGGCAGGAGCGGGATCTCGCCACCCTTCAGGCCGTCGGGATAGCCGCTGCCATCCGAATGCTCGTGATGATGGCGAATAATGGGCAGCACCAGCCGCAGCGACTTCAGCGGGCGGCAGATCGCCTCGCCAACCACCGGATGCTGCTTCATGATTTTCCATTCTTCCGGTGTCAGGTTGCTGCCTTTTTTTAGAATCTCATCGGGTACCTTGATTTTGCCGAGATCGTGGAGATAGCCGCCGCGGCGGAGAGCGACCACGCAGTCATCATCGAGTCCGAGATAGCGGCCGAGTTCGCTGGCATCGCGAGCAAGCCGCTCGCAGTGGCCTTCCGTGTAAGGATCACGCGCTTCGACGCTCAAGCCCAGTGTGCAGAGTACGGACTCTGCCGTTTCGAGTTCGTCGGTGAATTCCTTCAGCTTCAAAAGCGACTTGACGCGCGCAAATAGTTCCTCGGCACTGATCGGCTTGGTCAGGAAATCGTCGGCTCCAGCCCCAATGGCCCTTAGGCGGTCTTCGTGGGCGTCAAGGCCGGTGATCATCACGATTGGAATCAGACGGGTTGCGGGATCGTCCTTGAGCTCGTGGCAGAGTTCGTAGCCGCTTTTGCCCGGCATGACGACATCGAGCAAAATGAGGTCGGGCGGATCCCTGCGGATCTGATCTTCGGCATCGGCAGCACTGGATACGATAGAAGCCTGATAGCCGCGGGTGGCGAGCAATTCCCGCAGGAGTTCGGCATTCAGCCGGTGGTCATCCACCACCAAAATAGACTGTTTGCGGCGGCCGGACAAAACCTCACCCATAGCAGAGTAAGAACTGGAGCGCGGAGAAAGGGTTGTCCGTGGGCGACGCGGAGGGACGTTCATCACACGACCTTGTGACGATTCTAGCCGATATCGCGGTGCGCGGATGGTCAAAACTGAACAATTTCGGTGTTCATCTGTCATGGCGGGCGTGGCCGAGCGGTGCAAGGCTTTTAGAATGAAGCTCCGCAAACTTTTGCCACTGTTCTTTGTTCTCGCGATTGCCTGCGAGTGCTCTGCCGCTTCGAAGCCGCATGTCATTGCGTTCGGCAAGTGGACAGCTGCCAGATGGCCGAACGCGACAGGGGAAAAGCTACTCGACTTAAAAGTGCGGCCGTTATTTGTGGACGCGCGGCTCAAAGAGTACACGACGGGCAATCCACACGAACTGACCGACCGGCTGTTTGTAGTGCGGCGCGCATTTCGCATCAATGACGCTCTGCCGATCGAAACCGCCAGCGCCACCAGGTGGCAATGGCAGCGCGGAGGTTGGCTGCTGGTCGATCGGCTGACCGGGCACATCTCGCAACTGAACCTGCCTGAATTCGATCCTTTCTATTCGACGGCGAGCTGGTATCGCGACTACGTTGCGTATTGCGGCGTTTCCGATGACGGCAAGAAGCTCTATGCGATGGTGGCACAGGTGGGACGCCGCAAACCGATCCTGAAGAAAGATGTGGGCGAACCGGGAAACGATGACGATCCCGATTCAGAATGCCCTCCGCCAGCCTGGGAGCGCAGCCCGATGCGCGTGACGTTCGTCCCGGATGTAGATCAGAAAGTCGTGTTTTCGATCCGTAACCGTGTAGTAGATGTGGTGAACGATGCGGAGGAGGCAGAGGAGTGAGATCCGGTGGTTAGTACTCTGTGATCCAGTAGCCTCGGCTTGTACTCCTTGCGGCGAAAGCGGGTGTCTATAATCGGGAGCGGACGGACTCGGCGGGTGCCTGTTGCCGGGGGACAATCGCTTGCAATCATCTCAGGGTGTTCGCCTCGAGCTCTTTCATTCTTCGGCCAAACGCACGTTCGTGCTGTGCCTGCTGCTAGTGGGCGCTACGCTGGCCGTTTACGCTTCCGCCGTGCAAAACGATTTCGTCAACTTCGATGACGACGTCTACATTATCAACAATGCCCATGTGCGAGCCGGACTGACCTGGGAGACGGTGAAGTGGTCGTTCACTACGTTCGAAGGCGGGAACTGGGCGCCGCTGATGTGGCTTTCGCACTCTCTGGATTGCGAATTATTCGGGCTGCATGCGTCAGGACATCATTTGGTCAGTGCGCTGCTCCATGCGTTGAATGTGGCGATTCTGTTCTGGGTGCTGCAAACGGCAACCGGATTCACATGGCGCAGTCTGGCGGTAGCCCTGCTGTTTGGATTTCATCCCATCAATGTGGAGTCGGTCGCGTGGGCCGCAGAGCGGAAGAACGTGCTCAGCATGCTGTTTTTTCTGCTGGCATTCGCCGCCTATGGATGGTACGCGCGGCGCCCCGGTGTGCGCCGCTACTCGCTGGTTTTTTTGCTGTACTCTCTGGCGCTGATGAGCAAGCCGCAGGTGATTACCTTTCCATTTCTTCTGCTGCTTTGGGATTACTGGCCGCTGGGCCGGCTTCCGATAAACGGTTCTCAAGTTGATCACGATACAAAGCAATTTTCCGCACAGTGGCTCGTGCTAGAGAAACTGCCCCTGTTTCTGCTGTCGGCGGCAGACGCCGTCATCACGGTGTTTGCGCAACGCGCCGGGCACGCGTTACGCACCACCTCGGAGTACAGCCTGCTGAATCGCACAGAGAATGCGTTGATTTCATACGTACGGTACCTAGACTTGGCGGTCTGGCCTGCCAAACTGGCGGCGTTGTATCCGCATCCGGAGAAGCTGTTTGCTGTTTGGCAAGTGGCAGGCGCGGCGGCGATTTTGCTGTTGGTGACGGCAGCGGTATTGGCAGGGAGCCGCCAGCGGCCGGCGCTGCTGGTCGGGTGGTTTTGGTTTGTGGGATCGATGTTTCCCATGATCGGGCTGGTGCAGGTGGGTGGGCACGCGCTGGCCGATCGCTTTGCCTACATCCCATTCATCGGGCTGTTCTTGATGGTGGTTTGGGGCGCGGCTGACTGGGGTGAGTCCAGCGGGATTGCGCCAACACCGATGATAACGGCCACGGCGCTTGTGCTGATCGCGTTGGGCGCGGCGACGCATCGCCAGATCGGCTATTGGCGTGACTCTCCGACATTGTGGTTGCGGGCTCTGGCAGTGACTGAGAACAACTTCTTCGCTCACGACACAATGGCGCGCTTGCTGGCGGAACACGGCCGCGAAGAGGAAGCAGCCGTTCATCTGCGGGCCGCGTTGGCGATCAAGCCGAACGACGTGGTGGCATTGCTGAACTTGGGAAATTATGAGTATGAGCACGGAAATCTTCCTTCGGCGATCGGACGGTATCAGTATGTGGCCACATATGCGGCAGACAGGGAGCTAAAGGGGGCTGCCTACGGCAATCTGGGCTCGGCTTATCGTCAGCTTGGCCAGTATCAGGAATCCAGGCGCTGTTACGAGGAGTCGCTGCGCCTGACGCCGGGGCGTGTGATGGCGATTGTGGGCATGGGGCTGCTTGCGGAGCACGACGGCGATTTTGCCGACGCGATCCGGCGGTTCTCAAATGCCATGGCCTTACAGCCCAACGACGTTGGATATCTGCTGCTGGCGGACGCGCTGGAGCGGGCCGGCGAGATGACGGGAGCTCAGGCGGCGCGGCAGCAGGCGAG
The DNA here is from genome assembly GCA_049288625.1 of Terriglobales bacterium. Taxonomy (GTDB): domain Bacteria; phylum Acidobacteriota; class Terriglobia; order Terriglobales; family Acidobacteriaceae; genus Acidiflorens. The sequence continues at coordinate 88,110 of JBAQIB010000066.1, read as the reverse complement.
GCGGATGTCTTCCAACCTGGATGAGGCACAGAAGGAAGCTGACGCGCTGAAGGGAGCGAAATAGCGGAGGTGGCGTGTCCGCTGCCGTTAACTCGGAACATTGTCATCTCCGCCCGCGCCTTCTCCATCCGCGTCTTCTCAACCGCGTGGGTGAGTGCAAACGACCATTGGCTCTTGGCTTTTGGCTCTTGGTATTCGGTCTCGTTTATGAATGCGTTTTCGTTGTGTGTTTAGGGACACACCCTCCCCCCACCGGTCTATTGGAATCAAGACTTTGGCGCGCCTCGGTCTGTAAAGTCCTGAGGCGCAGATAGTTATTGGTAAAGTCTTGATTCTTCATTGCTTAGAATTGATTTCCCCACATTTCATTTGCGCTACCGGGATCTGGTTATGCCCATTCCTTTGCAAAAAACGCGAATGAATGGGCACCGAGTTCTCGCTCGGGTGGTCAAATTCCGACAGCAGTGTTGACTGATTTTTTCGCTTAATTGTGGAGTTGTCTATGACGTGGGACACATTGAATTTGTGATAAATCGATTCCCGAAATGGGACGACAAGAGGGAGGGTGCGCCTGATGAGTTTCCCGTCCTTGCAAAAGCCGACCATGGCGGGCAGCCTCAGTTTCGGACGTTTCAAGGGTTGCGCCATCCCGCCAATTCTCGATGAGTAAAATGGCCTGTTAACACCAACGATCCGCTTTGCTTGCCCTGCTAGGTATCGTGTTGCTTGTGTCCGCCGCCCGCTCTTTTCGGCGGAGTCTATAGCGGAGAGTTCTTCCCGACCGTGTTGCGAGGATGGAGCATTTCATCCACTCTTCTCAGAAGGTCCATTCGCGATACCGGCTTCTGCAACAAGACCGCGCCTTCTGCGACTAGTTGCTGTGCCACAGGGACCTCGGCATAGCCCGAAACATATAAAGGTCGCATTTCCGGATGCAGGGCTTGCAGCTTGGTCACAGCTGAGGGTCCACTCATCTCAGGCAGTACCACGTCGCTGATAATCAATGGAATCGAACCCTCGTACTGGCTCGCCAAATCAATAGCAAGGTCACCGCAACCAGCTTGCAGGACGTTGTAGCCACTGGCGGTCAGAAACTGAGAAGTCACTTGCCGCAGAGCGGCCTCGTCTTCCAAGACTAGAATTGTTTCCGTGCCTCTTGGATAGACGCTTCGCGCCTCTAAACCAAGAAGGAGCGCTAAAGGCTTTTCGTTCACTCGGGGCAGGTAAATATCGAAAGCAGTTCCCGCTCCTCGTGTACTTGAGACCCAAATATACCCGCCACTTTGCTTGACAATCCCGTAGACCGTGGCCAATCCGAGTCCGGTGCCATGGCCCTGTGGTTTAGTGGTGAAGAACGGCTCAAAGACGCGGGAGCGCACTGCTTCGGTCATCCCGGTACCTGTGTCACTTACCGAAAGGCGAACGTACTGGCCCGGTTTGACGTAGGGATAGCGCGCGACGTCGTCCGGGCCTAACTCAGCGTTCTCGGTTTTGATGGTAAAGGTTCCGCCATTCGGCATGGCATCGCGGGCATTGGTAGCCAAGTTCATTAGAATCTGCTCGATTTGTCCGCAATCTGCGCGGACCGAGCCTAGCTGTGTCTCCAGATCTGTTGTAACCCTTACGTCCTCGCCGATCAGGCGTTGCAGGATTTTCCCAATGTCGGCGACGATCGTATTCACGTCCAGAAAGACCGGATGGAGCACTTGTTTCCGGCTGAAGGCCAATAGCTGGCGGATCAATTGAGCCGCACGCCCCCCAGCTTTCTTGATCGCCTCCGAATAATGCTGCTGTGCTGCGGAGAGTGATGTTCCCAGAAGAAGCTCGGAATTCCCAACGATCACACCAAGAAGGTTATTGAAATCGTGCGAGATCCCTCCAGCGAGCAGTCCCACGGCTTCCATTTTCTGTGCCTGTCGGAACTGTGCCTCCAGATTTCGTCGTTCGGTAATGTCTTCCGCAATAACTTCGTAGTGGCTGATCGAGCCGTCCTCCGCAATGAACCGCCTTCCGGTGGTCTGAACAACGATGATCTTGCCATCCTTGCGTTGCCAATTAACATCCGCACTGTCTACGCGTCCGGTAGTCCCGTAGCTTTCAAGAATCGCTCTGCGCGCGGCGGGAACCTCGTAGATGTCGCGGTCCAGATTACGAGTTAACAATTCCTCTTTCGAGCTGTAGCCCAGCAAGGTTACGAGAGCGGGATTTACGTCGAGCAGAGTTCCGTCATGCTTCGATCGATAGATGCCGTATCTCGCATTCGTAAACAGGCTTCGGTATTTCTCCTCCGATCGTCGCAGGGCTTCTTCTGACCGCACGCGATCCGATATGTCGAGAAAAGTGACCACGGCACCGACCTGTTTGCCAGCTTTATACATCGGGTAGGACCAATACTCGGATGGAAAGCTCGTCCCGTCCGCACGCCACATCACCTCGTCGGCGACGTGACTGGCCATTCCTGCGCGGACGGCGGCATAGATCTCACATTCGTCTTCGGGATATGGAGTTCCATCCCTTCGCGTGTGATGCATGAGTCCGTGCATGTCTTTCCCGAGCAGATCCTCGGGTATCCGGTACCCGAGAAGACTCAAGCATGCAGGATTGCAAAATGTGCAATTTCCTTCTAAATCGATGCCATAAATCGCTTCGGCCGTCGAGTTCAACAGCAAACGGTATTGCTCCTCGCTCTCCTGAAGCGACTGCGCACTCTTTTTGAGGTCAGTAATATCAACGCCCACGCCTACCATGTGCTTCGATCCGTTGCGAACCATCACGCCGTGCGCATCAATCCAGGATGTCGATCCATCCGGCCGTACTACGCGATACTGGGCTGCATACTCGTCTTCCTGGCCAACCAAGACTCTCTGTATTGCCTCTTCGACTCTCGGTCGGTCCTCGGGGTGAAGTCGGGTCGCGGCATCTTCAACCCGGCCAGAAAACGTTTGCCGTGTGTACCCGAACTGACGGTAGCTTTCGTCTGACCATACGACCGTGTTTGCGACTACATCCCAATCCCACAATCCGATGCGGAGGCCGGCCTTTTGCGCCAACTCCAGCCGGTGCTGCCATTTTTGAGCCGCCTGTTCTGCGCCTTTCCGTTGCCTGATATCGCGAAGGACCACCACGATCGCGGGTTTCCCATCCCAGGTAATTGGAGTGGCTACCGCCTCGATGTCCACCGACGCACCTTCGCAGGTGATCAGAACCGTCTCCGTTGGCCCAGACGCGGTTCCGGACGCATGACAATTCCGGATTCGCCGCTTTATTCGGGGCAAGTCGTCGGGCCGGACGAACTCAGAAATCTCTCGTCCGAGAAGTTGCTGCGGCTCTTTGGCTCCGTGCAATTGGACGCAGAACGAATTGACAAATACGATTCTGCCTTCTGTTTGGACAAGAACGGCATCGGGTAAGGCCTCCAGCAGCTTTCTAAACCGATCCTCGCTTCCGGCGAGTTCCTTGCGAAGCTGCGCTGCAGTGTGGGCCATACTGACTCCATTGTGCGACTTTCACAGAGTAGGAGGGGAGCGAACACCAGGATGTGATGGGGGTCACATCGGTTGGATGATCACATCGTGACTTTGGTAATCATCCCCGGCAAGGAAGAGCGCGGTGGACCCTCAAGCATCCACCCTATGCCACGGCTTCAGCCCACGAGACGGTCAGACCTTTGAGCAACGGTAGCTGTTGTTATGTCCCGTTTTCACTCAAAATCCGTCGATGAACGGTATGGGCCATCATCGTCAGGCTGTCATTGCCTGTCGGCCAGCCGCCGTTCGTGGGCAGTCAGGTTACGAGAACTGGCTGAAAACCTCAGGGTAGACAACACGCCCTTCGACGCCTGACAGAGCGCCTTGAACCAATTCCAACCCCATGAAGGCTTCATCGGCGGCAAACGGGTTTTTCAGCCTGGCCACGACCGCATGGGAGAAACCGAAACGCGGATAGTAGCTGGGATGGCCAACCAAGACGATGGCACGGTGGTGAACCGATCGGCACACCTCGATTCCGCGCTCGACCAGCATCGATCCGATTCCCCTGCGCTGATGCGAAGGCAGAACGGACATTGGTGCAAGTGAGGCAACCTGCATCTGGTCGCCCTTGGTGACCACAATCGTCACAGGCCTGAACAGGATGTGCCCAACAATCTGACCTGCGTCATCCACCGTAACCAATGAGGCAAGGACCAGTCTTTCGGCTCGCAGCTGTTCCACCAGTGTGGCTTCGCCCGGCGAACCGAATGCAGCGAGGTTCACCGCCCTGATGGCTCCATAGTCGTCCGGCGTTTCGGGGCGGATCAGCACGTCCAATACTACGACAGGACAGCGGGGGTCGATAACTGGCGAAGAATCTCGATTACGTTCGTCGACGGGAACACTCAGTCCGTTTTCCTGGACGAGCCATGATCGACTGGTATCTGGTCTGTGGCTCTAGCCTGCCGAGCGGGCTGACCCCGAAGGAATGGGCTGGAACTGAGAACCCAGAACTGACAACTGAAAACTGAAAACTGAAAACCAAGTTCAGTCTCCGGCAGCTTCGACGGCGGGAAGCTCTTCCGCCGCTACTCGCTTCGAGACTTTCGCGCTTGTTACCAGCACCACCGAGGCCACGATAATCGCGCTGCCGATTGCTATGTAGCGGTCGATGCGTTCATGAAGAACGAGCCATCCGAGAAAGACAGCGACCACAGGGTTGACGTAGGCGTAAGTCGAAACCTTCGACGTGGGAACGTGCTGCAGCAGCCAGATATAAGCGGTGTAGCCGATCCACGATCCGCAGACAACAAGATAGAAGATGGCTCCGAGGCCGCGCGCGGTCCAGACAACGGGCATGTTGCGCTCGAAGGCGAGTGCATAGGCGAGATTGGCGAAACCGGCGAAGACGACTTGCCACGCTGTGGAACTGAAAGGGTCGCCCGCGGCGGTCTGCCATTTCTTCGAGAGCACGGAACCAAGGGCCCAGCTCAGGGAGCCTCCTTGCAGAGCGATGGACCACCAGAATTCGCGACGGCCGAAGGAAGTGGGATGAACAAGAGTGGGCCAGATGAGAACGACGACGCCGAAGATTCCGATGATGAGACCGATCTTGCCGCGGCGCGAGATGTGATGGTCGCCGAGCAGCAGGCTATCGAGGACGAGGAACCAGAGGGGGCTCACCGCAATCAGTAGCGCGGCAAGGCCTGTCGGCACGATCTGCTCGGCGTAGGAGAGCGTGAGGTTGCCTCCCATGAGAAGGAGGATGCCGACGGCAGCGCAGTGGGCGAGTTGGCGCGAGGAGAAACGGATTTGGCGTCCCGTGACGGCGCAGTAGGCCAGCATGGCGAGGCCAGCCACGAGGAAGCGCGCGGCGCACATGTGGGCGGGAGGGATCTGTTCGACCGCGATGCCGATGCCCAGATAAGTCGAGCCCCAAAAGACGTAGACCAAACCAAAGGCAAGGATGATCTTCCATTGGCTGGCGGACGAAGTCGGCATGGGAGTGAGTGCGGAAAAATTCAGGATAGCAGAGGGGAGGGATCATCCGGCGAGCGGGCGATGCGGCCTGCGCTGGTTCGTACCGGTGTTACGCGGCGGACCACAGGCCCAACTCGGAGAGCACCTTGGTGGCGGCTTCGGTGCCGGAACGGACGCAGTCGGGAACTCCGATGCCGCTGAAGCCGTTGCCGGCGAGGGCCAGGCCGGGAAGCTTCTGGCGCAGGCCTTCGATGCGCTGCAGGCGTTCGAGGTGGCCGACGGAATACTGCGCCATGGCAGCGCGCCATTTGTAAACGCGAGTGAAGAGAGGTTGAGCGTCGAGCGCGATGATCTGGCGGAGTTCTTCGCGGACGATTTGGAGAATTTGATCTTCGGTGGAATCGAGGATTTGCTCGTCGCGGGAACCGCCTAGGAAGCAGCGGACTATGGCGCGATTTTCGGGGGCACGGTGGGGAAATTTGTTGTGCACGAAGGTGGCCGCCAGCATGCGGCGTCCGGCGCTGCGTGGGACGAGGAACCCGAAGCCGGGAGGGAGCGAGTGACGGACTTTTTTGTCGTAGCCTAGCGTGACGGTGATTGAGGAGCTGTAGTTGATGGCAGCTAGTTCGGCTGCGAGATTGGCGTCGGCGGATCCGAGAACCGCGGCGGCAGCGCGGGCGGGCGCGGCGATGATGACGGCATCGAAATGATCGGTTTGATATCCGGCGGAGACGGTCCAGCCGCCGTCTTGTGGAATGAGCGACTGCACGGGCGAGGATGTGCGAAGAGTTGCGGGGTCGAGGCGGGCGACGAGGGCGTCCACCATTTGCTGCATGCCTTCTTTGAGCGAGGTGAAAAGCGGGCGGGGCGGGGCTTTTGCGGCGGTCGCCATTTTCTTTCGGGCGGCTAGCATGGCGCGGCCGAGGCTGCCATGTTTCGATTCCATGTCGGCGAAGCGCGGGAGCACGGCGCGCACGCTGAGGTCGGTCGCTTCGCCTCCGTAGACTCCGGAGAGGAGCGGGTCGGCGAGCAGATCGACCATCTCGCTTCCGTAGTGGCGCTCGACCATCTGGGCCACGGTTTCGTCGGCTTCCGCCTTATGCGGAGGATGGAACCACTCGGCGGCCATACGCATTTTGGTGCGCAGAGAGAAAAGCGGCGAGAGCACGGTCGGCACAATTTTAGTCGGCACCATGAACATGAGGCCGTCGGGCATGACGACGAGTCGGTCGCGTCCATTCTTGTGAACCACGATGTATGTTTTGCGATCGGCGTCGTTCGAGCCGATGAGTTGGTCGCCCAGGCCGATTTTGCGGCAGAGGTCGGCGGCCCAGGGTTTTTCGGTGAGGAAGGAATCGGGGCCGGCCTCGATCAGACATCCATCGGCGCGGTCAGTCACCATGACTCCGCCGAGGCGCGGGGCGGCTTCGAATAGGACGTATTCGATCTTTGTGTCGGACTGGGCGCCAGACTGGCGTTTTTCTTCAAGCGCAAACGCGGCCGAGAGGCCGGAGATTCCGCCGCCGATGATGGCTACGCGTGGCATAAAGAAGCTGCGAGCTACGAGCCTTGAGCTACGAGCTTTAATGCACGAGTGTAAAGCTCAGTTTGACCTGAGTTTCAATCGGGGTGCGCTGCCCTGACGACATAAAAGGTCGGTACAGCCATTGTTTGACAGCCGTCATGGCCGCGGGAATTAGCTCTTCGGGCCCAGAAATCGGCTTAAGATTGACCACACGTCCACATTCGTCGATGACGGCCGCTAGCACAACTGCGCCCTGAATTCCATTCTGCCTTGCCGATTCGGGATATACGGGCCGCACGCGACGAGCAAGAAGCCCAGCCGTTATGCCCTGTGATATATGTACTCTCTTGGAGGCATCTTGTGTGGCTTTGCAAGACTCCGACGAATCGGTGGGAGGCTTGGCAATAACGCTTGATTGTGGTGCGGGACTACCGCGAAGAAACGAGTCATAGGGGGGTTCTAATAAGCCAACGGCAATGACTGCACCGTCTGAAAACTTATCCTTCTTCCAGACCGCCGCTAAGATCCCGTCTCGTTCCCATCGCATCTCCTGAAGAGGGGGCCAACCAACGCGTGAAACGGTATCCTTCTGGCCGGGAGCACCGAAACGCCTTTCCATGTCAGCCACTGCTTCCGTGTAAGAATCTGCCATCAAATTGAGTGCGCTTAGTCTTCCCGCAGTGAAGAATGCGGAGCCTTTACCAATTTCTGAAGCGAGTCGCCCTCCCACATGGGCCTGTTCGCCGTTCAGTGCGGCGATCACCTGTCGACAATTATCTACATCCAAGAAAGCGAAGTCTTTCTTGTTCAGAACAAAAGCTCCGCCGTTCTTGGCGACATCATCCGCTTGTTGGACCTTTCCCTTCATCTTGGCGTCATCAAGAAGGGATTTGCAGTAGTCCTTTGCCAATTGCTTGGATTCGGCCACCGTAGCGGCTGAGAAAAAAACAGCCACTGGCTCGCCAATTGTGTGGCCGCCAAACCACAAGTCGGGCGAGGTCTGGGCGAATGAACTGAATGGCAGCAGCAGAAAGGTACAGAGGACGAGGGTTCCTTTCGTCGCATTTCTCATGTTCCGTCCTTGAGCAAGAAAAGTGTATCCCAACCCTTCCGAATGAACTGTCGTAAACGCTCGATAGCACCAGCTATCCCGAATGTCCGTCTTCACGCCTCGGTCGCTAAACGCAGACTGTGGCAATACGGCTGCGAACCAACTCCGCGAGTGCCGCGGTCAACGTCTTCGATCCGTTCAGCGATTCGGCTCGCCATAGCCGCATGCCTTCTTTTTCTGCGAACTGTTTGAAGAAGATGTCGATGTCGTAGAGCACTTCTACGTGATCGCAGAGGAAGCCTACGGGGTGAATGAACACTCCGCGGTGGCCTTTGGCTTTGAGGCTCAGAATTGTTTCTTCCACGGTGGGGCCGATCCACTGGCCTCCGGACATGCCCTGGCTTTGGAAGGCGAAGGTCCAGGCGTCCGCTTCGAGGCCAGCCGCTTTCGCTACCAACTGGGCAGTTTCTTTGGACTGAGCTTCGTAGGGATCGCCTTCGGTGATGGTGCGCGCGGGAACGCTGTGGGCGGTGAAGATGATGGGCAGCGCGCCGGACAAAGTTCCACCGTATTCGGCGTTGGCCCTTGCCCATCCGGCGCGCAGATTTTCGGCGAAGGCCTTGGCCAGCAGCGGCTGGTCGTGCCACTCGTCGACGAAATCTAGCGTGAAGGGAAGTGAGGCTTCGCCGGTGACGGCGCTGCGATAGAGTCCTACGCTGGTGCGCGAATTTTGCGGAGCGAGGCAGACGGCGATGACGCGCTCGAAATTCTGGGCGGCGATGGCTTTGACGGCGTCGGCGATGAAGGGCCTCCAGTTGCGCATGCCGACGAAGACGGGCAGTTGAAGTTCTTGCGAAAGCTGGTCGGCTTGAAGAAGGGTCCAACAGGCGAGCGGCGAGAAGCCGATCAGCGAATAGCGGTGGCGGATTTCTTCGACGACTTGGGGCGGGAGCGGGCGGCCTCCAGTGACGTAGCGGAGGTACTCCGGAATCTGGTCGGGATTGTCGGGGGTGCCGTGGGCGAGGAGGAGGACGGCGGTTTTCGCGGGCTCGTGCGGCGCAAACGAACTCACCTGGTTCGCGCAATAACACTGGCCGGCTTGGCCCAGCGGGCACGGCGTCATTTCTTCGCTCCTCTCAGCGCCTGAAGGCGCGTTCTAAATGCAGCATTGTGGCATCGCTAAAGCGATGCCCTGATACAAACCTCATTTGCAATCCGCCTTGAACTCGGCCGAGTGGTCGCGGATGTAGGCGCAGAGGGACTTCACGTTCTCCACGGGGGTTTCGGGGAGGATGCCGTGGCCTAAGTTGAAGATGTGGCCGGGGCGGCTGGCGGCTTGGCGGAGAACGTCCCCGGCGCGCGATTTCAGTTCTTTCCAATCGGCGAAAAGCAGAACGGGATCGAGGTTGCCTTGTACAGCGCCTTTGTTGCCGAGGCTCTGCCAGCCAGTGGCGAGTGGAATGCGCCAGTCGAGGCCGATCACCTCGGCTCCCGTTTCCTGCATCGAGGGCAGGAGCGAGGAACTGTCGGTGCCGAAATAGATGATGGGGACGCCGGATTTCTGCAGGCGTTTGACGAGCGCGGTTACGTGCGGCAGAACGTAGTGGCGATAGTCTTCGACGCTGAGGCAGCCTACCCAACTATCGAAAATCTGAATGGTGTCGGCGCCGGCGCGTACCTGCTCGGCGGAGTATTCGGCGGTGACGGCGACGAGTTTGGTCATCAGCTCATTCCAGGCGCCGGGCGCGGAGTACATCATCTTCTTGGTGTGGATGTAATGGCGCGAGCCTCCGCCTTCGATCATGTAGCTGGCGAGCGTGAAGGGCGCGCCGCAGAAGCCGATGACGGGAAGGCGGTCGCCGAAATGCTTGCACACGAGCTTGATGGCTTCCGCGACGTAACCCAGCTCGGCGGCGCGGTCGGTGCGGAGACGGGTGATGTCTTCGGCGGTGCGAACGGGCTTCTCGATTTTCGGGCCTTCTCCGGCGGCGAAGTGAAAGGGCAGGCCCATGACTTCGAGGGGGAGAAGAAGGTCGGCAAAAATGATGGCGGCGTCGACTTTGAGAATTTCAGCCGCTTCGATGGTCACCTGGGCTGCGATTTTCGGCTGCTTGCAGATTTCGATGAGCGAGTGGTGCTTGCGGACGGCACGGTATTCGGCCATGTAGCGTCCAGCCTGGCGCATCAACCAGATGGGAGTGCGTTCGGTGGGCTGGGCCTTGGCGGCGCGGACAAAGAGAGAGTTGGGAGCGGACATGAATCTTCCAATTTAGCATTTTCGAGCGCAGGACGGCAGGGACGCTGACGCTCGCTTGAGTCTGCTTATTTTCGCGTGCCGGGCGAACATACGAATGTGATGGCCGTCACTGGGGGAAGGTACGGTTCGTGGCGTATTTTACTGGTCCGACAACCGGGGTTGGCGGAGCTGCGGCAGTCGTGATGCGCTTGCGAACTGGCGGGATGGGTGTAGGATAAGTGGATTTTGAAGGAATGAAAACGATTTCCGTTTAAGGCCAATTTAGCGAGGTGCCTAGTGAAACGAGCGAGCTTGATTGCGTTGCTGTTGTCTTCCTGCTTTGTGGCTGCCGGCTTTGGCCAGACCATCACTCTCGGGTTCACGGTGTCGAGGACGGGCTCCCTGAATGTGGATTCCCTCGAGCAATTCCGAGGGTTCGAACTCTGGCGCGATACGGTGAACGCGGCCGGCGGGATCAAGGCGGGCGGGAAAAGTTACAAGGTACAGTTTGCCAGCTACGACGATGAGTCGAATTCGAAGCGCGTGCAGCAGCTTTACACGCGCATGATCCTGGAGGACAAGGCCGACTTTCTTTTCAGCCCGTACTCCTCCAGTTTGACGGCTACGGCGGCGATTGTGACTGAGCAGTACGAGAAGATTATGCTCACCACCGGCGCAGCGGAGGAAAAAACCTACAAGCTGGGCAATCAGCATCTTTATCAGATGTTCGCGCCGGCCACGCAATACCTCACGGTGGCGCTCGACGCCCTGAAGGCCAAGGACCCGAAAGCCACGGTCGCGTTCGTCTATGAGGATGCGTCGTTCTCTGTCGCAGTAGTGACTCCGGCAAAGGCCTACGCACAGCAGCTTGGGTTCAACGTGGTGTTCACTGAGGCTTATGCTCCTAACACTACCGACTTCAGCGCGATCATCGACAAGGTGATTGCCTCGAAGGCTACCGTGCTATTGGGCGGCGGACACTATGCCGATGGTTCGACGCTGGCGCGGCAGCTTTACGGCCACAAAGTTCCGCTGAAGATGATTTCACTGCTGGTCGCTCCCGACAGCCCGCAGTGGGCCGAACTGGGCGATGCGGCGCTGGGCGTGATTGTGCCGTCGCAGTGGGAGCCGCAGTCCACATTCAAAGCGCAATACGGTCCGAGCGGCGCCGACTTTGGCAAGGCCTACACCGCGAAGTACAGTGCACCGCCCAGCTATGAGTCGGCGGGGGGCTATGCTTCCGGGTTAATCCTGCAACACGCCATTGAACAGTCGGGCGGAATCGATACGGACAAAGTGGCGGGGGCGTTGAACGCGACCGACATCACGACGTTCTACGGGCGCACGAAATTTTCCACGGTGGCCAGCGAACACGGCCTGCAGGTAGGGCACGCTATTGTTCTGGCGCAGTGGCAGAAGGACAAGTCCGGCAAGCTGGTGAAACAGGTGATCTGGCCACTGGCGGGCAAGAGCGCTGATTTGGTGTATCCGATCCACTGAGGGTTGACGCAGAGTTTGAGCCGCTGCTGGTGCCACTTGCCCGTCGCCGGTCGTTAGTCGCTGGTCGTTCGCGATCCGGGAATTTCCGCAACGCGCCCGTTTGCCCACTACTGCGGACTGACAACCAACGACCGTCAACTGGGCACCCACGGCGCAGAGGTGAAACATGTCCGGCATTCTTGCCTCCATGATTGACGGTCTGCTGATCGGCTCGGTCTATGGGCTGGCGGCGATGGGCCTGAGCCTGATCTGGGGAGTCATGGACGTCATCAACCTGACTCATGGCGCCATGATTGCGCTGGGTATGTTTGGAATGTATCTGCTGTTTGGCGCGACCGCTGCGAACCCGTACCTCTTGTTGATACCGGTGATCGCGGCCGGGTTCTTTCTCGGCATCATTGTGTACTGGCTCTCGGTGAGCTGGGTAATCGACCGTTCGCAATTGATGAGCCTGCTTTCAACCTTCGCCGTCAACATGATGGTGATCGGGATCGGGACGGCGATCTGGAGCACGAGCCCGTACAACGTGAACTTCAGCCTTCCGGGAATTACGGTCGGCGCTTACACATTTACCGGAAACCACATGGCCGCTGCCATTTCGGCTGTGGTGATCGCGCTGCTGCTGGAGCTGTTTCTGTATCGAACTCGCGCCGGTAAAGCCATTCGCGCGGTGGCGGATAATCGCGATGCCGCTGAGCTGATGGGGATTTCCTCGACGCGAGTGCTGATGATCGCGTTCGCCATTGGTATTGCACTGGCGGCGGCTTCAGGCGCGCTGGTCTCAACGCTGTTTCCTTTTACGATTCTTTCCGGCGCCGGTTACCAGCTGAAGAGTTTTGTCGTGACCGTTCTGGCCGGGCTGGGTAAGCCTTTCGGGGCGCTGGTGGCGGGCGTGCTGCTTGGGTTACTGGAAGGGGCGGTGTCGCCGTTCATTGCGGTCAGTTGGATTCCGCTGATTGAATTTGGGCTGTTTGTTGTGGTGCTGATCCTTTTTCCGCGCGGCATTTTTGGAAGGGCAACCGCATGATGCTGCGCCGGCCATTATTCTGGCTGATTCTCCTGCTGGCGGCGGTGTTTGTGTGGCTGCCGCAGCACGGGAACAATGTCGCGTTGCGCGAGGATCTTATTCTGGTTGCGGTCGCCATCATTTTAACTAGCAATCTGAACCTGATGATCGGCTATACCGGTTACGTGAACTTCGGCCACATCGTGTTTTACGGGCTGGGCGGATATGTAGGGCTCTATCTGATGACGGTGCGAAGCTGGCACTTGATTCCGGCCGCGCTGACGGCCGGCGTTTCAGTTAGCTTGCTCGCGCTGCTGTTCGGGCTCGGCATACTGCGCCTGCGCGGCGCTTACTTTGCGCTGGCTACCATTGGGGTGCTGGTGGCGGTGCAGGCATTCGTCTCAAATTTCGAGTCGTGGGGCAGATCGACGGGCATGTACGTTTCGTTCGAATCGTATGCGCCGATGGGCGGGCCCAAACATGCTCTTTGGACCACTTATTTCCTTATTATTGCCGTGATGGTGCTGTCGCTGATCCTAAGCCTGGGGATCAGGCGCTCCAAATTCGGGCTCGGCCTGTTCGCGATTCGCGAGGATGAGGACGCTGCCATTGTCCTCGGCGTGAACGCGACGTTCTACAAGGCAATCATCTATAGCGTGTCCGCATTCTTGCCTGCGGTGGCGGGCGCGCTAATGTTTTTCAAGAATGGCATGATCGATCCTTCGATTGCTTTTGAGTACATGCTCTCGCTCGAAGGCATCGTGATGCTGATGCTTGGCGGGCAGGGAACTGTCGCCGGTTCAGCTTTGGGCGCGGGCCTCTACGAGCGGCTACGTTCGTACCTGCTGACTTCTCCGCGCCTCTCCGCGTTTCACCTTGTGATCGCGGGGGCGCTGTTGTTGCTGGTGATCCGGCTCGCGCCCGGCGGCTTGATCGGCTGGCTCTATCGGTTAGTGCCGCGTTCTCGTGAGGTGATCGAATGAACGATCTTCTCCAGGTGCGCGGCATCAGCAAACATTTTGGCGGATTGCAAGCCGTCGCGGATGTGAGCTTCAATCTGGGCGAGGGCGAAATACTGGGGCTGATTGGTCCCAACGGCGCCGGCAAGACAACTCTGTTCAATCTGGTGAACGGAGTTTTTAAATCTGACGCGGGGACGATTACATTTTCGGGCAAAGACATCACGGGCCGCTCGCCCGATCAGGTGGTTCATCTTGGTTTAGCGCGCACGCACCAGATCGTGCGCCCGCTGAGCGGCATGAGCGTGTTGGAAAATGTGATTGTCGGCGCCTGCTTCGGGCGAGAGAACCAATCCATGCGCGAAGCGCGCGCCACCGCTCTGGAGGTGCTCGAACGGGTCGGTCTGGCCGACCGGGCCAATTCGTCGGCGCGCGCGCTCACGCTGGCCGGGAAGAAACGGCTGGAGGTCGCGCGCGCGCTGGCGGCGCGGCCCAAGCTGCTTTTGCTCGACGAGGTCCTGGCTGGACTGAATCCCACCGAGATCGGCCAGATGATCGCCCTGATCCTGGGTATTCGCGACGGCGGCGTTTCGGTGTTCATGATCGAGCACGTCATGCAGGCGATCATGAATCTTTCCGATCGCATTGTGGTGCTGAACTTGGGGCGCAAGATTGCCGAAGGTCCGCCTGCAGAAGTGGTGAAGAATGCCGACGTCGTCGAGGCTTACCTGGGTTTTCCCGACATCGTCGATAAGTTGCGGGGGGCAGAATGAGCGACGTTGCCCTGGAACTGAACGGCGTCGAATCCGGCTACGGCGAAGTGCAGGTGCTTTGGGGCATCTCGATCAAAGCGCGCGCCGGGCAGTTGACCACCTTGATCGGGGCGAATGGTGCGGGAAAAACCACTACGCTGCGGACGACCATGGGAAGCATTCGGCCGTGGCGTGGCCGCGTGTTGCTGAATGGCGATGACGTCACCAAGCTGTCTCCTCATGCCAAGGCCGCGCGCGGGCTGGTGCTGGTGCCCGAGGGACGGCAGCTTTTTCCAGATATGTCGGTTCTGGAAAATCTGGAGATGGGAGCGTATTCGCGCCGTGCCCGGTCCCGGCAGAAGGAGAACCTGGAGCGCGTCTATCAGGCGTTTCCGCGCCTGAAAGAACGGTTGAAACAGCGGGCATCCACACTTTCCGGCGGCGAGCAGCAGATGGTAGCCATGGGCCGCGGACTCATGCAGGAGCCGGTTGTGCTGATGATCGACGAGCTTTCGCTTGGCCTCGCGCCCGTGCTGGCACAGCAGCTTTTTCTGACTTTGAAAACTCTGAAGCAGCAGGGAATCACCATCGTGCTGGTGGAGCAGAACGTGCACCTGGCGCTGGCGGTGAGCGACTACACATATGTTCTCGCCGAAGGCCGCGTGCCGATCGAAGGCGAATCCGAAAAAGTTGCCCGCATGGATGAAGTGCGGCGGGCGTATCTGGGCCTGTAGACCGTCTGCTCACGGATGAGCGAGACCGATCGCAACTCCGCCCCTGTGACTTGAATCACGGCGCAACAGGCCATCACAGAAGAGAATCTAGAGTTATCTGTTTGCGATTCGACCTAGGCACCTGACGGTCGAACGCGAAATCGCCTTTCTCAAATTGAGTTGTCGGAGGAGTTCATGGAACCGTTTCGTCATCATATATTCGTCTGTACACAAGAAAAGCCGGAAGGCGTCACCTGTTGTCCCTCCAGCGGATCGATGTCTGTTTTGGGGGCCTTGCATCGCGAACTGGGCTCCCATGGGCTGAGCGGAGACGTTCAGGTGTCTTCCTGCGGCTGCCTCGGCTTGTGTGACGACGGGCCCATCATGATTACCTACCCGGAAGGCGTCTGGTATCGCAAGGTGAAAGCGGAAGACGTGCCCGAGATTGTGAGTTCACATTTAGGGTCTGGCAAAGTTGTGTCCCGCCTGGAGTGGAACGACGCGCCGGCGATGAAGGCTGCAGCCACCGAGCATACGAACCATTACCTGGCGATGGTCAAGGCCAAAGACGAGGCCGGAACTCTTCCGGACAATCTCTTCGAGATGACCCGATCTTTCATGCCTAGTCGCACGCTGCTCACCGCGCTCGAACTGGATCTGTTTACGGCTATCGGTCCCGGCGCTTCGGCGGAGCAGGCCGTCAAAAAAACTCATGCCGATCCGCGAGCGACCGAGATGCTGCTGAATGCTTTGGCGAGTCTGAAGTTGGTCGAAAAGCGGGATGGAATGTTCTTTAACACTGCCGCGAGCGCGCGCTTCTTCTCCGCCGGTTCTCGCGACAATGCCCAACCCGGCCTTCTACATATTGCCCACATCTGGCATCGATGGTCGATGCTGACCGAGAGCGTACGGACCGGGACCGCAGTTGAGACTGGGCGGCAAGAGGATTGGACGCAGGATTTCATTGCTGCCATGGACCACAATGCCAAGGAACGGGCTGGCGCGGTGGTAAAGGCAGTGGCGACCGATGGGATTAAACGCATGTTGGACCTGGGCGGGGGATCGGGAGCTTACTCCATCGCTTTTGCGCGGGCATTGCCTGGGTTGAAGACGGAGATTCTCGACCTCGCGGACGTGGTTCCGCTCACGCAGCAATACATCCGAGAGGCCGGACTTTCGGATCGCATCACGACCCGGGTAGGCGACATGCTGCGCGATCCGTTGGGAGAGAATTACGACCTCATTACGATTCTTGCGATCTGCCATATGTTTTCGTCCGATGAAAACCGTCAGCTCTTCAAGCGGGCCTATGCCGCGCTCGCGCCCAAAGGGCGACTGGTGGTACAGGACTTTATTCTGGAACCCAGCAAGACTGCGCCTCGCGCCGCCGCGCTTTTCTCCCTGAATATGCTGGTGAACACACGCGCGGGCGCGAGCTACAGCGAGCCGGAATATGCGGCCTGGTTGCGGGAGGCGGGCTTCTCTGACGTACGGCGAGTTCGCTTGCCCGGGCCAGGCGGGCTGATGATCGGGGTGCGCCTATAGCTGTGCCGGATTGACGCGGCCTCTCTTTTTCTCCATGATTTGAGTAAGGGAACCGGCCATGGGTGCGGTCATTGTCTTTCTGCTCTTCGTTGCCATTCTTCTGATTTGCACACCTCGGTCCGAGCGTGGGTTGGCACTCGGTTCCATGCTGGCGGTCGGAATCGCGATCTGGCTGGCCGTGCGAATCAACCTTCACAGAATTCTGGGCGGCATTGTGGGCACGATTGCGGGGCTCGTTTGGGAGTATCGAAGTGACCTGTTGCTGTTCTTCGCCGCGGCCATTGTGCTCATCGTGCCGGCTCTTATGATTTACATGACCGTGCGCGATCAACTCGACAGGCGGGAGTTTGAAAAGAGCGTCCGAGCACGGCGTTCCTTGAGACGGCTGGGATTGACCCTGCGATCGGAGCATCCATGGGTTTGGGCCGTGGATCACGAACGATCTAGCCGCCCGGCATCGCAGATCCGCAAAAAAAAGTAAAGCCCTAGATTTAGGGTCTTCCTAAACGGCTTTCCCATCCAATGGCTCGTGGTGTGTTTTGTTTCGATCGTTGTCAGTGCCGCATCGTTGGCTCGATACTTTACAGGACTTTACGGCAGATAGCATTTAGATAGGCCATAATAGTGACTCGGCGAAGGATTTCCGCCGCAAGGTTCTGTTGATTCGATAATTTGTCAAATACACTTTGATTCGTCTAATCCAACGATGACCGAACAAGTTTCCCGCACACCCATCGCACCTGACCTTGCACCACCAACCCGTGAAACGCCACCGGCGGATCAGAGGCAGAAGCCCAAGCGCCGCGCGTGGGTATGGATCGTCGTCCTGCTCATCTTCGGGTTCGTGTTCTGGTGGGTCGTTACGCGCAACAATGCGGCCTCTACGGCTCCGACGGGCCGCGGCGGCTTCGGCGGGCCGGTTACTGCCACCGAAGCGAAAGCTACCAAGGGCGACATCGGCGTCTATCTCACTGCGATCGGCACAGTGACGCCCGTTTATACCGATTCGATCGTAAGCCAGGTAAGCGGCCAAGTTGTGGCGGTTCATTATCGCGAGGGCCAACTGGTGCACAAAGGCGATTCGCTGATCGACATTGACGCACGTCCCTTCGAGGCAACCCTTAAGCAGGCGGAGGGAACGCTTGAGCACGACACCCACCTGTTGGAGCAGGCGCAGATGGACCTGGCCCGCTACCAGGCAGCATGGGCGCGGAATGCGATCGCGAAGCAGCAAGTCGACGATCAGGAAAAGCTGGTTCTGCAAACCCAGGGCACGGTGAAGAACGATGAGGGCACGGTCGACTATGACCGCGTGCAGGTTGGATTTTGCCACATCGTCGCGCCGATCACCGGGCGTGTCGGCCTCCGGTTGGTAGACCCGGGGAACGTGGTGAGCGCGGGTGGCGGGACGACACTGGCTGTGATTACTCAGCTTCAGCCCATCACGGTTGTGTTCACGATTTCCGAAGACAATCTGCAGCAGGTACTGGCCCAGATGCACAAGACACAGTCTCTGGCGGTGCAGGCGATGGACCGCGCGCAGTCGAAGATGATCGCGATCGGCAAGCTGATCACCACCGACAACCTGATTGATACCACGACCGGCACGGTGAAATTGCGCGCTGTCTTCGACAACAAGAACAACGAGTTATTTCCGAATCAGTTTGTAAATACGCGCCTGCTGGTGAACACGCTGCACGATGTGACGCTGGTGGACGCTTCGGCCATTCAGCATAACGGGACGCAAGCGTTCGTCTGGGTGATCCAGAACGGCACCGCGCAGCAGCGCAACATAACCACCGGAGTCACCGACAACGGATTGACCGAGGTCAACGGCTTGAATCCCGACGAAGTGGTGGCCGACAGCAGCTTTGAAAAACTGCAAAACGGCGCCAAGGTGAATGTGGTGCAACAGGTGCCGGGCCAACGCTCGCAGGCGCAGCCAGCGTCGCAGCCACAACAAGCGCAACCGCAGAGCGCTCCGCAAGGCGCGCCATCGGAGAAGAAGAAGCCTTGAGTCCCTCGCGGCCATTTATTCAGCGGCCGGTGGCAACCTCGTTGCTGATGGCTGCAATCCTGCTGGCAGGCATCGTGGCTTACTTCCAGTTGCCGGTTTCCGCCTTGCCGCAGGTGGATTACCCGACCATTCAGGTGCTGACGTTTTATCCGGGCGCGAGCCCGGATGTTACGGCCACAACCGTGACGGCGCCGCTCGAACGGCAGTTCGGCCAGTTGCAGGGACTGAGCCAGATGACCTCCACCAGCGCGGGCGGGGTTTCGGTGGTGGTTTTGCAATTTGTGCTCACCCTGCCCATTGACGTAGCCGAAGAGGAAGTGCAATCGGCCATCAACGCGGCGCAGAGTTTTCTGCCTTCGAACCTGCCGACGCCGCCCATTTATAGCAAGACGAATCCCGCCGATGCGCCCGTGCTGACGCTCGCGATCACCTCCGACACGATTCCGCTTTCCCGGGTCGAGGACCTGGTTGATACGCGGCTGGCGCCGAAGATTTCTCAGTTGAGCGGCGTGGGGTTGGTAAGCATCAGCGGTGGGCAAAAGCCGGCGGTGCGAATTCAGGCGAATCCGGTGGCGTTGGCCTCCTACGGGATTGATTTGGAGTCGCTGCGAACGGCCTTGACCGCGACCAGCATCAACGCGGCAAAGGGAAACTTCGACGGGCCGCGGCAGGATTATCAAATCGACGCTAACGACCAGTTGGTGACGAGCGGCGATTATCGCAACGTGGTCGTGGCGTACAGAGATGGCGCGCCGGTTTTTCTGAAGAACGTCGCGAAGGTCGTCGACGGCTCGGAAAACTCGAACCAGGCCGCCTGGATGAGCAACACGCCGGCGGTCATCCTTAATATTCAACGCCAGCCCGGCGCCAATACCATCACCGTTGTCAAAAGCATTCAAAAGCTGCTGCCGCAACTCGAAGCCAATCTCCCGGCCAGCATTCAGGTCACGAAACTCACCGATCTGACGACCAGCATTCAATCCTCAGTCGATGACGTTGAATTCGAGCTGATGTTGACGGTGGGGCTGGTGGTGCTGGTTATTTTCCTGTTCTTACGCAGTTGGAAGGCGACCATCATCCCCAGCGTAGCGGTGCCGTTGTCGTTGGTGGGCACGTTTGCGGTGATGTATGCGCTGGGCTACAGCCTGGACAATCTCTCGCTCATGGCGTTGACCATTTCCACCGGTTTCGTGGTGGATGACGCCATCGTGATGATCGAAAACATTTCGCGCTACCTGGAAGAAGGCGATCGGCCAATGCAGGCGGCGCTGAAGGGCGCGGAGCAAATCGGGTTCACGATTATCTCGCTGACAGTTTCGTTGATTGCGGTGCTGATTCCTCTGCTCTTCATGGGAGACGTAGTGGGGCGGCTCTTCCGAGAGTTCGCGGTAACTCTGGCTGTCACCATCATCATCTCCGCCGTAGTTTCACTGACCCTGACGCCCATGATGTGCGCGCGCATTCTGAAGCACACGCCGGAATCGGAGCAGGGACGGTTCTACCGGTGGTCGGAACACGTTTTCGACCGCATGATTGCGTTTTATGGGCGCACGCTCAAGGTAGTGTTGCGGTACCAGACGATTACGCTGCTGGTCGCGGTTGGCACGTTGATTCTGACCGTCGCGCTGTACATCTTCATCCCCAAGGGATTCTTCCCTGTGCAGGACACGGGAGTGATCCAGGGCATCTCGCAAGCGCCGGAGGCGGTTTCGTTCGCTGCAATGAGCGAAAAGCAGCAGGAAGTGGCGAAGCTAATCCTGGAAGACCCGGCCGTCGAAAGTCTTTCTTCGTTCATCGGCGTGGATGGCACCAACACGACGCTGAACTCGGGCCGTTTCTCGATCAACCTGAAGCCGCTGAGCGACCGCGGCCTGAGCGCCTCCGACGTGATCCGGCGCATACAGCCGAAGATCCACGACCGCGTGCAGGGTTTTCAGGTCTACATGCAGCCGGTCCAAGACATCACGGTCGACGACCGCGTAAGCCGCACGCAATACCAGTACACGCTGGAAGATCCCGACGTAGACGAACTAAACGAGTGGACCGACAAATTCCTGTCGAGCATGAAAAACATGCCGGAGCTGGAGGATTTGGCCACCGACCAGCAAATTGGTGGACTCGCCGTGTCGCTGAACATTGACCGCATCACTGCCTCGCGCCTGGGAATCGCGACGGCAACGATCGACAACGCACTCTACGACGCGTTTGGCCAGCGCCAAATCAGCACGATGTATACGCAGCTCAACCAGTACCACGTGATCCTGGAGGCGCTGCCTGCGTTCCAGACCAATCCCGACAAGCTGGGGTCGATCTTCCTGCAATCGAATGCGTCTTCGGGAGCGACAGGTTCAGGAGCGGCTACTTCTTTCTCGAGTTCGAGTTCCGCCTCGGCCGGATCGAATGCGACGACTGAATCGGCGCAGTACACACCTACACCCGCTCAGTCGCTGCTCGCCCCCTTGCAGACAGCTCTTGCCCAGACGACCGTCAGCACCAACTTGAGCAAAAGCTCGCAGATCGCAAATGCGGTCCCGCTGGATGCTTTTACACATCTGCAATTGATCAAAGAGCCTCTGACCATCACGCACCAGGGACAGTTTCCGGCAGTGACGATTTCGTTCAACCTGGCTCCGGGGGCATCGCTCGGCACGGCGATCAGCAAGATTGACAAGTTTGCTGGCGGCTCCAACCCGCCCGCGAGCCTGCAAACCGGCTTTCAGGGAACGGCAGCGTCGTTCCGCAATTCACTTGGGAATGAGTCGTTGCTGATCCTAGCCGCACTGGTGACCGTCTACATTGTGCTGGGAGTTTTGTACGAAAGCTTTATTCATCCAGTCACCATTCTGTCGACTTTGCCGTCTGCCGGTGTGGGAGCCTTGCTGGCGCTCATGCTGTTCCGCCAAGACCTGAGCGTCGTGGCCATTATTGGAATCATCCTGCTAATCGGCATTGTGAAGAAGAACGGCATCATGATTGTTGACTTCGCGCTGGAGGCGGAGCGCAAGCATGGAAAAAGCTCCACCGACGCCATTTACGAGGCGAGCCTGCTGCGGTTTCGCCCCATCATGATGACGACCATGGCGGCGCTGCTCGGCGGCTTGCCGTTGGCGTTTGGCAGAGGATTGGGATCGGAGTTGCGGCGCCCTTTGGGCATCGCCATGGTGGGAGGGTTGCTGCTCAGCCAGGTGCTCACGCTGTATACCACGCCGGTCATTTACATTTTCTTCGATAGGATCGCCCAGCGATTCGGGCGCAACGAGAACCACGAGAGCGGCGAAGGCACGCCAGCGCCTGAGGGAGCATGAGCGTTTCGAGCCCATTTATCCGGCGACCGGTAGCGACCACGCTGCTGACGGTCGCCATTGGAATTGCGGGCGCAATCGCCTACACAGTGCTCCCAGCAGCGCCTTTGCCGCAGGTGGACTTCCCGACCATAAACATCAACGCCGGACTGCCCGGTGCCAGCGCCGAAATCATGGCTTCTTCGGTCGCCACTCCACTGGAACGCCAACTCGGACACATTGCTGGCATCACGGAAATGACGTCGTCCAGTTCGCTGGGCAGCACCAACATTACCATTCAGTTCGATCTGAGCCGCAACATCGATGGGGCCGCGCGCGATGTACAAGCGGCGATCAACGCCGCCCGGACATATCTTCCGGCGAACCTGCCGGGGAATCCAACTTACCGCAAAGTAAATCCGGCGGACGCGCCCATCATGATTCTGGCGCTTACATCCGACATTTACAACAAGGGGCAAATGTATGATGCCGCGTCCACGGTTCTGGACCAGCGCATCTCGCAGATCTTCGGTGTTGGCCAGGTTGCGGCAGTAGGCTCGTCGCAGCCCGCGGTGCGGGTGGAGTTGAACCCCACGCAGATGAACAGCTATGGAATCTCGTTTGGCCAAATTGAGAACACTTTGCGCCTCGCCAACGCCCATTCTGCACTCGGGCAGATCGCGAATGGAAGCACAACCGCTGACATAATCACCAACGACCAGATGGCGGTCGCGGCCGACTACAAACCGCTGATCGTTGGTAGCCACAACGGCACGGCGGTGCGCCTCTCCGATGTAGGTGACGTCATTGACTCTGTTACAAATGTGCGCAATGCGGGCTATATGGACGGCAAGAAGTCCGTGACCATCATCATTTTCCGGCAGCCGGGCGCGAACATCATTGAAACCGTAGATCGAGTCAAGGCTGCAATCCCCGCCTTGAAGGCATCTATCCCGGCGGGAATTGAGATTACGAATGTATTCGACCGAACGACCACCATCCGCGCCAGTTTGAGCGATGTAGAACGGTCGTTGGCTGGTTCCGTGGTCTTGGTGGTCTTGGTCGTGTTTGTCTTCCTCCGGAACGTGCGAGCCACGCTGATTCCGAGCGTCGCCGTGCCGGTATCGCTGGTCGGCACATTTGCCGTGATGTACCTGTGCGGCTACAGTCTGGACAATCTTTCGCTCATGGCACTGACCATCTCCACCGGCTTTGTGGTCGATGACGCCATCGTGGTCATGGAGAACATTTCCCGGCACCTGGAAGCCGGGATGGCCCCGTTCGAGGCGGCACTTCAGGGCGCGCGGGAAATCGGCTTTACTGTGTTCTCCATCAGCATGTCGCTGATTGCGGTTTTCATCCCGATTTTGATGATGGGCGGGATCGTCGGCCGTTTGTTCCGGGAATTTGCGGTCACGTTGTCCACTGCGATCTTGGTCTCGATGGTGATCTCGTTGACCACCACGCCCATGATGTGTGCCCATCTGCTCAAGACCCACAGCGAGGAGGAACATCACGGCTGGCTTTACCGCCTAAATGAGCGTGTTTTCAACGGCATACTAGAGAGATATCGCCGTACGCTCCATTGGGTGCTCGATAATCCGGGCCTGATACTAACTGTGCTCATCCTGGTGATTGCGCTTAACGTGGTTCTGATCATGCGCGTTCCCAAGGGCTTCTTCCCGCAGCAGGACACGGGCGCAATTGTGGGCGGTGTGCAAGGCCCGCAGGACGCTTCGTTCCCGTTGATGGACAACTCCATTCTACAGTTGGTGGATGTAATCAAAGCTGATCCCGCGGTCAACCACGTTAACGCGTATACGGGCGGCGGCAACGGTGGGTTCATCTATATTGCTCTTAAGCCTTTGAACGAGCGGAAAATCGATGCTGCGTCCATCATCAATCGTCTGCGTCCCAAGATGAACCGGCTTCCGGTCGCACAGGCGTTCCTGCAAGCGGCGCAAGACATTCGTATCGGCGGCCGCGGCAGCAACGCCCTATACCAATACACGATTCAGGCCGACAATGTCGACGACCTGAACAAGTGGGGTCCGATTCTGCTGGCAAACATGAAGAAGATCCATGGCCTGCAGGACGTCAACTCGGACCAGCAGAATGGCGGTCTGCAGTCCTATGTAAACTACGACAGAATGGCTGCGGCTCAGCTCGGGCTTACCCCACAGCAACTGGACTCAACTCTATACAGCGCGTTCGGCCAGCAAGAAACTTCGATTATCTTCAAGCCCCTGAACCAGTATTACGTGGTATTGGAAGTGGCGCCACCTTACTGGCAGTCGCCAGCCGGGCTGAAGAATATTTATCTTCCAAACGGTAAGGGGAATGTGCCGCTCAACACCGTCGCGAAGTTCTCAACGAACACGACTCCACTGTCGGTGGCCCACTCGGGGCTGTTCCCATCCGTAACCGTGTCCTTTAATCTGGCCGAAGGCCTTGCGCTCAGCGATGCAACACGCATGATCCAGCAAATGCAAGACACGCTGGGAACGCCCTCCACCATTCACGGCTACTTCTCCGGTACGCTGCAGGCGTACCAGAGTTCGTTGGATACGCAAAAATTCCTGATTATTACCGCCCTGGCTGCGGTCTACATTGTGCTCGGAATTCTCTACGAAAGTCTCGTGCACCCTCTGACCATCATTTCCACGCTGCCCTCGGCCAGCGTCGGGGCTATGCTTGCGCTGTTGATCTTTCACAATGACCTCAACGTTATTTCCATCATCGGCATCGTGCTGCTGATCGGCATCGTCAAGAAGAATGCCATTATGATGATTGACTTTGCCCTCCAGGCCGAACGCGAGCAGGGCATGAAGACCTATGACGCCATCTTTCAGGCTTGCATGCTGCGCTTTCGCCCCATTCTGATGACCACCATGGCGGCAATGTTTGGCGCGCTGCCGCTGGCGTTCGGCACGGGAACGGGTTCGGAGTTACGGCGTCCGCTGGGATTGTCGATCGTCGGGGGGCTCATCGTGAGCCAGTTGCTGACGCTGTATACAACTCCCGTCGTTTACTTGTTCATGGATCGGCTGCGGCTACGAATGCTTGGCAGAGAGCGCGACACGTTGGCTCCGCTGTCCGAAGAAGGCACGGCATGATGAATCGTATCCAAATCGCAATGGGTCAGATGTGGAAGGCAAAGATGTGCGTGGGCAAGATGTCCGCGTCAAGAATGAGTTTCGCGATGGCGGCCGCGGCTCTGGTGTGTCTAAGCCTGGCCGCCTGCACGGTTGGGCCCAAGTATCACAAGCCTTCCGCGCCGGTGCCCGCCGCGCCGAACTACAAGGAGTCGCCCGTCAACTTCCAGGATGCGGAGGGTTGGAAAGTCGCTTCACCGCAGGATCAAATGCTGCGCGGCAATTGGTGGGAAGTGTTTCAGCAGCCCGAACTCAACGATCTCGAACAGCAGTTGAACATCAACAACCAAACCATCAAGCAATATTTCGAGAACTATCTCGCGGCCCGCGCAATAATTCGCGAGACTCGGGCGCAGTACTATCCGACGGTGAGTATCGGAGCGGGTTTCACGCGGACGCAGTCGTCCGGGACGTTATCGCCGGGCAGTAGCGGAACGGGCGGCTCGAACGGCCCGACTTCAGAGATTTCACTACCACTGGACATTTCCTGGTCGCCGGATTTGTTCGGCCGCGTGCGGAATGCCGTGCGCGGCGCCCGTGCTGCCGCCCAGGTCAGCGCCGCGGATTTGGAAAGCGAGCGACTGCTGGAACAAGCCACCTTGGCCGAAACATTCTTCGAGATTCGCGGACAGGACGAACTGCAGCGGATTCTGAACGACACAGTAAAGGCAGATGAAGAAGTACTGCAACTGGTGCAGGCGCAATATGACGTCGGGACCGGGGATGAGGTTTCGGTGCAGCAGGCGCGCCAGACGCTGGAGGCCGCCCGCGCGTCGGCGACCAATGTTGCGATTGCTCGCGCCCAGTACGAGCACGCGATTGCCATGCTCCTTGGAAAAGTTGCGACCGATTTTTCGATGCCGGTTCGGCCCCTTACCGCGCAGCCACCCGCTCTGCCGACAGGGACGCCGTCGCAACTGCTGGAGCGTCGTCCAGATATTGCCGCCGCGGAGCGCCAAATGGCGGAGGCTAACGCGACCGTAGGAATTGGGTATGCGGCGTATTATCCTTCCCTGACCTTAGGCGCCTCTGGCGGCTTCGCTTCGCGCGCAATCAGCAAACTGTTCAACGCCGCCAGCCGGGAATGGTCGATTGGGCCGTCCATATCGGAGACTGTGTTTGATGCAGGCCTTCGCCGGGCGACGGTCGACCAATACATTGCGATCTACAACGCCGACGTTGCCAGCTACCGGCAAACCGTGCTCACCGCATTTCAGCAAGTGGAAGATTACCTGGCGGCGACACGCCTGCTATGGCAGGAAATTGGGCAGCAGGGTGCGGCTGTGGACGCGGCACAAAAAGCGTTCGATCTGGAGAAGGGCCGCTATGAGACTGGCCTCGATCCTTACTTGAACCTACTAACTACGCAGACGACGCTGCTGGCGTCGGAACAAACGCTCCTCAACCTGCATGTGCAGCAAATGACCAGTGCAGTTCTGTTGGTGGAAGCGCTGGGCGGCGGATGGGATGTTTCGCAGTTGCCTACTGCCCAGCAGGTGACAGAGAAGCCTGCGCAGGACCAACGGACGATCCAGCAGTAGGCGGCGCGGACAAACTCAAGAGACTGCGGGAAAGGTTCACTGAGGGCTGGTTACTGCCATTGCGCCTTGTGCCGTGCCAGCCACCAGCAAGGCGCATTCCATTGGGAAGCTGCGTACTGCGGAAACAAAGTCCGCGAGCAAGTCTGGTCCGCCGTCCCCATGTAATCGTATTCCGCCTTGTTGCCCTTGAGCGGAGTTTGCAGGTACTGCTCCACGGGAACGCTTCCCATCGCCGTTCCCCGCGCTCGCCGCGCTTCGAACACACTCCAGTCCACGGCATAGAGAATTGTCAGACCAATCAGAAAGCATTTCGCGGCCTTCCCAAAAGTTTCGAGCGGATCGATTGGCATGTCCAAGCATTCGACCGGCACAATCGTCCGCCGAGTCGCTGGCGCGAATCTTACGTGGGCAGTGCGTGGCGAGTCAATGAATGCAAGCGCGCCGAGATCATTTTCTTAGCGAAGCGCTTCGTAGAGAGTCTTCAGCAACGTAGCCCGGGTAAACGGTTTGTCCAACAGGGCCATCCCGTGCATGCTGTCGCCGTTTTGCTCGATGAGTTCGCCTGTGTATCCCGACATATAGACGACCCTGATGGCCGGATGGCGCCGCATAAGTTCCAAGGCTAACTCTGGCCCACTCATCCCTCGCATCACGACATCGGTCAAGACCACGTCAATCGGCGCGGCTGGGGAGCTTAATTTGCCCAGAGCGGACTTTCCATCTTCTGCCTCAACGACGGAGTAACCGTGTTCCTCCAGCATTTGCCGGGTCAAGGTGCGCATAAGCGGGTCGTCTTCGACCAGGAGCACAGTTTTGCCGTGCGCCTTCGGAGGCAGCGCTTCGGCCACGACGGGCGCCGTCATCAGTTTGTGATCGGCGGCCGGCAAGTAGATCTTGAACGTCGTGCCGCGCCCGACTTCACTGTAGACCCAAATATGTCCGCCACTTTGCTTCACGATTCCATACACAGTCGCCAAGCCCAACCCCGTTCCTTTGCCGGTTTCCTTGGTAGTAAAAAAGGGCTCAAAGATTTGCGAGAGAGTCGTGGCATCCATGCCAATTCCGGTATCACTGATGGCCAGCAGAACGTATTTTCCCGGTTTCATGGGAGGATGCCGCTCTGCCAACGCGGCATCAAATTCCTGGAGCGAGGTCTCAAGAATCAGCTTTCCGCCCCTGGGCATGGCATCGCGGGCATTCACCGCAATGTTCAGAACAATCTGATCAAGCTGGGATGGGTCCGATTCGATGACCGCGGCGTCTGTGCCGTGGCGAACAATAATTTGCACGTCGTCTCCCATAAGGGGGCGCAGCAGCTTGACGACCTCCTTGAGAGAATCGTTCAGATCGAGCAGGCGGGGCTGAAGGCCGACTTGCCTGCGGCTGAAGATGAGTAGTTGGCGGGTGAGCGAGGCTCCGCGCTTGGCCGCTTCGCTAATATTGTCGATGAACTGCAGGCTGCCGTTCGGCTCGATGCGGGTGCGCAGCAGTTCACAGCACGCTGTAACAATGCCGAGAACGTTGTTGAAGTCGTGGGCGACACCGCCGGCCAACCGGCCCACCGCCTCCATTTTCTGTGCTTGCCGCAGCAGTTCCTCCGAGCGCTTCTGGCTGGTAACGTCGCGGGCGATGGCAGACGCTCCGATGACTTCGCCATTGGCATTTCGAATGGGCGAAACGGAAATCGAGACGTTCAGGCGCTGACCGTCTTTTCTCACGCGCACTGTTTCGAAGTACTCGACCGCATCCCCGCCCCGAATCTTCTCGAGAATTCCCGGGACTTCATCCGGGCGATCCTTCGGAGAGAGAAGCGAGATCGGTTTGCCGACCACCTCTTCCGCCGTATATCCATAGATATGTTCGGCGCCCTTGTTCCAGTGAGTAATCGTGCCGTCAAGATTTTTTCCGATGATGGCGTCCTGCGAAGAATCCACGATCAGAGCCAGCCGACTCTGAGATTCCTGAAGTTGCCGGTCTTTGCTGGCAGCAAGTTCTTCGTGGGCCTTACGGAGTTGTTCCTCCATGCGCTTGCGGTAGGTGATGTCGCGGATCGCACTAAGCACAACCATTCCGGCATCGGTAGGTACCGGGGACAAACTGATCTCGACCGGAAATTCGGAGCCATCCTTGCGCCGTCCGCGGAGGTCCAGTTGCGCCCCCATGCGCCGCATCTCGGGCTTGTGGTGGAAGCGCTCGCGGTGCTGATGGTGAAGCTCGCGCTGCCCAACCGGAACGAGCACTTCAATGCGCTGCCCGAGCAATTCGTCCTGCGTGTATCCAAATAAACGTTCGGTTTGAGAATTGATTTGAACGATCTCGCCGGTCTGATTCACGGCCACCATGGCGTCCGGGACCGCCTCGAAGAAAATGGGCGACAGAAGCGCGTCGGTAAAATTATCGGCCGGCTGAGGCCGCTTTTTCTCAGGATCGGGATCGAGCACTTGCGAACGCATACCACCCCACGATTGCCTTACTATACACCCCAGGAGCGCCTCAAGCCCTCGATACCAGACCTGCTCCCAGCCCAGCAGATTTCCCCGCGCGACGCTAGTGGCGGCAACCGGCGCAGTATCCCCCAACCTCAAGTCGCGAGACGACGATGTGAAAACGGCAATCGCGTTCCAGTTGGTTCTTCAAGGATTCGAAAGTTTCGCTTACGAACTCGGTGATCTTGCCGCAGCGCAGGCAAGCCATATGAATATGATCGCGGCCCAGCTTTCTCTCATAGTAATGTCCCTCGCCCTTCAGATGCATCAGGTCAAGCTCGTCAATAAGGCCCTGTCGCTTTAGCAGGTCCAGGGTGCGGTAAACCGTGCTTCGGTCTACAGAGTTGTCTAACGCGCGGGCCTTGCGCAGAATTTGGCTGGCATCCAAGTGCTTGGAAGCGGTCTCGATCACGCTCAGAATCGCGCGGCGCTGGGTGGTCATACGAATTCCGCGGCCGGCAAGTTGGGTCTGCAGATGGCCCGGGATTTGAGTGTGCGGCAATGGCATTCACAATCTCCTGTCGAAGTCGCAACTGATCGCAAGAAGGCTGCAACGGAATCTTCCGCCGCTCGTTGACAGCGCAATCTCAAGCCCGATAATCTGAGATTGTATAGTTATTGCGACCAAGTCGCAACAAAGAACGTTGGAGTACAGGAAAGCAAACATGCCCTTTGGCTCTTTTGGTTTACGAGTTCGGTGGTGGAGCCGATTCGTTCTTTCAAGTTTTTTATTTCTGATGTTCTTGCCGTTCTCTTGCCGAGCATTCGCGCAGGAGAGCCCCTACATCGTCACCTACGACCACTATCTGGAGGAGCCGGGTAGTCTCGAAATTGAATATTTCTCGACCTTTGGTACTCAGCGCGGCGGCAACGACTTTCATGCCTTCTGGACGGAGTTCGAGTACGGCACTACCGCATGGTGGACGACCGAGTTGTATTTCGACGGGCAGACGACGTTCTCTGACAGCACTCTATTCACGGGCTTCCGCGTGGAAAATCGACTTCGCCTGTTGCGACTGGAGCACTTCGTCAACCCGGTACTGTACGTTGAATACGAGCAAACCAGCGCGGCCGACAAAATTCTGAAAGAGGTTGAGGGACACGACGTAGAGTCCGACTTCGCAGAACCAAACTCCGAGTTGCGTAAGGAACACGATCACGAACTGGAACTCAAGCTTCTGCTTTCCAGCACCTTTAAAGGCTGGAACGTCGCGTTGAATCCGATTTTCACCAAGAACATATCTCCCAGCGAGCCTTGGGAATTTGCCTACGCATTAGGCGCCAGTCATCCGCTTGCGCTCAAGGCTTTGCCCAATCGCTGCAATTTTTGCGGAGAAAATTTCATTGCCGGCGTCGAGATGTATGGAGGCCTGGGCGACACGCATAGCCTCGGTCTGCCCAACACGTCTCACTACCTTGCGCCCGCAGTCGCGTGGAATCTGCCGTCCGACTGGACGTTTCGGCTCTCCAGCGGCTTCGGCCTGAACAACGACAGCCACCGGTTGCTGCTGCGCTGGGGAGTGTCCCGAGAGTTCTCTGGCTTCGGAGAGCTGGTGAGACACCTATTTGGAGGCCACGCATGAAGAAGCCGCGCACAAAATTGATGCCGTTCTTTATCGTCGCCTTCTTCGTTGTTTCTCTGGCGCTCGCGCAGAAGAACGATGTAGCGCAGCGCAAGCATAGACCGTCAACCTATGCAGCGTTATCAGAGGCTCCGCAGAAAGCCCGCGCGCGGGCGAATCCGTTCGAAGGTAATGCAAGCGAGGCGACGGCGGGAGGAAAGCTCTTTGACCAGCACTGTGCGGAGTGTCATGGGCCAAAAGCGGGAGGCACAAGACAGGGCCCGAGTTTGCTGCGCCCAGAAGTCCAAAAAACCACACCGGGAACGCTCTTCTGGATACTGACGAATGGAGTGGTTCGGCGCGGAATGCCGGTTTGGTCGAAGCTACCCGAGCAGGAGCGCTGGCAGATCGTGACTTTCTTGCGTTCTATCAACACGCATAGCACCACGCCGGAGATTCAATGAAGACAATAACGTCTGGATTCCCCGTTGTTCGGCATGCTGCGCGCGGGATCACGCCGCGTCCCATTATCTCTTCTTCGTGTCATCAAGGAACGACAGCGCGGCCTGTCCCAGACTAATGCCGCCGTCATTCGCGGGAACTGCCTGGTTGGTCCAAAGCTGCAATCCCGTGTTTCCGAGCTCCGCCTTTAAATCTTCGAGAAGCAACTCATTCTGGAAAACGCCGCCCGAGAGAACGACGACCTCCAAATTGCGGTTTCGCGCCAACTCTTTAGTGGCCTCGGCCACACCGTGCGCAATCCCGTGCTGAAAAGCACGTGCGATCTCCGCAATATTCCGTCCCATAAGGCGATCCATCGCGACCGCCAGCAGCAGCGGCCGGAAGTCCAATTCCCCGTTGAGAAAAGGGAATCGGTAGCTGTCCACTTCGCCCCCCGCGCGCGCCATATGCTCAACCCACATGGCAGCCTGCCCTTCGAATGTGATGTCGCGCGTGAAACCGAGCAGAGCCGCCGCCGTATCAAACAGCCGTCCGACCGAGGTTGTGGGAAACGTCCGCACCTTCTTGTGAACAAGCTGCAAAGCGGTCCCGTATCGGGAAGGAAAAGAAAAGGGCGCGTCGCTTAGTCCCGGCAAACCTTCCACCTGCCCAAGAAAACCGGCAGCGGCCTGCACCGGATATTGCGTCGCGGCATCGCCTCCGGGCAGAGCGGCGGGGCGCAAGTGGGCAACTCTTTCGAATCCGGTCTGCAAGCTTCCCACAAAGAATTCTCCGCCCCAGATACTCCCGTCGTCGCCATAGCCGGTGCCGTCAAAACTAATTCCAAGCACACGCTTTTCCCATGCGCCGTGTTCGGCCAATACGGACGCGATGTGAGCGCGATGATGCTGCACCGCGCGCTTTTCGGCACACGGCAATCGCTGGCCATGCACCGTCGAGCGATACTCGGGATGAGCGTCATGCACAACAACAACTTCCTCCCAACGAATGTCATACATCGTCATCAAGTCGCGAATTGTTTCCTCGAAGGCGCGGAAGGCGTCGTAGTGATCGAGATCGCCGATGTGCTGGCTGACAAAAGCCTGTCCCTCGACCACCAGAGTCACGGTGTTCTTTAAGTCGGCGCCGAGGGCGAGAATCGATTTCTCCGTCCGCGTCGGCATGGGAAAGCTTGTCACCGCGCCCGGCGCATACCCGCGCGATCGCCGGAGAACAGCCGGGCCTAACACACCGGCGCGCGCCACAGAGTCATCGACACGCCGCGCAATCGGCCGCTCACCGACCAGGAAGGCATCTGCAATACCCGACAAACGGTCGAAGGCATCGTCGTCTTCATACGCAATCGGTTCACTGGAGCGGTTCGCGCTCGTCATCACCAAAACCGGGGGAGCACCCGCAGCAAAAAGCAAATGCTGCAGCGGAGTGTAAGGCAGCATGATGCCCAATTCACGATTGTCGGGGGCAACGCCAGGCAATTCACGCTTAGCCGGCGCCAACACGATAGGCCGGGCAATTGAAGTGAGCAGTTCTTTCGCCGCCGCAGAAAGTTCCACCAGTTCCTCAGCAACCCCGACGGTTTCAACCATCACCGCGAACGGTTTCTCTTTGCGAAATTTTCGCGCGCGCATGACGGCGACCGCGGCGGCATTGCGAGCATCGCAAGCGAGGTGGTATCCGCCCAAGCCCTTCACGGCGACGATCTTTCCGGCTTTTAGCAATTCCACCGTTCGACAAATCACAGCCTCGTCGCCGCAGGTCGTTTCTTCGTTCAGGCGCAGATAGTAGTGTGGGCCACACTGCGGACAGGCTACAGGCTGCGCATGGAATCGCCGGTTGGCTGGATCGTGATACTCACGGTCGCAGTATTCGTCGAACGGCCAGGCCTTCATGGTCGTATTCGGGCGGTCGTAAGGTAGCGCCAGAATCACCGTGTACCGTGGCCCGCAATTGGTGCAGTTGATGTAGGGATACTGGTGGCGACGATTGCTAGCGTCGGCCATTTCGCGCAGACACTCATCGCACACGGGAAGATCGGGCGAAATCCGGACGGTCGGCCGCTGATTGCGTTCGCTCTCTTTGATGCTGAAATTCTGAAATCCGGCGGTTGCGGCTGGTGCGACGTCAATTTCAACGATACGAGAGGCCGGGGGCGCCTCGTCCTTCAGGCGGTCCAGAAAGCTTTGCACACGCGCCTCATCGCCCTCTAGGTGGATTGCAACTCCCTCTTGTCCGTTGAGCACCCACCCAGACAAATGCAATTCCGTCGCGATGCGATATACGAACGGACGAAATCCCACGCCCTGCACCACTCCACGAACTTTGATCAGACAAGCCTTGTCCATAGCTTCAATAAGAATCCGACGTTCCGGCCTGCTAAGCTCGTTCTTGCGTGGATCAAGGATACAACGCCATCATCTTGGGAGCGGGCGCGGCCGGGCTAATGTGTGCGATCGAGGCCGGCAAGCGCGGGCGGCGAGTTCTGCTGGTCGAACGCGCGGATCGCATCGGCAAGAAAATTCTCATCTCGGGCGGTGGCCGCTGCAATTTCACAAATCTTCATGTCGGCGCGGATAATTTCATCTCCCGGAATCCGCATTTTGCCAAGTCCGTCCTCGCCCGCTACGGCCCGGACGCGTTTCTCGGGCTGGTCGAAAAGCACCACATTCCATTCCACGAAAAGAAGCTAGGCCAACTGTTTTGCGATGGCTCGGCCAGCGCGATCGTCGCAATGCTCGAAGAGGAATGCCGTACCGCTCGGGTGGAGATCCGCCTTAATACAAAGATCGCCGAGATCCACAAGGACGGCCAGTTCACACTGCGCGCCGAAGGCGCAACGTTTACGGCGCCCCAGTTGGTGGTTGCCACCGGAGGATTATCGATTCCGAAAATCGGCGCTACTTCGTTCGGCTACAACGTGGCGCGGCAATTTGGACTGAAGGTTCAGCCGACGCGAGCGGCCCTGGTTCCCTTTGTCTTCAGCGAATCGGACCGCAAGCGGTGGTGCGAGTTGGCCGGAGTCTCGACCGAGGTGATCGCTTCGACGCACAGCGGAAGCGAGCAGTTTCGCGAAAAAATGCTTTTCACGCATCGCGGCCTGAGTGGACCGGCAATTCTCCAGATCTCCTCCTACTGGAATGCGAACGACCCTATTTCGATCGATCTTGCACCCGAAATCGATCTGAACGCGCTCTTGCGAAAGCGCGGCCGTCAGGATCAGTCGAGTTGGAAATCGTTGCTGCGGGAAATATTGCCTCGCCGTCTGGCAGACCGCTGGCTGGAAACTTACCCGCCAGCAGGCAACTCTGCTCGAGCCTTCGCGGACGCCGACCGTAAACTTCACGCTTGGGAAGTACAGCCGGAAAGGACGGAAGGTTACGAGAAAGCCGAAGTCACCGCCGGCGGAGTCGACACAGACGAACTCCATGCCCGCACCATGGAAGCCCGGAGAGTCCCGGGCCTGTTCTTCATCGGAGAGGTAGTCGACGTCACCGGGCAGCTTGGAGGCTTCAACTTCCAGTGGGCGTGGGCCTCGGGATTTTGCGCCGGACAGGCGATATGAAAATCGTTGAAGAACCAACTCCAACCCAACGGCTTGAGCCCGTCCCGACAGTCTAAAACGATATGCTAGTATAAATTTACGTCGTTATGGCGGTGTAGCTCAGGTGGTTAGAGCGACGGTCTCATAATCCGTAGGTCGTAGGTTCGAGTCCTACCGCCGCCACCAGAATCCTTCCCAAAGCGGCAAACATCAGGGGACAATCACAGCCGCGCCATCGATCGAATCGCTCTTCACCGCCGCCAGTGCTTCGTTTGCCTGGGCGAGAGTAAAGGTTGTAACACGCGGCTTGAGCTGAATGTCAGCGGCGAGCTTCAGGAAGTCCCGCGCATCCTCGCGGGTCATGTTAGCTACGCTCCGAATCTGACGCTCGCCCCAGAGCAGCCGGTCGTAATCGAACTCAGGCATGCGATCCAGATGGATGGCGTTAATTGCCACCACGCCTCCTTTGCGCAGACTGGAAAGCGCCGCCACCACCACGTTCCCGCTGGGCGCAAAAGTGACAGCTCGATCCAATTCAACCGGCGGCTTCTGCACTTCCGATCCCACCCATTTCGCTCCCAGGGACTCGGCGAGCTTGCGATGGGATTCCCCGCGCGTCGAAACGTAAACCTCGCACCGCCAGGCGCGCAGCACTTCGATGGCGAGATGCGCCGATGCGCCAAAACCGAAGAGTCCAACTTTCTCTCCCGGTTGAACCCCGGCGACGCGCAGGCTGCGAAAGCCGATGATGCCTGCGCACAGCAGTGGCGCAGCGTGCAGAGCGTCCAGCGCCGCGGGCAAAGGAAAAACAAAGTCCGACCGTGCGACCGCAAACTCGGCATAACCTCCGTTGACGTTGTAGCCGGTGAAGGTTGGGGAGTCGCAGAGGTTCTCGAGATGATTACGGCAATACCAGCACGTCCCGTCCGTGCCTCCGATCCACGAAACGCCTACTCGCGTTCCCACCGGCAACTCCGTCGACCCTGGCTCCAGAATTTCTCCGACAATCTGATGCCCTGGAATCAGCGGCGAGCGCAGCCCCGGAAGGTCGCCCTCGACAATGTGGAGGTCGGTCCTGCAAACGCCGCATGCGAGCACACGCAGAAGCACTTGCCCGGCACTCGGCTCAGGCTGCGCAACCTCTTCGATACGAAGAGGCAGATCTGCAATTTTGCCGGGACCAACAAGGAGCGCCGCTTTCATTGGTTTGATCAAGGAAGCGACAATCAGTTTACATCCCGCAGCCAGGTTGCAGTGACTGAAAGGGCCGTTTCGGTCGCCCCGGAATTGCGCCTCGCGATGTTATCCTTAGACATCGCATTTCGCTGCAAGACTCTTGAACGTTCCCATGCCCGATCCCGAGAACTTGAATCCCGATGCTCCCGAAACCGTTCCGGCTGAAGAGCCGACAGAATCTTTCAAGGATATTTTTTCAGAATACGAAAAAGCCCATGCCCGCAAGCCGGAAGCGGGCGCCCCTCGCCGGGAAGGAACGGTAATCGCACGTACTGCCGACTCGATCATCCTCGATATCGGCTTCAAGAGTGAAGGCCTTTTGCCCCTTACTGCCTTGCCCGCCGGCATGAACGTAAAGCCCGGCGACAAGATGCAGGTTACAGTCAAAGGCCGCGACCCCGAGGGCTACTATGAGCTGACTCGTGGCAAGGTCGAACGGCCCACCGATTGGGCATCGCTCGAAAAAGCCTTTGCGGAGAAATCCACCATCGTCGGCACAGTGACGGGCGCGGTCAAAGGCGGCCTCAGCGTTGACATCGGCGTGCGCGCCTTCATGCCTGCGTCGCGCACCGGTACGCGCGACGCCGTGGAAATGGAGAAACTGGTCGGACAAGAGATTCGCTGCCGCATTACGAAGCTCGATGTCGAAGACGAAGACGTTGTCGTGGATCGCCGTGTCATCGCCGAAGATGAGCAGGCCGCTGCCAAGCAACAGCGCTTCTCTGAACTCAAGGAAGGTGACACGATACGCGGCGAGGTTCGCAGCCTTACTGACTATGGCGCTTTCGTCGATATCGGCGCAGCGGACGCGCTCCTCCATGTCGGTGAAATTTCCTGGCAACGCGTGAACAAGCCGTCCGACGTGCTTTCCCCCGGCCAGCAGATCGACGCCCGTATCATAAAGATTGATCCCGACAAGCGGCGCATTGCCATCAGCATGAAGCAATTGCAGCCGCATCCCTGGGACGCAGTCGCCGACAAATACAAGGCCGGAGAGCGCGTGCGCGGCACGGTCTCGCGCATCGCCGATTTCGGAGCGTTCGTGGAAGTCGAGCCCGGGGTTGAAGGCCTCATCCATGTCTCCGAAATGTCTTGGGCGAAAAAAGTCAAGAGTCCCGGCGATGTGGTAAAAGTCGGCGAAGCAGTTGAAGCCGTCATCCTTGGCGTCAATCTCGGCGAACGTCGCATGTCACTTGGGCTAAAGCAAGCCCTCGGCGATCCGTGGTCCGGCGCAACGGAGAAGTTCGCGCCCGGCACGGTGATCGAAGGGCCGGTTACGAACATGACCAAGTTCGGCGCATTTGTGCAACTCGCCGAAGGTATCGAAGGAATGGTTCACGTCAGCGAAATCAGCGCCGAGAAGCGCATTAATCACCCGCAGGAAGTTTTGAAGTCGGGACAAGTCGTGAAGGCCCAGATTATCGCGCTCGATACTGAGAGGCGCATCATCCGCCTCAGCATGAAGCAACTCGTGCCCACCGGCCTGGACGAATATCTCGTCGAACACAAGGAAGGCGACCTCGTCACCGGCCGCATCATCGAAATTTCGGGCCGGCAAGCACGCGTGGAACTGGGAGAAGGAGTCCAGGCCTCTTGTCGAATTCCGGAGGAATCCGCAGGGGAGCAAGAGACAACTGCTGCGAACGAAGAGGCCCCTCAATCAGCTTCATCGGCCGGCAAACCCGACCTCTCGTCCCTCGGCTCCATGCTCCAGGCACGCTGGAAGAGTGGCGCCCAGTTGGTTTCCAGCAAGCCCGAGAGTCTTCGAACCGGCCAGGTCCGAAGCTTCCGCATCACAAAGCTCGATGCGGTGGCCAAGAAGATTGAGTTGGGGTTGGAGTAAGTTGGCAGCGTCCGAGATGGTAAGAATGGTTTCGCGGAGATAGGTCCTGGTTCTGTAAGTGTTATCTATCTCCCCGCATTCACCATCATCAGCGCGAACAGGGCCGGCAGATAGATAATCGTGGCCCGAAGCAGGCGCCGGGCGGGCGGTTTCGAGGCCGCCGCTGTAGCGGGCAGTTGCACAGCAGCCATCCCCATCGCCACGCGAAACAACATCGCACCCATCAAAACCGCACCCACCAGATAGACACGCCCTGCCATTCCTACGGCAAAGGGTAACACACTTATTGGAATCAATATTGCTGAGTACGCTAGGATTCGCCACACTGTGGACTTGCCATTCGACTCCACTACCGGCAACATGCGGATTTCTCCCTGCGCGTAGTCTTCACGATAAAGCCACGCGATCGAAAGAAAATGCGGGAATTGCCAGACAAACATGATGGCAAACAAAATCAGAGTTTCCATCTCAACCCGTCCGCACACGGCCGTCCACCCCAATACGACCGGCATGGCCCCCGGGAATGCGCCGACGAACGTGCAGATCGGGGAAACTTTCTTCAGCGGCGTGTAGGCTGCCAGGTAAACGAGCGCCGTCAGAAACACCAGCAAACCGGTTAGCAGATTCGCAAACACTGAAAGATAGACTGATCCGCCCAAGGTTAGAACCAACCCGACCGTCATCGCATGAGTTAGCGACATTCGCCCGGAGGGTAAAGGACGCATGGCCGTGCGCCGCATGCGCGCGTCCACGGAGGCTTCCATCACTTCATTCAGTGCTGCCGTGCCGCTGGAGACCAAAGCGACACCCAGCAAGGCATGGAAAAGTCCGATCGACCACGAAGGTATGCCCGCCCGGTGGGCGCCAAAAAAGTAGCCGCACCATGCCGTTAGCACAATCAGGGTCGTAATACGCGCTTTCGTCAGTTCAGCGTAGTCGCGCAACAACGCGCCCAAACGCCCTGCAGAAGATGTTTGAAACATGGCCCCCACACTCGCCGTTGTTCCCATCCGCCCTCACCCGGCGGTTTGGTTCAATCAGCTGTTCGCGAACACTTTTTCCATCTGACCGACAAAGGATAGCATTCATACCCTGCCGTTTGTCCAATGTCAAGGCAAGATTTCGAACTTACAGCATCTTACACTCTTGAAATCCGGTGAAGACCGGATGCCAGCAAGTTAACGTGCCCCCGCCGCGCTCGTTATGGTAAAGGTTTCCGGCGGATCGAAGTAGCATTGATGCCACATCGCCGCATCGTTTAGAGTGCCCGCTCTCCAACGCTGAATCGTCGGTAGTGTTGCGGCGATCATCCCACCATCGGCGGAATCAAAAATCAGAACCAGGCCCGAAAGGTCTGGCGACTTCGTCAGTTCTTCGTAGGTTTGTCCAAGCAGTGACTTTGCAAACGCGAGCTTCGCGGCCGCCCCGCCGCCCTGTTCATTCTCTCGAACCTTCTGGACCGAAATAATTTTAACGTTCTTCCCACGCAATGGCTCCCAATCCCCGGGGAATTGCCCTGTCTCCTCGCGGCTCACCTGAAACAAGTCGGCCGCCGTTGGCGCCCCTTGGGCCCCGTTTTGCGGAACATCCGAAATGCCTTCCGGCATCTCCAGGCTTGTGCGCCAGATCCAGCCGCGCGAAGGACCCGATATTCGCACATGAACCCAGTCGGCATTGTAATCAAGCATCTCAAACTCATCCTGCGCGCTCGCCAGAAAGAGAGTCTTCCCGGTCAGGCTCGGCGATCCTACAATCGGAGTCCCGGACTTTTTCACCGCGACCAGATTTCGTGGGTGCGCTTGGTTCTTTAGTACTTCCTCCAGACTTGCGGTCTCGGCCTGCAAGTCGGAGGAGCCTTTTTGCGAGAATTTTGTATCCATAGGCTGATCGCGCGGTGGCGTGATCGACGACGCCAAACCCTGGCCCAACGACGGCGAAAATGCGCCGGTAGTTCCAGACCCTGGCACGGGCGCGGAAATCGCCGGCTCGTCGCGCGTGCTTGGCTTCGCCAGCGGCGCAGATGGAACGGGCGGCTGCTCGTCCGCGCCGGCCGAGCTGCTTGCGAGCTGTTCCGATAACTGATCGAGCACATCGTTCTCAATCCGCCCATTGGAAGTCACCAACTCGTAGCCCGCACGCGAAGCATTTGCATCCGCATACCAGGCAGTCACTTTGGCGCTAACCCGAACCACCGATCCGCCGGCCGGTGATGCGCCCACCTGCACGGTGCACTGATAAAACGCCCGCTGGTAGCGATTCAAGGGATGTTCGGCGGCTCGCGCGAATCCCTCCAAGGTCGGCAAATGTCCGCTGAGCGATGGCTGTAACGGCTTCAATGCTTTTTCGACGGCGCTCTTCGGCTCCCGGAATGTTCGCTCAACCGGAGTTGTCTGAGCGCGACTGATCGCGGCCAGGAAAAGCAGCGCCGCAACAATGCCTGCTCGGTCAACAATGTGCCTAAGTGATGGAAGCGGGTCCATCACGGCAATTGCTCCAACTCGTCCCGCCGGACCCACCCGTGTGCGCCCTCATGGGTTTCGACTCCGAGCCAGTACGGGCTCGTGATCTCAACCAGAACCTCAGTCCCGGGGCCCAGCGTTTTCAGCGTGCTTGCGGAATGAAAGGGCGCCGATTTCAGCGGCGCGCCCGGTTTCTTTACCACTCGCTCCGCCATTCGCCGCAATGCCGCCAGATGTTGCTCCGGCGTTTGATTAGGATCGGCATAGTCTGTAGATCCTTTCTCCAGAGGCGTCGAACCCGCGCCGGCCAAAATGTCCGATCGGCTAGAACTCTCTCCCGGGTTCGGCGGAGTGCTGAGCAACTCGGTGTCGTTCGCCAGTCCGAAGTCTTTCTTGGCTGCGCGTTCTTCTTTCGCGTTTAGAGCATCGGCCGTTTCTTTCTTCAGCAACTCAGCCGCGTCAAGATGGTCTCGGATGTCCTTATACTCGGTCGTTTCCACTGAGCCGTTCGACTGGTGAACGCTGTGC
Organism: Terriglobales bacterium; assembly: GCA_049288625.1. Lineage (GTDB taxonomy): Bacteria > Acidobacteriota > Terriglobia > Terriglobales > Acidobacteriaceae > Acidiflorens. The sequence continues at coordinate 47,265 of JBAQIB010000066.1, read as the reverse complement.
CGGTACTCTTCTACAAAAAGGGCATCAATCCGCAGCACCGTGTTGTTGGCACCTTGCGGTTGGACAACGTAGCGCACCGCCAGGGTCCCAACATCGGCGCTGTCCTTGAAGTTCCAAGGATTCAACGCCTGCTTTCGAACCTTGTAGAAAACTTGGCCTGGATCCGTCCAGGCGGGAAATACCGGAGTCGAGGTCGCGGCTTCGGCACCCTTCACGTATTCGTCTTTGTTGTATTCCTTGGTTCCTCGGATGATTCCATTGCCAACGACGTCTTGAACTGCCTGGGTGACTTCGTCAATCGGCAACGGAACATTGACGATCAGCCCCTCGCCATATTGCAGCACGTCTTTCGAGCGTGCATCCACGGACGCGATTGGCATTACCACGACTAGCACGACCATTAAGAGAAACACGAGCGAAAGCCCATGTTGCGCTTCAACACTGTAGTGCTGCACATCGCTCCTGGCGACAGGTTTCATAAATCCAGATGCAGAGTCTGATACGGGAGGAAGGCCGCTGTCAACTGCTACCGGGCATCTCAGCCACCAAACCGCGAAAGCCGAAAGAGCCGGGATGTAAAAAAATTGTAAAAAATAATTGACTTACCCTATTGCGCCAACCCTCCGGTCGGTAGTAGGATGCCCCACGCTCGATAGTTTGAGGTGGGGATGTTCTTTGTTTCGCTGATTAAACACGGCGCGGAATGTGGGCGCTGCCGATTTGTGGTTGGCGAACCGGGGGAAAGAACCTAGTTGAACGTCGTCTTGCTCCCGTAGTATATTTTGCCGCCACAGCAGTGGTTGGACCACCCGACCGGAGAAAACCCGTGGCCAGCCGCCTCGGTCCTCGGCTGATTGCGTTGGATCTGTTTGTTTGGGCATTTTGTGGGGGTTTGTGGGGTTTTAGCAAAATCTGAGAAGTATCTGAGGAGTGCAGCATGCGTATGTGGGCGCAGTCTCATCTCTGTCAGAAGCAGCGGATGTTTTCTCTCTTAGCCGCTGCATTCGCGTTAGCTTTTCTCATCATCGGCACAAGCCAGTCAGCGAGCGCAATTCCGGCCTTCGCCAGGAAATATGGCTTGCGCTGTTCCGCCTGTCATGAAAGCTGGCCGATGTTGAACTTCTTCGGCCAGAAGTTCAAAGACAACGGCTATCAGCTCATGAATGACCGGGATGCTCCGATCTGGCAGAATCCCGGATACTGGCCGGTTACTTTCCGTATCATTCCCATTTGGCATCGCGTGAGCACAGCTCAAGTCGCGACCGACCAGTCGGCGACGGGAGAGCAGAAGATCACGCAAAGCGGCTTTGACCTCAGCGGTCTCGACTTTCACACCGGCGGCACTCTCGAAAAGAACATTTCGTTCTACGTGCTGCCCTCCTCAGACGCCACCGGCGCATTCCACTTTGAAACCGTCATGGCGCGGCTCGACAACATCGGAGGGAGTTCCTGGTTCAACATCAAGTTGGGCAAATTCGAACTCGACAACCTGCTCTCCGAAAAGCGCATCTTGACGCTCACCGGCAATGGCGGCGTCTATCAGCTCTACCACTTCTCGCCACAGGGCGATGGCAACATCTTTGGACAGATGGGCGACAACCAGCTCGGCTTGGAATGGCTGGGACACTCAGCGAACGATCGCACGCGCGTCTCCGCCGCTCTGCTTAGTTCCAACGACGGCAATGTCGGGCTACCCTACGGTGCCGAATCCTATTCTGGATTCTTCACCGCGAGTCAGGCGTTCGACTTCGGCAAATTGGGAGTTTCCCGGTTCGGCGCCTATGCCATGGTGGGCGAGGCTCCAACGGCCTGGCTCACTCAAGGCGGCGGTGTCACAGTAATCCCCGGTTCGGGAACGGCAAACAAGGGTTTTCACCGCGAAGGTGTGATCGGCCAGATCTACCTCGGTGAACATGCTGACGTAACGATCGTCACGCAGCACGGATGGGACAGTGCCTGGTTCGGCCAAGGGTACGGCGACCTGCCCGATGGCGTCGCAACATTGAATGGGGCAAATACGCCGATCACGGCGGGTTCGCGCGCACCCACTTGGAACGGTGTCTTGGTTGAGCCGCACTATGTCGTTAGTCCTCAGGCGATCATTCTTGCGCGCTACGAGACCATTCGCATGTCCCAGCAATCCACACCCGGAACTGCATCGAACCTCGGCAACATCAGCACATACACAGTCGGTGCGCGCTTCAACCCGTTCATGACCCCCCGCGCCGGCTTCGCCTACCACGCCGAATACAACTGGTTGCACCAGGACGGAACAGGAGTTGTCCCTGGCACCAACATCAACACCAGCGAACTGCTGGCCGGATTTGACTTCGACTTCTAAGAGAGGGATACCGATGAACTCGCGATTACTCAAATTGACGAATACAGCGGTGATTGCCGGTTTCCTGGCATTGCCCGCTCTGGTCCAAGCGCAGATCAGTGAATATCAGGAAAAACAATGGCTCAACACGCCAGCTGCGACTAGCCACATCGGCAATCTCACCGGTAATGCGCACGCTGCCACCGAACCCTACCGGCGCTATTGCATGGTTTGTCACGGTGAGTTGGGCGACGGCAACGGCGAGAGCGCGTACTGGTTTGACACGCCTTTGTTTTTCAAGCCGCGCGATTTTACGACGGCTGTCTTCAAGTGCCGCTCCACACCGACCGGCACTCTGCCCACCGACGAGGATATCTATGACAGCATCGGGCGCGGCTTGGATCGCTCCAACATGCCGCCGTGGAACACTTTTTCAGCCCAGATGCGAGCCGACCTTGTGGCCTGGATCAAGCACTATTCTCCGCGCTGGCAAACGGAGAAGCCCGGCCAGCCCATTGTGATTCCTCCTGAACCCGAAGTTACGGCGGAAAGAATCAAGGCCGGCCAGGATGTCTTCAATCGTGTGCAGTGCTGGAAGTGCCACGGCGTAGAAGGCCGGGGCAATGGTCCTTCGGCTTCCACGTTGCAAGACGATCAAGGCCATCCCATCCTTCCCTACAATTTCGCTGAGGGTGGCCGCTTCAAATGCGGTACCAGCGACGCCGATCTCTACAAGATTTTCATGACCGGACTGGACGGCACTCCCATGCCCTCGTTCTCTGACAACATCAAGCCGGAGGAGGCGTGGGATCTCGTGTTTTTCTTGCGCACACTTCAGCCCTTTCACACCAAGGCGAAAGAACTTGCCAAGGGCCTGAATTTGAAGCCAATCAACCCTAATGCACCGCCGCCTTCGCAATAGGAGCGGAATAACGAACGGTTTCAGGAGACTTTCAATGAAGACTTGGTACAAACGCCCCCTCCCGGTACTATCGGCGCTCGTTGTCGCGGCCGTGGTTTTCGCAGTGGTAGGCGAGAAGGTTAAAGCTGCCGGCGAAGGCACCATCACCGGCACCGTGAAGCTCAATGGGACCGCCCCTCACATGAAGGGCATCGACATGTCCAAGGATCCCGTTTGCGCTCAACAGCACAAGGACAAACCCGCCACGCTGGAAAACGTGATGGTAGGCGCCAACGGTGGCATTCAAAATGTCGTTCTCTACATCTCCGATGGCCTGAGCGCGAGTGCGGCCAGTGCGGTCCCGTCGCAGGAACCGGAATTCGATCAGAAGGGCTGCATGTACACGCCCCACGTGATGGCCGTCGATGTCAACCAGAAGTTCAAGGTTGTCACCAGCGACCAGACCACACACAACATCCATCCATTGCCCGCGGCCGGTACTGGCAACATCGGCTGGAACAAGTCTCAGCCGCCCGGTGCGCCGCCCATCGTGGCCGACTGGAAAGCGCAGGAAGTCGCCATCCCGGTCAAGTGCAATATCCATCCCTGGATGCACGGCTGGCACGTCGTCGTGAAGGGGCCGTACGCGATCACGGATGCCGACGGCAACTTTACCATCAAGAATGTGCCGGCGGGCTCCTACACGGTGACCGCATGGCAGGAAGAATATGGAACTCAGACCGCAAAAGTAACCGTCGCTGGCGGACAGGCGGCCAAAGCGGATTTCACTTTCAAGGCAAAGTAAAAGCTGGGCTGTGCTCTAGGCAACGGTTTGAAATGTCACGATAACTGGAGGGCGCATGGAAACTGCGATTGGAGTGTTTTCTTCACGCGATCACGCCGAAGCAGCGGTAAAGGAGTTGCGCGAGCACGGCGTCCCTGAAAAGTCCATCGTTTTTCTGACTCGCTCGGAAAGCGAAGCCAAGACCATCGCGAAAGAACTTGGAGCAACCGTCGGCGGCTTTTTGGGAGGAGCGGCGGGGATGTCGGCGGGAGTCGTGGCCGCTACCTTATTGCTCCCGGGCGTTGGCACGGTATTCGCGCTGGGTTTTGGCGCGGCTGCCATGCTGGGTCTCGCCGGCGCTGGTGCGGGCGCTTCCGTCGGGTCGGCCGCTGCCCACGATGACAAGGCACCTCAACCAACGCAGGATGAGAAGGCCGCTGAGGATGTCTCCTTCTTTCGCGAGGTACTCAAGGAAAAGCGTTCCCTGGTCGTAGTTCGCACTGAGTCGCGGGAGATTGCGACGGCGGCCTGTGCAATCCTCGACAGACTCGGCCTCGGCATGCAAGGCAAAACGCCCGCCAAAATGCAGACTAAGACCCGGCAGATCGCCGACGCCATTGTCCTCGAGGTTACCGGGAGAATTACCGTGGGTGAGGGAAATATAGCGCTCCGCGAGATTGTCCGTGACTTGGCCGAAAAGGGAACCAGGAAAATCGTCTTGCACCTCGGCGGAGTGGATTACGTCGACAGCTCAGGCTTGGGAGAGTTGGTGAAGACGCACACCACCATGCGGAACAATGGCGGCGAGTTGAAGCTTGCGAACCTGAATAACAGGCTGTACGACCTGCTTGAGATGACGCGGTTGTCCGCGGTCTTCGACATTCAGAAGGACGAGGCGACTGCAATCAGCTCCTTCGGCAAAAGCTCGCCGCGAGCCATAGCGTGATGCTGATTCAGGACTCGTCGCAGCCGAAGGTGTTCCAGACCTCTTCCCGACGGCAGCCGAGGAATTAGCGCTCTTGATATTTTCGGTTCTTCCTTGTGCGAGGGAGAATCCTTTCGCAATAACGTTAAGGAGTTCGAGTAACTGAAGGACCAACACGCGAGGGCAGCATGGCGAAATTCTTTGCAATTACTATCATCGTGATCGCGATCGCTTCGGCAGTTCCCATCGTGCGGCACACATGGTGGCTGGCGCCCGACATCTCAACGCACGGAGCGCCGATCGACGAGCAGACCTCGGAAACCATGGCCGAAGCCGGCATCTCTTTCCTGGCTGCGCAATTCCTTCTGGCTTTCTTCGTCTGGCGCTTCTCGGGCGACCGCCCCGGAGAGAAAATCAAGAATCTTCCCGGCGGTGCGAAAGCGATGGTCTGGGCTGCCTTCCTGCTGGTCGGAACCGAAGTCCTCGCGCTTGGCGTCTTCGGCGTCAAGGCTTGGGCCACCGTCTATCTAACGCCGCCCGCGGCGAACGCCATCCCGGTCCAGGTCCAAGCCGGTCAGTTCGCTTTCTACTTCCGCTATCCCGGCCCCGATGGAACATTCGGTACCACCCATCCCGAGATGCTCAATGAGGCCAACCAGAATTTCTTCGGTCTTGATACCGATCATGACCCCGACGCCAAAGACGATATCGTTACCGCCGAAATGGCTATTCCGGTGAACAAGGAAATCCATCTGCTGATGCACTCCAAGGACGTCGGGCACTCGTTCTTCGTTCCGGAATTGCGTGTACAGCAGGACTTTGTTCCCGGCCTTGACCTGACCTTGCATTTCACCGCGACTAAGGTGGGCAGATACGAGATCGTATGTACACAGTTATGCGGCCTGGGGCACTACAACATGAAGGCATATTTGAGTGTCTTGTCACAGGAAGACTACGACGACTGGCTAAAGAAACAAGCGGCGTTGCAATAGCCCAGAGTAAGTGCAGAATCCGCGCTCTATATGGCGGGGATATCTCTTGAGGTGAACCGATGCACGACACGTCCCAGATAGCACACCACGCTCCCCCAACGAGCTTTATCCGTAAGCACGTCTTCAGCCTCGACCACAAAGTTATCGGTAAGCAATACTACGGGCTGGCCCTGGTCGCCGTGCTGATCGGAATGTTCTTGTCCTGGCTGATGCGCATCCATCTGGGCTGGACTAACTACGCTATCCCCGGATTGCATTTGCTCTCGGCCAACGGAGCGCCCGGCGATGTCATGACGCCGGAGTATTACTTGCAGTTGATGACCATGCACGCCACCATCATGGTCTTCTTTGTCCTGACTACGGCTCCCTTCGCGGCTTTCGGCAATTACTTCCTGCCCATTCAGGTAGGCGCGGAGGATATGCCCTTCCCCCACTTCAACATGATGTCGTTCTGGGTGACATTTACAGCCTTCCTGTTCCTGGTGGCGTCGTTTTTTGTCAGTGACGGCCCAACCTTGGGCGGTTGGACACAATACGCTCCGCTGAGCGCTGTCGGCGCCGTCGGAGGACCTGGCGAAGGCACCGGGGTTGTCCTCTGGGCAATTTCCATTGGCCTTTTCTGCGTCGGCCAGTTGCTTGGTTCGCTGAACTTCATCACCACCACGCTTGATATGCGCACCCGCGGAATGAGTATGTGGCGTCTGCCGCTGAGCGCCTGGTCGTGGTTTATTACCTCCTGCATGGGCCTGACCGCATTCGCTGTGCTGATGCCCGCCTGCATTCTCCTGATTCTTGATCACGTGGCAGGAACCAGCTTCTTCGTGCCCTCCAATCTCGTGATCAACGACCAGCTGCAACCTCACTCCGGCGGCTCAACGCTGCTGTGGCAGCACCTGTTCTGGTTTTTCGGACATCCTGAAGTCTACATCGCGATTGTTCCCGGCATGGGCATCGTCTCGCACGTTCTCGTCACCAACATGCGCAAGCCGATGCTGAGTCATCGCGTGCTCATTTACTCGATGGGCGCGCTGGCCGTTCTCAGCTACTTGGTATACGGGCACCACATGTTCGTGAGCGGGATGAATCCGGTCTCGTCGCTGGCGTTCTCCTTTCCTACCCTGGTCATCACGATCCCCTCGACCATCATCGTGCTCATCTGGCTGGGCAGTCTCTACGGAGCCAAGCTGCGCATCAACTCGGCTTCTCTGTTCGCCCTGGGCTTCATCTCGATGTTCATCAGCGGTGGAGTTAGCGGCTTCTTCCTCGCACAGCCCTCGGTCGATATCATGTTGCACGCGACTTACTTCGTGGTAGGTCATTTCCACATGGTCATGGGCGTAGCGGCTATGTTTGGGATCTTTTCGGGAACTTATTTCTGGTTCCCCAAGATGTTTGGCCGCATGATGAATGAAACTTTGGGCAAGGCTCATTTCTGGCTGAGCTTTGTCGGCACTTACGCCATCTTCATGCCGTTCCACTATCTTGGCCTCGCGGGGAACGTGCGCCGCTATCAGGCGTTTGTTGACGACTACACCCAGCGGCTTATTCCGGTGCATCAGTTCATTACCATCGCCGCGCTCTTCACTGGAGCCGTGCAGCTCATCTTTCTGTACAACCTGATTCACAGCCGCTTCTGGGGCAAGCCTGCGCCCGACAACCCGTGGCAGGCCACTTCGTTGGAGTGGAGCACGCCCACCACGCCTCCGCCCCATAACAACTTTGGCGACAAGCTGCCGGTGGTTTACCACGATCCCTACCAATATGGTGTGGCGGGGTCGGCGGGCGACTATGTCATGCAAACCTCGCCGGAAAAGATCAGCGGACCCGACGAGGCTTAAGGAACAGTCAGAAAGAAGTTTGCATTATGGCAACCACGATTCAACCGCCAAAACTCGACGAGCGTAAGCCGACCAGTTCCGGCAATGGAGGCGGCCAAGGAAGCATACCGCCCGCCGATGGCCGGTTGCCGGCGGTGAAAGACTTTGCCCCTCCCCCAGCTTCAACCGGCATCTGGGTTCTGCTTTTTTCCATTACCATGACGTTCCTGGCGTTCACCAGTGCCCTGATCGTCCGCCAGGGATCCGCGCTCGATTGGCAGCACCTGGCGTTACCACCAATTCTCTACCTGAACACGCTCGTGCTGATTGCGAGCAGCGTTACGCTCGAAATGGGACGCCGCGAGGTCGGAGCTTTCATGGGCCCCCTTGCGAAATCGATGGCCCATCCTGGCCGTTGGCTCCATGCCACCTTGGGCCTTGGGCTGCTATTTGTGATTGGGCAGTATGTCGCATGGCTGCAACTGAGGGCCCAGGGACTTTACCTGGCCACCAATCCCAACAGCTCATTTTTCTACTTACTGACGGCTGTGCATGCCATCCATGTTCTGGGTGGCCTGGGAGGGTTGGTTCGCGTGGTGGTCAAGCTCAATCATTCGACCTTGAAGAAGAGCACGTTGGTCGCAACCGCCCGCTATTGGCATTTCATGGGTGTGCTTTGGATCTACCTGCTGTTAGTACTGTGGGCAAAAATCTAGGCAAATTGAAAACCATAGGAGGCACCGTGAGCCAAGCCGAAATCACCATGGGAGCACACTCCCCGGGTGTGATGGAGAAACCGGCGTTTTCGGTTCCTGCAAAAAAAATGGCGATGTGGCTCTTCATCATTGCCGACACCGCGACCTTTGCCGCCTGTCTCGTAGCTTACGGCTTTACCCGCAATGCCACGCCCAACTGGCCGCGGCCTTTCCACAGCATCACCAACGTCGCCCTGATGACGTTCATTCTCGTCACCAGTAGCCTGACCATGCTCTTCGGCGTTCGCTCCGCCAAGGCGGGAGACAAGGACGGTGCTTTCCGCTGGACGCTCATTACCGCCGCTTTGGGCATCGCCTTCGCCTTACTCCATATTCGCGAGTGGTTTGCGCTGATCGACGAAGGCATGACTCTGTTCAAGAACCCCTGGGGATCGGGTCTTTTTGGCGCATCATTCTTCAGCATTACCGGCCTGCACCTGACTCACGTCACCGGCGGTGTAATCGCCTTGATCGCCGTGGGACTCCGCTATAAAGGCGGCCGCTACAACGCCGACGACATCGAGATACTCGGGCTTTACTGGCACTTCGTCGATCTAGTTTGGATGTTCGTGGTCCCCTTAGTCTATCTTTTGAATTTGTCGCACTGAGCCCAATTCGTAGGAGTCATTCGAATGACAACCGCCGACGCAAAAGCTGGATTCGGAAGAGACATCGTCGTTTACGTTTGCATCCTCGTGCTGGCTGCGATCCAGTTCGTCATTGCCTACCAGAATATGGATGCGGCCACGATGTTCACCTGGATGTTGATCGTGGCCTGCATCGAGGCCGCTCTCGGGCTCTTGTTCTTCATGCATCTTTCAGAGAATCGCGGATTGCTTTGGTTTGTTGTTATCTTTGCAGTCTTTGCGCTGCTGGCGATGCAATATGGATGGACCGACAGCTTCCGCATAGCACATGGCGCGCCTTGGGCTAAGTGAGTTGATTGTGGCGAAGACGGCAATGGAATGAGCCGGAGGGTGAGATGAAAAGGGCGCTCAACTTATGCGCACGCGCGCTCGGCGTGTTGCTCCTGGTCTTTGTTGCTTCCCCCGCTTTCTCGCAGAGTTGCGCGCTTTGCTACACGCAGGCTTCATCCGCCGGCGCAAGAATGATTGAGGCCTTGCGCAGCGGGATTCTGATCCTGGTCCTGCCCCCGACTTTCGCATCCGTCGGTATGCTTTTTGTTATCCATCGGAAGCGCAACCAAGTTCGGCAGACGGAACACAAAGACGCCTCCCAACTCGACTGGTAAGCACTCGGAAGCAAAGCTAAGGTTGAGGCGAGCAATTCGTCCGCGCAGGGCGGTTGGCAAACCGCTCCTGAATCCAAGCCATCTGGTCCCGAACCGAATCGCCAATCACTCGCCCAGGGTCGTATTCCGCATAGCGATTAAACAGAACCCGGTCTCCTTGCTGGCATAACCTTGCGACAACTTTCGTAGTGGCGATGATCGACGGTTCCCCTTCGCTGCCGATCACAAGCAGCGGACCCTGGGCAGGTCCCGTGCCCAGCCGGTTCCGGCTGAAGTAGCTTTGGACGAACTTGTTATTTTCCCAACGAGTTTTCAGCATGCTCGTCACCGGCAACTTCTCCACGCCGGATACGCGGCACTCTTCCCCAAGTTGCTCATAAAGCGGCCGCGCCCGATCGGTCAACACATCCCTGGCATCAAACTGCGGATAGGCCGTCTTTATCCCGTACGCCAGAAGCAGCGGCAGTTCATGCGGCTGATTTCCCGTCGGCTCGAACAGGTCCTCGAGATCCGTGACACGCGAAATTGCCACGCCTCCAAGATAGCTGGGATCGGGAGCCTGGTGCTCCATTTCCGCAACGCCCACAACGGCCATGGCGCCTTCGTCCGTCCCCATCGCGATCCACCGCGACCCAAGGCCTGGCACGGCATTTCGGGCTGCCGGAATGGAGTAGATCACATCGGAGGCGTTCGACCGCACATCCGCAAAAGCGTTGCGAAAATGTGTGCCAAGGCCCGTGTAATCGGTCGCGACCACGGCATAGCCGAGGTTGACATACATCGAAAGAAATGACACGGGCAGAAGCTTTCGCGACAGCGATGGGGCGCACACGCGCGCCACTCCACTCAAGCTGTGCGCCCACGCAATCACGGGCCAGCCCCCAGCCGGCGGCTTTCCGACAGGAAACAAGACAACTCCCGACGCCGCGACCAATTCGCCGCTGCCCGAACGCGAGTAATACAGAATCCGAACTGCTTGCACGCCAAGCGACAGCGAATATTGCAGCGGGGCTGAGCGGATCAGGTCTCCAGGCTTGCCGGGTGGCAGCGGGACCGGAGTGTCATAGAACTTCGAGGGCGAGGAGTTGTGCGGAATGGCGACTTTCTTTTGCGTGGCCGTGGCCTGGTCTTGCCGGTTTTGGCGAACCTCCTGACCGAACAATGCGCCACTGAGCCAAAGCAGGAGAATTCCTATCTTCCAGAATACTGCCAGATCAGCTAACGTTGATTCCTCGACCAAGCCGTGCATTGCTTAATCCTGTGCCCTACGCCACCGAGACTATCCTAACTAATTCCTCAAGAAAGGTTTTTGTAAGTCTTAGGGCGGCGGCTTCGACCGACCTCAGGGCCCAATTCCCATGGCCGACTTCGAGGTGTTAAAATAACTTAATGGCAAGAACCTTAGTTCACACTGTAATCACTCAACTCCAGCAAGAACGCACTCGCCTCGAAAAGGAACTGCATCGTGTAAGCGCGGCTCTCAGCGCCTTCGGCAAGGTCTATTTTCAGGGAAGCAAACCGAAGCCGGTATTGGTGCGTAAGAAACACAAGATCTCCGCGGAGGGTCGCAAGCGCATCGCGGCTGCCCAAAGAGCGCGCTGGGCGAAGGCGAGAGCGGGTAAGAAATAGCTATTCGTATCAGCTTTTGTGGGGAATTGGGTCGTGTGGGGCGACTTCGTCACGAGCAGGCTGGGCTGTGCCCGGAGAAGAGTCCACTCTAGCTGGAGACCTTTTCCACAACTTCGCGGACAAATCCTGCGAACTGGAGCACGTCTTCTTCGGTAGTATCGAACGAACACATCCAGCGCACCACCGCCTCTTCTTCACTCCATACATAGAAGAAATAGCGCTCTTGAATTTTCGCAATTGCCGCCTGCGGAATTTGCGCAAATACACCGTTCGCTTCCACCGGATACACAATCTTCACCCGCGGAATCTTCCGCACTTCCTGCTGCAACAGCTGCGCCATGCGGTTCGCATGTTCCGCATTTCGCTTCCATAAGTCGTTGGTCAGCAGTGCTTCCATCTGCGCGGCCATGAACCGCATTTTTGACGCCAACTGCATCCCCTGCTTGCGCACAAACAAAAAGTCCTGCGCCAGTCCGGGACGAAAGAAGACGACAGCTTCCACGCCCATGAGCCCATTTTTCGTCCCGCCGAACGACAGCGCATCTACGCCCAGGTCCCGCGTCGCCTGCCGCAGCGTCAATCCCTGCGCCGCCACCGCATTGGATATGCGCGCCCCATCCATGTGCAGAAACATTTCCCGCTCATGAGCAAAACTCGTCAGAGCCTCGACCTCCGCCGCCTTGTAAACCGTTCCCATCTCGGTGGATTGCGTGATCGAAATCACGCGCGGCTGCACGTGATGCTGGTCCCCAATTCCGTGATAAGCCGCTGCCGCCGTTTCAACCGTCAGCTTTCCCCCCGGAGCCGCCAGCGGCATCAGCTTGCACCCCGTGAATTTCTCCGGCGCCCCACATTCATCCGTATAAATATGCGACAGCTCCGGACACAGCACGGCATGAAATGGGCGCGTCAGCGCTTGCAAGCTCAGGACATTGGCGGCCGTGCCGTTGAATACGAAAAACACGTGCACGTCCGCACCAAAGTGCTCGCGGAATCTTGCAACTGCCGATTCCGTGTAGCGATCCTCTCCATAACCAACCACATGCCCTGCATTGGCGCGCTGGATCGCCTCGAGTACCTCAGGATGGACCGGAGCATTGTTGTCGCTGGCAAAACTTCGGATCGGTTTCATGACCAGACAAATCTAGCAGAACCGCGGTCGTGCGATATGCCCCCGCTTGCAGAACGAAAATTCTCCGCAGCGTCCGCATCGCAGCGGAAATCTATTAGGTGGTCTAAAATTAAAAGTTGGGGTCTCGGGTTAGATGCCGATTGGGGCCTGCAATCGTAGACAACGAGGAAGTCCCGCGGCTTTTTGGGAATTGATGAAGCTGATTATGCGTTGCAACATGCGTCCATTGTTCGGCAAAGCGTCATTGGCCGTTCTGTCTTGCGCACTCCTCGGAGCGCTCGTTGTTACCGTTGCCTGTGGCAACGACAAGGCAGCCAAAGCCGCTGCCGATCCGTCGGCTATGCCGGTGAAAGTTCACACGGCCACGCTGCAAAAAGTGGATGACACCACGGAATACGTTGCCACCCTGAAGTCGCGCGACTCGGCCGTTGTCATGCCGCAAGTCGAAGGCATTATTACCAAGATCTTCGTCCATTCCGGCGAACAGGTCGCCAACGGCGCTCCGTTGATGCAGATCGATCCTGCCAAGCAGCAGGCCACCGTCAAAAGCCAGGAGGACGCCCGCAATGCGCAGGTCGCACAGGTCACCTGGGCCCAGCAGAATTATGACCGCGTCAGCGGGTTGGCCAGCGCCGGCGTAGTCAGCAAGCAGGATCTCGACCAGGCCCGCGCCACGCTCGATGCAGCTAAGGCCCAGCTTCATTCTCTTGACGCCCAGGTGAACGAGCAGCAGGTGCAGCTGCATTACTACCAGGTGGTCGCGCCACGCGCCGGCATCATAGGAGATATTCCGGTCCGCCTTGGGGACCGCGTCATTACAACCACGCAGCTCACTACCGTCGATCGCCCCGGCAGCCTTGAGGCTTACATCTACGTGCCCGTTGAAAAATCTGGCCAACTCAAGATGAATCTTCCGGTCGAGATTGTCGATGGCTCGGGAAGTCAACTGGCATCGAGCCGGATCACGTTTATTTCCCCGCAGGTCGATAACACCACTCAGACCGTGCTTGCCAAGGCGCAAATCGCCAACTCAAAGGACTTGCTGCGTACCGCGCAGTTCATCCGCGCGCGCGTTGTCTGGGGCACCTTGCAAAAGCCGGTTGTGCCGGTTGTTGCCGTCTCGCGCATTGGCGGTCTCTATTTTGCTTTTGTTGCCGAGCCCGATCAAAAAGGCGGATACGTAGCCCGCCAAAAGCCGCTCCAGATCGGCCAAATCGTCGCCAACGATTATGTCGTGCTCGATGGCGTCAAGCCGGGAGACAAAGTCGTCGTATCTGGCACCCAGTTTTTGATCGATGGTGCAGCCGTAGTCCCGCAGGAAAGCAGCAGTTCGTAACAAATTCAAGATTCAGCCGTTGCCGGTTTTCAGTCACCAGTTTCAGCCGTAGCGCACTACCAGGTTTGAACTAGCCACTAACCACTGACCACTAGCCACTGTCTTTCTATGGTTGATTTTTTTATCCATCGTCCGGTCTTTTCCACCGTTTGCGCTCTGCTCATTATTCTTGCCGGAGCCATCTGCATTCCGACTCTGCCCATCGCCCAGTTTCCCAATCTTGCGCCTCCCCAAGTCTCAGTCAGCGCCGCCTACACGGGAGCCAGTGCCCAGACCGTTGAAGCTGCCGTCACCACGCCCCTCGAACAGCAGATCAACGGCGCCGAGGGCATGAAATACATCACTTCCGCAAGCACCAATGACGGTGTCAGTTCCATTACTGCGACCTTCGACCTCACCCGCGATCCCGACCTCGCTTCCGTCGACATCCAAAACCGCGTCAACACCGCCCTCGGCCGTCTCCCCAACGCCGTCAAGCAAATTGGTGTCACGGTGCAGAAGTCATCGGAAAATTTCGTGTTTGGAGCCGCCGTTTTCTCGCCCGACCACCGCTACTCCACGCTCTTCATGAGCAACTACCTCGACGTATATGTCCGTGACGGCCTGAAGCGCGTGCCCGGCGTGGCGGACGTTGTCATTTTCGGCGAACGTAAATACTCCATGCGCCTCTGGCTCGATCCCGTCCGCATGGCCGGCCGCGCGCTCACCGCCGACGATGTCGTCAACGCGCTTCAAGAGCAGAACGTCGAAGTCGCCGCCGGAGAAGTGGGCGCCCAGCCCTCCATGCCCGGCCAGCAGTTCCAGATCAGCGTGCGTGCCATTGGCCGCCTTTCGGAAACCTCGCAGTTCGACGACATCATTCTCAAGAGCAACGCCGACGGCACGCTGGTTCGCCTGCGCGACGTCGGTCACGCCGAACTTGGAGCCGAGGACTACAGCTCCGATCTCGACTATAACGGCCAGGAATCCGTCGGCGTCGCCGTTATCCAACTCTCAACCGCCAACGCCCTCGATGTCGACCGCCGCTGCATCGCCGAACTGGCACGGCTTGCCAAGCGCTTCCCGCCTGGCATGAAGTACGAGCTCGCTTTCGATACCACCGACGCAGTAGGCGAATCCATCCGCGACGTCGTCTCTACGCTCGGCGAAGCGATCCTTCTCGTCATCCTCGTCATTTTCATTTTCCTTGAAGACTGGCGCTCTACTGTCATCCCCGCCGTCACCATTCCCGTTTCACTTGTCGGCACGTTTGCTTTTGTCAAGCTGCTCGGCTTCTCCATCAACACGCTCACGCTTTTCGGAATCACGCTGGCCACCGGTCTTGTCGTCGACGACGCCATCGTCGTCATCGAAAACATCGGACGCCATCTTCAGGAGGGCGAACCAAGCCCGCTCAAGGCCGCCTCCGACGCGATGAAAGAAGTCACCGGCGCCGTCATCGCCACGTCACTCGTGCTCGTGGCCGTGTTTGTGCCGGTCGCGTTTTTCCCCGGCACCACAGGAGTCCTTTTTCGCCAGTTCGCGCTCACGATTGCATTTTCCATTTCAATTTCCGCCTTCAACGCACTAACCCTGACTCCCGCGCTCTCCGCCCTCCTGTTGGGCCGGCAGCACGGTGAAAAAAACTGGTTCTTCAAACGTGTCGATCGTGTTCTTTCCGCTGTCACCAACGGCTACGTGCGCGCGCTGCGCACCTTCCTGCGCTTCGAGGTTCCAGCTCTCATTCTCTTCGCCGCAGGACTCGTGTGCGCCTACCTCGTTTTCCAGCGTGTTCCCAAAGCGTTCGTTCCCAACGAAGACCAGGGATATCTCATCGTGGCCATCCAGGCCCCCACCGGAGCCTCGCTCGAGTACACGCGCACCATCGGAAAACAGATCTCCGACATCACTAGGAATTTCCCCGAGGTCGAAGGAACGTTCTCGGTCGCTGGCTTCAGCTTCGCCGGGAGCGCCCCCAACGCCGGCCTTGTCTTTCTAACACTTCAGCCGTATTCAAAACGCAAGGGAGCCGAACACAACGCCGCAGCCATCCTCAATCGGCTGCGCGGCCCGCTCTTCGGAATCTCCGGTGCCATCGTCATTCCATTCGAACCGCCCGCCGTCCAGGGCCTCGGCGAATTCGGAGGATTCCAATTCGAATTGCAGGATCAGGGCGGCCACACCTTGCAGGATCTCGACAAGACCACCCACGACCTCATGCGAGCCGGCAACGAGCGTAAGGATCTCGCCGGCCTGTTCTCCACCTATACCGCCAACGATCCCCAGTTTGTCATCACCATCGACCGCGAAAAGGCCAAGAGCCTGCATGTTCCGCTGAGTCAGATCATCGACACGCTCAGCGTCTTCATGGGCTCGGCTTACATCAACGATTTCGATTTCAATAACCGTTCCTACCGCGTCTACGTGCAGGCCGACAAGCAATTCCGCTCGCACCCGCAGGATATGAAGCAGTACTATGTCCGCTCCGATAGCGGCGCCATGGTGCCGCTGGAAAACCTGATGTCCATCGACCAAAGCTCCGCTCCGCAGGTCATCAGTCACTACAATCTCTTTCGCTCGGCCGAGCTCAATGGCTCTGCCGCGCCTGGCTTCAGTTCCGGCCAGGCCATTAACGCCATGCAAGAACTTTCCGCCAGGATTTTGCCGCAGGGCTACAGCTACGAGTGGTCGGGCATCTCGCTCGAAGAGCTGCAATCCGGTTCCACTACTCTCATCCTCTTCGCCCTCGGAGTGGTCGTCGTCTATCTCACGCTCTCCGCACAATACGAAAGCTTCGTGCTCCCGTTCATCATTCTGCTTGCGGTGCCCATGGCGCTTCTTGGCGCACTCGCTGCCCAATGGATGCGCGGTCTCCAGAACGATGTCTACTGCCAGGTGGGATTGGTCATGCTAGTCGGCCTCGCCTCCAAGAACGCGATTCTGATCGTCGAGTTTGCCGAGCAACTCCGCGAGCGCGGCATGAACATTTTCGAATCGGCCGTCGAATCCGCCCGCATCCGTCTCCGCCCCATCCTCATGACCTCCTTCGCATTCATTCTTGGAGTCATTCCCCTCGTTACCGCCAGCGGTGCAGGAGAAAACGGCCGTCACTCCGTAGGCACAACGGTCTTCGGCGGTATGATCATGAGCACGATCCTGAACTTGTTCTTCATCCCAGTTCTCTATCTCCTGATTGAAGGCTTCCGCGAACGCCGCAAACCAAAGAACGACTAGCTTCGGACAAGTGTGGCACGCCGACACCGGGGTCCCCAGCGCGCCCGGTTTTGGCGCGTTGGGGTGGCACACCGGGGTCCCCAGCGCGCCCGGTTTTGGCGCGTTGGCGTAGCGCACTCCTGTCCGCGCTCCCCCGTGCACCCTGTGTCTTCGTGGTAGACGTTTTTGCTTTTGCTAATGCCGCCGGCCGACAAAGAAAAAGCAGCCTTTTCGGCTACTCCGGCGTCTGAAGAATTGCTTGGAAATCGGGACCAGGATTTTCATCAATTCCAATCTCCACGAGGTCATTGACTATGAAAAAGTCGCTTCCACTCGTTCTCGCGCTCACGCTGATTTTCTCGCTAACTCTTTTGAGCGCTGCCGCCGCTCAGGCCCAGGGCGCCGCCCTCGATCAGAAAGCCCTCAGCCGCATTACCAAGGAAGTCCGTCATGAACTGGTCATGCTCCCGTATTACGGCGTGTTCGACAATTTAGCTTACAAGGTCGACCCTGATGGCACCGTCACCCTCGTGGGCCAGGTCGCGCGCCCCACTCTCAAATCCGACGCCGAAAATGCCGTGAAAAGAATCGAAGGTGTCGAGAAAGTCGTCAACAACATCGAAGTCCTGCCCACCTCCATCAACGACGACCGCATCCGTCGCTCCACCTACCGTGCCATCTACGGAAACAGCGTTCTTGCTCCGTACCAACTCCGAGCCGTGCCCCCCATTCACATCATCGTGAAGAATGGCAACGTAACACTCGAAGGCGCAGTCGCTCGCCAGATGGAGAAGCAGATTGCCGGTGTCCAAGCCAACAGTGTCTCGGGCGTCTTTTCAGTGACCAACAACTTGCAGGTAGAGGAACAGGAAAAGAAGTAAAAGAATCGTAAGACTAGCCAGTCCACTGTCTTTCTGAGCGAAGCTGCTGTGCGAAGCACCGCAGCCACGCAGCCGAGTCTCTCCCTCCTTCGTGCCCGCCTGGTCCTCTGCGGTCTTCGCCTTCGTTTGTACTTTCTGCAATCTGCCTTCTGACTTTCCCCTGCTGTCTGCCTTCTGCAATCTAAAATAACTTGTGCCCCCAAACCCTACTCCGGGAGAGATCGCGCGCGCCGCCGGACTTCTCCGCTCAGGACGGGTCGTCGCCTTTCCCACCGAAACCGTGTACGGATTAGGTGCCAACGCTCTTGACCCCAGCGCTGTGTCCAGAATCTACTCCGTCAAGCGCCGCCCGCCGACCAGCCCGCTAATCGTGCACATAGCGTCAATGGAAATGATCGCCCTGCTAGTCGCCGATTGGCCCGAAGCTGCCGAGCGCCTCACTCGCATGTTCTGGCCCGGCCCGCTAACCCTGGTCGTCAGGAAACAGCCTGGCGTGCCTGAGATCATCACTGCAGGCCTGCCCACAGTTGCATTGCGCATGCCTGCGCATCCGGTGGCGCAAGCTCTCATTCGGGCGGCTCGCATTCCCCTGGCTGCGCCCAGCGCCAACCGCTTCACCGAACTCTCTCCCACCACCGCCGACCACGTCCGCCGCAGTCTCGGCAACGACGTCGACTACATTCTCGATGGAGGCCCTTGCGAGGTCGGGATCGAATCCACCGTGCTCTCGCTCGCCGGGCCGCAACCCGTCCTGCTTCGCCCCGGAGGTATCTCGCGGCAAGCCCTCGAGTCCGTGATCGGCCCCATAGCGTCGGCGCAAGAAGCCCTGGGACACGAGGTGCCTATGGGCGCGCACCCCTCGCCCGGCATGCACGCGCGCCACTACAGCCCGCGTACGTCTCTATTATTGGTGTCGAATGGAAAGGTGCCCGAACGGGGCAAAGGAATCTACCTGCAGCACGCGCACGCCGCAACACGCCCGGCCGTTACCATTCAGATGCCAACCGCGGCCGCCGACTACGCCGCGGCTCTCTATGAAAAGCTCCACCAAGCCGACGAAGCCAACGCCGACTGGATTGCGGTAGACCTGCCTCCAAACGAACCGGAGTGGGAAGCAGTGCAAGATCGCCTGCACCGCGCCGCCTCAGCCCGGTAGCTGAATGGGCCTTGGATTGCGCCTGTTTGTGCGTAGCGTTCAAACGAGCTAGTGTGAAGAGCTTGCGCGAACTTTTTCGGCACACCCATGACGGATGGTTGGATGGCCGCTACCCCTTCGTGTGGGACCGTCGCAGCTTGCGACGATGCGCCATCTTCTTTCGCTGTTTGTTGGCCATTCTATTTGCCGCGAGCTTACTGATGGGCGCTGTCGGAAAAACTGAAACCGGGTTTATTGCCTTTGTTTCCGTTGCAGGTTGTTGTTCCGCTACATTCTCCATGCCTTGATCCTCCTTGCTGGACTGGTTATCTTAAGAAATGCCTGTCGATTTTATGCGTGTCCGGCGATGCTTGAGCTTGTCCGTCTGCCTTCCCGAAGCTGCTCTGCGGTGAAGGCATGCCCGCACGTACCGCATCTCCACGTTGAACTTGGCTGCCGGTTCTCCGCCCCCGAGCTGAGTTTGGCGCCTTCGCTTGGATGAAACGCCATCACCAGCTCGCCACCGCATTCCAAACACTGTCGCCTATTCATAGTCACCTTGACGCCAGAAACCCACAGATTCTCTGGCTGGTTTCGCACTAAGAGAGAAGTACTTCAGATGGGCTGACTTAGCTCAGGAGATCTGACGGAGCGGAAGAAAAAGAGCGCTCAATCATGACCATAGGCCTATTGCGGGCGCATGTCAAACCTCGTTAAAAGCACCGGCCTACGCTCTCGAATCAATCTCAGAGGTATCGGGGAGTCCCAACTTTTTTAACTCCGCGTTGGATTATGCCTATACCAGCTTGTCATGCTTGCCGCGCTCACAGGGAGCCCACTGCGGGGAGCGCTTCTCGAGGAAGGCGCGAATTCCTTCCTCGGCATCCGGAGTACTCATCAGGCCGGACAAATATAAGTGTTCGATGCGCGCCAGATCATCGCCGAACGCACGAGCCATAGCCATTCGCGCGGCCTGGCAGGCATAGTTCAGCGAAGAAGGGGAGCGAGGCAGGAAGTCCGATTCCAGCCACTGATTGAGCCCAGCATGGAGATCGTCGACGACTTTTGCGGCGAGCCCGCAGCGAGCGGCCTCCTCGGCAGTAAGGGATGTGCCCGTTAGAAGCAACTTTGAAGCAGCAGCCTGCCCGATGCGAACCGGCAACAAAGCAGAGGCAGCCGGAGCGAAAACCCCTAACTTTATTTCGGGAGAGCCAAACTGCGCGGTCCGGTCGGCAATCACCAGATCACAGGCGAGCACCACTTCAAATCCGCCACCCAGGCACTGTCCACGAACCGCCGCAATGACCGGCGCATGCGCCTGATGAATTCGCCGCAATAGGGCGTGCAACGCCGGCAGGGCCTCGCCAATCTGATCGGGAAGATGCTCCTGCACGCTCGCGCCGAAGCTGAAGTGCGGGCCGTCAGCGGAGAGCACGATTGCGTTCAACGAACGTTCCGCGCACTGCACAAAAGCCGTATCGAGTTCGCGCGTCATTGCGAGATCGACGATATTCGCCTTGGGAGCAGCCAGCGTGATGCGCGCGACTCGCTCGCTGTCCGTCCACTCCAGCCGAATCTTCTCGAACGTCATTTCAAAGCTCCTTGCTTCATTGCGGCACCTCGTTGGTATGCATTTGCCGTTCACCCCTAGCACGGTAGCTGCGCCCTTCGGCGCGTTATACTTAGCCACTGGAGATATGGGTTAGCCCAACGTGGGGTGGGCGAATCCGGAATGATCCCGTGTGGCGCCAAGTGCACGTTAAGTGTAACTTTCTCGCAGCCCAGGAATCCCATTATGACCAAGTTAGCTTCCGCAAGGAGCAAATTTCATGGACTCCCGTATCAACAGCCGGAAGTTTAAGAGCATAAGCCGGCGCGAGTTGCTGAAACTAGCGCCGGTGGTGGCGTTGGGCGCGTTCGCCATCCCCAAGCTCCAGGAACCGCTCCTCAAGGCCGGCCTGGGATTTAGCGATTGGTTTTCGGCGAAGCTTTTTCGTTCCGGTCATCTGGCGACGACATTTGCCGACTCGGAACTCACTCCTGCCGAAAAGTTTCCGATCAATGGCTACGATGTCGCGGATCCACAGGTTGACTTCGACCGATGGTCGCTTACAGTCGCCGGAGCTGTGCAGAGGCCCGGTGATTACACGCTGGCCCAGATCCAGGCTCTTCCTAAAGTCACACAGAACACCCGGCATGTCTGCGTTGAAGGCTGGGATGTGATCGGGCGTTTTGGGGGCGCGCGGCTCTCCGATTTCCTGAAGACCATCGGAGCCGATCTAAGGGCGCGCTTTGTCACGGTGGAATGTGCCGACGATTACTACGAGTCTCTCGATATGGCCACCGCCCTGCATCCGCAAACGCTGCTCTGTTATGAGATGTACGATGTGCCGCTGACGCGGGAACACGGAGCCCCGCTGCGCCTCCAGATCCCGACCAAAGTCGGGTACAAACAGGCTAAATACCTCACGGACTTGAAAGTGACCAATGTGCTCGAGAGAGTGGGCTATTGGGAGGATCAGGGTTATTCGGAGTTCTACGGGCTGTAACGGCGAGGAGCACATTCATGTCGACCCGGGCGCTCACAATCGAAGACGCGAAGACCGGCGAAGTGATTGAGGCGGTGTACGAGCACCCGTTAGTCATTCGCCTTTGCCACTGGGTGAATGCCGTGTCGCTGTTCGTCATGGCCGGGAGTGGCCTCCAGATCTTCCGCGCTTTTCCCAGCTTCGGCGCGAAGATTCCGCAGAAGGACCTACTCAACTGGCCCAAATCGTTTGCTCTTGGTGGTTGGTTGGGCGGAGCCTTGCAGTGGCACCTGACCTTTGTGTGGATCTACATCGGCACGGGCCTGCTCTATCTCGCTTATCAGGTTTTCAGTGGCCACTATAAGCAGGTCCTGTTCGTGCCCAAGGATGTTCCCGGCGTGTGGCCCATGGTGCGCCATTACTTCTTCTTCGGGCCGAGGCCTCCGGTACGCGGCGCTTATAACCCCTTGCAAAAGCATGCCTACACGTCGGTGATTGTGTTGGGAGTGCTATCGGTGGCAACAGGCTTCGCCGTATGGAAGCCGATACAGTTTTCCTGGCTGGCGTGGATGATGGGCGGCTTTCATCTGGCACGCCTTTGGCACTTTCTGATCATGTGGGCAATGCTCGCATTCGTGTTTGGACATCTCGTCATGGTCGTGCTGCACGGTTGGAATAACTTTGTTTCCATGTTGACGGGATGGAAGAAAGATCCGGAATACGTCGCGAAGTAGCGGTTGTTTGCGATGGCAGTGCAGTGACTCTGAGGTTGCGGTAGGGGGCAATGGCTGCAGAGGTGACTCCGCTGGACAATCCAGCGCAACAACTCCGCGAAAGGGAGCTGATCCAGCGTATCCGGGACGGCGAGCACGAGCTTTTTTACGAGTTGATCCGGCCTTACGAGCGCCGTGTTTACGCGGCGGCGTTTGCCATCCTGCGCAACGAAGCCGATGCCGACGATGCCGCCCAGGAAGCCGCGTTGAAGGCCTTTAAGTACATCCGCCAGTTTCGGGCGGAAGCCAGGTTCAGTACCTGGCTGATCCAGATCACCGTCAATGAGGCGCGTATGCGACGAAGGAAAGAGCACGCCAGCCTTATGGAGCCGATCGCCAACGGCGAGGGTGAGGAGGGCAGTTATAAACCCCGCGACTTTGCCGACTGGCGGGAGATCCCTTCCGAGACCCTGGAACGAAAAGAAGTGCGGGAGAAACTGGCGGAAGCGCTCAGTTCGTTGGGGGAGATTTACCGCGAGGTTTTTGTTCTGCGCGACATGGAGCAGTTGAGCATTGAGGAAACAGCCAAGGTTCTGGGAATCTCAACCGCCTCTGTCAAAACCCGTTTGCTCCGGGCGCGACTCATGCTGCGCGACCTTCTGGCGCCGGGACTCGGCGGGGCCTGGAGCAGTTCGTTGTCTTTTGCAAGGGGGACGAAACCATGGTAGTCAGCTGCGAAGAAGTGTGGCGCGAAGTTTCGAACTATCTCGACGGCGAAGTCGAACCGGGGTTGCGCGCTGCCATGGAAGAACACGTGCGTGGGTGCAAGCAGTGCGCCGCGGTCCTGGATGGAACCCGCAACGTGATCCAGTTGTACGGAGACGAACGGATGCTTGAAGTGCCACTGGGATTCAGCCGGCGTCTGGAACGAAGACTGGAGGCGAACATGGCTGGCAGCAGGAGAAGCTTTTTCGGATGGATGGTGGCCGTGGCGGCCGCGGTTCTTGTGGCTGGAGCCTTTGAGGTGGCGCGTTCACTTGGGGCAAATCAGCCGGACCTGCGCTCAGAGCACGCTCAACGGGCCGTCGGCATACCCCCCGACATGATGGTCGTGGTGGCCGAAGACGGGAAGACCTTTCACGTGGCTGGGTGCCCGTTTCTCCACGACAAGGCAAGGCAACAAACCATCACGGCCGGGGAAGCAATGCGGGAGGGCTATGCCCCCTGCGTCCGCTGCTTGAAGAAATACCTGAGCGTGACAGCCAGCCGACCTGCGGCCGACGCGGATGAAGATCTGGCAAGCTCCAGAGATTCGGGCCTGATATAGCTGCGGGATTCTGGATCTGTCCTTGCTTTCGCTGGGTGGAAGTCTTCGGGTAGCCGCCAAGTCCGGTCTTGTTGCGGCTACCCTGAAGTAAAAGCTCGCGTGCTGTCGCCGCAGACTAGTGCTTCATGTTGTCGTCTTTTTTCATTTCGTCTTTCTTTGTTTTGTCCTTCTTGGTCTTCTTCGCCTTCTTGTCGTTCTTCATTTCGTCTTTCTTCATCTGATCGTTCTTCATGTCGTCGTGTTTCATCTGGTCCTGTTGTTGTGTTTGGTCCTGCTTCATGGTGTCGCCGGACTGGGCAAAAACCGTCAGCGGCACTGCCAGGAAGCACAGGGCCAACGATCTGCAGATCATCTTCTTCATATTTTTCTTCTCCTATTTCGTTGTTTAGACGATGCGCGATGCGCTGGAATTAGTGGTGAAAATGGGATGCCGCCGGACTGGAAAAGTTACAAGGCCGCCTTCGCGACCCGCGGGTTTACTTGATTTCCTTCATCGGCAGCAGGGAGCCGTAGTCTTCTCCTGAGGGAGCCACGGCGCGCGCCACTACTCCCGCGAAGGCCGTCTTCAGTTCGGGGAACTTTGCGACCAGAGCCCTGATTACCTGCGTATTCTCCTCGAACGTTTTTTGCGTATTGGAAATGTCGGCATTTGAATACTTCACGACCACGTCCAGGTCGTCGCCTACCGGCAGCGAAAAGATTGCTGTCCAGCGGTAGGTCTTGCCTCCGGCGTTGAGGTCGAGGGTGTTGCCGTCGGAGGGCATGTCGGCGGGTTGGACGGACTGGACCTCGTCGTAGAGTTTGTCGGTGGCCTGCGTGCTCATGAAGTCCACGGGCGAGGCGAGCGCGATGGCCTGGCGGTAATAAAGCCAGGCGTTGTGGTTTTGCGACTTGGCTTTGAAATCGCGCGCTTGTTGCACAAACCATGCGAAGTCATGGCCACAGGCTTGCTGCGAGCGGGCGTAATAGCCGGCCAGTTTCCAGTCGGTGCCAATCTGCTCAAGGACAAGTGTCAGCGTGAGCGGTTTCTTCCCACCGCTTACGTCGAGAATGGCGACGGCATACTTGCCCGGAGGTAGGTCGTTGAAGGTGAACACGGCACTGTGGCTGGTTTGGCCCGAGGGGCCAAAAACTCCGCACAAGAACTCGGCGTGTGCCAGCGGCCCGGCGCCCTCCGCGTTCAGCAGAAATGGCGGGCGAACGGATGCGCTGGCGCCATTGAGAGCGGCCTGATTGTCTTTGAGGGCGGTTTCGACGCCCGCGAAATTCGCGGCGAGAGAAGGAATCGAATTCTGTTTCATCGTCGCGGCATCGCCTCGCGCCGACATGTCGAAGAAGCGCTTCGCGGCCGTTTCCAATGCCGTCCGTGCCGAAGGTTCCATATCGGCCGCGCTAATGCAGGTTTGAGCGAAAACGGGGACGGTCAACACCACCAACGCGACTGCAATTCTTATGCTGGTATGGAGTGCGTGGCTTTGGCCGGGCTTCCGGCTCTTCGGCAAGAGACTTTGTTTTCGTAGACTGCTTCGAGAAGCATTCCTCACAGCAGAAGCCTCCGTCCGCATTTTACGCGCCGTGATCCTCGTCCCGCAGCCTAAAAGGGGATGAATTGTTGCTCCGGGGGACCCGAAGCTGGTCTGGCCGGGGCCCGGCGTTGTTTTCCGGTGCGAAAAGGTGCAAGAATTGGGTTCCTTTGTCGTTCCTAGAGGAATGGTAAAATCAGGTAGGGTACTGATTTGATCAGTACAGCGGTTTTTGCCGCCATGGGATAGGCGAGATCTCTAATGCTGCGCAGAAACATATACATCGTATCGCTGGTTGCGGCATTCTTCCTGGCCGCAGCTGCGCTGCCGGCGCGGGCCGACGATCCCCCCGCGACCCAGCCAGGGACTGCGCCCGCCGTTCACCACCGGCCTCACAAGAAAAAGGACTCGCCCCCACTTGTACTTCCGCCGTTGCCGGCTGGTCCTCTGCAGCAGGTTCCCCTGCCGCAGCTTCCGGAAAGCGCGCCCCAGGTGACCTATCAGAACGGTTTGCTCACGATCCTCGCACAGAATGCGACGTTGGGCGAGATTCTGAAGCAGGTCAAGAAGTTGACCGGGGCATCGATTGACCTTCCCGCCAACGGCGCCCCCGAACGCGTTGTGACCGAGATTGGGCCTGGCGCTCCGCGCGACGTCCTAGCCGTTCTTCTGAACGGAACGCAGTTTAACTACGTGATGCTGGGGTCGACTTCCAATCCCTCGGCGGTCGAGTCGATCCTGCTGACGCCCAAGCCCGGTTCCGGGGAGGTTCAGGCGACGGGCAGCGGTTTTCAGCAAAACGCGCAAGCTATGAATCCAGGGGTCCCGCAGCCTGTACAGCCCTTTCGCCAGCAGATGCTAGCTTCCGCCCCGCCGGCGCCCGAAGCTGCTGCCGATAGCGATGACAACACCGGGGACGAGGCTGACGACAGCAGCGCAGACGATTCCGATCAAGCGCAGCCCGCTCAGCCCGGCGTAGCTCAGCCTGCCGTAAACACTCCGTTTGGGCAGCCAAGCGATCCCAACCAGCCCAATGCGGGGCCGAAAACTCCGGAACAGCTGCTGCAGATGATGCGCCAGGGGCAGCAGCCAAACATGGCGCCGCCGGGGATGATTCCCGCACCCACGCCTCCTCCTCAGCAATAGGCCGAAAGGGAAGTGCCCCTAAGGCACGAACGAAGCTGGATTAAAGAGAGGCTCGGCTTAGTCGCCGCTGGCTTGGCTTTGCTGGGGTGCTAAATGTGCCAGGAAGCGGGAGGGGTGAGCCGGGTTGAATGCTGCCAGGATCGCGGTGATAGCGTAGTAGGCCCCCATTACGCCGAGGCCGACCGATAAAATTGCCGTACTGCTGATTAGAAAAGCTGCTAAAAGTGCATCCACGTTGCTATTACCCTTAGGTGCTGTTTTTTGGCTTGCGGCTACAAATAATTCAATTTACCCGCATTTGACCCCTTCTACTGTTAACAACTATGATACGGAGTCGTACTGCGTACTCTTACTCTCCGACATTTCTGGGGACCCCGTCCACATTACGGAAGTCCAAAACAGTCGTCGCAAATGGCCATCACTAAGATCTCGGTGCGCGGGGCGCGCCAGCACAACCTGAAGAATATTGACGTCGAGATTCCCCGCAACACCTTGACCGTCATCACCGGCTTGAGCGGATCGGGCAAGTCGTCGCTGGCTTTCGACACCATTTATGCCGAAGGCCAGCGCCGCTATGTCGAAACCCTCTCCGCCTACGCCCGCCAATTTCTCGACCAGATGGAGCGCCCGGACGTGGACTCGATTGACGGGTTGAGCCCAGCCATTTCGATCGAGCAAAAAACCACCAGCCGCAGCCCACGGTCGACCGTTGGCACCATCACCGAAATCTACGACTATCTTCGACTGTTGTACTCGTCGATCGGGTTGCCTCATTGTCCGAAATGTGGCAAGCCGATTACCCGCCAGTCCGCGGACCAGATTGTGCAAAGGGTGTTGGCGCTTACCCCTGATGATCGGGTCATGATCATGGCGCCGATTGTGCGCGGGCGCAAAGGCGAATTCAAAAAGGAAATGGAAAAGCTTGTCCAGCACGGCTTTACGCGGGCGCGGGTGGACGGTGAACTGGTCAGTCTGGAAGACGACCTCCAACTCGATAAGCGCAAGAACCACACGATTGAAGTTGTCGTAGACCGGCTGCTCGTGAAGCCCGGCATCGAACACCGGCTTGAACTCTCCGTTTCCCTGGCGATGAAACTTGGCGGGGGGCTAGTGCTCGTCGCGGTGGTCAACGGAGACGAAACGCTTTACTCTTCGGTGCTGGCCTGCCCGGATTGCGGCGTCAGCGTTCCCCAATTGGAGCCGCGTTCGTTCTCGTTCAACAGTTCCTACGGAGCGTGTCCCGATTGCCACGGGCTTGGGAGCCGCTACGATTTCGATCCTGCCAAGATCATTGTCGATTGGTCGAAGCCCTTGCTGGATGGCGGCCTGGGGCCGGGGTCAGCTTCGCAAAATCTGATTCATGGCGTGCAGTTGGTTGCCGAGGCCTATTCGCTCGACCTCGCCACACCGTTCGAGAAATTTCCTGAGAAGATTCAGAACCTGCTGCTTTATGGCGAGCAGACGCGAGCTGGCAAAACGGGATTCTTCGGCGTCATCGGGCATCTCAAGCAGACTGCTGAGAGTTCGACCTCCGATACCTATCGCGATTATCTGATGGATTTCATGTCGGCCACCGAATGCCCCGCGTGCCATGGGCAACGTTTGCGCGCCGAGAGCCTGGCCGTGAAAGTCGGCGGCCTGTCGATTGCGGATTTCACCGGGCTGCCGATTTCGCGCGCTCTCGAAACCGCGCGCAAAATCAAGCTGGTTGGCCGCGAAGAGGCCATCGCCAGCCGGATTCTCCACGAAATCGTCG
Source organism: Terriglobales bacterium (assembly GCA_049288625.1). GTDB lineage: Bacteria > Acidobacteriota > Terriglobia > Terriglobales > Acidobacteriaceae > Acidiflorens. The sequence goes on along the minus strand of JBAQIB010000066.1, from coordinate 19,221 downwards.
AGCGCCTCGAGTTTCTGAATGCAGTCGGGCTAGGCTACTTATCTCTAGGTAGGTCGGCGGCCACGCTTTCCGGCGGAGAAGGCCAGCGGATTCGTCTGGCGACGCAGATTGGATCAAAACTTCGGGGCGTGCTTTACGTGCTAGACGAGCCATCCATTGGGCTCCATTCGCGCGACAACGGCCGCTTGCTGGCCGCGCTCGAAAATCTGCGCGATCTCGGGAATACCGTGCTCGTCGTAGAGCACGATGAAGAAACCATCCGCCGCGCCGACTACGTAATTGATCTTGGCCCCGGCGCCGGACGTCACGGAGGCGCGCTTGTTGCCAGCGGCACGCCCCAGCAGATCATGGATACGCCATCGTCGCTCACGGGCGCTTACATGGCGGGACGCCAGCGTATTGCCATGCTGCCGGAACGCCGGAGCCCGAACGGCAAGGCCATTACGATTCTGGGCGCGCGCCAAAATAATCTCAAAAATCTCGACGTCGTGTTTCCTCTGGGCGTCATGACCGTGGTTACAGGCGTTTCGGGTTCCGGAAAGTCAACTTTGGTGAACGACATTCTGTATCGCGCTCTGGCGCGGCAGCTCTACCGCTCGCGCGAGGAACCGGGCGCCCACAAGTCGATCACCGGCAGCGAGCTGATCGATAAGGTGATTCGGATTGACCAGTCGCCTATCGGTCGCACCCCACGCTCCAATCCCGCGACCTATACCGGGATCTTCTCGGTCGTTCGCGACTTTTTCGCCATGCTCCCGGAAGCTCGCGAGCGCGGGTACAAGCCCGGACGTTTTTCCTTTAACGTGTCCGGCGGACGCTGCGAAGCATGCCAGGGGGAAGGCCAGCGCCGCATCGAAATGAATTTCTTACCTGACGTCTACGTACAATGCGAACTTTGCGGCGGGCATCGCTACAATCACGAGACACTCACGGTCCGCTTCAACGGATATTCGATCGCCGACCTTCTCGAAATGCCGGTCAGCGACGTGCTGCAGATTCTCGAAAACATTCCCCAGGTCCGACAAAAGCTGCAGACGCTGGTGGACGTCGGGTTGGGCTACATTCATCTCGGCCAATCTGCAGTCACGCTTTCGGGAGGAGAAGCGCAACGCATCAAGCTGGCTCGCGAGCTTAGCAAGCGCCAGACGGGCAAGACTCTCTACCTGCTTGATGAGCCCACCACCGGCCTGCATTTCGACGACGTGCGCAAGCTCCTCGACGTGCTGCACCGGCTCACTGATCTTGGCAACACGGTCATTATCATCGAGCACAATCTCGATGTGATTCGCAACGCCGACTGGATCCTCGACCTTGGCCCCGAAGGCGGAGTGGAGGGTGGCCGCATCGTCGCACAGGGCACGCCCGAGCAGGTCGCGCGCGTGAAGAAGTCGTACACTGGTCAGGAGCTAGCTTCGTATTTCAACGGCTCTGCTCTGAATGGTTCCACTGTGAGCAACTCTGCCCGGAATTCATCTTCCGAGACTGGCCGACAGGAATCCGCGTGAACGCCTTCCCCGACGATCCAATCCCGGCGCCTCCTATTCAGCCGGAGCGAAAGGACAGCGCTAGCGGCCCCGAGCGCGAAGACACCGCCCACCAAGCCACAAGTGAATCCTCACCTCCGTCAAACGCTCTAGTTTTTGAGATAAAGACCTCGGCCACGGATGTGCCCGCAGAGCCCGGCGCAAGCGGGTACGCCGCGCTGATCGCTCCCGTCCCCGAAACGCCCCGCGATCCCGCGTGGTCAGGCCTGGATGTGCTGCGGCTGGTTTTTATCGCCGTCATCGCGCTTTTCGTCGGAGTTTTCACCGTCCTCCTCGCCGCACGAACCTGGCTCCGACCTCACGCCTCGCTTGTCAGCCTGGCGCGCGTCCCCCTCATTGTGGTAGCCGGACAGGCGCTCGCCTATTTGCTGGTCCTCGCTTACATGTACGTTTTGGTGACACGCGAGCGCGGCCAGACCAATTTTCTCGCTGCCATCCATTGGAATTGGCCGCAGAACATCGCGCCGTACCTGGGTGGGGGCGTCGCGCTCTCGCTCGCACTGCAATTGCTGGCACACATACTGCCAATGCCGAAGAATCTTCCGATTGATCTCTTTTTCCGCACTCCGGCTGAGGCTTGGGCGCTCACGATTTTCGGCATCACCCTGGCGCCATTGATGGAAGAACTCTTCTTTCGCGGATTTCTCTATCCGGTTCTGGCGCGCGGCGTCGGACTCACCGCCGCCATCTTTTTTACCGGATTTGCCTTCGCGCTGCTTCATGGGTCCCAGCTCATGTTCTCCTGGGGCCCGGTCCTGGTCATTTTCCTGGTGGGCACGGTCCTCACAATGGTTCGAGCGTACAAGAACTCAGTCGCCGCCGGTCTCCTCGTCCACGTAGCCTACAACGGAACCCTTTCCTTGCTGATGTTCGTGGGAACGGATGGATTTCGGCATCTGGAAAAGCTGAATCAGTAAGAAAAGTGTCAGGTGTCAGGTCTCAGGTCTCAGGTGTTAGCACCAACCGCAATTGTGACTTCTCGCTTGGCCGCCTGACCTTCGATTTGGCAGTTGTCGCCCGTTCGCTATACCCTGAGACCTGACACCTGAGACCTGACACCTTAATGCTTACTGCACGCCAAGAGCTTCTAGAACTCCTCGCCCGCAAGTCGTTTCGCCTCGGCGAATTCAAACTTTCGTCCGGCGGGACCAGCGACTACTACATCGACTGCCGCACGACCACGCTGGATGCTCGCGGCGCGCAGCTCGTAGGCCAGGTCTTCCTGGATGAAATGCGCCGCCAGGGCTGGCACGCCGATGCCATTGGCGGACTGACCATGGGCGCCGATCCCATCGTCGTGGCCGTCGCGGTCACAAGCGGCACCCTGCACGGCTTTCTGGTTCGAAAGGCCGAAAAGCAACACGGCACCGGCCAGCGCATCGAAGGCTATCGCGAAAAAGGCGCGCGGGTCGTGATCGTGGACGATGTTTGCACTACCGGCGGCTCTACGGTGCAGGCCATCGAAGCCGCGCGCGAGTTCGGATTTAAGATCGCCGGCGTGATGTGCCTGGTGGAGCGCGAGGAGGCTCATGGGCGATCGAACGTAGAAAAAGCTGCCGCGCCTGCGCCCTTCGTCGCGATCTTCACAGCGAACGATGTGAGAAAGCAGCATCTGGCAGACAACCAGCGAACGACCAACGACGGACGACCAACGACCAACGAACCGAATTCATGATTCAAACTCTGGAATGGACTGACCTCGGCGTACGCTTCATCGACCAGACGAAGCTGCCGACCGAAGAAACCTACGTGACCTGCACCACGCATCAGCAGGTCGCCGACGTCATCCGCAACATGGTTGTCCGCGGAGCACCCGCCATCGGCGTGGCCGCTGCGATGGGCATTGCTCTCGGCGTCAACAATTCACAAGCGGAGAACGGCGCCGAACTCAAGAAAGAGTTCGACCAGATTTGCGAGATCATCGGCCAGACACGGCCTACCGCGGTCAATCTCTTTTGGGCGATCCGCCGCATGCAGGAGAAGTTTGAAATCCTTCGCATCCGACCCATCCCGCAAATCAAGCAGGCGCTAATCGAAGAAGCGCAGCGCATGCATGCCGAAGACATTGCCGCCAATCAGGCCATGGGTCGGCACGGCGCAGCGCTCATGCCCGCCAGCGGAGGCGTGCTTACGCATTGCAACGCGGGCGCGCTTGCCACTGCTGGCTACGGCACCGCGCTCGGCGTCATCCGCGCGGCCGTCGAACAGGGCAAGAAAATTCACGTCTATGCCGACGAGACGCGCCCGTTTCTGCAAGGCTCGCGCCTTACTGCGTGGGAATTGATGAAGGATGGCATCCCCACCACAGTGATTTCCGACAACATGGCAGGCGCGATGATGAAGCAGGGTAAGATCGGAGCTATCGTCGTAGGCGCCGACCGGATCGCCGCCAACGGCGACGTGGCCAACAAAATCGGAACGTACACGGTGGCCGTGCTGGCGAAGGAGCACGGCATTCCGTTTTACGTGGCCGCGCCGATTTCCACCGTTGATCTTGATACGCCCGACGGCAGCAAAATTCCAATCGAACAGCGCAACGCGCGCGAAGTTACGCACATCGCCGGAAAACAGATGGTGCCCGACGGAGTTGAGATTGAAAATCCGGCGTTTGATGTAACCCCAGCGAAATACGTGGCCGCGATCATTACCGAACGCGGAGTGGCACGCGCGCCCTACACGGAATCGTTAAAGCACCTGTCGGAGGCGACAGCGTAGGGACAGCCGCCCACGGCATCCAGCCGGGCAAAGCCCTGCAGCTCTTAGTGATGCCCACGATTTCCCAGTCCGATTTAACTTTCGACAGCGGCGGCAAGCCCATCCGCCTTGACGCGTATATCCCAACAACCAACGGCAACCCCCTCCCCGCCGTGATCGCCTTGCACGGCGCAGGTGGCGACGTACAGGGGATGGACCAATCAGCCGTGCTCTTGGCTGAACAGGGATTTGCCGTTTATGTCCTTCACTATTTCGACCGCACGGACACTGAGTCCGCCGACAAGGCAACGATTCTGCGCAACTTTCCCATCTGGATGAAGACGCTCTGGGATGCCATCAGCTTCGTCGAAAAGCAACCGGCTGTCGATCGCGCGCGTATCGCGCTCTTGGGTTTCTCGCTGGGGGCTTATCTCTCGCTCGCGAACTCATCGATTGATAATCGCGTGCGAGCCGTGGTTGAATTCTTCGGGGGCCTGCCGCGCGAAATGAAGCTCTTCATGCGCCGCCTCTGCCCGGTGCTCATCCTGCACGGCGAGGCCGATTCCACTATCCCGGTAAGCGAGGCCTACAACCTGCAGCGGCTGCTGGAAGCAAAAAACATTCCCTATGAAATCAAAATCTATCCCGGCGTCGGCCATGGCTTCGAGAACGAAGTGTGGCGCGATGCGAGGCCTCGTGCGCTGCGATTCCTACAGAAACACCTGGCGACATCGCAGGGCAACTCAGCCAGCGCCTCCTCTGCAGAGTGAACTTTTCCTCTCGCCTTGCGTATCATCTTCTAAGGAGGTCTCCCATGTTCGCCTTCTTGCTGTGGTGCGTTTTATTTGTTCTTTGCTGGCCGCTCGCGCTCTTTGCCCTCATCCTCTATCCGTTCGTGTGGCTGGTACTGCTGCCGTTTCGTATCCTCGGAATCGCCGTGCACGGCGTCTTAGCCCTGGTGCGGGAGGTGTTCATGCTCCCGGTGCGGCTGATGAGAGCACCGTTCCGCGCGTAGGCGAAGGGCAGATTCCGCTTGTTGCCGGAATGACAAGCACTTCGGAAAAGGGAATCTTCGGAGGACGCGGCTCTAGCTTCCCATCGTTTTCAGCGTGGGGCTGACGATGAGCTTCGCTTCAGTGGCGCGCTGCACATCTTCCACCGTCAAGCCCGGTGCGATTTCCTCGAGCATCAATCCTTGCGGAGTGACGCGAATGTAGGCCATCTCGGTGACGATTGTGTCTACGACCTTCACCCCGGTGAGCGGGAGCGTGCATTTTTTCAGAATCTTCAGCTGCCCGTCTTTGGTGGCGTGCTCCATGGCGATGATCACGCGGCGCGCGCCGGCCACCAGATCCATAGCCCCGCCCATACCCTTGACCGTTTTGCCGGGGACCATCCAGTTTGCGAGGTTGCCTTGTTCGTCGACTTCCATCGCGCCAAGTACGCTCAGATCAACGTGGCCGCCGCGAATCATGGCGAAAGAATCGGCACTTGAAAAGTATGCCGTGCCCGCCATTTCGCTGACCGTCTCCTTGCCGGCGTTGATCAGGTCGGCGTCTTCGTTGCCTTCGACTGGGTAGGGCCCGATGCCGAGCATCCCATTCTCACTTTGGAGAATTACGTCCATCCCAGCGGGAACATGGTTTGCAATCAGGGTGGGCATGCCAATGCCGAGGTTGACGTAAAATCCATCGCGCAGTTCGCGAGCAATGCGCTTCACGATCCGATCGCGCTTGTCCGTGTCTTTCGGGGCTCTTGGCGGCGTTGACATATCTTCCTTCGACCTGGGTTCGGCGATCGGAAAAGGTCGCTGGTCATTAGTCCTTGGTCGTTGGCGAGCCTCTTAAGCATCGACCGTGATTTCCGAACGACTGGCGACTAACGACCAACGACTTCCTTCCTTACCGTTCGTTTTTCAATACGCCTCTCGTACACCTGACCCTGAAAGATCCGCTTCACGTACACGCTGGGCGTATGCACCATCTCGGGATCAAGTTCTCCCGGCTCAACCAGATGCTCCACCTCGGCGATCGTGATTTTGGCAGCCGTTGCCATCATCGGGTTGAAGTTGCGCGCGGTCTTGCGATAAACAAGATTGCCCCACTTGTCGCCTTTCCACGCCTTTATGAACGCGAAGTCAGCTCTGAGTGCGCGCTCCATGATGTAAGTCCGGCCGTCGAACTCGCGCGCCTCTTTGCTGTCGGCCACCACGGTGCCAACTCCTGTCGGTGTGAAGAAGGCCGGAATGCCCGCGCCACCGGCGCGAATGCGCTCGGCAAACGTGCCCTGGGGAACCAGCTCGAGCTCAACCATGCCGTTGAGCACCATCTGTTCGAGCAACTTGTTTTCGCCAACGTAGGTTCCGATGTGGCGCTTGATCTGGCCGTTGGTGAGAAGCAGGCCCACGCCGGCGCCGTCGACCCCTGCGTTGTTGCTGATGGTGGTGAGGTTCTTCGTGCCCTTGGCGACCAAGGCGCGGATCAGGTTCTCGGGCATGCCACAGAGCCCGAATCCGCCCACCATGATGGTGGCGCCGTCGAATACGTCCTGGATGGCCTCTTCGGCGCTGGCGACGACCTTGTGCATGACAGAGGAATTCTAACGGATGGCGCCGGAATCTACCACGGAGGCACGGAGGCACGAAGGAGGCAGCATGCTTCACTTCTTCAATTTGAGTTCCGACTTTTGACCTTTTCTCAGTTGGTGTGCGCGCTCGAATTCATCCGCGAGCTGCTTCGAATCGAGATTTTCGCGGATGTGCGCCAGGCGCTGCTCCAGCTTATGCAGCGCCTCGCCAAGGTTCTTCTTGTTTGTGATGGCGATGTCGCGCCACATGGAATACGGAGAGCCGGAAATGCGAGTCATTTCGCGCAGCGCGCGGCCGCCAATATCGAGGAGCGGCGCATCCGGTCCGAATTCATCCACCAGCGTGGCTGCCAGCGCCGTCGAAATCATCTGCGGCAAATGACTGACCCAGGCGCAGAAACGGTCATGATCGGCCGGATTCAGCATGGCGACGCGGGCACCCATCTTCTCCACGCAGTAGACGAACTCCCCGCAAACTCCTGCGTGTGGATTCTGCCGGGGTAACGGCGTGAACAGCCAGGCCGCGCCCTCGAAAAGATCGGCGTCGGCGAACTCGACGCCCGCATGTTCTTTGCCCGCCATGGGGTGACCGGCGAGGAAGCGCTGTCCGGCAGTGCGGCCGAAAGACTTGGCGACGCGGGCAACGATTTCGGCTTTCGTGCTGCCTACATCGGTGACGAGCGTGCGCGCCGGCAGTGAGGGAGCGAGACGTTCGATCAAGTCGAGAATGGCGATGACGGGCGTTGCCAGAATGACGAGATCGCTGCCGTGCACTGCATCGGCGTGATTCGGCGAGCCCGCTTCGATCGCCCCGCACTCGACGGCGCGCTCGAGAACAGGCGCGCGGTCGCAGCCAATGACGCGGCGGGCGAGATGACGCTTGCGGAGCGCAAGGCCAAGCGATCCGCCGATCAATCCCGTTCCGATGATGGTGACTTGCTTAAAGGGCATTGGTGATTTGCGATTGGTAATTTGTAATTTGCGACTGTGGCTTTAGTTTGAAATTACAAATTACAAATTCCCTTACGCGATCTGGCGTCCGATGGCAGGCGCAATCATGCGAATGCTGTCCATCAGTTCGGCGAACTGCTCGGGATAGAGCGATTGCGCGCCATCCGAGAGCGCTTTGTCGGGCTGGTGATGCACTTCGATCAGCAACGCATCGGCTCCGGCGGCGACCGAGGCGCGGGCCATGGGCGCAACTTTATCGCGGCGTCCGGTGCCGTGCGAGGGGTCGGCAGTCATGGGCAAGTGTGAAAGCTTGTGAATGATCGGGATGGCGGAGATATCCATGGTGTTGCGGGTATAGGTTTCGAAAGTGCGGATGCCGCGTTCACACAGAATAATCTCGTAGTTGCCGCCGGCGAGCACGTACTCCGCCGAGAGCAGCAGTTCTTCGAGTGTGGCCGCGATGCCGCGCTTGAGGAGAATCGGCTTGCGAATCTTCCCGAGTTCGCGCAGCAGGTTGAAGTTCTGCATGTTCCGCGCTCCGACCTGGAAGATGTCGACGTAAGGCAACATGAGCGGGATCTGCGAGATCTCCATGACCTCGCTGATCACGAGCAGGTTGAAGCGGTCACCGGCTTCGCGCAAAAGCTTCAATCCTTCCGGTCCGAGTCCCTGGAAAGAATAAGGAGAAGAACGAGGCTTGAACGCGCCTCCGCGGAGCACCCGAGCTCCAGCCTTCGCGATCAATTCCGACACGGCGAACAACTGCTCCCGCGATTCGACCGAGCACGGTCCGGCCATCACGACAATGCTCTTGCCGCCTATTTCGAGGCCGTTGGCGAACTTGACAATGGTGCCTTCGGGCCGGAAGCTGCGCGCCGCCAGCTTGTAGGGCGAGCTGATGCGATGGACTTCCTGCACGCCGGGCAGCATTTCCACTTCGCGCACGTCGAAATCGGGCCGAGCGCCGACGCCGCCGAGCACAGTCTGCCGCACACCGGTGGAACGGTGAACCTCGAAGCCCATCTGGACCAGTTGATCGATCACATGCTGGATCTGATCTTCACTGGCGGAATCTTGCATGGCTACGATCATGAGTTAGCTCTTTTACCATCCAACAAATCAGTTACTTGCTCTTCCGCTACTCCGAAGAGTTGTCATCCTGAGCGAACCGGGGTCCCCAGACCGCGCGTTTTTCGCGGGCTGGGGTGGAGAAGCGAAGGATCTCTTTCTTCTTCGCTCTACGTGCAAGTTCAATCCTCAAACTGCGAATCGATCTCGGTCTCGTGGGAGACTGGGCTGTCCTCGGGAACGATCTCGTGCTTTTGAATGCTGCGCATCACATCCATGATGCGCTCGTAGATGCGCGCCAGATCGCGCGCCACCAACGGCCCTTTGTTCGCTTGCTGCACATTGGCTACGACTTCTCTTTCGCGATCGGGTTCGTAAATGGGCAGATTGGTATTGCGCTTCAGCCGTCCAATTTCCACGACCGCGCTGGCGCGCTCGTTGAGCAAAGCCGCCAACTCGCGGTCAAGATCGTCGACTTTTCTGCGCCAATCGGAAATGTCCATGAAGCTTTGAGCTATCAGCCGTCAGCCATCAGGTAAGGCATGGGCGCGGCAACATCGGCAGCTAAATTGGTCGAGTGCGTCAGTCCAGCGGCGGCTCTTTTACATTGCGGTTTCAGCTGATGGCTGACGGCTGACGGCTGATAGCTGTCTTATGAATTTTGCCACAGACGCGGCTTCTCGTCCGGGATTTTGTTCGATCACGTGAACAATGGCACTTCCCACGACAGCGCCTTCGGCGAACTGGCCGATGGCAGCGAACTGCTCTGGCGTTGAGATTCCGAAGCCGACAGCGACCGGCAGCTTCGTGAAGCGGCGGATGCGTTTGACCAGACTGCGGGCATCGGAAGACATCTTCTGTCTTTCGCCCGTAACGCCAGTGCGAGAAATCGCATACACGAAGCCGGTCGAGACCTGGCCAATCTGCTTGAGGCGCAGATCGGTGCTTGTGGGCGCTGCGAGAAAAATGGTAGCGAGGTCGTTCTTGCGCGCTTCGCGCAGGTATTCGGCCGATTCTTCGATGGGGAGATCGGTGATGAGCGTGCCGTCGATTCCGGCGGCTCGTGCTACGTGGCAGAACTTCGCAAGGCCCATGCGCAGAATCGGATTGAGATAGGAAAAGATGACGAGACCGACAGATTGCGAATGCTCGCGGATTTCGGCGGCGAGCGTGAGCACGTTTTGCAGCGACGTTCCGTGCTTGAGGGCGCGCTCGCTGGCGCGCTGAATGACCGGTCCATCGGCGAGCGGATCGCTGAAAGGGACGCCGAGTTCGATAATGCTTGCGCCTGCTTCGATGGCGGCGAGAATGACTTCGCGCGTGGTAGCAAGATCGGGATCGCCGCAGGTTACGTAGGCGACGAGCGCGGGTTTGCGATCGAAGTGGAAGGGCATGAAGAATCAATTGTAGATTGTGGTTTGCCCGAAATCCCACAAATCGACTGTTCAGGAATCACGGTTTCCGACCCTACGTACCAACTAGAATTACGCCGCCATGGTGTTCTTCTAATGTATATACATTATGTCGTTGAGGTAAAGCCTTCGGCCACAGTACGAAAACTTCGCTCGACAAGCCATTCATGTCTGAGATACAATGTATCTCAGAGGATCGCGATGGCCGCCACCGAGATGGTTCATGTCCGGATTGATAAGCGAGTAAAAGCGAGGGCCACCAAAGCGCTGGCAACGATGGGCTTGTCCGTTTCCGACGCGGTCCGCGTCCTGTTGACCCGCGTTGCCGTTGAGAAGGCGCTGCCCTTCGAAGTCAAGGCGCCTAATGCCGCTACTGTGGCCGCGATGCGGGAGGCGCGCAAAGGCGGATTGTCCGTGCACCACAGTGTCTCCGACTTGATGGCCGACCTGAATGCGGAGGATTGAGCGCACCAACGCCTTTCGCCGCGACTACAAGCGCGAGCAGCGCGGACAGCACCGCCGCGATGTGGAAGCTCTGTTGACTACCGTCATTTCGTTGCTGGCAGAAGACAAGACGCCGCCGGAAAGAAACCGGGACCACGCGCTGGCCGGGGAGTGGCATGACTTTCGCGAATGTCACCTGAAGCCCGATCTGTTACTCATCTATCGCAAGGTGGAGGCAGATGTTCTGCAGCTTGTTCGGCTGGGATCACACAGCGAACTGTTTGAGTGAGAACGGCTTTGGATCTTGCCGTTATGGAGGAAAATCCCCGCCCAAGCGGAGCTTGGACGGGGCACCCTTCGCGGTTTTTGCGGCCCATGTCTCGAAAACCGCGAGAAAAAGGGCGCCCGGCCGGCCGTCGATACTCAGAATGCGATCCGCAAGGGATTCGGGAAACTAGGTTGCAGGCTCGTCGTCAGATATTTCAAGATAATCTGGCACTGCCGGTCCTGAATCGCTTTCTTTGAGAATCCGATGTGCTTCGTCGGCATTTGCCGCGTCGACGCGCAGACGAAAGCCGCCCACAACATTCGCTAGGTAAATGCGTCCGACGTTTTCGTCGAACAGAAAGGATTCGATTCCAGCCGCGTCCAAAATACCTTTCGCCAACTCTGCTTCCATCAGGGTGGAGAGAGTGCGCACGGTGACCAGATCGCGGAACTCGGCTTCGTCTTGTTCCGGCGGGTTACTTTGGTCATCCAGTTGGCCGGTGGAAAGGCCGCGGTTTGTTAGCTCTGACCGCAGTGTTTCGCGGGCAGTCTCGGTGAGTTCGCAAGACTGAGCGGCTGCATTCTCCAGTTCCTCATTCGTCTGGCCTGCGTAAAGTTTGCTCAGCCGCTTGCGCTCCTGCTCGGGATCAATCCTCGCCATGGCAGAGAATCATACTCTATTGGCGATTCGGGACGGTTTATCGGTTTGAATCGGTGTAGGTTCGTGGGGGTTGGCTCCCTCTACTCCAGTTTCAGGTTGTCGCGGAGGATGCCGATGTCTTTGTCGCCGCGGCCGGAGATGTTTACTATTACTACTTCCGATTTCTTCATCTTCGGAGCCCGCTTGATCACTTCAGCCACGGCGTGGGCGGATTCCAGGGCGGGGATGATGCCTTCGGTTCTCGCTAGCAGCGTGGTGGCCTCTAATGCTTCGGCGTCGCTGGCGGGGACGTATTCAGCTCGGCCGGTGTCGTGGAGTTCGGCGTGTTCGGGGCCGATTGACGGGTAGTCGAGGCCGGCGGAGACGGAATGCGTGAGTGCAATTTGGCCGGCTTTATCTTGTAGGACGTACGAGTAAGTGCCTTGTAAGACGCCGGGCGATCCGCCTTGGAAGCGGGCGGCGTGCTCGCCAAGCGCCTCGCCGCGGCCTCCGGCTTCTACGCCGATGAGTTCGACTTTCTTGTCTTTAATGAAGTCGTAGAAAATTCCAATCGAATTCGAGCCGCCGCCTACGCAGGCGATGATGGCTTTGGGGAGCTTACCTTCGGCTTTGAGGATTTGCGTCCGCGATTCGCGTCCGATTACTCGGTGGAAGTCGCGGACCATGGTGGGATAGGGATGCGCTCCTAAGACGCTGCCTAACAGGTAATGCGTAGTGCGGACGTTGGTGACCCAGTCGCGCATGGCTTCGTTGATGGCGTCTTTCAGAGTGCGCGAACCGGAATCGACGCCGCGAACTTCGGCGCCGAGCAGCCGCATGCGGAAGACGTTGAGTTCCTGGCGGCGCATGTCTTCGGTGCCCATATAGACGACGCATTCGAAGCCCAGCAGCGCGCAGACAGTAGCCGTGGCGACTCCATGCTGACCGGCGCCGGTTTCAGCGATCACGCGGCGCTTGCCCATGCGCTCGACGAGCAGACCTTGTCCGAGGCAGTTATTGATTTTGTGCGCGCCGGTGTGGAGCAGGTCTTCACGCTTGAGATAGATTTTCGCGCCCCCGAGTTTTTCGGTGAGGCGGCGGGCGAAGAATAACGGCGTGGGACGTCCGGCGTACGTTCTGAGCAACAGATCGAGGCGCTGCTGGAATTTCTTGTCGCGCTTAGCTTTCTCGTATTCGCGCTCCAGTTCCTGGAGTGCGGCCATCAGGGTTTCGGGGACGTAGCGGCCGCCGTAGGGACCGAAGCGGCCGGGGGAGACGGCGGTCTGGGATCGCCTAGCGGTTTTGGCGCGGGATTTTGGGATGGGAGCAGCCGTCGCCATGAGTTCAGTGGGCCTCGTCCATTGCGCGCACTGCGTCAACAAAGGCGCGGATTTTTCGGTGGTCTTTTTTGCGCGGCTCGGATTCGACTCCGGTAGAGACATCGACTCCCCAGGGATGCAAAAGATGGATCGCGTTCTGCACGTTGCCGGGATGGAGTCCGCCGGCGACGATCAATTTGCTAATGCTGTTAATGATGCTGGCCCAGGGTTGCACGCGCTCCCAATCAAAAGTGTGGCCGGTGCCGCCGGGCCTGGTCGCGGTGGAGGAATCGAGCAGCACGCCGGAGATGATGCCTGGGCGAAAACCGTGGGTCTCGAGGAAAAGGTCGCCATTATGGGCGACGTGAATCTTGTGCACGCGCTTGCCTTTGTACGCCTCATCGGGTTCGATGACGCCAACCGCAACAGGGTCCCATCCGACGGATTCGTCGTCCGGTTTGTCGAAGATTTGCGCGGGACAGGAGCGAAACACCGTCGGACGGCTGATGCCGTTGGAGAGAGCTTTGAACAGCGAAACCGAAAATTGCTTGTCCTCACTACCGTGCAACTGCACCGCGGTCAGGCCCACCGTCTTAGCGATGCTTTGAACCTCATCGACAGTCTGATTGACAAAGACGCCGATTCTTTCTATGACTGGCGGCAGTTGAGATGCTATGGCCTGAGCTGCTTCGGGCGTGACGTGGCGGGGGCTGTTCGGAGAGAAGACGAAGCCGATCGCATTCGCGCCCGCGTCGATGGCGGCGAGCGCGTCCTCGAGGTTCGTGATCCCGCAGATTTTGACCCAGGTCATAAGAACTGCTTCGAGCTTCTAGCTTCGCGCCTTGAGCTTGAACCCGCTCGCTTCGGAACTTCTACTTCTTTTTCCGCTTCCCGGAAAAGCTTTGCCAGTGCTTCGCCGGGATGCTTCGCCTTCATCAGGGATTCGCCGATCAGAAACGCTTCATATCCGGCGGCGCGCAATTGCGCCAGATCGCCGCCGCATTGGATGCCGCTCTCGGCTACGGCCAGACAGCCTTCGGGAATTTTCTCGGACATCCGAAAAAGCGTCGCGAGACTAACTTCGAACGTGCGCAGATCGCGGCTATTGACGCCGATCAGATGGCAACCTGCGTCGAGGGCGCATTGGAGTTCCGCTTCGTCGTGGGTTTCGCATAGCACGTCGAGCTGGTGTGAACGGGCGCTCTGTGCGAGCGAGACGAGTTCCTTCTGGCCGAGGGCCGCGACAATTAGCAGAATTGCGTCGGCGCAATTTGCGCGGGCTTCGACGATCTGAAATTCGTCGACGATGAAATCCTTCCGCAGACAGGGAAGAGAAGTGGCAGAGGAGGCGTCGCGCAAGTAATCAAGCGAGCCTTGGAAGAACTGCTCGTCGGTAAGTACGGAGAGCGCGGCTGCCCCGGCTTGCGCGAGTTCTCCGGCCAGGGCGGCGGGGTGAAAATCGGCTCGGATCAAGCCTTTTGAAGGAGAAGCTTTCTTGAGTTCAGCGATTATGGCAGTGCCTCCCTGCGAAACGCGGCAGAGATGCTCCCGGAATCCGCGCGGGGAGTGCGCATCAGCAGCGCGCTCAAGCGCGCGCACGTTAACGGTGCCGCGTCGTTGGGCGACACGCTGGCGGGTGGCGGCGACAATGGCATCGAGGGAGGCTGGCATGCTACCGGCATCAATTATACGGAAGGGCCCGCGAATCGCTCATGCCAATGGGAATGACCGGTGCTCACTTTCGTTCTGCTCGCTGAAGGCTCTCTCATGTCCGCGCCCAGAAATCCGCGGAAGCAAGAACTGGCGTGATCTCAAACTCCACCAGGTCGTCCCACCGGCGAACCCACTCGTTGAGCGCGTTCAGGTCGGGCGCTTCCATAATTTGAAAACACCGCGCGCCCGTCGGATCCATCCAACTCGCCTGGTAGGTGACGCCATCGGGCAGCATGCGTCCGCTGGCCTTGAAGCGCTCGCCGACTGCCGTTGGGTTGCCGTGCCTGAAGCGCTCGATGACCATGAAGAGCATAGGGCGAGTGTAGCGCAGGCAATCAGGTGACCGGATGTATGGTGAGCCACGTCATTGACCACTTCCGTGCAAGATGCTATAAACATGTGCTTTGTGCTGGAGTCACGCGGTTCTTTACAGGACTGGCGCGGCGGCACAAATGGTATTCCGACGCGGCCAAATCGGCACTCCTAGGTTTTTATGCGTTGCGGTGGAAGCGTGGTCGGAACTCCGGTAGCTTGGTTTGCCTTGCGATAACGCTGGCCAGCCTGAACGCTGGAGCAAACACACCGTAACCCCTGAAGAGAGACTCTGAGGAAAATTATGATACGCACTTTGACCGCCCATTTTGCGTCCGCGAGCCGCGGGATTGCGAAAGCATCCGCCGCTTTAGCGACTTTGTTGTTTGTGACGACCGCCTGCTTTGCCCAGCCCGCTGAAGAAGCCGGCGGCGGCGAAGCCGCACTTAAACTTCCCGACCTTAAAACGGTCAGTTTCCTGAACAACTCGATTAATGGCCACAATCTGCTATTGATTGGACTTCTGTTCTGCGTGTTCGGGCTCAGCTTCGGCTTGGCCATTTACATGCGCCTGAAGAACCTGCCAGTGCATCGCGCGATGCGCGAGATTTCCGAGCTGATCTACGAGACCTGCAAAACCTACCTGGTCACGCAGGGAAAATTCCTGATGCTGCTGTGGGTCTTCATCGCAGTCATCATTTCCGCTTACTTTGGCTGGCTGAAGCCGGTGCCCGGCAAATCGGTTGCCCTCACGCTGCCCATCATCCTTCTGTTCAGTCTGGTGGGAATCGCCGGCAGTTACGGCGTCGCGTGGTTTGGAATTCGCGTGAACACTTTCGCAAACTCGCGAACGGCGTTTGCCTCGCTGCCGGGCAAGCCGTATCCGGTGTACCAGATCCCGCTCGAAGCTGGTATGTCGATCGGCATGATGCTGATTTCGGTTGAACTGCTCATCATGCTTTTCATCCTGCTGTTTATTCCCGCTGACTACGCCGGCCCTTGCTTCATCGGATTCGCCATCGGCGAATCGCTGGGCGCGGCGGCGCTGCGTATCGCGGGTGGCATCTTCACCAAGATTGCCGACATCGGCAGCGACCTGATGAAGATCGTCTTCAAGATTAAAGAAGACGACGCGCGCAACCCCGGCGTCATCGCGGACTGCACCGGCGACAATGCCGGCGACTCGGTTGGGCCATCGGCTGATGGATTTGAAACCTACGGCGTAACCGGCGTCGCGCTGATTACCTTCATATTGCTGGGCGTGAAGAGTCCGACGATCCAGGTTCAACTGCTAGTCTGGATTTTCGTCATGCGCATCATGATGCTCGTTTCCAGCGCGCTGGCATATTTTGTCAATGGCGCCATCGCGAAAGCGAAGTACGCCAATGCCGAGAAAATGGACTTCGAGCATCCGCTGACTTCACTGGTCTGGCTCACCTCGATTGTTTCGATCATAGCCACATACTTTATTTCGTATCTCATCATCCCCAGCCTGGGCATCGAGGGCGACACCAGCCAGTGGTGGAAGCTGGCTACGATCATCTCCTGCGGAACGCTGGCGGGAGCGCTGATTCCGGAACTCGTCAAGGTCTTTACCTCCGTCAACTCGCGGCACGTGAACGAAGTTGTGACCTCGGCCAAGGAAGGCGGCGCATCACTCGGCATCCTTTCCGGTTTTGTTGCCGGCAACTTCTCCGCCTACTATCTGGGCTTGTCGATGATGGGCCTGATGGCGGTCGCTTACTATATGAGCACGATGGGTCTGGAGGGCGCAGCCGGAATGCTCGCTCCGGCGGTCTTCGCTTTCGGGTTGGTCGCGTTCGGATTCCTCGGCATGGGGCCGGTAACCATCGCGGTCGATTCCTACGGACCGGTTACCGACAACGCGCAGTCGGTCTATGAACTGTCACTGATCGAGCAGGTGCCCAACGTCAAGGCGGAAATCAAGAAGGACTTTGGTCTCGACGTTAACTTTGATCGCGCCAAGGATTTGCTGGAAGAAAACGATGGCGCCGGCAACACCTTCAAAGCGACAGCGAAACCTGTGCTGATCGGCACCGCGGTTGTGGGAGCGACCACGATGATCTTTTCCATCATTATGGCCCTTACCCACGGGCTGACCGTAAATAAGGAGAATCTATCGCTCCTCCATGCTCCGTTCTTCCTGGGCTTGATTACCGGCGGCGCAATGATCTACTGGTTTACGGGAGCATCTACACAGGCCGTGACCACCGGCGCTTACCGGGCCGTTGAATTCATCAAAGCCAACATCAAACTCGAGGGATCGGAAAAGGCATCCGTTGCCGACAGCAAGAAGGTGGTTGAGATCTGCACCAAGTACGCGCAGAAAGGTATGTTCAACATCTTTCTTGCCGTGTTCTTTGGAACCTTGACCTTCGCCTTCGTCGAGCCGTTCTTCTTCGTCGGCTACCTGATCTCGATTGCGATCTCCGGTTTGTACCAGGCCATCTTCATGGCCAACGCCGGAGCCGCATGGGACAACGCCAAGAAGATCGTCGAAACCAAGCTGAAGCAGAAGGGTACGCCGCTGCACGATGCCACGGTGATCGGCGATACGGTGGGCGATCCGTTCAAAGATACGTCTTCGGTAGCCATGAACCCGGTCATCAAGTTCACCACGCTGTTCGGATTGCTGGCCGTGGAACTGGCGGAGACTCTGAAACCCAATGGTGAAGCAACCGGCCTGACGATCGGGCTGGCGATAGCGTTCTTCGCCGTCTCCTTCTTCTTCGTCTACCGGTCGTTCTACGGCATGCGGATTGGTTCGGAGTAAGCAGTTCTGCCTGGAAGTAAGAACGCCATCCGGCTTGCCGGATGGCGTTTTGTTTTTGATCGGACGGGCGAGGGCGCCCTTCCGAACTGCCGGCGAGTCGCCGGCGCTACTTTTTACAGCGAACTCATATTCGACAAGAACTGGCTGTTCGCTGCGGTCTTGCTGAGCTTGTCGATCAGCAACTCCATAGCTTCAACCGGCGACAGCGGGTTCAGCACCTTGCGCAGCACCCAGATGCGCTGCAAATCTTCTTTCGGAATCAGCAGCTCTTCTTTTCGCGTGCCGGAGCGCTGAATGTCGATGGCCGGGAAGGTCCGCTTGTCGACCAACTTCCGCTCGAGGATGATTTCCGAATTGCCCGTGCCCTTGAATTCTTCAAAGATCACGTCATCCATGCGTGAGCCGGTATCGATCAAAGCCGTGGCGATAATCGTCAGCGAGCCGCCTTCTTCGATGTTGCGTGCCGAGCCGAAGAACCGCTTCGGACGTTGCAACGCATTCGAATCGACGCCGCCGGAGAGCACTTTGCCCGAAGGCGGAACGATCGTGTTGTAGGCGCGCGCCAGACGCGTGATGGAGTCAAGCAGAATGACGACGTCGCGCTTGTGCTCGACGAGGCGCTTTGCCTTCTCGATCACCATTTCCGCGACCTGGACGTGCCGCGCGGCAGGCTCGTCAAACGTCGAAGAAATAACTTCGCCTTTCACCGACCGCTGCATGTCCGTAACTTCTTCCGGCCGCTCGTCGATGAGCAACACCATGAGCACGACTTCCGGATGGTTCGTCGTAATCGAATTGGCCACGTTCTGCAGCAGCATGGTCTTGCCGGCGCGCGGCGGAGAAACGATCAGGCCGCGCTGGCCCTTGCCAAGCGGCGTGAGCAGGTCCATGACGCGCGCGCTGATGTTCTCGCGCACGGTCTCCAGCTTCAACCGCTCCTGCGGATACAGCGGTGTCAGGTTGTCGAACAGAATCTTGTTGCGCGCCTCGTCGGGCGACTCGAAGTTCACCGCTTCAATCTTGACGAGCGCGAAGTATTTCTCGCCCTCATGCGGCGGGCGCACCTGGCCGCTGATGGTGTCACCAGTCTTCAGGTCAAACTTGCGGATCTGCGACGGCGACACGTAAATGTCGTCGGGCCCCGGCAGGTAGTTGTAATCGGGCGAGCGCAGGAAGCCGTAGCCGTCAGGGAGGATCTCCAGCACACCTTCGGCGAAGATGTGTCCTTCTTTTTCACTTTGCGCCTGCAGGATCTTGAAGATGAGGTCCTGTTTGCGGAGTCCGCTGGCGCCGGGGAGTTCCAAGGATCGGGCGATCTTGGTCAGCTCCGTAATATTTTTCTCTTTCAGTTCTGCGATGGTCATATTCACCTACAAGGTTGGATTTTTCGGGAGGGATTCTCTCGGGGGAGTTTTGCCGCCGTGTGGGCACACGGCGGAGCTGCTTAGGCAGCCCGCCGTTGTGCTTCGGCAAAGTT
>JBAQIB010000065.1:0-15710 GCA_049288625.1 Terriglobales bacterium | reverse complement strand
GCTTGAAGCCCAGGCCAATGAGCAACGCCGCGGTCACGGCCACGGGCGTTCCGAATCCAGCAGCGCCCTCGAAGAACGCGCCGAAACAAAATGCGATCAGCAATAATTGCAGCCGTCGATCTTGAGTAATTCCCGTCATGCTATGTTGCAGCACCTTGAAGCGTCCGGACTCGACCGTGAGTTGGTACATAAAGATGACGTTCAAAATGATCCAGCCAATGGGAAAAAGCCCGTATCCTGCGCCATACACCGCGGTAGTGGCGGCCAATCGCGCCGGCATGTGGAAGATAAAAATTGCCGCCGCCAACGCCGTCCCCAGTCCGAGGAGCGCCGCATAATGAGCTTTGACGTGGAACAAAGCCAGCGCACCCAGCAGTACGACGACGGGTAATGCCGCCACCAACGTGGAAAGCCACCAGTGGCCGGTAGGATCATAGTTCTGCGACCAGGGCGATGTGAGCGCGGGGATCCTGAGAATAGCGACCGCGGCAACAACCGATATTAGGATCACAAGTGCCCACGTGATTGGGTTAACAGGAGGTGAGGATTTCGCTGGAGGAGTCCCTTCAGCGGACCGAGCTTGCGTTCTGGCGGCCATGCGGCCCTCCCTCATTGGAGGAGGATGATTTTCTCACACTGGCAGGGATCGTGAATGAAATCAAAGCCGCCATTGGCAAAGGCAGGAGGGATTCGAAGAACTGTATGCAGGTGCTATGTCAGACGCGCGTTAGTCCGGCGTTTCACGATTTCGTTTGGTCCTGGACGGCGACGAAGCGGAACAATTTTCGTGCGCCCGGTCATCCTTGCACTGCGTGAATTCTCTCAGTCTGCCTATGTGAGTTTTGAATCAATGACTTATCTCTCGCGTCTTCGGTTGGCAGCGGACTTGCATCTTCAAAGCGACGACTCAAGATCCCCTCCCCAAGGAGACTGCGAATGAAGACGACCCAGTGCGTTTTGTCCACGATGTTGCCGGCGCTGGCGTTGACCGCTGCTTTGTGGTTCACAAGTCAGCCGACGCTCGCCCAGAATGCTCCCGCCTCCTCACGTGATTCAGCCGCCCAACAACCGATGCAGCCGGATGATCAGAACACGGCTTCGGTGAAGACGTTCAGCGGAAAGATTATGAAATCCGGAAATAAGCTCATCTTAATGGACGCGGACGCTCAAACCACCTATCTGCTCGACGATCAGCAAAAAGCTCAGCCCTTCCTCAACAAGAACGTGACGGTAACTGGAGTTCTGGATGCGTCCACTGGGACCATTCGCGTCAGTGCGATCAAGCCGGCGGCCTGATCCCAAAAAAGAAGAAGGGGAGAGCGCGGGGAGGAGGGATGGTCCGGGATGCCTTTCGCATTTCCCTCCGCCTCAGTCTCCTTTGTCGAATGATCTGCAACCCGTCTGTGCGTTGTCATACCAAATGCCCGACCAGGAGGACTTTGCATGCGCTTGTTGAGTGTTCGCCTCATTGTTTCTCTCATTCTCGGCGTCACGCTGGTCTCGGCCGGTTTTTCCTACTACGAAGTCTTGGGTGAAAAACGTGCTCTGCGCAGAGACTTGGAGCGTCGTGACGAGATACTCGGTGAAAGTCTTGTCGGCAACGTTGAGCGGTCATGGAACGCAGGCTCGGACCCATCCTCCAGCCAGGCTCCGAACAACGAATTGCAACGGCTCGTGCAGCGATTTGGAAACCGGGAACACCTGCTGGGCGTCGTCGTTTACGACCGGCAGGGCCTCGCAATTGCCATAACTCCGGAACTCGCCAAAACGCTCAGCGCAAGTCCGGCGCAGGTCACAGAGGCGATCGCGCAGGACCATGAAGAGAGTTCGTTCGTCCAGTTGGGAAACGTGCCCGTGCACATCCTCGCGCTGCCCGTTCGCCGTCAGGATGAAGTATTGGGCGGCTTGGCCGTAGTGCACGATGTGAGCTACATCCGGGAGCAGATGCTGCTCGTCTGGCGCCAAACATTCTTCCGGGTTCTGGTCCAGGTCTTCCTCATCGTTCTGATTACCTTGTTGATTGTCCGCTGGAGCATCACCGGCCCGATCGCTCGCGCCGCGCTGTGGATGCGTGCCCTCCGCACGGGAAAGATTTCGTTCCGTCAAGAGGTGCCGGATCTCGAAATGTTCCGGCCGCTGGCGCGCGAGGTTGCAACCATGGCCGAGAGCCTCAGCGACGCCCGTAACGCGGCTGAAAATGAGGCTCGCCTGCGGGAAGCGGGAGAATCCATGTGGACTGCGGATCGGCTCTCGGTACAGCTCCGTGCTCGTCTGGATGATGGTCACATGTTCGTGGTCTCGAATCGTGAACCCTACATGCATCAGCGAAACGGGAAAGGAATCGAAGTGGTCGTTCCACCGAGCGGCCTGGTTACCGCGCTTGAACCCGTGCTTGAAGCGTGCGACGGCACCTGGATCGCCCACGGCAGCGGCACGGCCGACTCTGAAGTTGTGGACGGCGCCGACCGGCTGCGTGTTCCTCCCGAAGATCCCCGCTACACCTTGCGCCGCGTCTGGCTAACCAAAGAAGAAGAGGAAGGTTACTACTACGGTTTTGCCAACGAGGGCCTCTGGCCGCTGTGCCACATCGCACACACCCGCCCGCTGTTTCGCGCTGGCGACTGGCAGCACTATCAGGATGTAAACCGCAAATTCTCGAACGCGGTGCTCGAGGAAATCAAGAATGTCGCGAAGCCTGTTGTACTCGTTCAGGACTACCACTTCGCGTTGCTCCCACGCCTGATCAAGGAAAGCCGCCCCGATGCGCGCGTTGCCATTTTCTGGCACATTCCGTGGCCAAATCCTGAAGCCTTTGGTATCTGCCCCTGGCAGCGCCAGTTGGTGGATGGCTTGCTCGGCGCCGATCTTATCGGATTTCACATCCAATCGCATTGCAACAATTTTCTGGAGACGGTCGACCGCGTCGTCGAGTCGCGCGTCGACCCGGAGCATTTCTCTGTGCTCCGCCAGGACCACCGTACCATCGTCAGGCCGTTTCCCATCAGTGTTGCCTTCACCGGTGACGACACTTCCGAAGATGACAATCACGGCTTCAACTACCTGGAACGTACGGCGCTGCTGCGAAGTCTGGGCGTCGAGGCAACTTATATGGGAATTGGTGTCGATCGCGTCGATTACACGAAGGGAATTCTCGAACGATTTCTGGCCATCGAGCGCTTCCTGGAGAAATATCCCAGTTATCAGGGGAAATTCACGTTCGTGCAGATCGGCGCACCCAGCCGTACCCACATCAAGCGTTATCACGATCTGTTCAAGGAGGTCGAAGCCGAGGCTGATCGCATCAATTGGCGCTTCCAGGGCGGGAAGTGGAAACCCATTGTGCTCCTCAGCCGCCAGCACAGCCACAAGGAAATTGACCCCTATTACCGCGCCTCCGATCTCTGCCTGGTGACTTCGCTGCACGATGGGATGAACCTTGTGGCCAAGGAGTTTCTGGCAGCACGCCGCGATGAGCGCGGCGTCCTCATCCTCAGCCAGTTCACCGGGGCGGCCCGCGAACTGCGCGACGCGCTATTAGTCAATCCTTACGATATCGAGCAGACCGCCGACGCTATCCGTGCCGCCCTGGAAATGGAACCGGAAGACAAGCAGTTGCGCATGCACCGCATGCGCAAGCTCATCAAGGAGCACAATATCTACCGCTGGGCCGGGAGTCTGGTCACCGAACTCTGTGAGGTGCGCTTGGACGCCCCCGAAGAGGCGCAGGGAGAATCTCGTGCCAGCTTCTCAGCGGCATGAGGTATGGCTTGCACAGGTCAGAAAATAAATCGAGAGAAAGAAGGAGTCATGCGTTGAGGCCGAAGGTGCAATCGCAGCTCACGCCATTTCTTGAAACAGTCGCGAGTGCGCCCCAGGCGTTGCTTATGCTTGATTATGATGGAACTCTCGCGCCGTTCCACACTCAGCGTGACCGGGCCTTCCCATATTCCGAAGCGGTTCCATTCCTGCAAGAGATCATGCGCAATGGCCGGACGCGATTGGTGCTCATTACCGGGCGAGATGCACCCACTGTGCCCCCACTCCTCAATGTTCACCCACGTCCCGAAATTTGGGGCGCGTATGGTTTGCAGCGTCTCCGCACGGATGGGAGCATGGATATGCCGCACCTTGATGAGCGAACGCTCGAAGGCTTGTCGGATGCTGACCGCTGGCTACGCTACCAGCGACTGCGCCATACCGCGGAATTCAAGGCCGCGAGCATTGCCGTCCATTGGCGCGGGTTGAGCAAAAGCGACACGGATAATCTTCGGGCACGCGTCCTGCTCGGCTGGCGGCTCATAGCCAGTACCAGTGGGCTTAACCTGTTGGAATTCGACGGTGGATTGGAAATCCGCGCGCCCAGAGCCGACAAAGGAAATGCAGTCCGTATCCTTCTTAATGAAGTCGGCCTGCAAGTACCCGCAGCCTATCTGGGTGACGACGCCACCGATGAATCCGCTTTCCGAGTCATGCAGGGCCGCGGCATCAGTGTGCTGGTTCGTTCCATATGGCGTCGGACTGCGGCACAGTTGTGGCTAAAACCCCCGGATGACCTTCTCGACTTTCTCAAGCAATGGCTGCAGGCGTGTTCCCAGCACGATACCTCCAACGTCAGCGCAACCGCAGCGGCGAACAAATCGTAAGGAATGGCTCGGGTGTCGAGACAAATACTTGAGAGCGTTCCTCCTGCAGAAACCGACTCGGGCACGGCAGCCTAGTCGATCGTGAAGTTGTCGGTTTGCGTGCTGCTCGAACCGCCGTAGTTGCCGTCTCCCCCAAACGAAGCCGTCTCCGTATAGGGCCCCGCGCCATCCGCGACAGTCGGTGTATACGTGGCCGTGCAGGTCATGGTCGTCCCGCTCGGTGCGCCACAACTGGTCGCGCTATAGGCGCTCGGACCGTTGCCGCCGATCGTCACAGCGCTCGCCGTGGGTGCGGCACCGCTGCCTGTCCACGACAACACTGCCGTAATCGTAACCGGCGCATCCAGACCGTAATCCTCCGCAGCCGGACTTACGCTGGTCACGGCGATCGTCGTCCCGGCCGAATTGACCGCCTGGTTCAGCGTTCCCGTGCTCGGGCTGTGGTTGCTGTCGCCCGAGTAGTTCGCTGCAATCGCGTCCGTCCCTACTGCCAAACCGGAGGTCGTGCACGTCGCGGCTCCCGGATTGCCGGTCGTCACTGTGGTCGACTCGCAGCCTGCGATTGCAACTCCGTTCGAAGTCCACGCCACGGTTCCGTTTACATCCTGCGGCTTCCGTTTCGTGTTATGGCGACCCTTAACCAGCCCGTACTCACCGTTGATCGTCGCCGTCAACGTCACCAACTGGCCAAACGTCGACGGATTGAGGCTCGAAGCAACGCTGACGCCTGCGCTCGCCTCATTGACTACCTGGCCTCCGCTTAGCGTGCCCGTGCTGGTCGCGAAATTCGAACTGCCCGAGTACACCGCCGTGACCGTGTGGGTCCCTTCTGTCAGCGTCGAGATGCTATCCGAGGTCGCGGAACCAGAAGCAAGTGTTACCGGTGAGCTGAAGGTGCTCCCATCGATATTGAACTGCACCGTTCCGGCCGGAGTTCCCGATCCTGACGTTACGTTTGCCGTGAACCCAACGGCTACGCCATATGCCGAAGGATTCAGACTGGAAGCAACCGTCGTGGTCGTTGGCCCACGTGACGCACCCGGATGCCCTAGCAGCCAGACCACTGAGACTTCATTGACCACAGAGTCGCCGCCGTGCCCTTGGCCGACTTCCATGACAAATTGCACTTCCACTCCATTGCCGCTCGCCGCGTAGCCGTACATGCCAGGAGTGAGCGCGCCCCCGGTGCAGATGCCTTGTGCGGGCAGCGCAAGACCATCGAGCGAGAGCACGTAATCAATCGTTTGGTCGGTCGATGCGATTGGTGTCTTGCCTTTCCAGGCTGAGGTTGTGCCGCCGCAGGGATTAATTTCGGTATCGTCGGAGCCGTCGATTTGCAGTGCGGAAAAGGGACCCGACGCGGGAGTGAACGAGCTCGAATCAGCCCAGAGCGCGCCGGACGCACTCGCTATCGCTGCGATCGGTACAGCTTCAGGATCGTTGGTCGAATCAATCGCCAACCGATAGGCCATGAAGCCGCCCGAGGAAAGCCCTAGCGCATAGGCGTAAGCGAGCGTCGAGTATTCCGCCGAGACGGTCTCGATCACGTTCCGCAAAAACCCTGAGTCGTCTGTGCCTGCCCGGAACATTCCATCCATGCCTTCGGCATCCCAGACCCAGGACTTTGTGCTCGCGTTCCAAGTGCTCTGAGGCGCGACCAGCACAAAGCCGAAGCGATCCGCGTACGTCATCAGTCCGCTCGGAAGAACAGGCGGTTTCGAGCCGGTGGTGTCCGCCTTGGTCGAGTGCAGGTAAACGATCACGGCCGGGTTGGTCGGCACCTCCGAAGGCTTATAGATCGAATACTCGCGTGCGGTGCCGTTCCAGGTCGTTTTGACCGTGGCGGTCGTGCCTTCGGGTTTCTGCGCAGTCGCGAGGGGAGCCACGACGGTGAGAGCGAGGAAAATTAGGGCGAGTGGTTTCATGGCTTGTTTCATGTGGGGTTCAGCCTTTCAGCGGCATCGCCGAGTAACCTCGCAAACTCCGCACGTGCCCTAGAGCCAAAGGTTGCTTTTTGCCGCACAACCATTGCCTTGAGCGCGTTTGACTTAAGAAAGCGACAGGATGCAAACATCCTTACCGATGGATGGGAACATTCCCTGAGACAACTTGAGGGCGTTTCTGCTGTCTGTAATTGTGGGCCTTGATGACGATTCCGATCCAGAACAGCAGAATCACTGCGACGACTGCGATTGTTAGCCAGTTCAGTTTCATGACTGCGAGCCTCCACTGTCGCATGAGTCCCTGAGAAGGCAAAGTGTCCGTGCGCCGATCTGCTCCAACCCGTTTCTTTGCTGTTGGCAATGGCTCAGCCTCTAGTTCGGCGGTTTCGGCGGCATTCTCCATGCTGTGCACCGTGCAGTGTATTTGTATGGGAAGAGTAGCCGGGGATCACAGACTGGGCTGTGGTAGCGATCACACTGGCAAGTGATGCCATCACCGTCCGGCAAATGCTGTCAATTAGGTGCTGTGAATAGCGACAAGGCTTCAAAACGCATGTCAGTCGATGCACTAAGTCTCCCAAATATAAGGCTGAAGGTTGCGGGCTCACTCGTGGGGTTGGGGCTTAAGCAACTAGATGTATGTGGAATCAATAGCTTGGAATGCAAAATAGCAGCTGCAAATTCGTCGGCGTGGCAGCGTCAATCCGCAGACTCGGGCCTATTCCAAGATGACTGAATCAATAGGGGCTAGTCTTAGAATTGCCAAGATTCGATGACCTCCGGCAGATTTTCCCTTTGAGAGGGAGCTGTAGGGAGTCCTGCTTTGTCTTCCGTTTTCGCTCGGGCTTAGCTAAGAACCAGCACAGAAAACCGGATAGCTGCTGACTGATCATCGGCGGCGACAAGGCGGGATGCCTTCCCGCTCCCGCCTTCCAGGCGATTCCGAACACAAGCGGGAAAGTCACTCCGAAAGGTGACGACGTGTTTGATCAGCATCAGAACTCTCAGAATGCCATCCTAAAGAAAAGGACACAGCCGTTTCGTCGTTATATCCGCATAAGCACGATGTAGGGGCACATGCAGACCGGAAGGCGCGGAGCTGCTCGAAAGGCAGTAGGAATTCTAGGGCCAGCACGGGAGATCAGTTCACACCGCAGCGAAGAGGCGCCTAGCAGAAGGAAATCTGCTGGGAAGAAGAGGTTATGAATGAAATCGACCAGCGTTGGCCCGCGCAAGGACTATGAAGCATTACCGATCTGGCGTAACTTCCCACAAGCCGACTTCTCGGTACTGATCCGCTCGATACCCAACTGGATTACTTCCGGATCACCGGCCATGCGATCGCCGAGATAGTGACCGGGTCCAGACGCAATACGCCGAACGGCATCGCCGCGATGAACTGACTGCCACTGTCGCCGTGGTCAGAATCGTGAATGCGGTGAATTACAATACATCCCATTGAGCTTGAATCGCAGTCTTAACCTAGGAGGATGATACGGACGACGGAGCTTGGCGAAGGGCTCGCTAGATCAATCCTCCGTTCGTGATCTGTTGGCGCCACAGTCGGTGCATTTTAATCTCAATCCTTATGCGCTCCAGGTACTTTCGGATATTCGGCCCAGCCGCAATGTTTTTCGTACTGCTAGAAGGGACAGGCACTGGGCAAAATACGACGCTGATCAGTCTTGACCAGGCCATTGATCTGGCGCTGGCTCACAACCATTCCATAAAGGCCACACGAACTCTGATTCTTCAGAATCAGGCTCAGGAGATTACCGCGAACCTGCGCCCCAACCCGACTCTTGGGGCGGACAGCCAGTTCGTCCCGTTTTTTAGTCCGCAAGATTTCTCCGGGACGAATCTGGATGAGACACAGCAGTTCGACATCGGTATTGGATATCTGTTCGAACGTGGTCACAAGAGGCAACGGCGCTTGCAAGCCGCTCGCGATCAAACCGCAGTCACGCGTGCCCAAGTCACCGATGCCGAACGGACCCTTGCTTTCAACGTAGGCCAACAATTCGTCAGCGTTTTACTGGCGGAGTCCACTCTTCAGTTTGCACTTCAAGACCTCCAGGGCTTCCAGCAGACTGTCGACATCAGCGAGACCCAACTCAAAGCGGGCTACATCGGTGAAGGGGATTACCTTAAGATCAAGCTGCAGCTTCTGCAGTTTCAGACCGACGTGTCGTCGGCCCGCCTAGCCAAGGCGCAGGCACTTGTCGGTCTGCGTGAGTTCTTGGGCTACAACGCGGTACCGGCCGATTTTGATGTGATTGGCGATCTGGTATACGAACCGCTCAAGGGGAATGTGGAAGACCTGCAAATGAAGGCGCTGCGCGAGCGGCCTGACTATCGCGCTGCAGAATTGGGGATAACGGCCGCACAGAGCCAGATCCTCCTGGCCAAAGCGAACGCCAAGGTGGACGTCAATGGCACATATGACTTTACGCATGTCTCCGGTGAGAACACAGCATCGATCTTTGCGAATTTTGAGTTGCCGATCTTCAACCGCAATCAAGGAGAGATCGCACGTACCGGTTACGCACTCACACAGGCACAGGAGCAGCAGCAGGCGGCCAGTGATACGGTTCTCTCCGATGTTGCCAATGCCTACGAGGCGGTCAGGAGCAACGAGGAAGTGGTGCAACTCTATACTTCCGGGTACCTCAAACAGGCGCAGGATTCCCGCGATATCAGCGAATATGCGTATAAGCGCGGCGCTGCCAGCCTGTTGGATTTTCTCGATGCCGAGCGCAGCTACCGGTCCGTTCAGTTGGCCTATCGCCAGGCACTTGCCTCCTATATGACCGCGCTGGAGCAGATGAAGGAAGCGGTAGGGACGAGGAACCTGCCATGAGTGTGCGTAGCCATATTGGGCGAGGGTTGGCTGTATTCGCGGCCGTATCGGCGATTATGTTGGCGCTGGTCGGTTGCCAGGGCTCAGGATCGCAGACCATTGCTAAATCCGGCGGTGCCAAGAATTCGAACGATCCCGAGCTGTTTGCCATCCCACAGGACCAGATGTCGCATGTCCAGATCCTGACCGTTCAGCCGACAACCTTGACCCGATCGCTCAGACTGACAGGGGCCGTGGCTTACAACAGTTTTCGGACGACACCGGTGATTACGCAGGTGAGTGGACCGGTCAGCCGGGTGGTGGTCGTTCCAGGGCAAAAGGTGAGCCAAGGCGAGCCCATGTTGTACGTCTCAAGTCCGGATTACTCGCAGCTTCGCACCAACTATTTAAAGGCTAAAGATGCGTATGCATTGGCACAAAAAGCCAACGCGCGAGCCCAGGACTTGTACCAGCATCACGCGATTGCGGAACAGAATGTAGAGCAGGCACAGTCGGCCGAGATACAGGCTGGAGGCGACCTGGTTGCGGCACAAGCTGCGTTGAAAGTCATGGGAATCACCGACCCTGACGCACTCGTGCAGGCCCCGCCATCTTTTGAGGTGCCGGTAAAGGCACCGATTGGAGGCTTAGTCGTTGAACAAGATGTCTCCGCTGGACAACTTATTCAACCGGGCACGACCCAATGTTTCATGATCTCCGACGTCAGCACCGTCTGGGTGATGGTCAATGTCTATCAAAAGGATTTGCCCTACGTGCGGGTAGGAGATCAAGTCACAATTCAGACGGATACTTATCCTGAAGTGTTTCACGGGCGCATAGCGTACGTCGCAGCATCACTCGATCCGAGCACGCGCACGCTCCAGGCTCGCATCGAGACGAACAATCCTGGCGAAAAACTGAAGAAGGATATGTACGTGGTCGCGACGGTAAATGCGGGCACGATCCAAAATGCCATTGCGCTCCCGGATGCCGCTGTCCTCCGCGACAGTGAGAACCAGCCTTTTGTCTATGCGGAGGCATCCTCGAACCAGTTTGGCAGGCGCTCCGTGACCATCGGAGAAAGCCTGAACGGCAAGACAGAGATTACGAGCGGCCTAAAAGCTGGTGACCAAGTCGTCGGAAATGGCAGCTTGTTCTTGCAGTTTGCGAACTCGTTGCAGCGCTAGCCGGATCGACGACTTAAGAAAGTATTGCAAAATTTTAGCAAGGATAGTCTCCACCGATTCTGAATGATTCACCGAATAGTCCAAGCGGCGCTGCGGCAGAGGTTTCTGGTCCTGATGCTGACTGCGTTCATCACAGTCGGCGGAATCCTGTCGTTTCAGCGGATGCCCGTGGACGCCTATCCCGACCTCTCGCCTCCTCAGGTCGAAATCATCACGCAGTGGCCGGACCATGCCGCCGAAGAAGTCGAACGGTTGGTTACGCTTCCTCTTGAACTCGAGATGAACGGCGTCCCTCACATGGCGGTGATGCGCTCGATCTCGCTCTATGGGTTGTCCGACGTTATCCTGACCTTCGAGGAAAGCACTGACGACTACTTCGCGCGACAAATTGTTTTTGAGCGGCTTGCTCAAGCCACTCTGCCGACCGGAGTAACTCCGACGCTGTCGCCCCTGTTTAGCCCCAGCGGACTGGTCTATCGCTATGTGCTCGAAAGTCCCGACCGCTCCCCTCAGGAGCTAAAGACGATCGAAGACTGGGTGGTGGAGCGCGCGTATCGATCCGTTCACGGAGTAGCTGACGATTCAGGGTTCGGCGGCACGGTGATGCAATACCAGGTACTGCTCGACCCGGCGCGCATCTACGGGTATCACCTGACCATTCCCCAGGTCACGGCTGCGCTGGCGGCCAACAATTCGAACGCGGGCGGCGGTTTTTATTCTCAAGGAGGACAGTTCTACTACGTTCGCGGCATAGGTCTGGTAAAGAACACAGAGGACATTGGAAATATCGTGGTCGGCGCTAACAAGGGGGTGCCCATCCGAGTGCGTGATGTCGGAGATGTAACCATCGGACACGCGCCGCGCCTCGGCGAATTCGGCTTCCAGAAAAACGACGATGTGGTTGAGGGCGTCATTCTGATGCTGCGTGGAGAGCAGACGCAGAACGTTCTTAAGGGAGTAGAAGCAAAAACCGAAGAACTGAACCACCAGATTCTGCCGCCCGACGTCAAGATCCATCCTTATTACGATCGCAGCGAACTGGTTGACCTGACCACAGACACGGTGGAAGCAAACTTGCTTCGTGGCATGGTGCTGGTTTTGGTTGTGCTGATCTTCTTCCTGGTCAGCTTCCGCGCAGCCGTCATTGTTGCCCTCACCATCCCACTCTCCCTTTTGTTCGCCTTCATCGTTCTTCACGCGCACGACGTTGCCGCGAATTTGCTTTCCATCGGCGCAATCGATTTCGGAATTGTCATCGATGGCACCGTGGTAATGATCGAAAACATTTACCGCGAATTAGCCCTGCGGGAGGGGCAGAAGTACAGCCTGAACGAAGTCATTCTTGCCGCCGCGAAAGACGTGGATCGACCGATTTTCTATTCGGTGGCTGTGATCCTCGCCGGTTATCTGCCGATTTACGCGTTGAGCGGACCCTCTGGAAAACTGTTTCATCCCATGGCCGAGACCATGTCATTTGCTCTGGTGGGCGCTCTTATCCTGACGCTCACCTTGATCCCGGTGCTCGCGTCCTACTGGTTTAAAAAGGGCGTGCATGAGAAACCGAATCGCCCATTCGAATGGATGAAGCGGAAATACGCCGACCAGCTGGATTGGGCGCTGGACTGGCCGAAAACCACCATCGCGATCGCGACCCTGATATTCGGGGCGACCCTCTCGCTGGTGCCGTTCATCGGAGGTGAGTTCATGCCCCACCTCGACGAAGGTGCGCTCTGGGTGCGGGCCACCATGCCTTATACCATTTCTTTTGAGGAGGCCAGTAGCATCGCTCCTCAGATACGCGACATCCTGATGGCTTATCCGCAGGTCACTGTGGTGGGCTCAGAATTAGGCCGACCCGACGATGGCACGGATCCCACCGGCTTTTTTAATTGCGAGTTCTACGTCGGCTTGAAACCGTATAAGGACAAAGCTTGGACCGGAAAGATCAGCGAGAAGAAGCAGTTGATCGAATCGATCAATCAGAAACTCACTGCGTTCCCTGGGATTATCTTCAACTACACCCAGCCCGCTGAAGATGCCGTGGACGAGGCACTCACCGGCCTCAAAAGTTCGTTGGCGGTCAAGATATACGGCGAAGACCTAAACGTACTGCAAGACAAAGCGATCGAGATCAAAAACACACTCGCCGGTGTGCCCGGTTTCACCGATCTAACAGTAGTGCGCGAACTTGGTCAGCCCAGCCTGCTGGTCGACGTCGATCGCGACAAGATTGCGCGCTACGGAATCAACGTCGCGGACGTGGAAGCTGTGATCTCGGCTGCGGTAGGCGGGCAGGCAGTCACTCAAGTCATTCAAGGGGAAAAGTTGTTCGATCTGGTTGTCCGCATGCAACCCCAATTCCGTAGCAGCGCGCATGAGATTGGAAACCTATTGGTGGGAACCCCAGATGGGCAGCAGATCCCGCTCAGCCAACTCGCCAATATCAGCCAGGGAAACGGTGCGTCTTTTATCTACCGCGAAAATAACTCTCGCTACATCGGCGTGCAGTACAGCATCGAGGGACGTGACTTGGAACGTGCGGTACGAGATGCCCAAGCGGCTGTCAAGAAGGCCGTCTCGCTGCCGCAAGGCTACCGGATGGAATGGGGTGGCGAATACAGCCAATTTCTCGAAGCCAAGTCGCAGATGTACTTTATTGGCCCTCTTGCCGTGGTGCTGATTTTCATGATCCTGTTTGCGCTCTATGGAAATTTCAAGTTCCCGTTCACCATTGCCCTGGGCGTAATCATGACGGAACCGGTCGGCGCGCTGGTTGCGCTCAAGGTCACGCACACTCCATTTAGTGTGTCCTCCGTCCTGGGGCTTCTCGCTCTGCTCGGGGTTTCAGTGGAAACAGCTGTGATTCTTGTCTCCTACATCAACAAGTTGCGACTGGAGGGAGTGGATATCCACACGGCCACGCGGGAGGCTTCGCTGTTGCGACTTCGCCCGATCATGATGACGGCCCTGGTTGCCTGCCTGGGATTGCTGCCGGCCGCGCTTTCCACCGGCATTGGTTCGGATACTCAAAGGCCTTTCGCCATCGTCATCGTGGCCGGCCTTATCTCCCGCCTGTTCATCGGATTCTTCGTCAATCCTGTCTTGTACGAGATGGTTGCCCGCGAGGGCGATGTGCTGCAAGTCTAGGCGAAAGCCGCCGTATGACCGGAACACTCATCGAGTGTGTAGTGCAAGGTGTTGACAATTCCAGAGGCAGATGGCTTCCCAATCCATGACTTGGACCAGAACTTCAAAGGCGCGAAGCGTTGCTCGCCTTCGTGACCCTGTTGAACGGTTAAACGCTTCTTGGGGCGTGTAACCGCAAGCCACGTGCTATCGAGCGCCGCCAGTACTGTCCGCATCGCTATCAGCTTCGCCGCCGAGGAACCGGACCAGCCCGCCCCATCTCTGATTTACCTTGAAACCGTGCTTCGACCACAATCGCCCGAGGAAGAAGTTCGTTTTTACGCAGCGCGCGCCTTGGGCCTCCATCCGCACACAGAAATCCTCGACCAGATTTCCACCGAGTCCCTGGTTGATCAGCGCGGTCGAGACCACGATCCAGTCCAGGTAAACGACATTCGACTCCTCCCAGCGGTAGCAGAGGCCACCGACGATCCGTTCCTCCGGGTCGGTGATGACGAGGTGAAGGTCGTGTGCGGTTATCCGCTTCGGGTAGTCGGTCTCCAGGATCAGGCGATGGAGGTGTCCGATCTCGACCGGGGCGATTGGCTTGCGCACCTCGTACCGCGTGCCCGCCGCATCGCGGATGATCGAGCGGACGAGGATGCGCTTGTCCTCCGTCGCGCCAACCCGGAGGATGTCGAGCCGCTGGGCCCTTCTCGCCTGTGGGAACACCATGTGGCTGAACACGTCGCGATCGTGCGGATCGGTCATAAGGTTCTGCAACTCGGATAGCTCCTCGAGCTGCCCGCGGCGCGCTCCCGGCTTGCCCAGTCGCCGCGCGACTAGGCGGTTGAACATCTCGTCAACCCCCGCGCCGGCCCGCGCGAAATAGGTGTGCTGGTAGACGTAGTACCGAAACGCCTCGTGGAATCGGTTGAGGCGGTACAGGTGAATCATCTGGATGACGGCTTCCTCACGTGCCTCGTGCGTGGCCGTCGGGTTGACGCCTTCCCACTCCAGAAAACGGTGGACGGAGCACAGCACCGGCATCGGCACATACGGATGCGTAGCGAGCGCTGCACGATAAACGGTGAGCGCGTTCCGGAGCACCTCCGATTCGGTCGTGTGCTCCGCTGCGGATAGAGCCGTCTGGAGCGCATCGAAGAACGCCTCGGAGGCGCTCGGCCCGAGCGCCTCGATGCACGCATCGAAGATCCAGTCGACCTGCAGAGCGTCGCGGCTTTGCGGGCACAGCGCCTCCGTCTGACGGTAGAAGTTCCGCAGGAACAGCGCCGCAAACGCAAGCGGCCCCTCGTAGGACCGCCACCCGGCGAGCGAGAGGATGCTGGTCGCTTCGCTAAAGTCGGCATCAGGTACCGCCACATTGGCCGGCGCTACCGCTCCCGGCACGATACGGTAGCCGCTGTGCTCCCAGGCGCGAAAGAACGTAGCCATGGCGCGCACGAACAACTTCCTCCACGCCCAGCGCTTCGCCATCCCGTCGCACACGTCTTGCTGCCGCGAGAGCTCGCGGATATGGTCCCAGGCTGTAGGGTCGTTGACGTACGCGATCGCGACCGCCCCGAGGTCCTTTCGCCATGCGCCGACGCGTGGAAGTGCTGGCGGGCCGAACGCATGGCCCGATAGGACGGTCAGCCACAGAATCGTGTCCCGGACCTCTTTCTTCTTCCGCAAATCGCTGCCCATAACGAGCAGCAAATCGAAGTGCTTGCCGTCGATGAGTTTGATGACGAGCCGGTACAGGTGGAGTGGGTGATGCGACAATAACGGCGACACCCACACGCCGCCCGGGGCCACTTGCGCCCACTCGAATTTGTCTTCGCGGAAGGCATGCGTCATCGCGCGCAGCAGGAAGGTGCGGTCGAACAGCACGACCCGCAGCCGTGCCCGCTCCGCAGCCGGAATACCGAACTGAAAGACGACCTTGTCCGCGGCCGCTGATGGCACCGCT
>JBAQIB010000064.1:0-1655 GCA_049288625.1 Terriglobales bacterium | reverse complement strand
CCTTCGTCTTCACCGTGGAACAGTGACGCTGCGAGGCATGCAACCGTCCGTGGGGGAGAACCCGAAATAGCGCGGCGCGTTAACTCGCCGCGCTGTCACCGACGTGGGATCGCGGGTTGCACACAAGGCGTTTTAGAGCAATTCTTCAAGACAAGAGAAGCCCAGGCTCTCATCTGGTCTTTCCGATACATCGCTGTAGTCGGTCTTGTAGACGGTCCCGCGCTCTTCGATGAGTAACACCCCAGCATTTATGCGGGTCGGAGCGCTAGAGCTCCTGGTGCAAAACCAGGTGGTCGACTTTGGAGTTCCCGACGGTGCCGTAAGTAATTGGAAACAATTGGTCGGCCCTAGCAGACGATTTTCGAACTTTTCTGCTAGTGTACTGAGTCTAATGTTCGTTTACAAAAGCGGGCGACGGAATCGAGGATCTGGTCGGCGGTCTTGGTCCAGATAAAGGGTTTCGGGTTCTGGTTGTGATGCTCGATAAAGTGGCGAATGGCGTTCTCCAACTGCAGTGTGCTGCGGTGTACCCCACGCCGAATCTGTTTTTCGGTCAGCGCAGCGAACCAGCGCTCGACCAGGTTCAGCCAGGAGGCCGAAGTGGGAGTGAAATGCAGGTGGAAGCGCGGACGTTTGGCCAGCCAGCGGCGGATCAGTTGGGTTTTGTGGGTGCCGTAGTTATCGAGGATGAGATGTACGTCAAGTTTCGCGGGCACGTTCTGCTCGATGGTGTCGAGAAAGCGGCGGAACTCGCGGGAGCGATGGCGGCGATGCAGTTGGCCCAGCACCTGGCCGCTGGCCACATCGAAGGCGGCAAACAGGCTGGTGGTGCCGTGACGTTTGTAATCGTGGCTGCGGCGTTCGACCTGTCCGGGGCGCATGGGCAACAGCGGCGCGGTGCGGTCCAGCGCCTGAATCTGACTCTTCTCGTCCACGCACAGCACCAGGGCGCGGTCGGGTGGGTTGAGGTAGAGGCCGACGATGTCGCGGACTTTGTCGATGAACAGCGGGTCTCGGCTCAGCTTGAAGGTTTCGCTGCGATGGGGCCGAAGCGAAAAGGCACGCCAGATGCGGCTGATGCTGCTCTGGCTCAGTCCGGCAGCCTGGGCGAGGGAGCGCGTGGACCAGTGGGTGGCAGCTTGCGGCTGGCTTTCCAGAGTGCGCGCCAGTACGCGTTCGACCTCAGCATCGCTGAGGCGCCGCCGGGTGCCGGGACGGGGTTCGTCGAGCAACCCATCGAGGCGCAGAAGAAGAAAACGCTTTCGCCACTTGCCCACGGTAGCCAGCGTCACATGCGTTCGGCGAGCGACCTCGGTGTTGCTCCGCCCCTCGGCACAGAGCAACACGATGCGGGCACGCAAGGCCAGGGCTTGCGCCGTCTTAGGACGACGGGTCCATTCCAACAACCGTTGTCGTTCGGCAGGGACAAGAGTCAGGGGCGAGAGCGGGCGACCGAGAGCCATGCAGTTCCTCCTGCTTATATCAGATGCAGGAAGACCTGCTATTTATTACACGAATATTAGACTCAGGACACTAGGGGATCTTGTTTGAAAGGTTCGGAGGAAAATATGCCGCAAAAAAACCACGCAATTTTGTTCGACCACAACCACGACGGAATCGATCGCCGGGGATTCCTGAAATGCATGGCCTGGGCC
>JBAQIB010000063.1:0-3107 GCA_049288625.1 Terriglobales bacterium | reverse complement strand
GGTACCAGGTGCACGACGAGGCCGAGCGCTTGGAGCACGCGGTTTCTCCGGCCTTTGAGGCGCGATTGGTGGCAAAGCTGGGCCGCGGACGCCCTTGTCCGCATGGGAATCTCAGCGAATTGGAAAGTCCGGCCAGCCGCCGGCGCCGCGGGCTGGTGTTGCTGTCGGAAGCGGAGCCGGGACAGAATTATGTCGTGAGCGGGATCCACGAGCGCGACCGGCACCTGCTGGAATTCCTGGAAGCACGGGGAATTCGTCCGGGTGCCAGGCTCGGGCTGCTCGAGCGCAATTACGACAAGACTCTTTCCATTAAAACAGAGCCGGGCAAGGCGGGGGCGCGCCGGATGGTGCTGGGGCGATCGGCGGCGGAAAGAATCTGGGTTTCCCACTTGCGCTCCCGTTCCGTATAATTCCCATATCATTAACCATAGTTAACGTAGTATTGTGTATACCAGTTGACCTGGGGTGTCTCTGGAACCATCCATGAAGTCCGGCGGGCCCACACAAGGCGAGTCTGCAGCTGGCCATGGCGCAGGCGCCGCCGATGGTGGCCCAGGCGCAGCGTCCAAGACCCACGTGTCTCTGGAGGGCGTGCACAACACCGTCGAGGTGCCGCATCACCAGGCTGGATTCTGGCAGCAGTGGCGGGCATTCGTCGGCCCGGCAATTCTGGTCAGCGTCGGATACATGGACCCCGGCAACTGGGGGACCGATCTTCAGGGCGGCGCGCAATTCAAGTACGGGCTCTTGTGGGTGGTCGGACTTGCCAGCCTCATCGCCATTTTCATGCAGGTGATTTCCGCGCGGCTGGGCGTCGTCACCGGAAAAGATCTCGCGCAATGCTGCCGCGACTGGTATCCGGCATGGACGCGTTGGCCGAACTGGCTGATGAGCGAGATGGCCATCGGGGCCTGCGATCTGGCCGAAGTGCTGGGGAGCGCGGTCGCGCTCAACCTGCTGTTTCATATTCCGCTGCTTTGGGCGGTCATTATTACTGGCCTGGACGTTCTTCTGCTATTGGCCTTGCAACGGTTCGGCATGCGGACGATCGAAGCGATCGTGTTGCTGCTGATTGCCACCATCGCGGTCTGCTATTTCATCGAGATCTTCGTTCTTCCCGAGACCCAGCCTAGCTTCCTGGAAATGGGGCGATCGCTGATTCTGCCGCGCCTTGGGCAGGCGGGAATGATTTACATCGCGATCGGGATTATCGGCGCGACGGTAATGCCGCACAATTTGTACTTACATTCGGCGCTGGTCCAGAGCCGGCAGTTTCAGAAAGACGAGCCTTCGATCCGGCGAGCGATTCAGTTCAATACCATCGATTCGATCGTAGCGCTCACCATCGCCTTCTTTGTGAATGCCGCAATTCTGGTGCTGGCGGCAACGGTCTTCTTTGGCAAGCACAGCGTGACCGTGGTTGGCGGACACGTCGTTGCATTCAACGCCAATAGCGACTGGATTCGCGTTGCCTACCTGACGCTGGCGCCACTTTTGGGGACGGCAGCCGCGAGCACCTTGTTTGCGGTGGCGCTGCTGGCTAGCGGGCAGAGCAGC
Organism: Terriglobales bacterium; assembly: GCA_049288625.1. Lineage (GTDB taxonomy): Bacteria > Acidobacteriota > Terriglobia > Terriglobales > Acidobacteriaceae > Acidiflorens. The sequence goes on along the minus strand of JBAQIB010000063.1, from coordinate 1,550 downwards.
ACGATCACCGGCACGCTCGCCGGGCAAGTGGTGATGGAAGGCTTCATGCACTGGCGGATCAAGCCGTGGGTGCGGCGGCTCATCACGCGCACACTGGCGATTCTGCCTGCGGTCGTGATTATTGGCCTGCGCGGCGACAGCAGTGTGACGGATCTGCTCACGTTGAGCCAGGTGGTGCTGGCGTTGCAGTTGCCGTTTGCCATGTTTCCCCTGCTGCAATTCACAAGCTCGCGGGCGCGAATGGGGGTTTGGAAAAATGGGCCGTTTCTGCTGGCGGCCGGATGGGCGAGTGCTATTCTGATCACCGCCATGGATCTCTACGGGCTGCCGGATTCGGTGCGGGCAGCCTGGCAGGTTGTGGTAGGCGGATAAATCAACCATATGTATGACACCATCCTGGTGACGCTGGACGGCACGGCAACCGACCGGGCCATCATTGAGCACATCAAGCAGCTGGCCAAGCTTGCGCACAGCCGGCTCGTGTTGCTGCACGTGGCGGACGGATGGGCCGCGCGCACCTACGGGCGTGACGCCGTGAGTCCCGAAATTTCGGAAGACACTGCTTACTTGGAAAAAATTCGCGCGGAGTTTCAGGCAGCGGGAATCCTGACGGAGGCCGAGCTCGCTTATGGCGAGCCGGCAAAAGAAATCATCAAGTGGGTACGGCAGAAGGGATGCGACCTCGTTGCCATGAGCACTCACGGGCATCGTTTTCTGGCCGACGTTTTCCTCGGTACAACTGCCACCCGCGTGCAGCACAACATCAGCGCGCCGGTGCTGCTGTTGCGGGCAAAGTGACCGCTGAATCGTCCTGCAGCCCTTACACAATCCCCCTCGAAGGACTAAACTAGTGGGTTTAGCTGCAAGTCGCGGTATCGGCCTGCATCACTAAGTTTTGTCCAACATCCATAACTCAGGAAGGCAATCATGTCCACAAACAGTTTTGGCGCCCGCGCAACCTTTAAAGTCGGCAACAAGGAATACGAACTCTACCGCATCGACGCCCTCGACAAGCGGGGAATCTCGACAAAGCACCTGCCGTTTTCGCTCCGCGTACTGCTCGAGAACCTGTTGCGCACCGAGGACGGGCGCAATGTCACCCCGGGAGAGATTCGCGCGCTGGCCGCGTGGAACAAGAATTCAAAGCCGGAGAAGGAAATAGCATTTACGCCGAGTCGCGTGCTCCTCCAGGATTTCACGGGCGTCCCGGCGGTGGTCGACCTGGCTGCGATGCGCGATGCCATGAAGCGCCTGGGCGGCGACGCCAAGCTGATCAATCCTCTGCAACCGGCAGAGTTGGTCATCGACCACTCCGTGCAGGTCGATGAATTCGGCTCGCCCCAGGCGTTGGACATGAATGCGCTGCTCGAGTTCCAGCGCAACAAGGAACGCTACGGGTTCTTGCGCTGGGGCCAGACGGGGTTCCGCAACCTCGCGATTGTGCCGCCGGATACCGGCATTGTGCATCAAGTCAATCTCGAATACCTGGCGCGTGTGGTGTTTGTGCACGAAGCGGGCGGCAAGCGCACGGCCTATCCCGACACGCTCGT
>JBAQIB010000062.1:0-120269 GCA_049288625.1 Terriglobales bacterium | reverse complement strand
CCAAGAGTAATCGACCCTTCTGTTACCAGCGTGATCGTGACGGTGGTTCCTTATCACAGATGTCTGGACTGGATTTGCGCGATATTCATAGGTCTGGAGGTTTTTGGTATGGATCGTGATTTGAACTTGGGCTCATCGGCTGCCGTGCCTGCGTCGGAGGCCGATGTGAGGAAAAGGCGTCATCCGCGATTTGCTGCGGACTTTCCGGTTCAAGTCCGATTGACGACGCAGGGACCAACCAAAGCTGTCGCTTGCGAGGGGCAAGGCACCAACATCAGCGGCGGAGGATTAGCCGTTAGAGCCGACATCGACCTGGCGGTGGGCGCGCAGGTCCGAGTTGAGTTCACGCCGCCGTATTCCGACCAGCCGATGGCTTTCCGGTGCTTTATTCGCAACCGCGACGGCAATCTTTATGGCGTGGAGTTCATTACGGAGAACGATGAGGACTATAGGAAAGCGGGGGAACTTCTGGAAGGGCTCGCTGCTATGAATGCCGTCGTGCCCGCGGTTTGAGTTGCAGACAGGCGGGCCCTCTGGAATCGCTTGCCCGGCTAGGGTTCCACTTGACCCCTTCCTTTCCATGCCATCCAGGCACAGAAGATAACAAGCGGTAACATCGCGCAGCCAAACTCACCGGTAAAGTACCTGGTCCGCCCCCGGTTGACGATCAGGGGGTCAAGATATCCCTGGATGATCGCGTTGTGCGAGGCATGCAGTAGCACGGCAGGCCACACGCTTCCTGACCTTAGCCTTATCCACGCGAATACGAAGCTCGCGGAAACCGTCATCGTGGCGAAGCAAGTGACGGCGTACCAGGTTGGGGTACCCGAGTTGTAGCCGCTCCAGATAATCAACGGAGCATGCCAGACACTCCAGATCACGCCGCTGATTACGGCAGTCCGCGCGAACGAGTTGAATTTCATAAGCTCCGGGACCAGAAAGCCGCGCCAGCCAATCTCCTCGCCCGCAGTCCAAAGACAACCGAACAGGACGGCGCCGATGGAACCAAGCAAATAGAAAATCGTCAGCAGGACCCATGTCGGTTCCGAAGGCATGTGCAGCAGGCTCCGAGTTCTCTCCACTGTTTGCTCTTTGGGAAAGCCGCCTAGTCCCGTGAGCCAAACCAACAAGTAGGCTGGCCATATATAGATCATCGGAATCGCCCAGCCTGCCAGCAGATACCTTGCCTTGCCCAAACCCCATCCGAACTCACGCCACGATCTTTTCGTCAAGAAACCAGCAAGGATTCCAGCGGCAGCCGGACACCACATAAGCCCGAAGATGTAGGACGCTTTCATTCCATGGCGGATGCAGAGGACATAGAAGACAGAACTAAGTGAGAAAACAAGAGCCAAGTAAGTGAGGACACGAACACGAGGGTTCGGAGCCATCGCGCGCTTCTCCCAGAAAGATCGAGGATAGAATACGCTGCTGCTCTTGGGAAAGCAGGCTCAATGATATTGACAGCTAGTGAAAGATCGCCGTCTCTGAGAATTACACTCGGTGGCTGCGAATCGGGAGTCTGATGCAATCGTCTGTTAAGCGACAGTCTCCCGAGCGACCCGAAGTGTGGCAGGGTTTTCCCAGCAGCTCTGGAGCGGTGAGAGCCTCAGCGCGCCGCCTTCACCATCCCATGATCGCGTGGGTGATCCGCTGCCACCACGCCGGATTAACCCGCCACACGTAGACGGCAAGAGTCTGCAGGGCGATCATCGGTGGAAGCGCATAGAGATACACCTTGTGGACGCGCCCATCCACCGCCCAATCGCGCGCCATGCCCAGCACGATTAGAAAATCCAGGCCGGGGTAGAAGAGGTTGTGGTTGAACCAGAAATCGAAGCGGCCAATTGCAGCGTCCATGAGCTGGCAAGTTGCGATGAAGAGAAGGCGTCGGTGGTATTCCGGCTTTTTTCTGAGATAGATCGCCAGTGCCACGCACAGGCCGAAGACGATCATGTCGGTGAAAGGAATCGACAGGAAAGCGTCCACGTCCTTCTGATGGAGCACAACGGTATCGAAGCGGGTCATGACAACCGCGATCGTGAAGCCCAACGCAGTCATCACCGGGGCAAGCCCGGCTCCAAACCAGCCGAGAGAGCGGTGCACGCTGACCTTTCGCACGCGCACCAAAACCGACTGAGCAATGAAGAAGACCATCCACGTCGAGAAGGCCGCGCCGTGTATCCATAGAAGGAGCGGCCTTGGCGGTTTGGCATGGAACAAGCTGGCGTCAACCGTATGGCTGAAGCCCCAAACCACCAGTCCGGCCATCGCCAGCGCCATGCAGAGATAGAAATACCGGCTCAAGAACGTCTTGAGCTGCTTCGTCGAACTTGTCTCTTTCTCAATACGAGCAGCTAACCCCACGCTTCCAATGGACACAGGGCTGTCTCCTTAAAGCATCGCGAAGGCCGAAGGCCAGCGCGTCCTCACCCCGGAGGATCGGAGTATTTAAGCACACAGACAGCGGACTGTAAATCTGACATCGAAAAACCTGATCCAGGATTCACCTGGGCGCGCAGAGCGGCGAGTCGATTGGCGTAACATCGCCATTGCACGCATTGACCCGGTTTGCGAGTGTAATCGTTTGCTACCGTCCGACGCCCTTGGCTGCCGGCTGTAGTCTTTCGAAGGCTTCTTCGGCTCGGTCCAGTGCGCCTTGCACGTTGTCGCAGATGTTTTCTTTTCCGACCAACTCCTCGAATTCGGTTTGCTGAATCAGGCGCAGGGGTTGCTCGCGTGCGCCGCATAGGATCAGGGCTCGGCCGCTGGACTTCAGCTTCTTTGCTACTTCTTCGAGCGCGAATAATCCGGTGGCATCGAGCGCGGTCATGTTGCGCAGCCGCAGAATGACCACCGGCGGGAGTTTGTGCAGGTGTTCGGTGACAACATCGATCTTGTCGGTGGCGCCGAACAGGAACGGGCCGTGGATGCGAAAAATGGTGGCGTAATAGGGAATGTCTTTGTCTTGCAGGATGTGGACTCGGCCGTCTTCGACGTAGTCGTCGGTGACTTGCGAGACGGTGGTGGTGGCGGCGACGCGGCTGATGAAAAGCAGCGCCGCGAGAATCATGCCGGCCTGCACGGCTACGCTGAGGTCTGCAAACACGGTCAGAGCCAACGTCACCAGCCAGACGCTGATGTCGGTCTTGGTCAGCTTGAGCAGCGAGGGAATCTCCAGCCACTCGCCCATGTTGTAGGAGACGACTATCAGGATTCCGGCCAGCACTGCCAACGGAACATAGCGCACCCAGTGCGAGGCGAAGAGAATAATCGCCAGCAGCGTGAGCGAGTGAATCACGCCGGCGACCGGAGACTGCGCTCCTGCGCGGATGTTGGTGGCGGTGCGCGCGATCGCTCCAGTGGCCGGAAGCCCGCCGAACATGGGTGAGACTACGTTGGCGACGCCCTGGGCTACGAGTTCGACGTTGGGATTGTGGCGATCGTTCGACATGCGGTCGGACACGACCGCCGACATGAGCGACTCGATGGCGCCGAGCATGGCGACGGTGAGCGCGGGGCCGAGCAGGCCATGAATCAATTCGGGACGGAAGGTGGGAATTTCGAAATGCGGAAGGCCGCTCGGGATTCCGCCGAATCGGGTGGCGATGGTTGCGACGGGCAGCTTGAAGACTTCGACTACGACTGTGCCGAGTACCATGGCGACGATTGCGCCGGGGATGCGGATGGAGATTCCGCGGCAGATCACTATGATGGCGACGGTTCCGGCGGCCAGCAGAGTAGCCTCGATCGAGACGGTGTGGAAGTTGAGGGCGAGCGCTTCCATGCGCTGCCAGAAAACTCCGGGGACTTTTTCGAGCTTGAGGCCGAAGAAGTCTTTCACTTGGGTGCTGGCAATGAGGATGGCGATGCCGTTGGTGAAGCCGATCACGATGGGACGAGGGATGTACTTGACGGCGGTGCCCGCGCCGGTGAGGCCCATGATCATGAGGATGACGCCGGCCATCATGGTGCAGAGAAACAGGCCGTCGACGCCATGCGCGGCTACGATTCCGGAGACGACTACGACGAATGCGCCAGTTGGGCCACCGATCTGCGTTTTTGAGCCGCCGAGGATCGAGATAATGAAGCCGGTAACGATCGCGCAGTAGATTCCCGCCTGCGGCGTGAGTCCGGAGGCGATGGAAAACGCCATGGCGAGCGGCAAGGCGACTAGGCCTACGGTGATGCCGGCGACCAGATCGCGCAGAAACTTATTCAGGGTGTAATCGCGGAGGCAGAGAACTGACTTCGGTAGCCACTGGTCGGACAGAAGGGAATCCTTAGAGAAAGCACGGACCATTATGTTAGCTATTATCGCAGCGCGCGTACGGAATGCGGGGGAAGAAGAGGAAACGGGAGTAACCAGTTCGCAATCGTGCTACATCAATAAAAACGGCCGCCTTGGAACTGCGGCCGCCGTTAAGATGCTGCGCGGACAGGAATGTCCGCGCCACACAATCATTGCCACATCTTTCTAGAACATATTCCACAAATACTGGTTGTAGACGTCGTGGTGGAACTGCACCTCGGGCGCCTTTACGAACGTGCCGAGCAGGCGCGGGCAACGATCGGCTGACGCTTGCTTCAGATCGGCGTAGCGGCCTTTGACGTCTTCGCCCATCAGGGTCGAGGTCCAATCCGCCTTGCGGAAATTCTCGATGGCCGTGTAAATATTGTCGGGCAAATAGCGCTCGGCCTGGCGCAGGTTCTTGATCTTGGAGGTCGTGCCTTCGATGCCAGTCTTGAAGATCGAGAGCATCACCAGATACGGATTCGCATCCGGGGCCACCGAACGGACTTCAACGCGCATGCTGCGCTCGTTGCCGATAGGGATGCGGATCATCGAGCCGCGATCAACCGGCGAAGCCTTGATCTGGTTGGGGGCCTCGAAGTGCGGATCGAGGCGGCGGTAGGCATTGACACTTGGATTCAACAGCAGGCAGATGTCGTTGCCGTGCGTGAGAATGCGGTCGAGGAACTCATAGCCGAACTTGCTGAGCTTCTCTTCGCCCTTGGGATCCCAGAAAAGATTCTTGCCGCTCTTGCTGATCGAAACGTTGGTGTGCATGCCGCTGCCATTTACGCCCACTACCGGCTTCGGCAGGAAGGACGCGGTCAGGCCCATGTTGCGCGCCACCTGGCGGCAGATGAGCTTATAGAGCTGGATGTGATCGGCCGCGGCCACCACCTCCGCGTAGTTGTAGTTGATTTCGAACTGCGAGGGCGCGACCTCGGGGTGATCCTTTTCATTCTGGAAGCCCATGGCGCGCTGGACTTCGGCGGTGGTGTCGATGAAGTTGCGCAGGGGATCGCCGGGCAGCGAGTGATAGTAGCCGCCGGTGTTCACGTATTCAAACTTGAGCGTTTCGTGATAGGCGCGCTCGGCGTCGGCACCTTTGAACAGAAAGCCTTCGATCTCGTTGGCCGCGTTCAGGGTGTAGCCGCTCTTCTTGAAGTGGGCTTCGGCGAAACTTTTGAGCACGCCGCGCATGTCGGCCGAGTAGGGCTCGCCGCCCTTGTCGATGACCTCGCCGAACACGAGCACTTTGCCGGGGCCAAAGACATCGGCCGGGCCCCAGTAAAAGGCAGACCAGTCGATACCGAGCCGGAGATCGCTTTCGCGCTGCGCGGTGAAGCCGCGAATGGAAGAGCCGTCGAAGGTGAGGTTGTCGAAGCTCTTCAGCAGGAATTTCTTGTCATAGTCGAGCATGTGCAGGCGGCCTTCGAGGTCGCTGAACATGACGGTCAAAGCCTTGATGCGCGACTCGTCGGTCAGATACTTGAGCCGCTCTTCCTGGATCTTGTGGGGAGCAACGCGGTCGAGGCGCTGCTTCTTCGCCTTCAAATTCATTTCTTCGAGTTCGTCGTAGGGGATGGAAAGAAAATTTCGCAGTTCAGTGGACATGGTTCTCCTTAGTGTTGACCGGTACACTAGCGCGGTTTGAATGCCTGGGGATAACCGGATAGGCTATCGCGTGCCGGGCACCCGCGACAAATAAAATTTATTTATGCCGGCGATTGCCAGCGGGCAGGCTCCTACCGGCTGCAATTTCGAGGCACTATAATCCTCGGACAATGAAAAAGCACAGCTGGAGGGCAGTGATCGAGATCGGGTTCATTGTCTTCCTGTTTTATTCCAATCTGCTGATGGGCGAGTTTGAACGCTCGGGAATGGGACTGAAGAGGGGGCTGGGTTGGGCGCTCATGGACATTTTCACGATGTCCAATTTTGAGATTGCAGCTGTAGCCGCGGTGATTGGCTATATTCTCGTCGAATTTCTGCGCACGAAATTCTAAAAGCAAACGTCCCCGGAAACAGGGAGCCGCAACTAGCTTCCAGAATCCTTCTTCTCCGGTTTCTATCGGTTCAAGGTTCTCTCCGTCTGTCTGTGACGCCGGTCATTGACCCCCCGTATGGCCTCTTATAGGCTGGCTCGTTCTCATACTTGGGTTCTCCGGAATCCTTAAGTGAAGAGGTTTCTATAAATGAACGCCAAAGGTGTACTCGAATTCGCGGCCAAAAATAACGCCAAGTTTCTCGACATGCGCTTTGTTGACCTGCCCGGCATTTGGCATCATGCCAGCTACCCCATCACCGAACTCACCGAAGACGTATTCACGGAAGGGTTCGGCTTCGATGCCAGTTCGATTCGGGGGTGGGCTCACATCCACGAGTCGGACATGAACCTGGTGCCCGACCCGAATACGGCTTTCATGGATCCTTTTCGTGAAATCCCCACGCTGGTGCTGATCGGGGACGCAATCGATCCGCCCACGGGAAAGCCGTATGGGCGCGATCCGCGTGGCGTGGCCAAGCGCGCGGAAAGTTATCTGGCGTCGACACGGCTTGCCGACCAGGCATTCTTCGGGGCTGAAGCCGAGTTCTTCATTTTCGACAATGTGCGCTTCGACAGCGCTACGCAGCACAGTTTCTACTTTATTAACTCCGACGAGGGGCGGTGGAATTCGGGGCGCAAGGAGGACAATCTTGGCTTCCGGCCGCGCTCGAAGGAAGGATACTTTCCGGTTCCTCCTACCGATCAGCACCAGGATTTGCGTTCGCGGATGGTGCAGCACCTGATCGACGCAGGCATTGACGTAGAGTGCCATCACCATGAAGTGGCCACCGCGGGGCAGGCTGAGATTGACATGCGCTTCGATACGCTGGTCAATTCCGCCGACAAGATGATGAAGTACAAATACATTTTGCGAAATACCGCGTACCAAGCGGGCAAGAGCGTCACGTTTATGCCCAAGCCGCTGTTTGGGGATAATGGCTCGGGCATGCATACGCACCAGTCGCTGTGGATGAAGGGCAAGCCGCTGTTTGCGGGCAAGAAGTATGCGGGCTTGTCAGAAATGGCGCTGCATTACGCCGGCGGGCTGCTCAAGCATGCTCCGGCGATTTTGGCTTTTGCCGCGCCGACGACGAATTCCTACAAGCGGCTGGTTCCGGGGTATGAAGCGCCGGTGAATCTGGCTTATTCGCAACGGAATCGCTCGGCAGCGGTGCGAATTCCGGTTTATTCGAAAAACCCAAAGGCAAAGCGGCTCGAATTCCGGCCACCCGATGCTTCGTGCAACCCGTATCTCGCCTTTGCCGCCATGCTCATGGCCGGGCTCGACGGCATCAGGAAGAAGATTCACCCCGGCGATCCGCTCGATAAGGACAGTTATGAACTGAGCCCCGAGGACGCGGCCAAGGTTCCATCGGTGCCGGGATCGCTTGAGGGCGTGCTGGCCGCGCTTGAGGCGGATCACAAGTTCCTGCTTGAGGGCGGCGTGTTTACGCGGGATCTGATCGACACGTGGATTTCTTACAAGATCAAGAATGAAGTGGATCCGATCCGGATGCGGCCGAATCCCTATGAGTTCCACCTTTATTACGACATTTAGTACGGCATCGGGGGATTTGGCGATCGGGTCATCGGGCCATTGAAAATCACTCGACGACATTTGGTTCGATGGCTGGATTTTTCTCAGCGGCCTCGGCGTCTCGGCGGTGATTCAATCCATGAAATAATCGGGCTTTGAGGAAAGCACTGTGAGCTGTCCCCTTTGCCGGGAACGAAAGGAAAAACGGTTCTGTCCAGCTGTGCACGAAAAGATCTGCGCGCAGTGCTGCGGCGAGCAGCGCGAGGTGACGCTCGACTGCCCGAGCGACTGTACGTATCTTTTGCAGTCACGAGCCCAGTCGCGGCAGCCGGCTCAACAGCATGACACGGCGGGCGCGTACGGCGGGTTTGATCGCGCTGCGCTTTTCCCCGAAGTCGAGATTGCCGAGCAGTTTCTCTACGAGCGCGAGCACCTGATTGTTGGCCTTAGCTACGCGCTGGCCAAAAGCGCGCGCGCCGGACGCTCGCTCGACGGGCATGCGCTCAACGACCGCGATCTGATCGCCGCGCTCACTTCGCTAGCTAAAAGCTACCAGACGCTGGTCCAGTCGAGCCTGATTTACGAACAGCCTACGGCGAACCTGACCCACCAGCAGATTGCCCGCGAAGTGGCGACCATGGTGAAGGAGTTTCGCGAAGCCGAAGAGAAGCATCTGGGCTATTCGCGGCTGCGTGACTCCGAGGTTTTACAGGCGCTGGTGTTTCTGCTGCGCATGGGAGTGGCTCGCACGTCGGGCCGGCCGAAGTCGCGAGCCTATGTCGATTTTCTTTTTTCGCAGTTTCCCGAGTCGCAGTCGGCGATTGCCGCGCCGGAGAGCCCGGGCAGCGGCCTTATCATTCCATAATAAATAAGCACCGTTTACCTTGGGTGCCGACAAAAGGCGCTCACCACGGGGTACCCTTCGACAAGCCCAGGGCAGGCTACGGAGAAGCACGGGGGAGTATCTGGCGATTGCCGGTCAGGGCTTCGCGGCAATGCCGGATGGCTCGTCCAGCCGGCGCACGGCTTCGCCTGGCGGGAGCGCGGCCAGCAGTTCGCGCGCCGTTTTCCCGAGGATGGGATGGCAGGCGGCGGGCGCGATTTCTGCCAGCGGCTCAAGCACAAACCGGCGCAGGTGCATCGACGGATGCGGGATTTTCAGTCCGGGCTCATCGACGACTCGGTCGCCAAAGACCACGATGTCGATATCGATTTTGCGGGGGCCTTTGTCTTGCGTTCGCAAGCGACCCATGGCCGCTTCGATCGATAACGCCAGATTCAGCAATCCGCGCGGTGTCTTCTCGGTTTCGATTGCGAGAACGCAGTTCAAAAACCAGGGCTGGTCGGGGACGTCCACTGGTTGAGTTTCGTAGAAAGCGGAAATCGCGCGCGCCGGACCGGCTACGTCCAATCGGACGATGGCCTCGCGCAAATTGGCGGCACGGTTTCCGAGGTTCGAGCCGAGCGAGAGGTACGCCATTTCGGACACCTTGCTAGTGTCGCGGTAAACGTCTGGCGAATCCACAGGAAATTGCTGCAGCCTGTATCCTGCTGATTTCCGTGGCAGTTGCCGTATCCGGAAGCGGGCTGCCTTTGTCCGACATGACCGGAGGAACCCCCTTATCCCGGTACCTACGTAAGTTTCCGCCGGCCAACTTGACGGCTACTATGGAATTTCCATGAACCTGGAATCCCTTCTCGTCAGCAAGGACGCCGCTCTGGTCGGAGTGCTTCGCCCGACACTGGAGAAAATCTCGGTGAACGTCATGGTTTGCTCAGAGACTGGGAGCGGCGGCGAATCGCTTGCCAAACGCAAATTCGATGCCGTGATCATTGACTGCGACGATCTGCCAGACGGTTTCAGAATGCTGCAGGGGCTGCGCCAAACGCAGAGCAATTCCAAGTCGGTGGCTTTCGCCGTACTGAACGGGAAGACGACCACGCAGGAAGCTTTCAAGTCGGGCGCCAATTTCGTTTTGCAGAAACCGCTCACGCCGCTGCATGCCACGCGCTGCTTTCATGCCGCGCTCAATTTCATGATCCGCGAGCGGCGCCGCTACTATCGCTATCCGATTGAGATGCCGGTGCACGTGAGCATTGCCAAAGCCGGGGAAGTCAAGGCGAATTCCACCAACTTGAGCGAAAGCGGCATAGCCCTGCGCGTTACCTCAAAGCTGGAGAAGGACATGACAGTCGGAATCCGCTTCACACTGCCGACGACAAGCATCTCGCTTGAACTCAAAGGCCAGATTGCCTGGGCCGATGGTTCCGGCCATGCCGGTATTCACTTCGTGGAAGTTCCGCAAACTTCGCAATACCAGCTGGAAAAATGGCTGACCGACCGCTTGCAGAGTGAGATGCCCCCAAAACTGCAAGGCTACGCATCGCTCGTCTAGTCACCTTCCTGCGTTTCCCGCTGCCCTCTTTCACAAACCGACCCATCGCGATCACCCGCATCTGCCTGGTGACTTGCGCTTGCCTTCGGGTATGGCACTCTGGTTGGAGTTTGCGAACGACTCTTTGTAAGCCCGGCCATGATTACCTTGGAAGAGAAGATTGCCCGGACCGAGCGCTTGCTGCGCCGCCTGGAAGAGGACCAGCCCTATTTGCGCGCGCGGCTATCGGCGCTGGGGGCCGAACATCGCGAGAGCGCCCACGCTTTTGCCGAGCGCGTGCGGGTAGAGGCCGAGGCCGAACTGCAGCGTCTACTGGCGGAACGGACGCCGACACTGGAGTGGACTGCGCCCCAGCCGGCTGACTAAGTTAGGCGCTGACGCTGACTTCCGACGCCGCCACTGGTGCGTACTTAGCGTCTCCCATCGTGGTTTCTTCCCACAACGAGCGGTCGCGCAGAATACGCGAGACCAGCGCAGTGTGCATGGCGTGGCCAGCGCGGTCGGCAACCACTGCTCCCAGGATCTGCTTGCCGATCAGCGCCAGGTCGCCGATCAGGTCTAGCACTTTGTGCCGCACAAATTCATCCGGGAAACGCAGGGGAGGATTTTCGATGCCCTGCTCGGTCAGCACAATGCAGTTGTCGCGGGAAGCGCCGCGGATCAGGCCCATGTCGCGCATAGCCTGCTCGTCCTGCCGGGAACCGAAAGTGCGCGCTGGAGCGATTTCCTCCAGATAGCTGCCGTTGGTGAGGGGCGCGCGAAATGTCTGCTTGCCGATCTGGGGATGGGGGAAGTTGATCGAATAAGAAACGGAATACGCTTCGTCGGGGTAGACAGCGATAAACTTGTCGCCCTCGCGCAGCTCGATCTTGCGCACGATCCTCAGGTAGGAGCGCGCTTTGCGCTGCTGGCGGATGCCGCCCTGCTGAATCATCTCGACAAACGGGCGGGCGCTGCCGTCGAGAATCGGCAACTCCAGGTTGTCAAGTTCGACGATGGCGTTGTCGATCCCCATTCCGATGAATGCCGAAAGCAGGTGCTCGGTGGTCGAGATCAGCACGCCCTTTTTCATCAGGCTGGTGGCATAGCTGACGCGAGCGACGTTGCGGCCGCTGGCTTCGATGGGAAAGTTGTCGAGGTCAGTACGATGAAACACGATACCGGTTCCCGCCGTGGCGGGCAGGATGCGCAAGTGAACCGGTGCGCCACTGTGCAGGCCGATGCCATCACAGCTTACGGTATTGCGGATTGTCTGTTCGTGGATCAAAGTTGCTAGTCGGTCCCGCCGAACCGGTGCGACCACCTGCATTACGATGAAGGCTGTAAGTGTTTTGCTGTCCAATAGTTTATAAGGATGGACGGAATTTCGTATGTGGCAGAAAAGCCACATTCCGTGGCTCAATTGACGAGAAGATGGCCATCTTGTTTAGGCGACTACAGATGTCTGGGGTGCTTCAGGAGGCAATGGGGCCTGTTTTTCAGAGATTTGGGCGTACTTCGCCATAAACTATAGCGGCGGCGCGGAGCCCTACCGCCTCTTCAGCGGCTCTTTGCGCTCGTAGGTCACGGCGGCCTCGAAGAGCGTATCGGGCAGATTCTGGTTGTATTTCGCAGTCGTGATGAAGCGCTGCTGCGACATCTCTCCGTTGAGGTAGCGCGTGATGGAGTGCGGAGTCATGATGCCGTCTTCGGGCTTGTAACTGTCGTAGACCTCTTGCTCGACGTCTTTCTGCTTGTCTTTCGGATTGCGCCACGAATAGCTGATGCGGATGGGATAGTGCGTGATCTGGTCGAGCGACACGCTAACCGAATCGTTCTGGCTGTTGAGCAGGGTCACGACGTCAACGGGCTTACTGTCGACGATGGCTAGGCCGTCGTTGAAGAGTGCCACCGTCGGGTCATTCAGCCATTTGCGGAACACCCATTCGAGCGAGTGGGGACGACGACGCAGATAGTTTTGCAACTCTTCCTTATCCTGCGGCGCCGTTCCCTTGTAGGTCGTCTCATATCCCTTGTCGCCGTTGTGGATCAGGACGATGTCGAACTGTTTGTCGGACTTCACACCGCCAATGTCGATCTGCCCCGGAATGATGTGAATGTCCTTGGTGTGGATCACCTCGAAACGGTCTTTGTCGGGGTATTCAACGTAGTAGTTGTAGGGAAGTCCGAGGCTTCCGCTGGTGCCGTGATGCAGAGGATAATAGCGGCCTGTTTCGGTGCGGTTGGTGTAGGTGAGATAGGGCTCGCCGCCGAGGGCCTCGATCGCCTGATCAAGCAGGGCGCGGGCCTTGTGCGCGCTTTCGGAATCGTTCAGGTTGACGGATGCCGGCTTATCGGGCGGCAGCGCCGCGCGGGGCGGGGGCTCGGTGCCGGTCTGGGCACAGGCCAGAACGGACGCAAGGCAGGACAGCAGCGTGAGCAACGAAATGACGAAGAGAGGTCGCATGAGTCTATCTATATTAGAGGCCTGAAGAGTCATTTTAGCTGTATTGGGGTGGATGTATCATTGCTGCGCTCGAGAGACGAGCGCTTCGGGGGTGGAAAATGAAAAACCTGTTCGAGCGGGAGACGGTGGATGAAGTAATCGCGCGCATTGACAAGTTGCAAGCGGCTTCCGAAAGGCAGTGGGGAAAAATGGGCGTCGCGCAGATGATGGCTCATTGTTCGGCGACAATGGACATGGCCTCGGGCCGGCTGAACCTGCCGCGTATCTTCATCGGAAGAATTCTCGGCCCGTTGGTCAAGCCCGTTTACACGAACGAGAAACCATTCTCCAGGAACAGCCCCACCGACAAGAAGCTGGTGGTCGCGGATCAGCGCGATTTCGCGCGCGAGCAGGAGCAACTCAAACTGAAAGTGCGGCAGTTCTATGAGGGCGGAGAAGCGAAGTGCACGCGCTATCCGCATCCGTTTTTTGGCACACTTACGCCGCAGGCCTGGGCTCGCGGCTCGTATAAACATCTGGATCATCACCTGCGGCAGTTTGGAGCCTAAGGCGGTGTGGCGCGGGCGCTCTCGCCCGCGTGATCTCGAAAGCGCCCGTTCTCCCGCTCATGAAAATTAGGCCGCCGGCTCGCCTCCCCTTTGAAGTCCTCACGTTTCGCGCACCGGGATGCAACGAAATAATTACATAATCGTGACTCTTGACTGACACTTTCGCCTCGCTCGACTCGCAGACTATTTATGGGCAGCTGCCCCTGGGAAGACCGCATGAACGCTATCCAAAAATTCCCGCGCCGCAAATCTACTGCGCGCAACTCAGCTGGTTGCGATTCCAGGCGTGATGCACAACACGCATTCGGGCCTCTCAACTGGGACGCGATTGTCGCAACCATATTAGCGATTGGCGTGGGCGTGAGCTTCTGGATCGGGGCCGGGCTGATGATTGCGCGGGTATGGAAATAGGACTGACCACCCGATCTACCCCACCAAGACTGCGCCGCCGTTCACGTTGAAGATTTCGCCCGTGATGAAACCCGCGTAGGGCGTGCACAGGAACAAAATTGGCCCCGCGATTTCGTCTACCGTTCCCACACGGCCCAAGGGAATGGTCGCGAACACTTTGGCCCGGGTTGGCGGATCGTTCAGCGCGGCCGCCGCCATGTCCGTGTCCACCCATCCCGGAGCCACACAGTTGACGCGGATGCCGTCGCGCGCCAGTTCCGTCGAAAGGCCCTTCACCATGCTGATGAGCGCGCCCTTGCTGGCGGCATAGTCGCAATGGAAGGCTTCGCCGCGCTGGCCGGCGGTCGAGCTGACAAGCACGATATGGCCGGTTGCACTTCCGTCGGCCGGGTTTCCTCCGGCCGCATCCGCGCTGGTTCCGCTTTTGGCCTGAGGACTCATTTGGCTCCGCTGCTTTTTTATCTGCCCGACCGTGTGCTTCACCAGCCCGAAGACGCTGTCGAGATTGACGGCGATGGTACGATGCCACTGCTCGTCGGTCATGCGGTCAACCGGAGCGTCTTCCGATGGCCAGATGCCATGATTCGCCACCAGAATGTCGAGCCGTCCGAACGCGGCAACGGCCGCAGAGACCAGCTCTCCGGCCGCCTTTGGGGTCGAGAGATTGCACTGCACAGCACGGCAGTTCGCCGGTCCGCACTCGCGCACCATCGCCGCTGCCTGAGCTTTGGCCGACTGGTAATTGAAAACAACTTTCGCGCCCGCGGCGGCAAACAAGCGGACGGTGGCCGCGCCAATGCCGCGCGAGCCGCCGGTAATGAGAGCAACTTTGGAGTCCAATGAGAGCTGCATAGAAGCCCGATTCTACAAGGTGTTGCGGACGTCTGCCTTCTCAACAAGAAGGGCGGCCCGAAGGCCGCCCCTGAGAACTGAAAACTGACAACTGCTTTTATGCGGTCGCGGGCCGCTCTCCGCCGGCTGCCGGAGCACGCTCCGGCTTCAGCACCTGCTGCACGTCATCGGTCTTGGCCGGCAACGGCTTCAGCGGCGGCAGGTCCTGCCCATCCACCAACATCTTGATCTCGACGGCATCCAGCACTTCGCGCTCAATCAATGCCCTCGCGATCTTTTCCAGCGTTTCGCGATTCTCGGTCAGAACAGTTTTCGCTCTCTCGTAGCCGGCGCTCACCATCTTCCTGAC
The DNA here is from genome assembly GCA_049288625.1 of Terriglobales bacterium. GTDB lineage: Bacteria > Acidobacteriota > Terriglobia > Terriglobales > Acidobacteriaceae > Acidiflorens. The sequence continues at coordinate 105,389 of JBAQIB010000062.1, read as the reverse complement.
TTCCTCGTCAATCTGGATGGCGGTTGCTTCCGAGTAATCGCGATGCTGCGCGATCTCGCGGCCCAGGAAGATTTGCTCTTCTTTCTTGCCGAAGGTCAGCGGCCCCAGTTCGCTCATGCCCCATTCACAGACCATCTTGCGCGCCAGTTCCGTGGCCCGCTCAATGTCGTTGCCTGCGCCGGTCGACATTACATTGAGGAAAATCTCTTCTGCAATGCGCCCGCCCATCAGGATGGCGATCTGCGAGTCGAGATAGTTCTTGTAGTAGTTGTGGCGGTCATCGACGGGCAACTGCATGGTCAAGCCGAGAGCCATGCCGCGCGGAATGATCGTCACTTTGTGAACTGGGTCGGCGTAGGGTGACTTGGCCGCCACCAGCGCGTGTCCGGCTTCGTGATAGGCCGTGTTCTTCTTCTCCTCATCGGTCAGGAGCAGAGACTTCCGCTCCACGCCCATCAGGACTTTATCTTTCGCCACTTCGAAGTCGTACATCAATACAGCCTTGCGATTCTGCCGCGCAGCCGCAAGTGCCGCTTCATTCACCATGTTGGCGAGGTCAGCGCCGGAGAATCCCGGCGTGCCGCGCGCCAGCACCGAGAGATCCACATCGTCAGCCAATGGAATCTTGCGTGTGTGCACCCGCAGAATCTCTTCGCGTCCGCGCACATCAGGACGATTCACAACCACGCGACGATCAAAGCGTCCCGGACGCAGCAGCGCCGGATCGAGCACGTCAGGACGGTTGGTTGCGGCCATCAGGATGACGCCATCGTTCGATTCAAAGCCGTCCATCTCGACCAGCAACTGGTTTAGAGTCTGCTCGCGCTCGTCGTGCCCGCCACCCAGGCCCGCGCCGCGGTGACGTCCAACGGCGTCAATCTCGTCAATAAAGATGATGCAGGGAGCATTCTTCTTGCCCTGCTCAAACAAATCGCGCACGCGGCTTGCGCCCACGCCGACGAACATCTCGACAAAGTCAGAGCCGGAGATCGAGAAGAACGGAACGTTCGCTTCGCCCGCGACTGCCCGGGCCAACAGCGTCTTGCCTGTTCCCGGAGGCCCAACCAGCAGCACGCCCTTGGGAATGCGTCCACCCAGCTTCTGAAACTTTTGTGCCTCGCGCAGGAACTCGATAATTTCGCGCAGTTCTTCTTTGGCCTCATCCACGCCGGCCACGTCTTTGAACGTGATCTTCTTCTGCTGCATGGAGAGCAGGCGCGCGCGGCTTTTGCCGAACGACAGCGCCTTGTTGCCGCCGGTCTGCATCTGGCGGATCATGAAGAACCAGAGCGCGCCTAGCAAGACCAGCGGCGCGAGGTTCAGAATCCAACTCGGCCACGACCCGGCGCTGGCGTCCTTAATATTGATGGCCACGCCCTTGTCCCGCAGGGTCTTGTACATATCGGGATAGTTCGTCGGCACGGTGGTATGGAACTGCGTGTCGTCGGTGAACTTGCCCTTTACTTCCTGCATGTTGAAGGTGGCGTCGCGGACTTTGCCGGCATCGACCTGCGCCAGAAACTCAGAGAACCCGATTTCTTTGTCTTTCGGGCCAGTTGTGCCCGTGCGCACGACCTGCCAGAGCAGGACGGCCGACACGACAATCACTGCCCAAAAAAGTACCGTTTTAATGGTTGAATTCACCTGGAAAACTCCTCGGAATGCGGCCCTTCCCAGCGGGGAAATACAGCCGCTCGACCTGATTAGATGCTGGCGGCGGAAATTCGACTGGCAAAAGCCCGCGTCCTCATTCTAGACCTTTTCCGGGGAAAACGGGGGAACTGGGCGAGGTGACAGAAGTCACAGCAGCAAGCCCAGTTCACGTAGGGACAGCCGCCCACGGCTGTCCGACCCCAGTGCTAGGACTCGTTGTCCCTGCTTACTTTAGTCGCGTCAAGATCACTCCGAACACGAGGTAAAGCGCACCTATGCCCATCAGCACGTACCCCTTCGAGTGGACCCAACCGATGCCCGTGGCTCGTTTCCCTGTGACCGTGTACACAACAAACAACGCGATGATCGATACAGTAAAAACCCCGAGCGCTTCACCAAACATTCGAAGCGATCCCATTTGCGTTTCTCTCCCTTTACAGGATTCGGGCACTGCTGTGGACCAGGGTTAGGGGCGCCGGGAATACATACCTAAATAAGCCGCTTGTTCGCGCGAGATTCCCCCGCCCGGGACAGCTGGGCCTACATCTACGTCGTCGCCGCCAGATACGGCAGATTCCGCTCCGTCTGCTCGGGACTGCCCAGGCCATAGCCGCACACGAACGCGTCATCCACCAGGAAGCCGAAATAGTCCGGCTGCAGCGGCACGCGGCGCGCCGACTGCCGGTCGAGCAAGGTCACCAGCTTCACCGAGACCGCGCCCCGCGCCCTTAAATCGTTCATCAGGAATTCGGTCGTCACGCCCGAGTGAACCAAGCCTTCCACCAGCAGCACATGCTTGCCTTTGATGTCGAGTTCGTGAGCGAAGAAAATCTCCAGCACCGGCGCTTCGCCCTGGTTGGTTTGCTTGTAGCGCGGCTTGATGAACGTGCAGATGACCGGCACATCCAAGGCCCGCACCAGGTCGGTCATAAACATAAAGCCATTTTCCAGGATGCCGAGGGCAACTACGGTCTGGCCGCGATAGTCGTCGGAAATCTGGCGACCCAGTTCGCGGACTCGCTTCTGAATCTGGTCGGCTGAGATGACCTGGCGCAGGGCATGGTTCGAAGGGTTGCGGGGCGGAATATAGTTGGGCGAAGCGGACATGGCGAGTAAAGGATAGCACTTAGCCGCTTGCAGGCGCGCTCAATCGCCGCGCCTCGATGGCGTCCTTAGTCGATGGTCAAATCCTCGCGGCTCCTATAAATAACGGTTCTGCCGCTCATAAGAACTTTTCATAGGGAATGGTTGCGCCTTGTATGCTTCTGAAGCGATCTATTACAGAATATTGCCGGCCTGCGAACGGAGTCCGCATGGATTCGACAAGCCTAGACTCAGCGAACGTGGATCTGACAACCCGTCCCGCCAGCTGGAAGCTGCTGCTGGCTTTCGGCATCATCTATCTCGTCTGGGGATCGACGTTCCTTGCCATACGCATTGGGGTGCACGAGGTGCCGCCATTTCTGCTGGCGGGAATCCGATTCTGCGTTGCCGGGATCGTACTGTTCGCCTGGATGCGGGCGCGAGGCACGCCTTTGCCCACGCGCCGCGAATGGGCTTCGGCGTCCGTAGTGGCCGTGCTGATTTTCGTCGGCGACTACGGCCTTGTGTTCTGGTCCGAGCGCCGCGTGCCCTCGGGCATTGCCGCCGTGATGCTGGCAACGATCCCGCTGTTCATGGCGCTCTCTGAGATTATTTTCTTGCGAACGCAGCGGCTCACGGCGCGCCTCGCTTTCGCGCTGCTCATCGGCCTGGGCGGAGTTGCCGTATTGGTGAGCCGGTCGCTTGGGCTGGCCGAAGAGCCGATCAACGCTTATGGAGCGATCGCACTGGTGATTGCGGCGTGCAGTTGGTCGGGCGCAGCCGTGCTGCTGCGCAAACTGCCGCTGCCGGCTTCAAAGCCGATGAGTTCTGCGGCGCAAATGCTGCTCGGCGGAGTTTGGCTTGTGATTGTGTCCGCGGCGCTGGGTGAGTTCCGCGGATTCGACTTTCGGACGGTTTCTCGGGGAGCGTGGCTCGCGCTTGCTTATCTCATCGTCGCGGGCTCGATCATCGCCTACACGGCTTATGTCTGGCTGTTGCACCATGAGTCTCCGACGAAAGTGGGGACGTATGCGTATGTCAATCCGGTGGTGGCCGTTGCGATCGGATATTTTCTCGGCGGAGAAGCGGTGGGCCCGCGAACTTTGCTGGGGACGCTGCTTGTGCTGGTAAGCGTGGTCGTGATCACGACCACACGCGCGAGAAAGCCGGAGCCAGTCCGGTTGGAAGAGGCTCCGCAGGCTGCAGAATAGAGGCGTGGGTTCGATGTTATTGGTGCTGCTTCTTCGGCATCAGCAGCCACTGCAGAATCGAACTCACGATCATCATCAGGATCGCGCCAATGAACGCGGCAAAGAAGCCGCGGACTTCGAAGCCGCGCACGAATGCGGCAGCGAGTTCGAGCATGAGCGCGTTAATCACAAACCAAAACAAGCCGAGCGTGAGAATTGTCAGCGGGAAGGTGATGACCTTGAGCACCAAGCCGAGGGTTGCGTTGATCAGGCCGATCACCAGCGCCGTGATGAGCGCGGCCTTCGGTCCGCTCACGTAAATGCCCGGCACAAAATGGGCGACGATCCACAGCGCCAGCGCGCTGATAAGCCAATGCAGCAGAAGACGCATGCTTGCCTCCTGCGAATGAGGATACAACGAAGTAGGAATCGGTTTGTGCGGCGTGAGACTTGCAGCCTCCGATTGAAATAGCGCTTCGGCTTGGCCCTCCTGGTCCGGTCCTTATAAATCAAAGATTTAGCGGCAATTTCCGGCTAGATCTTTGAGGAGAAAGGACTTACCTGTAAAATATTGTAGAATCAATAGCTTATGGCGAAGACGGGTCATCCTCAAGCCAAGACGAATGCTGCGCGGCTGCTTGATCAGCTTGGAATCCACTACGAGTTGCGCGCGTATGAGGTCGATCCCGACGATCTGGCGGCCGAAACGGTTGCGGCCAAAATCGGGCTGCCTCCCGAGCAAGTCTTCAAGACTCTGGTCGCGCGGCCGGTGGGTAGTAAGGACTGGCATGGCGTCGTTATGGCCGTTATCCCCGGCGACCAGGAACTCGACTTGAAAGCGCTGGCCACGGCCGCGGGAGAGAAGAAGATCGAGTTGGCGCCGGTCAAGGAGCTGCAGGCGCTCACCGGCTACATTCGCGGAGGCGTGACGGCGATCGCCGCCAAGCGCGAGTATCCGGTGTTTGTGGACGAGACGATTGAGCTGTTCGATGTGGTTTCGATTTCGGCGGGGATGCGGGCGCTGCAAATTCTAATCGCGCCAGCGGACTACCTGCGGGCGACCCGAGGGACGATCGCCGCGATTGCGCAGCCGAAGAAGCAAGAATCTGTGTGAGCAGCAGGAGCCTCGGACCGAGATTTCCCTAGACCGGCATCCCGACCGAGTCGCCGGGAACGTACCTCAGATCAGCTGCGCGTGCCTGAGCATTCGGTACACCAGCGCGACCGGCAATCCCACCACGTTGCTGTAATCCCCTTCGATGCGGGGAATCCAGCACGACGCTATGCCTTGAATCGCATAGGCGCCGGCCTTGTCCATCGGTTCGGCGGTGGCGACGTAGCCGCTGATCTCGTCGGCGGAAATTTCAGACATCGTTACGGAAGTGGTTTCGCTGGCCACGGAACACTCGCCACCCATCACCAGGCACACGCCTGTGATCACTTGGTGCGTGCGTCCCGAGACCAGGCGCAGCATGCGGGCGGCGTCGGACGCGTCGACGGGCTTGCCGAGAATCTGATCGTCGATCACGACGACTGTGTCGGCGCCGAGCACTGCATCGTTGGGCCGCTTCCGCGCGATGGCTTGGGCCTTCTCGCGCGCCAGGCGCTCGGCACAACTCTCCGCGTTTTCTCCGGGGAGCGGGTCTTCCGGGATATCTGCGGGGTGGACCTCAAATGGAATCCCGGCGCTGCGGAGAAGGTCATGACGTCGCGGCGAGGCGGAGGCGAGGACGAGCATGGAAGATTGATTCTAGAACAGACGAGATTCCTGAAGTTTAGCTGCGTGGTCCGGGCGTGGGCCGAGATCAGCCGAGCAGATACCTGCAGGACCGCAAGGTTGCCGATCAGCGAAATGCGTGTAGAATGGCGGCTACTTCTTAGGTCACTAGAGTCGATTCCGGCGAAGTCCTTCATTCTGGATTCAAATCCAAACAATACGGAGGGGAGACATGAAGTTGACCAAGCTTATGTTGGTGTGTGTCACCGTGCTTCTGGCTGCGCTTTCGGCATCCGCGCAGGAAGAGAAAAGCACCGTCACCGCACTGGAGTTTCAAACGCCGAAGAACGGCATGACCCAGCAATATGAAGCCGGGCGCAAGGCGAAAGCCGCCTGGCACAAACAGCAAAAAGACCCGGAGATGCTGTTTGTCCTGCAGGTACTCACCGGCGAGCACACCGGCTCCTACATCGTGGGACGAGGCGGCGTGCACTGGGCGGATTTTGACAAGCCTGCCGTCTCCGATGCCGCCGATGAGGAAGAGTACAACAAGGTTGTCGGGGCCTACGTGGAGAAGCGCACTGCGTCCTATTTCGAGTCGCTGCCCAAAGTCAGCAATCCGGGCCCGCAGGGCGCCAAGTACACCAGCGTTACAAGCTTCCACATACGATACGGCAAGGGCGACGATTTTCGCAGCGCCATCGCCCGCATGTACGATGCCGCGCAAAAAACGAAATGGCCGTTCCACTACCATTGGGAGAGGCTCGCGAACGGCGGACCGGGTGGAGAGTACGTTCTGCTTGTAGATCACGCCAACTGGGCTTCATTTGAAGACGATCCTGCCATCAAGCCGCTGCGCGATGTTCTGCGGGAAGCGTTTGGCGAGCAGGAAGCCATGTCGGTGATTGAACGTCTCAACGGCTCCATCGAAAGCACGTACAGCGAAATTGTCGAGTTCCGGGGGGATCTGAGTTACATCGCGGAGAAGTAGGGCGACGGCAACCTAACTCGTTCATAGATTCGTTGGGCGATCTCCCGGAATCCCGCTCACGGGATTCCGGAGAAACGCTTTTGTCCTTCCCAGGTGCGCATAAGCACTTGCCGAGGGGCGATAGCACCCAGAAGCTGGTCAACGAGTGCTATGGGGTTCATCGCCAACAACCATTTCGAGACATTGCCAACTCCACGGCTTTCATTGACTTGCCGGTTTCACCCACGTAAGATTTGCCCCCAGTGATCGGCCAAACCATCTCGCACTACCGGATCGTAGAAAAGCTGGGTGGAGGCGGCATGGGTGTGGTCTATAAGGCCGAGGACACCGAGCTGGGCCGCTTCGTCGCCCTCAAGTTCCTGCCCGATGACCTCTCGCGAGACCCGCAGGCCCTGGAGCGCTTCCGTCGTGAAGCGCGCGCGGCTTCGGCCCTGAATCATCCCAACATTTGCACAATCTACGAAATCGGCAAGCACGATGAGCACACGTTCATTGCCATGGAGTATCTGGACGGCGTGACCCTCAAGCATCTGATTTCGGGCAAACCGCTGGATAACGAAGCTGTGCTCTCGCTGGCCATCGAGATCGCCGACGGATTGGACGCGGCGCATTCCCAAGGCATCGTCCATCGCGATATCAAGCCCGCCAACATTTTTGTTACCAAGCGTGGCCATGCGAAGATCCTCGATTTCGGGCTGGCTAAGGCGTTGCCGGCTGCCAGTTCCTCCACATCGGCGTCGAACACAATGACCGCCACAATCGAGGAACAGCACCTCACCAGTCCCGGCGCCACGCTTGGCACCGCTGCCTATATGTCTCCCGAGCAGGCGCGAGCCAAGGAGGTCGACGCGCGCAGTGACCTTTTCTCTTTCGGCGCGGTGCTCTACGAGATGGCAACCGGCACGCTTCCCTTCCGCGGCGGCAGCTCGGCGGAATTGTTCAAAGCGATTCTCGATGCCGCGCCCGCCCCGGCTCTGCGGCTGAATCCGGATTTGCCTCTGGATATGGAGCGCATCATCGGCAAGGCGCTTGAGAAAGATCGCAACCTGCGCTATCAGAGCGCGGCCGATCTACGCACAGATCTGGCGCGGCTCAAGCGCGACCTCGACTCCGGGCATTCGTCGAGCTTTTCCGCTGCAGCGGGCGGCGTTTCGTCAGGAAGCCTCGGCCCGGCCAATCTTCCGTCTGCGAGTTCGGTGCCCATCCCGGCCGCCGCACTGTCCAGCTCGCGCGCGGTTGTCATTTCAGCGACTGCGGCAGTCGTGTTGATTGCCGCAGCCGCGGGCGCCTATTTCCTGCGCGCAAAATCCCAGGCAAGTAAGATCAGCTCCATTGCCGTGCTCCCCTTCGTCAATGCCACCGCCGATCCGAACAACGAGTACCTCAGCGACGGCCTGACCGAAAGCCTGATCAGCAGTCTTTCTCAATTGCCCAACCTTAAGGTTTTGGCACGCAGCACTGTCTTCCGCTACAAGGGGAAAGAAGACGATCCGCAAAAAATCGGTCAGGCGTTGCAGGTGAGCGCTCTCCTGATAGGACGCATCGTCCAGCATGGCGGTCACGTCGCGGTGCAAGCCGATCTGGTCAGCGCCGCCGATGGCTCCGAGATCTGGGGCTCTCATTACGACCGCGAGCTCGCTGACATCACCCAGGTGCAGGGCGACATCACGCGCGACATCTCGCGCAAGCTCCAAATCCAACTCAGTGGTAGCGAACAGCAACATGTGGCGCGGGCCGGAACCACCAACCCGGAAGCCTACCGACTCTACCTGGAAGGCCGGCAGCTGTGGCACGGCCGGACGGCGGATGGGTTAAAGAAAAGCATCGACTTGTTTCAGCAAGCCATCGCTGCCGATCCCAACTACGCGCTTGCCTATGCCGGCCTGGCCGACACTTACGATGTTGCCCCCGGCTACCCGACGGGAATCAGTTCGCGCCAGGCCAGCCAGATGGCCGACGACGCCACTCGGAAAGCGCTGGAATTGGACGATTCTCTTTCTGAGGCGCACGCAGCGCGCGGCATGGCCTTGACCTCAGAACTGAAATGGAGCGAAGCCGAACCGCAATTCCGGCGCGCCATTGAGCTAAACCCCAACAACGCCACCGCGCACTACTTCTACGCTGCCACGTTTCTTGTTCCCGAGAACCGGGTCGACCAGGCGCTGGAAGAATACCTAACCGCGCTGTCGCTGGATCCTCTTTCCACCATTATCGGAGCGAATTACGCGACCGCACTGATGGTGGCCCATCGCTATCCGGAAGCCGTGGCGCAGATGCAGAAGGTCCTTGAACGCGACCCGACCTCCCGCCCGGGAAATTACAAACGGTCGCAATTGTTCGCGACGATGGGGCGCTTCGCTGAGGCGATCCGGGACGCGCAGGCAACGGCTCCGAATCCAGTGCCGCTAAGCCCGGATGCAAAAGGCTATTGCGACGCGGCCAAGGGAATGACCGCTTCGGTTCGCACCTCTGCCTTGGCGATTGCCTATTCCATTGCCGGCGACCGTGATCAGGCCTTCCAGTATCTGGAGAAAGCCTACTCCGATGGAGACAACGAACTGCTGCTCGTGATTCGTTATCCCGCGCTGGACCCGCTGCGCTCCGACCCGCGCTACGCCGATCTGATGCGGCGACTGGCCCTGCCGCAGTAGCGGTTCCGCTCCTTGTTCGCTGAATCGGTGTGGGCCGAACAGGGAGCACTCTATTCCAGCGCTTCGGGCTCGATGGAAATATTTTTTTCGCCGGCAGCGCGCTTTTCCCAATACTTCTTTACCCAGGCTTCGTAGGTTTTGCCGGCGGCGGTGTCGCGTCCGGTGAAGGCGATGGCGGCAATTTCGGAATAGGGGACAGCGGGACGCTCGTTGCTGGAGGCCAGCATCAGGCGGATGACGGAGTCGGTGAGAGTCTTGCCGATGCGGCGGTCGAAAAGATATCCGGTGAGCTGGGAGCCGTCTTTGCGCGTGATGGTGACATCGCCGCGATAGTCGAACGCTTTTTCGATGACGGCGCGGATGTCGGCTTCGGTGGCGAGTTCGGGGATCCAGCCTTGCAGATTTTCGCGCTCGAAGCCGGGGACGACTTCGAGTTCATCATTGGAGTTGGAATTGGAGTGGGGCTGGGTTGGTGGAACAATGTGCGCTGCCGGTGGCGCAGCGTGCGGCAGCGGCAGTTCGTGTCCATGTTCGCGGCCGCTCATGCGTGGGTTTCTTCCACGGAGGCGCTGTCGGAGATCGAATCGTCCTCCGAAGACGGCGTTGCAATCTGGGCGTCGTTAATTTGGACCAGCGGGTTGTACGAGTACACCGGCCGAATTTCGCGGTCGAGATCAGCGAGCGCGTCTTTGTCGGGATAGAGCGAGAACGTTGCCTTCACCGTATCGATAAATCCACGCAGCGAGCCGAAGGTGTCATCAACCGAGGTCGGCTCGTATCCGCAGTGGACCATGCAGTTGGCACACTGCGGATTCCCGGACTGCGTGCCATAGGCATCCCAGTCGGTGGTTTCCATCAGCTCTTTGAACGATTCCGCGTAACCATCCTGCAGCAGGTAGCAGGGCTTCTGCCAGCCGAACAGGCTGTAGGTCGGCATGCCCCAGGGCGTGCAGTTGTAGTCGCGCTTGCCCATCAGGTATTCGAGGAAGAGCGGCGACTGGTTGAAGCGCCATTTCTTCTTGCGGTTCGCCAGCATCGTGCGAAACAGGCGGCGGGTGCGGGCACGTCCCAGGAAATGCTTCTGGTCGGGCGCCTTGTCGTAGGAATAGCCGGGCGAAAGCATCATGCTCTCCACGCCCAGGTCCATCATCTCGTCGAAGAAGGTGCGCACGCTCCTGGGATCGGCGCCGTCGAAGAGCGTCGTATTTGTGGTTACGCGGAAGCCGGCTTTCACGGCCTCGCGAATCCCATCCACGGCGATTTCGTATCCGCCTTCGCGGCACACGGAAAAGTCGTGATGCTCTTTCTGCCCATCCACGTGCACCGAAAAGCTCAGGTACTTGCTGGGCGTGAACAGATGCAGCTTTTCCTTGAGCAGCAGGGCGTTGGTGCAGAGATAGATGTATTTCTTGCGGGCGACCAGGCCCTCGACGATCTTTTCGATCTGCGGGTGCATGAGCGGCTCGCCGCCGGGGATGGAGACGACGGGCGCGGGGCATTCATCGACGGCTTTAAAGCATTCGTCGGGCGTCAGATCTTTTTTCAGGATGTGGGCGGGGTACTGGATCTTGCCACATCCGGCGCAGGCCAGATTGCAGCGGAACAGGGGCTCGAGCATGAGCACGAGCGGATAGCGCTTACGTCCGGCAATTTTCTGCCGCAGGACATAGGTCGCCACCGTCCACATTTGGGATACAGGAACAGCCATCACCCCTCCGGAAGGAATGTCCTTCTATGATAAACGGAATCGAGGGGTAACGCGATGCCAGCGGGAGCACCTATCCATGAAATCCAACGGACATAACAGGATGGCGGCCGGGAAGGCCGCGACGCACGCGGACTTTCCCGGCTGCGTTTCCCAAGTTCACTGCGCGCGCAGATCCCGCCGAATGAGCGCAAAGTCGACAAAATATCCGAGCCCAATCATCAAAGGAACCACGCCGAGCGCCGCCGCTGTCCATGCATCCGGATTCGCCCGGCCCATCAGCGCGCAGCACAAGATGTAGCCCAAGGCCCCGGAGGCGAGCAAAATTCCATACCGGCGCGAGCGCGCCGCTTCGGTCAACTCCGGTTCCATCGGAACGTTCACGCCGCGTGCCAGCGCGGCCAGCCGCTCATCGGTGCGGAGTTTGCGCACACGATAAAACGTGTACATCGCAGCCATCGGAATTCCCAATGACAAAACCACCGCCGCAAAACCAACAATGTTTCCGTCCATTTCGCCTCCTTCGATCGACCGCTCTCTAGGCGTACTTTTCGATCTGTCAGAGATACGAAGGCCTTCGACTGGAAGTTCCGTGCATTGGCGGCCTCATAAACAGTCTTGCCGGGAGCCGCGTTCGCCTTTATCGCTAAAGGCATCTCCCGGCAAAGTATTTTGTAAATCTAACTAGTTGCGGTCGAGGATCTCGTCGATCGCGACCTTGCCGCCTCTTTCCACGGTGATGACCTTGTGGACGGGTTTGAAGCCGGTCAACGTGATATCGACGACGTAGTTCCCGGGCCCCAGCATGATTTCAACGGGCGACAGCTTATCGAGCACACGCTGGTTGATCGCCACCTGCGCGCCCTTGGGCTGGGTGTGGACGCTGACCCCGCCCATGCCTGCGGTGCTCTCTCCGCCGCGCCCGAATAGCTTATTGAACTTGCCGACGGTTCGGATTTCCTCGGCATTGCCGAGCGCCTTTAACACAGGTGCATATTGAAAATTCTGCCCCGGTCCAAGGTCCGCCGTCGTGGTCTCATCGAGGAATCCCTGCTTCTTGAGCACCACCGAGTGGGGGCCTTTTTCAACCGCGAACTGCGCTGGAGTGACTCGTCCTGTCACTTTGCCATCCAGGGTGATTTCGGCGCCCGCGGGCGTGCTGTTTACGATCACGAGTGCGTTGACAGGAACCAGGTGGACGACGAGAGAAGATTTTCCGCCGGAGACGACATCGACTGACCGAATCTCGCTCGTGAATCCGTTCTTGCTCACCGATATGATGTGGTTGCCGGGGCTCAATCCGGTCACGTCAAAGGGCGTAACCCAAGATGGGTCCCCTTTTCCGTCCAGTTGAAACGACGCGCCCTGCGGCGTGGAATCGACAAAGGCGTGGCCCGGAATGACTACAGGGACGGGTGCCGGCGCGGGAGCGCGCTGAGTCTTTACGCGGTTGCGCGCGGTTGGCCGCACTGACAGGTTTGGTTGCGCTTCGACGGGCGGAGCCAGCGGTTGAATGGGCGCGGGCGAGGCTTTTGCCGAGGCTGGCGCGCGAGCCGGTTGTTGAGCCGCCGGCTGCGGTGTAGTCGCCGACTTGACTGGATGCGGCGCGGCCGTCGAACCGTCGTCTTCCGAATGCACGTGCAGAAATATCGCCACGGCAACGATCAGAATTACCGCCACTGCCGCCAAAGTCGAAAACATTATTAAACGCGGTGGAATCGTCGCAATTTCGTTGATCGCCTTCTTCGCGACTTCCCGCGGCTGGATTCTTGGTTTTTCTTCTTCGCCGGCCTTGGGCCTGGGATAGATCTGGCGCACGCTCGCAGGCAAATGTTGCTCGGGCTCGGGCAGCGGAGGAGGCGGGGGCTCGATGAAGACAGGCTCCTTCATCGGAGGAAGCTCGTTGATATCGGAAAAACTGGTCTGTGCGGCGCTGACTGCCCCGCCCGCCATCGCCGGATCCACCGCAATCCGCGGGGAATAAGTTTCTGGTTCTTGGTCGAGCGCGGGTGCCGAAAGCACCGGATCAGACGCCGCGCCGACGAATCCATGATTCACTTCTGAGAAGTGACTTATTTCCGAACCATGGTTGAGATCTTCAATCATTCGTGCGCCGGAGGTCACGGTTCCCGCCGAATACGGCTCGGCTTCAAGGGGATCATTCGCCAGTGTGCCGGCATCGGAGGACGCTCCCGCGGCGGCTTTCATCGCCTGTGGAACTGGCACGGGAGGGGCCGAGGTTGATAGCGGTGAAACGGCCTGCGGAGAAACCGATGGGGACGCCGTCGCACTTGCCGGAACCGTTGGCCGTTCTGAAGCGCTCGCCGCCGACACAAACTTGGCGGCAGCCGCGGCGCGCGCGCCCGGATCAATTTTTACGGCAGCTGCCGAGGCTGTTTTGCTCGGTCCGGCGGCTGCTTTCTTGCTCGTCTCTTTGCACTGCTCCAGATCCTCTACTAACGCACGGGCGGTCTGGTAGCGTTCGGCCGGATCTTTCGCAAGCGCCTTCATAATCACGGCGCTGACGGCAGGGTGAGCTTTGGGATTCAACGACGCGGGCGAAGCCGGCATCTCATGTTCGACTTGCTTGACCAGAGCAACAGGATCTTCCGCGCTGAAGGCTTTCCGCCCCGCGACCATTTCGTAAAGGATCGTTCCCAATGTGAACAGATTGGAGCGCTGGTCAATCGCCTCTCCGCGAATCTGCTCGGGCGAGCAGTAGGGCATCAGGGGCCCCAAGCCATTTCCCGCCTCGGCCTGGATCAAACTCATGTTGGAGATGCCGTAGCCGAGGATCTTTACCAACCCGTCCCACTGCACCATGATCTTGGCCGGTTCGAGCGATGAGTGGACTACGTCGAGCGCGTCTGCGCACGTCAGCGCCGCGCACACTTGCCGGGAAATATCGAGCAAGTCCCAGATCGAAAAGCCTTCTTTGCGCGCCAGCATGGTCGCGATGCTGTTGCCCTGGATGTACTCCATGGCAGCGCAAAACTGGCCGTCGATCTCACCGGCGCCGTAGAGCACGACAATGTTCTGGCTAGTCAGATCGCGGGTGCGCTCGCCTTCGGCGATCAGCGTTTGTACGAACGCGTTCGCGCGGTCGCCCAGCGGCTTAAGACTTTGCGTCTTCAGCGCTACGGTCTGGTTGGATTTGCAATCTAACGCTTTGTAGAGGAAAGAGGTTTCCGATTTCGAGATCTCGCTTTGAACTTCGAATCGGTCAAACATCGTCGCCATCGCAGTCGCCTCGCCGGGACAAGCCACTCCACTGGTTGGATCGCCGTGGCTGAAAACATCGGGGAGAGCCAGAGAGCCATTGATAGGATAGCGTCGCGAACCCGACCGATGGGAGTTACGAAAGTACCGAAAAACGCCTGCAACCAGTGTGCTTGCGCAAGCGGCCAAACATCAGTGTTTCTGGGCTCCGGACTATCTGCTCCCGATCTCCGCCGTGGAGCGCAGCCAGTCTTCCACTAGCCTGCAAGCTTTCGCGCCCTCCGTTCGACCGCGGACTGCATCCAGCACTTCAATTCTCAGCGCCTTGTCATTTCCGCGAAGGCAAATCCAATACGGCACATGGATTTCGCCCAGGACCGCTTCGGCCTCGAGGCGAAAATTCCGGAGCCGGGCGAAGCCGCGCGAAAAAATGACGCGCCTTACTTTGTCGACGATCAGCTCCCGGGCCCGATCCTCTGCCAACAGGCTCGGTACTGCGTTTCTCGTGGTGACGGCAAGTGCGTCGGGCTCTTTCGGGATCTCGCGAAATTCGAACAAATCGAGCGCGCCGGCCACGCTATCGATCGCATAAATTCTGTTCTCGTCGCGGCCGTCGTTTGTGACTGTCACCTGAAACAGCCGATACGGAATGTAGAATTCCGCCGACGATCGGGCGGGGCCTTTCAAGAGCGATGCCAGCAGGCCGCGAATGCCGCCCGTAAACTGCCGCATGGCTTGTTCCCGGCTGACATTCGGCCGGAGGCTTCGGATTGTCTCGGCGGCGCGTTGCATGCCATCGACTCCAGACTCAACCTTCCGTGGATTTTCAGGAACCACGTTGCCCCTTTTTCAACCGCGACGTCTTATTCACGTCTTGTTCATAAACTGCCGGTCTCGCAGTTGTCGGTTCGGCGAGGGCTGTTCTATCCTCAACTCTAGCGTGGGGCGCGATGTTCCGTCTGAGTTGTTTTCGTCGCGCGACGGTTTTGGCCCGGGGAGTTTCGTGCTGGCATGACATTAACCCGCTTCGTAACCAAAAGCGCGTTTCGCAATCGGCGGCGCAGCGTCCTGACCGTCCTGAGCATAACGTTTTCGCTGTTGCTGCTCACGATGATGATGACGGTATGGCGCTCTTTTTACATCGACCCGGGCACGGCCCAGGAAGCGCAGCGACTGGTGACCCGTCACCGCGTCTCGCTTACTGAGTGGATGCCGGCGTTTTACCGGGAAAAGATCCGCGCCATCCCGGGAGTCGTCGCAATCGCTCCGAACAACTGGTTCGGCGGATTGTATATTGACGACAAGCCCGAACATTTCTTCGCGCAGTTTGGCACCGATCCCGACGAAATCTTCAAGATTTTCACCGACGTACGGCTTCCTGCCGACCAACTCGAGGCCTGGCAGCGCGACCGCGCCGGGTGCGTCGTTGACGATCAACTCGCCAAAAAGTTTGGATGGAAGCTCGGGGACCGCATTCACGTCAATGGAACGATCTACCCGGTCAATCTCGAACTCACGATTCGCGGAATCTTCCACGCACCGCAACCTACATCGGCTATGTACTTCAATCAGAAATACGTTGAAGAGGCCGTCTCGTTCGCAAAAGGGCAGGCGGGCATGTTTGACATTCTTGTCGACACTCCAGGGAACGTCGCTCACGTGGCCACGACCGTCGACGACATGTTCCATAATTCGCCCCAGCCTACGAAGACCGAGTCCGAAAAGGCTTTCCAGCTCACCTTCATCAATAGCATGGGCAATGTGAAGGCGTTTATTCTCAGCATCTGCTTCGCGGTGGTGTTCGCAACTCTGCTGGTGTCGGCGACCACCATGGCGATGTCCATACGCGAACGCACGCGCGAAGTTGCCGTTCTTAAAACGCTGGGATTCACTCGCCGTTCCATCTTGCGTCTCTACCTTGGTGAGTCGGTCATCGTGGCATTGACCGGCGGCGTTCTCGGTTGTCTGTTCGCGCTCCTGCTGATATCTGTTCTTGCTCACGCCCCGGGCATGGGTATGTTTTTCGGGGGCATGAAAGTGACGCCTCCGACCTTGCTGCTGGCCATTTTCGTCGCGGGGGTGGTGGGATTGCTGAGTGCTCTTTTCCCCGCGTATCATGCGGCGAAACTTGATATCGTGGAGGGCTTGCGCTACCTCGGCTAACCAATCACTATGGCGATTCCCCTCAGCTACAACGTTCGCAATCTCAAACTGCGCAAGGGCCTCACGGTGATGACGGCGCTCGGCATCGCGCTCACCGTGACCACCGCGGTATTTCTGATGGCGCTGCTCGCCGGTCTCGACAAGGCCTTCATGACCAGCGGCGATCCGCTGAATGTACTCGTCATGCGCAAAGGCTCAACGGCCGAGCTTTCGGGAGGCTTCGACGCAAGCTTGTTCCCCACTCTCAAAACGCTGCCCGGCATCGCCACCGATGGCCAGGGACAGCCGCTCGCATCCGGTGAATGGGTGGTGGTCGCCGTTCTTCCGCGCAAGGACGGGACTGGCGAAGTCAATGTTTCCGTACGCGGGTTGATGCCCGCGGGCTTGGCGCTTCGCATGGATGAGAAAGACTCGAAGGGGCAGCCGCGGATGAAACTAGTCGAAGGGCGCTGGTTTTCGACCGGCCAGCGCGAAGTGGTGGTGGGCAAGTCGATTCACGACCGCTTCGCGGGCGCGAAAATCGGCGACACAATGGACTTCGCCAAGGGCCAGTGGAAAGTCGTCGGCGTGTTCGACTCCGGCGGCACCGCCTATGACTCCGAGATTTGGGGAGACGTCAATCAGATCGCGGTGGACTTCGACCGCCAGGGCGGCTACGCTTCGGTTTACCTGCGTGCGACCGATCCCATCGCCGCTGATGCCCTGAAGAACCGCGTCAGCGACGATCAGCGGCTGAAGCTGGACGGCTCACTCGAAACCGAGTACTACGAAAAGCAGACCAGTTCGGGCGGCCCTATCAAATTCATTGGAACGGTAGTCGCGATCATCATGGCCATCGGCTCCAGCTTTGCCGCCATGAACACAATGTATGCCGCCGTCGCCTATCGCTCGCGCGAGATCGCCACGCTGCGCATCATCGGCTTTTCGCGGCCCAGTATTCTTACGTCGTTTGTGATCGAGGCTATTTTGCTTTCGCTGCTAGGAGCCCTGGTTGGGATCGTTCTTATTTTGCCGTTTAACGGAATGACAACGGGGATCGGCAACTCGCTTACTTTCAGCGAAACGGTTTTCAGCCTGCACCTGACGGCGCGAGTCATCATTATCGCGGTTGCTTTTGCGGTGGTTATGGGCCTGGCCGGCGGGTTTGCTCCTGCATGGCAGGCTGCGCGGCAGGATATTTTGACGTCGCTGCGCGCGTGAGTGTGGCCTGGTGCACCACTGATCGCGTTAGTAAATGATTCACACTCCTCTAACGCGAATGACCTAGAATTTGTATCGCAAGAGTGCAGTTAGCATCCGATGAACTGAATGCCGACAGACACCAAACACGACGACCTGCAGAGCTTGCGCATTGATCATTCGTTGCGCGAAAGCGGCGGTGAACCGTCCAACTGGTCGCGGCGCATCATCATTGGCGGCATTTCGTTGGTCGTCCTGCTCGGAATTGTCACGCTTGCCTATCGCGTGCTTGCTTCGAGCACGCCGGAAGTCGAAGTTGTGCGCGCGACCGCCGAAGGCACGAATGCGGCCGGCAGCACCGTGCTTTCGGCCAGCGGCTACATCGTCGCGCATCACAAGATCAGTGTGAACTCCAAGGTTACCGGCCGCGTGGCGTGGATCGGCGTGGAAAAGGGCGACAAGGTCAAGGAGGGCCAGGTTCTGGTCCGCCTGGAAGATGAAGAGTTCCGCGCCATGTATGAGCAGGCGCGCGGCGCATGGGAAAGCGCGAAAGCTCGACTGGCCGAGGCCGAGCATGGCTCGCGCCCCGAAGAAATTCAGCAGGCCGACCACAATCTGTCCGAGGCTCGCGCCACGGCCGCCAATGACAAGATCACTTTGGACCGCACGCACGATTTGTTTGCCCAGGGAGTGGTTTCGAAGCAGAGTCTTGACGACGCCCAGGCCAAGTATGATGCCGACCAGCAGCGTGCCAATTCGCTGGAACAGTCGTTGCGGATGTGGAAACTCGGTCCGCGCGTCGAGGAAATTGACCGTGCGCGCGCCGATGTAGATACGGCTAAGGGGCAGATGGACTACGCCAAGTCACAGCTTGATGCGACCATTATTCGCGCTCCGGTCACCGGCACAATTCTCGAACGCACGGCCGAAAAAGGTGAATTGGTAACGGCGCAGTTTGCCAGCGGCGCGGAAGGCGGTCCGCGCGGTTCTGTGGTTGCGCTTGCCGACTTAAACGATATTCAAGTGGAACTCGACATCGCGCAGGACGATTTCGCGAAGCTGTCGCCGCACCAGGAAGGCATCGTCACGCTTGATGCGTTCAAAGATCGTTCCTACAAAGGCGAGATTGCAGAAATGTCGCCGGAGGCCAACCGCCAGAAGGCGACCGTGCAGGTCAAGGTACAGATCCTCGAACCCGACTCCTACCTGCGCCCGGAAATGAATGCGACGGTGCAGTTCAAGGCTCCAGCGAACAAGGACAGCCAGGGCGCGGCAAAAGAATCCTTCGTTTTCGTTCCTACGGCAGCACTGCGCGACAAGGACGGCGCAAAATTTGTGTTCCTCGCTTTCAACGGCAAGGCGCTCCGCCGCGACGTGCACGTTGAGGGTCAGCGCACGGGAGGCTATCTGGTGGATTCACTGGTGGGCGGGGAAAGCGTGATCACGACCGCGCCCGAAAATCTGGAAAACGGGCAGAAGATCCGTATCAAGGGGCAATCATGAGTGCAGCGTCAAATCTTCCGGCGCAGCAGGCCGCGAACGGCAAGGTCGTTCAGGCGCGCAACGTCAGCAAAGTCTTCAAGCGCGACGCGTTTGAGGTTACCGCGCTCGATAACGTCTCTCTCGACATCGCCGCGGGCGAATTTCTTGCGCTCATGGGGCCGTCGGGTTCCGGCAAGACTACCCTCCTTAATATGATCGCGGCCATTGATCGCCCCACATCCGGCAATCTGCTCGTGATGGGCGAAAACATTTTCAAGCTCGACGACAGCCAATCTGCCCGCTGGCGCAATACGCACGTCGGCTACGTCTTTCAGACGTTCAATCTCATCCCGGTGCTAACGGCATTTGAGAATGTCGAACTGCCGCTGCTGCTCACAAAGATGACTCCGCAGCAGCGCCGCGAGCACGTTATGACTGCGCTCAAACTGGTCGGCTTGGAGGAACGCGTGCATCATCTGCCGAAGCAGCTCTCGGGCGGGCAGGAGCAGCGCGTCGCAATCGCCCGCGCCATCGTGAGCGATCCCACATTGATTCTTGCGGACGAGCCGACTGGCGACCTGGACAGTCACTCGGCCACGGAAATTCTGGAGATTTTGAAGAAACTGAATGAAGGCTTCCGCAAGACGATCATCATGGTGACGCACGATCCGCACGCAGCCAGCTACGCGCACGTGACGCGGCATTTGGAGAAGGGCCAGCTGCAGCCAGCATGGGTGGTGACTAGCTAAAGGTTGTCATTCTGACCGGAGGGAGGAATCCGCTCCACTCCCTCGTCGCGTCTACGCTGGAATCTGCTCGCGAATCGCTTTCGGAGTCTGCTCGCCGTCACTCACCCACTCCCACACTCGCCGGCCGCGTTCGTTGGTCAGGCTGCGGGCTTCGCCATAATCCACCAGCCGGTTCAGGACGGTAGTCACCGAGGCGAGCGGATCTTTATGCCGTGAGAGAATCACGGGAGCCTGGCGTTCGAGTTCGGCGCACATCTCGCGCGCGCCCAAAGGGCGATGGATTTCCATCAACACCCTGCGGCACGCCTTCGTGAAACCGGGCTGACGCCCGTTGGGCTTGCGATCCAGAAGCTCCAGCAAATCGTCGCCCAGCGCCTCTTCGCCAAAAAGGTTGGCTAGCCCGGAGATGGTCTGCTTCACGGTGCCGATGCGCTTCATGATCTCGGTCCGCTGCTGCAACAACTGCCGCAGTTCCTCGCACGCCGCCACGACTACCTGATGCACCGGAGCCTCGCTACCGGGCGCCTTCATTTCGTGCAAGCCGCCATGATTATTACCACCGTCCATAAATCCTCCATGCAACAGGCCAAGCGACATCTCCCGCTCACCTAGATACGGTAATGCGACCCAAGGTGTTCCCGAGAATCACGAAGCA
Organism: Terriglobales bacterium; assembly: GCA_049288625.1. GTDB lineage: Bacteria > Acidobacteriota > Terriglobia > Terriglobales > Acidobacteriaceae > Acidiflorens. Next base: position 84,952 of record JBAQIB010000062.1, on the reverse strand, counting down.
CGTCATTCCGTATGTTTTTGGCAACTTCGCCCCAAGGAATACCCCACCTACTTTCTTTGGACGCTCGGTAAGGCGAAAAGGAAGCATGGACCTGAAAGGTTATTTGGCGGGTCACAACCCGGTTTCGACGGGGCACCGCGTATGGCGTTATCCCATTACCGTTGTATGCTCGGGCCGGACCTTGTAGAGCACGCGCACCTCGCCCGGCTGACCGTAGGGATATTTATCCACGCCCAGATATTTCTTCGCCATCTTGTCGATATGCTTATCCGCGCCCTCCTCGGTGATCTCTACCACGGTGCCACGGATTTCCAGATAACGGTAAGGATTGTCGGGATCGACAACTGCGAGCGCGACGCGCGGATCGCGGCGCACATTCTTGTCTTTCTGCCGGCCTTTGGCCGAATTGAAAATCACGTGCTGCCCATCGAAATCACACCACACTGGCGTGACCTGTGGACGCCCGTCGGGCATCAGCGTTCCAAGGCTCGCGAAAGCGCGCTTCTGAAAAAGATCGCGGTATTTTTCCGGAATCACATTCGACATTGCTCACGTCTCCTCGACGGCGAAATTCGCCGTCCCGATTATATTCGTTCGCTGTCCGGCGTAGATGTTCAGATGTTCGGCAAGTGGTAGGGCTTGGTTTCGGTTGACGCACTGTCTCCCACGTCCGCTACAATGTACTGCTCCAAAAGAGTTGGTGCAGAGTGCGCTGCAAGTCGTCAACCAGTGAAGATGACATCGCCGTTGCGCTGGCGGCAATCTCAACCAGAACAGCCTTTTCGATGGGAGGCCACGTTCCATGACTTCCGCCAACATCCTGCCATTTCTGCGCAGCGGTTATCGGGGATATCTTCTTGCGATCTGCCTGCTGATTCTGGTTGCCACACAATCGCTTCCCGCGCAATCTGCTGCCCCGCAGCCGCCTCCGACCGTCGTTTTCATGACCGACTTTGGCGTCGTGGATGACTCCGTCGCTCTCTGCAAGGGCGTGATGTATGGCATCGTCCCGAATCTCCGCATCGTGGACCTTACCCACCAGGTCACTGCGTTTTCCATCGCCGACGGCGCTCGCTTCCTGTTCGGCGCGAGCCCGTACTTTCCCGCGGGAACAGTTTTCGTCGGGGTCGTCGACCCCACCGTCGGAAGCGCTCGCAAGGCGATTGTCGTGAAGTCCAAGCGTGGTCAATTCTTTGTGGTTCCCGACAACGGGTTGATCACCATGGTTGCCGACCGGGACGGTGTTGAGAGCAGTCGTGAAATCACCAATCCCGACTGGATGATCGGCGCCAAGGTTTCTTCCACCTTCCACGGCCGCGATATCTTCTCCCCGGTCGGCGCGCACCTTGCCCGAGGCGATGACTGGACGCAGCTTGGGCCCGAGCTAAAGCAGTTGGTGCGGCTCGACCTACGCCCTGCCACACTCGACGAGCGTGGACTGACCGGAGAAGTGATCGCGCTCGATGGCCCTTTCGGCAATCTCGTCACCAACATCAGCGCTGAAGACTTTCTCAAACTCGGCTACCAGCGCGGCGATTTGCTCAAGGTCACGATCGGGGACCACGAAATTCAAATGCCCTTCGTCAAGACTTTCGCCGATGTTCCGCTCAAACAGCCGTTACTGTACATCGACTCGCGCGGACGCGCCGGCATCGCACTCAACCAGAGCAGTCTTGCAGCCATGTACAAAATTCAGCCCCCGCAGCCGATTTTCATCCCGCGCAAGGGGCATTAGTAAAATGATTTGACCCAAGGAACCAATCTTATGCGCTTCGCCAAAATCGCTTACTTCATGCTCGCTATCGCAGCGTTGTCAGTCCTGTTATTCATCCCTGCATTGGCGCAAAGCTTCCGCGGATCGATCCGAGGCACGGTGACCGACCCGAGTGGCGGCGTGCTGCCCAATGCGAAGGTGACCGCGAAGAATATCGCCACCGGCCTGGAGCGCGAAGCCAACACGGGGCCCGACGGAGGCTATGTAATCGCCGAGCTTCCGGCTGGGGAGTACACGGTCACGGCGCAAGCGGCGCAGCTATCGCCCTCCGGGCAAAATGTGCAGGTTAATGTCGGCCTCGATACCACGGCCAACTTCGATTTGACGAGCGTGCAAAAAGTCACCCAGCAGATCGTGGTCACAGCGGAGAGTGTTCCGCTCGTAGAAACCAGCCGCGACGTGCTCGGGCAGATCGTCGAGCGGCGCTTGGTCAACGAGCTTCCGCTCAACGGCCGCGATTTCGGCAAACTCGTTGCCCTTACTCCCGGCACGACCGTCGATCCCTCCGGAGTTGCCGGCACCCAGGGCGGTTTCGGCCAGTTCAACATCAATGGCAACCGCGACCGCTCCAACAACTACACGCTCGATGGCACCGACAACAACGACCCGTTCTTCAACAACTCGGCGCTGAACCAGACCGGAATTGGGGGCGCGCCGGCGTCACTGCTTCCCATTGACGCGATTCAGGAGTTCAACCTGCAATCGCAGTTCGCCGCCGAATACGGGCGCAACAGCGGATCAGTCGTCAATATTGTTACCCGCTCGGGCACGAACAGGCTCCATGGGTCAGCCTATGAGTTTTTCCGCAATAGCGGACTCGACGCACGCAACTACTTCAACACAGAATCCCGCAAGTCGGTTTTTCAGAACAATAACTTCGGCGCGTCGTTAGGCGGCCCGATCGTCAAGGACAAGACATTTTTCTTTGGCTCCTATGAAGGGCAGCGCGAGAACGTCGGTTCCGATTTTCTGCTGCAAGTCCCCACGCAACTCGAAATCTCCACGGCCCGGTCGATCGCTCAAGGCCTCAACGGCGGTGTCATCAATCCCGGCCTCGATGCCATCCTCGCCTTCTACCCGCAGAGCAACACGAACCTGATTCCCGGTGTGGCGCAAGATACAAATAACGGCGATTACTTGATTGCAAAGATCGACCACAGTATTTCCAACAACGAGCTACTTTCCGGACGCTACGCCTTCGCGCGCAACTATCAAGTGTTTCCTCTCGGCTCTGCCGGAAGCTATGGCACCGGCTCGCGACTGGGGGCGTTTGCGCAGACCTCGCCGACGCGAGTTCAGGTTCTCTCGCTCAGCCTTCTTTCCAGCCTGTCTTCATCTCGCATCAACGAAGTCCGTTTCGGCTACAGCCGCTATACGACTTCTTTCAGTTCGCTTAACGCCAACTGGGACCCGGCTGCCCACGGCCTCAACTTTGGCAACGGTAAGCTTGGCCTGCCAGAATTCGATTTCACCGGCGCCAACATCGAGAACCTTGGTGCCATCGGGTTCAGTGTGCCCCGGGGACGCACGAGTCAAAGTTTCCAGATCCTCGACAACTTCACTTGGATCGCGGGGAAGCACACCTGGAAATTCGGAGGCGAGTTCCGGCGCGCCTCTATCAGCAACTTCAATGACAATCTTGAACGCGGCATCTACCAGTTCGGCCCTGGGCTGGGCGTGAGTTCCGATCCGATCATCGATGCTCTCGCCGACTTCTACACGGGGGATACCACCACCGACTGCTGCAGCTTCATCTCAGTCGACACCGGCAATACCCAGCGCGACACCCGCAACAACGGCTACAGTTTCTTCGCGCAGGACGACTATCGCCTCGCGCCTAAATTCACACTCAACTTCGGCTTGCGCTGGGAGTACTTTGGTCCGATGAGTGAAGCCCACAATCTACTTTCGAATTACGACCCGACGAGTGGAACCCTCGCCATGGTCGGTAGCAACGGTCTTTACAATCGCGACCTTCACGACTTCGGACCCCGGCTGGGCTTTGCCTGGAACGTGCTCACTAATACCGTCATTCGCGGCGGTTACGGCATTTACAACGACTACGTGCCGCAGGATCTTTTCATCGCCAACTTCACGAATTCTGCCGGCGTGGCCACCAATCCGATCGGCCCAGAGCCGGTCCTGCCCATGAACTTCAACGGCGCGGCCTTCAACGGAACAGATACCACCGACCCGATCCTGACCGTCGCTACTTCCGGCCCCTATTCCATATTTGCCGTGCCGCGTAACTTCCACACCCCTTACGTGCAGAATTTCAATCTCAACGTCCAGCAGCAAGTGGGCGCGAACGCGTCGTTTGAAATCGGATATGTCGGCAGCAAGGGCACCAAGCTTGTCCGCCTCACCGATCTCAACGAGTTCGGCACGAACCCTAATTTCTTTTCGATTGACGAGCTTGCCCCGATCAGTTCCTCAAATTTCAACTCTTTGCAAACCACGCTGCGTCTCGAGAACAATCACCGCATTTCGGGCTTTGTGAATTACAACTTCTCCAAGTCTCTCGACGACGCCTCGGATGGCATCGACTTTGCTCCCGGTGCTGCCTTCCCACAAGATCCGTCGAACCTGAGGGCCGAGCACGGTCCATCCACTTTCGATACCAAGCATCGCTTCACCGCAGCTGTGAACTACGAAATTCGGCCTTTCCGAACTCTCGGGAAATTCGGTACCGGATGGCAACTCAACTGGATCGCCAGCTTGCAGAGCGGCCGGCCGATTCCGATCGCGCTTGCGAATGACACGTTCAACGGCTACTTCAATCAGCGCCCCAATCTGATCCCTGGTGTCGATCCAATTATTCATAACTGGAGTCCGGCGACCGGCTATCTCAATCTCAACGCCTTCGTGCAACCAAACGGGACTCCCGGCGATCTTGGCCGCAACGCTACTTACGGTCCGGGGTATAAGAATCTCGATTTCTCGATCACCAAGAACACGCAAATGACTGAGCGCCTGAACCTGCAGATGCGAGCGGAGTTCTTCAATATTCTTAATCATCCCAACTTCGCGCAGCCAAATCACACGATTGTTCCCGGATTCGTCGACGAGGGACCGCCGACAGGAATTGTCCCAAATACAGAAACGCCCTCAGGCGGCGAGTTTACGCAGACGCCTGATGTCGCGCAGACCAATCCCGGCCTGGGCGGAGGCGGGCCGCGCGTGATCCAGCTAGCGTTGAAGTTTGTGTTCTAGAACTCGGCGGCGATCCGCGGCAGCACTGCTTGCAGTAGCGCGACGAACTGGCCCATGACGCGACGGCCGGTTTCGAGGACCTCTTCGTGATTGAGCGGCTGGTCGGTGGTTCCGGCGGCCATATTCGTCACGCAGGAAATCGCGAGCAATTCCATTCCCATGTGCCGGGCTGCAATCGCCTCGGGCACCGTGGACATTCCAACCAGATCGGCACCGATTGTTCTTAGGTATCGAATCTCCGCTGGCGTTTCATAACTTGGCCCGGCGAGCGCTGCATACACGCCTTCGTGCGGCGCGATTGAATTCTTCTTCGCCTCGTCGAGCGCAATCTCACGGAAACGTTTCGAGTATGTGTAACTCATATCCGGAAAGCGGTGGCCGAAGCGCTCGTCGTTTGCTCCCGTCAGCGGATTCTGGCCCTGCAGATTGATGTGGTCGCGCAGAATTACCAGCGCGCCTTGCCCGTAGGCGGTGTTGATTCCGCCCGCGGCGTTGGTGAGGATGAGCGCGCGAATGCCCATGCGGCCGAGCACGCGCGTCGGGAACGCGACCTCGGCTGCCGAGTAGCCCTCGTAAAGATGCACGCGTCCCTGCATGACGGCAACAAGGACTGACCCTGATTTGCCGATCACCAGTTGCCCGGCATGTCCGATTGCCGTCGAGCGCGGGAACGACGGAATCTGCGCGTAGGGAATGCAGACAGCGTCGGTAAGGTCGTCGGCGAATGCGCCGAGGCCGGAGCCGAGCACGAGGCCGATTTTCGGACGCAGCTGGGTTTGCGAATGGATGAAGGCGGCAGCGGATTCAGCGCGGGTGAAGAGGTCTGGAGTCATTCTGTTAATACCACACGAATTGTCGTTCCGAGAAGCCAAAGACGCCGAGGAATCTGCTTTGCTCCTGGCCGACACGCTGCAGATTCTTTGCTACGCTCGGAATGACCATCTTAGAATTTTGCCGGGGCTTCAAAACTTCTTTTCGAACTCGGCAAATGCTTTCTCTAATTCCCACTGCACATGCGCTCGCTCGTTCGCGTCCAAAAACTTCCCGCACTTTTGCGGCGGATTTTCGCCAGACGATTTCGCCTCTTCGCAAGCTTCGGCGCGGTGCACCGCGCGCCCATCGCTCCACAAACTCGCGCCCGGAATGAAGCTGTGCTCGAGGCTCGCCCGCGCCATGCGCTTCAACTGTTCATACGATAAGCCGTACGTCTCGACGGCGCGCAAGTATTCATGCGTCATGTCGCCGCGCGCTACACCCTGGTCATCGGTTGCGAGAGCAACCGGAACTCCATATTTCATGTAAATCGGCAGCGGATGACGGTCCCCGGTCACGCCGAGGATCATGTCATTGGATGTCAAGCAGATCTCGACCAGCACGCGCTTTTTTGCCATCTCCTGGAGCAAGCCGATCGGGTCGTCCTCGTTCATGACGGCAACGCCATGACCAATGCGCTCGGCGCCCGCCCGCTCAAGCGATTCGCGGATGTGGAAGCGCAGACCTTCCGGCGGCACGAGGCTCATCGCAAGCTCGTCCGCATGCAGCGAGATATGCGTTGCAGGATAGAACTTGTGCAGCGCCTCGATGATTTTCATATGGAGATCGAAGTCGTGCATGGGCACATACCAGTCTTCCGGCATCACGAGATTAAAGCCAACAAACCGCGGATCAGCCTTAGTCAGTTCGAAGCCGAGCAGGATCTGGGCGAACACTTGCTCACGCGGCAATCCGCGCAGCACTTGGTACAGATAGTGAATCGTGACCTCGCACCCCGGATCGGCTTTCGCGGTTCCGCAGTGCAGCACTTCTTTCCTGCGCGCTTCGTCGGCATCGGTTTGTGCGCGCACCGATGCCACGACTTCGCTCATGCCTCCGGCAAGCAGCTTGTCGCGAAACCGGCTGAAGTCGTCGTCCCACCCGATCTTGGTGCCGAGAATCGCGGCTTGAGCGCCGTCGGCGGTGTGCATCAGCTCGACGTATTGCAGGTGGTCTTCCGCGGCGCGCGCTGCAACTTCAGCCACCGCCTCTCCAATGTGCTTCTCCAACGCGGGGCCGAATTTATCGAAGGTCTCGAAGAAGCGGTCGTGGCCCGACTCTTCCGCCGGATGCCAGTTGCGCATCGACCACGCGTCCACCAGTTGGTTGTAGAGAATGTGGTCCTGATATGCGCAGCGCACGGAAGGTTTCGGCTTGTAAGGTTCGCAGGAATCGCACGCCGCGTGAATCAGCTTGGAAGTGGTGCGGTCAACGCACAGCGCATTTTCCGAGGCCCAGTCGATCATGCTCTCGGCATAGATCGCTCCCGCCAGATGGACGTGCAGGTCTCCGCCTTTGGGCATCTGCTGCAAGAACGCCAACAGCAGTCCGGGCTGGTGGCGAACGGATTCCATGTACTTTGCGGTCTTTTCCTCCGGACTTTGGGCGGAGCAGAATGCCGCGAGAACGCATATCGCCGCAGCGAGTCGCATAAGTCGCATCGCCAAACGACCTCCAATCGGGAAAGCCGCATTGTAAATGGAAGTCGCGTCGGCCGCGCAGAAAGAAGCAAACGTCGCAATGGGCTTGATCTTTCACGAGATTTGCACAATCCGGAGCTGCGTTCGAGCCCCGTGTTGCGCAGTCCGGAGTTCGCGCAACCCGCGAAACAGCGCATAAATGCTGGGGATTTGTGCCTGCCGATGCACTGACTGCACAATTTTCGCTTCACCCGCCTGTGGACAGCCTGCACTTGATTGATAGAACGCGAGTTAGGGAATGGTGAATTTGATTGACGTTAAAACTGAGCGTGTTAAAAGCATAATCGTTCTTTGACACGTTCTGAAGTTTACCCGGTTGGTGCGAAGTCCGGGGCTCAAGCGTAGTCACTCAAACGGCCGCGAGGTTGAGTTTGAGAGGGCGAGCAAGGGTCAAATGCTGAGCGCTGGTTGAGGCGAACAGGAACTAATGTCGAAGGCAGGATAGAGTCCCGAGGCGTTGGACTGATTTATCCGGTTGGCGGTGAGCCCGGAGCCCGAGCAAGATCGGCTTACAATGCCCCCGCAAGGGAGTTGTAAGAATAAGGTCAGCAAGGGTCTAAACGCGAGCTACTGGCCGAGAGGAATGAGTTCAACATCACCTCGGGACTCTCTATTTTCGTTGAGAGTTTCCCGCAGACTGTCTATCGCCCGACTATTGTCTCCGATGTTTCTCTTTTTCTCCTGTCTTCTGCTCCGTAGATCCATCCGGCTTTTCTTCTCGTGGAACCGATATCGTTCGCCCTCCTGAATCCCTCTCGCAGGCGGTCCCCCCGCTTTTTTCGAGTCGTGGGTGCAACTGATGCGACGAGAAACTCGTCCAACTCCCGGGAGTCTGGGTGGTCGTGCACCTAATCAGTTTAAGGGGGATCTATGTCGAATCACGCAATCGATACGGATGTGCTGATCGTTGGCGCCGGGCCCGTCGGTCTTTTTCTGGCGAATGAGTGCACTCGCCGAGGGCTGAGATGGCGACTTGTCGAGACTAAGGCTGCGCAGTCAGAACATTCCAAAGCGCTCGCGATCTTTCCCCGAACCATGGAGATCTTCGACATGGCCGGGCTTGTCGGTCCATTCCTCGAACAGGCCAACCGGGTAACATCGGTCACCGTAGTGACGGGCGGAAAAACACTCGCCCACATGCGCTTCGCACCCGACGAGACTCCCTACCCGTTTGTCGCCATGGTTCCCCAAAACGTAACGGAGAGGCTACTGTCAGACCACCTACGTCAGTCGGGCGGTTCGGTTGAGTACGAAACGACATTCGTCTCAGCCGTGGAGCAGGATGACCGCGTCACTGCAACGCTCAACCACAAGGGCGAGGCGATTACACTCACGGCGTCTTTTGTGGTCGGCTGCGATGGCGCGAGGAGCGCCGTGCGCCATTTGCTGAACCTGCCGTTTGAGGGAGCGGAATATGAGGAGCTGTTCATGCTCGCCGACATCGAGACGAACGATACACTTCCCGCTGATGAGTTGGAGTTGTGTCCCCACGAGCATGGACCGGTCGCTATTTTTCCGATGAGCGCGACTCGCCGCCGCGTCATAGCGATGATCAAGGAGCCAGTAGGTGACGCGCCTTCACTCGACCTGGTGCGTGAGTTGCTGGCGCAACGGGGCCCTGCGGGCATCGAGGCGCGACGCTTGAATTGGAGCACCTATTTTCGCATTCACCACCGTCAGGTTGCGCAACTGCGCGTCGGCCGTTTCTTCGTAGCCGGAGACGCAGCTCACATTCACAGTCCATTTGGCGGGCAGGGGATGAATACCGGACTGCATGACATTTGGAATCTGGTCTGGAAGCTTGACCTTGTTCTCCATGGGCACGGCAACGAGGTGCTGCTGGATAGTTACAGTGCCGAACGCCGGCCGGTGATCCAACAGGTCATTCAAACTACGGATCTCCTGACCAAGGCGATGGCGACTCCGAGCAAGCTGGCACAGATTCTGCGCAATACCTTCATCCCCATGGTGTCGCGCTTGGCTCCTTTTCAACATGCCTTCGTGAAGAGGCTTTCCGAACTCGGGGTGGCCTATGAGGGAAGCCCCATTGTTGAGGGAGCGGGAGAGAGATATTTCGATGATTCGTTGCGCGGCGGAGCGGGCATTTGCAGTCGGTTCCTGCTGGTGCTCGATGACGGCGAAGGTTCATCGGTCAAACAGGCTGCGAAACAGCTTGCTGATTCATTTTCGGATGTCGCTGAGCTGCGATTCGAGACCAGCCGTCGCATCACCTTGGTACGGCCGGACGGCTATATCGCATACGCTGCTAACAGCCGCGACGGCATCGCGGCATTAACGTCGATCCGTTCGCTGCTGGAGCAGCAAACAAGCAACCAGGGCGGACGCAGGGCGGCATAGGGGCTGCTCCGGTCCAGTGTCACCAAGCTCGTTTACAGCGGTATATTCCCGTGCTTCTTCGGCGGGTTCTTGTCGGCCTTTGTCTCCAGCATCTCCAGCGCCTGGATCAGCTTCTTGCGCGTCTCTCTGGGCTGGATTACTGCGTCGAGGAAGCCGCGGTCGGCGGCTATGTAAGGGTTGGCGAAGCGGTCGCGGAATTCTTCGATTTTGGCTTGGCGTAGTTCGGCGCGCTCGGAGCCGCTGCCTCCATTTTTCACGGCGTCAAGTTCGCGCTTGTAGACGATATCGACCGCGCCCTCGGGACCCATTACCGCGATCTCGGCGCTGGGCCACGCGTAGTTCACATCGGTGCGGATGTGCTTCGAGGCCATGACGCAATACGCGCCGCCGTAGGCTTTGCGCGTAATGACCGTCACCTTGGGGACCGTGGCTTCGGCGAAGGCGTAGAGCAGCTTGGCTCCGTGCTTGATGATGCCGCCGTACTCCTGCTGGGTGCCGGGGAGGAAGCCGGGCACATCTTCAAACGTGACCAGCGGGATATTGAAGCAGTCGCAGAAGCGTACGAAGCGCGCGCCTTTGACCGAGGCGTTGATGTCGAGCGTTCCGGCCAGCATGGCCGGCTGATTGGCGACCACGCCGACCGATCTGCCGTTGAGGCGGGCGAATCCGACGACGATGTTTTTCGCGTAGTGCTCGTGGATCTCGAAGAAGTAGCCGTCGTCGACGACCGTGTTGATGATGTCCTTCATGTCGTAGGGGATGTTGGACTCGTTGGGGATGAGCGTATCGAGCTTCGCGTCGAGGCGATCGATGGGGTCGGTGCAGGGCTTGCGGGGCGGGTCCTCCAAATTGTTCGATGGAATGAAACTGAGCAGTTCGCGCACCATGGAAAGGCACTCGGCATCGTCTCGGCAGAGGAAATGCGCCACGCCGGAGGTTTCGTTGTGGGTGTGGGCTCCGCCGAGCTGGTCTTTGGTGACCTCTTCGTGCGTGACGGTCTTGATCACGTCGGGGCCGGTGATGAACATGTACGAGGTCTGGTCGACCATGAGGATAAAATCGGTGATGGCGGGCGAGTAGACGGCGCCGCCGGCGCAGGGGCCCATGATTGCGGAAATCTGCGGCACGACGCCGCTGTAAAGCGTGTTGCGTAGGAAAATGTCGGCGTAGCCGGCGAGCGACATCACGCCTTCCTGAATGCGCGCGCCGCCGGAATCGTTGAGGCCGATGACGGGCGCGCCCATCTTGGCGGCGAGGTCCATGATCTTGACGATCTTGAGGGCGTTGGTTTCGGAAAGCGAGCCGCCGAAGACGGTGAAGTCCTGCGCGAAGACGAAGACGAGACGGCCTTCGACGCGGCCGTAGCCGGTGATGAAGCCGTCGCCGTAAACCTTCTGATCGTCCATGCCGAAATCGTGGCAGCGGTGGGTACGCAGCTTGTCGGTTTCTTCAAATGTGCCTTCGTCGAGCAGGAATTCGACGCGCTCGCGGGCCGACATTTTGCCCTCTTTGTGCTGGCGCTCGCGGCGTTTGGCTCCGCCGCCTTCTTCGGCTAGTTGGTCGCGTTTTTTCAGTTCGGCAATTTTTTCTTCGAGCTTCATAGCGAGACATTATAGGCGAGGGGGAAAACATTGGCTTGTGACGAATGCACAGGATGGTGTGACGGGTGAACGGGGGGCGAAGAGCGCTTTTTACGTCGTTCGTCCTTCGCTTTTCGCTGTTCGCGAGGTACGTCCCTACCGGGCGGCGGTTGCGTCAAACAGGTTCAGGAATTCGACCTTCTTCTCGGGCGGCAGGAACGAGGCTTCGAAGGAGTTGCGGGCTAGCTCGCGCACATGATCGTCGGAAAACGCGAAGTGCTCCTGCACCAGCCGGTATTCCTCGACGAGCGACGTGCGGAACATGGCCGGGTCGTCTGAGTTAAGGGTCACCATGAGGCCCTCGTCGAAATAGCGGCGCACGGGGTGTTGCGACAACTCAGCGCAGCATCCGGTGCGCAGGTTGCTGGTCACGCAGACTTCGATCGGGATTTGACGCTCGGCAAGTTCTTCTATCAACTCGTGGTCCTGTCCCGCGGTGAGGCCGTGGCCGATGCGCTCCGCTTTCAGGTTGAGCGCTCCCCAGATCGATTCTGGTCCGGCGCTTTCTCCGGCGTGAGCGGTGAGATGAAGGCCGTGATCGGCAGCGCGCGCAAACACCTCGTTGAATAGCTCCGGCGGGCCCTTGACTTCGTCGCCTCCGATGCCGAAGGCGACCGCGTTGCGGTCGCGGAATTGAATGGCCAGATCGAGCACAGGCTGCGCCTTCTCGGCGCCGAATTGACGGATGGCGTCGAAGATCCAGAGGACTGAAATGCCGAAGTCTTTTTCGCCGCGCTCGCGGCCGCGCTCCAAACTATCGAAAATCGCGGGGAAATCCTGCTTGCGCCAGAGGCACACGCCGACCGAAACCGTGACTTCGGCGTGCAGTACGTTCTGTGTCTTCAGGCGTTCCATCAGCCGGTAGACGATCAGTTCGTAGTCTTCGGGCGTGCGCAGGTGTGCAGTGACGTCTTTGAAGGCAACGAGGAACCCGGCAAAATTCGCGAAGTTGTAGAGTGGCTCAACTTCGGCGAGCGTCGCGCCATCCATGCCGTGGCGCTGGCGGAGTTCGAGCAACGTGGCGGGCGCGATCGAGCCTTCGAGGTGGAGATGAAGCTCGGCTTTGGGAAGCGCGAGGACGAAAGACGAAGGTTCGAGGAACATGGAGCCATTCTAAATCGGGCGGCGGATGGGGCGATCGGTCATCTGACTTCAAGATCAGAATCTAGGTCACCAAATCGGGCCGGTGGCCGATCACCCAATGACCCGATTCTTCTTGCAAAACTCGCTGTGGTGGCGGCTATAGAAAATGTAGATCATCAACCCGATTGCCAGCCAGATTACGAACCGGAGCCACGTGATCAGGGTCAGCCCGAACATCAGCCCGCCGCAGAAAAGAACTGACAGCAGTGGGAACCACGGCACAAAGGGCACGCGGAAGGCGCGCTTGCGGTCGGGCTGGCGGCGGCGAAGGAAAATCACGCCCAGGGACACGAGCACGAAGGCAAACAGCGTCCCGATGTTGGCAAGGTCGGCGGCATCGCCGATATCTACGAGGCCGGCGGGAATCCCGACGGCAAAGCAGGCGATCCAGGTGGACCAGTGCGGCGTCTTGTATTTCGGATGCACCGCCGAAAACAACTTCGGCAGCAGACCGTCGCGCGACATGGCGTACCAGATACGCGCCTGCCCGTATTGGAAAACGAGCAGCGAGGAGATCATCCCCGTCAGCGCGCCGATCACGATCACCGAGCGGAAGAACGGGTGGACGCGGAGATATTTCATCGCGTAGGCGACGGGGGCTTCGGCGGCTTCTCCCGAAACAAAAGTCGTGTATTTCATCATGCCGAGCAGCACGACGGCGACGCCGACATAGAGCAGCGTGCAGATGATGAGCGACATGATGATGCCGAAGGGCAAGTCTTTTTGCGGATTGCGCGATTCTTCGGCGGCGGTCGAGACCGAATCGAAACCGATGTAGGTAAAGAAAACGATGGCGCCGCCGGTGATGATCCCAGCAAAGCCAGAGGGCGCGAACGGCGTCCAGTTGGCGGGCTTCACTAGCATCCCGCCGACAACCAGAAACGTCAGAATCGCGCCGATCTTGACCGCGACCATGATGTTGTTGGTCTCCGCCGATTCCTTTACCCCGCGCACCAGCAGCAGCGTGAGAATAAAAACGATAAGGAAGCCGGGGAGGTTGAAATAGGCGCCCGTCCATTGACCGCCAGCCCAGACGGGGCTCGCCCATTTGTCGGGCAGGTTGAGGCCGAAGGCCGCCAGCTGCGCCTTCGTATAACCTGCGAAGCCGACCGCCACCGCGACGTTCGAGACGACGTATTCGAGAATCAGATCCCAGCCGATGATCCAGGCGAAAATTTCGCCGAGCGTGGCATACGAATAGGTGTAGGCGCTGCCGGCAATCGGGATCATCGACGCCAGTTCCGCATAGCAGAGGCCGGCAAAGCTACAGGCAACTGCGACCAGAAAAAATGAAATTGCAATCGAAGGCCCGGCTGGCGGACGGCCGTGCATGAGCGCTCCGGCGGTCGAGCCGGTGCGCAGAAGATTGATGATTACGTCAAGCGCCTGCGCATGGAGGATCGACGGCGCCTGGAAATATTCGCCGGCGGCGGCGGTGCCGGTGAGGACGAAAATGCCCGAGCCAATAATCGCGCCGATGCCGAGTGCTGTTAGCGACCATGGGCCGAGCGACTTGCTGAGCCGATGCTCCGGCTGCTCAGACTCCGAAATCAGCTTGTCGATGGATTTGCAGCAGAGAAGCTGGTTGCCTTGCGGCGCAGCGGTATCGTCCATGACCGATTGTGCCAAGAGACTGTGTCTCCTTACTGTTAATGGAAAGCACGGGCGAGGGCGCCCGTGCCTCCAAGAGCTTGCCCCCAGCTAGCAGTTACCGCTTCGCCTGGCCGCGCACCATCTTTTTCACTTTGCGCTTTTTCGAGCCGCGCGCGTAATCGCGGGGCTTCTTCGGCTTCTCAATTTTGATCTTTTTGCGCGCCGCGCGCTTGGTTTTCTTGCGTTCCTCTTTGCTCAGTTTCTTGGTATCTGCCATGAATGTTTTTTCTCTCGATTTCGTAATTTGGCAATCGGGTAATTTTGCAATTTACCGCCGATGGCGGGGCTGAAAATTACAAAATTACCCGATTACGAAATTACCAAATGCCAGTTCACGCTCTTTCCAGCTGCGCGTACTTTTCTACCAGCTTCTTCAAACCGAAGCGAGGAAATTGTACAGTAATCTTCGCATCTTCCCCATCCCCCTCGCGCTGGTAAACGGTGCCCTCGCCATATTTTGGGTGCTTGACCTTCTGCCCGGGCCGGAATCCGCGCTTGCCCGTCGGCTCCTGGACCGGCACTTTCGGCGCGCTGAACTTCTTGCCGCGCGAGGCAAAGAACTCGGCGATGTTGCCGATCGAGTTGTAACTCTGCAGCGGCTTCGGTGGCTTCGGCTTCACTCGTGACGGGTTCCAGGTCGCACTCTGGTCTTCGTCTTCGTAAGAGTAGTGCGTGGTTTCGCGATCGTAGACTGCGGGGACTCGCCCCGCTGGACGGCCAGGAATGCCCGTCGCCACACGGTCTCGGCCTGGCCTCCGGCCCAACTCCTCCACCAGTTGCATCGGAACTTCCTCCAGGAAGCGCGACGGGACACTCGCCTCCGGCATATCGGTGCCATAGCGACGGCGGTAGACGGCGCGCGACAGAACCAGCGTGTCCATGGCGCGCGTCATGCCGACGTAGCAGAGGCGGCGCTCTTCTTCGATCTGATCCGGCTCGACCAACGTGCGCGAATGCGGGAACAATCCTTCTTCCATCCCCGCCAGCACCACCAGCGGAAACTCCAGGCCCTTGGCGGCATGCAACGTCATCAGCGTGATCTGAGCATGTTCGTCATACTGATCGGCATCGCTGACGAGTGCGGCATGGTCAAGAAACTGATCGAGCGACTCGCCGCGATCGCGGGAATCCATGGCGGCGTTCACGAGTTCGCGCAGGTTTTCAATTCGCGAATACGCTTCCGGCGTGTCCTCGTCCTCGAGTTGCTTGATGTAGCCGGTACGGTCGATCAGAAATTTGAGGAGTTCGGCCGTGTTGGCGGCTGAACCGGGAGCACGGAAACCTTCGGGAGTGCCATCGGCGTCATCACCGCCCGTGTCGCCTGTGGTAGCGCCGGCATCCCGCCGTCTGTCCGGCGGGCCTCCTGGCCCGCCGTTGTTATCATCCACATTATCGGCGTTTATCCCGAAATCGAAGCTGAAGTTAGTCGGATCGGAATCTGTGTCGGACTCTTCGGCGTTTGCTTCTGCGCCTGGCGGTGCGGGCGAGGACGCCCGCTCACCAGCCGGCGGGACGCCGGCGTTACCTTGTTGAGCATTCTTTTCCAAGTGCTCGGCATAGGTGCCGGCCAGCATCGCCTGCCCATCTTCGATCAATTCGCGGAATGACTTCAGTGCAACCAGCGCTCGCGGCGGCAGCAATTGGCGCGAGATCGCCTCGCCAATCGCGCCCCATAGCGATAGTCCTGTCTCCAACCCCAGGCGCTCGATCGTTTCAAGCGTCGTCCTGCCAATGCCGCGCGCTGGCGTGTTGATCACGCGCAACAACGAAACCGAATCATCCGGGTTCAGGATGACTTTCAAATACGAGATCAGGTCTTTGATCTCGGCGCGCTCGTAGAACGAGAAGCCGCCCACAACGTGGTATTTCAACTGATAGCGCCGCATGGCTTCTTCAAACAGGCGCGACTGCGAGTTGGTGCGGTAGAGCACGGCCGCCCGTGCGGTTTCGGCATTTTCGTGCGCCTGCTGCACGTAGCGATTGATGGTGTCGGCGGCAAACAGCGCTTCGTTCTCGCCGTCGGGCGCTTCGTAGTAGCCGACCTTTGCTCCTCCCTGCCGCGAGGTCCACAGATTCTTTCCCTTGCGCCGAACGTTGTTCGCGACCACCGTCGATGCCGCCTGCAGGATGTTCTGCGTGGAGCGGTAATTCTGCTCCAGGCGCACGATCTTCGCTTCGGGGAAGTCGCGTTCGAACTCGAGAATGTTGCGGATGTCAGCTCCGCGCCAGGAATAAATCGACTGGTCCTCATCGCCTACCGCGCACACATTGTGCCGGTCGCCCGCGAGCAGGCGCATCAGCTCATACTGCGGACGGTTCGTATCCTGATATTCATCGATCAGCAAATATTGAAACCGCCGATTGTAGTACTCGCGGACCGCAGCCACCGACTTCAGCAAGCGTGCGGCTTCGAGCAGCAGGTCGTCGAAGTCCATGGCGTTCGCCTTGCGCAGCTCTTTGCGATACTCCTCGTAGATGTGGGCAATGCGCTCGGTCTTTGAGTCGGCCGACTGCAGGTAAATTTCCTGCGGATCGAGCATGTGATTTTTGGCCCAGGAAATCCGCGAAAGCACCGCGCGCGGCGTCAGTTCCTTGTCGTCGAGGCCAAGCCGCCGCATCACGCCCTTGACCACCTGCTGCTGGTCGGTTTCGTCGTAGATGACAAAATTCTTTGTCAGCCCGATCGGCGGCTGGCCCGGCACGGTAGAAGGAATCCGCAGCGCCTCAATGTCGCGCCGCAGCACGCGCACGCAGAAAGAATGGAATGTCGAGATGACCGGCTTGGCGATGCTCAGCCCGCCAACAAGTTTTTCCACGCGCTCGGCCATCTCGCTCGCGGCCTTATTGGTAAAGGTCATGGCGAGGATCGCCTCGGGCATGACGCCCATCTTCTCGATCAGATAGGCGATGCGAAAGGTGATGACGCGTGTCTTCCCGCTCCCAGCGCCCGCGAGGATCAGCACCGGGCCCTCGGTGGTCTCGACGGCCTCGCGTTGTTGTGGGTTTAACTCGTCCAGAAACGACAAAAGGAGTGGCTCCGCCGTGCGCTGACTGAATTTTACAGGAACGTGGCTCTGCGACCCGGGAGCGCCTCAGGGTTTTCGTGTCTTCCCGATCATCGATTCCGAAACTCTGTTTGTTCCCCACCAAATTGCGGACACGAAAACGGGAATAAGGGACAGCCTAACCCAGTCGCTTCGGATCAATCCCCAATGGAAGGGATCGAAAATCATAACGAATCCGGGTAGTCCGAGTCCCAACAGCGTTGCGAATACGGGCCACATTCCCAATAAAGCCAGCAGAATGCCCTGTTTCGAAACGGGGAGTCCCGCCTGTTCGACCATAACCAGACCGTAGAAATCTTCGTTTTTCAGCGTATGAAGCGCCTGCTTCCAGGAAATTCCAGCGTCGGGCAGTTTCTGATCATGGCGGTATGCTCTTCGCAACAATTTAGATATCTTTCTCTCGAACTCGACAGCGGCTCCCCCAGTGTCGAGTGCTTCCATTGCCGACGCTGTCTCGTCTGTTGGAGAAGTCTCGCTGAACAGGAAGAGCTTCTTTTCAATGTCGGAGAGTGGCTCTCCATCGTGCAAAGCCTGTTCCTCGAGCCTGTTTACCAGGAACTGCTTCGCCGATTCGGAAGTGAAGTACATTTCCGAGGGATAGTAGCGCGGAATTCACTATTTGGGAAGGCACCGTATATCGCACGGCCGGGGCGCCCGTGCCTTCATCTTCAGGCCTGTATAATTAAAAATTGCGCTCATGAAGAAAACCACACTAGTAGCGGATGGCGCTGAATATGCCTCCTCCCCGTCCCGCTTAATTCGCTCCACCACCGTCCTCTGCGTACGCCGTGACGACAAAGTCGTTATGGCCGGGGACGGGCAGGTCACGCTCGGCGAATCGGTCATCAAGCATGGCGCCAAGAAAATCCGCCGCCTTTACCAGGATAAGATTCTTGCTGGGTTCGCCGGTTCGACTGCCGACGCCTTCACTCTGTTCAGCCGCTTCGAGGCGAAACTTGAGCAGTATCACGGCAACGTTGGACGGTCGGCCGTTGAGCTGGCCAAAGACTGGCGCACCGATAAATACCTGCGCCATCTGGAGGCCTTGCTGCTCGTTTCCGACAAAGAACAGACGTTTCTGTTGAGCGGCCAGGGCGACGTGATCGAGCCCGATACCGGCATCGCCGCCATCGGCTCCGGGGGCCCGTTTGCCCAGGCGGCCGCGCAGGCGCTGGCCGACCACACCAAGCTTTCCGCCCGCGAAATTGCCGAAGAATCTATGAAGATTGCCGGGCGCATGTGCATCTATACCAATGACAAGGTAACGATTGAGGAACTGTAGTCGTCAGTCGCTGGTCGTCGGTCGTTCGGTGTTCTCGAACAATCGCGGCTTTGCCTAACGACCAACGACTAACGACCGACGACGCATTTATGGCCATCTACTTACCCGGAACTGCCGAAGAAGAACAAGTCACTCTCGACGAGTTGACGCCCCGCGAAATCGTCGCCGAGCTCGACAAATACGTTGTCGGGCAAAAAGACGCCAAGCGCGCCGTCGCCATCGCCCTGCGCAATCGCATGCGGCGCCAAAAGCTCGCGCCGGAACTGGCCGAAGAAGTCATCCCGAAAAACATCATCATGATCGGGCCAACGGGCGTGGGCAAAACCGAAATTGCCCGCCGACTGGCCAAGCTGGCCAACTCGCCGTTCCTGAAAGTCGAAGCTTCGAAGTTTACCGAAGTCGGCTACGTGGGCCGCGACGTCGAGTCGATGATCCGCGACCTGGTCGAGATTGCGATCGAAATGATTCGCGAGGAGCGGCTCGAGGACGTTGCCGACAAGGCCGAACTGAATGCCGAGGAACGCCTGCTCGATATCCTGCTGCCGCCGATTTCGCCGCGCACCGATGCGCCGTCGTCTTCTTCGACTTCCACGGGCGGAGTGGTGATCGACGCCAGCACCAGCATGACCGAATCCTCCAACCGCACGCGCGAAAAACTTCGCCAGCAACTGCGCGAAGGCAAGCTCGACGACCGCACGGTCGAAATCGAAACCCGCGAGCGCAATTTCCCGTCGTTCGAAATCATCTCGAACCAGGGCGTTGAGGAGATGGACGTCAACATCAAGGACATGTTGCCGAACATCTTCGGTCAGCGCACAAAAAAGCGGAAGATGAAGGTCAACGAGGCCTTCGAATACCTGATTCAGGAAGAAGAGCAGCGCCTGATTGACATGGAGCAGGTGACGCGCGTAGCCATCGACCGCGTGGAAAACTCCGGCATCATCTTTCTCGACGAGATCGACAAGATCGCCGGCCGTGAAAGCGGCCACGGGCCTGATGTTTCGCGCGAAGGCGTGCAGCGCGACATCCTGCCCATCGTCGAAGGCACCACCGTCAACACGCGCTACGGCATGGTGCGCACCGATCACATCCTGTTCATCGCTGCTGGCGCGTTCCACGTTTCAAAGCCCAGCGACTTGATCCCCGAACTGCAGGGACGCTTTCCCATTCGTGTTGAACTGCAGTCGCTCACGATGGAAGACTTTATCCGCATCCTCACCGAGCCCAAGTCGTCGCTCACCAAGCAATACATCGCGCTGCTCGAGACCGAAGGCGTGAAGCTGGAATTCACGCCGGACTCGCTCGAAGAAGTGGCCCGCTTCGCGTTCCGCGTCAACGAAGGCACAGAAAACATCGGCGCGCGCCGTCTGCACACCATTATGGAGCGCGTGCTCGACGAAATCAGCTTCGAAGCTCCCGAAAAGAAGGGCCAACAGTTCATGGTAGACGCAGCTTACGTGCAGAAAATGCTGAGCGAGATCGTGAAGGATCAGGATCTGTCGCGCTACATACTGTAAGGATCGAGGCACGGGCGGCCACGCCCGTGCGCGCACCTGCAAGCCGCGCGCCAGTAACCAGTGTCCTCTGCTACCCTTTTCATTTCCGCATGAAGGCGCCTTCGACAACGTTCCTGGCTTTCTCAGCTCTTTGCCTACTGCTTGCAAGCTGCGCCCAGACCGGTGCGCCCCTGCCGCCGTCGCTCGAATTACCCAAACCACCTTCTGATCTGCGCGCGACGCGCAAGGGGAACTCTGTAACTCTGACCTGGAGCGAACCAACGCTGACTACAGATCATGAGGGCTTGCGCTCCCTCGGGCCGACCCAAATCTGCCGCAGCACGGCTTCCGACATGACTGCCTGCGAAAATCCCGTGGCCACCGTTCCCCCTCCCACGGCTACGCCGAAGAAATCCGGGCAGAGGCCGCAAGCCAAGCAAACTACGCCGCAGACCTTTACGGATACACTTCCCCCGAGCGCCCTAAGCGACAATCCCGACGCCGATCTCACCTACGCCGTAGAAGTATTAAACCGCAGCGCCCGGGGAGCTGGGCCTTCCAATCGTGTGCATATACCGGCGATCATGACTCTGCCGGCGCCCGCCGACCTCGCGGCACAGCCTAATGAAGATGGCGTGCTGCTCACGTGGACGAGCACTGGTCAACCAGCGGCCAACTCTGGCCTGCAATTTCGTTATCGCATTTACCGTTGGGACGAAAGCGCGGGCAAGGAAACGGTCGCCGGTGAAGTTCCAGCTGACGTAGCTGGCCCCACGCATTTCCTCGATGCGATTGAATGGGAGAAGACTTACCTATATCGCGTCACTGCCGCAAGCATTGTCATGCGGCCCGGCGGCGAAGTGCAGGTGGAAGGCGACGACAGCCCCACCGTGCGCATTGTCGCTCACGATGTGTTTCCGCCGGCTGTGCCTGTGGGACTGCAAGCCGTTTATTCGGGCGAGGGGCAGAAGCCGTTCATCGACCTGATCTGGGCTCCCGTAACGAGCGCCGACCTCGCGGGCTACAACGTGTACCGCAAAGAAGAGACTGGCGGGGAAGCGAACGCGGTCAAGCTCAATTCCGAACTGGTGAAAGCGCCGTCTTATCGCGACAGCGCGGTCAGCGCCGGTAAGACGTACGTCTACTCGGTTTCCGCGGTGGACGTGCGCGGCAACGAGAGTGCGAAGTCGGAAGAAGCCAGCGAAACCGTGCCGGCGAGCAAATGATCCTTCGAAACTCAAGTTGATCGAAAGGCCCGAGGTCCGTCTCGCGGGCACCTGCTTCGTGGGAGTGGTCGAATTTCCTCTTTACCTGCTCCGCGCGCTCAGCGTACTCTGCGGTTCTGAGCCTCTATGCGATATTGCCGATTCCATCTCAACGGTTCTGACCACTACGGCTTCGTCGAATCGATCGCGGGTAGCGATGCCATTACGCGCCTGCTTCTCAAGCCTCCGCACTCGAGCGATGGCGATGTCGAAGGCTTGCCTAGCCGTCGCATTGAGCCAGCACCGATTCCGCTGGCGCAGGCGGCGCTTTTGCCTCCGGTCGAGCCTTCCAAGATTGTCTGTGTCGGACGCAACTATCGCGAGCACGCTGCCGAACTGGGACACGATGTTCCAGTTGAGCCGCTGCTCTTCTTCAAGCCGCCGAGCGCGTTGCTTGCTCCGGGAGCGACAATCCTGCGGCCCAGAGTTTCCGCGCGCACTGATTACGAAGGCGAGTTGGGAGTTGTCATCGGACGGCGCGCGCGACGTTTGCGCGACGATGAAGATGTTCGTCCTTACATTCTCGGTTATACATGCGTGGACGATTTCACTGCTCGCGACCTGCAGAACAAAGATGGACAGTGGACGCGCGCCAAAGGCTTCGACACCTTCTGTCCGGTCGGGCCGCTGGTCATCGACGGGCTCGATCCCTGGGCTGGAGTGCAGGTGGAAACCCGCGTCAACGGCGAGATTCGGCAATCAGGCAATACGCGGGATTTCATCTTCGCGCTCGACGTTGTCATCCGCTACATTTCGCAGATCATGACGCTTGAGCCTGGCGATTTGATCGCGACCGGAACGCCGAAGGGAGTTGGGCCCGTTGTTGCTGGCGATGCGGTCGAGGTTTCGATTGAAGGTGTTGGTACGTTGCGGAATCCTGTCGCCGATGAAAGCTAGAAGCGGAGCTACAATCGGCGTGAGTCGCTATGAACTTTGTCAATTGCTACGAGAACGCCACTCGCGCTGACGCTTACTCGAAGCTTGAATTCGCGAACACCTATCACCTCGCGTTCCGCGACTTGCCGGAAATGTTTTGCGCGCACGTGAAGGGCACTGCGGCGCTCGACTTCGGTTGTGGTACGGGGCGCTCGACTCGCTTCCTCCGCGGGCTCGGATTTCATCCGTTAGGCGTCGACATCTCGGAGGAAATGGTTTTGCGGGCCCGCGAGGCTGATCCTCAGGGCGATTACCGCCTCATTCCTGGCGACGACATGAGCGCGTTGCCGCGCGCGAGTTTTTCTCTCATTCAGTCGGCGTTCACGTTCGACAACGTTCCGGGCATGGATACCAAGGTGCGCCTGTTTCGCGACCTACGTGCTCTGCTTGCACCCGACGGAATCCTCGTCAACATCGTTTCCGCGCCGGAAATTTATTTCAACGAGTGGGCTTCGTTCTCAACCAAAGCTTTTCCCGAGAACCGCAACGCTCGTCCGGGCGACGCCGTAAAAATCATCACCACCGATTTCGAGGACCGGTCGCCGGCGGTGGACATTCTCTGGCCCAACGAGTCCTATCTCGACACTTACTCGCGCGCCGGCCTCGAGTTAGTCGAGATCCGCAAGCCGCTGGCCAAAGGCGACGAACCTTATAACTGGGTGAGCGAGACGCGCATTGCTCCGTGGGTGATTTATGCGCTGCGCAGCTCGCGATAAGGATTTGCGCCCCGATTCGGGACTCTTGCCTGGCAGTTAGTACTGCGCCCCCCCCGGACCCGGTCTATTAGCTACTGCCCTTCCGTCTTCTCAACCTTACTCGCCACTTTCACCCCGCTCAGCCCGCCCGTGTATCTCGCCACGCCGCGGTAGAGCGATTCTGCAATCCGCTGCCGGTGCTCGGAAGTCTCCAGCTTGCGTTCGTCGGTGGGATTCGACACGAACGAAATCTCCGCCAGAATCGACGGCATATTCGCCCCGATCAGCACAATGAACGGCGCCTTCTTCACCCCGCGATTCCGGATTCCCGCATTCCTCAAGGACAGCCCGCCGTACAGCGAATCCTGCACATCCGAGGCGAACTCGCGCGACTCGTCGATCTTTTCCTTCAGCGCGATCTTCTTCACCAGATCCTGCAGTTCATGAATTGATTTTTCCGAAACTGCGTTCTCGCGCGCCGCCACTTCCAGCGCTTCCGGCGACGAAGTGAAATTCAGATAGTAAGTCTCCACTCCGCGCGCATCCTCGTCCCGGCTGGAGTTGGCATGAATCGAAATAAACAAGTCGGCGCGTTCGCGGTTCGCAATCGCGGTGCGCGTCTCCAGCGGAATGAATGTGTCGTCCCGCCGCGTGTAAATTACTTCCGCGCCCAGCCGGGTTTCGAGCATGCGCCCCAGGCGCTTGGCCACATCGAGCACCAGATCTTTTTCGAGCAGCCCATTCGGGCCGATCGTTCCCGTATCGTGCCCGCCATGCCCCGCGTCGATCACGATCTTCCCAATCTTCAGCCCCAGAGCCCGCGTGAGCGACCGGTTTCCCGCCGCCGTAGGCCGCGCTTCGCGAGTCTCAACATCGGTGGTGTCCGCCGCGGCCGTCGACGGTCCCCGCGTTTTCTTCCCGCGCGTCGTGGTGCCCTTCGGCGTGACCGCTAATGCTGTCTCGTCCGGTTTTGAAACCTTGGTCTCCCCTACATCTTCGTCATTCGGTGCGTCGGCAGCCCCCGAAGCATCCACCGCACCCTCCGGATGCGTCGCGCCGTTTCCGCGCTGCTTCCTGCTCGCGGTCTTCGAAGTCTTTGTCGAAGCGTCCTCATCCGGCCCAACAATCGTCTTCGGAATCCTGCGATCCGATCCCTTGACGGCAACGGTCGTCTTTACCACTCCCGTCATGCCCCGAGCGGTCGGGTCCTCGTTCGCATCGTCAGCATCGGCGTTCGTCTTTTCCTTCCTTGCGACGTCCGACTTGGCAGATTCTGCTTTGCCTGCTCCGACCTTCCCAACGATGGCGTGTTCTTTCTCTGCCTGCACCTTGCCTTTGCGCTCCGGCGCCGTGTCGCCGGCGTCATCTTCATCCGTTGAATCCGAAGCCGCCGAGGACTCCACCGCCGGCACCGCCGCACCCACCGCTGCATGCGCCTTCGCCAGTTCGGCCGCCCGGCTCTGTTTCCCGTGAATATCGATAATCAGCCGGTACGGGTCGGGCAGTAGAAACGCGTCATAGCGCACCAGGTCATCCACTTCCAGCACAATGCGCGTTTGCCCGGGCTTGTTTTCCGCCACACGAATCTTCTTCAGGAATCCGTCATCCACGTCGAAGGTTTTCCCCACCAGCGTCGACGCCAGCTTCGTATCGAGGATGTCAAAGAAAATCCGGTCCGGATTGGCGATGCGCTCCGAATTGAACTTGACGTCCTGCTCAACGTCAATCGCCACGCGCGTGTAGTCCGGAGTCGACCAATGCCTTACCCCAGTTACTCGCGGCAACTCGTTCCGCCGCGCCTCGGCCTCTGTATCCGGGGCCGCAGCCGAAGACTCGCCAACCGAAGCGGCCACCGCTTCTTTCCCGCTCTGTTTTCCGCGGCCCTTGCGCGCCGTTCGTTCCTTCTCTTCAGCCGCCGCGTCGCCCAGTTCCTTGACGGCGGCCCGTGCGTCCTCGGACAACCGGTTCCGGGGATAGCGGTGCAGAAAATCCTCAAACGTCTTCCGCGCCTGCTCCACATCGTTCAGGTCGTCCTTGTAAATCTCGCCGATCGTAAACAGCGCCTCGAATCGGTACTTGCTTCCGGGATATTCCTTCCTCAGAAACCGGTACTCATCCACCGCCCCGCGCAAAATTTTGTTGTCGTTGAAGCGCCGGCCCATCTCGACCAGCAGTTCCGCCGTCGCTACCACGCTAGGGTCTGCCTTCGACGATGCCGGGCTGCCGAAGTAAACTCGCCGGTAGGCATCAATCGCGTGCTGATATTCGCGCCGCGTGCGCTGGTTCGCCGGGCGCCCGTTCAGCGCCTCCCGCATCCGCTCCGCTTTTGTGAATTCCTGCCGCGCCCAGGCATCGTTGTGTCGCACGCGAGCAAACGCCGGCACCGCCAGAAGCCCAGAGACGAAGACGGTCACCACTGCAAGAACAGACACGACGGCGGCCCATCGCCCAAAGCGATGCAATAAGCCCGATTGGCCTCGAGTTAGGGTCGTAGAAGCCTGGGTCTTCACTTACTTCGTCCAACAAAACTTCAAACTCTACTTCTGACTTCTCGCCTTTTACCTCTGACCTCGCCTCAATCCGTGTTGCTCATATGCAGCACGCCCCGCTCATCCCGTTCCATGCGCACCGGGTCATGCACGGGATTGAAAACCACCCGCGTCCCGCCCGCGCCTCCGCCCGCATACAATTCCGTAATCCGGCGTACGTAGTTCCGCGTCTCCCCAAAGCGCGGAATCCCCGCGCTCCGCGCTACCGCTCCTGCTCCTGCGTTATACGCGGCCAGGCTAAGCCGCACGTCCCCACCGTAGCTTTCCAGCAACTTCTTTAGATGTCGAACCCCGGCATCCACGTTTTGTTGCGGATCGAAAGGATTGGAAACATTGAGCGATCGCGCCGTTGCCGGCATCAGCTGCATGAGCCCCATTGCCCCCTTACGCGACACCGCGTTCGGGTTGAAATTCGATTCCACCTTGATGACCGACCGTACCAGGTTCGGATCCACGTTATGCCGCGCCGCCGCCTCTTCAATCGCCGCGTCAATCTCCTGCTCGGTGAAACCCGATCTCGCAAATGCCACATTCAGCGTCGGCGCGGAGTTCGCGCTCGAAGTCCTGCCCTCCAGTGATTTACCGCCCACCTTGCTATCCAAATAGGTGCTCACTTCCGAAGCCGCCGATCGCGCCGCCCGCATCACCGCCCCATTCGTAGGCACCGGCTTGAATCGATGCTCCGTCGTGCTCCAATACATAAGCCGCCGTCCGCTCGGAACGCCGCCGTCCTCCGTAGTTCTCGCCGCTCCCGGGCCCGCCGCCCGATCGTTATTTACCCAGATCGTTCGTCCGTTTTCGTCGGTAGACGCAGCAATCCCACCCGACTGCGCGAGCGCCGGAGGTATCGCTATAGATGAAGAAAGGAGGTGAGCCGCAAGCCCGGCCATCAGAATGATTTGCAGGTTTCTGCGCATAGGGTTTCGATCAAACCAAAGCGACTTCCCCCAAGGACACACTACCTCCCTCGGGTCACCCACCCGCAAACCTGTCGGAGAACCACAGCCAGAGTATTGTGATTATAGGGCGCGTCCCAACCCCCAGCAATCTCTCCGAAGGTCGTAGAACCTCTGGAGTAATCGCCCAAATTACTGATGGGCCGCGGTTTTTCAGCCAACTGAGACCAACAAGGTCAGAGGTTAGAGGGCAAAGCCAAAGTCAGAGGCTAGAGGTCAGATTGCAGAGGTGAGCTTTTGGCTTGCTTCGCAGTCCCGTTTCAGAGCGGTTCCTTAAGAAGGTAGTGTGAAGATAACGCTGCCACGCCGCAGTGACCCCAAGCACGCCAAAACTGTTCGGTTTTAACCTCTGCAATCTGACCTCTCACCTCTGACCTCTTCTACAATGTCCATGAGCATGAACGCCGCCGCCCTCCGCGCCCTCTTCGACCAGGTTCGCTCCAGGAAGCTGACCGCCGACGAAGCCGTCCAGCGCCTGCGCCATCTCCCTTTCGAAGACCTCGGCTTTGCCAAGGTGGACCATCACCGCGCTCTCCGGCAAGGCATGCCCGAAGTAATTTTCAGCGAAGGCAAGACTCCCACGCAGGTGGCTAAAATCTTCGCAAAACTGGCCGACCACGAAGGCAACATCCTGGCCACCCGCGCGACAGAGCAACAATACGCTGCCGTCCGCGCCCAAGTCCCCAAAGCTCAATACCGCCCCTTGGCCCGCGCCATCACTCTCCAGCGCGACCGCCACCGCTACGGCAAAGGCATCATCGCCGTAGTCTCCGCCGGAACCAGCGACATCCCGGTAGCCGAAGAAGCCGTAGTCACCGCGGAGCTCATGGGCAACCCTGTCCAGCATCTCTACGACGTAGGAGTAGCCGGCATCCACCGCCTCCTCGCCCACCAAGGCGTACTCGCCGAGGCCCGAGTCATCATTGTCTGCGCCGGCATGGAAGGCGCTCTCCCTAGCGTGGTAGGAGGCCTGGTAGGAGTCCCCGTAATCGCCGTCCCCACCAGCGTAGGCTACGGAGCCGCGTTCAAGGGCCTGGCGGCCCTGCTAGGCATGCTGAACTCCTGCGCCTCGAATGTAAGCGTAGTCAATATAGACAACGGCTTCGGCGCCGCCTACGTAGCCAGCCTAATCAACCGCAAGTAGAACCATGGCAATGGGGCTTAGTTGAGGGAGCTCGGCGGGAGGCGCGCCTGACAGGAGTTTTTCTGGCCCGCGAGGAAACTCCGGCACTGATTCCGTACACCGTTAATGAATTTTGTGAGCCAACGTAGACCTTCCCATTGGCAACCGTCGGAACAGAGAACTTCACGGCTGGACCAGCTTGGTCGGGATGGTTGTCGCCGTTGTAAAGCTCGGTGGCGAGGTTTGTTGCGTCATACGCATGCAAAACTGTGGGGCCGTGGCTTCTGAAGCTCCCATTGTCAAGAACCCATAGAATCCCACCCGAATTGCCATTCGAGGAGACCGACGGCGTCGGAGTCGAGTACGAAAATGTCTCCGGTGTCTGTGAGGTGAGTTCCAAGTACGGCACCGTGGAGTAAAGCGAAAAAGCCTCAACCGGGCCGACGCCCCGACTATCGTTGGCGTTGCCGTAGTACACGTTACCGTTCCAATAGGCTGGTGATCCCCAAACCCCAAAGGTCGCGCCCACTATCTCCTGGACGATGTTCGTGTCCTTTTTGCACCCACTGCAGTAGTGCCCCATGTTATTTCGATCTACAAGATACAGTTTTCCTTTCTTCCCCATTTGAACGAGCAGTTGCTGGTGCGTATATCCCGGTGGCTGATCCGGAAGCAGCATGACTCCGCCCGATCCTAAGTCGCCGTCGCTCTTGGCGAAAGTCTGCTGATCATGCGGAGTGAACCAGTCTGCCACCGCGAATGTTCCATTGCTCGGCGGACTCAATTTAAGGATGCTGTCGCCGAAGTCGACAGGCTGACTGACTGGACCGTAGTCTCCGTTCCCGGTTGCCAGGAAGAGATTCCCATTGGCATCCGCGGCCACACCGCCGCCCGCCATCCAGATACCCGCATTTTGTCCCGACGTGCCGGCTACGTTGTCGTTGTAAATAGCCTCCTGCGCCAGGGTGGTAGCGTTGTAAGACATCACCCATCCGTAGTATGTCGGATGGTCGCAGTGCGATCCCCAACCCAGAATGATGTGTCCATTCTCCAGCAGCAATCCAGCACGATTCATCTGTTGCTTGGGCGTGAAAACAATGCCTCCGTACGACCCGGCAATGGCAACCGGGCCGCCGAATTTCTCGGCCCCCGTTTCCACGTCGAGGGCGTGTAATCGGTACATAAACACTCCCGATTCCACCGTCTGCGCCACAACATAGATCGTATTTGTACTCGAATCGATAACCGGGGTGCTCGTAATTCCGTACTCCTTTGAGATATTCCCACAACCAATTTGAGCGTTCGTGGCCGTCTTAACTGCGGGAGGGCTGATTAAGCTCTTTTGCCAATACTGCGTTCCGCTATCGGCGTCAAATGCATAAAGACTGTCGTGCTCGGTCGCAACGTACACCACGTTATGCGTGCCGCCGCCGATGGCTACGTTAGCCAGGATGAGTGGCTGTGCGTAAACCTGGCCGTCCACTGGAAGTTGAAATAACTGCCCGAAAGACGAACCTTGTACCGCGGCGGGCGTAAGGATTGTTTCGTTCGTGTTCTGCCCGGTCCGGGCATTGTCATTGTGATAGGTAGTGACACTAACCTGCGCAAGCAGGCTGAGAACAGTTGTGACCCACAACAAAATTGCACTCAAAATGGTCGCGAGCTTGGATCTTGTCATGGGAGACCTCAAAACACTAAGGATCAAGACTATAAGGCCGTAAAAAGTCTACTCAGCCAACGGCGAACGTCAGTGATCGCCTACACAAGGATCTGTGACTTCCTAAGTATCCCCGCGAATCCCTGGAAGTAAATGGCGCGAAAGTGCGGCGCGGACCTGCCCTGAGCGAAGCCGAAGGGGCCCCCGCCCGCGAAAAGGCAGCACCCTTCCGCCGGTAGCCTACATAGCCCGGTTTTCGCTGTGTGGGGAAGCTCGATCCGCCAGCCTTCCGAGATCTCGTAACCCTTTTCCTTAGTTTCATCTGCGATCTCAAGGGATATAACGTTATACATACACAATGCACTGCATCATGTTCCACGTGGAACACTCCACTTCCCCAAAACCGGCCGCGCTGGAGACCCCGGTGCCCGCGCCGCACCCACCCTCCCGATCTTTTGTGGCACAGTAATAAGGAATGCTCGCGTCGCGATGCTGACTGAACGATGCTGACAGAAAAAGATCCGCGCCTCGCCGGACGCGTCGCTTTCACCTATCCCAATTTTGTCGCCTACACGTTCGCGCGCTTCTTCATCGTGCTTGCGCTAGAGATGCAATCGGTCGCGGTGGGATGGCAAGTCTATGAAATCACAAAGCGTCCCATCGATTTGGGCTATGTGGGACTAGCCCAGTTTCTGCCAGGATTTGTCCTGTTCCTCTTCGCCGGCCACGCCGCCGATCTGTTCGACCGCCGCAAGCTGCTCATATGGTGTTATGCCGGATATGCACTCTCCTCGGCGCTTCTGCTGGCAGTTACGCGACGCGCTCCGGTGTCTGTACATTTGATCTATGTCGTGCTGGTGCTGGTGGGAAGCGTGCGCAGCTTCAGCTTTCCGGTGAGCCGAGCGATTCTGCCGCAACTGGTTCCCGGAGAACATTTCCCGAACGCAGTTGCCTGGAATGCGAGCACGTTTCAGGTCGCGACCATTGCGGGTCCGGCGTTGGGAGGCATCGTGTACGCGGCATTTCGTGGGCCTGAAGCTGTCTATATCACCTCGGTCGTGGTCGCGGTGCTGTCCACGCTGCTGACGCTTCGCATTCACCCGCTGGAAGGCTCGGCCGATCGTGCCGAGGCGCAGGGCATCGTCAATCAGTCCAATGCAAGCCAGTTCAACGCAGGTCATCCCAATGCAAGTCAGCTCAACGCGAATCAGCCGCTCGCGAGAGAGCCGATCAGCTTGCGCACGGTGCTCGCCGGATTCCACTTCATCTGGCAGAAGAAGCTGATCCTTGGTTCCATCTCTCTCGATATGTTCGCGGTGCTGCTTGGAGGAGCGGTTGCGCTGCTGCCGGTCTATGCGAGGACGATCCTGCACACTGGTCCGTGGGGGCTCGGCTTGCTGCGCAGCGCTCCCGGCGTTGGAGCCGCGCTGATGGCGATCGTGGTTGCTCATTGGCCGATTCGACGGCGCGCGGGAATTACCATGCTGACCGCGGTCGCAGGCTTTGGCGTATTCACCATCGCCTTCGGGATCTCGCGCAACCTGATCGTGTCGCTGATTGCGCTGCTGTTGCTGGGCGCGAGCGACATGGTGAGCGTGATCATTCGCGCCACCCTGGTGCAGGTTGCCACGCGGGATGAGATGCGCGGGCGCGTCAACGCCGTGGATATGCTGTTCATCGGCGTGTCCAACGAACTCGGCGAGTTCGAATCCGGACTAACAGCGCAGTGGTTCGGCACCGTTCCAGCGGTCATCCTGGGGGGAGTCGGAACACTGGTCGTGATTGCAGCTTGGGCCTGGCTGTTTCCGGAATTGCGCAAAGCGGATCAGTTGACGGTGGCGGAGTTGATGCCGAAATGAGAATAGGCCGAGTGTAGAAGCGTTGCGCCACTTGATGCAGATTCCTCCCTTCGGTCGGAATGACAAACCAATCGGTTCCGGAGGTGTCGCCTGACCGACCGCGTGGTCGTCTGTTTCGCTGCTACAATTTTGGGTTTGCTAATACGCCCGCAATGCGGTGATGGCGCCGCGCCGGGAATGAGGTGTCCTTATGCCGGAAACTCTTCAGCTCGCTAGCCCCGCTCCCGTCACTACATTGACCGACGACGAGATTTTGTTTCGCGATAACGTGCGCCGCTTTGCCGAAGACAAGATTCGACCGCTGGCAAAAGAGATGGACGAGAAAGGCATGTTCGAGCACGGCCTGATCGACCAGTTCTTTCAGCTCGGGCTGATGGGCATCGAGATTCCTGAGCAGTATGGAGGTTCGGGCGGGAAGTTCTTCGAAGCCATCCTGGCGGTTGAAGAATGCTCGCGCGCGGACGCTTCGGCCGGAGTGATCGTGGACGTGCAGAACACGCTGGTTTCCAATGCGATCCTGCGCTGGGCAAATGAAGATCAGAAGAAACGCTACCTGCCGAAGATGGCGGCCGATACGGTCGGCGCTTACGCGCTCAGTGAGGCGGGGTCGGGGTCGGATGCGTTTGCGCTGCAGACCAAAGCCGAGTTGAAAGGCAGCGACTATGTTTTGAACGGGCGCAAACTCTGGATCACGAATAGCAAAGAAGCGGAACTGTTCATTCTGTTTGCGACCGTCGATGCGTCCAAAGGCTACAAGGGAATTACGGCGTTTCTCATCGAGAAAGACTTTCCCGGATTTAGCGTCGGCAAGAAAGAAGACAAGCTGGGGATTCGCGCCTCCTCTACATGCGAGCTGATTCTGGAAGACTGCCGCGTGCCAAAAGAGAATGTTCTTGGCGAAGTCGGCAAGGGATACAAGATCGCCATCGAAACGCTGAACGAAGGCCGCATCGGGATCGGCGCGCAGATGTTGGGCGTGGCGCGAGGAGCATGGGAATGTGCCGCGAAGTACGCGCAGGAGCGGAAGGCATTTGGCAAGCCGATTTCCGAGTTTCAGGGAATTCAGTTTCAGATCGCGCAGATGGCAACCGAGATCGAAGCGGCACGCCTGATGGTCTATAACTCGGCCCGCATGAAGGACGCCAGGGTAGATTTCGTGAAAGAAGCGGCGATGACCAAGCTGTTCACTTCACAAGTCGCCGAGCGGGTTACATCGCTGGCCATCGAAATCTACGGTGGCTACGGATACACAAAAGATTATCCCGTCGAGAAGTACTGGCGCGATGCCAAGATTGGCAAGATCTACGAAGGCACGTCGAACATGCAGCTGGCGACGATCGCAAAATTGGTGATGAAGTAGCCAGGTCAGAGGTCAGTTTGCGGAGGGGAGCTTCGAGCCACGAGCTTCGAGCAAGCCGGGACCTTTTGGTTCGAGATTGCCGCTCGTTGCTCGCGGCTCGTGGCTATTCCGTCCCGATATCCCGATACTGGCTGCGGAAGTAAAGCAACGGCTCGCCCTCCCGTACTTCGACGTGCTCCACCTCCGCAATGAAGATGGTGTGATCGCCGGCCGGTTGTGCGGTGAACAGGCGACACTCCAGGTATGCCAGCGCGCCTTCGAGCACGGGCGTGCCGTGTGCAGTGCGCTCAAAGCGCGCGCCGATTGCTTCGGCGTGCTGATGGGCCTCGGCTGAACGTGCGTAGTATTCCGAGATCGCCTGCTGGTTGCTGCTGAGCACGTTTACGCCAAAGCGCTTTCGGGCGTGAAGGTGAGCGTGAGTTCGCGCGCGATGGTCCACGCAAACCAGCACCAGCGGCGGATCGAGCGACACCGACGTGAAAGCATTCGCGGTCATGCCGTGGACTTCGCCGTCCTGGTCCACGGTAATGATCGTTACGCCAGTCGCGAAACATCCCATCGCTTTGCGGAAATCGCTAGCAGTCAGGTTCATGGTGGGGAAACCAGCGTGCGCAAACTTACAACATAATATGCAGCATCCCCGGCTCTGACTCGCCGGGAATTTCGCCTGGCAGTTCCATCCAACTGAACACGCTATCACGCCCAATGCCGGGCCGGAAGATTGTTGCCGTCCGCTGAGAAACTCGCAGCATCCAAGGGGACAAGGTTGGCCAGGTTCGCTATCATCATGGGCAGTCGCGGCGCGCACCTTGCGACGGCCTGACAGTGCCGAATGGCGACTCTTGGAACTGCAACGACAATGTTAGCTCTTTCTCGGGAAACGCCACGAAGCGCGGCCAAAGAGTTGGAGAACGCGGGCGTAGAACCCATCTCGCGCGAGACGGCCTGCGCGTTGCTGCGCATTGGCGATGACCTGCTGCCGCAGCTGCTTGGGGCTGCGCAAGCGGCCCGTGCCCGATTCAAGCCGCGCGTCATCACATATTCGCGCAAGGTATTTCTTCCGCTGACGAATCTGTGTCGCGACTACTGCGGGTACTGCACGTTCCGCCGCGATGCTGGCGAGGCGGGCGCGCATACCATGACGCCCGACGAAGTGATGGAAGTTGTTCGCGCGGGCGAGCGCATGGGATGCACCGAAGCTCTGTTCAGCCTGGGCGATAAACCGGAACTGCTGTTCCCCGAGATGCGGGAAACGCTGCACTCTCTCGGATATAAATCTACGCTGCATTATCTGGAAGCGATGTGCGAGAGAGTGCTGCGCGAATCGACGCTGCTCCCACATCCCAATCCCGGTTTGATGAGCGCGGAATGGCTGGAACGGTTGGCGCGCGTTGCGCCCAGTCTCGGGCTGATGCTGGAAACGACGAGCACGCGGCTGCTCGCGAAAAACGCTGCGCATGACAACGCTCCCGATAAAGACCCGGCCAAACGCTTGCGCGTGATCGAGGAGGCGGGACGGCAAAAGATCCCTTTTACGACCGGAATTTTGATCGGGATCGGCGAGACGATTGAGGAGCGGGTCGATACGCTTGCCGCCATTCGCGTACTGCACGAAAAGTACGGACATATTCAGGAGGTAATCGTGCAGAATTTCCGCGCCAAAGCTGGAACGCCGATGGCTGCCTGGCCCGAGCCCGACAGCCATGACATGTTGCGCACACTGGCCGTCGCGCGCCTTATGATGCCGGCGATGAATATTCAGGCTCCGCCGAACCTTTCCGATCCTGACTACGCCCAACTGCTCGATGGCGGTATCAACGACTGGGGAGGAATTTCACCGCTCACGCCCGACTTCATCAATCCCGAAAAGCCGTGGCCGCATCTGGACCAGTTGCGCGAGCGCACCGAGGCCAAAGGATTTCAGTTGCACCAGCGATTGCCGGTTTATCCTGAATTCGCCGCATTGGCCGGGGCGAAAGGCGAATTGCTCCGGCAGCGGCTGCAAGAGAACGGTCGGTATCCAGCTTTGGGAGGAGCGGCATGATCACCGTTTTGACAGGCGGCACAGGCGGCGCAAAATTCGTAGACGGACTCCGGCAGATCGTGCGCCCGGAGGAACTGACCATCATCGTCAACACCGGCGATGACATGATGTGGTGGGGCCTTTATGTCTCGCCCGATATCGATTCGATCACCTACATGCTGGCCGGAAAGCTAAGCCAGGAGCGCGGTTGGGGCGTGAAGGGCGATACGTTTTTCTGCCTGGAGGCGATGGGAAAGCTAGGGCAGGCAACATGGTTTCATGCCGGAGATCGCGACCTGGCCACGCACATTTTTCGCTCGCAGCTCATGGCCGAAGGCAAGACGCTTACGGAAGTGACTGCTGAAGTTGCGTCGCGCCTCGCCGTTCGGGCGCGCATTCTGCCGATGAGCAATTCGCGCGTGGAGACGCGGGTGCAGACTCCGATTGGCGAGCTGAGCTTCGAGGAATATTTTGTCCAGCGCTGGTATCAGGATCCGGTTGAGTCGGTGCGCTTCGCCGGCGCTTCCGATGCGGAGCCGGCCCCGGGCGTCATCGACGCGATCCGCTCAGCGGACCTTATTCTGCTTGCGCCCAGCAATCCGATCACGAGCATTGGGCCCATTCTTGCCGTGCCGGGAATTCGCGAGGCATTGCGCGAGAGCCGCGCCCGGATCGCGGCCGTCAGTCCGATTGTGGGCGGAGCGGCCGTCAGCGGGCCTGCTGGTGCGCTGCTGGCCGCGCAGGGATTCGCAGTTTCGATCGCGGGCATTGCGGATTGCTACCACGACTTCCTCGACTTGCTGGTGGTTGATTTGAAGGACGCAGCGGCCGCGCAGAAGCTGCGTGACACTGGAGTGCGTGTGCACTGTACTGCGACGATCATGCGCAAGAACGAGGACAGAGTCGGGCTGGCAAAGAGCGTAATCGCTGCCTGCCAACAATCGGCAGCACACGCCGCCTCGGAGCCATCATGATTCTGGTTCCGGTAAAGAATTTGTCGACGGCCAAGCAGCGGCTGTCGGCGGTGCTCAGCCCGGAGGAGCGCTTTGCGCTGGCGCGGGCCACGTGCGAAGACGTGCTGGAGACGCTGGCAAATTGGCCGCGCCGGGCGGCGGTCGGAGTTGTAACCAGCGATCCATTTGCGCGGGAGCTTGCGGCACGATTCGGTTTTGATGTGATTGCCGATGGCGACAATTCCGGCGAGACCAGCGCCATTGAGAAAGCAACTGCGATATGCCGCGAGCGCGGCGCGGCCCACACTCTCGTCGTTCCCGTGGACATCCCGCTGATCGAAAGCGCGGAACTGGACAAGATCGCTGCCACCGCTCCTCCGGCTGGGGCGTTACTGGTCCCCGATGCGGCTGGACGCGGGACGAATGCGGCATGGCGGGCTCCGGCTGATCTGTTTCCGTTACGCTTTGGCAACGACAGTTTCTTGCCGCACCTTGAAGCGGCCAAGGCGACCGGCCTGCCTTGCGTTGTGCTGGAACTGCCGGGAATTGCGCGCGATATCGATCGGCCCGAGGATCTCTGCGCGGTGGCTGCGGCTAGCGGTGAGAGACGGTCGCAGAAGCTTCTGCGCAGCTGGAATTTGGCTGCTCGGATTCAGGTTATTCATGGGTAAGCGCACGCGCGGTGGCTCTCAAGGCGAGATTCGGATCTTGCCGATTGCGGTGGCCGCGGAAATTGGTCCGGAAACATCGTTAAGCGAGATGTTGTTGGCTGGAGCGCGGGGCGCACGTCTCCGATTTGAAGACGGAGACATCCTGGTGGTGAAACACAAAGTTGTTTCGAAAGCGGAAGGCTCGATTGTTTCACTGGCTGAAATTCGGCCTTCGGCAGCCTCGCGCGCGTGGGGCCGCCGTTACGGAGTCGATGCTCGCGTGACCGAACTGGCGTTGCGCGAGAGCCGCCGCATCGTGCGTCGGAAGCGCGGCGTGCTCATCACGGAGACTCGGCATGGCTTCATTTGCGCGAACAGTGGGGTTGACGTTTCGAATGTCGATGGAGGTAAACACGCGGTGGTTTTGCCCGCAGATCCTGATCAATCGGCGGCGCGGTTGCGTCGTGAACTGAAGGCGAGCGCTGGAGTCGAGATCGCCGTCATTGTCAGCGACAGTTTCGGACGCCCATGGCGCGAGGGCTTGACTGAAGTTGCGATTGGCGTCGCGGGCATGCGGCCGCTCGTGGATTATCGTGGACGCCGTGATCCGCACGGGTATTCGCTGCATGCGACTATCGACGCGGTGGCCGATGAGCTGGTTTGTGCCGCGGGATTGGTGTGCGGCAAGCTCGCCCGGACTCCGGCGTGCATCATTCGCGGGTATTCTTATCAGAGAGGAAACGGGCGGGCGCGCGAACTGCTTCGACCTGCGCGGCGCGATCTGTTTCGGTAGACGTTTTCCGTTGGATGACAGGAGATGTTTGTGGCAGAGGACTTTAAACTCGAACACTTCCCGCAACTGAGTTGGGGCGACGCCGCGTCCGCGGCCTCCCCGGCGATTCGAGGCGCGCTGGAACGCGTGCTGGAGAAGCAGGACGGTGGCTGTCTAAGCGATGATGAACGATTCGCACTGGCCGATTCTTCCGGCGCCGATCTGGTCGCTTTGCTGGTTGCGTCCGACACGCTGCGCCGCGACCTTGTCGGCAACATCGTGACATACGTCGTCAATCGCAACATGAATTTCACAAACATTTGTTTTGTCGGGTGCAAGTTTTGCGCTTTCAGCCGGGGGCCGCGCGAGGCCGATACATATTTCCACTCGCTTGAAGATATGGCGCGCAAAGCTAAAGAAGCCTGGGAACTGGGCGCTACCGAAGTCTGCATTCAGGGCGGGCTGCCGCGCGATCTGCCTCCTTTTTATTACCGCGACATTCTGCGTGCCGTGAAGAAC
Organism: Terriglobales bacterium; assembly: GCA_049288625.1. GTDB lineage: Bacteria > Acidobacteriota > Terriglobia > Terriglobales > Acidobacteriaceae > Acidiflorens. The sequence goes on along the minus strand of JBAQIB010000062.1, from coordinate 47,498 downwards.
GCTGTGCCACAAATGCACATTCACGCTTTTTCCCCGATGGAAATTGTCTATGGCGTCGAGCTGACCGGAATGCCGCTGCGCGATTATTTGTGCATGCTGCGGGACAACGGGCTCGACACGCTTCCGGGCACGGCGGCCGAGGTTCTTGACGACGAAGTGCGGCACATCCTTTCGCGCAACAAACTCTCGGTTGCCGAATGGCAGGACGTGATTCGTACAGCCCACCAATGCGGCATTCGCAGCACTTCGACGCTTATGTACGGACACATGGAGACTCCCGTGCACTGGGTACGGCAGCTTGCGCTGTTCCGGCAGATTCAGTCGGAGACTGGCGGCTTCACCGAATTTGTTCCGCTCGGATTCGTGCATCAGAACACGCTGTTGTTTCAACAAGGCCTGGCGCGTACCGGGCCGACGCTTGAAGAGCATCTGAAGATTCACGCTCTGGCGCGAATCCTGTTGGCCGGTTCCATCCACAACATTCAGGTGTCGTGGGTCAAGCTGAACCGGCGGCTCTCGCAACTTTGCCTGCAAGCCGGAGCCAACGACTACGGCGGCACGCTGATGGAAGAAAATATTTCGCGCGAAGCTGGGGCCGACGCTGGCCAGTACACCAGCCCAGAAGATTTTCAATCGCTGATCCTTGAGATCGGGCGCATTCCAGCGGAACGCAATACGAAATACTCGCGCCTGCAGATCAAGCTGCCGGTCGAAGCGTCGCCCGAGTCGGAGCTCATCCCGGAGGTTGCGTGAACCGTGCGATTGCGGTCATCGGCGGAACCGGTCCCGCCGGCATGGGGCTGGCGCTGCGCTGGGCGCGGGCTGGGGAAACAGTCATCATCGGCTCGCGTGATGCGGGGCGCGCCGAGCAGGCGGCAAACGCTATCCGCCAACGCATTGCAACTGCCTCGCGGGCGGGAATGCCCGCGCCACACATTTCCGGCCTGGAAAATTCGGCGGCTTGTGCGGCCACTGATCTGCTCGTGCTCACCGTTCCGTTCGAGGGACAAGCGGCGTTGCTCAAGCAATTGAAAACGGCGATCCGTCCCGGAAGCATTTTGATTGATGCCACGGTTCCGCTTGCGGCCAGCATCGGAGGACGCGCCAGCCGCACCCTCGGAGTATGGCAAGGCTCGGCCGCGCAGCAGACTGCCGAACTTGTGCCTAAGGGCGTCTCAGTCGTGGCGGCGTTTCACAACGTATCGGCCGACATGCTCAACGGCGATGGCGACGTGGATTGCGACGTGATCGTCTGCAGCGACGATGCGAAAGCGACTGATATCGCGATGGAACTGGCGGTGAAAATTCCGCGCATCCGCGCCATTGACGGCGGCAAGCTGGAAAACGCCCGCATCGTGGAGCAGATCACGGCACTGCTGATTGGGCTCAACATCCGGCACAAAGGGCACAGCGGGCTGCGAATTACGGGGCTGCCGAAAGAAGCGTATAGGTCGGTGTGACTGGGCCCGGGAAAAGTCCTAGGTGAGTGTAATCGCCTGTGGCTGTTGAAAAACTCCCTTTCTGCCTCAAACAGCCAAAATTTGGGGATGCAAAATGTCTGCCCGCGTCGAGAAAGTCGCTCATAAGTCATCCTGACGCAATTAGTTTTTGCGAGTTTTGGGAAAAAGAGTTTTTCAACAGCCACGCCTGTTAACGTCAGCAACCTTGGTAAACTGAGTTGCGTATGTCGCGGCGCGAAGATCAGTTTAACTGGCGGCTGTCGCTGTACGCCGCCTTAGGCGCATTTATTGTCCTTATCCCAGTGGCGATCTGGACATCCGAGGAACTCTTTTACGTACTCGTTGTCGCTCCCATCATTAGTTTCTTATTGTGCTTTTTCGTACTTGGCGCCGCAGTTCACAAAAAACTTCGCACGTGTCTCTCGCTGCTGTTGATGCTAGTTGTCTATTGGGCCGTTTCTGCGGCTCTGATCATGAATTATCAGAGCGTGCGCTCCGCCGCCAGGTGGTCCCTATGGTCGCGCTATTACAAGGCGGATGTTCTGGAACAACCGGACTCAAGAAATGGATACCTGAAGCATGTTGAGTGGGATGGTTGGGGGATGTTTGCACAGAACACCTACGTGTTTCTTGTTTTCGATCCGACAGACTCGCTCGGGGCAGCCGCCAAGAATCATCGTCCCGGCAAGTTCAACGGAATACCCTGCGAGGTTGATCGTGTGCGTCGTCTAGAGAGCCATTGGTACTCTGTCCAGTTTTTCACCAGCGAATACTGGGGCCAGACGCCATGCGTTGAATTGCTAACTAGAGTTGACGAAGGTCAACTGTTGCAAGACCTCGTTAACGCTCATTGACCATCCCGCCGTGGAAAGGTAAGCGAAACAAGCCCTTCGCGGGGTTGTAGCCTGTCTCACAAGCGAATGTGACCCGCATCACACCGCGTTGCGATAAGGAAAATCCATAATGCTTGCGAACCTTCGGGGGCCTCCCGCTCCCGTTTCTGGGGGTATTCGTGGCAAAAGGACGCGTTGCTATCGTTGTCGAGCGATGTAAGGCCTGCGGCTTTTGCGTAGAGTTCTGTCCTACCAAAGTCCTGGCTCTTTCCTCGGCGTTTAATTCCAAAGGCTATCATCCGCCACACGTGGTGGCGCCCGACAAGTGCAGCGGCTGCGATCTTTGCGGCATGTACTGTCCGGACTTCGCCATTTATGGGCACAAGATCGAGCAGCCCAAAACCGAGAAGCCCGCGGCGAAACCGGCGCAGACAGCAAAACCGGCGCAACCGGCACAAGAGGTGCAACCATGAAGGCTGATCCACGCGGCGTATTAACTGGCACTCATTTTATGGACGGCGACCACGCCTGCTGCGAGGGCGCCCTGGCCGCAGGCGCGCGCTTCGCCGCCGGTTATCCGATTACCCCTTCCACGGAAGTGGTGGAGCGTTTCGCGCAGCGCGTACCGGTCGTGGGCGGTTGCTTTATCCAGATGGAAGACGAACTGGCCGCTTCGATCACGCTACAAGGCGGAGTCTGGGGCGGAGCCAAGGCCTTCACGGTCACATCCGGCCCCGGCTTCTCGCTCATGATGGAGCACATCGGCTACGCCGCCATGACGGAAACGCCCTGCGTGTTTGTGGACGTACAGCGCGGCGGGCCCTCGACCGGCCTTCCCACGCTTCCGGCGCAAGGCGACATGATGCAGGCGAAATGGGGATCGCACGGCGACTATGAAATCATTGCGCTCTGCCCGAACTCGCCGCAGGAGTGCTTCGACCTGACCATCAAGGCGTTCAATCTGGCCGAGGAATATCGCGTGCCGGTCATGTTCATGATGGATGAAGTGGTCGGGCACATGACGGAAAAGGTTGTGATCCCTCCCGCCGATCAAATCGAGGTTGTTCCGCGCAAGCATACGAAAAAGTCGGTCGAGGATTACCTTCCCTACGCTACCAACGGCGATATGGTCCCGGAGATGGCGCACGCCGGCGAAGGCTACAAGTTCCACGTCACGGGCTTGACCCACGACAACCGCGGCTATCCCAACATGACGCCGCCGATGCAAAAGACACTGGTAGGGCGGCTGCAGAACAAAATTCTTTCCGCGGTCGAACGCATCAGCATGTTCGAGGAAGACTCGACCGAGAATTGCGATGTCATCGTTGTTTCCTACGGCATCACTTCACGCGTCGCGCAACGCGCCATCGACATGGCCCGGGCGAAAGGATTGAAAGTCGGCAAGCTCCGCCTGATTACCGCGTGGCCCTTCCCGGACTTCAAGATTCGCGAACTGGCTGCGCGCACCAAGGCGTTCGTGGTGCCCGAGCTGAACCTTGGCCAGATGTCGCGCGAAGTCCAGCGTGCGGCCGAAGGAAAAGCCAAGACCATCCTCGTTCCGCACGCCGGAGGCAGCGTGCATAACCCCGAAGACATTCTCGCCGTGATCCAGGAGGCAGCTCGATGACTACGCTTGTAAACCCCATACCAGGGAACCCCGTCGAACCGTTCCTCCGCTCCGACCGCATGCCGCACATCTGGTGCCCGGGATGCGGCATCGGCACGACCGTCAACTGCTTTGCCGAGGCGCTGATCGAATCAAAGATCGATCTGAAGAGCCTGGCGCTGGTCTCGGGCATCGGTTGCACAGGCCGCGTCGCCGGTTACGTGAAGCTCGACTCGTTTCACACCACGCACGGCCGCGCCATTCCGTTTGCCACAGGGCTGAAGCTCGCCAACCCGCACTTGAACGTTGTCGTTTATTCGGGTGACGGCGACCTCTCGGCCATCGGCGGCAATCACCTGATTCACGCTGCGCGCCGCAACGTCGATCTCAAGGTGATCTGCGTCAACAACCTGATCTATGCGATGACGGGAGGGCAGACGGCCCCGACCACTCCAGGCCAGGCGACGACTTCAACTTCGCCCTACGGAACCTTCGAGCCGGCGTTCAATCTGCCCCATCTGGTCGAAGCGGCGGGCGCGGTCTACGTTGCGCGCTGGACCACGTTCCACGTGCGGCAATTGTCGCGGTCCATCCAGGAAGCGTTCAACAAAAAAGGATTCAGCTTCATTGAGGTGATTTCGCCCTGCCCGACGCTTTACCAGCGCCGCAACAAGCTGGGCGACGGGCTCGACACCATGAAGTACTACAAAGAGAAAAGCAAGACCAAGCACGGCTGTCCCACGGGCGAAGTTGGGCTCACCATGCAGGGCGAAATCATCGTCGGCAAGTTCGTGGATCGCGATCGTCCCGACTACAGTTCGCTGCTCAAGGCTCAAATGCACGAGTCCCTGGGCGATAAGTACGTGGATTACGACGAAGAACAGGGTTACGCATGCGGCGCCGATGGCGGTTGCGAGGAGGAATCATGCCACTAACAGAAATTCGAGTTGCGGGATTCGGAGGCCAGGGCGTTATTCTTTCGGCCATCGTGCTCGGGAAGGCCTGCTCCATTCACCAGGGCCAGTTCGCCACCATGACGCAGAACTTCGGGCCGGAAGCGCGTGGCGGAGCCTGCAGCGCGCAGCTGATCCTCTCGGATACGCCTGTGCTCTATCCTTACGTTACGAAGCCGGACATTATGGTAGTGATGTCGCAGGAAGCGTACATCAAATTCGCGCCTGAATTGAAAGAAGGGGGCATGCTGATAATCGAGCGCGACCTGGTGCGCGTCAGCAACGCATCCGAGCAGGACCGCATCTACAGCGTGCCGGCCACGCGCATCGCCGAAGAACTCGGCAAGCGCATGGTGCTCAATATTGTGATGGTCGGATTCTTCACGGCTGTGACGCGGCTGCTCGAAGCCGACGCCGTGCGGAAGGCTGTGGCCGATTCAGTGCCGGCGAGTTTCCGTGAGCTGAACCTGAAGGCGTTCGACAGGGGCTATGAGTATGGAGTGGCGGCCCTGGCCGCGGGCCCCGAGAAGCCCGACTTGGAGCAGAACGCCGCGGTATCGCAGGAATTGGTGTAAACCTGACAACCGATGTGTCGACATGCCGCTCTTTCGCCGTACGTGGCGCGGATCGGGATGCCTCGACTCACTCACTTGCGACGCGCCGGAAACCCTGAGTGAGGTAGGGCGGCTTCGACTGCGGTTCAGTTTCGCATTCGCAAGGCTCAATCCTCGCTCAGCATGACAGGTTTGCAGGGATACCAATAAAGACACGACAGCTCTCGTCACCGGACTCGGCCTATGCCCCTACGATCGGAAGGGGAGCCCCAGGTCGAGGAATCGAGGTCCCGGTGGCTGCGGTCACGCTTGGCCGGCCTGTGACTTCGACTCGCTTAAATCTGCTCGTTCTATTACGCTCGCGTTGCGTTATGGAAGATTTGAGCCTTGGAAGCGTTGTCACAAGGAGAACGATGATGAGGCGAATGGAATGGACCCTATTGGTCCTTGTGATTGGATGGCCGGGTCTATTTCAGGTCAGAGCGGCCAATTCCGAGTCGCAGAAAATCGACGGCTCTCATTCCACAGTAACGGTCCACGTTTACAAGAGCGGCTTCCTTTCCGCCTTTGGTCACAATCACGAAATTCAGGCACCCATTCAATCCGGAGAAGTGAAGCAGTCCGATAGCCCATCGGTTGATTTGCGCGTGGACGCACGGAAGCTGCGCGTCTTAGACCCCGAGGTATCGGAGGGAACGCGAGCCCAAATTCAGGACACGATGCAAGGCAACCAGGTTCTCGATGTCGGCCACTTCCCGGAGATTCGTTTTCAGTCGACTAGCGTGGATTCGAGAGGCCCAGACCATTGGATCGTTCATGGAAACCTGGCATTGCACGGCAAGGAACGCCCAATTGCAGTCGAAGTTACTCTCAAAGGCGAGCACTACCGAGGGTCAGTGACTCTAAAGCAGACCGATTTCGGAATCACGCCCGTCTCGGTCGCCGGTGGGACGGTAAAGGTGAGGGACGAGGTGAAAATCGAATTCGAAGTTGCGCTTATGAAGGAATCGCCATAATGAGCCGCTAAGGACCGTAGCGCCCTCGCTGCACTCGATTAACCTCACTCCTCTACCGGTTGCGCGTCGAGTTCCTGTACTGGTTCTCCGCCGGCTAAGCCCTGGGCTATGATCAGGCGCCTTGCCTCGATGCGCAGCTCCGGTAACGCGCGGCCGAACCAGATCGCTCCCAGCACGCAGGCGATTCCCCCGGTTGCCACTGTGATCGGCGCGCCAACGCGATGCGCCAGCGCTCCTCCAAATAAGGCTCCAATAGGCGCCATTCCCATGAACATCATGGAATAGACTGCCATGACTCGGCCGCGCAGTTGATCGGGGACCATGGTCTGGATGAGCGTGTTCGAGCATGCCATCTGCAGCATCATGGAATAGCCCGCCGGTAATAGCATGGCCACCGATACCCAGAACCGCGACGAAAAAGAAAATAAGAACAGGCTGACGCCGAAGGCCGCGCAAGACATTGCAACCCAGCGGCCGAGCCCTTTCACCCCCGTTTTCGTGGCTAGTGTCAACGCGCCGAACATCGCGCCTACCCCCGTCGCTCCCATCAGGATGCCTAACCCGCGGGCGCCACCGTGCAATATCTTGTCGGCGAAGACCGGCATCAGCACCGTGTAGGGCATTCCGACCAGGCTGATCAGGCCGAGCAGGAGCAGCAGCGCCCGGATGATCTTCGTCTGGCTGACCCACTGAAATCCTTCGATGATGTCCTCAATCGGCGAGTGCCCGCTGGTGCGCTGCGGGCAATGCACTTTCATCAAGAACAACCCGATGATCACGGCAATATAGCTGACTGAATTGGCCGTAAAGCACCAGCCCTCGCCGATCCAAGGCACCATAATGCCCGCTACAACCGGGCCGACGATGCGCGCGCCGTTGAACATTGAGGAATTCAGCGCGATGGCGTTCATCAGGTCTTCTTTGCCCACCATGTCGACCAGGAATGATTGCCGCCCGGGAATGTCGAAGGCATTGACCACGCCCAGCAGTGCGGCGAGCACAAAAATGTGCGGCGCCTGGATGCGTTTGCTCAGCGTAAGCGCGGCCAGGATCCCAGCGAGAATCATGGATGCTGTCTGCGTGGCAATTACCAGGCGCTGCCGGTTCACGCGGTCGGCGGTGGCGCCGCCAATCGGCGCAAATAGAAACACGGGAATCTGGCTTGAGAACCCGACCGCGCCCAGCAGGAACGCTGATCCGGTCAGGCGATAGACCAGCCACGATTGCGCGACCGTCTGCATCCAGGTTCCGACCAGAGAAATCAGCTGTCCGCCGAAAAAGAGCTGGAAATTCCTGTGCCGCAACGCACGTAGGGTCGTAGCCCACATGGAGGGCACAGGTTTTGCTTCGGACGATTCTGTCGTGGAGTCGGGCGTTTCAATCACTCTCAATAAACCTTGGCACATCTTTCCGATAGGAGCAACCTTCGGAAGAGATGCCACGAACTCGTTTCCAGGTTTCTTCCGGCTCATATGTGTACTTTCTTGACAGTTTTCCACAGCCCGGCAATGTCACCGACTTGCAACTTCCCGGCGGCTCGGTTCCGGGTTAAAGTGGCTTGTCGGTTTTCCGGGAGTTTGGGGCCGAAGCTTGGGCAACGATGCCTGGGCCTGATGCTGGGGCAATCAACGATGAACGCTGACTCAAATCGCCTCGAACGGCGCGCCGCCCAGCGCTTCGAACTGCACCAGCCTCTGGCGGTCCGTTTCGAGGGACGCACCGTGTCTGGTTTCACCCAGGATCTGAGCGCCCGCGGAATCTTTTTCTATACCGAGGCGAACCTGCCCGAAGGCGCGGCCGTTGAATTAACGTTTACCATGCCGTCCGAGATTACTTTAGGCGAAAGCATGCCCGTACGTTGCTGCGGGCACGTTTTGCGCGTTACCCCTCCCCGGGGTGGCCAGCGGAATGGAATCGCCGTGCGCCTCGACTCCTACGAGTATTTGCCTGCCGACGCAGGCGAACCTCTCTCGCAATTCATGCGCATTTCAGCCGCGGCCGCGGCGGAAGGACCACGCCCTCTGTCCCGCTGAAGGTCTGGTTTCTACAGGACTTTTCCAATAGTTCGGCGCGAATGCGATCTAATGCTTTTGGCCAATCTTTCCAATCCCGGCGTTCTGCCTTACAATCGTTCTACCCAGCAGTTTGACAGGTTTTCAACCCCCTGAAACCTGCCGCCAACCTGGCGCTTCACTGAAGGTTTTTCTATTACGATGGTCACTTGGCCCCAGCGCAGGAAGCTCGTAGCATGACCTTGAACACCGAGAACCGAATCATGCAGGGCATCGCCGTCGCCATCCTCGCCGAGGATCGCGAGCAATCCGTCATACTGAATACGCGCGTGGAAAGCACGCACATGGCTCGCGCGGTGTTGAACCATGTCGGCTTGCCTCACGGGCCGAGCGACGCGGTTCTTCGTCAACTGCAAGACCAGCGCGCCGAGATCGCTCTGGTCGATATCGATCCGCGGAACGCTCAGCGCGCGGTGCGCGCCATCGAACTGATCCATTCCACTTTTCCCGATCTCACGATTTTTGCCATCGGCGAGATGGTGCAGCCCACCATCATCGTCTCCGCCATGAGGGCGGGCGCCCGCGAATTTGTGGACCGGTCGGCCGGCCACGAGGCACTGATCGAAGCGTTCACACGCTTTACTGCAACCTTGAGCCGTGCCCAGCGCAGTTCCAGCAAAGCCCGGGTGTTCACATTTATCAACGCCAAAGGTGGCGCGGGCGCAACCACGAGTGCTGTCAACGTGGCCGTCGCGCTGCAGGAAGCGCACGGGCGGGTGGTGCTGGTCGATTTCGCTCCCATCGGGCATTCGGCTCTGCAGCTCAATCTTCGTCCTCAGTTCACGATCGTGGATGCGCTGCAGAACCTGCATCGCATGGATCTGTCGCTGCTCGATGGGCTGATGACGCCGTATCGCAACAACCTTCATCTGCTGGCCGGCGCGCAGGTGCCGCATGGAACAATCCCAACTGCAACGGAGCTGGCTCGTCTGTTCGATCTGCTCGTAAGCCAGTATCACTTTGTGGTCGTGGACTGCTCGGGCCGCCTCGACGGCACCATGCAAATGATTTGCGATCTCTCGAATGCGGTGCTACTGGTGGCGCAAACCGACGTTGTCTCGCTCTGGAGTGCGGGGCGTGTGCATCAATTTCTGCAAGAGGGAGCGGGCCGAGATCGCCTGCGCATGGTGCTCAACCGCTACAAAAAGATCCCAGGCTTTACCGATGAAGATGTCGAAAAAGCCACCAACTGCCAGGTGCTGTGGAAGGTGCCCAACAATTATCAGCTCATTGGCCCCGCCATTGACAAAGGCAGCCCCGTTGCCACTATGGGGAATCACGATGTCAGCCGCTCCTATCAGGGACTCGCCGCTGAACTGGCGGGCGCTGCTGCTGCGTCGGATGGGGCGCTTTCGCTTGTCTACCAGCACGATAAGACGGACGGCAAGCAACGACCCTCGGGCCAGCTGATGGTCTCGCCGATACGCGCCGGACAATAAGAACAACTGCGAGCTTCGAGCAAACGCAGACCACCGATAAACTTCTCGAATAAAAGTTCATAAGCCAGACGTCGAAAGCAGAGATCTGGTGCGTCGGCAGCGTGCGCGCGCGGCCCGCAGTTCGAAGCCCGCAGCCACTTTGTTAGAATCAAGCTTTCCCCATGTCGCCGAGAACCGTCGAAATCCTTTATCAGATGATCGCGTTCCTGTTCGCTATCAGCGTGCACGAGTCCGCGCATGCCTGGACGGCGTCGCGCTGTGGAGATCCGACGGCTCGCATGCTGGGGCGCGTCTCGCTGAATCCAATCCGCCACATCGATCCGATCGGAACGATCGTGCTGCCGCTGGTTGCCGCCATCAGCCATATTCCATTGCTCGGCTGGGCTAAACCCACGCCGGTGGACGCGCGGAACTTCCGCAATCCCATGCGCGACGACATTCTGGTTTCGGTTGCCGGCCCGGTCAGCAACTTTATCGTAGCCACCTGCGCGCTCCTGTTGCTCGGTGGCATCTCGCTTTCTTCCGAATCCGCGCATTCGGCGGTGCACGGCTTGCTGGGCGGCTACATCGGCGGGACGTCCGATTCACCCTTCGCGCCGGTTGTAGTGCTGCTTTACGAAGTCATGCTGATTAACATCGTTCTTGCTGTCTTCAACCTCGTCCCGGTACCGCCGCTCGATGGCAGCCACGTTCTCCGCCATTTTTTGCCCGGCGCTGTGCGCGCGGCATACGATCGCATGGGATTTTTCGCGCTTTTGCTGCTCGTGTATCTTGGCGGGGGGCTTCTCAGCGGCCTGATCGCGCCGTTTGTTCGTTTCTATCTCATGATTTTGGAAAAATTCTGAATGACAACTGCTGCCACTAAGAAACGTGTGTTGAGCGGCATGCGCTCGACCGGCAAGCTCCATCTCGGCAACTACGTCGGCGCGCTTGAAAATTGGGTTCGCATGCAGGACGAGTATGAATGCTTCTTCTTTATTGCCGACTGGCATGCCCTGACCACAGACTATGCCGACCCGTCGAAGGTGAAGGAGAATTCCGTCGATGTCTTGCTCGACTGGCTCGCCGCCGGCCTCGATCCCGAAAAGTGCGTAATGTTCATCCAGTCGCACGTGCCCGCCCATGCCGAACTGCACCTGCTGCTTTCGATGATCACGCCGCTCGGCTGGCTGGAGCGCGTGCCCACCTATAAAGAGCAGCGCGAGAACATCAAGGAAAAGGATCTGGGCACCTATGGTTTCCTTGGCTATCCGGTGCTGCAATCGGCTGACATTATGATCTACAAAGCCGACGTTGTTCCGGTCGGCGAAGACCAGGTCGCGCACGTCGAACTGACGAGGGAAATCACGCGCCGGTTTAATGGGTTCTATGGCGGCAAGCGCGGCGATGTGTTCCCTGAGCCGAAGTCGCTGCTGACGCCCGCGCCGAAGCTTCCGGGGACCGATGGCCGCAAGATGTCGAAGTCCTACGGCAATACCATCATGCTCACCGATCCCGAAGCGGTGGTGCGCCAGAAGCTGAAGCCGATGGTCACCGATCCGGCGCGCATCCGGCGCACCGACCCGGGGAATCCCGATCTGTGCCCAGTCGGGGACATGCACAAAATATTCAGCTCTCCGGAGACCATGGCCAAGGTCAACGAAGGCTGCCGCTCGGCCGGCATCGGCTGTATCGAGTGCAAAGGCTGGGCCGCCGACGCGCTTGTCAAGATCCTCAACCCGATGCAGGAGCGCCGCAAAAAATACGAAGACAATCCGCGCCTCGCGTGGGATATTCTTGAGGCAGGCTCCGCTCGCGCCCGCGATGTGGCCGGCGCAACCATGAACGAAGTTCGCGCTGCCATGAGTATGTCGCTCGACTACGAGCCGCCCAAAGGTTCCATAGTGAAGAGTTCCGCGAAGTGACCGATTTGTTCCAACCCGTGCGCGTTGAAGCTGCGCCCGCGGCCGGTGTTCAGCCCAAGCCCGCGCAGAAAGAGAACGACTTTCCCTTCTCCATTGCGCTCGGCGAAATCTACGACGGCCCGCTCGACCTGCTGCTCGACCTGATCCGCAAGCAAGATATCGACATCTACGACATTCCCATCGCCAAAATTACCGCGCAATATCTGGCCTACGTCGAGCGTATCCGCGAATTTGACGTCAATGTCGCCTCCGAATTCATTTACATGGCTGCGGTGCTGATCCACATCAAGTCGAAAATGCTGCTGCCGCGCGACCCGCTCGCTCCCGCCGACGCCGTGGACGATCCGCGCAGCGAACTCGTCAATCGGTTGCTGGAGCACGAAAAATTCAAGTCGGCCGCGCAAATGCTTTTGCAGAAGCAGCAGATTGAGGACGCTGTCCTGACCAATCCAGCGATCCGCGATTTCATCGGTGCCGAAGGCACCGAGCCTGAACTCGCCGCCGACGTTTTCGACCTGGTCAAGACTTTTCAGCAGATTCTGGACCGCGCGCGCACGCGCCCCATCCTGGAAGTGGACGAGGAGACCGTCACGGTCGGCCAGATGATCCAATATTTGCATCGTCGCCTGTCGCTCGAAGACCGCCCCATTCGCCTGAAGCAGATGCTTCAAAACATGGGATCGCGTCCGGCGCTGGTGTGCATGTTCCTTGCGCTGCTCGAACTGGTGCGGCTGCAGGCCATCCAGGTGAGGCAGGATCACGTCTTCGGCGAAGTGCTGGTGCGCAAGCATTCTCACTTCGACGAAGTGATGACGGAACAGGCCGCGGTAAGAGATGATTGGAAATAGAGGAATGTCGCTGGTCGTCAGCCGTTGGTCGTTAGCAACGCACGCCCGTAAGCTGCGATCCAGCCCCGAACAGCCGACGACGAATTCCGAATGACTAACGACTAACGACGAACGACGAACGACGATTCATGAGCCTTAAACCCCAACTCGAAGCCATCATCTACGCGGCGGAAATCCCCATTTCGCTGGAACAGATTATTCCGCTCGTCAAGGAATCCGTTCTTGCCGATGCGCCGGAGATCGACGCGGTTGAAATCCGCTCGCGCGTGCGCGCCACCATCGAAGAACTCGTGGCCGACTACGCCGGTGCCACGCACGGCATCGAAATCCGGCAGGTTGCCGGCGGCTATCGCATGTCTACGAAGCCCGAACAGCACGATGTTGTGCGCGCCTTTGCCAAGAGTCTGAAGCCTCCTTTCCGCCTCTCGCTGCCTGCACTCGAAACGCTCGCGGTCATCGCCTACAAGCAGCCGGCCACGGTTCCGGAAATTAGCGAGATTCGCGGTGTAGATTCCGGAGGCGTCATCGCCACGCTGCTTGACCGCAAGCTGATCACGACCGCCGGCCGCAAAGCGGTTATCGGCCGTCCTATCCTCTACAAAACCAGCAAGGAGTTCCTGCTGCGCTTCGGACTCAAGGACATTCACGAACTGCCGAGCATGGAGGAATTCGAGAAACTGTTGGCCGAGTCGTTCCAGAGCGATATGCTCGCGGGCGAAGCGGAGCCGGTTGAAACGGCTTCCGATCCTCAGTCGTCGATTCATTTGATCGACAACGCCGAACAAGTCGAGGAAGAAACTTGCGACGCGGAATCGAGCAACGAAAAGGTATCGGACTCCGTGGAAGCATCCGAGTCTGCCGAGCACGCCGAAGCGCCGGCGAGCGCCGAGCGAGAGTAGCCATGCCTGCCGAGCGCTTACAAAAAATCATCGCTGCCGCCGGTATCGCTTCCCGCCGCAAAGCCGAAGAATTGATCACCGCCGGCCGCGTTCTCGTCAACGGCCAGCCCGCGACTGAACTTGGCACCAAAGCCGATCCCGAGCACGACCACATTCGCGTCGACGGCAAACTGCTTCACGCGCCCGAGCGCTTTTCCTACTACGTACTCAACAAGCCAAAGGGTTACGTCACCACCGTTAGCGATCCTGAACATCGTCCCACCGTGATGGACCTCGTGGAGGGAATCAAAGGACGCGTTTATCCTGTAGGCCGTCTCGACTGGGCCAGCGAAGGCTTGCTGCTTCTGACCAACGACGGCGCGCTGGCCAACGCCTTGATGAAGGCCGCGTCGCACGTAGCGAAAACTTATGTCGTGAAAGTTGCCGGGCAGCCCGATGAACCCAAACTCGACAAACTTCGCAGCGGCATCTCGATCGCAGAAAAAGGCGGTCGCCGCGTGCGAACGGCTCCCGCGCAAATCAAGCTCATCAAGGAAGGCGACAATCCCTGGCTGGAAGTGACCATCATCGAGGGGCGCAATCGCCAGGTCCGCAAAATGTTTGAAGAAGTCGGACACCACGTGGAAAAGATTCGCCGCGTGCGGTACGGTCCGTTGTCGCTCGATGTGCCGCCAGGTGAATTTCGCAGCCTGACGTTAGAAGAAGTTGCGAAACTGAAAGCCGCGGCGTCGGGATCGAAACAACTTGGATCAAGACCAGACAAGCCGCTTCAAAAATCGGACCGTCGCGTCAGCGCCCCGCCGGCAGGTCGGCGGGCGACTCGGGCGCGCAAGACTAAGTAAAATATCGCCCACAACAACGTCTCACTTCTGCCAAGCCTGCAGCCGCGGTACCCATCGGCGAACGTTGCGGCGGTACTCTTCGTAATCCGCGCCAAACATCCTGGTGAGCGTCGGTTCTTCATAGAACCGCACGAACAGATCGACTCCGAGCACAACCGCAGCCGCGATGGCGATCGCCGACCAATTTGCGCGCCCGAAAACGATCCATAGCCCGATCCATCCTGCGAAGAAGCCAACGTACATAGGATTCCGCACATACCGATAGAACCCTACCACCACCAGCTTCTGCGGCGGAGCAATGGGCGCGGGCGTCCCGTGTCCCGTGCGCCCGAAGTCCCACACGCATCGCATGGCAACCGCGAAGCCCAGCACCGAAGGCACTGCCGCAATCCATCGCCACGACGCGGTGCGCGCCATGTCGACTTGAAGGCCAAGCCACGAGGGAAGGAGCCAGAACCACAAGGCGAAGAATCCGCAACCCACGAGCAAGGATGCAATCGTTGTGAGCATGCTCAGATCGTGCTCTTCTGGCCGCGCAGACCCAGCATTTGGCGTCGCCATAAAAAGGTCCTCCAGACGAAGTATGCGCTTTTCGTTCGTTCTTCGTCGTTGGCAAAGGGCCCCTCGAACCACGATTCGTTGTGAGCGACGAAGGACGGACGACGACCCCTACCTCATTGCCTCTGGAATCATCGGCAGACGTGCCGCGCCATACAATCCAGCGTCGCTTCCGAGCAGGGCGCGGGTGATGATGGTCTTGCGTCCCTTTCCGGGTTCGACTAGCGCGGAAGCGCCGCGGTTGGCCGCCAGAGGATCGGGCGGCGCTGTTGCCGCGTACACCATCGAGCGCCAGCGCAGCTCTTCGAAGATCGTGGGCGAGAACGCCTCCCACGCGCTCGAGACGCCGCCGCCAATCACGTAAATAGGCAGGTTCAGCGAATTGACCATCCCGGAAAGCACGATGCCCAAAGCGCGGCCCACACGCCGGAATACCTTTCTCGCTTCTTCATCGCCCTGGATCGCCAGGTTGTAAATTGATTTCGAGCTGAACTCCACATCTTCGTGCGCCGCACGCGCCAGCCCCGATGCGGGGTTTGCCGCAATCGCTTCGTTCGCCATCCGCACCACTGCGGTCGCGGAGGCGTATTGTTCCAAGCATCCCCGATTGCCGCATTTGCACGGATGCCCTTCCGGCTCTATGTTCGTGTGCCCAAACTCGCCCGCCATTCCATTCATCCCATGCCAAATTGAGCCGCGCAAGACCAATCCGCCGCCGACGCCGGTGCCGAGCGTGAGCATGGCCATGTCGTCGACATCCTTGGCCGCGCCCAGCCATTTTTCGCCCAGCGCCGCGACGTTGGCATCGTTCTCCAGAATCACGACCGTTTTGAGCCGCCGCTCGATCTCCGCACGCACCGGATAATCCGCCCACCCCGGCAGGTTCGGCGATTCTCGCAGCAGACCGCTCTGCATATCGATGATGCCGGGCACGCCGATTCCGATCCCGAGCAGCGTGGCGGAATTCCTGTATTTATCGAGCACGTGTTCGATGGCCTCGCACATCTCGTCAATGACGTGATCGCGCCCGAGCGAAACCTTGGTGCCGAGCGTGACCTTCTCGACCAGCGTGCCCTGATCATCTACGGCGGCGATGCGCAAATTCGTCCCGCCAAGGTCGACGCCAACTGCGAAACTTTTCATGATGAGTCACCTCGCGATGCGGTTCATGTTCTTTTTGCTTTGCTACTTCTGACATTTCGGGCAGTAATGACTGCTGCGCCCGGCCAGCACGACCCGCCGGATCGCGATCTTGCACACGCGGCAGGGCTCGCCTTCGCGACCGTAGACGCGATGTTCAAGCTGGAAGAATCCTTCTTTCCCATCCGCATCTACATAGTCGGAAACCGACGAACCTCCGAGCGCGATGGCTTCGTGCAATACCTCTCGCACCGAGCGATAGAGCTTGGCCAATTCCGGTCGCGTAATAGCCACTGCCCGCCGCCGCGGACGAATTCCGGCGCGAAACAAAGATTCATCTGCATAAATGTTTCCCACGCCGCGCACCAGCTTCTGGTTGAGGAGCGCGCTTTTGATCGGCGTCTTGCGTCCGCGAAACAGCGCAACAAAACGCTCCTCGCTCACTTCGAGCGGTTCGACTCCGCCGGGATCGAAGTCTGCCGCATGCACGCTGAGTTTGCCAAACATCCGCGGATCGACAAATCGTAAGTCCCGCCCCGAAGCGAGTGTCGCAATCAGGTGCGTATGCTTAGCGATTTCGGCCGAGTGATCAGAAACAACCATGCGTCCCGTCATGCCGAGATGGACGACCCACTGCGCTGAGTTATGATCCCGTTTCTGGGATCGCTTGCCTTTGGGCGGTGGCGCAAAAGACTTTAATTCAAAGACAATATGTTTCCCCGCCCGATGCACGCGCTCAATCTGCGTGCCTTCAAGCGTCTTCACAATGGCCGCTGCAGTCGATTTCAACGGCTGCTTCCGCGATCCAATCCATACTGATTCGATCGTGTCTCCAACTACGCGACGCTCCAAGCCGCGCACAATTGTTTCGACTTCAGGTAATTCTGGCACCGATTTAGGATACAAGATCGTTGAGCCGAATCGGACTTACTGAGAACTATTGTCAACTAGCCACTAGTCAAGTGCCTTCCTTCCCGTTTGCCCGTCCACAACCCGATTCGGTATGCTGGAACGTACACACCGAGCGCCGACGGGCATTCCCTCAGTTTTCTAGAGCTGTTAGTCCGCGGCGCGAGCTGTGTGCAGACCTCAGGGCGGCCTTTCAGCCGCGCACATTCCAATCGGAGCACGAATTGACTCGAGGCAGAACCGCGGTAATCGTCGGGGCCCAGTGGGGCGACGAGGGCAAAGGCAAAATTGTCGACGTCCTCACCCAGACATTTGAAGTCGTAGCCCGTTATGCCGGCGGCCACAACGCCGGACACACCGTCATCATCAATGGCAAGAAATTCATTTTGCAACTTGTTCCCGGCGGCATTCTGCGCCCTGAATGCACCAGCGTCATCGGCAATGGCGTGGTGCTCGACCCGCTGGCGTTTCTGAAGGAGGTCGCTTCGCTGCGCGCGGCCGGCGTTAAGGTTGAAGGCAATCTCTTCATCTCGAATCGCGCACAGGTGATTCTCCCCTACCATCGCATGATGGAACTCGGGTCGGAAAATGCCCCCGGCCGCGTGAAGATTGGCACCACGTCCCGTGGCATTGGCCCTTCGTACGAAGACAAGATGGGGCGCCGTGGCTTGCGTGTTGCCGACCTGCTCGATGAGCAACTGCTGCGCACGCACATCGAAAACGCCTGCCGCGAGAAGAACATGATCGCGCACGCGCTCTTCAACTCCGATCCGCTCGATGCCGACAAGATGTTCAAGGAATACGCGGCGGCTGCGCGGGAAATCGCTCCGTTCGTGCGCGACACAGCGCTGTTCCTGAACCGTGCTCTCGCAGAAGGCAAGTCGATCGTCTTCGAAGGGGCGCAGGGCACCATGCTCGACATCGATCACGGAACTTATCCATTCGTGACTTCGTCGAGCGCGACTTCCGGAGGAGCTGTGACCGGAACCGGCGTGCCGCCGACTTCGATCGACACCGTGATTGGCATCACGAAGGCTTATTGCACGCGCGTTGGTGGAGGGCCGTTCCCCTCCGAACTTACCGACGCGCAAGGTGAAGACTTACGCAAACGCGGCAACGAATATGGCGCCGTTACCGGCCGCCCGCGCCGCACCGGTTGGCTCGATTTGCCTCTTCTTCGCTATGCTGGCATGATTAACGGAATCTCCTGGCTGGTTGTTACCAAGCTCGACGTACTCGACCACCTGACGGAGATTCCGGTTTGCGTGGGATACAAAGTCAACGGCAAGGCAACGGACGAAGTGCCGGCCCAGGCGTGCGGCTATGAAACGATCGAATGCATTTACCGCAAAATGCCTGGCTGGGCGACGCCAACGCAGAGCGTTCGAACCGTCGACGCATTGCCGAAAGCTGCGCGCGAATACCTGGCTTTCATTGAAAAAGAAACAGGGGCGCGGGTGGGACTGATTTCGACCGGGCCGGACCGCGAGCAAACAATTTTGGTCCCAAGCTTTATCAGCGAACTCGGTTTGAAAACTCCGGCCTGAGAAGTATGGAAGGGCAGGCTGGTTTAGCGAGAGAGGAGCGGAGCGACGGATGGTAGTGTTGGCAGTAACCTGGATGGCAAAGATAGGCCGCGAATCCGAAACGGCCGCAATTTTCGAAAAACTCTCAGCCGAATCGCGCAAGGAACCGGGATGCGTGATGTATCAAGTGCACAAGCACAAAACCGATCCGCGCCGGTTCTTCATCTACGAGCAATACAAGGACAATGCCGCGCTCGAAGCGCACCGCACCTCGCCTCACTTTTTGCAGATGGCGAAGAAGGATCTGATCAAGGTCGCGGACCGGACGGAAGGGCATCTGTTCGAGCCGCTGGGCTAATTCCGGGCGGACCTGCCGGTGCGCCCTTTGCTACGAGTTTCCTGTCGAGGGGTGAACACGGCAAGGTAAGTATGGAAGTCACTTCTTCTTCGCGTCAGGTTCAGGCGAGGACATTCCCGCAATAATCTGCCATCCTTTGCCGGCTCTTATCCAGGTATGCGTCACACGGAGCGTGTGCGGTTCACCCCGATTGTCTTTGTCTGCCCAAGTAGAGGTCAACCAGTAGTGGACCACGACCAGGTTCTCGGTCGCCTGGCTGTCCCCACGCTCAAGCGAATAGGACTCGAGGTGAAGTGCTTTCGAGGTGTTCGCGGTAATCCAGTCGGTGATGTGATCTTTCCGCACCGGCTTAGGACTGACGGACGGCCAGCCGACAAAATTCGGGTGCCACAGGTCCCGATAGCTCGCAAGGTCAAGCGCTTTCACATCTTCCCAGTAGGAATGCTCGAGCTTCCAGACAGTCTCTTCATCGGCGGATTGTTGGGCAAGGCAAAAGGCGCAAAGTAAGGGAATCACCGCAATCCACGCTCTCATTTTCATGAGAGAGGATTGTATCTCACTTGCTCTTATCGATCATCAATTCGCCGCCGGAGGCGTAGCTCTCCTTCGGCACTTCCACAAACGTAACGACGATGGCTTCGCGGCGGGCGCCGGCTTCCTCGACCATCACATCGGTAATGCGCCGCGCGATTTTGCGTTTTTGATCAACGGTGCGTCCTTGCAGCATGGTGACTTGAACGAGAGGCATTTTAGGTTCTCACTCTTGGGGATTGCAGCACGAGAAAGACACGCGGCAAGCCGCGTCTCTGCGCGTGTGATTGCTCGTGGCTCACTGCGTCAATTCGTAGCCCGCGAAAAAGAAGCTCAACTCGAAGCGCGCGGTGTCTTCCGCGTCACTGCCGTGAATCGCGTTGTGCTCAATATTCGTTGCCCACTTCTTGCGGATCGTGCCTTCTTCGGCAGTGGCCGGGTTGGTCGAGCCCATCAGCTTGCGCAGGTCGGCGATGGCGTTCTCTTTTTCAAGAGCCAGCACGACGATCGGCCCGCTCGACATGAACTCGGTCAGCGAGCGGTAAAACGGCCGGCTCGCGTGTACCGCATAAAACTGCTGCGCCTGATGCTGCGAGATCTCGAGCATCTTCATGGCCAGGATGTGAAAGCCGTTCTTTTCGAACTGCTCAATGATGTCTCCGACCGCGTTTTTCTTGACCGCGTCGGGCTTGACGATTGTGAGAGTGCGTTGCAATGTTTTCATGAATTCGTCGTTGGTCCTTGGTCGTTCGTCGTTCGCAAAAACTTCTTTAACTCATGTCGGGCAAAGCGTCCGCGTTATGCGCCGACCTTTGCTCCAAGCGCCGCTGCCAGCGTCTCGCCAATATCCGCCGGAGATTTCGCCACCTTCAGACCGGCTTTTTCCATAGCGGCAATCTTCTCCGCCGCTGTGCCCTTGCCGCCGGAAATGATCGCGCCCGCATGTCCCATGCGGCGTCCCGGAGGCGCTGTTTGCCCGGCGATGAAGCCGACTACGGGCTTCTTCATATGCGTCCGGATAAACTCCGCCGCCGTCTCTTCTGCATTGCCGCCGATTTCGCCGATCATGACGACAGCCTCGGTCTGCGGATCGCGGTTAAACAAGTCGAGCGCGTCGACGAAATTTGTCCCGATAATGGGATCGCCGCCGATGCCGATCGCGGTCGATTGCCCTATGCCGCGCTGCGTGAGCTGATGGACAGCCTCGTAAGTGAGGGTCCCGGAGCGCGAGACGATGCCGACGTTGCCTTCCTTATGAATGTGCGCCGGCATGATGCCGATCTTGCATTTGCCGGGAGAAATAATTCCCGGGCAATTCGGGCCAATTAGCCGCGAGCGCCGGTTCTGCAGAAACTCCCACGCGCGCACCATATCGAGCGTCGGAATGCCCTCGGTGATGCAGACGATGAGTTCGATTTCGGCATCGGCCGCTTCCATGATCGCGTCGGCCGCATACGGTGGCGGAACAAAAATTACGGTTGCGTTGGCGCCGGTTTTGTCGGCCGCTTCCTGCACGGTGTTGAAAATGGGCCAGCCCTCATGCGTGGTGCCGCCCTTGCCCGGAGTGACGCCGCCAACAATCTGCGTCCCATACGCGGCGCAGGCCTTCGCGTGGAACGTGCCTTCGCGTCCAGTCAAGCCTTGCACGATTAATCGAGTTCTTTTATCAGCCAGGATTGCCATAATTGCTCTCTTTCCAAAAATCCGTCGTTAGTCGTTCGTCGTTGGCCGTTCGCGATCTACGGAAGACAGGGCAAGCCGCGTCTCTACACTTAAGATCGAGCCGCCGCCACTACTTTATCGGCGGCGTCTTTCATGGTTTCGGCAACCACAAAATTCAGGCCGGAATCCTGCAGGATTTTCTTGCCCTCGACAACATTGGTGCCTTCCAGCCGCAAGACCACTGGCAGTTGGATGTTCGTCTTCTTCGCCGCTTCGACCACGCCAGTAGCCAGCATATCCACGCGCAGAATGCCGCCAAAAATATTGATCAACACGGCGCGCACGCTCTTGTCGCTCAGCAGGATTTCGAACGCGTGCGCAACCTGGTCGGCGCTTGCGCTGCCGCCCACGTCCAAAAAGTTAGCCGGCATGCCGCCCGCATACTTAATGATGTCCATGGTCGCCATTGCCAATCCGGCGCCGTTGACCATACAGCCCACGCTGCCATCGAGCTTGATGTAGTTGAGGCTGTATTTCGAGGCCTCGACTTCGAGCGGATCTTCTTCCGTGGTGTCGCGCAGTTCGACCAGGTCTTTGTGCCGGAACAGCGCGTTGTCGTCGAAGTTCAACTTGGCATCGAGCGCAAACAAACGCCCATCCGTGCAGCTGACAAAAGGATTGATTTCCACCAGCGATGCATCAGTGTCCAGAAATGCCCGGTAAAGGCTGGTCAGGAACTGCACCGCCGCATTCAGCTGCGTGCCCTTTAGCCCCAGCGCGAACGCAATCTTGCGCGCCTGGAACGGCTCAAGCCCCATGCCGGGATCGATGTATTGCTTGAGAATCGCCTCGGGGCGCTCCGCGGCAACCTGCTCAATATCCATGCCGCCCGCGGCCGAGGCCATGAAAACCGGCTTGCCTTCGCCGCGATCGACGAGTATGCCGAGATAGAGTTCCTTCTCGATCGGCAGCGTCTCTTCAATCAGCAACCGCCGCACCACGCGGCCTTCGGGGCCGGTCTGGTGCGTAATCAGCGTCATGCCCAGAATCTTGCCAGCGAGTTCGCTGGCCTCAGCCAACGACTTTGCAATCTTCACACCGCCGCCCTTACCGCGGCCGCCGGCATGGATCTGCGCTTTCACGACCACGCCCGATGCGCCGGCGTCGAACAGTTCTTTGGCTGCCGCCTCTGCATCTTCGCGAGTGGTTGCCATAGTGCCGCGCGGAACCGCGACACCGTATTTTTTCAGGATGCCTTTTGCTTGATACTCATGAATTTTCATAATGATTCCTGGATTACCCAACGACCAGATTCCAAACCGGGAGGAACCGCTTGCGGCTTCAACCGTAGACCAGCAAACCGATGATTTTATAAGACCCAGAGAGAATCGGCAAAGCACATTCGATCACTCGACTTTGTGAGCAGGATCACAATCCGTGCCGAGAACGGAGAATCTGCATCCTGCGACGTTTGAAAGGAACTCCCGAGTGCGGTAGCTTGGAGTTCCCGACATGATCCTCGACGCGCTCCATCGCATCGCCAACCACCGCCAGTCGCTTTCCCGCGCCGAGGCGCGCTCGGTGATGACCGAAGTTCTCACCGGCCACTGCACCGACTCCCAGATCGCTGCGCTGCTGGTGGCGCTGCACATGAAAGGCGAAACGGTCGACGAAGTGGTTGGCTTTGCGGAAGCCATTCGCGGCGTCGCCACACCCCTCGAACTTCACATCAGCCCGGTGCTCGATGCCAGCGGGACCGGACGCGACGCGCTCGTCGATACTTGCGGTACCGGCGGCGACACCAGCGGTACGTTCAACATTTCGACCGCTACTGCCTTCGTAGTCGCCGGAGCCGGAGTGCGCGTAGCCAAGCACGGCAACCGCAGCGTGACCTCCAAGTGCGGCTCCGCCGACGTAATGGAAGCGCTGGGCGTAAACATCAATCTGCCGCCCGAGGGCATCGCCACATGCCTGGAGCAAGTGGGGATTGCGTTCTTGTTTGCGCCGGCCATGCACTCGGCCATGAAGTATGTGCAGACCGCACGCCGCGAACTGCGCCTGCGCACCGTCTTCAATCTCCTTGGCCCGCTGACCAATCCGGCGCGCGCCAACTGCCAGGTTGTAGGAGTCTATGCCGTTGAACTCGTCGATAAACTTGCGGAAGCGCTCAGCATGCTGGGCCTGCACCGCGCGTTGGTTGTCCACGGCAGCGACGGCCTTGACGAGATCACCATCAGCGGGCCGACCAGAATTGGCGAAGTGCGCGATGGCCAGGTACACACCTATGAAGTGACGCCGGAAGAATTTGGCTTGCAGAGGGCAACGCTCGATGACATCTCAGGCGGCGACGCCCAGTTCAACGCCAAGCTGATTCAGGAAATCCTGCAAGGCAAGAAATCTGCGCGCCGCGACGTAGTCCTGCTGAATGCCGCCGCTGCATTGGTAGCGGCGGGAAGAGCCGATCATCTGCGTGATGCGCTGCCGTTGGCGGTGCATGCCATCGACTCGGGCGCAGCGGCAGAAAAGCTGCATGCACTGGTTGCTTTCTCAGTGGGCCACCAACCGTAGCTTTTCTTTCAGCCCTGTCATCCTGAGCGAAGCGAACGACCTATGCATTCTGCGAGCACCGGATAACAGTATCCTCAACTCGAATTTAAAACCCGCTTGGCTCGTCGCGGCTTGCTACTGGCCCCTGTGAGCCATCTCACCATCCCGAGAGGCAAGGGTCACTGCCCAAACTCTTTCCCGGGCTTCTAATCGATATGCTGAACCTGATCACGTGCAGGAATGCACTGGGAGCCTCCTATCATGTCAGAACAGGAAACGAAGGTGAAGTGTCCTCTCTGCGAAGGCCAAGGGGAATTGTTGGCCTCAGCCCTCATGGAAAAAGTATCCAATCCTGAGCTGCGGAAACGGCTCGAAACCAGAATCGCAGAGATTGCCGAAAAGTCGACTCTGGTGCCCGTTGGGGCTCCGGGCAAAGATTTTGACTTTCAGAAAGAAGTGCACACATGGAATCCGACCCTGCCGATCTGGCGGCGCAGCCCGAAAGAGTAGGATCGCGCTCGGTGCGCTTTTTTTGGAGAATTTCGCTCTCGCATCGACGATGCAGAGGCATGCGGATCGAAACTGTTCCGCACACACTGCTCGCATATAGCCTCGGCGTGTGTGATCACACGCCGAGGCTGAATTCCTTTACTTTCTTGCCCCCTCGATCTCATCCACGATCCGGTCGATGTGGTAGACCTTCCGCATTCCTTCGAGCAGGGCGCGGCTGTCCACGCAGATGGAGCGGTTCTTGGCCGCGTCGTAGCCGTAGTCGCCGCCCAGCGAGAAAATGTTACCGTCAAAAAGCAGGCCGACGACGTTCGCATCTTTATCGATCATCGGGCTGCCAGAATTGCCGCCAGTGGTGTCGTTCGTCGTCGAGACATTCATAGGCACCGACAGATTCAGCGACGATTTCGCTTTCAGCCAGCTCTCCGGCAGCCTGTAGGGATTGGCTCCGGTAGCCCGCTCGAACAGGCCTCCGATGTTCGTGTAAGGGGGAACAACCTTGCCTTCGGCGTCGTCGAAGCCCTTCACCGTGCCGTAGCTCAGACGTAGCGTGAAGGTCGCGTCGGGATCGACGCTGGTTCCGTAGACTGCGAAGCGCGCTTTTGCAATCTTCTCGGCGGCCGCTCGCGTGGGGGCGTCCACCCGCGCCTCGTAATCCTTGCGCACGGCCAGCAGTTCGCCGTTGATCGAAGCAGCGAAGCGGAGCATGGGATCGGTCGAGGCGTCGATTGCGCTTTGGCCGCCCTTGTACAACTCCTCCCGAACCTTCGCATCTTCCAGATGCGTTCCGCTCACCAGTTTGTGCGCCAGTTGCTCTGGCGAGTCCTTGCCCAGCATCTTGCGCACGAACGCATCGTCGGTTCCCAGGTCCCGCCGAATTACCGTGAACGCCAACGTGAGTTCCAGTTCTTCCAGATCCTTGTAGATTGGCACAGCCGCCGACAATCGCTGCTGCACGTTTACCAGAGCCTGATCCGTATAGCCGGGCAAACGGTCGCGGTTGGGCTTGGTGCGCTCGGCGGCGGCCCGCACCAGCGCGACCGCATCCCCAAGCAGGCCAGTTCCGAACGTGCGGCCGGTTAACAGGCTGTTTCGCACATAGAGTTGCGAACGCACTTGCTGGACCTGCGCGATGTCGTCCCACGCGGAAAGATACGGGGCCAGCTTTGCATCCGCCGCGGCGGCTGCGCGCAGGTTCTTTTCTTCCTGCACCTTGGTGGCAAAGAACTGAGGATCGAGCAGAGCTTGCTGCCGCCCAAAGTAGACCTTATAGCCGTTTTCCAGGAAGAACAGGCTGTCATTCGCCTCGCGCGCTTGCTCCGGACCGCGCGCTACAAACTCCTCTAATTCTCCCCGCCGCTCCGCGATTTCCGGGATCCGGTTCGGGTAAAGAACGTCGCGCTCGAAAGCCAGTTGCGTTTTGGTCAGTTCACGGAACGTGCCGCCCGGGTTTCCGGACACGAAGACCAGATCGCCATCTTTGGTTCCGTTCGCGCTCCAGTGCAGATAATCCTTGGTGATCGCGGGCTTGTCTCCCTCGTATGCGCGCAGCACGCCGATGTCGTAATCGAAGCGCGGGAAATTGAAATTGTCGGGGTCGCCGCCGAATTGCGCCACCGAAAACTCCGGCGCAAACACCAGCCGCACGTCGTTGTAGCGCTTATAGCGGTAGAGATCGTAGACGCCGCCGTGATACAGCGAGACCACGTCGCAGCGCACGCTCTTGTCCGACCCGCAGCTTTGCTGCAGTTCCGCTTCCTTGGCATGCAGCTCTTTGTTGGCCTCGTCGCCCGTTTTGCCGGCCATCGCATCCTGCACGTCCTTGGTTACGTCGCGAATCTCGACCAACTGATCGAGCTCGAAATCCGGACATTTCTTTTCCTCGGCAGGCGTTTTCGCGGAATAACCGTTTTCCTCAAAGTTCTGCTGCGGGGTCGACAGCTGCTCCACGCATTCGACCACGCAGTGGTGATTGGTCATCACCAGTCCCTGCGGAGAAATGAACGACGCCGAACAGCCTCCGGCGATGCGCAGCGACGATAAGCGCACGTGGTCAAGCCAGTCCTGCGAAGGCGTGAAGCCGTACTTTGTCCCCACCGTCTTCGAGGGAAAATTGTCGAAAGTCCACATGCCGTCTTCGGCTCGAGCTAAAAGTGTGAACGCCAGACAAACCACCAGTAATGCCGCGAGCGTAGTTGCGCGCTTCGATAGATTGATTGTCATCATTGCATTCCTTTTGGATTGGTAGATCAAGATCACCGTCGGCGGTATCGTCAGCTCAACGGCACCACGCAGCGCTTTCTGCTAGCGCGCTTTTACCAGTGACATCATCAACCTCGATGGAGGCGACCGTCAAGGAGATCGGAGGAAAAAAGTCCTGACATAACAACAAAACAAAAAACGCGGGAAGGATTGCTCCCTCCCGCGCCGTGTCTCTCTTTTGGATGAAGCTGTTTATACCAGGCCCTGATCGAGCATGGCATTCGCGACTTTCAGGAAGCCCGCGATGTTCGCACCGTTCACATAGTTGCCGGGGGTGCCATATTTCTCGGCCGCTTCCAGGCTTTCCTTGTGAATGGAGATCATGATCTTGTGCAAACGATCATCGACTTCCTCGCGTGTCCAGGCAATGCGCATGCTGTTCTGCGACATTTCCAGTCCAGACGTTGCCACGCCACCCGCGTTCGCAGCCTTGGCCGGCCCGTAGAGCACTTTGTGCTCCAGGAACAGCTTGGTGGCTTCGAGCGTGCTCGGCATGTTCGCGCCTTCGCTCACTACCTTCACGCCATTCTTAATGAGATTCGCCGCGTCTTTCGCGTTGATCTCATTCTGCGTGGCGCTCGGGAACGCGCAATCGGCCTTGATGTTCCAGAGCCAGTTGTGGTCGAGTTTCGGGTCCACCTTGTTGAACACGGCCTTCTTGAATTTCTCCGTGTACTCCTTGATGCGCCCGCGGCGGTTGTTCTTCAGATCCATGACGTATGCCAGCTTCTCGCGGTCAATGCCGTCGGCATCATAAATCGCGCCGTCGGAATCGGACAGCGTAACCGGCTTCGCGCCCAGATCCAGAAGCTTCTCCACCGTGTATTGCGACACGTTGCCGCTGCCCGAAACCAGACAAACTTTGCCTTCCAGCTTGTCTTTCTTCGTCTTCAGCATTTCCTGCGCGAAGTACACGCAGCCATAGCCGGTCGCTTCCGGACGAATCAGCGAGCCGCCCCAGGCCAGACCTTTGCCCGTGAGCACGCCCGTGAATTCATTCCGCAGCCGCTTGTACTGCCCAAACATGAAGCCGATTTCGCGTCCGCCCACGCCGATGTCGCCGGCCGGTACGTCCGTATCCGGCCCGATGTGCCGGCACAGCTCGGTCATAAAGCTCTGGCAGAACCGCATGACTTCGTTGTCGCTCTTGCCCTTGGGATCGAAATCGCTCCCGCCCTTGCCGCCGCCCATGGGCAGCGTGGTGAGCGAGTTCTTGAACACCTGTTCGAACGCCAGGAACTTCAGGATGCCCAGGTTCACCGACGGGTGGAAACGCAGCCCGCCCTTGTACGGCCCGATCGCGCTGTTCATCTCAATTCTGAAGCCGCGATTTACCTGCACTTTGCCCTTGTCATCGAACCAGGGCACACGGAACATCAATACTCTTTCGGGCTCCGTAATACGTTCCAGAATCTTTGCTTCCTGGTACTCCGGGTGGCGCTCCAACACGAGCCGCAAGGACTCCAGCACTTCCAGCACGGCCTGGTGAAATTCCGGCTCTGCGGGGTTTTTGGCTTTTACGAGGTTGAGAATCTGACTGATATAGTCCGCTCCGACGTTCTTCTTGGGCGGTTCCATTACTGCACTCATAGGCTTGCCTCCGAGTTTGTATTTAAGGAACGATTTGTCCGAATTTGCTAAATAGGACGCCGCTGAAAATGCGGCTGTAGCTATTGGATGCCGGGTGGAGATGCTCTGCCGTGATTCGTGTCACCCGATCTGGTGATGATCGGGCGCACGGTTTGTGCGTTCAACACGGTTAACCTTGCAACTGCCCGTAGGGACAGCTTTTAGCCTACTTCGTGGCCCCCGGTTTTACAACGGTAACTCCCGCGGTAACCCGGCAAGCGCTTTCCATTTCGTCGGCCGCCAACCTAACCCCGCCTCCCCGTCATCCTGGGCGAAACGGGGCTCCCGCGCTCTAGGCGCGCTGCAGTGAGCAGCGAGGAACCTCGATCGGCCGGCGCCACACGCATGCCCCAATCAACAGAGGTCCTTAGATGTCCTTCGCCGCGCTAACGATGAACGAGTGAAAAGGCAGCCCTGGAAAAACGTCTATGTGTTTGCTACTTCACATGCTTCGGCGAGGCCTTTGTTAACACCGCCAGCAGCCGCGCCGACGCCGCCGGAGCCTTCACTTTCCCTTCCCGCACAATTTCCTTCGCGCTCAGTTCCTGGCCATAGAGCGCCTTGTTCGCCCCATCGTCCGACCGCATCGTCGATCCCTCCAGCGACACGCCGGCAAACAGTCCCTGCGCCCGCGAATACGAAAGAATCTCAGCCTTCATCACCACGTCGGTTTCCGCCGATGTATCGCGTCCCACCGGCCCCGCCGCCGCCGATGCGTCCGCGCCCAGCTTCACCTTGCTCGTCATGATCGAGTTCGCGCCCGATTCGTTCATTACCAGCAGCACAAAGTCCGTCGCCTGTCCGCCAATCTGGAAGCCAACGCTTGCGCCTTCCAGCGCAAACATCGCCGGCGCGCTCCATCCACCCGTAAACGCCGCGCCTCTCCGGCAGGTCACCAGGCCCCGACCATAGCTCCCGCCTACGATGAACGCCGCTTTCTTCACCGACGGATAAATCACCACGCAGTCCGCCTTATTCAGCAGATCTTTCGGAATGCCTTTGTCGGGTGTCCCCAGAATCTCCTTCATCACGTTAGCCGCCGCCTCAATTCTCTCCGTATCCTTTATCTCTTCTTTCTTCTCGTCCGCAACCACGGGCAGCGCGCACGCCGCCATCATGACGAACAGCAAAATGTTCTTCTTCATAACTTCTCCTTTTTGTGGATTTTCGATTGACTAGAGCTTCTTGCGCCCAACCGATTCCGCGAATCGGCAATCTAAAAACGACCCCACAACAGCACCAACTAGATCCCAGGTTTCCGACACTATCATGCTGTTCGTGGACGTGGCAAACCAGTTGCCAGACCCAATCCCGCAGGATTACCATAGCCCCACGCTCGCAGTGGGATTTCGTCTCAACATCTTCTCATCGCACGCCTAGGAGGACATATGGCCACGACACTCGCTCCCGGAATTCATCCGCAGGTCGCCGAATTCCTGGACAAACCGCGCAAAATGCTCATCGACGGCAAGTGGGTGAACGCCGCATCGGGCAAGACCTTTCCCACCTACAATCCCGCCACCGGTGAAGTCCTGGCCAAAGTCGCCGAAGGCGACAAGCAGGACATCGACGCCGCCGTGAAAGCCGCGCGCAAGGCCTTCGACAGCGGCCCGTGGTCGCGCATGACCGCGTCCGAGCGCGGCCGCCTCATTTGGAAACTCGCCGACCTGCTCGAAGAGCACACCGAGGAATTCGCCACCATCGAAACCTTAGACAACGGCAAGCCGTTAACAGTTGCCCGCGGCGCCGACGTTCCTCTCGCCGTCGACATGTTCCGCTACATGGCCGGATGGGCGACCAAGCTCGAAGGCACCACGATTCCGATCTCCGTTCCCTACACGCCGAACGCTATCTATCACGCCTACACGTTGCGCGAGCCGGTCGGCGTAGTCGGCCAGATCATCCCGTGGAATTTCCCGCTCCTGATGGCTGCCTGGAAACTCGCTCCTGCGCTCGCCGCCGGATGCTGCGTCATCCTCAAGCCCGCCGAGCAAACGCCGCTCTCCGCGCTGCGTCTGGGCGACCTGATCAACGAAGCCGGTTTCCCCGACGGCGTAGTCAACATCGTCCCCGGCTACGGAGAAACCGCCGGAGCCGCGCTAGCCGCCCACGACCAGGTCGACAAAGTCGCCTTCACCGGCTCGACCGAAGTCGGCAAGCTAATCGTTCAAGCCGCAACCGGCAACCTGAAAAAAGTCTCGCTGGAACTCGGCGGCAAGTCGCCAAACGTAGTCTTCAAAGATTCCGACCTCGACGGAGCAATCGGCGGCTCGGCCAGCGCCATCTTCTTTAATCAAGGACAAACCTGCTGCGCCGGTTCGCGCCTTTACGTCGAGCGCGCCGTCTTCGATCAGGTAGTCGAAGGCGTCTCCAACAAAGCCAAAAAGATCAAAGTCGGTTCCGGCATGGATGCCAGCACGCAAATGGGTCCGCTGGTTTCCGAGGAGCAACTCAACCGCGTCTGCAACTATCTCGACATCGGCTCCAAAGAAGGAGCCAAAGCCGTAGCCGGAGGCAAGAAGCTAGGCGACAAAGGTTACTTCGTCGAGCCGACCGTGCTCACCAACACCAAAGAAAATATGAAGGTGGTGCAGGAAGAAATTTTCGGCCCCGTCGTCGTAGCCATTCCCTTCGACAACGTAGACGAACTGATCCCGCGCGCCAACGATTCCATCTACGGCCTGGCTGCCGGCATCTGGACGAAGGACATTTCGAAAGCCCACCGTCTGGCCGCATCGCTGCGAGCCGGCACAGTCTGGATCAACTGCTTCAACATCTTCGACGCCGCCCTCCCCTTCGGAGGCTACAAGCAATCCGGCTGGGGCCGAGAAATGGGCAAAGACGTGTTAGAACTCTACACGCAAACAAAAGCAGTCTGCGCAAGACTGTAAAGAAGAAACAGGCCAGGCGGCTGTCCCAAATCACGTAGGGAAAGATCACGTAGGGACAGCCGCCTCCGGCTGTCCAGGCGAGCAAAGCTCGCCCCGTAACTCGCCCGCCGCGCAAGAGCCTGCCCTGCTCGCAGCCGAAGTTGAGGCGTCTGCGCGGGCCGGGGTCCCCGGCAGGCCCGGTGTTGGCCCGATGGGGTGGAGGCGTCTGAGCCGCGCGCCGAAATCCCCGAGCGAAGCCGAGGATCTGCCCCGAGCGGAGTCGGAGGATATCATGCCTGTCAAGCCCCGTTTGACCTCCCAGAAATCCCCGAGCCCCTTTCGTTTGTTGCCTCTACCCGGATTGTACGTACACATCTGTGTTCCAAACAATATTTTGTTCGCCGACTGTGCGCCTCGCCTGAAAAACCCCGCTTGACACACCCCCCTTCACTTCGAAGCGCTTCCGCTCCGAACGCCCCTGCTCCATTCTTCACAGGTCGACCCTAACTCGCGCTGCCTCTATGGCTTGGCCTAACAATGGCGAAACGTCCACTCCGCGTTTCAACCGTCCAATCGGCAAGAGAGCCAAAATCCCGCTCACTCCAAGAATATTATTGTTGCTCCTATCGTACGTATAACCTGATATGCACACACCGCGCCCGCGAAAGCCGTCATCCCTCCCCCGCCCTTTCGCTTCTTCTTCCATCCCTTCAACCACAAAACATATAACTTTATACATACACAATCCACTGCATCATGTTCCACGTGGAACACTCCCACTGCCCCGTCGGCCAAGGTGTACACTGCATGCATTCTCAGGATGGACGTGCGAGGAACTATGATAAGAACCGTGTCGCGTGTGGGGGTGTTTGTAGCCTTGGCGATCACGCTGTCTCAAGCGCAAGCATCAGCGCCTCAACAACTTAAGACCGACCAGCCAGCTCCGCTTGAAGGCGATTACGTGGTTCGCGACTTTCGGTTTCAGTCGGGAGAAACTCTGCCTGAGGTGCGGATGCATTACACCACTTTGGGCTCTCCGGTGAAGGATGCTCGCGGGCATACGACCAACGCGGTGCTGATCCTGCATGGAACAGGCGGAACGGGCAAGACTTTCCTTCGTCCCATCTTCGCAGGCGTCCTGTTTGGCCCGGGACAATTGCTGGATGCGTCGAAGTACTACCTTATTATTCCCGACAATGTAGGCCACGGAAAATCCTCAAAGCCAAGCGATGCCCTGCACGCCCGCTTTCCGCAATATGACTATGCCGACATGGTCGCGCTGCAACATGAACTGGTGAAGGGATTGGGCGTGGACCATCTGCGGCTGGTGATGGGGACCTCGATGGGCTGCATGCATTCGTGGATGTGGGGAGAAAACTATCCGGCGGAAATGGATGCGCTGATGCCTTTGGCGTGTTTGCCGGTGCAGATCGCAGGGAGGAACCGCATCTGGCGGAAGATGGTGATGGATGGAATTCGCCAGGACCCGGAATGGAAGAACGGCGACTACACGACCGAGCCGCGTTCGGGGATTGAGATTAGCGCGGACTTTCTGATTATTGCGGGCGGCGCTCCGCTGCCGATGCAGACAGAGTTGCCTACGCTGGAGGCTGCCGACGAGTATCTCGAGGTGACAAGGAAGCGGAGAATGGACGGCCTGGACGCAAACGACTTTCTTTATGCGGTCGGCGCGTCGCGGGATTATGATCCGTCGGCGAAGCTGGGGATGATTCAGGCTCCGGTGATGTTTGTGAATTCGGCGGATGATTTTATTAATCCTCCGGAGCTGGGGATTGCCGAGCGCTTGATTCAGCAGGTGAAGAAGGGGAAGTTTGTGCTGATTCCGGCGTCGGAGAAGACGCATGGGCATGGGACGCATACGTGGGCCGCGATTTGGGAGCAGTATTTGCGGGAGTTGATGGAGGAGTCGGGGACGAGGCCGTGAGCAGATTCCTATCCTGCGGCTTCGCTCAGGGTCGGAATGACAAGGAAGAAAGTTGGGGCGAGTGGGGCTCCCGACTATCGAAAAGGGAATTGGAGGCGCGGGTCGGAATCGAACCGACGAATAGAGGTTTTGCAGACCTCTGCCTTACCACTTGGCTACCGCGCCCAACGCTGCTGAAAGCGAAAAGCCCTCGCGGGTGCGGGGCTTAGCCCACCTCAGGGCCTAAAGGCCCATCTCTTTTGGGGCCTATATTGGCACGGCTGAAGCCGTGCCCCTTCAAAGCAGTCGCTAGAACTGGAGCGGGAGACGGGATTTGAACCCGCGACTTCGACCTTGGCAAGGTCGCACTCTACCACTGAGTTACTCCCGCTCGAACTTTATGAGTATAAACGAGCGGCTGGAGCCGGGGCAAACGGGTGATAGAAATGGCTGGAACTTTGTGGATTCTGCTTTCGTAATCTAGACTGGGTAGCAATCATGCGAATCTTCCTTATTACGCTGGCCGTTTCGCTGGGAGCGAGCATTGGGTTTTGGAACTTTGGGCTCGCCTCCAAAATCTGGCCTGCGCATCCGCTGTTCGCGACGACGCTCCTGGCGACCGCATGTGCCATGGCGGTGCAGATCATATTGACGCGCGACGAAGCTGCACGGAAACAGAAGTGATTCTTCCGACCGCAGCCGTCAAAGCCGCCATCCAAATCAAACAGATTAATTGCTGATTATGGACGCGCTTGCTCGGCGGGATGATGAGGCGTCCACTGGGGATCTTCTTCGGGCGCGACGATTTCGCCATCGCGCATGTGGACGATGCGATCTCCGTATTCGGCGGCCTCGGGATTGTGCGTGATCATCATGACGGTCTGGCCGAGCTCCTTGTTGGACTGGCGCAGCATGTTGAGGACAATCGCGGAGTTCTTGGAATCGAGGTTGCCGGTGGGTTCATCGGCGAGAACGATCGCGGGACGGTTGATGAGAGCGCGCGCCAGGGCCACGCGCTGCTGCTCGCCTCCGGAGAGCTCGTTGGGGCGATGGTTGAGGCGTCCGGCGATGCCGAGCAGTTCCGTGATCTTCTTGAAGTAGCTGGGATCGGGAGCGCCGAGGCCGGCGATGTCGGCCGCAATGTCGATGTTGCCGCGGGCGGTGAGCGTGGGCAGAAGATTGAATTTCTGGAAGACGAATCCGATTTTGCTTTTGCGGAGGCGCGTGCGCTCGGCGTCGGAAAGCGAGGCAAAATCGATGCCGTCGATGGTGACGCTGCCGGAGTCGGCGCGGGTAAGGCCCCCGAGCAGGTAAAAGAGCGTGGACTTGCCGCTGCCGGAAGGGCCGACCATGGTGACGAACTCGCCCTTTTGAACGCTGAAAGAGATACGACGCAGCGCGGGTACGTCAACCTTGCCAACGCGGTAAGTTTTGCGGAGTTCTCTGGCTTCGATGAAGGCGGACATCCAATAAAAACGATACCACATGGAGAGGGCGAGTCTCAGGCCGGATGGCGTCTGCCCTCAGCGGCTGAACAGGCTGCGGAAAAAGGCCGTTTACGTGGCGAGATGTCCCTCGACGGCTAAAGCCGTTGTTGATTGCTTGACATTTGCGGCGCGGATAAAAGCCGCACCCCTTCAAGGGTTTGGCGCTGCACGTCAGGCAACAGTGGCGCGGGCGGCTGGGCGAACGGGGAGTTGGACAGAGCGCTTGGGGCCACGTTTGCGCACGAGCAAGAGGCGGATTTTTTCGAGCAAATCCACCGGCTCGTACATTCCTTTAGGAAGAAAAAGATCGGCAAGCGTATCGCGCTCGTAGATCTTCACGCGGCCGGAGATGAGAACGGCAGGCGTTTGCGGGGAAAGCATCTTTATTTCTTCGATGAGCTGCGAGCCGTCGAGGCCGGGCATGATGAGATCGGTGAGAACGAGGTCGACGTTGCCACGGCGGAAGGCCTCGAGCGCGGCCGCGCCATTATTGCAGGCGATGACGCGGTAGCCGCGGGTTTCGAGGAAGACCTTGCGGATGGAGAGAGCCTGTTCGTTATCGTCGACGCAGAGAATTGTTTTTTTCGGCTTCATTGGGTGACTCGGGGGCTGTCGTCACCAATTCTTTATTTTCAAGAACCGGAGCGAGTTGAATAGTAAACAGAATCACGATGCCGGAAAAGTGGCGCGCTTGCCAATGGCACCGAGGTGGATGGCAGAGTAGTGCATCGGGCGCGGACCCGCGAGGTGCGCAGCGTCTGGCGTGTCAGAGATCGAGCGTGAGTTCGGCGCGAAAGACTTCCACACAATTTCCACCGACACGCACATTGGCGACTTGGTTATCACGTTTGGTGGCGCGGACGAAAATGCGGCTGGGACGCTGCATTTCGAGGCCTTGCTCGATCATGACCTGCTCATCGCTGGCGGCGATTCCGTGCGCGACCATCCATGCGGAACAGCAGCCGGCGGCAGATCCGGTGGCGGGATCTTCTCCGTTGTAGAACAGCATGCGGGCATGCAGACGGGCTTTATGGTCGATGGTCTCGCGGGAAACGAAGTAAAAAAACCTTCCTGCGCTACGGTCCAGGTACTCAGCGGCGCGATTCTGATCGAGATGGAGAGACTGGAGCGTCTTGAGCGAGCGCAGCGGGACGATGGTGAATGGCACTCCGGTGGATACGGTCTGGATGGGAGCGTTCTGGTCGAAGTCAGCGGCGGTGAGGCCAGCGACGCCAGCCACTGCTTCGCGGTCGTGGATGGCTGCGAATTCTGGATTCTTCTGCGTCATTTCGCCGAAAGTGGGAAGGCCAGGCCTGTCCTCGAAACGCACGGGGACGGTACCGACGTTCAGCTCCAGAAGGATCTCGCTGGCACGGGATTGGCCGCGCAGAACGAAAGCGGTGCCCAGCGTGGGGTGACCGGCAAATGGAAGTTCCTCCTGGATGGTGAAGATGCGGACCCGGATGCCCCGCGATTTTTCGGCGGCGAGATCTCGCGGAAGGATGAATGTCGTTTCCGAGAGATTAGTCTCACGGGCGATGGCCTGCATTTGTTCGGTCGCCAGGCCGCGTCCGTCGAGAACGACAGCGAGGGCGTTGCCGGTGAGGACGCGGTCCGTAAAAACATCGACCTGGACGGAGGAGAGTTTTCTTGTTGTGGCCATAGATGGAACCTTAGATGAAATTTTGACGACGACGATTCTTGAACCAAGAGCAGGAGGATCGAGGCCGCGGCGACGCGTGCGCGGCCACTTACCCAGGTTAGCGCCCAAAGAACGGGCGCGAACCTGGGGCACGGATCTGCCCCCCCGCCGCATGGCCGCGCGGTTGACGGGGGTTCGCGGTGCGGAATATGATATCTCTACTTAACTAGTGGGGTATATTGCCGTCTGTCGGCATAATTCCGAAACGAGGTTACAAATATGTCATTGCGCATCAATTCCGAAGCTCCCAATTTCACAGCCGAAACCACACAAGGAAAGATCGATTTTCACCAATGGATCGGCGACGGCTGGGCCATCCTGTTTTCGCACCCCAAGGATTTCACGCCCGTGTGCACGACCGAACTTGGATACATGGCGGGGCTGCAGAGCGAATTCGCCAAGCGCAATACGAAGATCATCGGCCTGAGCGTCGATCCGGTGACGAATCACGGCAAGTGGGCCGCCGACATTGAAGAGACGCAGGGGCACAAGGTGACTTACCCGATGATTGGCGACACCGATCTGAAGGTGGCGAAACTGTACGACATGCTCCCGGAAAGCGCGGGCACGACGAGCGAAGGACGAACTGCGGCCGACAACGCGACGGTGCGCACGGTGTTTGTGATCGGACCGGACAAGAAGATCAAGCTCATGCTGATTTATCCTATGAGCACGGGCAGGAATTTCGACGAAGTGCTGCGCGCGCTCGACTCGATTCAGCTGACGGCGAAACACAACGTGGCGACGCCGGTGAACTGGAAGCCGGGGAATGATGTGATTATTCCGCCGGCGATTTCCGACGAACAGGCCAAGCAAAAGTTCCCGGGCGGATGGAAGACTTTGAAGCCGTATCTGCGGATCGTGGCGCAGCCGAAGTAGTGACTTTTTCCGTTGGTTCTGATTTAAGCGCTTGGCCCGGAGCGGTTGCCATCGCGCTGACAACGATGACCGTCGAGTCCTGCCAATGTTCTGCATTGGCTCAGCCGGGCTATGTAGGAACTGCCAACAACTGTTGCTATCAGATACACTTCGGACTTGGCAGCCAAGCGGTGCGACCTCATCACAGTTTGAGCCGTTGAGGCAGTGGACGCACCGCTGGCCGGAGCAAAGCGTGAGCTTTCTGCGGCTTTCGCCTCGTGGCAGCCCGGGTTTTATTTTGCATTCAGGCTGAGCGTAGCCGCCGAAACGGGCGGGCCGAAGACGAAGGTGACACAGGGCTTGGAAGCGAAGGGTCCCCGGTGGGGTTCCCGGTCTTCAAAACCGGCGGGCGGCAGGGATCCTGTCGCCGGTGCGTTCGACTCGCACTCGCTTCCGCCAATTATTTTCACCGGGTTGCGCGGCCTCGGCGCAGGACCACTCAAAGGCCTCGTGCCTTTTTGAGCGCGGGCGGAACGAGTCAATGCGCCAAGACTCCTCACGTCTAAGGGCTTTTCGCGCGCCGCGCTCGCAATCATTGCAATCACGAAAAGCTAACTCATCGACTGCTTACTTCATCGGGGTAGAGCCAGCGGCATTTCGAGGCGCCCCTGACAGAAGGTGTCCTGATTTGGTTGCCATTCGATCGGTTGGCATTGCCGCGTGAAGCTTGCTTCATTTGCCTGTGCTTGCTTATGGCCGCACGCGAGGCACATCGCTCCGATCTCACGAATGTCGCTCTCTTTTTTTTTCTCGTTCTCACGCACTCCGATTGAGCCGCTGATGACCGGCCCCTCACACTTGTCGCAATGATAGGCGGAAAGATGGAGGTATTGTCTTTTCATAGGGTTTCCCTTGCCTAGCAAAACTGGTCTACCGCTTCGACTCTGAGCTGCCTTGACCGCCCTCGGCGCACGCCATGCAATTTGTCTCAGATAAGCAAGATGGACAGATCCGCTGAGACACAAAGCGCCGTCGTGCGCTTCCACCCGAAGTAACTCCCTCAGCGAAGCAGCTAAGAAGCCACGCAGACCACGAACACGGACAAGCAGCGGGTGCACGACGGGCTTCACAGACAAACCCCACTTTTCCCTAAGTCGCTACCCCAACGTTGGAAAGAGTCCTTTTAACCTCTATCCTTAACGTGTGGCAAGGTGAATTCTCCTCCACAATCAAAGCAGACTCGGTACGTCCGTTTGTTGATGGTGAAGATGCGACTCAGGTGACGGTGGTGGCATCCGAAAGCAAATCGGAAAATCCAACGCAGCGGGTTCATCGGTCCTGATCTCGCCTGCGCTCAAAACTTCCATTGGCATCCAGCCATGCCAGCAAAGCACGCACGCTGGCCCGAGCCAGAGCGATGGAGCAGTCGGCGGCGCCATAGTAGATGTTGACGGTGTCGCCGTCCGCGTCCATGGTGTAGCCGCAAGGAAATACCACGTCGTTGACATCGCCATGCCGTTCATAATCGGCTTCTGGCCCAAAGATCCACGAGTCGCCTCGCAGTAGGCATTTTTCTGGATTCTCAAGATCAAACAGAGCCAGGCCCAAGCGATACAGACAACCCGATGGCGTGTGCCGCACTCCATGGTAGAGCGTCAGCCAGCCTTTTGAGGTCTCGATGGGCGGTGGTGACAACCCAATCTTGTTTGCGTCCCACCATGCGCCTCGGCGCGCTTCCAAGATGAGTCGATGTCTTCCCCAATGACGTAAGTCCGGTGAGTAAGAGATCCACATGTGAGACCCGAGCGGCGTCATAGGCCGGTGGATGAGCGCCCAGTAGCCGTTAATTCTCCTAGGCAAAAGTGCGGAGTCTTTATCATCGGGCGGCATGATGACGCCATAGCGTTCGAAGCTACGAAAATCCTTGGTCAGAGCCAGCGAAACTCCCGGGCCGCCGCGCGAATAAGAAGTGTAAGTGACGACGTACTGTTGCAGTTCTGGGACGAAGGTGATGCGAGGGTCTTCGATGCCCCAGATTTCTTCAGGATAGTCCTTAGGGCTGGGCATTAAAGTCGGTTCGCTATCGATCTGCCAACCATCCACGCCATTTTGTGAGCGGGCAGCGCAAAGATGAGATAGGCCACGCCGATCTTCAACACGGCAGAGCAGTAGCGTTGAGCCGTCTTCCAGCAAGGTCGCCCCGGCATTAAAAACACTATTGATAGGGTACGGCCAGTGCTCGCCTGTCAGGATCGGGTTAGCGGGATGGCGAAGGAGCAGAGGTTCGTGGCTAGTCACCGCAGCAACGCTCATAAAAGGCTCTCGCAAAACAAAGGAACGACTTCAAAGTACATGTTCGGGGACCTCTTCTCTATTGCTGCTAGTTCTAACCAATGCTGGACCTAGTCTTGGATTACCGACCTCCCCAAACAAGCGCATTTCGACTTGTGCCATCAGGAACGCCAGGCTCGATTCTGCTCCCTGGTTCTCATTCACACGTTCCGGATGCAAACCGTCTCGACAACCCCCGGTGGAAGGATCGTATAAGGCAATCTGCAAATCGTTATCTCCCAGGAACCAGTTGAAAGCCGACCATGCGTCCTTGCGCCAACGATCATCTCCCGTTGTGCGGTAAGCCTCGAGACAAGCAGAAACCGCGCCGCCCGCTTCGATGGGTTGTTGATCGAAGCGTGCCCGCTCGCCGCCCTTACGGTAAAACCCTTGCGAACCGATAGGCACAAAGTGATCGTGTCCTTGACAACGCTGCGTTTCATTTAGCCAGTTCAGGGCCGCAAGGCCGATGGATATCATCTCGTGATCGGAGTTTCGACGGCCGGTGGTCAACACCGCCTGGGCCAATTTGGCATTTGAGTAAGCCAGAACGTCCTCAAACCATCCCCATCCCGGTGACTGATTCGAGTTGTACAGCTCTACCATCCGCATGGCCAGAGCCGAACTTATTTTTTGAGCCTCCCTGTCGCCCGGAAAAGAACTGAGGTACTCGTCAATTCCCAACATCGCAAAGGCCCAAGCACGCGGACTAGTAAAGGCAAGCACCGCCGGAACCGCGATTTCGAAGAGATGACCGGCCGCGCCTCTGAGCGACTGATCTGTCGAGTGTCCCAGGACAGCACCGAGCGCCCATAAGGCACGCCCGTGGCAATCTTCTGATCCTTGAACTTCACTCCATGTGCGCGCATAACTCAGGAAATTTCTAAACCGCCCGCTGGCGGGATCAAGTGCAAGCCCCAGAAAAGCCAAATATCGCGAGGCCAGTCCGCCAATCGTCCCTGGTCCGGTTTCGCCGAGCTGCTCAAGGAGGACGGTCAGAACGAGCGCGCGCGCGTTATCGTCGGTGGTATAGCCCTCCGAATAGTTGGGCACCGCAAAGGTCGCGTGTTGAAACATGCCTGTGTCATCCGTCAACCGCTGCAGGTGATCCAGGTTCAGCGCTGGGAGCTTGTCGAAGCACTTTTCGACGTTGCCGTCCGAAAACATCACGCGTGGTTCGCGCATCCGGTCACTGCGCGCCCGCCCAAAGCTCGCCATGTACCCTTGCGCTACTTTCTTCCAAACCATCTCCCGTGAGTAGAGATAAGCGCGTTTGCGCATCGCGTGGCGTATTGCGGGAGTGTCCAGAAGTTCGACCGTTTTGCGCGCAATTGCCTCCGGGTCCTGGAAAGGAACCAGAGCGCCGCGGCGGTCGTCTAATAGCTCCATGGCGTGCCAGTACGGAGTTGAGATAATCGCCTTGCCCGCACCTAGCGCATAAGCAAGAGTCCCGGAGACCACCTGTTCTTCGTATCGGTACGGAGTGATGTAGATGTCCGCCGCTCCAATGAACTCAGCCATTTCGCCGGGGCTCGCGAAGCGATTGTGGAAATGCACATTCGATTCCACGCCGATTTCCTTGGCCAAAGTCTGCAAACGCTCGCGATAACCGTCGCCTTCCCTGCGAAGAATATGTGGGTGAGTTGCGCCGGCGACGATATAAACCACATTCTTGTGCTTCGACAAAATGTGCGGCAGCGCCTGAATCACATTCTCGATCCCCTTGTTCGGCGAGAGCAGGCCGAAAGTGAGTAGCACGGCTTTCCCTTCTACCCCAAAGTGCTCTTTGTAAAAATTAGGATCGAGGAATGGCATATCGGGAACGCCATGAGGCACCATATCGATCTTGCGTCCCGGCACCTTGAATATTTCTTGCAGAAACTGCGACGACAGCTCGCTCATTACGATCAGACGATCTGAGAGCGTGGTGATCTCCTCCATCACTCGCCGTTGGTCGGGATTTGGTTCGCGAAGAACCGTGTGCAGAGTCGTGATGACCGGCATCTTGAGCCGCCGGAGGAGAGCTAGAATGTGACTGCCCGCCGGGCCGCCAAAGATTCCATACTCGTGTTGCAGGCATACCAAATCGAAATTCGTGAAATTTAGAAAGTCAGCGGCTCGTTCGTAGGAGGATAAATCGTCCTGCGCAAGCGTTAGCCTTACGCGCTCCGGGTAGGGGTACCCGGACTCCATGTCGTTGACCGGGACCGCGAACAACTTGGCCGCACCACACTCAGCGGAGATCGCGTCGCACAAGTCGGTGGTAAAAGTGGCGATCCCGCACTGCCGCGGAAGGTAGTTGCCGACCACTGCGATCCGACTCGGCATGCCAGCACTTGATTGCGGGCCGACGGGCGTTGCGGCCGCTTGACGGGATACACCTGGGCGTTCGAAGGAAAGGTCGAGTGTCTGGACCAAACGTGTTGTTTCTGTTGCTGACATCAATGTCCTGAAAGACTTGAAGTGTTTTCCGCGGAACGGCAGTTGTCCCCGGAATCAGTATTCTCTTGTTGAAGCAAAACAACTGGTCAAAATTGCTCAGATTGCGATCGCAGAGTCATCTAGGGTTTAGCTAGAAGCAGGCCCAGTTCCATTCGGCAGCAGATTCGGAGCCAATTTTCATGACACCAATCATTCAAGTCGGTACGGTTCTGCTCGGTGAAGAATCGCCACGCATGACAGAAGTGTTTTCTCTGCAGAGTGAACCATACTTCGAGAATTGGAGCGTGACGACGCTAAACGGCTCTACTCTCGACGATAAGATTCGAGCTGCGCGGTGGAACTTCTTTTTCCTGGCGGACGAAGTCAAGGCGCATTTCTTCGGGGCGATCGGAGCGACCAAGATCCAGGGGGCGCTGCAGCGAATCGCGCGAAGAGTCAAGAAGCAGGAGTTCAACTGCCTCGAAGTGACCGGCATCGTGACGAAGAGCTTTCTTGGTGTGCCCTACTCAACGGTCTCCGCGCATTCGCGCCACATCCAGCAAAGTTGCCAACTGGATAGCTTTGAAAGCAGGCAGAACGGTCAGCGAGACGCAGAGTGGGCCAAAGGCTGATGGTGTTTGAACACAAGACGCTGATGGCGTTTGAACAAGACCTGGAGAGGTGGAATCAATTGCTGACTAAGATCATAAAGTGGAGTGCGATCGGGGCCTTAATCGGAGGCGGGTTTTTGTATTCGGATTACTCCTATCGACTCCTATCGCAGTTCGTAGTTGTGGCGGCAGCGGCAGTTGTGCTCACCCAAGCTGCAAAAATGCGCCGGTTTGTCTGGATGACTCTGTTCCTGTCAGTCGTGCTTCTGTTCAATCCCATTGTTGCAGTCCCGTTCTCCAACTACATCTTCGGGCTTGTGAGCATATTTGCGGTAATTCTGTTCTTCTTCTCGCTGGAGCTACTGCGGCCGAAAAGCATGCTGTCGATCGCCTCGATAACCGATCGCATGCCGGGAAGCGAGTCGCTATAGATCCAGAAAGCACTCACTCTTCGAGTGACGCTTTGATCCTGCGGGGTTCGAGTCCCTTCGGTTGAACTATGAGCACCGCATCCGAGCGCAAGTCGCCCCTCAAGATCGCCTCAGAGTTGCGCCGCCTCAATGCAGCATTTCCCATTGTCTAGAGTGGATAGCTTCCGGTTTGCCGACAATCCGAGAGTTGGCGCTACTGTGGTTTGCGTTTTAGCGCCTTGCCAACCGCAACCATGAAAATGGCACTCTTGTCTCTTGCGTGCGGTGAAAAGAAGTTAATTACATCATCGTCGAAAAAGGTCAGCCCCGTCGCACCCAGGTGCTGGGCATACGCGGCCACGTACATCTTGCCGCCGATTGTGCCCGCTTCCAGCTGGACGGCCCGATAGCCGCGGTTCCCGTATTGCTCCAGAAGGCGTTTTAAATCGGTGAGAAAGAAGATGTCCACGCAGGCGTCCGCCGGAAGTTCCTGCTCCAGTCCAAGA
Organism: Terriglobales bacterium; assembly: GCA_049288625.1. GTDB lineage: Bacteria > Acidobacteriota > Terriglobia > Terriglobales > Acidobacteriaceae > Acidiflorens. Next base: position 4,320 of record JBAQIB010000062.1, on the reverse strand, counting down.
TGATGGGCCTCAGCCCGAAATTCTCCGGCCTTCAGAAGTTCCAGAGTGTTCTGCTCACGCCAGAAGAAGTAAGCGCCCGGCTTCAGCCCTTGCACCGAATGCACGATCAGGTAAAGATCGTTGAACTGTCTGCCGTAAGGCTTAAGGAAGTCAGCCGGAAGACCCCGCGTGGCGTGGCCCAAAATCGTAGAAAGTTGTGCCAGAGTGATGGACGCCGTCTCATCGAACATTCGGGTAGAACCGCGACGCAGGATTACCTGCTCGATCGTGTCCATCGAATATTCTTCTGCCGCCGGGCGTTCCAGTTGAACCTCCTCGCCTGCCGGAGCTGAGGATACGAAGACCTGTTGTTTCCCGCGCCACTGAGCTACTTCCTCTTCGGACTCAAGCGAAGATGCGTCGTGCATCTCAAGCATGGCCGGATACTCGACCTCACGCTCCGAAGGCGGGACCGTCTCCAGACCGAGTGCCAGAACCTCTCGCAGTGCTGGCAGCGAACTCTTCGGTTTGTGCCCGATCGGTACGAGGCACAAGGAAACCTCGCGACGCGCATCGAGATCAAGTAGACGGTTCACCTCGGTGTCCACGAACCCGAGCACGATCTCGGCCGGCAGTCCCGAAGCCGCAGAAATGGCCAGCATATTCGCCAGTAGCGTGCCGTTGTCCCAACCGAAATGGCGATAAGTGCGCGACTGGTACTTCCAGGCGTTCCGCCAGTATGTTCCGGTACAGATGATCGTCGCCGGCGCGTGAGCCACCGCGGGTTCCATCGCCGTCGCCTGAGCCAGGTTTCCGCGAAAATCACCTTCTCGCAGCAGCCGTAGCGATACATCCGCCGGATTGAAGTGATACACGCCTGCATCCAGACCCGCGAGATCGCCAGCCACGACATACAACTCGATTTCATACAGGGCGCCAGTGCAGGCTGCGGCGCGAAAATAGATTTCTCCGCCTGCAGACTTGCGCTGTTTGGTAATCCCTGCCGAGAAATAGAGGATGCGCGCTAGATCCTGGAGACTAGGGATCGAATCGGCCCGCGATGGGGGCAATGGCTCCGAGATCGAGGAGAGCGCAGCCACTCCGGTTTGCGGCACGTCCCGCGGTAGCGGAAACGGCTCTATCTTCGGATAGATCTTGAAAGGCTGCGGCCGATTCGCCCAATCCAGGAAGTGAGGATTGTTACGAACACTCCAGTGGGAGTGTTTCGTACCATCATGATATTTCCAAGCCGCCTGGATGTCGCGGTTGTTCATCGTTACTACGTCAGACTAGCACCCGCAGTGGATCACTGGCGTAAGCAATGAACCCGACAGCGGATTATGCGTGAATCACGAGCGTAAGCGGAAGTTATACGCGAAGGCGGATTCTCAACGAAGCAGGCCAGAAGTCCGCTTCGAGGAGATTTCCTCCCCGTTTCTGGATAGCTTCCGGTTTGCCGACGATTCGCCCGGAATCCAGAGGACGAGGCCGCTTTCATGCGTGCGAGACCTCGTGGGCTGGGTGCGAGTGTGACGGGTGATAACGGTGGCGGACAACCGTCGGCACCCTCATCGCACCAACAACTCCTCTAACCCATTCGCGGTTCGAGTTGTACGATTGAATTGGTGGCGCCTGGAGCGGCGTCCTGACAATGAGCATAGAGGTCGCTGATCTCCGTTCAGAATTATCCGCTTGGGGTCTCCAGCCAATCGGCGCCGTTGCTGCGGCGGCCGCCCTCAATCTCCTCACCGCCGCCGAGCAACGCCTGGCGTCCGGGGGAATGGACGACACAGGTTCCGCAACAATGTGGCACGAATACCTCGACGTCACGGGTGTTCCCGATTTTCTCGAGTGTCTGCCGGATCGTGGGGCCCGCGAGCGCTGGGCCGAGTCGGCATTTCGCGCGATCCGGCGCTCGAGATATTCGCTCCAGGTCATGCTCGAGCGGCGGGTCGCGGCACATCCGGACCGAGTTCTGTTCAATGACGCCCGCGAGGCGGCCAACCCGGAGTGGACCTACGCGCAGGTAGCCTGGCAAACGCGCGCGGTGGCCGGCGTGTTCCTGGAAGCCGAACCGGATGGACCGCGCGTCGCGATCCTCTGCGACAACAGCGTTGACAGTGCTTGCACCGATCTCGCGTGCCTGCTGTGCGGCATCCTGGTGGCGCCGCTGAACGTGCATTTCGACGCGGAGACGCTCGCGTCGATTTTCCAACGATTGGCCATCAACGTTGTGGTGACGGACAGCGATGAACGGATCGCGCGACTCGACGAGGTCCGCATGCGCCTGGGGCGGGATTTCAAGGTGTTCTGCACCGGCGACCGCGTGACCACGCGGGTCGGCAGCCTGGAAGTGACGTCCCTCCGGCATGCTTGCGCGCGCATTGATCTGGCGGCGATTTCAGCCTACCTCGCGACCCGGCCGACTGACCTGTTTGCGCCCGCGACGGTTATGTTCACCTCGGGCAGCACGGGGCAGCCGAAGGGTCTGGTGTTTAGCCAGTACAATCTCGTCACAAAACGGTTTGCTCGCGCCGCAGCGCTTCCCTCCGTTGGCCGCGAGGAGGTCCTGCTCTGCTATTTGCCGCTCTTCCACACTTTCGGACGCTTCTTCGAGATGCTGGGCACAATCTACTGGGGTGGCACGTACGTGTTCGCCGGCAGCCCAACCGCCGAGAGCCTGATTGCGGAACTCGGCCGAGTGCGGCCAACTGGACTGATCAGTGTCCCCATCCGCTGGACGCAAATCCGACAGCAGTGCCTGGAGGCGGTGGATCAGGAGGCGACCACGGCTGCCGAGAGAGACGTTTTTCGGGAGACCGTCGGCGATCGCCTGCGATGGGGAGTATCAGCCGCGGGTTTCCTCGATCCACCCGTCTTCCGTTTTTTCCAGCGGCACGGAGTGAACCTGTGCAGCGGGTTTGGGATGACGGAGGCAACCGGCGGGATCACGATGACCCCGCCGGGAGCGTATGTTGACGGTACGGTCGGACTGCCGCTGCCCGGCATGCGCATCCGCTTCGGCCCGCAGCAGGAACTCCAAATCGCAGGTCACTACGTGGCGCATTACCTCGACGCAGATGGCGCCGCAGGCTCGCTGCCCGCACTCGATCCGGACGAGGATTACTGGATTGCCACGGGCGATCTCTTCACCGTCCATGCCGGCGGATACCTGGAGATCGTCGATCGCATCAAGGACATATACAAGAACAGCCGTGGTCAGACGATTGCGCCGCAGCGCGTGGAGCAGCGACTCGCTTCCGTGCCGGGCATTCAGCGGACGTTCGTGGCCGGCGATCATCGCGACCACAACGTCCTGCTGATCGTGCCGAACCGCCACGACCCGGTGCTGGCTACGCGCACCGAGGAAGAGTTCCAGAAGTACCTGGCGCAGATCGTCGGGTCGGTGAATGCCGGCTTGGCGCCATACGAGCGCGTGGTCCGTTTCGCCGTGCTTGATCGCGACTTCGATGTAGAGCGCGGCGAGCTGACGCAGAAGGGGTCGCTGCGCCGCAAGGTGATCGCCGACCACTTCGCCGACGTCATCGAGACACTGTATCGCAGCAATCACGTCGAACTGGAAGTGAGCGGCCTGTCCGTGCGGATTCCGCGATGGTTCTTCCGCGATCTGGCCGTCCTTGAGGACGACATCATCGCGCGGGTAGATGAGCTGTGGAACAAACGCACTGGCGCCGTTCTACGAATTGTGCGCGAGAAGGACGGTTCGGTGCGGGTCGGTGACCTGGCATATCGCGTCTTGGGCGGCAGCATTGACCTTGGGCTGTTTGCGCGCCAGCCACGCCTCTGGGTTGGTAACCCGTCGCTGGCGGCGTTTTCGCCGTGCAGGTCGGGATGGGACTTGCCGTTGCGTGGCGTATCGGACCAGTTGCGTTTGCCCTCAGGAACCATTGGCGCCGGCCTCCCGCCCACGCCCGCCGGACCGCTGATACGCGATGAGCAACTACTCGAGGTCCATGGGCTGTCGGTGGCCGCCATGTTCGGAACGGAGGCGGATGCGGCTCTCGCCATTGAGCGTCTGTCCGAGGTCCTTATGCGAACCGACGCGCGAGTCGCGTCCGTAATTCGCCGACGGATCGAAGCCCTTGCCTATCATCCCGCGGAAGACGTTCGCGCGCGGGCTTACCGCGTGTTGGTGCTCGACGAGCCTTTGGGAGACTATGACAAGGCCTTCCTTGCGTTTGTTGAGTCGGGGCTGACGTTTCTCAACTCGTCGAGCATCGCGGCGATCGCCACATCGGGCCATGGCGAGCGGCGGCTGCAGGCGCTGCGTCAGCGGTTGTACAGCTACCGCACACAGCTCGCGTGGCCGGGGCCGCCAGC
>JBAQIB010000061.1:0-3593 GCA_049288625.1 Terriglobales bacterium | reverse complement strand
TGCCGGCGATATTGGTGGGCACAGTGGCGGCTGAAGCGCGGATTGCCCGCACGGCGTCGCTCTCCGCAGTTGCGAAGGCAGTGAAACTGAGCAATATGCTCACGCTGGCAGCTAGAGCCGCAAGCTTCTTGCTGATGTGATCTTGTGTATCCATTTTGTCCATCCTCCGTATTCAGATTTTGTGATCGGCCCTCTGAAGTACTTCCCCTTGTCTCTAACAGCGCAAAAGCGCGGCGGATTTGATCACCGGAAGCAGAAAATAAATTGGCCATCTCTGGGGCTTCTATCTAGGGAAATCGGAAACGGCGTGCAAAAGACGACACGTCAGGCAAGAATATTTGCTAGGCGGAGCTGGCAGATCAGGAAGCAGCCGTGCATTGGTACGGGTAGTTTCTCGGCGGGAAGAAGCGCAAATCAATCGGAAAAAGGGACTTGCACGACGCCTGGGAGTCAATTGGCGTTAAATCCCCATTTCACTCAGAACCCCGGCCCAAGGGCCTGACTGATGGTCAATGAGTGAAATGGCCTGTTTGCAGAAGTTATCCCTGAAGCACTAAGAAAATGCCCCGCACTGCTGCGGGGCTCCTCCTCATGATTTATTGGCGACCAGTTGCAGCAAAGCCCCACGCCGCGAACATCGCGAGACGTGGGGCACGCATGGCTGTGCAGATTTGCTTTGATGGCCTACGGTCGCACCCACGTGTTGATCTGTCCGGCTTGATTGACCACCCAGATCCCGGCACCGGAACCAACGGCGATTTGCGTCGCGTCTTCGGAACTGGAGGTTGATAGGCAAAAGCTCTGGAAGCCTCCTCCTCCGGCTGTCGGCGTCCCTAAACCGTAAGACTGGAAGCGAGAGACGTTGCAAAGACCGCTGCTGGCAGATGATGCCGTGATTGCCCACACGCCATCCCCGCTGGCCGCGATTTGCGCAACGTCGACTTGGCTCCCAGGTTGGATCAAGACGAACGTGGCGTTGTTGGGATCGTACCGGTAGACCGTGCCGTTACCATCAAGTCCCCACACGTCATTCACTCCCACTGTGATCTGTTGCAAAGTGCCGTCGAAGCCCCCATTTGTAACCTGGAACCACAGGTTGTCGTATTGGTTGTAGTGCCAAATGTGAGCATTTGCATCGAGCGCCCAGGTATCGCTTCCACCGGTCGCGAGATGTGTGAAAGGGGTCGTTGAGCTGCCCGGGAGTGGGATTTGGTCGAAGGCACCCTCGCACCAGTTATATCTGTAGGGCAGCCCCTGATAAGCAAGGTTCGACTGGAGTCCCCAGACTTCATAGGGATGACAACCATCGCTTCCTCCAGCGGCGGCGTCCTCGTCACCTTCACCGACTACGAGTTGTGACCAGGAGTCAAAAAGGCATAATTTGCATTCTATGCCGCCCGTCACGTAAACAAAGGCTTTGGTGGTGAAGTTATACTGATAAACCAAGCCGGATGCGTTAATTCCCCACACCTGATCCGGCTCCAAGAGTGAGCCGCCGCCCACCGCAATCTGCGCCAGCGGCCCCGAGATCTTGTCCGAGATCTTGACGAACTTCTTGGTGCTCGCATCGAAACGATAGGGCTGAGAACCATTGAGGCCCCAGACCTCAGCCCGGCCGGCGGCGATCTGTGTGAGCGAACCAGTCATCTGTTGAAAGTGCTGCGCTGATGCGGGGACCGCGGCGGCCGAGCAAATCAGCAGGAGACAAAGCGCGAAACGAGCGTTGGTACGGGACATAAGATCCTCTTTTCTGCTGGCACTAAGGCACAGCTCTTGAGTTGGGAGCAAAGACATTGAGCCTTCTGAAGTTTTTCCCTCCTTGTCTCTAACAGCGCAAAATCGCGGCGGATTTGATCACCTGCTGCTCGAAACGCTGGAACATTTTCTTGAGAGAAGTTCTCTCAGAGGCCCCCAACCCTGCCCTCTAATCATGAAATCGGAAACGACGGGAAAAAGACGACAAGTGAGGGCAAGAATTCCTTTTTGTGGTTGCGGGGCGGAGCTAGCAATCAGCTCAGGGGGGCATGCACGCTATGCGTAGTTCTCAGCAGGAAGATAGGCCAACTCAATCAGCGAAAGGGACTTGCACGACGCCTTGAAAGTCAGTTGGCGAAAAATCCCGATTACACTCAAAACCCCCCGTTCCGGGTCAATGAGTGTAATGGCCTGTTAACGACAGTCAGCGGGAAGCGGCACTCATTGCTGTCATCAGGACGTATGCAGCGCGCGCGGTGCGTGTGCGTCGGTGACTGTTGTCAATGCGAGAAGGGACGGGCTCTCCGGTTCGAGAGCCCCTGCCGCGACGCTCTTTTCTGGTTATGGAGTACAGCCCCCCGAGTAGGCGCAATTCACGGTAGAAAACATGAGCGAATGTAGACCCTCGTACCCGGCGCTACCTTGATTCACTGTCTCAGTCACCTGGTCGAAGCCGTCGTCCAGCATGTTCAGGACGAGCGTCGAGGCGGCTTGCGAGCCTGGGTAGTAGTATTTGTTACCGCCGGTCCAAGTGGCTGCGCCATCGAAGGAGATGTGGACGGTATTGGGCAACGGGCAATAGTAAGCAAACCCCGATCCCGAGCATCCTCCTGGCCGCCAGACCATCCAGTCAGCAGCTTTGCCGACGATGCCGGGCGTACTTAACGTGAACACGTCGTAAGTCTCGAGCGTGAGGTCCTCAAGAAGCACGTAGGTCTGACTTGAGTTCAGCACCTCTAGATAGGTGTAAAAGACGTCACCGGGATTGACTCCAAAGTCGACCACCGTGAGGTTGTTATGCCATTCTCCGAGATAAGCCCAGTACTGGGTATAGGGAGCAGTGTAGTTGTAACAACCCACGGCGACCACACCGCCCTGCACTCCGGATAGAAACTCATAGCCGTTTTCAGGATTAATCTCGCCGTCAAACCCCGCACTGCTGATTTCGGTTGGGTAGCCCGTGTTGTAGTCGCTGCAGGTAGTGCCGAACGCCACCTGGGCCACTGCGACGTTGATAAGCGTGGCAATCTGGCTGAACGAGTGCTTGCTGCTAAAGCTCGTTTGGGTGTTCGTGACCATCACGCCACTCGCGTTGATGGTTGTAGTCTGCTGCGGCCCGGTTTGCGGTTGGACTGCCTGCGGTAAAGGAGACGAACCGGCGGGACTCATGGCGTGTTCACTGCCAGGCAGTGCCTTTAGCTCCCCGCGCCAGCGGATCTTGGCCGCTTTCATGGCTTGTTCCCACTGCGCGTAGTGGTCGGGATCGGCCTGTTGATCGGGGCGAGGGGGGAGGCCGTAAGTAGCCAACTCCTGATCGCTGGCGGCCACAGGATTGAATCCCTTGGGCGGGGCGGCATAGGAGTGAATTCCAGTGATATTGGTGGGTACGTTGGCGGCTGAAACATAGAGTGCCCGCACCGCGTCGCTCTCCGCCAGGGCCAACGTGCTGAGATCTAGTAGCAGGCTCCCTGTGATAACCAGAAACGCCAGCTTGGCGAATTTGTTTTGTGCTTTCATTTGTCCATCCTCCGTATTCAGATTTTGTGATCAGCCCTCTGAAGTACTTCCCCTTGTCTCTAACAGCGCAAAAGCGCGGCGGATTTGATCACCGGAAGCAG
>JBAQIB010000060.1:0-9489 GCA_049288625.1 Terriglobales bacterium | reverse complement strand
GGCACCGACTCTACTGCCGTCTGCAAGCGCTTCCGCGATCAGTTCGGAGCAGTGGTAGCCAACGGCCAGGCCGAGATGAAGGGCCAGCTATTCCGCATAGCGCACATCGGCTACTACGATTACCTCGACACGGTCGGAGTGCTCGCCGCTCTGGAGCACGTCATCGCTGATCTAACTGGCAAGAAAGTTGAATTCGGACGTGCCGTTCGAGCAGCCCAGGAAATGTACGCTCACAGCTCACGGCCCTAGGCGCGTAGCTAGGTCACAGCTACGACTCCAGTGCTTCCCGCCGCAGCTTGCGGCTCTCGGCGAGCAGCGCCATCGAGTGCATCAGGTTCTGCAGCGTCACGATTCCGATCAGGTGCTGCTCGTCCACCACAGGAATGATGCTGAGGTTGCGCGCCGAAAGTTTGCGAAATGCGGAGGCCAACGACTCCTGGCGGGCGGCCACGTCGAAAATCCGGTTCATCACGGCCTGCACATATCCATTTCCGTCGGCGCGCAGCGCCTCCAGAATCTTCTGCTTCGAGATCACGCCGACCATGTCGCTTCCGCGCACCACTGGAAAATCGTCTTGCAGCGTGTGCACGGCTTTTTCGAGCGCGTCTTCGAGCGTATCGGCGGGAGAAAGCGTAGTGAACTCGGTCAACATCACTTCCTCTAGCCGCACGCTTTGCAGCACCGATTGAAACACGGCCGAGCGCTCTTCCAGTTGCGCCCCAACGAACAGGAAAAAGCCGACCATCACCAGCCACCAGTTGCTCATCAGGATGCCGACCATCATGAACAGAATGGAAAACACATTCCCGATACGAACCGCCCGTTGCGTGGCCTGCACCATGTCAACTCGACGGGTAAAGAGTGCCCGCAGTGCGCGGCCGCCATCCATGGGATAGGCAGGCAGCAGGTTGAACAGCCCAAGGTAGACGTTAGCCCACACGATGCTGCGCAAAAGCGCGCTGGAATGCATGAGGGGCCGCGCCGTCAGAGGAAAACCCGGAATCGCCGCCAGCAAAATCAGCGCAGCGAGTCCGGCAATCGCGAGATTTACGAACGGCCCTGCGACCGCAATCCGGATGTCGCGCTTCCACGCGTTGAGCGGATCGGGAATCGCATGCGCCTCGTCAAGAATCGTGATACCGCCAATCGGCAGCAGGGTGATGCTCTTGGCCGGAATTCCCGAGCCGCGTGCCACCAGCGCATGCCCCAGTTCGTGGAGCACGACGCTACCAAAAATAATGCCGACCAGTCCCAGTACTCGCAAGGCTGCGGTCGCATCCTGCGTCGCCGCCTCCGTGCCCCACACAAATACCAGCAGAAACAGAAATGTGAGATGGATGCGAATTTCGATGCCGAACAAACGGCCAACCGGGATGGACCAGTTACGCATGGACATGTGTGAAGCTATTCTATCTGTTAGACACCGCGCGCAGCCCGAAGGTTGCGGAAAGAAAAACGAAGGTCACGAGGCACAGGAGCGAAGAAATGCAAGTGACGACATGCGAGTAATTGCAGGCCAGTATCGGAGCCGTCCGCTGCGCTCGCTGCGCGGCCTCGATCTTCGTCCGACTGCGGATCGCCTGCGCGAGACGCTGTTTAACGTACTGTGCCCCGGCGATCCCGCCGCGCTGGCAGGCACAACCTGGTTTGACCTCTACGCCGGGACGGGCGCGGTAGGAATCGAGGCGCTCAGCCGCGGCGCGGCGAAGGTGTACTTCGCGGAGTCTTCGAAGCCGGCAGCCGACCTGATTGCGGCAAACCTGAAATCGTTGGGAATCGAGGCCGACTTCGAAATCGTGAGAGCTGAGGCCGTGAAGGCGCTACGGCGTTGGGAATCGGCTGGCGTGAGCGCGGACTTCGTGTTCCTCGATCCGCCCTACCGCCTGCGCGACGAGTACGCAAAGACGCTGAGCGCCTTGGCGGAATCGAAAGTGCTGAAAGAGTCAGGCACAGTCATCGCCGAGCACGAGAAGCGTTTTGATCCCGGCGAGGACTTCGGCCGGTTGAGGCGGTATAGGCATCTGGCGCAGGGGGATGCCGCGTTGAGCTTCTATCGGAAATGCTAGCCGCTACGCTACCTCGAGCATACGGCCCTGTGCGCGCTCGCGGCACTAACTCGCAGCTCGATGCTCCCGTATGGGTCGTTATAATCAAAACGCATGCCAAACTTTCCACCGGTTGACGAACAACTGGCCTACATCAAAAAAGGGGCCGCCGAGATTGTCAAAGAATCCGAGCTGCGCACGAAACTCGAACGCTCGCTCAAAACGGGCAAGCCGCTGCGTGTGAAGGCGGGCTTCGATCCGACCGCTCCCGACCTGCACCTCGGTCACACCGTGCTGCTGCGCAAGCTCAAACATTTTCAGGATCTCGGTCATACGGTCATTTTTCTGATCGGCGATTTCACCGGCATGATCGGCGACCCGACCGGTCGCTCGGCCACCCGCCCGCCGCTTTCGCGTGAGCAGATCGAACAGAACGCCGAGACCTACAAGGTGCAGGTCTTCAAGATTCTCAGCGCAGAAAAAACGGTGGTCGACTTCAACAGCCGGTGGTTCTCAAAATTCTCCGCCGAAGATTTCATCCGCCTTTGCGCGAAGTACACGGTCTCGCAAATGCTCGAGCGCGAAGATTTTCATAAGCGCTTTCACGAAGAGAAGCCGATTGCCGTGCACGAATTGCTCTATCCGCTGGCCCAGGGCTACGACTCGGTGGCGCTCGAAGCCGACGTAGAGTTGGGTGGCACGGATCAGAAATTTAATCTTCTCGTCGGCCGCGAGCTGCAACGTGCCTACGGTCAGGAATCGCAAGTCGTGTTGACCACGCCGATTCTCGAGGGCCTCGACGGCGTCAACAAGATGTCAAAATCGCTCGGTAACGCAATCGGGATCCACGAACCGCCGCTGGAAATGTACGGCAAGATCATGTCTATCTCTGACGATATGATGTGGCGCTACTACGAACTGTTGACCGATGTGAGCATCGAACGGATTGCCCTGATGAAACAGGATGCCGCCAGCGGCAAGGCGCATCCGATGGCGCTGAAGAAAGAGCTGGCGCGGTCGATTGTCGCCGACTTCCATTCCGCTGAGGCAGCCACCAAAGCGGCCGAAGACTGGGCAAAGCAATTCCAAAAAGATCAGGTGCCTGAAGAAATCGAAACGGAATCAGTAGTTTTCGGCGAGTTCGCAAATCGCGAGGGAGACGGCGTCCGGCTAGCGAAGGTTCTGGTCAGGATCGGCTTTGCAACCTCGGTGAGCGAAGCGGATCGGAAAATCAAAGAGGGCGCCGTTACTGTAGATGGCGTCAAGACGATCGCGCCGATCGTGAAGACAGCGGCCGACTCTACACTCACGGTGCGGTTAGGACGCAAAATCAAGAAGGTCAGTCTTTGTAAGTGATGCCGCGACCGAGTGAAGGTCGAGCGGAAGTCGCTCTAGCCGTTCGACGTCAAATCATGCGACGAATTACTTATCCAGGTCCGGCACCTTCTTGTGCCACTCCGTCGCCTGCTCATACGCATTCGCGACGTGTAGCAACAAATCCAGCCTCCACGGAGCTGGCGCAAGTTGCAGGCCGATTGGCATCCCGTCCTGCGTAAATCCGCAGGGAATGGAAATCGCCGGGATCCCCCAAACATTAAAGGGCCGCGTGTTGCGCAGCATCAGCAGTTCAGCGGGGCGAAGTTTCTCGGGGTTCTGCTTTAACTCGGCAATCGCCGGCGGAGGAATAGGAACAGTCGGCGTGAGCAGCATGTCGATCTCTTCAAATATCTTTCCAACTTGCTGGCGGCTTGCAGCCAACGCCTGCCTCCCACGCTCCACATCAGCCTCCGCTACCATTTCCCCGGATTTGATTCTCGCGAGCGTCGCCGGCTGGTAAAGCTCAGGCGAGCGGCCGACAAAGTCCTTGTGATAGGCGTAAGACTCGGTGCTCGAAAGAGCGCGGTCAGTAGATATCTCAAGCCGGATTTCGTCTCGCATCTCGCAGCCCATTTCCCGAAGCGTCTGAATTGCCTTCTCGACCGCAGCCGCCACCTCCGGGTCGAGATCGTCGAAAAAGAACGCGCGCGGAATGCCGATGCGCAATGGCGGCAGCGGCTCGTCAAGGTCGCACGTATAGTCGATGACTGGCTTATCGACGGTGGTCGAATCATCCGGATCGTGCCCAGCCAGCACCTGCAGCATGAGCCCCGCGTCGCAAACACAATTAGTGATCGGGCCAACGTGATCAAATGACCACGAAAGCGGAACGACGCCGCGCGCACTCACGCGTCCAAAGCTCGGTTTCAGGCCAACGACTCCACAGTAGGCCGCCGGCAGCCGGATCGAACCAGCAGTGTCAGTCCCAATGGCGGCGTAGCCAAGTCCGGCCGCGACGCTCGCGGCGGACCCGCCCGACGAACCTCCGGCAATCCGCGAAGTGTCCCAGGGATTACGGACTTCTCCAAAGTAGCTGATCATCGAACTGCCGCCATAGGCGAACTCATGCAGGTTCTGCTTACCCAAAATAACCGCGCCCGCATTGCGCAGCCGGCGGACGACTTCCGCGTCTTCGGCAGGAATGCGGTTCTTGAACAGTGCGCTCCCCGCAGTCGTTCGCGCGTCGGCGGTGTCGATGATGTCCTTGAGTCCGATCGGAATTCCGTGCAGCGGGCCGCGATATTTTCCGCGGAAGATCTCTTGCTCCGCCCGCCGAGCCTGGTCGAGCGCCGAATCGGCCAGAACGGTAATGAACGCGTTCAGTGCCGGATTTAATCTCTCAATGCGGGCCAGGCAATCGCGCGTCAGCTCGGCAGGAGAAATTTCGCGCGCTCGGATTCCGCGACACAGGGTTTTAATCGTCGGATTCACAAATCCTCATGCATTGGAGTGTGAGCGGGCCTTCTCCGCAGCGCGCTTCGCAAACCATTTGACCACAAAATAAACCACTGGCCCGGCCGCCAGCGCCCACGGTCCCCAACGCCACGCCATTGGGCTGCTGTACCGCAGGGTTATGTAGGTCATCGCAAGCGGCGGAACGATCACGTACACGAGCCCGAGATTTCCACCTGGAATCCGGAATGGCCGATCGAGGGTTGGATATTTGCGCCGTATGCCCCACGCCGACAACACCGTCATCACAGTAGTGGCGGCGCGCAGCCACACGTAGATGCTGATCAAATCGCTGAGCGTGTGCAGTGCGAGCGAGGCGTAGATAGCCCCCGAAATAAGAATGGCGATCCATGGCGTGCCGTAACGCGGATGCCTGCCGGTGAGAAACGGCGGCAGATAGCCATCTTCCGCCAGCACGAACGGCATGCGCGTGGTGGTCAGCACGGTGCTGTTCAGCAGCGCCACAGTGCCGACCATTGCAGCGACCGTCATCAGGCTCCCCAGCCACGGCCCTCCGATCAATTGCGCCGCAGTCGAGAAATAGCCGTCCTTCCATTCCTGCCAGTCTCCCACCGAAGCGAGCGCAGCGAAGGTCGGCAGAAAGAACGTGGCGAGAGAAAGCGGCACAACCACGGCTAGCGCGCGCGGATACGTGCGTTGCGGATTGTCGACTTCTTCGGCGACCGACGAAAGCTGCTCGTAGCCTGAATACAACCAGATTCCCAACGCCAGCCCCACCCCAAACACGTCGCGGAACGGCCGATTCGGCGGCACCAGCGGTACAAATGGATTGTGATGCCACTTCGCCAGGCCAAGCACGATCATCAGGAGCACCGGCACGAAAATGAAAATCTCGAAGGCGGTCGCGGCCTTCCCCACCATCTGAATGCCACGAACATTCAGCCAGGTGACGAAGGCGATCAGCGCAAACGAAATCAGCCAATGTTCCAATCCGCTCATTTTCGGAAAGCAGTAGTTGGCCAGGTAATCGGTAAAAAGTACGGCGTAGGAACCGCCCAGCAGAAACGATGCTGACCAGTTCCACCATCCGGCAAGAAAGCCCCAGAAATCGCCGAACGCCGCGCGGCTCCAGCGATAGAAGCCACCCTCCACCGGCATTGCGGTGGTTAGTTCGGCCGAAACCAGCGAGACCGGAATGCACCAGACCAGCGGCAGCAGCAACAAGTAAAGCAGCGACACCCCTGGGCCGCTCGTTGAGACCATCGACTCCAGCCCAAACGGGCCGCCGGTCGTGTAGGAGTACATTACGAAGACGAAGTAGAACAGGCTCGCCTTGCGGACCGCAGGTCCCGCCGATGGTGTGGTGGTGGCGCTCACGAATGGGGCAATGTCACGATAGCTTACCCGAACAAGCGTAGGGTGGGGGCGGAATTATGCGCCAATCCCAAGCGGTAGAAGAGGACGAACCTGGCCGCTCTCCAGATCAAGCAACGTGCGCTTGATATCGAGCCCGCCACCATAGCCGCACAACGACCCGCCTGACGCGATCACGCGATGGCAGGGGACAACGATCGCAACCGGATTCCGGTTGTTCGACATGCCAACCGCACGGAACGCTTGCGGGTGTCCGATCGCACGAGCAATGTCGCCGTAGCTGCGCGTCTCGCCATATGGAATCGCCAGCAACGCTCGCCAGCATGCCAGCTGAAAATCCGTGCCGCGCAGGTCAAGGGGAATTGAAAACTCGCGCCGCTCGCCGGCGAAATAATCGTTCAGCTCGCGAAGATAGGGAGCAATCGCCCGCTTCGACTCGCGCAACTCGATTGCCTTCGAGTCTATCTTCATCGCGCGCCTCTCAAACTCCAGCCGCACCAATCCTTTTGCGCTGGCTGCAAGGAACAACGGCCCCACGGGCGAGGACGTGCGAAAGTAAGAAAGTGTTTCCATGGTGGGGCGACCTCGGAAATATACTACGCGATTCAATCAGCCAGAGGTTCGCGCAGACGAAGCTCTCGGGACATTTTCGGCTGCGAATGCCGGAAAACGAAAAAGCCTCCCGCTTGCGCGGGAGGCTCAAATGTAGGGGAAGATTATTTCTGTTGCTGTTGGCTCGAATCCGTCGAAGCCAGCTGCTCAAGATTGTTCTTCAGAAGGCTGACCTCCACGCGGCCGCCTGTGATCCGCTTCTTCGGCTTCGCTTCATCCGCAGCGGCTGACGGCAGCGGCGCATTACCCATGCCGACCAGATAAATCCGGTAGACCGGAATGTCGTGATTCAGTACCAGATAGCGCACCACCGACTCGGCCATTTTCTGCGAGCTGGAAATTGCCACCTGGCCGTTCCCCGACGAGAAGCCCTGCACCTCGACCACGTAGCCGCGCTGGTTCTTCAGCGGGGTGGCCATTTCGTCGAGCGCAGCCTTGGCATTCTTGCTCAGGACGGTTTGGCCGGTCTTGAACAGGATCTCAGTCTGCGTTGAAGGCTGATACTGATCGATGTTGGTGACCACCTGCTCAACCGTGTTCAGGCGCGTGCTCGCCTTATCCGCCGTCTGCTGTGCGGTCTGCGCCTTGTTCCCGGCGTCGATCGCGTGCTGGTCGGCTTCACTTGCCTTGGCCGAAGCGAGCTGGATGCCCTGTTGCGCGCGTGCATCCACATCTTTAATCTGCTTGCTGTTGGCCGCGGTAAGCTCATCGAGCTCGTTAATGCGGTCGCGAATCGGCTGCGTCTGGCGAGCCACATATTTCTTGCGTGCAAATGGATTCACCCGTCCCCAGAAGCCTTCGCGCATCTCGGGCTGCAAGGGATCTCTGCCGGTGGCCGTGTCGGCCCTAGTCATGGCCGGGGTCGCGGTAGCCGGGGCGGTTGTCTGTGAGCCGGAACTCTGGGAATTATCCTGCGCGAAGACTGGCACTGCCAGTATCACGCTCAATATCATCAATCCAATAATGCTGTCTTTTTTCATTTGAAGCTTCCTCCAGTTGGGGAGTGGCGGTTGCACTCCTGGCGCTTTCCGCGCACTTTTCAATTGCGTCATTTCAAACTTAGCCTACAACATTGAGAGCACCCAGTGACGCCGTCGATGCCTCGCTGACTGGCCGTGAACTCACCTTTATGTAAACAGTTTGGATGCCAAATACAAACTCCAGAAACACAACGCCAAGTACTTTATTTTCAAGGACATTGTACCCTATTGCCAAACGAATGCCGAATTCTCCAACGGTAATTTTGGCCCGAACTGATATAAAAACTGCGTATGTCCCATTATCTTAAGTTTCGAGAAAAAGAAGTGAGGAAGCAATTGAAAAGGCTTAAGAGCCAGAGTCAACCACTGAAAACGTTGATTTTTTCCTGCGTCGTCGTCCTTATATCCGCGATTCTACCCGCGCACGGCCAACTCAACCGGCAATCGTTAGCCTCGGCGCGTATCCCTGCGGATCACATGCAGCAATATTCCGATCTGGCGGTCGAGTGGATGCAGCAGTATCTCCGGATCGATACCACGAATCCTCCCGGAAACGAGTTGCGCGCGGCCCAGTTCTTCAAGGACATTCTCGACCGGGAAGGAATAGAAAACCAGGTGTTCGAGTACGCCCCCGGCCGCGCCGATCTGTGGGCCGTGCTGCCCCACACGGTCGCCGCCCCGAAACGCCCCGTGATTTTTCTCAATCATATGGATGTTGTCACCAGCGACGCCGCGCACTGGGCCTACCCTCCCTTCAGCGGCCAGATTGTCAACGGCTCGATGTATGGCCGCGGCGCACAGGACATGAAAAATGAGGGCCTCGCGCAACTCGTCGTGCTCGTCATGCTGAAGCGCGAAAAAATTGCGCTCGATCGCGACATTATTTTTCTGGCGGTCGCCGATGAAGAAGCCGAAGGCACCGGCACGGACTGGTTCATCGCCAACAAACGCGACTTGCTGCGCAATGCCGAATTCCTCATCAATGAGGGAGGGGAGAATCTGCTGCAGGATGGCAAAGTGCGCTACGTTGGCGTTGACGTAGGCGAGAAGACGCCGCTGTGGTTGCACATTACAGCCCACGGCCGTCCCGGCCACGGCTCGCGTCCTATTCCGGATTCCGCGCCCAATCGACTGGTTCGTGCCCTCAACCGTCTCCTCCAGTATCAGCCCCCGCTGCGTGTGCTGCCGGTGGTGGACGAATTCTTCAAAACCATGTCGCCCTACGAGCCTCCGCAACGTTCCCGCATGTTCGCCGACATCCGCAAGGCAATCCAGGACAAGCGTATTCAGCAGCAAATCGCCGACGATGAATCCATCAACTTCCTCCTGCGCGATACCATTGCCGTCACTATGTTCAGCGGCTCTAAGCAAACCAATGTCATTCCCCCAGAAGCATGGGCGAACGTCGACGTGCGCCTGCTGCCGGGCGCCGACCCCAAGGCTTTTCTAGAGTCGATCCGCAAAGTCGTAAATGATCCCAACGTCACCGTCGAACCAGAGACGCCGGAGTTCCGCGTGGCGAACTCGTCCCCGACCAATACTGTCCTCTACGGCGCAATCCGAGAAGTCTCCGAGGCCTACTTCGGAAAGGTGCCGGTGGCCCCGCGCATCACCAGCGGCTACACGGAAAACCAGCGCTACCGCCCGCTCGGCATAAATGCCTACGGATATACTCCCTACACTGCCAC
>JBAQIB010000059.1:0-19625 GCA_049288625.1 Terriglobales bacterium | reverse complement strand
GACCTGGGTCACCACCATCACGCGCAATCTGCTGGTGGACCACTTTCGAAAGACCAAAGGCGACCGGCTCACGGATTCGATCGACCAGCCCGTTTCCGAGCACGAGGACGCGCAGCCGTTAAGCGCGCAGATCGCTGACCCGGCTCTGCCTCCGGATGCAGCCGTACAGAGCCGGGAAACGCGGGAAATGGTGCATTTGGCGCTACAGAAGCTGTCTCCAGAGCTGCGGGAGGCGGTGATTTTGCGCGACCTGCAGGACATGGACTACCGGGAAATTGCCACGGCTTTGAGGGTTCCGGAGGGGACCGTGAAGTCAAGAATTAATCGCGGGAGAGCGGAACTAGCGCGCCTTCTACAACGTACATATAGGCAGGTGATTTGATGTCAGAGGAAAGCAAATACGGAACCCCCAACCCACCCGGCCCAGACCGGGCTGGCAGGGACGCCCAGCTAGCGTGCTCGGAGTTTGAAGCGCTGCTGACCGATGCCCTGGAAGGACAGTTGAGCGAAGCGCGCAAGGCAAGCATCGACGCGCACCGGCGCGTGTGCGCCGTCTGCGGCCCGCTCTTCGCGGACGCGCAGGCCGGACAGCAATGGCTGCGGTCTCTCGAAGCAGTCGAGCCTCCACCCTATTTAGTGCACAACATCCTCGCGGCTACGACCGGCGTGGTGAGCACACGGCTGGCCCCAGCCTCGGCGGGAGCGAGAACAACTCCGCTGAGCGAGCGCGCGAGAGAGTGGTGGGACTCCTGGTTCACGCCCGTCACGGCGTTTGTGCGCCAGCCCCGGTTTGTGATGTCGTTCGGGATGATCTTCTTCACCTTTTCGTTGATGGTGAGCGCGGCGGGCGTGAAGGCTTCGGACGTGGCCAAGATCGACGTGCGCCCGGCGGCACTACGGCATGCGTATAACAGCGCCGAGATCAAGTTCGTGCAGTACTACGACAACATCCGGTTCGTGTATGAGATCGAATCCAAGGTGCGCGAACTGCGCCGGGCAGCCACGCCCGCCGAACCCGCCGCAGAGCCGAAGAAAGAAAATCGCGGCAACGACAACACCAGCGAACAACCAGACCAGCGGCAGGACCGCAATTACTCGCAGGAGGAGAACCAGACGGTGCTAGCTGGACTGACTGGGTCGTCGGATGTGGTGGTCTCGCTCGCACGAGCCGTAAGCTACGAGCCGCAAGCCTCGAACGAGCCACTGTTGGCTCGCGGCTCGCAACTCGGAACTCGTAGCGTTGTCTTCAACAGGAGGTTTGTATGAACTGCGCCTATCATGCTGATCAGTCAGCGGCGCACTATTGCCGCACATGCGGGAAAGCGTTGTGCGCCAGCTGTGAGCGTCCGGTGCACGGCGTCATCTATTGTGAGGATTGCCTTGGCGCAAAGATGGCGGGCGCCGCGCCCGTGGCGGGATTCGTCTCCGGAACAGCGGGAAGCGGAACGCCCGCCGCGCAGCAAGGGGCTTGGACTCCAGTTGCGCCGCCACCTCCGCCGCCCGTTGCCGCGAGCAGCGGCCCTAACCCCACAGTAGCCGGAATTTTGGCCGGATTCTTTCCCTTCGGGGTGGGACCGGTTTACACCGGGCAATACACCAAAGGGCTGGCATACTTGGGCATCTTTGCACTTCTGATCGCTGGCATTAGCACCAGCGATCATGGCGGCAGTGAAGCGCTCGGGGTGATTTGCGGATTCGGGCTGTGTTTCTTTTGGGTTTACCAGATCATCGATTCGGTTCGCAGCGCCCGAGCCATTCAGGCGGGGCTGCCCGCTCCCGATCCCTACGGCCTGGCCGCCACGTTTGGCGCGGGCGCGAAGGTTGAGACCAACAAGATTCCCATTGGCGCGATTGTGCTCATCCTGCTTGGAATCCTATTTCTGCTAAGCACTATGGGGATCGAGATTGGCCTCGATCGTTTCTGGCCGCTCATTCTGATCGGTGTCGGAGGCTGGCTGTTTGCCCGCAATTGGGGTCCAAGAGATTCCGTCGCGCTTCGGGAGAAACTGGCGAACAAGGGGATCCCGCCGTCCATGCAAAACGCATTGCTAGCCACGGCAGTCTGCCAGTGTACCCGCTGCCGCGCCCGCCGGCTCATGGGTCCAGCAGTGCTGTTGACCATTGGGTTCCTCTTTCTGTTTGAAACCCTCGGACGGGTGGGCTTCCACCGCACCTGGCCGATTCTGCTGCTGGTCATCGGAGGTGTAAAGCTGTTCCAGAGCAGCGCATCGGTTGAAGGGCACGTCGTCCTTTCACCACAAGCTATCCCGGTCGCGGGCGCGGGCGTTCCTCCGCCTCCGCCGCCGGTGCCGCCTGTCCCGCCATCTGCTCCCAGTGAGGTGAACCGTGGCTAATCCAGTGATGACACCGACTCCGCCGCTTCCGCCTGTGCCCCCGCGGCCGCGCTCGATTGCCGGGGCGGTTGTCCTGATCCTTCTCGGCATCTTGTTCCTGCTCGGCACGATGGGCATCGCGAACTGGCATGGGCTCGGCATTTTGTTCGGCAAGTTCTGGCCGCTTCTGCTCATTCTGTGGGGCATCATCAAGCTCATCGAACACGAGCAGTGCAAGCGCGCAGGGGTTCCCGGCCGCGGCATCGGCGTGGGCGGCGTTTTCCTGATTATCTTTGTGATCATGGCCGGAATGATTGCCACCGGCGTTTCCCGCGTGGACTGGGGAGGCATTCGCGACCATCTTCAGATCGACGACAACGATTTTAACGACATTTTCGGCGGTTCCACCTTCGATTACAGCGGCGACCTGGCCAACGATGTGCCCACAGGAGCCACGCGTCTGGACATCAACGACGATCACGGAACCGTGACCGTCAACGTCTCCGACGATAAGAAGGTTCGCGTTTCCTGGCGAAAGAAGGTCCATGCCGAAAACCAGCAGCAGGCCGACAGCTATAACAAGAAGACCGACATCACGCTGGTCGCAGCCGGAAAGGGCGTGGCTCTAAACGCCAATACGCAAGCGGCGGGCGACAAGGGTGTCAGCACAGACATGGATGTCTACGTGCCGCGCGAGATGGAGATCGTCCTTACATCGCGCCACGGCGACGTCACCGTCAACGGCATGGGCAGCGGAGTTCAGATCAATCACCAGCGCGGCGAAGTGAATATCAATGACCTGGTGGGCAATGCGGCGCTCACACTGGAACATAGTGCCGCCCGCCTGCAGCATGTAAAAGGCGACGTGACCATCCAGGGGCGATTGAACGAAGTGGACGTCGAAGATGTGGATGGCACCGCGCATCTGGAAGGCGAGTTCATGGAGAGCGTGCGCCTGGTGCGGATCAGCAAGACCGTGGGCTTCCATTCATCGCGCACCGACATGGAATTTTCGCGGCTGGACGGCCGCCTCGACCTCGATTCCAGCGACTTGCACGCCGATTCGCTCACCGGCCCAATGCGCCTGACCACGCGGTCGAAAGACGTTGCCCTCGAAGGTTTGTCGGGCGACCTGCGACTCCAGGACGAAAATGGGAGTGTCAATGTCAGCGTGCAGAAAGCGGGCAATATTCAGATTGACAATCACAAAGGCGACGTTCAGATTGCAGTCCCTCCGAAGACCGCCCTCCAGATCGAGGCGCGAACCCGCCAGGGAGATATTCAGAGCGACTTCGAGGAGATCAAGGTCGACAGCAAGGGCAGAGAGGCGAGCGCCAGCGGCTCCATTGGAACCAACGGCTCGCACGTCGCCATCAACTGCGACAAGGGAGACATTGAGATTCGCAAAGGAACAGTAGCAGTCGCGCCGCCCACGCCGCCGGTGCCTCCGGCGGTTCCCTCGCCCTCGGGCAAGCCGACAAAAGCCTTGCCCGCGCCTAAGGCCAAACCGGTCGAGAGCGAGAACTAGAACGGTTCCAGAGCAAGTGCTCCCAGGTTCGCGTCCATCCGTTGGACGCGAACCTGGGGCACATCTAACTCCAGATTCGGCTGCAACTTTCGGAGTGGAACAATGAGAACCCAAGTCGATGCGCTTGGGCACGCCGCACTAATCCTGCTGTTTGTGTCATGGTTCTCGTTCGCATTGATTTTCTTGTTGCGGAAGAGACCTCCTGCGACCGGAGAAACAAAGCGGGCGCCAGCCGCAAAACTTGGGATCGCGCTACAAGCTACGGCGTACGCAGTCGTATGGAGTTTCCGTCGTTCACAGTGGTGGCCGTTCCCGGCTTCTATGGCCGGCGAGGTGATTCTGGCAACGGTGGTCGTCGTCGTGGCATGGGTGAGCAACTGGTGGTGCCTGCGATCGATACGGACGCTCGGCAAACAGTGGACGGTCGAGGCGCGCCTGATCAAGGGCCACGAACTGATCACCGCGGGTCCGTACGGAGTTGTGCGGAATCCGATTTATCTCGGGATGTTCGGCCTGCTGGTTGCGACGGGGCTCGCCCTTTCGCAGCCGTGGGCAATGCTAGCAGCTATCGTGGCGTTTCTGGTTGGCAATCGGATTCGGATTCGCGCGGAAGAAAGACTGTTGCGCGAATCGTTCGGGCCTCAATTTGAAGACTATGCGCGCCGCGTTCCCGCCTTCCTGCCTCGGATTCTTTAGCGAGAGTTGAATATTCGACGCACGCTGGCAGTTTAGCTGCCGAATCTGTCGGCGGCGCGGGCCTTGGCTTTCGCGGCCTCTTCCTCGCGGTTCTTTGGCGGCGCAGTGGTTTCGAGCGCACCCAGAAGACGCGATGCGACTTCGGCAACCTCATCGACCGCTGCCAGAAAGGACGCCTCGTTCGCCTTCGACGGCTTGGTAAATCCGCTGATCTTTCTCACGAACTGCAACGAAGCCGCCCGAACCTCATCCTCCGTCACCGGCGGATCGAAATTGAAAAGCGTTTTGATATTCCTGCACATAGTCGACCCCTGAGCTTCTGATTTTCCCAGAATACCCAGAGTTGGCTGATGTCGTAAATGCCATCGCCTAAGCGAATGTTGGGACCGCAGAAGGCAACCGCCGATCCTCCGGGAATTCGATCATCACGATCCTCGGGGCTGTTATATCCTTTACGTTTCCCGGGGAGGAGCACTCGGCATGTTTGAAGATCTGAAGGGCAAGACCGCGGCAGTCTTCGGGGTCGCTAACAAGCGATCGATTGCTTGGGCAATTGCGCAGGGACTACACGCGGCCGGCTCGAATATGGCCATTACCTATCAGAACGAACGCATGGAGCAGGAGGCGAGGGATCTGATCCTTTCACTGCCCGGCGCGGAAGCGTTCATGTGCGACGTTTCCAAGGATGAGCAGATCGCGCAGCTCTTTGAAAAACTCAAGGCGCGCTACGGAAAGCTGCACACGGTGGTACACAGCGTGGCGTTCGCCCCGCCGGAGGAATTGAAGGGCGATTTCGTGAACACTACGCGCGAGGGCTTCCGCATCGCGCATGACGTAAGCGTGTATTCGCTGATCGCCGTGGCTCGCGCGGCGGCTCCCCTGATGGAAGACGGCGGTAGCATCATCACCATGACCTACTACGGCGCTGAAAAGGTGGTGCCGAACTACAACGTCATGGGCGTGGCGAAAGCCGCTTTGGAAAGCACGGTACGCTACCTGTCATACGACCTGGGCCGCAAGAAAATTCGTGTTAACGCAATTTCGGCAGGGCCGATCAAGACGCTCGCCGCGCGCGGCATCTCCGGACTGGGTGACATGCTGAAAGGGCACGCCGAGCGTGCACCCCTGCAACGCAATGTGGAGGTCAGTGAAGTAGGTAGCGCAGGCGTGTTTCTGGCGTCGGATGCGAGCTCGGGAATCACGGGCGAGACGATCTACGTGGATTGCGGCTACAACATCATGGGATTTTGAAGTGTAAATGTTGATCCATGCGGCGCTTGAGGATAGCCGGCCCTGGCAGCAGTTCCTCCCGCTAGTTCCTTCCGTTGACCACCATGGTTCGCCAGGCGGTTTGACAAATTGTTGACCTCCGTTTCCCAGCCATTCGACGTACTCTGTTACCAATGAGGACGGCATTCATGAGACAACGTCGAATTCTCGGGACGCTGGTTTCGGTGCTGTGTCTGCTCACACCGTGCCTGGCGCATCACATGGCAGTGGTAACTGACAAGGAAAATAAGATCGAGAACGTGAGCTCGGCGCACCTGGCCAAGATATTCAAAGGCGAGGTGAAGAAATGGCCGGACGGCCGCAACTTGGTGGTCGTGATGCACAGTTCGTCGACCGACGAGATCGGGACGCTGTCACGACTGACGAAGATGAGCGACGCCGAGATCAGAGCCATGATCGCGGAGCGTAAGGATTCCATCCGAAGAGTGGCGACGGATGCCGAGCTGATTGAAGCCGTCGCTTCCACACCCGGAGCGATTGGGATGGTCGAAGAGCGCTCCATTACCGATCGCGTGCGAGTGATTAAGGTTGACGGGAAGCTGCCCATGGAAACCGGATATTTGCCGCACTAAACCGTCGCCTATAGCCTGCCGGTCGCGGCGACGCGCCAGCCTTGAGAAAGAAACTCGGCGATCAAAGGTTCCTGAATACCCTCCTGCACGCGAAGCTCATCGTTGAGAAAGTGATAAGAAAGCCTGGCCGCGCCCTGGTCCACGAAATCAATGCGAATGCGATTGCCGTCGCGGTCGGCGCAGATGAGTCCTACTTTCAGGTCGGACTCCGTGGCCACGCGGAGGATCAATTCCGTTTTCGATGTCATCAGTCGCTTTAGATGAGGAAGGCCGGTTGCTAGGATGAAAAAAGCTGTGCTGAAGATTTATTGCGCCGCCTTGGGCTGCGCCAGTTGCAACGAACGGGTGTTCGTATAGGGACTAGTATTTGCCCCGAAATACGGCCTGATTGATGTCCGGCCAGAACTCTTTTAGTACGTTGAACACGCCGTCCAGGCCGACCTGCGTTCCCCAGCGCTGGTACGTTTTCACCCATGGGTTGGATTGCGCCGGGTAATATGTATTGCCGATGCCCGCAGACGCTCCGGCCCCCACGATCTCCGACAGATTGAAGGTCCTGTTCCCGGCATCAGTCCTGGTGATGAACAGCCGGCTTACCGCATAGCCGCTCCGCTTGATGAATCCACCTTTACCGAGAGTGTAGTATCTGGGGTCTTCTCTGGTGGCCGCAGGCACGATCGCCTCTGTCATGTAGTTCTCTATGGTGCCATCGACAAAGAGATGCCAGTAGTATCGGCCATAGCCAGCACCGCCCTGCCCAAAGGACGGCTGCGATTTGCCCGCCATCGCAATTCCCGCGAGCCCGCCTACGAAAATGACATCCGAATAGTCAAATGTGTCCTGAGTCGCCAGCCAGAGTTCTTCCTTGAAACTCAGCGGAGGCAATTGCGTGTTGGCGCTGACCGCTCGAAAATTTGGAATGATCCCCAGAATCCTCTTTGGTTGCTTTCCAAGTTGGTCATTCGGCTTATTGGCATCTGCACGGTTGATCGCCGGTGTTGGCGCGTCTGGCAGCGACGCTTTGTCATCCGTACCTGTGCTTGCTTGTTGAGAATCTTCGGTACGCAGCGAAACATCGTCCAGCCCCGACAATACCGATCCGTCCTGGGGTTGTGCGCTCTTTGGCCCCTGGGCTTGAACCGACGCTGCTCCCACGACTCCCGCCAGCACTAATGTCATGCAAACCGATCCTATCGCTCTCAAATCTGCCCCCAGGTTATTTTTTGTGAGCTCTATCTGCTTTGCTTTTCTATCGTTTCTTGCTGACTTTCAAGCTTGGATTGCCGGAACCGGAGTTTGGATGCACCACGCCAAACAAAACGGGGACAAAACAATTCGGCAAAGGAGACGATCAGTTGCTTGTCTTGTCCATCTGGCGGGCGTGTCTTCGCTGCAAATAGTGGTGCACATCGGGCCAAAACTCCTTCAGCTCATTCCCGAAGGCATCAAGGCCCATTTGCGTTCCCCAGTTGTTAATATTCCCCGAAAAGCTCCGATCAGCGGCAGGATAGTAGGCATTAGAAATGGCAATCGCCGTTGCATTGCCCGCAAACTCAGGAATGTTGAACATAGAACCGCCGGAGTCTTTTCGGGCGACGAAAACACGACTGATGGCATAGCCAAAGCGGTGCCCGAACGAGCCTCTGCCCAATCGAAAATAGCGGGGATCTATTTTTAGGATTGTGGGATAAACGCCACCCACCATGATATTGCCGTCCACCTGATCGGCGAAAGCCGCTCCGTACCGCTTCGCATACCCCTTCATTCCCTGTCCGAACTCATCATCCGAATTTTCCGCCTGGCGTATACCCGCCACCACGCCGACGATCGTGAATTCATAGGGGTCAAACGAGCCCTTCGCCGCCATGGAGAACTTCTCTTTCCAGGAGACCGGCGCCACTTGCGACTGGCCGTCGACCGTCAAATAGTTCGGCATGACGTAAAACATCCGGTCGTTCTTTTTCTTCTCTGAATCTTCCTGAACTGGGCTGTTGTTGTGTGGAGGATTACTCGGCGCAGACGGTTGGTCTCCGGGCTTGTCCTGCTTCGGAGGATTGGTCGCGGGCGGTTGGGCCGCGGATTGGGCAGGGTCCGATGGTTGCTTCTGTGGTGCGCTTTGACCTGCGCAAAAAGTCGCAAACGACAAAATCGATACGGTCAGTATGCCTACAAGTGAGGAATAACCTAGCTTCAAGTTGATTGTGGCTCCGGGTTCAGTTGATTGGGACCAAGACGTTGTTGGCCGTCTGCCGTCTGGCGGTCCATCCTCCGCAAACGGGTTTTGCTATTTCTTGACTTCTGTAGTGTGCCAGCCCCGGTGAATCCTGGGATTCAACGGGTGGTGCGCTGGATTCTGCGCTCGGATTCTCCCAGTTCGTCCTTTACCCGCTCCAGCGTAATTTCCATGTCCCGATCGCGTCGCAAAAGCGGAAATTTCTCTCCCCACTCTATCAGTAAGATGCTGTTGGGAGCGAGCAGGTCATCGAGTCCGAGCGTCTCGAGTTCACGCTCGGTATCAATGCGGTAAAGGTCGATGTGGTAGAGGACGGCGCGAGGCGAGCGATACTCGTGAACCAGGGTGAAAGTTGGACTGGTAACCTGGTCCCGAGAGGCGGCCTGAAACCCTTCGACGATTCCCTTCACCAGAGTGGTCTTGCCGGCGCCAAGGTCACCGCGCAGCAGCACCACCAGCGGTGGACGAAGCTCGCCGGCGAGCACTCGGCCGAAGGCAATCGTCTCCTCGGCTGAGTGCGTAATCGACGGGCTCGACACCGGGCTCATGGAGAAAACGAAAGCCCAGTATAGCGAGAAGCCGCAACGCAGCCTACTCGTCAGAGCCCGTTCGACGCTGGAATACTATCCGAGCTCGATACCAGGAACTGGCGATCGAACAAGGAATCGAGAGCCATCCGAAGCTTGCGGTGATCGTCGTCTCCAAGAGCTATGAACCGGAACGGTTGCAGGCACGCGCTCTCAAACTTTCGCGTGGCAGGGAGCATCTCCGCCATGCCATGGATGGGACCCGCCCGGGTGTGGAAGGCGATCTCGATAAAGTCGCCTGCGGAAAGCTCGGACTGGATACGGAGCAGGCCGCCAGTGACGGAAAGCGATTGAAGTTTTGCACGCGCACGCTGGCCGCTTTCGGCATGAATCGCAGCCGCAACCGATCCATTGAGATGTACTCGGGGCGCACGCCGGTTGGCGTCGGTTTGGGGGAAATGGGACATAGCCATCAAGAAATGTGCCACAGCCGGCGGATTGAGGGCAGATTACTAAAGCGCTTGTACACGCTTCGGGGAAACAGTGACCAACCGTGCACATTGGGTCTGCGATAATATCGGCAGTAATGTTTCGCTGGATCGGGCAGAACGAATAACCTTTTATGCGGCAAGAAGTTGACAAGACGGAGCTTGGGACCTGAGGTATCGGAAAAATGCGGAATCGTACAGAACTGCGGTTTTGTTATGTGGCGGTTGGGATTTGCCTGCTGGGGGCGCTACTGACGGGATGTTCGAATCCCGAAAAAGCCAAACAGAAGTATCTGGAAAGCGGCCAGCGCTATTACGAAAAAGAACAATACCGGGAAGCTGCCATCCAGTTTCAGAACGCGGTGCATTTGGACCCGCGTTTTGCAGACGCTCACTATAAGCTGGCGCTGACCCAACTCAAACTCGGGCAATGGCCGGATGCGTACCAGCAGCTTACGACTACCATCACGCTTGATCCCCACAACTATGACGCACGGCTGGAAAAGGCGAAATTGATGATCTTCGGGCATCAGTATCCCGACGCGAAAGAGCAACTCGATCTGCTGGTGCAAAAGGAACCCAAGAACCCGGATGTTTATCTCGCTCTCGCCGACTACTACAACAGCGGAGCGAAGGATACGGGCGCTGCCATTGCCGCTCTACACACAGTGCTGCAACTCGATCCCAAGCGCTCCGACGCCTACCTGAGTCTGGGCGTGGTTCAGACCAGCACACAACAGTGGGACGAGGCCGAAGCGAACATGAAGAAAGCCGCCGAACTCGAGCCGAAATCCCCGGCAATCCCGCTGGCGCTGGGAAGCTTCTACCAACTGCGCGGACGCTTCCCCGAGGCCGAACAGGCCTTTCAGCGAGGAATTCAACTTGCGCCGGACGATCCCAACCCCAGGGTCGCGCTGGCCTCCTTGTATTTGTCAGAGAACAAGCGGGCCGAGGCGGAAAACTTCCTGCGCGACTCAAAGAAATATTTCCCAAAAAGTTCCAGTGGCTATCGCCTGCTCGGCGATTTCTTCTGGCACACGAGTCAGTACGACAAGGCGGAGGCCGAGTACGCGTTGCTATACCGCGATCACCCCAAAGACCCAGTGGTTAAGGGAAATTACATTCAGTTGCTGATTCTGCGGGATCATCTGGAGGACGCGCGCAGGCTGACGGAGGAATTAGTCAAGGCTGATCCCACCAACACCGACGCTCAGGTGTACAAGGGCGAGATCGAGATTCGCAGCGGCCAAGCCAACGACGCCCTGAATACACTGCAAGGGGTCCTCAAGACCGATCCGCAAAATGCTGTAGCGCATTATCAACTGGGTCTGGCCTTCGATGAACTTGGAAAGGCTAGCCGCGCGGAAACCGAATGGCGGGAAACGGTTCGGTTGCGGCCCGATATCGTGGAAGCGCATCGTGCACTGGCCGTCGCGGCAATCTACAACAAGGACGTGGCGGCGCTCTCACAGGAGGCTGACCAGATCATTGGTTTAGCGCCGGCCGCTCCCGACGGGTATCTGATGCGCGCCATTGCCGAACTCGAACGCCAGCAATACACGGCAGCCGACCAATACGTCAAGACGTCGCTCGAAAAGGATCCCAACAATCCTGCCGCTTACATTCAATTGGGAAACATACGCATGGCGGAGAACCGGGCGGCCGATGCGCAGAAAGCCTATCAGCAGGCGCTGGATTTGGACCCAAACGCGGCCGATGCCCTTGGCGGCGTACTGAACGTGGATGTCGCACAAAATCAACCCGACAAAGCCATCGCGACAATCAAGGCGCACCTGGCCAAATATCCCAACAACTCGGATTTTCACGTCATGCTAGGGTTGCTGTTGAAGCAGAAGAAGAGGGACTTTACCGGCGCGGAAGCAGAGTTTCAGCAGGCCATCAAACTCAACAAGAACAATATGGCGGCCTATTTGAACCTGGGCTTGCTCCAAAACGAGCGGGGCGCGCCTGACGCCGCGTTGCAAACCTATCTGGAGGCCGCGCAAACCAGTCCGAAAGAGGTCGGCTTCTATTTGCTCGCCGGCGCTATCTACGAGAACAAAAGCGATTGGGAACAAGCCAGACAAATGTACCAGAAGGTTCTTGCCGCACAGCCGGAGAACCCGGTCGCGTCGAATAACATGGCCTATGTAATGCTCCAGGAGGGCGGCAATGTGGACGTGGCGTTCCAGATGGCGCAGACTGCCCACCGCCTGCTTCCCGACAACCCGAGCTCGGCTGACACGCTGGGGTGGGCTTTCTACCACAAACACATCTACACCTCGGCGATCAACCTCTTTAAGGAAGCCTTGCAGAAAGATCCGGCGAGCACGCTCTACAACTACCACCTTGGGCTGGCCTACGCGAGGAACGGTGAGGCCGCGCTTGCGCAAAGGCAACTGGAACATCTGAAGCCCAATTCGACCGAAGCCAACGATTTGAAACGAACCATGGCGGAGATGAAAACGCGAAGCTAAGGCGAAGAGTGAATTTCGCGTGCATTTCTGTGGGTTGATTCCTGTGGTTCTCGATTCCTTCTCGCTCAGTTCAAATTCGCAGAATCATTACTTCGGTAGCCTTGATGAGAGCGGCGGCCGTCTGGCCCGCCTTTAGCTGCATTTCCCGCGCAGAACGCGCCGTGATAATCGACGTAATTTGCTGGCCGCCAATCGAAATTGTTACCTCTGCCATCAAGCCGCTGATGCGAACTGAGTCAATTCGTCCCACTAGCTGATTCCGTCCACTCACGCGGCGAATCACATCTTTGCGGTCGCGCTCGGTACGGCCTCGCGTTCGGAACAGGAGCCTGTCGAGTTCGCTCTGCGGGATGCGGTGGTGTCCTCCGGCGGTCTGAACGCTGCGAATTTTCTTCTTATAAATCCACTGCTTGATGGTCGGGAAGCTGATCCCCAATTGCAGAACCGCGTCGCGCAGTTGTAGTAGATCTTCACCTTTGCGCCCGGATTTGTTTTTGCTCGGCATCGGAACGAAATCCTACCCTCAGCCCGAAGCACGGTCAATACGGTACATGGCGAGCCTGGCGGGTCCAGTGATCCGATGAGGTAGGCGGCACCGTATCCGTATATTTATGGACACTTAAGCCGTATTTCATATACACTTCCAATTCTTGTCTCGGCCCCAACACTGGAGGCTCAATGATGCGTAGCGCTTGGGCATTCTCGCTTTTGTGGCTTGCGATGGGGGCGCTGCCGGTGTGGGCCCAAACGGAAGCGAGCCTTTTCGGCGTGCTGACGGACCAGGCCGGCGCAACCCTTCGCGATGTCGCGGTGACAATCAGGAACGTCGACACCGGTTCAACGCGCACCATCGCAACCGACGGCGCGGGCCACTTTCAGGCGTCCGGCCTTCCTTCCGGGCGCTTCGAGATTCGAGCCGCTAAACCAGGCTTCGCCGATGAAACGCGTACCGGAATCAACTTGGCCATTGGCCAGGACACCGCCGTCGACATCAGGATGCACCGCAGCACCCCTGACGCCTGCGCCAGCGGCCACGAGTTCGCCACCACCGATTGCACGCTGACCTGGCACGGCATCACCGTGTACGGTGCGTATGACGTCGGCGTCGGCTGGGTCAGCCATGGCTTGCCGGAAAACGGCTATAACTATGAAGGCGAATCTCTGGTGAACCGAAACGGCTATCAACATCGATTCGTCGTCGCACCGAACAACCTGTCGCAGACGGGGCTGGGCATCCGAGGCAAGGAAGAGTTTGCGCCGGGCTGGTTCGTTGTGTTCAACGCATCAACGGGCATCAATCCGCAGTCGGGCCTGCTCGCCAACGCGTCAAAGACCGACATCATCAACAACGGCCTTCCGCGGAGCAGCTATTCGTTCGCCATCGACGGCGCGCGCGCGGGCCAGCCCTTCAATGACGAATACTACGGCGGTATATCGTCCACGCATTTCGGCACGCTGGCCTTCGGTCGTCAGCGCTCTCTCGGTACCGATGCGATGCTCGCTTACGATCCGGCCAGCGGCGCCTATGCCTTTTCGTACATCGGGTATAACGGCACCATGGCTGGCGGCGGCGACACGGAGAATACCCGTTGGGACGACGCCGTGAAGTATCGGCTCACCTTAGGCCCGGTCCATTTCGGCGCAATGTATAAATTCGCCGATGGTTCTGCCGGCTGCTACTCGGCCTCCGCAACCTGGACTGCCACCACCTGTACGCCCGAAGCGGCGCATAACAACGCCTATGGATTCGACTTCGGCGGAGACTCCGGCAAGTTCTCCGCAGACTTCGTCTTCCAGCATTACAACCAGGCAATCAGCGTCTTGAACCCCTTGCTGGGGCCGCAGAGCCTGGCGGCACCGTATCAGTCGACCACCGACAGCATCAATACAAACCAAATCACCGGGGCCAATCTGATCGACCCGAACAACACCGTATATGGCATCGTGACCGACAACAACGCCATTATGGTCGCTGCCAAGTATAAGTGGGACCCGTTCAAGTTTTTTGCCGGATACGAATACATCTGGCAGAATAACCCGGCGAACCCGTTGGGCGTCGGCGCCTCGGACCAGGGCGGCTATAACATGAGCGGGGTCGAAGACGACAATCTTGATTCAGAAAAGTTGGTGAATATCTGGTGGACGGGCGCGAAGTACACCTTCCGCAGCAAGACCGACTTTACGTTCGCGTGGTATCAACAGCGGCAGAACGACTTCCGACTTCCGCCGACCTGCTCGGTCGCAGCCGGTTTCCGCGCTTCCTGCGCGGGCACCCTCAACGAGGGATCGCTCTATGCGGATCATCACTTCACCAAGCGTTTCGACGGTTTTGCCGGAATTGCGTATTCCTGGGTGAGCGGCGGTCTGGCCATCGCCATTCCTCATGGCCCCGGCGTCCCTTATAACTCCGACAACAACTTTGCTCCGACAGTCGGTGGCCGTTTCACCTTCTGATCGTGTCCGCGGCGGCTCCGGGAGTGTTATACCGGCAGTTCTTCCTGCATCCATCCACCGGCGGATTCGAGCTGGGGTTCTCCGGCCAGGTCGAGCACCAGCTTTTCGAGGATGAGGCGCTTGCCGGGCGGATTCGAGCGCAGGGCGAGATCGGCTTTCGCTACCAGCCGGATGGCGCGCGTCAATTCGCGCTTCGATTTGTAGCGCCGGGCCTGGCGGATAATATCGTCGGCGGCAAACGGTGGCACGCGGAAGCCCTGCCAAAGCGCTGCCCAGAGCATGCGCTGGTCGCGGACGTTGCGCTCGAGGATGACGAGCATCTGACGAAACGTTTTGGCGAGCATATAAAGGTGACCGATGGCGGCGTCTTCGCCGTCTCCAGTCGAAAGCAGCGAATCGAGAATCGCCAGCGCGCGCGGGCGATCCTTTGAAGAGATCGCATCGGTCAACTCATAAAGCGAGCGCTGTTTGGCGGCGAGCACCATGGTTTCGACATCGCCGAGCGTGATTCTCTTTTTCTCGCCAACATAGAGAATCAGCTTCTCGAGTTCATTGGAAACCATCATCATGTCGCCACCTAGCGCGTCGACCAGTTCGCGAGAGCCATCGGGATCAATTTTGACGGCGCGCGTTGCGCAATATTCGCCGATCCATCGGACGGCTTCGCCTTCTTCGACACGCGAAAGTTCGACAATACCGCAGAAGGGACCAAGGTCTTCGCGAATTTTCTGGTAGCGGTCTTTATCCGTCATTTCCATGCGGCGGACGTCCGCGGGAATGCTGATGTGGTCGGCGACAAAGATGAGGATCGCATCGGGATTGGGGTTTTTGCAGTATTCCTCGATGGCCGTGATCTTTTCGTCGTTTGAGCCGCGGCCAAAGAGCGTTTTCACACCCCGCACAAAAAAGACCTGAAAGGGCGCCATCAGCGATGGCGTGCGGGCGCGATCCAGCACCTCGCTCAGCGAGGTTTCACTCAAGTCGAACTCGAAGACGCTGAAATCCCTCGCGTCGGGCAAAACCAGGTGTTCAAGGATGGCGTCGCGGCAGCGCTTGCGGAAAAAGGCCTCATCGCCGACGAGCACGTAAGCAGGCTTCAGCTTGCGGGACTCGAGGTCGGAGAGAAAGCGGTCGGCTTGGCTGAAGGCACGCATCATTGCCTCTCTCGCATTAGTAAGCCTCCAGAATATTGGCCACCAGTGTATGCGCGAAATCGCGGGACATGCGATCGACGGCAGGAGATTCTTCTTCGAAGAAACTGTTCAGGTCGCGGGAGATTTCGTACTGATCGTGAAAAAGATAGGACGGATTCTGGAAGATCACTTTACCCTGCCGATCGGTAAGCGTTATCTGCACGCTAATGGTAACCAACGCGCTGGCCGCGCGGCCGGTTACGGAATCGTAGGCGAGAGGAGTCGAAGAAGCAGACAAAACCGTTCCCTTCAACACGGCGTCCGCGTCCTCCCTGTCGTTATGAACAATTTGGAAATGGGTGCGGGTGTTGAATTCCCGGACCACAGCATCCGTCAGCAGTTGTTCGACGCGAAAGGTGCGGCTCTGGCTGACGAAGCTGGGAATCGCGATGGTTCGGATGTTCGGTGGGAGCGCGGCTGAGTGACCGAGAGTGTGGTATCCGCAGGCGCTCGCCACCAGACTCGCAAAGAAGGTAACTGTCAACAAAACAGCGCCAACCCACGGCTTCATTGGATCTGACCTCGAGGCCGCGAAGAAGTCATCGTTTCGGCGCATTCGACGGCGGACAAAGCAGCCACGCGCAAATTGTCGGTCACTGCCCAGAGCCAGAAGCCGGTCTCGCGGCTGGCATCGGCGGAAACCGCAACCAGGATGTCCCCCTGTCCAGCAGCGCTAACATTGTTCGGCACGTCATCGGGATCGGTCACGATCACGTGCTCGCCCGCAAGCGCTTCAGAAAGATCACCGATCGAGTGCGGTTTCTCCAGTTCCATGTAAACAGAAAATGCGTGCCCATGAAAAACAGGCGCCTGGAGCGTGAGTAGCGCAGGTTCAACGGCGGCGGGCACCAATTGGCGATAGTGCTTCGCGATCATTCGAGAAAGAGCATCGAGCGAATGACCGGAGCGTGGTCCATAGCGCGCGACCATGTTAAAGGCCACCTGCATATCGAACACGGTTTTCGGCAGCTCCTGAAAGGAAAGCAGGTTCACGGTTTGCTCATGCAATTCATCCATGCCCTTTTGGCCATATTCGGATGCCGGTTCAAGAACCGTGGCAACCATGCGCTCGACCTTGGCGGCTCTCTGGGCGCGCAGCGCGAGCAAAGCCAGAACGGTTGCGGCGGGATGTGCAACTACCACCGGACCGGGCTGCAGTTGCGGAGTAACAGGCTGCTCCGATTGGCGCTCAATCCATGGCGATCGGACCGACGCTCCCGGTTCTCCTTCCAAAGCGCCGGTAAGATCGATGATGGTATTGCCCAAGTCGCGCGCCTTCTTCCACGCGCCGCGCGTGGAACGGACGTCGGACGCGAAAAAAGTGAAGTCAATGCGCTCGAACTGTTCGGCGCGAACACTCTGGATAAAGCTCACTTCGTCGCCGACAGCTTCGAGCTGACCCAGGGACTCGTCGTCATCGAGCAAGCGGATATCGACGACAGGAAAATTGCGGTCGCGCAAAACTTCCGCGACTTCTTTGCCCAGGAGCGTAGCGGCACCAACGATCGCGACGCGGTAAAGATTGGCGCCGCGTAGATCATTGTGGGAGGCACCAGATTTCTGGCCAGGGCTCATGGGGCTTGAGAGGCCTCCCTGTACGGTGGCGGTGCAGGCGGACTTTTGCGGCGCAAGATCCATTGCAGGCGCCAGAGGACGCCGGAAGCCATGTAGAAGATGGCGATGCCGAACAATGCCGGGCGCGAAAACTCCCAGATCAGCGCGATCAGGATGGCCATCAGAATGATGAGACGGAAAGGACGGCGGGAACGAAAATCAATGTCCTTGAAACTGTAAAAGCGCCAGGTGCTGACCATGAGATAGCCGACGACGA
Source organism: Terriglobales bacterium (assembly GCA_049288625.1). GTDB lineage: Bacteria > Acidobacteriota > Terriglobia > Terriglobales > Acidobacteriaceae > Acidiflorens. Next base: position 2,003 of record JBAQIB010000059.1, on the reverse strand, counting down.
CGACCATCATTAGCCAGCTAGCAGAGGTCCACCAGGAGGCAATTGGCTCTCCGGCGGAAAAATGGACGACGGCCGCGATCACGCCGGCTCCCGCCGGAATGGGCATACCAACGAAGTACTTCTTGCCGGGACGTCCGGGATTGGAGGGCTGGGGATTGCTAGTGATGTTGAAACGCGCCAGCCGGCTCGCCCCTGCCATCAGGAAGGCAAAGCAGGCAACGGTGCCCAGATCGATGATCTTCAAGCGGATCTCGTGGGGAAGCGTCGCCGGCAAGAGATGAAAACCCCAGATCCACGCGAGAAGAGCGGGAGCGACGCCAAAAGCGATGACATCGGCAAGGGAATCGAGTTCTCTTCCAAAATCACTCTCGGTGTGGGTCAGCCGGGCTATGCGGCCGTCGAGGCCGTCAATCAAAATGGAATAACCGATGGCCTTGGCAGCCAGGTCGAGATGCCAGGCGTCGCCGGGTGCGCCGCGCACGGTTTCGAGGATGGCATAGAACCCGAGCGCGATATTGGCGGTGGTGAACAGCGATGGCAGAATGTACATGCCCTTACGCAGGCGTCCACGGCGACGATCGGAATCGCGACGGCGGGGAGTTAAGTCTTCCATGCAGCAGCCTCCCGAATTGAGCCCGCGTCGGCGGGCTGGTCCTCTACATGCGCCACCGGGAGCACGGCCAGAACCGTGGCTCCGCCCTTGACACAATCGCCGGGTTTGACCTGGATGACAGCATCACGATCGAAAACAACATCCACGCGGGAGCCGAACTTAATCAGGCCCACGCGCTGGCCACGCGCCACCTTGTCGCCGACCCTTAGGTCGAACACGATGCGGCGGGCGATGAGGCCGGCGATTTGTTTGAAAATTACGGTGCGGCCTTCGCCTTCGACGGTCACAATGTTTTGCTCGTTTTCTTCAGCCGAATTTGCCGCCATGGCGTTGAGGAACTTGCCGCGCTGGTAGCGCACCTCGCGGATCACGCCCGTGATCGGCGAGCGGTTGACGTGCACGTTGAAAACGCTGAGGAAAATGCTGATTCGGGTGCGCGGACCTGAGACGGAAGTAATTGTGGAAACGTCAGTGACCTTCCCGTCGCCGGGAGAAACGATGGCACCGGGGACAGCGGGAATTGACCGATCAGGATCGCGGAAGAACCAGATGCAGAAGGCTCCTAACAACAGCACTGGCACTGCGAAGGGCCATGCCGCGAGCCACGCGATTAGGGCCGCTGCGATTGCGCAACCGATGCCGTAGAAATAGCCGTCACGAACCATGAGCGTTGAATTGATTAATGATTATAGAGCGGAGCGTTGAGAATCTACATAACTGCAATAAAAAAAGGCGCTTACATGCGCCTTGCGGCTGTGCATACTGCGGCTCTGGTTATGGTGAGCTGGGACCGAAGGACGATCCCCGAGGTTCTACGCGGATGCGCGCTGCGCTTCCCGCTCCAGATGCAGCATCTGATCTTTCAGGCGCAGCTTCAGTTTCTTCAGCCGCACTTCTTCAAGTTTTTCGTCTTCGGTGAGGTAGTGCTTCTGGGTGAGGGATTCCAGCCTTTGGGAATATTGCGAGTGCTCCTGGACCAGTCGCTGGAATTCTTCGTGACTGGCCAGGAGTTGATCTCTCGGAGTCAGCATCCTGCGAGACCTCCTGAATTATTACGTTCCGGTTAAAAAGTAGCACAGGGCGCGCGGCGGTTCAATGGGGTTTTGGAAGGATATTTTTGATGATGGCGGCACGCCGGGCCTCCCCTAAATGCACCTAACGTGGTGCACCGTAGGCCTTTAGATGAAATCGAGAACCAACAAAACGAGGACCCTTTCCTCGGATCGTCATCCCACGGAACTGAATCTGGAGCGGCGGCAAGGTGAAATCAAGTCTGCCGGTACCGCGCATAGAGAATCGCATCTTCAAGCGGATCGCCGTAGTACCCGCCGCGGCGGCCGACTTCGCGGAATCCCCTCGCCTCATATAGGGCGCGCGCCGCGGCATTCGA
>JBAQIB010000058.1:0-2037 GCA_049288625.1 Terriglobales bacterium | reverse complement strand
AGGGTGCGCGACGCAGAAGTGATGAAGGGCCGTTAATCAAGCGCGTCTGGCCTCCCAGTAGTCCTCGAAGCGGCCGTTGCGCTGGCAGCATCGGAGAGCCAGGATGGCGTTCGCTCCCCGCACCGTCCAGAACATGCCGGACTGCTTGCAGCGGGAACCGATTACGGTTTTGCAGCCCGCTTCGATGACTCCCGAGCCGACGAACAGGTGCTGGCGGCGGAAGTCCGGGTAGCGCATGCGTTTGGTATTGTTGTCGAAGTATCCGGCCTCGGTGCGAATCTTTTCGGCCAGCTCCGGATTGGCGGGATCGATGGAACGGAGCGCGGCGACCAGATCTTCGATCTTCCCTCCATCCAGCAGATCCTGGTGAATCATTATCCAGCGTCTCTGTTCGGCTTCCTGGTTCGGGTACAGTTTTCGTGCCAGCTCCCACAGATGCTGGCGAGCGTGAAACAGATCGACGATCTGCGTCGCGCCGGGGAAGTGTTGATCGGCGATGTTGCGGATCCATTCGGCCCCGTCGCCCAGCACGACCTTCTTTTCGGCGCGGCTGCAGCCGCGCTTCCAGGCTTCCACATAGAGGCGCTTGCCAAACTCTTCGGCTGTTTCAATCGCGCCGACATAGGTGGTCGAATCGGGATCGCGGATGGCGTAGCCTTCCTCGTCCCATTTGGTTTGCGTGAACACGCATCCCAGCTTGGCCTCCCGGGTGTGGGCCGGCTGCCCTTCTTTCTTTCCCGCGCGGCCCGCAGTTTCCTTCTTCACGACGGGCACGCCCGTTCCATCCAGTTGCACATACAGGATGGGGACCGGCTCTCCGACGACCATGGGCAGATCCAACTGCACGGCCCGCCGGATCTCCTCCCGCGCGCACGCGGCGATGTCCTCCCCAATCGCCTCCGCCGTGCGCTCCACGGCTTTCGTCGTCACCTCCAGGCCGGCCAGCAGTTCCATCTGCTGACGCCCGTGATCGAAGGGAACCTCCTGACCCACCACCGCCTGCATGCGGCGCACCCCCGGAGAGGACTCTGTGTGTTCGATGTCCAGTTCGGCATCGGCGGGGAACTGGCCGGTGTGGCAGTGCGAGCACAAGTAGTAGGGACGCGATACTTCCGCCTGGCCCAGCGCGGTCAGCAGCGGACGGGCACGTAACCCCCGGTAGTGCGCCTGGTGGCCGCAGGAACAGGCCATGGTCCGCTGGCCGGCGGCCGGTGCCGGAAACTGCAGCAGTTCGGTCAGCGCCGCGGCCCCCGCCTGATGCATGGCCGAACGCACCGCCATCTCGATGGCTTCCAGATCCAGGCGGCCCGTCCTGCGACGAGCGCTGAAGATGACGCGCAACAGTTGGTCTACTTCGCGCGCGACTTCCTGGCGGATCGCTTCCGCCGTTTTTTTTCCTGGGCGTTGAGCGATTCTTCTTCCACCGGCCGCTCCCGGCAGATCCCCGCGTTCACCGCGACGAACTCATGAGTGAGCCGCTGGAAGTTTCGAAACTCCGCCACCTCGCGCTCGGCCTTGCGCACGGCCGCGGAATCGGGCAGCGCTTCGGAAACGGTTTTGCCGTCGATTTTGTAAGTGATCCGCAGATTCGGACCGTGGACCGGCTGGCCCGGCTGATGGCAGTGACAACCGGGCTTTCCGCAACGGCCGGAAGTGCTGCTGATGGAACCGGGGCGAAGATCGCCGAGCTGAGCGATCTGCCGAGCGATGGCGGCGCGGCGACGCGCCAATTCGGCAAGGGAATCCGGCATAGAAGGAGCCTCCAGTCCTAGCGTATCTCATACGCACGGATACGGGCCACAAAAAAAGAGAACCCATCAGTCTTCACTTCCACGTCGCGCACCCCTGCGGGTCATCCCGTTTGACACCCTTTTGACCCGGCCCGTATACTGGTTGATTGAGCTTATCCGTAGTGTGTCCAGCGTACCTGCCGGGCCCGGGGTTAGGATCAGATGCCAAAACGAACATTTCAGCCGAACAATCGCAAACGGGCCAAGACGCACGGTTTCCGCGAGCGCATGAAGACGAAGGACGGCC
>JBAQIB010000057.1:0-12339 GCA_049288625.1 Terriglobales bacterium | reverse complement strand
GCGCAAATCATCGGCCAGGCCGACACCGCAATCTCAAAGAAGCTCGATGCGCACAAAGAGAAACTGGCGAAAGGCGTCGAGGAAAAATCGAAGAAACTCAAAGCGGGGAGTTAGAGCCATGGACTCTGGCGTCAGTTTTTCCGAGTTGCGGTCATTTACCGCCGAAGAGAATCGCCGCTGGAAGACATGGTTTGGCGAGCATCCGCCGGCGCTCGACCTGCTCTGCGACATTGCCGGCAGCTCCACGGTTCGCACGCTTCTTCGGCACATTTTTGGCGTAGACCTTCGCTATTCCCATCTCCTGCTTGCGCTCGATCTGCCCGATATCAAGTCGTTGCCGCACGCGACGGTCGGTGAACTGTTCGCCATCGGCGAGCAAGCGGACAGGAAGCTGCGCGAATTCCTAGCTCGGGCGAGCTCAAAGGATTGGGACGAAATCGTGCCGCTTGGCTTTCTCGATCTCAAGGCGAGCAAAAGAAAAATCATGGCGCAAGTCGCCTTGCACGGGGTGCATCACCGGGCGCAACTCGCCACATTCCTCAGGGAGCAGGGCTACAAGCAGGACTGGCTGCACGATTTCGTAGTCAGCAGCGTGTTCCCTTAGGTTCGAATCGAACCTACAGCTTCAGCCCCTTTAAATATTCCCGCATGTACTCGGCGTCGCGGTGCGTTCACCACAAGCCGGGAATCAACCGATAACGCGTGTTGTGTGCGAAGTCCTCATAGCCCGGAAGTTCGCGGCGAAGCGTCCGATCTTCCATCGCAGTCCGAAAGACCATAAGGATGGCGATGGCACACCCCACGACCAACGCCCACTTCGAGCCGAACATCAGAGCAGTCGCGGGGTACATCAGAATCATGCCGACATACATCGGGTGCCGAACAATACGATAAGGACCTGAGGTCGCGGGCTTGTGGCCGCGATCCTTCTGAATCCGCACGGTGGATTCCGCATATGGATTCACCATCATGGCCCACGTAATGATCGCCATGCTGAACTCCAACAGAGCGAATCCCCAATACACCGTCTGAAATGGCATGGAAGACCAGTGAAATCTCACGGCATCCAGCCCGGCTATTGCGGGCTGCGCAAAACTGAGAGGGAGAAACAACAATAGAATGACCTTGTCGAATGCTTTTGTGTCTTTCCAGTGAGGGCTGGAACGAACCTTCATCAAGCCCGGATTGGTGCGGCGAACCAGCACACCGGTAGCACTCAACGTAACCACGTAAACGGAAACGCAAATCCATCCGCGAATCCAGTTCAGAGTTCCGGCCGCTGCGAACGCAATGGCGATCCACAGCGCCGTCGTGACCGCAACCAGCAACGTTCTCTTAACGGCTCCAGCCTTCGGTCTCTCCAGATCCGGCTCGATAACGGTTGCAGCTGGCATCCCGGTGTCTCCTACAGTTTCAGTTGCTTTAAATACTCCCGGAACGCCCCGCCCAGGTCATCGCGCTTCAGGGCAAACTCCACCGTGGCCTTGAGGAAGCCAAGCTTGTCGCCGGTGTCATGGCGGCGGCCTTCGTAAACGTAGGCATACAATCTCTCGCGCTTGAGCAGCGCGCGCAGGCCATCGGTTAGTTGCAACTCTCCGCCCGCGCCCGGCTTGATATCGGAGAGCGTTTCAAACACCGCCGGAGTCAGAATGTAGCGTCCGATGACCGCCAGGTTCGAAGGCGCGTCGGCCGGCTTCGGCTTTTCGACCAGGTCGAGCACCTCAAAAAGCTTGCCGCCCGCGCCGTCTACTTCCTTGCCCTTGATCACGCCATAAGAAGAAATAGCCGGACCCTCGATCGCCTGAATTGCGATCACCGACCGCTGCTTTTCGTCGAACACATCCATAAGCTGTTTGAGCACGGGCACTTTGGCATCGATCACGTCGTCAGCCAGCAGCGCCGCGAAGGGCTCGTGGCCCACCAGTTCGCGCGCCGTCAGCACCGCATGGCCCAGCCCCAGCGCTTCCTTCTGCCGCACGTACGAAACGTAGATCATGTCGGAGATCTGGCGCACGATCTTCAGCAGATCGTTTTTGCCCTTGTCTTCCAGCATTTTTTCCAGTTCGTAGCTATGGTCGAAATGATCTTCGATGGCGCTCTTGCCGCGGCCCGTGATGATGATGATCTGGTCGCAACCAGCCGCGACCGCCTCTTCCACTCCATACTGGATGATGGGCTTGTCAACCAGGGGCAGCATTTCCTTGGGCTGGGCTTTTGTGGCCGGCAGAAATCGTGTGCCGAGGCCGGCGGCAGGGAAAACGGCTTTGCGGACAGTGCGTACGCGCCGGCGCTCTTCGCCAACGCGTCGATCGTGGTCGGGCATCATAGCGCAGCCATTGTAAATGTTTGAGCGGGGGCGCGGCTGTACACCAAAGACGGTAGTAAGGTGCCCCAGATTGGTGAGCGCCAGCCTGGATTAAACAGCCGCCAATTTTGATGGAATTACGCCGAGCGGGGAGGCGTCGCTCACTCAAACTGCCGGCGGAAGCGTTCCCACTCGTCCTTCAGTGCGGCAACTTCGCTTCGGAGCGCGGCCACTTCTTCTTCCAACTGCGCCAGTCTCCCGCCGTTGCCCGAGGCGTGACTTGCCGCGGCCGCCGCCTGCGGAATCTCTGCTACAACCACATCCCCTGCCAGCAAGTGCACGTACCTCGACTCCTTAGTCCCCGGCTGACGCGGCAACACTTTCACCAGGGGAGGCTCCCTCTGCATCAGCTTCTGCAGCGAGGCCTGCACGTCATCGAGCGTCTCAAACCGGTGCATGCGCTCGCAGCGTCCCCGCAACTCGCCGGGAGTCTGCGGACCACGCAACAGCAGGACGCAAATCATCGCATTCTCTCCGCGCGTGAAGTTGAATACTTCCTGCGCGCGGTGCTCGTATTTCGTGACCCGGCTGTCGGCGCCGCCGGCCGGGCCGGCCAGCCGGTTCTCCTGCAAACCGCTGAGCGCATCACGCACGGCTGTTTCGTCGAGCTGCATGACCGGGTCGCGATTCGATTTCTGATTGCACGCATTCACCAGCGCGTTCAGCGACAGCGGATAATACTCGGGCGTGGTGCTGTCCTTCTCGATCAACGCGCCCAGCACGCGGACTTCAGTTTCGGTAAGTTTCAGGTCCATAGACATTTCGCGGTGTGCGGCTTCCAAGGTGACTCGGCTTTTAAGGTGCCACACCATGTAAACTGAATCAAGTTCACGATTTCCGGTGATGGCTTCTCGCACGCTTGTCGCGCTGTTTCTGGGGCTCTCGCTCTTTGTCGACGCACAGACGCCGCACAAATCCGTCGCGGCGCCCGGTCCCAAGTCTGTGCCGGACGAACAACTCTACAGCAATCCGACCCTCGGTTTCCGCTATCAGATTCCCTACGGCTGGGTGGATCGCACGAAAGAGATGAACGCGCCAGCAAGCGTGCAAACCGCGGATTCGCCTGCCGCTTCCGAGTCAACTTCGCCCAGGCCGGGTTCGAAGCCTGCTTACGAATCAGCGCCCGCCACGGGCGCGGTCCTCCTCGCCATCTTCGAGCGGCCGCCCAACGCCCCGGGAGACACGGTCAACTCCACTGTCCTCATCGCATCCGAAAGCGCTGCCGCCTATCCCGGGCTCAAAAAAGCGGAAGACTACCTGGGCCCCCTCACCGAACTAGCGACGGCAAAAGACTTCAAGCCTGAAGGCGAGCCCGGCTTCATCGCGATCGATTCCCGCCAACTGGTCCGCGCCGACTTCATCAAGCCGATCACAGACAAACTCACCATGCATCAGTCCACGCTCGTCATGCTGGCGAAGGGTGAGGTCGTCTCGTTCACTTTTATCGCCGGCAGCGAGGATGAGATCGACGACCTGATCGACGAGCTTCATTTCACGGCGAAATCCACCGCTCCCCCATCCGCAAAAAAATGACTCAAACCCTCCCCATAATGACCACAAAAGAAGAGGGTTACACGAGCGGTTCTGGCCCTCTAAAATCAGCTTTTCTGTGGTAAAATAAACCCATCTCTGGTGCACGCTAACTATTAGGAATTTCAATGATTTGAGGTCACCCGAGTCGATCCGGAAACGCTCGTCCAGCCTAGCGGCATCCGACCTTTTTCACGGAGTAGAATGGCCACCAAAGAACTGAATCCCCAACTCGCCGACGCGAAAAATAAAAACGGCGCTCAAACCAACGGCGATTACAACGCCGACTCCATCAAGGTCCTCGGTGGCATGGAAGCCGTCCGCCTGCGCCCCGCCATGTACATTGGGTCGACGGGCGATCTCGGACTCCATCACTTGGTCTATGAAGTCGTCGATAACTCGGTCGACGAGGCGCTGGCCGGTTACGCCGACAAGATCGACGTCACCATTCATCTTGATAATTCCATCACCGTCGTCGACAACGGCCGCGGCATTCCTGTCGACAACATGGATATCGATGGCGAAAAAATTCCTGCCGCGCAGGTCGTGATGACCACGCTGCACGCGGGCGGTAAGTTCGACAGTAATTCCTATAAAGTTTCCGGCGGACTCCACGGCGTAGGCGTGAGCTGCGTCAACGCGCTTAGCCACGAACTCGAACTTGAAATCTGGCGCGACGGCTTCACCTGGGAGCAGACTTACTCAAAGGGTGAGCCGACCAGCAAGCTGAAAAAAACCGGCGCGGCCAAAATCAAAACCGGCACCAAGGTTCACTTCACGCCCGATCGCGAAATATTCACGGTCCTCGAATACAACTTCGATACGCTGGCCCAGCGCCTGCGCGAACTGGCATTCCTCAATAAAGGCCTTACCATCACGCTCACCGACGAGCGCCAAACCGATTCGAAGACCGGAGAATCCAAACGCGCCGAGTTCAAGTACAACGGAGGCATCTCCGAATTTATCAAGCATCTCAATCGGGGCAAACAGACCCTCCACGACAAGCCTATCTACATGGAGGCCGACAAGGACCAGGTCCACATCGAAATCGGTCTGCAATATAACGACGCGTACTCCGAGTCCGTCTTCAGCTTCGCCAATAACATAAATACGATTGACGGAGGAACGCATCTTTCCGGCTTCCGCACCGCACTTACTCGTACTATCAACTATGCCGGCCAGCAGATGGGACTTTTCAAGGACGTAAAAGAGAACCTGACCGGCGACGACGTCCGCGAAGGCTTAGTCGCAGTCATCAGCGTAAAGCTGCCCCAGCCCCAGTTCGAAGGCCAGACTAAGGGCAAGCTGAATTCCGACATCGCCGGAGTAGTGCAGGCCGTGGTCAACGAAAAGCTGGGCGCATTCTTCGAGCAGAACACAACCGTCGCCCGCAAGATCATCAACAAGGCCATCGACGCCGCCCGTGCCCGCGAAGCTGCGCGCAAAGCTCGCGACTTGACCCGCCGCAAGGGAGCGCTTGATGGCGGCGGTCTCCCTGGCAAGCTGGCCGACTGCTCCGAGCGCGATCCCAACCGCTGCGAACTTTTCCTGGTCGAAGGCGAGTCCGCCGGTGGCACCGCCAAACAAGGCCGTGACCGCCGCTTCCAGGCCATCCTCCCGCTCAAGGGCAAAATTCTGAACGTGGAAAAAGCGCGCTACGACAAGATGCTGGCGCACGAAGAAATCCGTGCCATGATCACCGCGCTCGGCACCGGCATTTCGAAGGAAGACTTCGATCCGACGAAAGTCCGCTACGCCAAGATCATCCTGATGACCGACGCCGACGTCGACGGCTCGCACATCCGCACCCTGCTGCTGACGTTCTTCTTCCGACACATGCAGGAACTGATCAAGCGCAACAACGTCTACATAGCGCAACCTCCGCTCTTCGGGATTAAGAAAGGCAAGACACACCAGTACATCAAGAACGAGCACGAGTTCGTCAAAGTAATGGTCAAGCGCGCCTCCGAAGGTTTAATCGTTCGCTACGGAGAAGGTGCGGCCAAACTTGAAGGCTCGGCACTTACCAAGTTCATTACTGTCCTGAACGAGTATCTGGGCTTCCTCGACAAGCTCAACCAGCGCCTGCGCGAGGAACCTATCACCGAGCTGATTCCCAGGCTTGACCTGGCCAAGCGCACCGACTTTGAAGGCGACAAAAAGGCTGCACCCAAGAAGATCGAAAAGCTGGAGAAAGAACTCAGGCGCCTGCAAAAAGACCTGAAGCTGAAGAGCGTGGAAACGCGCTTCGACGAAGAGCACAACCTGTGGGAGGCGCACTTCGTCAATGCGCAAGGCGCCGAACACGTCATCAACTGGGAACTGGTCTCGACGCCCGAAGGCCGCCAGCTCAACTCAAAGTTCAAGCAGATCGCCGAATATCTGGAGCCTCCGTTCGTGGTAGAGAGCATGCCCAAAGCTTCCAGCAAGGCAAATGGCGAGGCTGAAGCGAGCGAAGAAGGCGAGGCCGAAGCCGCAGAAGGAGCAGAGGCAAAGGACGCCGCAGCGAAAGAATCCGCCAAGGCCGATAAGAAATCTGCCAAGTCCCCGGCACGCCGCGCCAAAGAGCCCGAAATCGTCGAGAAGGCCACTGCCCGCGAACTATTTGCCTACGTCCTGAATGAAGGGCGCAAGGAATACACGGTGCAGCGGTACAAAGGCCTGGGCGAAATGACCGCCGAGCAGCTCTGGGAGACCACCATGGACCCCGAGCGCCGCACGCTGCTATCGGTCAAACTGGAAGATCTGGCCGAGTGCGAAACCATCTTCACCACGCTGATGGGCGAAGACGTAGAAGCCAGACGAAAGTTCATTGAAGACAACGCGCTGGATGTAAAGAATCTGGATATTTAGCGTGTGGGGGGGCCGCGCCCGCGGCCTTTGATTTTGATTGTGTAGTGCACGGATCTAATCAATGCCCGGAGCGGTAGCCGCTCCGCGTGCCCTGCTCTCTCCGGAACCTTCGTGCTAATTCCAGGATAATCACCCGAAACAATTCCACTTTTCCCGTGTTCATACCCTCGAGTTCGCGCCACAGCAAAGGAAGCTTATGAACAGGAATCGCGCAATCCGCTGGATCACTCTCGCAGCCCTCATCTTCTCCTTCTCCGCGGCATCGTTTGCCGGCGTTTTCGTAGGCATCTCAGTCCGCGTTGGCCCGCCCGCTCTTCCCGTCTATGCCCAGCCCATCTGCCCCGGTCCCGGATACCTCTGGACCCCCGGCTATTGGGCCTGGAATGACGACGGCGGCTACTACTGGGTCCCCGGCACCTGGGTCATAGCGCCCGTTGGCATGCTCTGGACCCCCGGCTACTGGGGTTGGGGCGGCGGTTTCTATGCGTGGCACCCCGGCTATTGGGGCCCGCACGTCGGTTTCTATGGCGGGATCAACTATGGCTTCGGCTACGGCGGTGTCGGGTTCTGGGGCGGCGAGTGGCGTGGCGGCAGCTTCTTCTATAACCGCTCCGTCATGAATGTCAACGTCGTCAACGTGAGGAACGTGTACGAGCGCAACGTGGTCGTGAACAACAATCATGTCGCGTTCAACGGCGGCAACGGCGGCGTTATGGCGCGGCCAACTGCGGAAGAAGAACGTTACGCGAACGAACGGCACACGGGGCCTCTGGCCGCGCAGACCGAGCATGAACACGCTGCCAGCCAGAACCGTTCGCTGTTCGCGTCGGAGAACCATGGGCGGCCTGGCATAGCAGCTACGGGCCGGCCGGGTGAATTCAGCGGGCACAATGTAGTCGCGGCCCACGAAGCGGGGGCGGCTTATCACGAACCCAGGATGTCGCCGCAGGAAGCGCGCGCTTCTTCTGGCGAAAACCGGGGCAACGAAAATCGGGGCACCGAAAACCGCGATAGCGAAAATCGCGGCAATCAAATGAGAAACGAATCGCGGAACGAGAACAACCGCGAGACATCTCGTTCCGAAAGCCGCGGCAATAACAAGCAGGCGCGTCAGGACAGGACAGAACAGCGCCAACGACAGCAGCAATCCCGGCAGGAACAGAAACAGCAACGCCAGCAGCAGAAACAGCAGGCGAAGCAACAGAAAGCCGAGCATCAACAGGCGCAACGCGCACAGAAGCAGCAGCGCCAGGAACAGAAGCGCGAAGGCCGCGGCGGATCCGGACGTTAACCCACGCCGCGCCGCGGTCCAGGGGCTCCCGGGTTTCGTCAAACACGAAGCTGGGAGCCGTTGCTTTTCCGCCGCCTTTCCGCCCTTCGCTCTCCCGTCCCGGTTCCACCGACCGGGACAGGTCCATCCGGAGCAAGTCAAATCTCGTAGCCTGAAATTTCCTTTCCTTTGTTATCATGCTGGTTGCGGTCCCGGGACCACCATTGCCTAGCCAAAAACAGCTGAAATGGTCGCAGCTCCGCGTCGGACTCACCGTGATTGCTGCCAGCATCACGCTCATGGTCCTGATCTTTCTCATGACCGGAACCGGCGGCTGGTTCACCCATAAGATCATCCTCAAGACCTACGTTGACAACGCCGGAGGTCTGCGCGTGGGCGCGCCCGTCCGTCTTGCCGGTGTGGATATCGGCAACGTCACCAAAATCGAGATTGTGCAAAACAGGCCAACCACGCCGGTTGAGATCACCATGAAGGTCAACACGGTTTACGACTTCAGCCTGCGCAAGGATTCCATCACCCTGTTAAGCACGGCGGGGGTTTTGGGCGAGACATTTCTCGACATCGACAGTTCAGCCGCCAAAGGCCCCGCTGCGGCGAACGGCGACATTCTCGCCTCCCGCGAGCAACCCCAAATTCAGGACGTGGTGCGCTCCAGCCAGGGCACCTTGCAAAATATCGATGCGCTGCTCGGACGTCTCGACAATATCCTCGCCTATATCGAAAGCGGCAAGGGCTCGATCGGCAAAGTCATTTACGACCCGAGCCTGTATGACCGCCTCAACGCGACGGTCGTCGAGTTCAAGGGACTGATGGATGACGTCCAGAGCGGCAAGGGCTCTCTGGGCCCGCTGCTTACCAGTGACGAGGCTTACAAGAAAGCCATCGCTGCGATCGACAAGGTCAACGCGGTCATTGACGATCTGCAGGCCGGCAAGGGCTCGGCAGGCAAAATTCTCAAGGATCCGGAACTCTACGACAACACGAACAAGACGATTGCCAACATTCGCCAGCTAACCGATGACATGAACGCGGGCAAGGGAGCGCTCGGCAAGTTTACGCACGATCAGGAATTTGCCAACAAGCTGCAGGAAACCCTGAACAACCTTACGGCGCTTACCGATCGGCTGCAAAAGGGTGAAGGCACGGCGGGAATGCTGTTCAAAGATCCGGCGCTCTACAACAACAGCAACCAGATGCTGGTGGAAACGCGAGAGCTAGTAAAAGCGATCCGAGAGAATCCCAAGAAGTATCTGACCTTCCACGTAAAGGTATTTTAAGGTTATTCCCGTGAGGACGGGGCTCCGTCCCGACCAAGCCGAGCGAAGCTCGGCAGCCTTCGCGCTATCGCGCCGCAACGTCGGCCTGCTCGTGCGCGTGGTAGCTCGAACGCACCAGCGGCCCAGACTCCACATGCCGGAATCCAAACTTCAGCGCCTCATCTTTAAGGAAGGCGAATTCGCCAGGGGTGTAGAAGCGTGTCATCGGCAAATGATCTTTTGAAGGCCGCAAATACTGGCCAATCGTAAGAATGTCCACGCCACGCTCGCCCAGATCGCGAAACACGTCAATCAGTTCGTCCTGCGATTCGCCAATGCCGACCATGACGCCGCTCTTGGTGACGGTTGCCGCATCCCATTTTTTGGCATTTTCCAGCAGATCGAGCGTGCGCTGGTAGCGCGCGCCCGAGCGCACGGCACGATAAAGCCGCGGCACCGTCTCGGTATTGTGATTCAGCACGTCGGGCTTGGCCTCGAGCACAATGCGCAGCGGCTCTTCCAGGCCCTGAAAATCCGGAATCAGCACCTCGACGCGGCAGCCGGGCACCAGTTTGCGAATCTGGCGGATGGTCTCGGCGAAGATCTTCGCACCGCCCACGTTGTCGTCGTCGCGGTTCACGCTGGTTACGACGGCATGCCGCAAGCCAAGCGTCGCAACCGCTGCGGCAACACGCCGCGGCTCATCCCAGTCAATCGGCTCCGGACGCCCTTTGGGCACCGCGCAAAATCCGCAGCGCCGCGTGCAGATATCGCCCAGCAACATAAAGGTTGCGGTTTTATGGTGCCAACACTCGCCGATGTTAGGGCACTGCGCCGACTCGCAGACCGTGTGCAGGCCGAGGCCGCGTGCGAGCTTTTTCAAGTTATGAAAGTTGTCACCAACCGGAGCCTTAGCCTTAAGCCAAGCAGGTTTCGGCGCGGGAATCCGAGGCCCGATGTCAATTTGCACGAGTTGGGAAGAAGCGGACACGCGAGTTAATTCTACCAAAGGGTTGGGAGACTCACTTTAGGTGGACCGGTGCGTCAGTCTGCTTCGCACCCTCTGGCCTTCGCGAACTCGTCGGACGCGGCTTGGGCATGGCATACTTCGGCTTAATCTCGTGGCATCCGTCTTCGCAGTAGACTCCTCCGGCAGCCGACTCGGGCGTGGGCATGGGAGAGTTCACCGCAAACTCGCGGTCGGCTTCGAGCTGGCGCTCAACGTCGGCACTCAGCTCTTTGTTTTCCGCGGACGTAAGCCATTTCTTGTTGCTGACGAGATAGTCTTCCAGCCGCGCGATCGGGTCGCGCTGTTTCCAGTATTCAAACAGCGGCCTGGGTACATACTCCGCCGCGTCGTGGATGGCGTGGCCCTTCATGCGCATCATTTTGGCTTCGATGAGTGTCGGGCCTTCGCCGCGACGGGCGCGCTCGCAGGCTTCGTGGCAGGCGTCGTAAACCTGGCAGGCATCAGTGCCATCGACGATCACGCCGGGAATTCCGTAGGCAGCGGCGCGCTCGGCTAGATCTTTGACGCGGAACTGCATGTCGGAGGGCGTCGAGTATCCCCATAAGTTGTTTTCGACAATCAGCACCAGGCCGAGATTCTGCACCGCCGCAAAATTCAATCCTTCATAAGTCACACCCGTCGACTGCCCTCCATCGCCGATGTAAGTCATCACGGCGATGTTCTTCCCCTGCAGCCGTGCGCCCAGCGCGACGCCCGCCAGCACAGGAATCAAATCGCCCAAAGTAGAAATCGGCGAGACCACATTTCGCTTCTCGATATCGCCGAAGTGTGAAGAAGCGTCGCGCCCCTTGGTTGGCGAGCCGGACTTGGCCATGTACTGCATCATGATATCGGCGGGCGAAAAGCCGCGGACGAGAAGCGCTCCCTGATTGCGGATCATGGGGCCGAGCCACTCATCCTTGTGGAGAGCGTAGGACGAGGCGCAGGAACAGGCTTCCTGGCCGAGCCCGAAATAGACGCCGCCAACGACCTTGCCCTGCTTGTAGAGATTTTCGAGTGCCGTTTCCATGCGGCGGTTGAGGAGCATCCAGCGGTAGATTTCGACGATCTGCTCGCGCGAGAGATATTTCGAGTCGCGGATGGGCGGCGCTGGCCGCGAGAGATCGCCGCTTTCGACTTCGTACCGCGTTTCGTCGCCGACGCGGACCTGGCGGAGAGTGAACGACGGCTTTTCGAGGCGGTAATCGATGATCCGGTAATTGCGACTCTCGGCTTTCGCTCCCCGGCTCTCGGCCTCGGCCTTTGGTTTGCGGGTTTCCGGTTTCGGTTTGCGAGGCGCGCTCGCGTTTGTCTCGGCGCGTTTTGCGGCTGCAATGGGCTTCTTCGCCATAGTGCGGTCCGCGGAATATGCTAACACCGTGTGGCGCGGACACTCCTGTCCACAAAAACTCGGGTAGTGGCACAGTTTGAATTTAAACCGAGGCACCACCAAAATTCGTCTTCGAAGACGATGCCTTACATTAAACTGCGAACAAATCGTCGTCACCGTGAACCCGGCGCAGTTTGGCAGGCACTTTCACCGGCACGCCGACCGCGTTTCCGAGCAGGGCGTCAATCGTTTCCACCCACAGAATCTGTCTCCCGAAGACCGTGCCGAAGTTGCGTGCGAGGGCATGTGCAACATCTTTCAAATCCACTTCGCACCCTAGTTCCTTCTGCATCGAGGTCACCGGCTTCGCCGCAATCCCGCACGGCACAATCAGGTTGAAGTAGCTGAGATCGGTGTTCACGTTGAGCGCGAAACCATGCGAGGTGACCGAGCGCGAGATGTGCACCCCGATGGCGGCGATCTTGGCCTCGTCGCGACCCTGAGGGGCTAAAGCTCCGCCGGGGGGCGACCCTATCTCGGCACGACTAGAGTCCTCCACCCCATCAGGCGAAAAGCACGCTCTCTGGAGGCCCCGGTCGTGCCCTTCGCGGTTGCACTCCCCTGGAGATTTTTCCGTCCAAACGCCCGTCAGGCCCGCCAGCCGCTTCGTAGTAATTCCGAAATCGGCGCAGGTGCGAATCAGCA
>JBAQIB010000056.1:0-4569 GCA_049288625.1 Terriglobales bacterium | reverse complement strand
GCCGCCACGGTGAAGCTTTGTCCGTAGGCTGCGCTGGACGGCGCGTTCGTGGTGAACGTGATGGTCTGAGAAGCAGGAGTCGCGTTTGTGGTCTGCGTGTTTGTTGGCGCAGCGGCGTAGTTCGTGTTGCCTGCCTGATTCGCGATCACCGAGCACGTGCCCGTGCCGCTGGTCATGGTGTAGGTCGCGCCTGAGTTGGTGCACGATCCGGAAGAGGTAAACGTTACAGTCAGGCCAGAGCTGGCTGTCGCCGCTACGGTGAACTGGCCGAGGTAGACTTCGCTGGCTGGTGCGTTCGTAGTGAACGTGATGGTCTGCGAAGCCGTAGTCGCGGTCGTGGTTTGAGTGACCGTTGGCGCGGCCGCGTAGGTGGCGTTGCCCGCCTGGTTCGCAATCACAGAGCACGTTCCGGTGCCGCTGGTCATGGTGTAGGTCGCGCTCCCGGTGCCGTGGTCGACGACACTGCAGCTTCCCGATGCGGTGAATGCTACCGTCAAGCCGGAGCTGGCCGTGGCCGTCACGCTGAACGTGCTGTTGTAAGCCGCGCTCGACGGAGCGTTCGTGGTGAACGTGATTGTCTGGCTGGTCAGGCCTCCGGTGGGCGCCAGCAGATTGATGAGGCCGCTTCCGTTCGGACTGCCCCAACCGGTGCACAGATCGTAGCCGGTTCCAGAGGAGTTACCGCAAGAGCCACTGGTGATGTCGTGGAAGATTGTGCTGTAGCTCGTGCCGCCCAGCTCAGCTTGCGGGTAAATGATCGGGTTGATGTAACCAATCGATTCACCATTGGCCGCCGCCTGTTGGTTGGCCAGAGCCAGGTAGCCGGCCCACAAGGGCGCCGCAAAACTGGTCCCACCCAATCCGGTGCCACAAGCTTTTTGGTCACCACAGTAGTAATAGTCAAAGTTCGCTTCGGCCGAGACGTCCGGGCCGTTCCGCAATGTTTTTGAACAACCGGAACAGGTATCCACGGGCAATTGCCAGGAGGGGATCGGGATGGAAGCCGGCGAGTTGCCGCCGCCGCTATCGGACCATGCGGTTTCCGACTTCCAGGCGCCACCCGCGCTAACGGTGGTCAAGTCCGTGCCGCCGACAGAAACGACATTGGCATCGTCCGCTGGCCAGGCCGTATTCGAGCTGGACCATTTGGCGCTGTCGCCAGATGCCGCAAAGAAGTTCTGGCCTTGCGACGCCATCTGCTCAAAATACGGATCGAGCGTTGTGGTGTCCGCCGGGCTCCAGCCCCACGAACAGCTAATCTGCTTACTCAAGGGCGCGGCTGTGGTCGTAACCATTGCGCTGATACAGGCGCTATCGCTGAAGCCTCCCGATCCATTGGCTTTGACGGCTCCGCACACGTACATATAGAGCATAGTGGAGCCTGGCGCCACGCCCATCGCGTTCTGCATGTCGATGTTCTGCTCTATGTCATCACATCCGCTGGAGCCACCGCTGCCATAAACGCAGGTCGTCGCGTACCCGCCCGTCGACACCAGGGTCGGAGTGTAAGGTTCGGTTTGACCGATGTTGCTGTAATACGTGCTCAGGTCCACTAAATCGGTGCCCGCGAGTTCGAACAAACCGATGTTCTGGCCGGCGCCGGTGAGAGCCGTTCCACCGTAGTAGGCCGCGCGCATGTCGCTACCCAGGTACGAGGACGAAGGGCCGGATCCGGGGCCGTCGTTCGGCTTGGCGACTGCGTCGGGATTCATCCCGTGGGCCTTCGCGTAGTCGCTCTTCGTGACATACAGGGGATGCGGCTTGGAATTGTTATCTAATCCAGTGACGTGCCAGAGCGGGAAGGGCAGGTTCGTGGTGGGCTCACGGTCCGTTGCAAAGAATGTGCGGCCTTCTTCGGTCGGGTCCTGGTAGACGCCCATGCTTACATGAAAAGCCTTCTCGATGTTCGTGACGGTACCGGTGAGCCATAGATCCCTGGCGTCGCGGGTTCCGCCGATAACTTCAAAGCCACTCGCTTTGGCGAAAGCAACCAAGGCGTCCCAATCTTCCTGGCTGGGACCGAACCGTTCGGTAACTTCCTCTGGCGTGAGGAACAAATGATAGAAGGGACTTGAAGGATTGTATTGCTCCCGAATGAAACTCTGTAGCCCAGCGCGATCGCGCAGCGGTAGAACGATGTCGAAGCGAAGGGTCTCGGTTGCCGGGAGGTGCCCGATGAGCTTCGCCTGGCCGCTGGCAACTTCCTGGCGCACGTGACGCGTTAACGGGGTCTGCGCGGTTTGAGCATAGGAAAAGAGCGTGAAGGTTGAAATGAATATCAGTGCTATGGCGACTGCCAATGAAATTCGCGTTGTTTGTCTCACAAGTTTCCTCTCCGCTAACGGGATTACCGATGTCATTTATTCGATCTCACCTGCATGGGCCCAAAATTGATGCGCCTCCAAACAACACTTCGCCCTGCTTGATTTGAATAGGTGGTGGGTGCTTGCGTGGTGGGCGCGAAACCTTGCATCGCGTTCGTGACTTACTCTCCTGGGAAGTAGCCGTACTTTGACCTTATCTTTAATCTCTATCTCTGTCTCTTTAGATCTTTGGAAAATCTATCGAACCTGGTACTTCGAACGTCCCGCAAACCGAAGCTCGCGACGTGCTGTCCGGCAAGCTGGTTTCCGGTCCCGCCACTCAGAGGGATAAGAGGGCGCGATCACCGGGCCACTCATTATGGGCCAACGTCAGGAACTTTCTGTGACTGCGGTCACGCTCACCTGTGATTTGCCTACGTGCCGGTACAAACGACCGTACTGGTGCAAGCGTCTGCACGGCAAAGGAAAGACTTTTGGTGGAATGCTGATGAAAGATCAATTCCGGCGGGACTTTCCTTGGCCCACTTCTAAGCGGTCTATCTCTCCTTGACTGAGAAGCCGCGCGCATCCGCGGCAAAATTCAAACTGAGTACACTTACTTGGCTTCGCGAGTGTTGTCAACAAAAACTTTTCTCTTTCTCGAGAAAAATGGCAGCGATCGAAATCAGCGCATTTTTGGCGCGCGCGCTCACTTAGTGCGCAACACAAATATTCAGGCACCGCCCGAGCGGTCGGATGGGAGCAAAATATGATTTGCCTCTCACCGCTCCCTAATGTGCGTGCGATCTTCTTTATGCAGGAGTGCACCGGCGTTAGAGCGGACCTGTGGAATTGCATTCCAGGGAATGCGCCATCGGCCCATCGGGCAAGAAAACTTACATTCGGTCGGATTCTCCCGACCGACCATTCAGATGGTTTGGGCAATTTCCGTTTCGTGAATCTGCAAGAACGTGCGCTAAACATGCGGCGATTTGTGTTTTTCAAATTTTCTTTGCCAAGAACGCAGAATTTTGTTGACAAATATTTGTTAAGCCGCGTAAATACTCCTGCCTTAGAATTCTGCCGCGTGTAGAAAGCTGGCTTCCCAGTAAGGAAAGACAAGGTCAGGTGCAAGTTGCCCCAGGGAATCTCATCGGATCGGCTCTTATCAGTATCTTCTTTCCGAAAATCCTTCCTTAGAGTTGTGCAGATTCTTGCACAATAACGGCGATCTGCGGTTGGCAGGCTCGAATCACGCGCAGATGTGATTGCTGTCACAGAATAAGTTTTGAAGCTGAGCCGATAATCCCGACTCGGCGCTCATGCCGTTTTTTCTTGTCTGTATGACGAGGCCGCAAAGGCCCGCAGGACAAGGGACGGCGTACGTTTTGTGCCAACTCCACCCGCAGGCGACAGATTTTAGATTGCGGGACAGTTTTGAAGTGAAGTTATAAGAAGTTAAAAAGCGGATTCGAGCCACCAGGTTCAAGAAGCAAAACTAAAGATTCGAAAGTACCAGGTCCCACTCCCAGGAGAGCAAGTCATCAGCGTAAGACGGTTTGGTGCCCTTCAGCACTCAGGTTCCCCATCCACCCTTTCAAGCGATCAGGGAGAAGTGTTGTCTCAGGGCGCCGCAGGTTTCGGTCCAGGCAATCAAGATCAGGCAAATGAAATTGGTAGACCCGTTAATCGGGGGAGGAAAATTGTGAGAACAAGAACACGGACTCTATTGACGTTGGCAGTCGTACTAGCCTTCATTGCAACATCCACCGGCTTTTCGTTCGCCAGTCAGATTACGAAGCAGATTGACGAAAGCCAGATGGTGAAGATGGCCGGCAACACGCGCCCGGAGGCGAAGGTCGCCTCGCTGGATCGCGGCCCGGTTGCGGACAGCGTGAAGCTCGACCACATGTTCCTCCTGCTCCAGCGCTCTCCCGACAAGGAACAGGAACTCGACACGTTCATCGACGAACTCAGCGACAAGAGCTCGGCCAATTTCCACAAGTGGCTAACGCCCGAGGAATTTGGCGAGAAGTTCGGCGTGGCGCAGGAAGACATCGACACCGTCACTACGTGGCTGCAGTCGCATGGCTTCCGCGTCAACCGTGTGTATGAAAACAAGATGCTGATCGACATCTCCGGTACGGCGGCGCAGTTGCGTGAGGTTTTCCGCACTGACATCCACCAACTTAACGTCGGCGGCCAGTCGCATATCGCCAACGTCAATGATCCGCAGGTTCCCGCGGCGCTGGCCCCGGTAGTGAAG
>JBAQIB010000055.1:0-85100 GCA_049288625.1 Terriglobales bacterium | reverse complement strand
AGTTCAAATCACGATCCATACCAAAAACCTCCAGACCTATGAATATCGCGCAAATCCAGTCCAGACATCTGTGATAAGGAACCACCGTCACGATCACGCTGGTAACAGAAGGGTCGATTACTCTTGGCGGAGGCGTCTATATTTTTACGCAGATTGCAGCGCCGGTGCGCGTGGTGCGGTAATTATCGAGTGAGGTATCCGGGAAAGACCACGATGTGTCAACGCTGGGTGACCGCGCGGTGCCACAGTATTGCGCGCTAACTCGAGCTTACAGGCCAACCGCGAACCGGTACCTCGCCCAGTTCAATCCGCAGCGCGCAGAATTCCAGCCCAAAGCAAAAGCCCTCGCGATTGCGGACCACCCCGGCAACCCGCACCGTCTTCCCTTCCGTCCGGAACTCGACCTCCATCACCTCGCCGGGTTCGAGATTCACTCCCGCGTAAACCTCCATCCCCGCGCGGCTCAACTTCGACACCAATCCCGGCACCACCATGTCGGCAGATCCCGGCACCACAACCGAGACGGGTGTATGCATGCGATAGCGTGGGCACCGGCGGGTGTTGCTCGAGTCCATTGCAAACGCGTGACGCTCAAAACCCAATCTGCTTCAGCAAGCCGGTGTGCACTCGAAAGTGCAGCAGGTAGGCCGCGGCCGCCAGCGAGATCATCAAGGCTCCAACCGCAGCTGCCACCAGCGGACGCCAGCGCCGCGGCTCCTCTTGCTTCGCCGACGCAGCGCGCAGCTTGTCCATCCAGGGCTGTTCGAATTCCTTCCGGATCGACTCCTTCCCGACCAGCACGCCAATCCGGCGGTGATCGTCAGGCGCAAGCGCAACGAAGCGGAACGGCTGCTGCCCGGCCTTAACCGGCGGCAGCATTTCGGCGCCTCCCAGCACGGCACCCGTTCCGGTCAGGAAAATCATCTTGACCTGCGAGCCTTCGACGACAGGGCTGGAGAGCGACACCAGCCCGCCGGTGAGCGATATCACCTGCAGGTTGCCGCCGACGTTCTGGCCATTTGGTAACCGAAGAACGGCCGGATGATTGCCTTCCAAATGGGCGCGCGGGACACGAATGGACGTACGAATTTGGGGAGAGCTGCTCATAACAAGCCAAGTATGGGCGGGAGTGGTTACTAATTGTAGATTACGAACGGGCCAGCCCAAGTGGTAGAACCTTCGGCCAAGGGAGGCCAGCCTCTCGGATAGCTGCGCTAGATACCATTGCCGCTAACGTGGCCATGGCGCCTTCGCGGGGGAGCGCCTTTTTGAAAGAGCGGCCCTTTAGGGCTTGCCCTGAGCGAAGCCGAAGGGGCCCCGTAAGCTGTCATCCATCAGTTGGGGCTTTAGCCCCGGTGGTCGATTCTGCAGGAAGTCAGGCCTGTTCCTGTCGTTTAGAATGAATCCCGCGTCGAGCCGACCGAGCCGCGCTCATAACCAGGAGACCTTATGCAAAGCCGCATCACCGGAACCACCATGCCCGTTCTCGAGTTCCTCCTCGATCCCAACGATTCCATCATCTCCGAGGCCGGAGAACTCTCCTGGATGGGCAGCTCCATCCAGATGACCACGCACACCCAGTTCGCCGGCGGCGGAGGCCTGTTCGGCGTGCTCAAGCGCGTGGCCGGCGGCGGCTCCATCTTCATGACCGAGTACCGCGCCACCGGTGCCGCCGGCGAGATCGCCTTCGCCACCAAGCTCCCCGGCCACATCGTCCCCGTCGAAGTCTCCCCCGGACACGAATACATGATTCACCGCCACGGCTTTCTCTGCGCCACGCCGCAGATTCAGATCAGTGTCGGCTTCCAGCAATCGCTCGGCGCGGGCATCTTCGGCGGCGACGGCTTCCTGCTGCAACGCCTCAGCGGACAAGGCACCGCCTGGCTCGAACTCTCCGGCGAACTCGTCGTCCGCGACCTCCAGCCCGGCGAAACCCTGCGCGTTCATCCCGGACATGTCGGCGCATTCCAGGCCAGCGTCTCGTTCCAGATCACAACCGTCCCCGGCATCAAGAACATGATCTTCGGCGGCGACGGAATCTTTCTGGCATCCCTAACCGGCCCCGGAAGAATCTGGCTCCAGACCCTCCCCATAGCCAAGCTAGCCCATGCCATCGACAAATATCTGCCGCACCAACCGTCCAAGCAAACCGTAGAAGGCGGAGTAGTAGGAGGAATCGTAGGCTCCATCCTCGACAACATGAAATAGACCCGCGATCGAGGAATGGGCGAAATGGGAGATGACGCGGGTCAACGAGTGAAATCGGGATTTTTCGCCGGCCACCGCACAGTTTTTCCGGTTTGCCCGTCGTTATCACATTGATGGTTCTTGCAGGGGATTCAGTTGCGGTCGGCATCTAGCCGTGGGCTGTCCGAAGACGTTCGGCCTGCGATCCACACCCACAGCAGGAACGTCGGCACCCAGTAGGGGAAAATCCCATAGAGCGTGTCGGACGCGGAATGCGAGTGTCCGTCGACGAACCGAAAAATATGCAGGCAGAATGCAGCCGCGGAAACGCTGATTATCCAGCCAAGAATCGAGACAGGGAGAAAGACAAAACCGAAAGGCTTGAACCATCTCATAAATCAAGTCCTCGAATGGGGAGACTATATCGCAACCACTGGAATCATCCGCTTCAGTCTGGGCCTCTGCGCTTTTCCTGCATTTATACGGAAGCTAGCAGCGTCAAATGGCGACATCAGGCCATTACACTCACGACTCGGTCAACCGCCGTAATGGCGACCACTATCTACAACGCTTGTGTCAACTTCCACGGCGCTTCTTGAGTTGTTCGACCACACTTTCTAGATCAGGATAGCCAGCGCCAAAGCTCCGTGTGAGCCAGTTCCCACCCCGTTCCGCAATTCTTTTGCCGTCAGCGATCACCTCGAACTGACCGATCTTGCCCGCCGTCAGGACGGCGTCAATATTGAGGCGCTCTTTGATGAGGGCCACGAGACTCGTGACCTTTGCCTTGTTGTTCTGTCACGTCGGGCAGTGAACGATCTCGATCTTCATCTGTTCCCCCATTCCGCGTCGGATAGCCAACGCAATTTTATCCGATTGGTTGATGTGATCAGGCGTTTACGCTCATTGACGTTGCTGTATGATGGGCTACACTCCTTGTCCTCCATAACACTCGTTGAGTCTGTGGGGATTGTCTCGAAGAATAAAAAACGATGGGGAGGCCATCAAAATGGCACTGTCGGTCGAACAATTAAAATCAGCCATTCGGGGACAGCTAATCCAGCAAGAAGACGCGGCGTACGATGCGGCCCGCAGGGTCTATAACGGAATGATCGACAAGCGGCCGAGGCTTATTGTGCGTGCTGTTGATGTGGGCGACGTGATGGCTGCCCTCCGTTATGGACGGGAGAACAGACTACTCACCGCGATTCGCGGCGGCGGCCACAACGGGGCCGGTCTCGGAACTTGCGACGGCGGACTAGTGATCGATCTTTCGCCGATGAAGGGGGTTCGGGTCGACCCGGCAGCGCGTACGGTGCGCGTCGCGGCTGGATGCGTCTGGGGCGACGTGGATCATGCGACCCATGCTTTTGGGATGGCTACGCCTTGCGGTTTCATCTCAACCACTGGAGTTGCTGGACTCACTCTGGGAGGAGGCATCGGCTACCTGACGCGCCGCTATGGTCTCACGATTGACAATCTACTCTCCGTCGACATGGTTCTTGCGGATGGACGATTCGTCACTGCAAGTGCCAAGGAGAACGACGACCTATTCTGGGCAACACGAGGTGGCGGCGGAAACTTCGGCATCGTGACTTCATTTGAGTTTCGGCTGTACCCGGTGAGCACCGTCCAGTTCGGGCCCACGTTTTGGCCCCTTGAGCAGGCGGCCGACGTTCTGAAGTCCTATCGCGAATTCATTCTTGCGGCTCCCGAAGAAGTGAATGGATTCTTTGCCTTTCTCATGATCCCTCCCGCACCAATGTTTCCCGAAAACCTCCATATGAAAAAGGTCTGTGCCATTGTCTGGTGCAGCACAGGAACCGCTGAGGAAACTGAGAAGGCGACCCGCCGCATGCGCAGCGTGGGAACGCCCTTACTCGATGCGGTTGGCCCTGCGCCATTTCCAGCCGTGCAGAGCACTTTTGATGGTCTGTTTGTTCCTGGGTTGCAGTGGTACTGGCGGGCCGACAACTT
The DNA here is from genome assembly GCA_049288625.1 of Terriglobales bacterium. Taxonomy (GTDB): domain Bacteria; phylum Acidobacteriota; class Terriglobia; order Terriglobales; family Acidobacteriaceae; genus Acidiflorens. The sequence goes on along the minus strand of JBAQIB010000055.1, from coordinate 80,936 downwards.
CACAGGTCTGAGCGATGCGGCCATTGCGAAGCACGTCGAACACGGTTCGAACCTGCCGACAATGCTTTCGACTATGCACCTTTACCCTGTCAACGGCGCAGCGCAACGCGCAGGCAAGAACGATACCGCCTACAGTTTCCGGGAAGCCTTGTTCGCCGAGGTCATTGTCGGAGTTGACCCGGACCCGGCCAACGCGGGGAAAATTACAGAATGGTGCAAGTCCTATTATGACGCGCTGCATCCCTACTCGGCAGGAGGCGCCTACATCAACTTCATGATGGACGAAGGACAGGAACGGGTCCAGGCTTCGTTCCGCGATAATTACGGACGCCTTGCTGCGATCAAGAAGAAGTACGATCCGACGAACTTCTTCTGCGTGAACCAGAACATCAAGCCAGCGGCGTAGGGCCCAATTGAGGTGATCGGCTGCTGCGGCTGATTTTCCCAGGGTGAGAGTTGACTCGCATAGTCACCGTGAGTCAATTGACGTAACCAGGCCGTTTCACTCAGAACCGTCCGTCGCCTTTTTGGGCGCGTTCGAGCTCTTCGGCGGTATCGAAGGGCCACGACGCTGACATCACCGGGTCGTTTCTCCCAAGGATGCGGCTCCATATTCGCTTGAACGGGGCAGCGAAGGTAACAAAGCTACGGATGCCCGTGTACTCAGTATCGGTTCGTAGGAACAAAGCACACCGCTCGAAAACGTCTCGCGCTTCTTGTTTGAGGGCGTGCGTGCCATCTAATCGGTGCTCACGAATGTCGCTGTAGGCCGACCACATAACGGTGTGGACCGCATGAAGCGCGGGGTCGGCGGAGCGTGGAAATCGGTCTTCAAACTCAAAGTTGGTAACCTCACGTGCGGCAAACTTTTCAATCAACCCCGCGGCTTCTAAGCGCTTTGTTCTGTCTACCATCTCGATTGCCCTGCTCCCGGCTATGCGGACCATGATAACTGTCGAACGCAGGCCTTAGCGCTCATTGACCTGCGACTTGGGTTCCGTGCCGCAGGTCCGGTCCCAGGGTTTTGGGCGCTATCCTGGCGAAGTGGAACCTAAGATATCGGGCGATAGGGCCTTTCGTACCCTCCACCAAAGAGGCCTTGGCGCCACCAGTAAAATAGAAGTAGCGGCCAAGGTCGTTGCCGAAGCAAGTCCGCTCTTTGACAAATAAGGGGACTGAGAACTCTCGGAGGGAGAAATCCGCTTAACCTCATCACCTTTGGCGCGGACACCGGGGTCCCCAGCGCCCGGTTTTGGCGCGTTGGGATGGCATTCCTTTTTTCCGCGCAAATCCACGCAAAAACGAGCATCTGCAACTTTGTCGGTGCCCCTAACTCTATGATTCCAATAGACCGGAAAATGCTAAGTCCAATGCGTTCAATACTTTGCGAGTAAGTCATCTACAATCAATACTTTGACCACAAATAGGGGGGAGGGGGGAGGGGTACCGATTTTGACCAGCGCATCGCTTTTTTGTGTGCGCGCAAGAGGAATTTCCAGTTCCGTAGTGGATTAAGACTCGACGATCAGGCGATTCACAGCCGCGAAGCGGCGTAAGAGTGCAGCCCACGGCGCAAGCCGTGGGTATCGATGGAAGATAATTTTAGCCCCGGCGGGGCGCCGGCGGGATAAAAGACGAATCCTCAGCAGCTTCCTAATGCATCGACGCCGCCATCGCCATTGTGGCATTCAGATACCGGCTCATGGCCAGATCGACGATGGTCTCGATCATTTCGGTATAGGAAAGGCCGGCGGCCTTGGCAGCCATGGCAAATTCCTGGCGACTGGCGAGCCACGGATTCGGATTCGCCTCGATGACGTAAACGTCGCCGTTCGGAGCGAGGCGCATATCGATGCGTCCGTAATCGCGCAGCTTGAGCGCACGATAGGCCGCAAGCGCCGTATCGGAAAGACGCTTCCGCGTTTCGTCGTCGAGATCTTCGGCAATGCCCGACTTGGTCAGCTTGTAAGCTTCGGTGTTTTTTTCGAACTTCACATCGTAGCTCGCGATTTTTGGCGTGCCTTCGGGCAGGCGCGAGAGATCGAGTTCGACCAGTGGAAGTACCTGCGCGCGCTCGTAGTTGCCGAGAATGCCTGCATAAATTTCGCGGCCGTCGATGTACTCCTCAATCAGCGCCGGAGAATCGAATTCATCTTGAATGTACTGGACGCGCTCCATCATCTCCTTGACGTTCTTGACGACCGACCCCGCATCGATGCCGATCGATCCATCTTCCCACGATGGCTTCACGATGAGCGGGAAAGAAATGTCGTGCGCATGCTCGATACGCCCGCGATAGGAAGTGGCAAAGAACGGAGTCTTGATGCCGTGGAAGGCGAAGATCTTTTTGGCAATCGCCTTGTCCTGCGACAGGAAAATGGAATGCGGCCCAGCGCCCGTGTAGCGCAGCCCAAGCAGATCGACATAGGCAACGACGTTCATCTCTTTCGTGTCGTCGCCGTCGAACGATTCGGTAAGATTGAAAAGAAGATCGGCATCGCACTTCGCAAGCGAATGCAGCGACTGCGGACGTCCGTCAAGCTCGAAGAAAGAAGGCTCGTGGCCGAGCTTCTGCAAGGCTTCGAAGATTTCTTCGCGGTCGGTCTTCTCTTTCTTGACCTTCTTGACGGGTTTGTGCGGTTTGCGCCCATTGCCGTTGCCATTCGCAGCCTCTTCTTTCGCAGCCGCCGCGACCGGATCTTCATTCCAAACGTCGTAAAGCAGCGCGATTTTCTTCTTTGCTCCGATCATAACGACTCCCTCGAAACAGTTCCTTTCGCCGCTCAGGTGCAGGTCGCAGGTCGCAGGAAAACCTAGAACATCAAGCAGTCACCGTCTTTCCTGAGACCTGACACCTAAGACCTGACACCTGTTTCACGGCTGTATAAACTTTCCCTTCGCTACATACGTCATTGCGAGCGCGGTCGCATAGGCTGTTACTTCGGCCAGATGCTCGGCGCTTCGCGTTTTGTCGGCGCGCAAGTCAAGTTCTCCCGCACGCTTTTGGATGTTGTTGATCAGCGTCTCTATCAGCGGACGCTGCGCTCCTGTCCATTGCGCAACCTTGTCGATCAGCGGCTTGCGATGCTGATGGAGAAACTCGCTGGCCGCAAGCGCTGTCTTCTTCCGCTTCGAAACCGGGAACAGATCGCGCAAGTCGGTGTCCGGAGTAAGTTCTGTTACCGCGACTTCCTCGCGACCGTTCTGGTGATAGAACTCAGCCAACGTCGTTTCCATGTCATCGACGGTGATATCAGCGATTCCGCGTCGCCGCGCTGGATCAGCCTTCGCGAGCTTGCGGGCGAGCCGGTCGAGAAAGCGCAGCTTCTCCATCGCAGGCCAGCCGCGATAGCGCTTGCGCCAGTTCGAGCGCGGCGTGAGCCACACGGCAAAGGTCTCGGCAAAGTCTTCATCGGGATGCTTCTGCGCGTACCAGCCAGGCAAATGCCGCACATAGTCGCGCGAGAACGGCGCAGGACGATAGTTGTCGCGATAAGGCCGCCGAAACGGACCGAAGATCTGCTTCCACTCCGGCTTGTTGTGCAGCTTGTAGGCATACACAAACGCGTGTCCCGCTTCGTGCCGAAGATACATCATGATCTCGCGCGCATCCTCAAGGTCGTGCGTTTCCTTCTCGAGCTGAGCGAGCGCCGAGTCGGCGAGATAGAACGGAATGCCGATGATCGGCTCGCCCGAAGGACATCCCCACTCGTCGGTGAGATAACACGCGGGCCGAAACTTCCCCAGTCCTTTGGCCTCGAGCTCGCGATAGAGTTGCTCGACAAAGCGCTCGACCGGAGAGCCCTCGAGCTTCAGCCCCAGCTCGCGAATGGGCGAGGCGAGCAGCTTCTGGTACGCGGGTTCTGGTTTCTCAGTATCGTGCACAAACGCTCTTCAATAGCAAATAGCCGAACACCAACAGTCGTTCGCAACCACGCGGACCACACGGGGAGGGCAGCATTACTACGTTTAACAGTAACGGAAGGCAGAGCGAATTGGGGAGTGACTGGAGTAATGCGGGGCAGAGGAATGACCGAAATTTGTCAAACAAGAGTGCCCCACTGCCTTCGGCTAGCCAATCAAGCGCATTCAGGAATTTGCGGGAAACCTTAAGCTGACTTTCCCGCTCTTGCTGATGCTCGCAATGAATGGGGGATCGTATCGGCGGCAGAATCTTGCCATCTCTTGCAATGCGGAAACCAACATGACAGCCATCTCGGCTCCACTGTAGTTGCCGGATGTGAAGTAGAACTCCCTCACTCCGTGTCGCTGAATTGCGGCCTTCTCCAATTCGTTGAACCGGATTCTCTTGTCCTTGGTTAAGAGCAGCCAGCCATTACTACCAACCAAGGGCAGCCATGCGGTGTCTTCGGTTCCGGGTGGGAAATGGCTTCCATGGCGCTCGTACTTAACTCCGTGCTGCGAGAGAGCATCGAGAATAGGTCGGCAGTTGTGAAGATTTTCGTCGAGGTAAAGAACGAACTCTTCAGGCAGCGACTGCTGCCGTTCGCTGCTCCCACCGGATTGCTTCTTCGATCTGTTTTGGCGTGACGCCATATTCGGAAGCCAGATCCGGCACGGATTCCCGGGCGTTGAACCTGGAGGAGACGACGGCGGTCGAGATGCTGGTACCGGCGATCACCGGTTTGCCAAAACCCACCGCGGGATTGATCAGGATCAGGCGGGGTTCGTTCGGAGTTCGCTCCATGACAAACGGGTACAGCTTAAAGAGACCCCTTGGATCGCGTTCGATGCGCTCCAAGTAGAGTTCCATCACTCCCGGGATCAGGATCTGTGCATCTCTCGACAGATTCACCAACCTGCCAACGTGCTCAATGAACAGATCACGCCGATCCGTCTGAAAAACCTGATCGATGAGCGGATGACGATGATTTACGTACTTCGCCAAGGTTGCCAGAGCTTTTCGCACTCTGGGCAGCCGGACGTCATAAATCGCTCGCATGCTGCTGAGCATGTAGCATTCCAGCAGGTTCGCAAAGGACAAGCGCGAAGGCTCGCTTCTAGCCAAGCGGATGAGTGGAGGAACGGGTCCTCCCCCGTGAACCCAATACCGAAGAGTGTTGAGCGGAACCCTGAGATACTGGGCAGCTTCGGTGAGTCCGTAGATCGGAACTTCCATCACGTCTGCTGTTTTCATTCTCCGCCTCCGCCGATCTCAGAATAGAGCAAATGACCGGGCATGTCATCGGTGCGATCCTTGCCGGGCACCCTAGTCGCTCTTACTGTATCAGCGTTCCGTTGCCGTTCTCCGGTTCTGCTGGGGCGATCACTACCGCTGCTGCTACTTTGTCTCCGGGTTCGAGCGATAGCAATCGCACACCCTGCGCGGCGCGGCCGGATTCGCGGATCGTGCTCGAGTCCATGCGGATGATTTTGCCGTACTGGCTGATCAGCATGACTTCGGTCTCTTCGGTGACCTGCGCGATCGCGACAACCTTGCCGTTGCGCTCGGTTGTCTTCACGTTGATCACACCCGAGCCGCCTCGGCCTTGCAGGCGGTATTCGTCGGCAGGAGTGCGCTTGCCGTAGCCGTTTTCGGTGACGGAGAGAATGAGCGAGCCTTTCAGGGGCAGCGTTTCGTCGGTCGCGGTCGCGTCGATTCCGGCCTTGGCTTTCGCCCTTGCGGCGGCATCTTCGGCTTGCTTGGCGTCTTTCGGCGTGGTCGCCATGCCGACGATGTAATCGCCCTTATCGAGGTTCATGCCGCGCACGCCATAAGCGGGACGTCCCATCGACCGCACATCAGCTTCATCGAAGCGGATGGCTTGGCCATCGTGGGAAGCGAGGAAGACGATCTGCTCACCGTCAGTGAGCGTTACGCCTACGAGTTCGTCGCCCTGGTCGATGCCAATGGCGATGATGCCGCGCGACATGACGTGCGAGAAATCCTTGAGTTCGGTTTTCTTCACGGTGCCGTTTCGCGTCGCAAAGAAAATGTGGCGGCCTTCTTCTTCCAGATTGCGCACCGCGAGCATCGTGCGCACGGTTTCTCCGGCTTGCAGGCCGACAAGGTTGCCGATGTGCTTGCCTTTGCCGGCGGCGGTGAGGTCGGGGATCTCATACACCTTGAGCCAGTAGACGCGGCCGGTATTGGTGAAGATGAGAATGTAAGCGTGCGTAGAGGCAATGAACAGATGCTCGACGAAATCCTCGTCGCGCGTCTTCATGCCGGTACGGCCAGTGCCTCCGCGGCGCTGCATGCGGTAGGTGGAAATCGGCGTCCGCTTCATGTAGCCAGAGTGGCTGACGGTGACCGCGACCTGCTCGTCGGCGATCAGGTCTTCGAGCACAAGTTCGGCCGCTTCGTCTTCGATCTGGGTGCGGCGCTCGTCGCCGTAGAGCTTCTTGATTTCTTCCAGCTCTTTGATGATGACGCCGCGCAGCTTCTTTTCGGAGCCGAGAATGGATTCGTACTCGGCGATGTTCTCGCGCACCTGCTTCAACTCGTTCGAAATCTCGTCGATCGAAAGCTTGGTGAGGCGGTGCAGTTGCAATTCGAGGATGGCATCGGCCTGCCGGGTCGTGAACGGCTTTTCGGGGTCGAGCTTGGGCGCGCGGCCAGTCGTGTTGATGTCGATTTTCTTGCCGCCGAAGTAGGCAACCAAATTGTCGCGCGCATCGGCGCGGTTGGCGCTGGCGCGGATGATGGTGATGACGTTATCGAGGTGATCGAGCGCCGTGAGGTAGCCTTCTAAGATGTGCTCACGGTCTCTTGCTTTTTGCAGCAGGTAGGCGGTGCGGCGGCGTACGACATCTACGCGGTGATCGATGAAGTGCTGGATCGCCTGGATCAGCCCCATTTCCTTGGGCTGCCCATGCACAATGGCGAGCAGGATCATGCTGAAGCTTTCCTGCATCGCGGTGTGCTTGAAGAGCTGGTTGAGCACGATCTGCGCTTCGCATCCGCGCTTCAGTTCGATGACAATGCGCATGCCTTCGCGGCTGCTCTCGTCGCGCACGTCGGAAATGTCTTCGATGGTTTTGTCGTTCACCAGATCAGCGATGCGTTCCACCAGCTTCGCCTTGTTCACCTGGTAGGGAATCTCGGTGACGATGATCGCCTGTTTTTCCTTGGTGATATTTTCGATCGCGGCGCGGGCGCGCATCATGAAGCGGCCGCGGCCCGTCTTGTAGGCATCGAGAATCCCCGCTCTGCCGTGAATGATGCCGTAAGTCGGAAAGTCCGGGCCTTTGACGATCTGCAGAATCTCCGCGAGCTGCGAGGCCGGGTTGTTGATCAACGTGATGGTCGCGTCGACGATCTCGGTGAGATTGTGTGGCGGAATTTTTGTCGCCATGCCAACGGCAATTCCGTCGGAGCCATTGAGCAGGAGATTCGGAATGCGCGCAGGAAGAACGTCCGGCTCGACTTCGCTGCCATCGTAGTTGGGATGGAAGTCGACTGTTTCCTTGTCGAGGTCTTCAAGCAGCGCGGTGGAAACCTGCGCGAGTTTGGCCTCGGTATAACGATCGGCCGCGGGCGGATCACCGTCGACCGAACCGAAGTTCCCCTGGCCAAAAATCGGCGGGTAGCGCATGCTCCAGGTCTGCGCCAGGCGGACGAGGGCGTCGTACACGGCGAGGTTGCCGTGAGGATGGTACTTGCCCATGACATCGCCGACAATGCGGGCGCACTTGCGGGTGGCACGGTTAGGCTGCAGCCCCATCTGCTGCATGGTGTAAAGAATGCGGCGATGCACGGGCTTCAGCCCGTCGCGCACATCGGGCAACGCACGGCCGATGATGACCGACATCGAATAGTCGAGATACGACTTGCGCATCTCCTCTTCGATATTGACGGGATGAATGTTGCCGGCGCCGGGACCTTCGCCTCCAGGTGGGGGAGTTAATGGCAGTTGCGGATTTTGATCGTCAGGCATAGGAAATCAGTAGTCGGTTCTCAGTTCTCAGCAAGGATCACGTAAGCGCGGACGCTCGTCTGCGGAGGGCAGGGAACCGTCGTCGTCTAAATGTCGCTAAGTTCTTGCATTTACAGGTGTTTATATGGCGTACTTTACTATGGAATTATACCACGTTTATGGGCTTCCAAGGGCGGGGCTACGTAGGTTCTTGGTGCTTTGAACCCCCGGAGTAAACCGGCGAAAGGCTCCTTTGGAAACGTCCTTATCCGTCTCGCAGGCCGAGGAACGCGACGACAAACAAGACTCCCAGAAGCAGATCGCTTCCTGCGAACACCAAGTCGGCGGGGTGTATGCGGTTCTGGAAGTAGAGCACGATCATCGCTACCGCATAGGCGAACTTCTCGACGATCGCTGCCGGGATAATTGGACGAAAACGCGGGGGATCCGTCGCGATGATCAGAAAAGCGATCTGCCAGGCTAGGCCGGCTCCTGCAAATCCGTAGTAGAAGCCAGGATGCGTGATTGGCGGCGGATCCTGGCGACCGATGGTATTGAACATGAAATAGAGCGGCGCGAGAATCAGCACGCCCCAAATGCCAGCGATCCAAAAGACGATCTTGGCAAATTTCATAGGAAGTTTATATCCCACCGATTCCGCGGAGACAAGGCTCCTTCGACTCCGAGAACGAGATCGCATTCGTCCAATCCGCTGCTACGAGATGACTGTCGCGTGCAAGTAAGGCTTACTCGCCGCCTACAGTGAGCCCGTCGATGCGGATGGTGGGTGAGGCGACGCTGCCGCGGAATTCGAGGTCGTCGGCGATGTCGGAAATGTTTTTGAACATGTCTTTCAGATTGCCGGCCACCGTGATTTCCTCCACGGGATAGGCGAGTTCGCCGTTGACGATCCAGAGTCCGGAAGCGCCGCGCGAATAGTCCCCAGTGACCAGGTTGGCGCCATGGCCGAGGAATTCGGTTACGTAGAGGCCATTCTTGATTCCTCCGATGAGCTGCTGCGGAGTTTTCTTGCCAGCCTGTAGAAAGTAATTGCCGGGCGCAATGCCGGGAGTGCCGGCGAGTCCGCGGGCTGCGTTGGCCGTGGTTTCGAGCTTGAGCTTGCGCGCCGTATAGGTATTCAGCAGATACGATTTTAGGACTCCGTTTTCGATCACCACCGTGCGGCGTGTGGGAATGCCTTCGCCATCGAAAGGAGTGGTACCGAAGCCGCCGGGCATGGTTCCATCGTCGATGACGGTGACATTCGGGCCGGCAATCTGCTCGCCGAGCTTGCCGGCGAGGAAGGAGGCTCCGCGATAGACGGAATCGCCGTTCACGCCTTCGAAAATATGCTCGAGCATGGAGGTCGCGACCATGGGATCGAGGACGACTGGGACGTGCGCGGTCTTTACTTTGCGCGCACCGAGTCGGCGAATGGTGCGCCGGGCTGCTTCGCGGCCGACCTGTTCGGCGGATTCGAGCTTGGCCAGGCTGCGTGCCACCGAGTACCAGTAGTCGCGCTGCATGTTGCCCTGGTCGTCCTGCGCGATGGGAACGGCGGAGACCGAGCAGTAGGAGCGCCGGTATTCGCCGAGAAAGCCGTGTGAGTTGGCGAGAATTTTGCGGCCGGTGGCGGCGTCAAAAGATGCGCCATCAGAGTTCTTCAGGCGCGGGTCGAAATCGAGCGCGGCCTTTTCGGCGCGGCGCGCATAGTCGATGCGCTCGGGACCGGGGAGCGAGTACACGTCTTCGTGATAGAGATCGAGCGAGCCTGACAGCGCGCCAAGCTTTGAGGCCTCGGGAATTCCGGCGTAGGGATCTTCGGAAGTGATCTTGGCCAGTTCGAGCGCGGACTTCAGCATGCGATCAATGCCGGCAGCGGAGAAGTCGCTGGAGTAGGTAGAGGCGGCTCGTTGCCCGTAAAAAACGCGCACGCCGATAGATTTCGAGCCGGACTCTTTCAGGGTTTCGACCTGGCCGAGGCGCACGGTCGTCGAGAACTCATCGCCTTCGCGGACGATGCACTCGGCGGCAGACGCGCCCGACTGCATGGCGCGGCGGACCACGTCGGTGGCGAGAGAAGCCAGGTTGGCTTCGAGTTTGGGGGTGCTGGGTTCGAGAGTTGTTGTCATTGTGAAAATTTCAGAGGTCAGATTGCAGAGGTAAAAGCTCAAAGCTGCCGACGCGAGGTTTCCACCTCTGCAATCTGACCTCTCACCTCTGACCTCTTTATTGCATGAATCCGCCCGGATCTTTGCGGGCAGTGCCGCCTACGGTTAGTCGGTCGATTTTTATGGTCGGAATACCTACGCCTACCGGCACGGCTTGCCCGTCTTTGCCGCAGGTGCCCACTCCTTCGTCGAGCTTCAGATCATTGCCGACCATGGAGACTCGCGTCAGCACATCGGGGCCATTGCCGATCAGCGTGGCGCCTTTGATGGGCGCGGTGATCTGGCCGTTTTCGATCAGATAGGCCTCGGATGCGGAGAAAACGAATTTGCCATTCGTGATGTCAACCTGGCCTCCGCCGAAATTCACCGCGTACACCCCGTTCTTGACCGAGCGAATAATGTCTTGCGGATCGTCCTGGCCGGCGAGCATGTAAGTGTTGGTCATGCGCGGCATGGGAATGTGTTCGTAGCTTTCGCGGCGCCCGTTGCCGGTATCGGCTAGACCCATGAGCTTGGCGGAAAGTTTGTCGCTCAAATAACCCTTGAGGATTCCGTTTTCAATGAGAACGGTTTCCTGCGTGGGCTGGCCTTCGTCATCGACGTTCAAAGACCCGCGCCGCCAGGGCATGGTGCCGTTGTCGACCACCGTGCACTTTTCGCTGGCCACGCGTTTGCCGATGAGTCCGGCGAAGGCCGATGTCTTCTTGCGGTTGAAATCGGCTTCGAGGCCGTGGCCTACGGCTTCGTGTAGCAGTACGCCCGGCCAGCCTGGGCCAAGCACAACTTCCATATCCCCAGCAGGAGCTTCGCGGGCATCGAGTTGCAGAATTGCCTGGCGCGCGGCTTCCTTGGCAAAAAACTCAGGAGTTTTTTCTCCGAAGAAGAAATCGAGGGCGACGCGACCGCCGCCACCGGCGCTGCCACGGCCGGAACTCGCTTCGGTCTTGGCGATGCAGGAGACATTCAGGCGCGCTAGAGGCTGGGAATCTTCGGCGAAAGTACCGTCAGAGCCGACGACAAGAATGTTGCGGAGTTCGTCAGCGTAGCTGGCACGCACTTCTTTGATGCGGGGATCGAACGCACGAGCCGTGCGATCGCCGCGCATGAGGAGGTCGACTTTGGATGTGATTTCGGCATCAACTGAAGGCAACGCAACCGGGTAGAGACTGCGCGCGGGATTTTGTTGAAAGCCTGTGACAGACGTTTTCGCGGGCGCGCTGGCAATGAGCGCAGCGGTGCGCGCGGCGTGAAGAATGCGCGCGGGCGAAAGATCGTCAGTGTAGGCGTAACCGGTGCGCTCTCCGGAAACGACGCGCACGCCGCACCCAGCGGAGATTCCCTGTGACGCGGACTTGACCATCGACTCGTCAACCATGAGGGAGGTCGAGGTTAGATATTCGAAATAGAGGTCGGCGTAGTCGCCGCCGGCGGAAAGGGCAGCGGCTAGATAAGATTCGAGGTCCTGATGGTTCAGGCCGTAGTGGGCGAAGAAAAAACGGTCTTGATTGTTCACGATAGTTCGATGCCTTGAGGGCCGAAAAGACTCGGTCGCTAAAGACTATTATCCCACGACCATCCTGCGGCCATATTTACCTGTCCAGATTCGACACAAACAGCCGGTTCATCCATCACTGCCCGCGGCTCGCAATAGGGGAACAATTTTCTAGAACATGACCCCCGAATCTCTCAGCTCCATGCTGGCAGGCTTCCTCGATAGTTCGCGCGCTGCCGTGGTGGTCGAGGATGGCGCCGTCGTATTCGATCTGGCCGACGCGAAGTATTCGATTTCCGGCGAATACAACAAATGTCTGGTCCATCTCTGGTCGAACGAGCGCAACGTTGTGCGGCGGGTCCTGGATGCGGAAATCAAAGGCGCGACGTTGCGGCTGCAGGTGCAGCGCATGGGGCAGAGCCGGCCGACTCGGCTGGATATCTGCCGCGATCGCGACCAGCGTTCTCCGGCAGCGCGGCGTTCGGCGCGCTTGGCCTATGAGCCTCGGCTACGGCGGGCACTGGAAAGAAATTTCCCCGGCTGGACGGTGGTCCGGCTGACTACAGGCATGGACCTGGAACGTTCGTTCGGGCCAGCCTACTTGCGCGGCTGGATGCGGCAAGGGCAGCGCGCACTGGCCATCGTCGGGGTGAACGATGAGGAAACGCAGGCGACGGTGGATGGCGCTCTCACGTGCGGCATTCTCTGGTTGGAGGCTTGCCGTCTGGCTGAGCAGGAGCGGCGCGTCGTCGAAGGGTTGGTTCTGGCAGTGCCGAAGGGCGCGGCAGCGCTGATTATGCAGCGCATGGCACATCTCGATCCGTCGGCGGCGAAATGGCATTTGAACGAGTTCGATCAGCGGGAAGATGCGCTGATTCGGCTGGAAACGGGTGACCGTGGCAACCTGGCCACGCGGCTGGTGCGGGCTGTGGATGAAGATCAGGCGCTCGCGCGCTTCGCCGCATCCATCGAGCGCATTCGCGGCATTCTGCCGCAGGCAGAGGTTCTAGTTCTTTCGCCAGCTGAGATTTCGTTTCGCTGCTGCGGTCTCGAATTTGCTCAGGCTCGCCTGGCACGCGATCCGCGAAATTTTCAAGCGGGCGAGGAAATTGTCTTTGGCGTCGGCGCCGAGGAACGCGTTCTCGATGAAAGGAATGAGAGTGATTTCGCCGATCTGGTGCGCCTGGCGGCCGCGGTACGTCACAAAGACGGACCGAAAAATCACGCGCTGTGGCGCATGCATCCCGAGCGATGGCTGGAAGCGATCGCGGGAAAGAATGTCGCGACTCTCGACGGGCGACTGCGGACGGAATGCGTGTATCGCCAGTTGCCGGCGTTCTCGGCCGCGGATCGCGCGATGATCGATGTGCTGGCGATGACGCAAGGGAATCGGCTGGCAGTGATCGAACTGAAGGCCGACGAAGATATTCATTTGCCATTACAGGGCGTAGATTACTGGGCGCGCGTGGAGTGGCACCGGAGCCGGGAGGAGTTTGCAAAATTCGGATACTTCCCCGGTCGCGAGATCGCGCCGGAAAAGCCGCTGCTGATGCTGGTGGCTCCGGCGCTGCACGTGCATCCAGCGACAGATACAATTCTCCGTTATCTCTCACCGGAGATTGAATGGGAACTGCTGGGCATTGACGAGCACTGGCGGGAGGAGTTGAAAGTTGTGTTCAGGAAGCGGCCGAGGGACGTCAAAAATCAAGTGGTCCACCGCCGCAGCGCATGAGCCAATAGGGTGCCCCGATTGCGGCTGGCCTTCGCTATCGCGAAGCTCAATCTTCGCTCCACCTCTCAGAGATCAGATCCCGATACATTTCCGCAGCATCACCAGTTGGCCCAAGTGATAGGAATTGTGGTCGGCGACCAGTAACGCCTCGCGCAAAATCGTTTGTCCTTTACCCCACGCCAGTTTTGCGTAAAGATCAGCTCGCGGATTGGCAACCAACTGCCCCATCGCCCGCAGATCTTTCTTGAACGCAGCCACGGAATCTTTCCACGCTTTCTCATTTGGCGGCATCTCCGTTTTCGGCCAATAGCCCTCCGGCCACGGCGGTGACTTGTGCCTTGGATTGCGGCTGAATTCCAGGATGTCCCACTGCGCGATGCGCATGTGTTCGAGAAGCATCCATGCTGTGTGCGGGAAATTCGCGACTTTGGCGCCCGCGAGTTGCACGGGCCAGTCGCCGATGGCGTGATCGAAGTCAACATGAGCCCCACCGACGTTGAGCAGATAAAGCACGTGATCGCGCACGGATTTATCTGACCTTGCAACGGGACGGCGGTTCTTGATCTGGACGCTCTTGCTCTTTCTCGAGACGCTCTTTTTCTTCTTCTTCGTTTGCGGTTTCATCTTTTTCTTCGGCATGAGTCCCTCGCTGGTCACGGGATTTGTGTCGCTTTCGCTTCTCGGAACGACAACTATTCTAGAGCGATTATTTCAGGGCGATTCCTGCGGTGTCACTGGCATCGTCGGCGCGGCGGCTTCGGGTGCCTCGCCTTTGTAGACGCGGCCGATGCCGCGCACAATTCGGCGCATCGGCAACTCGCCTTTGGCATCAGCAAAGAAAATCTCCCCTTTGCGAGTTCCCCGGTAGCACCAACGCTTGAGGATGGCGAGATGCTCCATGCGTTCCAGTGCGCTGCGCGGCTGGGCCGCGCAAAAGTCCGCCAGAGCGGCTTGAATGCGGGCTTCCATCGATTGCGACTTCGCGTGTTCCTCACCAGAGATCGGGAAGGTCAGCGGGCCGGCCATGGCCGCAGCATCTATGCGAAACAGGGCTACGCTCTCGGGCGCGGCCGACTGCTGCACGATCAATGCCCGCATCTGATCGAGGCGATGAACCGGTTCCTGCATTTCTTGGAGAACCGGCGCCAGTTTCTCAAGCCGCGCATGGAACGCCGCCGCGTGTTCAAACGCGAGCGTCTCCGACGCGTGATCCCGCTCAGCCGAAATCTGCCGCTTCAGCGATTCCCCGCCGGTGTTAAGGAAGTCTTCCACACGAATGACTTCGGCACGGTATTCGTCGTCGGTGCAACCCTTGAAGCAGGGGGCGAGACACATCTTCATTTCCGAGTAGACGCAGCCGGGGAACTTGGGGTCGGGGTGAAGATCGTCCGTGCAGCGGCGCATCTTGAAGAAATCGAGCGCGTCGTTCATAAATTTTTCCGCCGCCAGGCGCGAGGGGAACGGGCCGTAGTAAATGTTCTTCCCGGCAAGGCCGGTGATGCGCGTAGTGATGGAAGCGCGCGGGTATTCGTTTTCCATGTGCAGCTTGATGAGTGGCGCAAAGCGCAGACGCAGGCGTCGGTCGTAAGCCTTGGGAAAAGTGGAGCGGAGGAGCCGGTAAAGCAGGAATCCCGATTCGAAGTCGGAACCGGTGAGTGAGTACTCGACGGCGCGGACGCGGTCGCGCAGGTTGAGGCGTTTTGTACGCTCTTCGGGCGGCGAGAGCAGCCGTTCAAGCCGTCGGCGCAGATTGGCGGCTTTGCTGACGTAAGGTTCGGCGGCGGGATCGGCCGCGCGTAGCAGGAAGACGGCCGGCGCGGCTGGAACGGCGGAGAAAAGCTCCCGATCGCGATCTGGCGTGAAGTCGAGGCGCTCGCTCAGCACAGGTTGATTGTAGTGCGAGGGATTGCGGAGATGCAGGACGCTCATCGAATGACGTTGGCTGCGACGATACTCAACGTTGGACGACCGGTGTCAAGAGCGTCAACCGGCACCCGTTTGCCATTGACATTCTGTTATGGGTGAAGAAAATTACGGATGCCGGTGCTTCGCGTTTCGAGCTTTCCTCCCCGGCCGATGCGCGGGAACCGAATGCCAAACGTAGGAGATAGCATGAACAAAGCTGACCTAGTTGACCGGATTGCCGGAGCCTGCAACATATCCAAGGCGCAGGCGACGACCGCGATCGACACCACGGTGGACAGCATCACCTCCTCTCTTCGCAAAGGGGATCGGGTGGCGCTAATCGGATTTGGCACGTTTTCCGTCTCGCAGCGTAAGGCCCGTAATGGCCGGAACCCGCAGACGGGTGCCACAATCAAGATTGCCGCCCGCCGAGTGGCAAAATTCACTCCCGGTAACGAACTGAAGAAGGTAGTGAATAAAGGAAAGTAAGGGGCCCGCAAGTTTAGATTAAACAACGGCAGGGGGTCGGCCCTGCCGTTTTGCTTTTGTGAGCGCAGGTGTCAGGTATCAGCTGTCAGGTCTCAGGAGAGACGAGAGCCGGATGCCTGAGACCTGACACCTAAGACCTGCGACTCTTCCGCTTGCTGAATCCTTCTTAACTCCTGTAGAATCTAATGATTGAATTGAGGCCAGAACTGACCATGAAACCAGCGATCCATCCTAACTATCACGAAATTCGGGTGCACTGTGCCTGCGGCAACGCATTTGTAACCCGTTCGACTCATAAAGGCGACATCAGCGTAGAAATCTGCGCCGCCTGCCACCCGTTCTTTACCGGCAAGCAGAAGCTCATGGACACCGCCGGACGCGTCGAGCGCTTCCGCCGGAAGTACGCCAAGAGCGATGCCGCCAAAGCCGAAGCGGCAAAAACCGAGGCCGCAAAAGCCGAGACGGCAAAGAAGTAAGTTCGGCGCTCCGGATTTTGCGTTTTCGGAAACAATCAAGCCCTCGCCCATGGCGGGGGCTTTCGATTTTGCGGGCAGGCTAAAATGGGGACGATGCAGAAGTATTGGTACAAGTCGGAGCCGGATTCCGAGCCGCGGGACAAAGCTGCCATCGCTGGCGCGGGCGCTCGCCCTCTGGAGAGCCGTGGCGGGGACAGGAATGTTGGCGCCACACAACCTGGCGCTCCGCCCTTCCCACAGTGTTTGCTGATTGGGGGAGTTGAGATTCGTCCGGCAACGGTACTCGCTCCCATGGCTGGCGTCACCGATACGGTGTTTCGGCGCTTCATCAAAAACCTGGGCGGCTGCGGACTGATTATGACCGAGTTCACGTCCGCCGATGGAGTGCTGCGCAACAAAAAGGTGCGCGGGAGGTATCTGCACTTTTATGAGGACGAGCATCCGATCTCAGCGCAGCTTTTCGGAAGCAACCCGGAGGTGCTCGCTGATGCGGCGCGGCTAGTGGAAGATCTCGGGTTCGATCTCGTCGATCTCAACCTGGGCTGCCCGGCAAAGAAAGTTGTGCGGTGCAACGGCGGCTCTGGCCTGCTTCGCGATTTGCCGTTGATCCGCAAGATCTTCGAATCGGTGCGTGCGGCGGTGAAGATTCCATTCACAGTGAAGTTCAGGGCGGGATGGAATGACGAAGAGATCGTCTGCGTAGAATTGGCGCGCCTTGCCGAAGGCTGCGGTCTCGGCGCGGTGGCGCTGCATGCGCGCACGCGTGAACAAGGCTACAGTGGCCCGGCGCGCTGGGAGTGGATTATGTCGGTTAAGCAGGCAGTAAAGATTCCGGTGATTGGGAACGGCGACATCCGCTCGCCCGAAGATGCGTGCGCGATGGTCGCGCAGACGGGCTGCGACGCGGTGATGATCGGTCGCATGGCTCCAGCAAACCCGTGGATTTTCCGCCAGATTGAGCAGTATGTGCGGAACCAGCCGTCAGCCATCAGCCGTCAGCCATCAGCTTCTGAGCTTAACCTGGATTCGGACCGGGAAGGGCACGACTTCAGTCGTGTCGAAAGAGCGGTTATCTCTGCTGCGGCTTCAGCTGCTGAGAGCCAAGCTGGTGGCAATTCGTTGGCCTCTTCCTTGATCAAGCCCTACGACGAGCCCACCGAGACCGACCGCTACCAGATGATCCGCACCTATTTCCAGATGCTGCTCGAAGAAGAGATGCCCGGAGCCGAAGGCAAGATGAAGCAATTCGCGTCGTGGTTCACGCACGGCGTGCCGGGAGGCGCGGCGCTGCGCAAGGCGATCTACGATGCGAAAAGCGGATCAGAGATCCTCAAGAGCGTCGAAACGTTTTTCGAGGATCGGCAACAACTGGCAGCCGTAACTCCCCCATAACAACACGGTGAGCTGTCATCGCCGAGCCTCGCTCAGCTGGACAGCCGAGGGCGGTTGTCCCTACACAGGTTTTGTCAGAACCAACTTTCCGCGCTCTCCGCGCTCGATATATCCCCAGGGCGTTGGGTCATCATGCGTGAAGACTGTCAGCCAACGCTCCGGTAGCGCCCATGCGTAATACTTCTTACGGCTCTCGATCGTCTGCAGCGGGAATAAGTCAAACGCCATCACCCATGTCAGCTCGATGTGCATGCTCGTAGGAATCAGGTCCGAGATATAACACGCTTTCTTTCTGTCATGCCCGCTGCCGCTCTCAACAATCACGGCCTGCATGTTGGCGGTGTGGCCGGGGAACACTTTCACGGAAATGCCCGGCACGATTTCACGATCGCCGTCGAGTAATTCCATCTGGCCGCTTTCGATCAGCGGATCGTAGTTGGGACCCATGTAGCTGATGGCGTCGCGCTCGAGTTGCAGGCGCCCGTGATCCCACTCCTTGCGCTGGACGTAATAAGTGGCGTTGGGAAATGTGGGAACGATCTCGTCGCCGCGGCGGATCGTGTTCCAGCCGCAGTGGTCGAAGTGCAGGTGTGTGTTGATGACGATGTCGATGTCTTCTGGGGCGAGCCCTGCGGCGTGAAGGTTATCGAGCAGTTTTGCTGGCTGCTTGTAGATCTGCACGAGGCGGTCGGGCAGCTTGTTGCCAATGCCGGTTTCGACCAGGACATTTTTGTCGCCCGTGCGGATGAGCAGCGAGTTCATCCCGGCGTCGAGCCGGTTCTTGTCGTCGGTGGTGGCCTTTTTCGACCACATGGTTTTGGGCACAACGCCGAAAAACGCGCCGGCGTCGAGAAAGTAAGTGCCGTCGGAAACAATCGTCAGTTCGAAATCGCCAAGAGTGGTACGGTGCATGGAAACCAGCCTTCAGCCGCTAGCCGTCAGCCATCAGTTCGAACCTGAATCGTGCCGAATTACCAGATAGGGGCAGGCTCAACCTGATGGCTGACGGCTGATGGCTTATTTCAATTCCTTATTCCAGAAATCGTCCATCATGTGAAAAAGCTGCGTGCGTGTGCCGGGCCCAGAGATTCCGTGCGTCTTATTCGGGTAGATCATCATTCGGAACTGTTTCCCGGCCTTGATCAGGGCGTCGGTCATTTGGATTGTATTCTGAAAATGCACATTGTCATCGCTCGTTCCATGCACGAGCAGCAACGAACCTTGCAGGTGGCCGGCCTCGTTGACGACCGAATCATCGTATCCGCTGGCGTTGTCTTTGGGCAGACCGAGGTAGCGCTCGGTATAAATCGAGTCGTAGTCACGCCAACTAGTGACCGGCGCGACCGAGATGCCGGCCTTGAATCGGTCCGAGTGCGTCAGCGAATAAAGGGTCATGAACCCACCGTAGGACCACCCCCAGACGCCGGTGCGCGCGCGGTCGAGCTGCGGATATTGCTCATACAACTGGTCGAGCGCGGCGAGTTGGTCCTTCAGTTCGACTCTGCCGAACTGGCCGCGGAGGGCGGCCGAAAACTTGCGCCCGCGATTGCCGCTGCCGCGATTATCGACCGTGAAGATGGCAAAGCCCTCTTTAGCCAGAATCTGATGGAAAAGCCCACTTCCTCCGCTCCATGTTTTTTGCACTTCCTGCGCAGCGGGGCCACCGTAGACGTTCATGATCAGCGGCACCTTCTGGTTGGCGTCGGCGTTTCGCGGCAATAGCAGCGACCCATAGAGAGGTGTACCATCATCGGCCTTGAATTCGACATACTTCGGCTCAATCAAGTTAAAGTCCGCAACACTGCGCGCTTTCCAGATTTCCGTGCAGGGATTGCCCGTTCCACACACGGCCACACGCGGCGGCGTCTGTGGGGCCGAATAGTGCTCAACATAATGCTTGCCGTTATCGGAGAAAGTGGCGGAGTAGTTGCCCTCTTCGGAAGAAACGCGGCGCAGTTCTGTGCCATCCAGTTTCACTGAAAAAAGCTGGTGCTGAAGAGGATCGCCCTTACTCGCCGTGAAAAAGACGGTGCCAGCCTCATCGTCGACGCCGTCAATGGAGAGCACCTCGTAGTCTCCGCTTTCGAGTTGGCGTTCAAGCCTAGCATCGTCTGCGACTGGATTGGCCGCGTTGAAGCTATAGACATAAATGTGCGTATAGCCGTCGCGCCAACTCGTCCAAAGAAACCGGTCTCCAGATTTGAGGATGCGAAAATTGTCGTTGACCTCGACCCATGCATCGGGCGCCGATTCGGTCATCACCTTGCGCGCCTTACCCGAATGCGCGTCGATGAAGTAAAGGTCCATCACATCCTGCTTGCGATTCAGCACCTCGGCCCAAGCAAAACCGTCACGAATCCAGCCGAAGCGCGGGACATACGTGTCCTCGTCGTCGGTAAGCCTGATCCAGCGCGGTTTGCCGCCGTCACTCGATACCGCTCCAAGGCGCACGGTCGGATTTGGATCACCGGCCTTCGGATATTTTTCCTGATCGACATGGGGGTGCGTCGGGATCCAGTCGGTGATGGGGTACGTCGGGACGCGGCTTTCGTCCATCTGCAGAAAGAGAATGTCGTGGCCTTCGGGTGACCAGAAATAATTGCTGCGAACCGCGAGTTCTTCGGCGTAGACCCAGTCAACTTCGCCGTTCAGAATCTCGTCGTCGGCTTTGCCAGTGCAGTTCTTATCCTTATCCTTGTTCTTATCTTTTTCAGGCTGGACGAGCAGGCGTTCATCTTGCCCCGAGACCGGCCGCGCATAGAGATTATGTTTCCGCAAATAGACAATCCGTTTGCCATCGGGCGAAAACTTTGGATCCTCGCTCGGGTCCGGCGAGGAGGTGAGCTGCACGCCGGTGCCATTTTCGAGGCTGTAATACCAGAGCTGGCCGTGGGAGTCGAAAAGCAGGTGTTTGGAGTCAGGCGACCATAAGTAAGCGGCGACGTGATAACGCGTCACGCGCTCCTTCTCGCGCTCGTCGTGAATCGCTGAAGTGGGTGGCGCAAGCTGAGAGAGCTTGTCCTCGCTGACGAGAACCTTCTTTTCGCCCGTCGCTGCGTCGAAGTACCAGAGTTGGCCGTGTTCGCCGGAGTCGTCACGCTGCACGAATGAGACCTTGGTCCCGTCCGGGCTCCATTTAATCGTTTCGGGAGAGCGGCCAGTGATGCCGCCTTCAGCAAAAATCGCTTCGATGGTGAGCTGCTTGGGCTCAGCGGGTGTAGCCGTCTGAGCGCTTACCGCGGAAAGCAGTAAGAAAGCAAGAACGAAACCGGCCAAAAGATTTCTCACGAACTAGCCCCGATTCGTAATTTCAGTCAAAATATCGAGCAGTGGTCAAAACAGACAGTGTACAACGCAAGTTCGACCATGTGCGTGCGGCAAAGAGCTTCAACCCGGGGCACTATGTGCGGCGGATCCCAGAAATAGTGACGGTCTCCTATCTCGCATTCTTCACAACAATACTAGCGAAAAACGTTCTTTGGCCCGCCGGAGACCAGACCGATGTCATTCGAGTGGGAGTTGCCTCTTTCCCGCTCGGGCTGTTTCTCTCGTTCGCTTACCCCGGAGATCGAAGCGGCGCGTTTGTCGTGGTGTCGCTGGCGGCTGTTCTAAATGCAATGGTGATCTTCTATCTGTCCCGCTGGATCATACGCCGCATCTCACACTGATCGCGACCAAGTCGCGACCGCCTTCATCTCCGCGCGCACCGGATGCTTCGCTTCATAGGCGGCGATGGCGGCTTCGTGCTGCAGGGTTAGGCCGATGTCGTCCAATCCATTGAGCAGGCAATGACGGGCAAACTCATCGACGCCGAATTTCGCGGCGAAACCACTGCCGTCCTCGACGCTCAGGGTTTCAAGATCGACGCTGACCTGATAGTTTTCGACTTCGCGCGCGCGGCGCATGATCTCGGCGACCTGCTCGTCGCTGAGGCAAACTGTCAAAAAGCCGTTCTTCAAACTGTTATTCGCGAAAATATCGGCGAACGAGGACGCGATAACCACGCGGAATCCGTAATCAGCAAGCGCCCAGACCGCATGCTCGCGCGAGGACCCGCAGCCGAAGTTTCTCCCGGCGACAAGGATAGTCGCGCCCCGGTAGCGCGCATCGTGCAAGACAAAGCTAGCGACCTCCTGGCCATCGGGCGAGAAGCGCCAATCGTAAAACAGGAACTGGCCGAAGCCAGTGCGCTCGATGCGCTTCAGGAACTGTTTGGGAATGATCTGATCGGTATCCACATTGACGCGATCGAGCGGGGCGACGATGCCGGTATGTTTGCGAAATGGTTGCATAATCGTCAGTTCCTCAGCGTGTTTCGCGACAGAGTACCGGTCTACCAAACCTTGCAGATTTTGTCGGCTGACGCCACCATGGGTTGGCCTGCTTTGCACTGGAATGCCTGCTGAAACTCCGGCATGTCCACCACAACACCGTTGATGCGGTACTGCGCCGGCGAATGCGGATCGGTCATCGCCCGCACGCGCAAATCCTCAGGGCGCTCGTTCGCGCAATCCCACTGCGCGAAGCCGATAAAAAAGCGCTGCTCGGGCGTGAGCCCGTCCACCGGCTGCAGGTGCATGTCTTTCGTTTTGCCTTGCCACGCCATGTAGGCCAGGATTTCGCCGCCAATGTCGGCGACGTTTTCGCCCAGTGTCAGTTTGCCGTTGACGTGCACATCTTCCACCGCGAGATAGGCCGAGTACTGATCGTCCACGCACTTGGTGCGCGCGTCGAATTTCTCGCGGTCTTCCTTGGTCCACCAATCCTTCAAATTTCCGTGGGCGTCGAACTGGCTGCCTTCATCATCGAAGCCGTGCGTGAGTTCGTGGCCGATCGTGCCACCGGTGTTTCCGTAGTTGGGTGCGTCGTCCATTTTGGTGTCGTAGAGCGGAGGTTGCAAGACTCCCGCAGGAAAATTGATGTCGTTCATCTGCGGGTTGTAATAGGCATCGACGGTCGGAGCGGAGATATCCCATTCACCGTGATCGACCGGCTTGCCAATTTTGTTGATATCGCGACGACTCTCGAACTGGTGCGCTCGTTGCACGTTTCCAGCGAAGTCGTCGGACGTGATCTTCACCGAGCTGTAGTCGCGCCACTTGTCGGGATAGCCAATCTTGTTGCGAATGGCAGCCAGTTTGGTCAGAGCCTGCTGCTTGGTCTCCGGGCTCATCCAATCGAGCGCGCGGATGCGCTCACCCATGGCGGTCTCAATCCGTTGCACCATGTCGAGCGTGCCCTGCTTGAGTTCGGGCGAAAAGACCTTTGCCACATACACCTGCCCGAGCGCTTCGCTCAGGCTGTAGTCGGTGTATTCGACACAGCGTTTCCAGCGAGGCTGCATTTCCTTGGCCCCGCGCAAATACTTGCGATAGAACTCGAAGCTCTCCTCGGCGAATTTCGAAGAAAGATACGGGGCCGAAGTATCGACCACGTGGAAGCGGAAATACGTCTTCCAGTTTTCCACCGGTTCGGAGCCGAGGAGCGCGTTCATCTGCTTGATGAAATCGGGCGCGTCCACGTTCAGAATGTCGAACTGCGGGTATTCCAGCTCGCGATAATACGCGGCCCAGTCAAAATTCGGGGCCAGCTGCGCGAGGTCGGCGACCTTCATCTTGTGGACCAGTTTGTGGGGGTCGCGGCGGTCCACGCGGGTCATGGAAGCCTGGGCCAGCGCGGTTTCCATGCGGAGAATTGTTTCCGCGTTTTTCTTGGCAATCTCCGGACTGTCGCCGGCTAGTTCGAGAACCTTCTGCACGTGCTGCAAGTAGCGGTCGCGGGTTTCTTTCGACTTCGCGTCGGTCTTGGTGTAGTAGTCGCGGTCAGGAAGCCCAAGGCCGCCCTGATCGACGTCGGCGATCACCTGCTCGGAGTTGTCCGGATCCTGATTCGACCCGGCGGCAAAAAGCATGGGACTGTTATAGGAGTACTGCCGATAGGTGAACTGCAGGCGCGCCACAAGGGGCGTGAGGTCTTTCACCGATTTGACCTTCGCGATGGCGTCGAGTTCGGGCTGCACCGGCGCAAGACCCTGCTTCTCGACTGCAGCTTCATTCACGCAGGCCGCGTAGAAGTCGCCCGTCTTTTGTTCGACGGCAGTGCGCTGTGAACTCGGCTTGGCCGCCTGCTCCAGCATACCGCGCAAAAAGTTTAGGTTGTCCTCAAATAGCTTGCCGTAGACCGACCATGAAGTCTGGTCCGGCGGGATGGGATTCCTCTTCTGCCATCCGCCGCAGGAATAATGATAGAAGTCAACGCAGGGATCGACAGATTTGTCCATCGAGGTGAGATCGAGGCTTGGCGAATAAGGCAGGACGGGCTCGGACGAGGACGAAGTCTGAGCAATCGCGGCGCAAGAAAACAGAAGCGAGAATACCACGAGGAAACACAAGACATTTTTGTTCATAAAGGCTTTCGACGGCTGAAATGCAAAGGTGTGAGCAACCAATCTTAACTCAATCGTGGTACGCCAGTTCGTCGCTACTGGATAAATTGCCACTTCCTAATGTCGGTGAAGTGCCCTTCAATCGCCGCCGCCGCCGCCATCTCGGGACTGACCAGGTGCGTGCGCCCGCCGCGGCCTTGGCGGCCTTCAAAATTGCGGTTGCTGGTCGAGGCGCAACGCTCGCCAGGTTCGAGGATGTCGGGATTCATGCCGAGGCACATCGAGCATCCGGATTCTCGCCATTCAAAACCGGCATCAAGAAAGATGCGGTGCAGGCCTTCTTGCTCGGCGGCTTGTTTGATCGCCTGCGAACCTGGCACGACCATGGCGCGGACCTTGGGGTTGACCCGGCGGCCTTTGGCGACGCGGGCTGCGCCGCGCAAATCTTCAATACGTGAATTCGTGCAGGAACCGATGAAGACGCGATCAACGGCAATCTGCTCGATCGGCGTACCCGGTTGAAGCCCCATGTAGGAAAGAGCCTGTTCGGCCGCGCGGCGATCGGATTCAGCGGCAAAGCTCGCTAACTCGGGCACGCGTGCATCCACGGCCACCACCATACCGGGATTCGTCCCCCACGTTACATACGGCGCAAGTGAGGCGGCATCGATCTCCACGACGCGGTCGAACCGCGCACCCGGATCGGAAGCGAGTGTTCGCCAGTAAGCAACTGACGCGTCCCTGTCTGCGCCTTGCGGTGCGAAACGGCGG
The DNA here is from genome assembly GCA_049288625.1 of Terriglobales bacterium. Lineage (GTDB taxonomy): Bacteria > Acidobacteriota > Terriglobia > Terriglobales > Acidobacteriaceae > Acidiflorens. The sequence continues at coordinate 56,243 of JBAQIB010000055.1, read as the reverse complement.
CCGTGAACATAGGCGAACGTCGTCTCGTCCGGCGCAATCAAGCCGGCGCGCGCCCCAGCCTCGATGCTCATGTTGCAGAGCGTCATGCGGCCTTCCATCGAGAGCCCGCGCACGGCTTCGCCCGCAAATTCGATCACGTGTCCAGTAGCGCCGTCCGTGCCGATGCGCCCGATGATTCCCAGCGCCATATCTTTGGCCGTCACTCCCACTGACAGCTTGCCCTGCACCACCATCTGCATTGCCTTCGCCTTGTTCTGCGGCAGACATTGCGTGGCGAGCACATGCTCGACCTCCGACGTGCCGATGCCAAACGCCAGCGAACCGAAGGCTCCGTGCGTGGAGGTGTGGCTGTCGCCGCAAACAATGGTCATGCCGGGCAGCGTGAGCCCCAACTCTGGTCCGATGACGTGCACAATGCCCTGCTCGGCCGAATCCATATCGAAGAACGGGACGCCGAACTCGCGGCAATTTTTCTGCAGCGCTTCAATCTGTTTCGCGGCAATTGGGTCGGTGATCGGCGTGCCTCGTGGCGTGGTAGGAATGTTGTGGTCGACCGTGGCAACGGTCCGCAAGGGCTGGCGCAGGCGCCGTCCATTGGCGCGCAATCCATCGAAGGCCTGCGGCGAGGTTACTTCGTGAACCAGGTGCAGATCAATATAAAGCAGAGGCGACTGGCCGGCAGGCGCGGTAACGAGATGCGCGTCCCAGATTTTGTCAAACAGCGTGCGGGCAGACATGATTAAGATGATAAATCGCAAATGCCTTCCTGCGGACCCCGAACATCGGGCATTCCCGCAGCTTTCGGTTATCATTTACAGGTCGAATCTGAGGATTTCCGAATGATCAACGGCAAGCGCATTGCCGTGGTGCTACCCGCGTACAACGCGGAAAAGACGCTTGAAGCTACCGTTCGGGAACTACCCGACCTCGTAGATGCCTGTATTCTGGTCGACGATCACAGCTCCGATCGCACTGTGGACGTCGCGCGCCGCCTGGGCTTGCAGTATTTCGTCCACGACCGCAACTACGGCTATGGCCGCAATCAGCAGACCTGTTATCGCGAAGCCTTGGCCGTGGGCGCCGATGTCGTCATCATGGTGCACCCTGATTATCAATACACACCGCTGCTCGTCACTTCCATGGTCAGCATGATCGCGTACGGCGTTTACGACGTGGTGCTCGGCTCGCGCATCATCGGAGGCAATGCGCTCCGCGGCGGCATGCCCTTTTACAAGTACGTCGCGAACCGCTTGCTGACCGCCTTCGAGAACTTATTCTTGGGAGTCAAGCTTTCGGAGTATCACTCGGGTTACCGCGCCTTCAGCCGCGATGTTCTCACCAAGCTGCCGCTGCTCGAGAACTCCGATGACTTTGTCTTCGACAACCAGATGCTGGCGCAGTGCGTGCATTTCGGTTTTCGTATCGGTGAAGTCTCCTGCCCGACGAAATATTTCGAAGAGGCTTCGTCCATCAATTTCCGGCGCAGCGTGAAATATGGATTCGGCGTGCTGGCGACGACGTTGCAGTTCGCCCTGCAAAAATGGGGCCTGGCAAAATTCTCCATCTTCAACGAGCGCGGCCGCCGTTTGGAACGCCAGTATTATGAAGCGGGCGTTGTCAACAGCAAGGGAGCCTAATGGGGGCGGCCCACTCCAGCCGGAAGTCCTGCCAAACTTCATCTCGCGATCCTCTTCCTGCTCAAGCTGATTCTCTAAGGACCGAGGCATGAGAGACTATTCCGCGGCCAAAACTCTGTTGCTACTTGTGGGCGTAACTCTGCTCGCCTTCCTGGTGCAGGGCTACCACCCGGGAGTGGAGGACGACGGCGTATATTTAGCGGCGATCAAGAAAGACTTGAATCCCGCGCTTTATCCCCACGATGCCGACTTCTTTCGCGTGCAACTGCAGGCCACGATATTCGACAAGGTCATTGCCGGTTCAGTTCGCGTCACGCATCTACCCGTCGGAGAGACGGCCTTGCTATGGCAGTTCGTCTCCATTGCCTTGATTTTGTGGGGATGCCTGCGCATTGCCCGCCGCGCCTTCGCTGAGTCGCATGCGCAATGGGCAGCGGTAGCATTAGTAGCCGCCCTATTAACGCTTCCGGTCGCGGGTACCGCACTGTATCTTGACGATCAATATCTTCATCCGCGGGCTCTCGCGACCGCCGCCCTACTGGCAGCGATTGTGGCTGTTCTCGACCGCCGCGCCTTCCTCGCAGCGTTCCTTCTGGCGCTGGCTTTCGTGACTCATCCGCTGATGGCCAGCTTTGGCATTTCCTATTGCGTTTTTCTTTGGTGGCGAGGCGAAAAACCACTGCTATCTTCGGCGGCGGCTGTGCTTCCATTAGGATGGATTTTCCAGCCCACCTCCCCGGCTTGGCAACAAGCCGCCAACACGCGCAACTATTACTATCTATCGCGTTGGCATTGGTATGAATGGCTGGGCGTGATTGCTCCGTTGTTCTTGCTGTGGGGAATTTACCGGCTCGCGCGAAAGAACGGTTCCCTGGTCCAGGAACATGTTCAGGAGAATATCGTCCAGGCGCGTGTGGCCTTGAGGCTGGCGCTATTTGGCATTTTCCAACTCGCCGTCGCCCTTGCCATCATGCTTCCGCCCAGCCTCGACAGGCTGAAGCCGTTTCAGCCCATGCGTTTCCTGCATCTCCTCTACTTGATCTTCTTTTTGCTCGTTGGAGGGCTCATCGGTCAGAAAATCTTGGGCCGGCACGCGTACCGCTGGCTGCTCTTGTTTGTCCCGCTGGGCTTGGGGATGTTCTGGACGCAGCGTCAAACGTTCCCCGCCACGCCGCACGTGGAATGGCCGGGCGCAAAGCCACGAAATTCCTGGGTCCAAGCTTTTGAGTGGATTCGGCAAAACACGCCTTCCGACAGTTTGTTTGCCTTGGATCCTTATTACATGGAACTCGCGGGCGAAGATTTCCATAGTTTTCGCGCCTTGGCGGAGCGCAGCTCTTTGGCCGATTACGTAAAGGACGCATCCGTGGCGACCCAAGTCCCAAGTCTGTCGGTGCGGTGGAAGGAAGAGGTCGACGCCCAACAAGGTTGGACAAATTTTCAAGCCGACGACTTTCAGCGTCTGCAGCGCTCGTTTGGCGTCAACTGGGTTGTGCTGGCGCAACCGGGAGCGAAAGGAATGGACTGTCCATACCAGAATGGTCGCGTTTTGGTATGCCGTCTGCAGTAGCTCTCCGTAGCGGCGATCAAGACTCAATAGTGGGCCAGAAGCGCCTACGGTACAATTTACTCATTAAGTTGATCCCAAGCACCGGCATGACCTCAACAATGATTAAAGCGGTTAGCTCGAGCACAGACACTCATATTGCTCGCGAAATGAGAATGACTTGAGCACAGGCGGGCAGGGTCATCTAGCTATCAAGTACGCCGGAGCGACATTCCCAGAGATGCGTCAGACAGCTACTGACCGGGGGCGATGGGTCGTCGGATTGTTATGGCTGGGGGCAGTGTGCTCGATAGTGGGCATGGCGATCTTTCTGCCCTTCGCCTGGGATGCGCAAGTCTACCTTGCAGATCTTCACCAGTACCAAGCCTACATTCACGGCCAAGTGGATTCTTCGCTCGCCTACTCGCCCTTGTTTATGATTACCGCGCTGGGCGTCGCGAGACTGCTTCCTCTTTGGCTGACGATCGCGGCGTTCGGCTTCGCGTACTTTGCCGGGTGGCTGCTTCAGGTTTGGGTGGGAATGCAGTTTGCCACTCCAGACGAGCGCAAGGTGCTTCGCTATGTGGCTCCAGTCATTGCGTTTTTTCCCGGACTGCTGATCAATGATGTAATTGTCTCGGGCAACTTGGCATACATTCTGTACGGCCTGATGCTGGCGACTGCGGCTTTGGGCTGGAAGCGTGGCCGCTGGATTTGGTTCTACCTGGCGGTGCTGGCGGCGTCCTGCGTCAAAGTGCATCTGCTGACGATGCTCGCAATCCCATTGCTCTGCGGGAAGCGTCAATGGGCGCGGGCCATAATTACCGCGGCCGCCGGGCTGGGGCTCTATGCGTTGCAGTTCAGGATCTGGCCTCAGGCCTTTCATGTGTACGTAAACTCGCTGAAGGTCATGTCGCAGATGAGGCGCGATTTTGGCTGCGGGCCGGCGGGCAATCTGGCCCGCGTGCTGCAGATCATGGGCGTGCCTTACGAAAAGCCTTCCATCATTCTTTATGTGGTTTACGCCGTCGCGATGTTTCTGCTCTTGCTGTGGCTGTCTCGGTTATATCGCGAGGGCAGAGTCCGCTTCGTGAGTTGGGCGCCAGTGATGCTGCTGGGAGTAGTTTTGCTGAATCCGCGGATTCTAACCTATGACGTTGCGGCAGTGTCACTGCCCATGGCGCTGATAGCGTGGCGTTCGCTGCGCGGGGTTGGGCGGACTTTCCGCAAGCCCGCTCTAATTGGGTTCGCGGTGCTGCTGCTCGCGCTGAATGTCTTCGTTGAGGTCAATGAAGATTTTGTGACCATGCTGCCGGATGCATGGAAGTACCTCGAGATGGTGCTGATGCTGGGAATCTTCGCCGCCGGTGTCCGAAGCCTGCGGAAAGAGGCATCGAATGTGCCAAGCCTAACATCCCGTGAATCCGCGCCGACTTCGTTCGATTATGCCGATGCCTGAGTAGAATGGTTGCCGGAGCCTCCGCTCAACGCAAGCATCTAATTACTTATGTCAACCGTGACGACTCAACCAATCGAGGTTCAACACAGACCACGGCTGGTACTCAGCGAGATCGTCGCCTTTGCCTACGATACCTTCATCAGCAACAAAGTCCGCTTCGCGCTGACCGCGCTCGGCATTGCCATCGGAACCGCGTCGCTCATCCTCGTCGTCACCATCGGGATGACCGGAAAGCAATACATCCTGGGCCAGATCCAGGGCATTGGCACCAACCTGATTTATGCCACATATGCCAGCGGAGGGCAGCGCGTCGCGGCGGCGTTCGATGAACTTACCGTGGATGACGTTGCGGCGGTGCGCGAGCAGGTGCCTTCGGTGGTCGCGGCAACGCCGTTTGTGACGCTCGGCGACCGCATCAGTATTGGCAATGGCAAGGAGCAGGACATTCTGGTGCTGGGCGTATTCCCCGAATATCGTGAGGTGCGGAACCTGGTGCTGCTCGCGGGAAGGTTCTTTGACGCGGAGGACTCGCAGCAGCACAACAAAGTCGGCGTAATCACCGAAAAGCTGGCGGCGAAGCTCTCGCGGACGCCAGCAGGCGCGGTCGGCCAAGTGGTCAAGATGAACGGTCTGCCGTTTACGGTCGTTGGGGTGTTTAAAGAACGAGTGGAGACGTTTGGGCAGTCTGAAGTGGAAGAGAACACGATGGCGATTCCTTATTCGGTGAGCCGTTTTTTTCTGCCAAACAATGCGGTGCGGCAGATTTACTTCTCAGTGGCGAGCGCGGACGAAGTAACGGCGGCAAGCGCTCAAATCAAACGCGTCTTGCAGTCGCGGCACCGTGCCGAGTCGGTCTACAACGTGGAGAACCTCACCGAGCTCCTGTCGGTTGCCGAAAAAACGGCGAACACGCTGTCGGCGGTTCTGTTGGCGGTCTCGCTGGTGGTGCTGCTGGTGAGCGGCATCGGCATTATGAACATCATGCTGGCGACTGTGAGCGCGCGCATTCGCGAAATTGGAATTCGCAAGGCGATGGGCGCGACCAAGCGCGAAATTCTTTTTCAGTTTCTCTCCGAAGCAATTTTGATTTCGCTGATTGGCGGCGTGATCGGAATTATTGTCGGCCTTGCCATTCCGTTTTCCGTGCGTTTTTTAACTGAATACCGAATCCCGATTTCAGGGCTGTCGGCTTTGATTGCGATCGTCGTTTCGTCGCTAGTCGGGATCATCTTCGGCACGATTCCCGCCACGCGCGCCGCGCAGCTCGACCCGGTGGACAGCCTGCGCTACGAGTGACGGGTCCTCCCTCCCCCCTCCCCCCGGTCTATTGGAATCATTGACTTAGCGCCAATTTCCTTGCAAAGTATTCCGGATAAATGAGTTATAGGTAAAGTATTCTGGAATATGGAGTTAGAGGTCGTCATTGCCTTCGCACCGCTCCCGGGGCCTTACCGAGAGAGCCCATGGGTCCGTTTTTTTTGTCAAAGAACTGGTCTTGCAGCGACTGTGGCTACCACATTTATTCTAACCGGCGCTGCAAGACCTCTTTGGGAGGGGTACGAAAGTGGACGGCGCGGTAAAGGTGCGCCAGGGTTGGAGAGACTTTGACAGTTCTCTGGTATTTGGGGGTATTATGTCCCCCCGAAGATGTGGGGCTTCTTCCATAGCACGTCTGCAGTGGACTTCAGCAAAAGGTGGGGACAAAATGAAAAACGCCAACTTCGCAAAACTCGTGTGTGTTGTGACGATGTTGATGCTCTTGACTGTCCTAAGCGCGCCCGCGCAGACATTTCCTACGGGCAAACCTTCTCCGACAAAACCGGCAACTGATTCATCAATGCTCCCTGCGGAGGCCCAGGGACCGATCTCGGCGGCGCTGGGAAAGGACGATGATCGCTTCTGGGTTCATGCCAGCGCGCGAGGGTTCCGGGGCGAAAACCGGAGGAATGCTCTGGCGGCGGAGTTCGGCAAAGAAGGAGTCGAACTGAGCACCGAAGGCAAGAGCACCAAGCTCCATTGGAAGACTGAGACGCGCGCCTATGGATATGGCAGTGCGCTGCGGCCCGTGCACGAGGTGGCTCCGCAGGCGAGCGCCAATCGAGTTGAGTATCGGCGAGACGGGATGACGGAGTGGTATGAGAACGGGCCGCTGGGATTGGAGCAGGGCTTCACGCTGTCTCGGCGTCCGGCGGGAGCGAGCGGGCAGCCGCTGACATTGGAATTGGGGCTAAGCGGCGATCTGTTGGCGGCGCTTGAAGCATCTGGTTCCGACAGATCCGGCAAGAAAAGCAAGACGCTTGAGCTTCGCAGCAAAGACGGGAAGGCCGCATTTCGGTACGCCGGTCTTGAAGCGCGGGATGCAACAGGACGCGAGTTGCCGAGCTGGCTCGAGGCGAAGGGCGATCGGGTACTCGTGCGCGTTGATGACAACGGTGCGCGCTATCCGGTAGTCGTGGACCCGTGGATCCAAGAGGCGGAGCTGACGGCATCCGATGGTGCGGCAAACTATGATTTCGGGTTTTCCGTCGCGGTGAGCGGAAACACGATTGTGATCGGCGCCCCTGGTGCCACCTCCGGCGAAACCCCTGGCGTTGGCGCGGCCTACGTGTTCGTACTCAGTGGAGGAGCATGGACGCAGCAAGCGGAGTTGAACTCCTCGGACGGCGTTGGAGCGGACAACTTCGGTTCTGCGGTCGCGGTCAGCGGCGGCACGGTCGTGGTGGGCGCGGATTGTCACCCGTATACGTTCCCCGGGGTAGGCTGCGGACCGGGTGCAGCCTACGTATTCGTGCAGAGCGGATCAAGCTGGAGTCAGCAGGCGGAGTTGACTGCATCAGACGGAGTGGCGGGCGATAACTTTGGCTATGCAGTCGCGGTCAACGGCGGCACAGCCATGGTGGGAGCCTTTGAGCACGCGATCGGATCCAATAGCCAGCAAGGAGCGGTCTATGTTTTCGCGCAAAGCGGCACAAGCTGGAGCCAGCAGCAGGAACTGACCGCGTCCCCCGGCGCGGCCGATGACGGGTTCGGCTCGTCGGTGGCCATCAGCGGCAGCACGGCATTAATTGGAGCCTACGGGCAGAATAGCGGGCAGGGAGCGGCGTATGTGTTCGCGGAAACCGGCGGAACCTGGACTCAGAAAGCGGAACTCACGGCTTCCGACGGCGGGCCTCTTTCTCTATTTGGCTATTCCGCGGCGCTAAGCGGCAACACGGCCATTGTGGGATCGCCCACGCAGCCGTATTCAGGAGGGTTTGGACCAGGAGCAGCCTACGTGTTCGTTAAGAGCGGCACGACATGGACTCAACAGGCAGAGTTAACCGCGTCGGACGGTGCGGCCAGCGACCTCTTCGGCGCTTCCGTCGGCATCAGTGGTAACTCGGCCCTGGTGGGTGCCTTCGGGCACACGGTCAACTCGAACCAGTTGCAAGGAGCGGCGTACGTGTTCACCGGTAGCGGCGGAACATGGACCCAGCAGGCGGAATTGACCGCATCCGACGGAGGGGCATCGGACCGGTTCGGCGTTGCTGTCGCGGTCGACAACGGCACGAACCTAGTGGGCGCCGAATTTCATACCGTCAACTCGAATGGGGACGAGGGAGCAGCCTATGTCTTTGCGCAAACAACCACCGCAACGTTTACTCCCGGTTTGCTCAACTTCGGAAATGTGGCTGTCGATACCACGAGTGCGGCAAAAACGGTGATGGTCAAGAACACTGGCCCAGCGCCGCTGCAGACGGGCAACATCTCAATTGCGCCAACCGGTAATTTCGCAATCTCCGGCGCTACCTGCGGCAGCACGCTGGCGGTGAACAAGACATGCAAGGTGAATGTTACGTTCACAACGTCGCTAGTGGGCGCGGCGACCGCGACACTCACCTTGAACGGCAATATCGACAGTCCGCTAACCGTGGCGCTCTCCGCCACCGGCGTCGCGCAGGTCACGGTGACTCCGGGTGACGTCAGTTTCGCTACCACCAAAGTCGGCAGCACCAGCCCTGCACAGCGTGTGATCCTGAAGAACAATCTTCCGACTCAGTTGACCGGCATCTCGTTCTCGACGAGCGCGCCGTTCGCGGTCTCTCCGGCTACGACCTGCGGGGCGACACTGAATAGCAAGAAAACCTGCATTATCGACGTCACGTTCGCGCCGGGGCAAACCGGTACGGCAACCGGCGCGCTCATGGTGAACTATGGCGCGAGCGGCAGCCCACAGACCGTGAACTTAGTGGGCGATGGCGATTAATTCTGGCCGAAACAGCAATTCAAGCCCCGCAGCAATGCGGGGCTTTCTTACGATGCTGCGCTGCGCCGCCCCTCTGGACCTTCATCTGCCGCGTACTAGGCGGTCCTCACTTCTGCCTTCGCGGCTAGACGTTTGTCGGCGCGGAGGCTGGCTACTACCAGGCGGATGTCGTTGAAGCTGACGTAGGGTGGGACGGCGTCTTTGATGTCGCGCAGGCGCTCTACTCCTCTTGACATGCAGGCGGACTCAATCAGCGGTTGGGCGTCGGGGGAGATCCATTTGGGATCGAGTTTGATCTGGCTAGTTTCGATCAGGTTGGCGACTGTGCCCACGACAGTGGAAAGCTGGCGGGCGCGCAGGCGGCCGATCTCTTCGACGGTGCGGCCTTCCTGCAGTAGGCGCAGCGTCTCTTCTCCGGGAGTTAACTCCTTGGGCGGGGCGGGCGCGGCGCGCGCTCCTTCGGCGAAGTTACGGATGGCCTGAAGAATCTCCGCGCCATAGACGTCGGCTTTGCGCTCGCCGATTCCGGGGACATCCAAAAGCTGGGCTAGCTTTTTTGGGCGGCGGCGGCACAACTCTTCGAGCGTGCTGTCGTGCAAGACGACGTAGGCCGGAATTTTGTTTTCGCGGGCGATGGAACGGCGCCATTCGCGGAGATAGTCGGCGAGGGCGGGATCGAAATCGGGCGTTGCTTCGGGGGCGACTTTCGTTCCGGGAAGAAAATCTTCTTCGAGCAAACGCCGCGCAACTTTCTTGCGGCGGGTTTCACCCAGGTTAGCGCCCAAGCCCCGGGCGCGAATCTGGGGCACCGACGTTTGCTTGGGACTCTGGCCATCCGCGCGAATCTGGGGCACGGGCTGGTCGCTTAACCAGTCGGGCTTGCCGGAGCAATTGTCGCAAGCGCCGCAACGGTCCCATTTCGGAGTCTCGCCGAAGTGAAGACAGATTTGGCGATGGCGGCAGCCCGTGGAGTCTGCGAAGCGGCTGACGATACGCTTGCGATCCCAGGAGCGCTCGCGCTCGGCTTCGTCCTCAATTTTCCCGATGAAATATTCGAGCAGCACGTGGTCGCGCTTTTGCCAGAGCAGGACGCAGTCGGCGGGACGGCCGTCGCGCCCGGCGCGTCCGGATTCCTGGTAATACTGCTCAATCGATTTCGGCAGCGAGAGATGAATGACGGCGCGGACGGAAGCCTTATTGATGCCGAGGCCGAAGGCAATGGTGCCGACCAGCACGCGAACTTCGTTCGACATCCAGCGCTCCTGATTCTGGCGGCGCATGGAGTTCTCCATTTTGGCGTGATAGGGAATCGCCGGGATGCCGTTCTCCTCAAGGTATTCGACGGTTTCTTCGACGCGGCGGATGGTGGGCGCGTAGACGATGATGTTGCCCTCGGAGTAGTAGCGCACCGCGCATTCGAGCAATTCGAGCTGCGTGAGCGGGTCGCACTCGTGGACGACATAGTTGAGATTGTTGCGGTGGAAGCTGGCGATGTAGAGCGCAGGATCGCGCATCTGGAGCTGCTTGAGAATGTCGTGCCGCACCTGGCGCGTAGCGCTGGCGGTGAAGGCGGCGATGGGAATCGCGGGGAAGCGCGTGCGCAGGCGGCTGAGTTGGCGGTAGTCGGGGCGGAATTCGTGTCCCCACTCGGAGATGCAGTGGGCTTCATCGACGGCGAAAAAACCTACGGGCACGTGGGCCAGCCAGTCGAAGGTGCTGTCGGTGGCGAGGCGCTCGGGCGAGAGATAGATGAGGCGATAGTCGCCCTTGCGCGCATTCGCCATCACGTAGCTTCGTTCGGTCGTGTTCTGAAAACTGTTGATGGCGGCAGCAGGAATGCCCATTTGTGCAAGCTGTGCGGCCTGATCCTGCATGAGAGCAATCAGCGGAGAGACGACTACAGTTGTCTTTCCGGAAACCACGGCGGGGAGCTGATAGCAGAGCGACTTGCCTCCGCCGGTGGGCATAACGGCGCAGGTGTCGCGACCGGCGAGCAGGCTGCGGATGATGTCTTCCTGCTTGGGGCGAAAGGCGTGGTATCCCCAGTAGCGGCGAAGTGGATCGAACAGTTCAGGCTGGGGAACGGACATTGCTGGCAGTATAGCCGGAGCTGGGTGGATGGCGTCAGTGAGCGTTCGACGCCGGATTTGTGATGAATGGAACGGAAGCAGCAGACTGTGAGGGGCACACGGATTCTAATCCGCCTGAAGATCAGAAAATAATCCATGCCGTCGGCCTTCACGAAATCCTGCGTGTCGCGCAGTTCGTATCCGGCTTCGGCAGCTTCGCGCACGACCACGTCTTTATTCACGCCATGATTTTCCCCATTGCCATTGCGATCGATGATGCCAATCCTGGCTCCGGGTTTCAGCGATGAGCGCAGGTTCCTGAGCAGCACAACCGGATGCGCCACCTCATGGTAAGTCTTGAGCAGCAGCACGGCGTCGACGCCCTGGGCTGGAATCTGAGGGTCGTCGGGTTTGCTGAGGATCGTCTTTATGTTCTGGAGTTGCTCTTTTTTCGCGCGCCGGTCAATGTAATGAATTGCCTGCGGATTGACGTCCACGGCATAAACCGTGCCCGAGCCCGTGACGCGGCGAGCGGCGCGCACCGTGAACCACCCCGATCCCGCCCCGATGTCGGCAACGTTTTTGCCGGGCTCAATGCCCAGCATATCCATGACGCGGTTGACCTGCAGCCGCTCATCGCGCCCCGGCGAATCGAAAATGGAGAGATCGCCAGTATAAGGAGTGCTGGTCTTGCGCTCGGTAGACGGCGTTGCAGAACCGCCTTGGGCACGAACCGGCACTGATCCCAACAGACTCGCCAACAAAAGTCCTGCCAACAACACCCAGATCGGCCCGATCCATCTCAGCGCTCTACCAAAACATTTACAGTTCATCTTTGCCCTCGTTGACCCGGGCAGCGGGGTTCCGTGTGTAACCGGGATATTACGTCAACTATCCTTCTGAACGGATGCCCTAATCGGGTAATGAGCGGGTGGGTGATTCATGCAAAACCTCAAGAGACTCCACAGATACGATGATGAAGTCGTCGCTCTCAACCTCAACTACTGCGCGCATCTGGGCACCAAGTGGCAGTAGTTTCCGTACCCGTCCGGTCTTGCCTGCGCTAGGGTGTGGTGTCCCGTCGGGTTTTGTAGGCGAGACCCTGACATTTTCTCCCATCCAGCCGGCTGACTCAGAAGTCCCCATGGAGAAGGTGGAAACTGCGGACGCCTTGTCTGATGTTTTTTCGCCTTGCTTGCTAACGCCGATGGTCGCTTCGAGGACCAGGAAGGGGTCATATCCATCCTCCTTGATGCGGGAGACAGCTTCGGAGATATGCCCGGAGTCGGAAAGGGACTTGTTAATGGCCGCTCCAAGTTCCCTCATCCGTTCTTTGAGTCGCTGGTCCACGTGGCCCTCCCGATCAGCCAGCGGGGTTTGCGTGATTGTAATGCCTGAGGCCGGGCTAAGGTCTGAAATGTTTCGTGGTTCTGGTAGGCAACGACGAACAACAGGATGGAAAGTGTCGAGAGCGTTGAAAGTGGGTGGAAACGATTCGAAACATGTCCGAATGAGCTGACGAAATCCCCGTTGGAGGGTCCAAGGCATCAAAAGGGAGTACACAAAATCCACTTTTAACTATCTTGATTCCGGGCAACTGGCCGACTTCGAACACAAAAGAGCGCCGCCCGAGCGGAGCAATCGTGTCCATGGATAGATTCCTAATCCAGAGGTTGGACCAGGCGTTGAAAATGCGCGAAAACAATTCAAACAGGCCCGAATCAGCCGACAAAATTCTCTTCGAATAGTCAAAAAGACCAAAAACGCACAGGCGAGGTCCACTTTTAACTATCGTGATTCCTGGCAACTGGGAACCGACAGCCGAGACCGGAGATATGGTCTACTCCCCTCTCAGCATCCTCACTACCCGCTGAAAGTCGTCTATCGTCGCGTAGTCAATCATGATCTTTCCGCGGCCGGCCCGGTCCCGAATCCGCACTCTCATCCCCAGCACTTCTTCCAGCGACCGCTGCGCCGCTTTCACGTTCGGATCCACCCAGCGCGCGCCACCGCCCATGTCAGGCCGTTTCTCCAGCGGCCGCCCGTCCGCCGGTGGATTGAACTTCCCCGCCACGAAATCCTCGAACCTCTTTACCGACATCCCGTGATCGATCGCCTTTTTCGCGTAATACCAGAGCGCCACGTGGTCGGTCGTCTTCATTTGCAGCATCACGCGCGCGTGGCTGAACGTCAGCTTGCCGGAGATGATCGCACCCAGCACGCCCTCCGGCAGCGATAGCAGTCGCATGTAATTCGATACCGTTTCCCGCGACATACCGACGCGCGCCCCAATCTGTTCCTGCGTGAGATGGAATTCCGTGCTCAGCCTGGCAAATGCCTCTGCCTGTTCTATGCAATTCAGGTCCTGCCGCTGCAGGTTCTCGACCAGCGTCATTTCCGCCGCTTGCTGCTCGTTGACCCGCTTCACAATCGCTGGAATCGTTTCGATCCCTGCCAGCCGCGATGCCCTCACCCTCCGCTCGCCGAGAATGAGGGTGAATCGTCCTTCGCCGCGCTCTCTGACTACGATGGGCTGCAACACCCCCTGCACCCGGATCGACTCCCCCAACTCGCGCAGCGTGTCTTCATGAAAAGTCCGCCGAGTCTGGTGCGGATTCTCATCAATCGATTCCAACGCCAACCGCACCACTTCATCCCCGGAAAAAGAGGATGGTCGAGCGACAGCCCCGGCGGGGACAGGCGCCGCAGCACCCTCCGCGGGTCGTCCCCCATCCGCTCTATCCGCGGTCTCCTCCGCCGCCTGCAATCCAGAAATCATAGTCATCCCGAGCGAAGCTGAGGGAGTTGGAACCTCTGCTCCCTGATCGCTGCGGGCGTGAACGTCACCAGTCCGTTCGACCTGTGCGGGAGCGGCAGGTGCCGCAGCAGGAGTAGGAGGCGCGGCCACCGTAACCACGCGCGGCCCCGACAGGAGCGAATCCAACCCGCGCCCCAAAGCCCGCCGCTTTTCCACCACCTTCTCGTGAACCTTCTCCGCCGCTGTCTTGTCAGCCTTATCGGCCGTAGCCGCCGCATGAGTAGTGCTTTGCATTCTGTTCTTCTCCATCCATCAAGCCGCGCAAAAACTTCTTAGGTTTTGGGTGGCGCAACGCTTTCAGCGCTGCGGTAAACACAGCATCCTCATTTGCGGCTTAGCCGCCAGGTATACTCTTTGTCGATTTGTATATCGATATACATAAATATTTATGTCAATCAATTTAAGCCGCCTCCCCCGAACCAGGCGCGCCGGCGGCAGTCGTCCCCTCCTGCTGCGCGGACTCCTGTGCCCCGCGCTCTGGAGCCGTCGCATCCGCCGCCTGCCGGTCCAGCATCTCCTTCGCCAGCCGGATGTAGCTCTCCGCCCCACGCGAACGCGCGTCGTACACCAGCGCCGGCTTCCCATGGCTCGGAGCCTCCGCCAGCCGAATATTCCGCGGGATCGTTGTCCGGCAAAGCTTCTCGCCGAAGTACTTCTTCAACTCCTCCGCCACCTGTTGCGCCAGGTTCGTCCGCTCGTCAAACATTGTCAGCACCACGCCTTCAACCACCAGCCCAGGGTTCAGCGCGCCACGGATCCGCTCAATTGTGTCCAGTAGCTCCGACACTCCCTCGAGCGCGAAGTATTCGGCCTGCATCGGGATCAGCACCCCATCAGCAGCAACGAGTGCGTTGAGCGTAAGTAGATCAAGCGCAGGCGGGCAATCCAGCACGATGAATCGGAACCGCTCCCGCAAAGGCTCAAGCGCATCCCGCAGCCGGTACTCCCTGCGCTCGGCTTCGACCAGTTCGAGGTTCGCACCAATCAGGTTCTTGTGCGAGGGGATCAGCCAGAGCTCTTCGAGCTCGGTGAGCTGCAGGGCTTCCTCAGCCGTGGCCGCGCCCATGACTACGTCATAGATGTTGACGCGCTCCGGATCCTTGGCCAAGCCCAAGCCACTCGTAGTGTTCGACTGCGGATCGCAATCGACCACAAGCGTGTTGACTTCAGCCGCAGCCAGTGAGGCAGCTAGATTGATGGCAGTCGTGGTCTTCCCCACGCCGCCCTTCTGATTGGCGACCGCGATGATACGTCCCATGTTCACTCTCGCAATGCTCTGGCTGGTGCGTTCTTCAGCGACACGATGCGTGGCTGCAATGTTCCCGGTTGCGGGCCAGAATAAAGGCATCGCCTGTGCGAAAGCAATGCCAGATTTCAGTGCAAGTCCGAGTAGTGTTCCACGTGGAACACACCGGCGGAGATTCGCCGCGGTCTAGACATAGCTAGGAGTGGAGCGCTCTGCGAAGAACCCCGGCCTAGGTACGTGGGATGCTCTCGAGCGAAGCGCGCAACTCTCGGAAAGGTAGGGCTGACGGTGCTTGGCAGTTTCGAGTGTTCCACGTGGAACACTCTGCGCAAGTGAGAGAAACGTTCCACGTGGAACACTCGTTGTCTCGTTATGAGACTAAATAAACATGTTTCCCACTTATTCCATTTTCTCGTGGTAGATTTAGCACACCAAGCTAATATTTTTGGCTAGAAATTCACTTCATGTACCACTTTAATACTCAAACCCGATTGCCAGCACTCTTTCGCGTGACTGCGGGACAGGTTTTGTCTTCCATCTTAGGTTGGGAACGGTGCTGAGTCTTGGCTCTTGAGCGGAGCCGATGAGGAGAGCTAAGCGACCATGGGCAGCGAGGAAGCTCGCGGCCAGGGGGAGAATTTTGTCGAACTTCTCGATGGCACGGAACGTGACGACGTCGGCCAGAGGGGGTTGACTCGCTTGATGCCGGGGGAGAGCGGACTCCTCCTTTTCGGAATGACCAGGGTGGGGAAGGCGGGGCGCGACGGCTTCTGCGCGCTCGGGTATCACATCGACGTTCGTCAATGTAAGGGAGCGGACTACCTCGCGAAGGAAAGCGGCCTTCTTGTGGTTCGATTCGATGAGCGTCAGGTGGATTTCGGGCGCCCAGATTTTTATCGGAAGAGCGGGGAATCCGGCGCCGGAGCCGAGGTCGATGACGCGGGCAGGCGCTGTTGTCTCTCCTGAATTGATCGCCCGAGCGGGCACCCGCGTCTCTGGAGTTGACTCGGTGGTAGTGTCCCCACCCTTCGCAGAAGACGCGAAGGGTGGGGCAGGCTCCAATTGCTCATGAGCGGGAAATAAATGACGGGCCAGGAAAAATGATTCGCCGAAGTGGCGGGGGATGATTTGTTCGGGGTCGCGGATGGCGGTCAGATTGAGGCGGGCATTCCAGTGGAGTAATAGATTGATGTACGTCGATATCTGATCGAGCTGCGCGAGCGCGAGCGGGGCCCTGAGAAACGGTTCGAGCAGGGCGGCGATGCGGGAGGGGTCCATGGCGGCAGTTGATGCGGGCCATGGCGATTGTAATGGAGGTCAGAGGTTAGAGGTCAGATTGCAGAGGTGGGAACTGCCGGCGTCCGGCATGTGCGAACCGGCTGCGCAGCAGAGCGGAGATTCCTCCCTTTGGTCGGGATGACAAGCTTGTGGGAAGGATGGCCCTTCACGCTAGAAGGCGAGTTGCAGGGCGAAGCTTAGTTGGCGGGGCGGGTTGGCTGAGGTGAACGATAGCGGGGAGCTCAGTTCGGTTGCCGACTTGGGGGCGAAGCCCTTGTAGCGGTAGGGGCCATTGAGCAGGTCTACGTTGCCTTCAGGCGTGGAAACCAGGGCAGACGTGGTGGGGCCGACCTGGGCGCCGGTGATGGGATCGGCGGGGAAAACGGCGGTGTTTGGGAAGATGTTGTTCACGGCGCTGAAATTAGTGTGATTCAGGATGTCGGTGGCCTGCGCAATCACGTCGAGGTGCACGCCTCGCTCGCGGCTCAGGAAGAGGGCTTTCGAAACTCTCATATCCCAACTGTAGAAATTGGGGCCGACGCCCGTGTTGCGGCCTTCGTTGAAGGGGCGCGCTTCGCCGGTATGACTTCCGGCGCCGTTGCCTGCGGTGCCGCCGATGCCGGGGACGAGGAGGGTGAAGGGAACTCCGGTGCGGGCGTAGACGATGGGGGAGATCGCGATGTCGGCGAACACTTTGCCCAGCAGTCCTGACTGATCGGAATGAAACGGGGTGGTGTAAACAGCGTTGGCTACGAAGTTGTGGGTGATGTTGAAGTCGGAGGTGGAGCGGTCGCGCGCCTGCAAGCCGGGACGGAAAGGTGTGCTGAGCGAACTGTAGTCGCTGGTGTTGTCGATGGCATGGCTCCAGGTGTAGTTGGCCTGAAACTGAAGGCTGCGGCTGTAGGACTTGGTCAGGGAGGCAGTAAGTCCGTGATAAGTGGAGCTGCCGATGGAAGAGAACTGGTTATTCTGAAGGACGGTCGCGTTGGGCTCGCCGGCGGTCGAGCCGGGCTTGGGGACATAATAAGGGCCGATGAAAGGGTCGGGAGAGGCGGCCGGGTTGATCATGTAATTGGCTTCGGCGTTCTGCTGGATATGAACGCCGCGGTACATGTTGTATCCGAGTTCGAAGGAAAGAGTGGGCGTAATTTGCTGGGCTACGCTGGTGCTGGCCTGAATCGAGTATTGGGGCTTGTAATTGTTCGGGATCGTGTAGAAGACGCCATTCACAGCGTTCGGACCTGTGGGGACAATGGCGATACCGGCTGCGGCGAGTTGGGCTGCGGTCAGTTCCGGGTTGGGGTTGGCGGGCGTGGCCAGTGCCTGTTCAAGGGCAGTAGCACATATCACCGGCGCAATGGGCGGCGTCCCGGGCGGTGCAATCGCACAAGTCTGCGGGGGCGCAGCAGCGGTCTGCAGAGCTAGATTGATGTGCTGGCCGTTGGTTCCGAGGTCGTTGAGGTAGAAGGGAATCAGAAAGATTTGCGGGGCCACGAACAAGCCTCCGCCGACGCGGATGACGGTTTTGCTGTCGCCCCTCGGATCGAATGAAAAGCCGAGCCGTGGACTTACGTTGAAGCTGGTGGGAACGGGGCTGGCTTCGTGGTCATAGTCGAAGCGAGCGCCATAGTTCATCGTTAACTTAGG
This sequence comes from Terriglobales bacterium, assembly GCA_049288625.1. Classification (GTDB taxonomy): domain Bacteria; phylum Acidobacteriota; class Terriglobia; order Terriglobales; family Acidobacteriaceae; genus Acidiflorens. Next base: position 38,297 of record JBAQIB010000055.1, on the reverse strand, counting down.
ACTTACTTTCCAGGAATCCTGGGCATAGAACCCGAGATAGTGGGCCCAGCTTTGCCAGCGTCCGTTGCCGTTGGCCTGCAACAGAGTTAGAGGCACACCGGCGACATAGGATTGGGCGGCGCTCAGGTTGGTGGAAGCGGGGCCTATAGCGGAGTATCCAAGGGCGACATTGTAGGCTTCCAATCCTGCGGGAATACCGGATGACGCGCTGAACAGGGAAATCACGGGGATAGCACCATCAGCAAAGGAGTATTTTCCGCCAAACCAGAGCTGCTCATAAATGTTGTAGTCAACGGGACGGTATGAAACCCCGAACTTGAAGTTATGGGTGCCCTTTACATGGGAAATGCCCTCGTCAAACTGGAAGCGGTCTTCGTGGCCGAAGTACGGGTAGGGAAATTCCGTCCCCGTCGGGCTCAAGCTTCCGATGTCGATCTCGGCGCGGTTGGGGTAGGGAGTAAAGGCGTCGGCGGTATCGTGAGGAACGATCTGGACGCGAACGGTATTGACGGTCGTGGGGTTGAGGACGCGCGTCCACTCGGTGGTTGCAGTGTAGTCGCGCAATAATTGGTTGTTGGAGGTGTAACGGGGCGCGCCTCCGGGACCGGTGACCTGGTTTAGCTCTCGCATGAGAGAGAAGCGGAATGAGATTGTGTCCTTAATGGAGGGCACATAATCGAGGCGAGATACCCAGTTGTTGTAGTGGCCGTTTTGATTGGGAGCGGCTTGCACATAGCCGCCAGCATTGCCATCGAAGACGCCGTCATCGGGGGTCAGCAGTGCCGTCAGAATTGGGTCGGCCAGGGGATTCATGACAGGGGAAGCAATCAGGCCCTGACCGACGGGGGCGAGCAGTCCACCTAGGGCTGCCAGTTGGGTCAAGTAACACAGTTGACTTACTTGCTGGGGCGTGGCGAGCTGTCCCGGACAAAGGCCGGTCGTTGGGTCAAAACCGTTGGGCTGTGCCGCCAGTCCGATTGCCTCCGCGGTGCCTAAAAGGTTGACTACTACGGGCGCATCGAGTTTCTGGCGCTCGAATGAGGTAAAGAAGAAGAGCCTCTCTTTCTTGATCGCGCCGCCGAGTGTGCCTCCCGCGATGAGGCCCTGCTCGAAGGGCTTGCGGGCGGGATCGGGGCTGAAGGCGTTGAAGAAGTTAGCGGCGTCGGTGGTCTCGTCGTGGAAGTAGCCGTAGAGGCTGCCGTGGAGGTGGTTGGTGCCGGTTTTGGTGACGATGTTGATGGCGGTGCCGACAGTGAAGCCGAATTCAGGGGCGAAGGAGTTGCGGTTGACCTGATACTCCTGAATGGAATCGATGGGAACGTGCTGGACGCGGAGAGCGCCGGAGCCGAAATCGTCTTCGCCCCCGTCGATGGTGAAGAGATTGTTGCGGCCATTGCTGCCGCCAATGGAAAAACCGGAGGCTAAATAGCCGGTTCCGATGTTGACGTCCTGGACGGATGGAGCGCTCGAACTTACTACACCGGGGAGGGTGTAGATCGCCTGGGTGAAGTTGAGATTGGTGTTGGGGAGATTCTCGACCTGGCGCGTATCTACAGTGTTGGCCTGCTGCGTTTGCTGGGTATCGATGAGCGGAGGCAGGTCAGTAACTTCGACGATCTCGCGCGCTTCGCCGACGGTTAGATGGACGTCATAGACGATGGTTGCGCCGACGGTGAGCGTGATGTTCTTGTTGACGGCTTTGCGGAAACCGGGGGACTCGACCGTGATCTGGTAGTTGCCGGGCGGAAGAGCGGGGAATGAGTACGTGCCGTCGGTGTCGGACTTTGTGGGCCTGCTTACACCGGTGCTCTCGCTGGTAACGGTGACGGTGGCGGAGGCAACGGCGGAACTAGTCGGATCGTAGACGGTTCCTCTGAGCGTAGCCGTATCGTAGCCGGCTTGCGCCATGAGGCGAGGGTCGGCGAGCGCGGAGCAGAGAACGGCGCAGGCCAGGGTGCGACGAAGAGTGGCGATCATTCTGGACCCCTTGATTGGTCCGATCATACCTCTGATTTGGCGCCAGCGAAAAGCTTGAACCACGGGGGGCACAGGGGAGCACGGGGAATTCGGGAGTAAGTCGGATTTTCGGTCGCGCCGTATCTCACTGGCTGCCCCGCGATGCGCTGGACTGCGCGGTCTCAGGCGGCAAGGTGCCGGGCTGCTCGCAGCTGGCTTTGTCTAGTTCATACCAGTTGTTGGGCGGGGTAGTCTTGGCTGGGTCCGCAGGCTCGCAGAGCTGGGCGCCATTCATTTGGCGGCGATAGCGTGAGACTTCGAGGTAGACGGCCTTGCGAATGCGATTCATCACGCCGATGGGGCGGTGCTCGGGCAAGGAGTGCCAGGGCGTGAAGGAGAGATCCTCACAGAAATTGTTGTTTTGCTCGAACTGCTGGGAGGGGATATCGAGACGCGCGACCGGGACGAAGGGAGAATCGTCTTCGGACCACTCGACGGTGGTGTCTTCGACGGGCATATTTTTGCCGGGGATCTGGCGCTGGACCATGAAGTCGAAGCAGGCGCCGCCGGCCGAGAGGCGCTTGACCATTTCGAGGCGGAGAAAGTTGGGATCGCTGCGGTCGACGTCAGCGGCGGGGGAATCCTTGCAGGGGCGGGCGCTGTACTTGACGCTGAGTTCGGGGCCGAGTTCGAAAGCGCTCACGCTGTAGTACTGAGTGTTGAGCAGGCTGTCGGGAGCGGGCTTGAGGGTCTTCAGCGCCAACATCATCTCGTGCAGGTGCGAGTTGAACGGATTGGGGATGGGAAAGCCTCCCAGGAAGTAGCCGTATTTGGCGCGGGCGCCGAGGCCGCTGCTTAGATACTTTGTGAATTCGGCATATTCGTCGATGTCGCGAATGAAGAACTGCGTGGCGTTCATGAGGGGGAAATCCTGCGTGGAGGCGGGAGGGAGCCCATCCTCTTCGAGCAGTTTCTTGCCGCCTACGCCCATGACCTTGATGGCCATGCCTCGGGCATCGCGCGTGGAATCGGGCTGGGGGTATTCGTTGCCGCTGGAGTAACGGACCCAGGATTGATAGCGGCCGGGTTTGGCGAAAAGGCCGAAGCGAAACTTGGGATTGAGATTGTCGAGAACCGTGAAGGTGGACTTGAGGCAGCCGTGGGTTTTGGAGTGGACGTCGCGGCGGTAGGGCTGGGAATTCGGGGCGGACGGGCTCGTTGGCTGGACGGTGCCTGCTTGGACGGGCGGGGCGGGCGCTCCACTTACTTTGGGCGGATAGCCTGGGAGGGGATGGTTGGTCATGTAGTGCTGGCTGGTGTTCACCATCTTTAGCGCGGAGGCTACGATTTGAGCAGTGAGGTAGGTCTCGCCCGCGGAGATAGACTCGCCCATTGGCCCGCGCGGAGCGGGACGAAACACGAAGTAGGCGAGCACGGCGATCACGACTAGTCCGAGGGCTGCTCGTTTGGTTCTCGCGTTCAAGATCAATGCGTGCCTCCTTATTATTGGCAGACGTTTCTGGTGTCGAGGCCTTCGCGGAGATAGCCGTCAAGATCGTTGGCGGGATCTCTGGTGTGATCGTCGCGGTGGATCTTCAGGTATTCGAGAAGGTCGCGGCGGTCTTCCTCGGACAGTTCGGGGCCGATGACGCCATATTGCGGCGGGCTGCCGGGCTTCCACTCGATATAACCGTTGCGGAATTCGTGGCCGATGTTGGAATTACCGGTGATGGAGGTATCGAGCCAGAAGCCGTTTTTGTGAGGCGCGTCGGTGCTCAGGCCCAGGTTGACAGGATCGAAGTCGCGCGTGCCGACAAAGAATTTCTTGTCGCGCTGCTCGGCGGGTAATAGCAATTGATAGATGGTGGGCACGGAACCGTTGTGCAAGAAGGGTCCGGCGGCCCAGATGCCGGCGAGGGGGCGCGGTTTGTATTGCGCGAGCGCCACGGGGACGTCTCGCTGCCCGAAGCCGTTGAGCGTGTTGCGTTCGTCGTCCTCATAGCGGCGGGTGGCGTAAAAACGCTGGCGCGCGCGATAGACGATCATGCTGAGAGCGACTCCGGTATTGACCTTGCTCAGGTCGAGAGAGTCGAGAGTGGTGTAGATGCGGGACGGGCCGGCGGTAAGAGCGTCCTCGAAGATGGGAATGTCGGTGTGGAGTGCATCCTCGTCATGGCTGTTCCTGGCTGCCGGTGGGTTGGTTTTGTCGCGGCTGACGACGTCGAGGGCGGCTTTCCTGAGATCCTGCGACGACATCGCATTGACCTTCTGCATATCCGCGCCGCTCAAACGCAGGATGTCTTTTGCGTAGCCGTTGGTCTTGGTGAAGAGATCCTGTTCGAGGACGTCGCGCAGCACTTTATTCACGCGATCGGTGCTGAGGCCGAGCGGGGTCAAATCAAGCGTCTTTTCGACGAAGTTCACGGCGTCGGTGGGGTCGGTGCCGACATCCTCGACGGTCAAAGGGTGCATGACCCAGAGCGGGAGATCGTAGTCACTGGCGATACGCGGGGCGATACCTTCAGGCTGAGTTATGGTACAGGCGGCCGGCTGCGTCACGGGCGGACGGGAAGAGGCCACGGTACTGGGCGGGGCCGTAAATGATGGCCCCGGAGTGACGGGCCGGAGAGTGGATGGGGCAGGAATCGCTATGAACGTGGCAACCAATTCCCGGTGTTGCTCGGCATCGCGTTCTTTATCCGGGGAGAGCGTGAGGCCGAGATGTTCGCCGGGCGGGATGGAGGGCGCAGGCGTAGCGATCGAAGGAGTCCTATCTTCCTGGGCCGATGCGTACTTTTCGTTCATGAACTTTTGCCATTCATCCAATACCCCGCACTTATGTTGGGATGTTTTCAGGTAAGCGAACCATTCTTTGATGGGCTCGCTGGCGGGGAACGGGCCGTGGCAGTGCTGGCAAGTGTTCTGGAATAAGACACGGCCCCGTTTGGCGCGTTCCCAGTCGATTTTGCCCATGCAGTCCTCGTTCCACCGGGGAGGTTCGAGGCTCCACAGGGCCATCTCAAGGTCGTTGAGGTTGTTCATCATGACCGAGGAATCGAAGCGATCGTCGGGCGGGATGGGTGCGCCGTAGTTATTGACCAGTGTGGCAACTGCGCCGGTACCGAGCGACTCACTGACATTGCGAGTCATGGGTTGGCGGACGGCAGCGTTGTACTGGACGTAATCGAATTTCCAGATGTCCCAGAGCGGCGGATATCGTACCGGGGCATTGCCGATCCGGTAGTTAGCGGAGATCAGTTCGTCGCCGAATAATGTGTTGCCGATACGGCCGAGGGCGTCGACTCTGCCGGGGCCTTCCTCGGTGGGATAGAGATGACGGGACTTGTCGGTGAAAGCCTGCTGCATCAATTCGCCAATCACTTGGCGCACATCGCCGTGCAGCTTCCAGCGGCCTTGCGGATAGGCAGGACCCAACACGCGGCGGGCGAAACGGTTAAATTTGAGCGGGTTGAGGTAGGTCGACATCAGCGAACCCATGAGCTCTGGGGCAAAATCGCCGATGTGCATAGCGGTAAAGGCATGCATGGCGCCGGCGCCGTCCACACGCAGGCCGTATTTTTTGCCATTCCTGGTGACTGTGAGTTCGCCGGTGTGGCAGGCGGCGCAGGTGAGATCGAGCACATTTTCGCCGAAGCGGGGATCGTAGTGCGACGAGAATCCGACGGGCATGCGGTCGGGATTCAGCTTGGTGGGGCCGTTATCGACAAGAAAGCCGTAGGCACTCATGCGCTCCGGATCGGCGAACCTGGTTACTCCCCAAGGGACTTCGAGATGGACGAACCAGGAATAGCGAATGTCTTTGAGGCCAGCGCCTTGTGGGGTGTAATAGAAGAGCTGGCGCAGAGGCTCATTCTGGCCGCCGGTCCAGCCCAGTCCCTGGCTGAGATAGACGTGCTGATCGACGGGCTGGAAATCGGGGACCTTGGTGGTCGGGTAGGCGATGAGAATGAGCGTGATGAGGAAAGCAAGCGCGAGGAATCCCACGACCGCATAGGCTAAGCCCTTGAACAGCTTTTTGAGCGGCATGCCTACCAGGCGGCGCAAGAAGCGATAGAGCATGCGCGCCAGTCTCCAAAGAAACGTCGCAATGCAGACGATGAGGCCGCCGATGGCGGCGAACAGAGAGACAAGCGAGTGCAACGGGTGGCGCACGATGCTTATAATCTTGGTCCGCCATCGATCCAGCCGTTCGTCCAGCCAACTTGTTTCCATAGCTGCCTCGCAGATTGAAATGTTCGTGGCCCCACGCCACGGCGTTGCTGCTAGCGACTTTTCGGGAACAGCTTTTAAGAGGCAGCGGGAAAAGTCAGATTCCCCTGCCTCAGCGGCTAAAGCCGCTAAATCAAAGGCCGGTCTGATCGCAGCGCTGAAGCGCTCCACCCCAGCGCGCCAAAAGGAGACCCGCTGGGGACCCGGCGCTGCTCCACCCAAAAGCTCCCACTCCGCAGCGGCTCTAGCTGGCGAAGTGGAGCTTTTTGCCTGGGATCTTCATTTCGCAGCTTACTAGCCTTCCGGTGCCAGCCAGGGTTATGAATGCGGTTCGGCGATCGGGTCCGCCGAAGCAAATATTGGAGGGCAGCGGCTCGGGCTTGCCTTCTACCTTTAGTTCGATGAAATCGAGAATCTTTCCCTGGGGTGAGACTACGGTGATGCCGCCAGCAACAGTCGGGTTAGGCCCTTGCGGCAGCATGGTGGCAACGTAGATATTGCCTTCCTCATCGACGGCCATGGAGTCGAGGGTGCCGCAGCCGGGGATATCAGCGGTTAAGAGATGCGAGTCATCGAGTACGGGCTTATTGCTCTTGATAACGCCGGGAGAGTCGAGTTCCCAGTAGAGGATCCAGCGGGCGTAAGTCTCCGCGACGTAGAGACGCTTGTCGTCGGGGGACAGCGCGATTCCGTTGGGCGCGGAACGCTGCGGGATCGCTTGCGTAATCTTGGAACCGTCGGCGGCGGCGTAATAGACGGCGGTGATATCGCGATCGGCAGCTCTTTGCTTACCCCAATCGGTGAACCAGAAACTTCGGTCGGCATCGAAGACGAGATCGTCGGGACTGCAGAGTTTGTTGCCGTTGCAGGTCGAGTACAACGTGGTAAACGTGCCGTCGTTGAGATTGACGCGCTGGATGTATCCGCCGGAGTAAGTCGCGGATTGTCCGTAAGGGACTGAGACTGGCGAGAGAGCGGGCGGCTGGGGGATCGGCATAAAGTTCATGCCGCCGTCATTGCACACATAGACCGCTCCATCCGGGCCGACGGCAGCACCGTTGGGACCGCCTCCGAGAGTGGCCACAATTTGCTTGGTGCCATTGGGAGGAATGCGGGTGAGGGTGCCGTTTTGAATCTCGACGAGGAGGACGCTGCCGTCCGACTGATACACAGGGCCTTCCGGATATCCGAGACCCTCGGCAAGGACGCGAAACTCCGATGTTTTGAAGCTCATTGGTGGCCTCCGGTGGATTGGTTTTCGGAGGGCGGGGATGGAAAGAGCCCCGCTTTGCGCAGGCCGGCAAGATGCGCTTCAGCCATTTGCTCATCGCGAGCCATGACCATCCACTCCCGCTTTAATAAAGATTCCGTGATATAGGGATTGATGGCTAAGACGGTTGCCATCTCGGCGCGCGCTTCTTCGAGACGTCCAACGTGGCCGAGCGCGTTCGCCAGAATGTAGCGTGCGATGTAAAAGTTGGGATGCATCTCCACGCACTTAGAAGCGCACGTGACCGCTTCTTCGAAATGACCGAGCCGGGTGCAGGCCGTCGCCTTGAAAAAATACCAGTAAGGCACCGAGGGATGCTCGGGCGTATCGGTGATGAGTTTGGTCAGGATGCGGTCGCCTTCAGTGGCGTTCTTGGTTTTCTGGCCGCCACAGCCTAGCACAAAGCCGAGGTATCCCCAAGCCACGAGATTGAAGGGCGAGATTTCGACGGCGCGGCGGAGAGCCTGAACAGATTTTTCCCAGAGGCCGCAGTGGAACCAGACGAGGCCCGTATTCTCCAGGACCTCCGTATCGTTGGGCGCGAGATCGAAAGCGCGATCGACGGCGGCCTGGGCCTCGGCACGATCCTGCTCGGGATGTTCGCTCATGATGAGCGCGACTTTTTCGATGAGATAGAGCCCGAGGAACGCGTAGGCGTTGGCGTAATTGGGGTCGAGTTCGACGGCGCGGCGGAGAAGGTTGAGGGAATCGCTGATGCCGGCCGGTTGAAAGCTGTAATTCCAGAAGTGATATGCCTTGCGCACCAGGCCCCAGGCATCGAGTTCGTCAGCAGAGGCCTTGTCGGCGCGCTCGGAGCCGGCGCGGATGAGTTCCCCTCCGGTGGCGCGCACGATGGCGGTGGCAATTTCCTCCTGCATCGCGAACAGGTCTTCGAGGTTGCGGTCGTAGGTGCGCGACCAAAGGATTGCGCCTCCGATGGCGTCGGCGAGCTCAACGATCACGCGGATACGGTTTCCGCCGCGGCGCAGGCTGCCGGTGAGCACATAGCGGATTTTGAGTTCGGCGGCGATGTGGGCAAGATCGGGGAGATCTTTGTCTTTGTAGCGGTAGGTGGAGAGATGCGATGCGACTCTTACGCCGGGGACACGGGAGAGCGCGCTGTTAATCTCGGAGCCGATGCCCATGGCGGTGTAAGCATCTTCGGGATCGGCGGAAAGACTGCGGAAGGGAAGAACGGCGATGGAAATTTTCTCGCGTCCGGCAACCGGCGGCTGCGCAAAGGAGCTGGAGCCGGCGCTCGAACCAGAGACGAAGCGCAGGTCTGGCGAGAAAATCGGCCCCTGGTGCGCGCTGGGACTGCCCGAGTGAGAAGTGGATTCTCCTTGTTCGGCAGCGAATTTCAAATCCGCGGCGAGCCCGGCCATGTCGGGATAGCGATCGACCGGGTTGCGTTGCAAAGCGCGGGCAACCAGGGCGTCAAGAATCGGAGGGAGCGAGGGGCGCACATCGCGCAGCGATCTGGGCTGGCAGCGATTGATCGCTTCAACCAGCTCCATCAGGCTCTTGCCTTGAAATGGCAGTTCGCCGGTAAACATCTTAAAGAGGACCACGCCCAGCGCAAAAATGTCGGTGCGCTGATCGATGGGAAGGTTCTGGTGCTGCTCGGGAGCGGCGTAACAAAGCGTGCCCATGAAAGAACCGGGAGTGGTGAGCATTTCCTGGGTAGGCATGGCTCCAGTGGCGTCGGATCCCTGCTTGGCCAGGCCGAAATCGACAATTTTGACCTGGTCATGACGGGAGATGAGGATGTTCTCCGGCTTGAGATCGCGGTGGATGATCCCGGCGGCGTGCGCGCTGCCTAGGGCATCGGCGATTTGCAGGGCGTAGCGAACAGCCTGGCGAACGGGAAGGCCGTGAGAGGGGATGAGATGGCCCAGCGGCCTGCCATCGACGTATTCCATGACGATGAAGTCACTGTCGGGCTCAGAAAGAAGATCGTAGATGGTGACGATGTTGGGGTGATTCAGAGCAGAAGCCGATTGCGCCTCGCGCTCGAAGCGCTGGCGGGCAACGCTGGAGTCGGAGTCAGCGTGGGAAGACTTGGGGAGAGGCAAAGCCTTGAGTGCGACGTCGCGATTGAGGAGGCGGTCTCGTCCTTTATAGACGATGCCCATGCCGCCACGGCCGATCTCTTCAATGATCTCGTAGTGAGATATGATTCGGCCTTTCGCCATCGCTTTGCCTCCCCCAAAGGATACAGCAGCCCGAAGCTGATGGAGGATCAGAGCTTGGGAAGGGAGTTACGATACGGCAGGGCGGGGGCGGTGTCAAGCAGGGGCGGGATACGCGTAAGACGGTCAACTGGCATCGGCCTGGCGGTTGTGACATAGTTATCTCAGTATTACGGGGTGATTCGATGATCGATCACGAAAAGTTTCAACGTGGACGCGCTTGGGCCTATGTAGCTGGAGCCGTCCTAGTGGTGATCGTTGTGGCGTGGAAATACGTAGTCCGCTAGATCCGCAGGAAATTCGCGATCATCTGTTTGCCGTCGCTGGTGAGGACGCTTTCGGGGTGGAACTGGACGCCCTCGATTGGGAATTTGCGGTGGCGCAGGCCCATGATCACGCGCGTTCCATCGCGATCGCTCGTCCAGGCGCTCACTTCAAGATCGGGCGGCAGATCTTGTTCGCGGACGATGAGCGAATGATAGCGGGTCGCGGTGAGCGGTGAATGGATGCCGCGAAAGATTGTGCGGCCGTCGTGCTCGACCGAACTCGTTTTGCCGTGCATGAGTGTTTTGGCGCGCACGACTTGGCCGCCGAAAGCCGCGCCGATGGCTTGATGTCCGAGGCAGACGCCGAGCACCGGGACTTTTCCTGCGAAATGACGAATGAGTTCGATGCTGATGCCGGCGTCTTGAGGAGTGCAGGGGCCGGGAGAAACGACGATGCGCTCGGGGGCGAGGGCTTCGATTTGATTGATGGTCACGTCGTCGTTGCGGCGGACCTCGACGCGCGCACCTAACTCGCCGAGGTATTGCACGAGGTTGTAGGTGAAGGAGTCGTAGTTATCGAGGACGAAGACCACGGGATTATTCTACGGCTTGGCGGCGCGGAATTCAGACTATTGATGTCGGGGCACCAACGAAGGGGGAGACGAGCCCGGCCTGGCTCATTACGCCGGGGTTGAGCCTTGACACGGGAGTTGGTTTATCGCCATGCTTACAAGCAGTTCCCGGAGGTTCGATGGCCGACGCCCAAGAAAAAGACAAACGGTCCACGCGACGTTTTGCCCTTCATTTGCCAGTGAGCGTGCGCTACGCAGAAGGCGAAGAAGCGCACGAGGCTCAAACGCGCGACGTAAGTGCGCGGGGAATCTGCTTCTTTGTAGAGTCCGGCATTCAGGCCGGCTCTCCGATCGATTTCACGCTGACGCTTCCGCCCGAGATCACGCTGACGGAGAGTATCCGGGTGCGCTGCAAGGGGCGCGTGGTGCGCGTTGAAGGGGGCGTGCCAACGGGGAAGATGGCGGTAGCGGCCGTGATCGAGGAATATGAGTTTCTTACCGAAGGCCAGAACGAGGCGGAAACAAAAAAGGGATGATGGATGATTGCGCCCCTGCGCAAGTGCTTGGCCCACTCCCCGGTTAACGCCGAAAAGCACGGCATGAACCCTTCGACAAGCTCAGGGCAGGCTCTGGGGTACCTCGCGCCAAGGTGGTGATTACCACCGTACTTTTTCGAGACGCGCGCGGGTGATATGTTGGAAGAAACACCCGAGCGCTGACTTGAACTACTGCCCGCCGAATCGCGAATTCATGCGAGTGCCATGTGGCACTGCCTGCTGGTTTGCCGAACTGCACACAGATTTGTCATGGCACAGAGTTGCCAGGCTCGCGTTTGCCTTGCAGGTGCTGGCCGCCCTGGCGTTTGTAGCCGCGCCGCTTCACTCCCAAACTCCTCCGAAGGCGCGCACGGTTTCCATGGCGCTCCCGGCGAAGGTTGCTGCCGTCAAGAGTTTCCGCATCGTCCAGGAAGAGGACGGACCGGCGGTTGAGATTCTCTCGACGCTGCCGCTCACTCCGCAGATCAAGCTCATCAACGATCCAACCCGGCTGGTAATCGATTTGCCGAATGCGCGAATCGACATGGCGGAGAAGCGGATCGAAATTCAGGCCGACCGCATCAGCACGCTGCGCGCCAACCAGTTTCAGGAAACGCCGCCGGTAGCGCGCGTGGTAGTTGATTTGCTTGCGCCGCGCACCTTTGAGTGGAAGGCGTTGGGTAATCGGCTGGTCGTGCATCTGGGAAAGAATCCAACGGAGGAGAGCCACTCGCCATTTGTGCCAGCAACCACTCCGAGCCTGATGCCGGCAGTGATGGCAGCACCGAAGGCGGCGATCAGAGCAGTGAGGGCCGCCGGCCCGCTGGCGCTCGCGAGCAATGCCGGGCGCGTGGGTTCCTCGTTCACGGCCGGTGCGGATACGGCTGTGCTCAGTTTGTCGAGCGGAGGCGAGTTGCGCGTGTGCCCGGGGACGACGGTTTCGATTATTCCCTCGACCAACCGGCACAACCTGTTGCTGGGGATGAATGCCGGCGCGATTGAAACCCACCTCGATCTCGATAACACGACGGATATGGTCATGACGCCGGACTTCAGCATTACGCTTGAGGGGCCCGGGGAGTTTCACTATGCGTTCAGCACGGACCGCCGCGGAGACACGTGCGTGCGCACTCTGCCGGGAAATTCGGCTTCGGCGACGGCGACTGAACTACTGGGCGATCGCAGTTATCCGATCAAGGCGACGGATCAGCTCGTGTTTCGCGGCGGGCGGCTGGATCGCGTGGATATGAACGTGCCGCTCGAATGCGGATGCCCTCCGCCGCGGCAGAATGTTGAGCGGGCGGTGAATGAGGTGCCCGTGGAAGGCGCGACTGCGAGTGACACGCGACCGGCGGCGAGCGCGGATTCAATGCCGGCGACTAGCGTGCCGGCGCTAGAAAGCAGCACGAGGTTGGGAGCTCCGGCGGGCAATACTCCGGTCGCGGACCCTCGGCCTGCGGGAGAAATGCATGTGCAGGTGAGTGCGCCGCTCGTGTTCCATGCATCGGGCCCTCCGCCGGCGCCGGTCGAGGATGTGCGTGCGTCGCCGGTAGAGACACAGCCGGTGGCAAACGCGAGCACGGCTCCAACCAGCCGAGTGAAGGCGCCTCCGACGGGCGCGGGGCTCACCCTGGACCTTGAGACGCCGCGGCCGGGAATCTTCCGAAGGATCGGGGGATGGTTCGCCAAGGTGTTTCATTCGGGAAGTTAGAGGACCTGGCGGAGTCCGGTAAGCGAAGCGCTGAAGTGTGCGCGTGAGAACTTGTCTTTCGCCCTTTCATGGCTAAATCACTTTTCCCTCGTACCCACGGCTTGAGCCGTGGGCTGCATTCTTACGCCACTTCGCGGCTGTATCAACATCTCGAGCTGCGTTAGGATTTTTCGGCCAGGGCTTGGCGGATGCGCTGCCAGGTTGTCTCCAGCGCTTCCGGGAGGACGCGGGTTTCTCCGATCACGCTGGCGAAATTGGCGTCCGCGATCCAGCGGGGCAGGATGTGCATGTGAATGTGTCCGGCGACGCCCGCGCCGGCGGCTTGGCCGATGTTCATGCCGAGATTGATGCCATCGGGGCGATAGAGCGAGCGCAGTACAGCTTCCATCCGCTGGGTGAGCGTCATCATTTCGTCGGCTGCGGATGAGGGGAGCTTTTGCAGTTCGTCGAGGTGAGCGTAGGGGACGATCATCACGTGGCCGTTGGTGTAGGGATACGTATTAAGAATGATGTAACAATGGATTCCGCGGTAAACGATGTGCGCCTTCTCGTCGGTTTCCTTGGGTGCGTCGCAAAAGATGCAACCCATTGTTCGATCGGCGCCGGTCACGTAGGCATAGCGCCAGGGAGTCCAAAGGTGGTCCATGTGGGGGAGGGTAGCAGAAACAGTCTCGAGCCGCGAGTTTCGAGCCTCGCGCAAAGCCAGACAGCGCGGAACTGCGAATTCCGGGGAGGACAGGTTGCTCGAAGCTCGTGGCTCGATGCTCGCAGCTCCCCCCAGCGTGACCGCTCTGTAAATTCTTCCGCTGGAGGCGGGGAGGGTTTGACCTATTGGGGGGCGGTTGCTATAGTCGAAGAGTCCCTATTTGGACGCGGGTTCGATTTCGACGTTCCGGCAGCTGGGATTGTAACTAGGGTCGTCCGCCAGGACGGCCTCAACGCAACCTGAAGACCACGCCAGCAGTCCGCTACACAAGCGTCCCGCATTCGTCACGCATTTCGCGTGGCACCGAGGCTATGACTTTGTTCGACGATACAACCAGCCACACTGATTCTTCCACTCAAACCATGACTCCAGAACATGACACGCATTCCGGCGGCTCGGCCGTGATAGACGCGCCCGAGCCCACACCCACTTCGCCCGCGGAAGCGCAAGCTTTCGCCCCAGACGCTCCGGCTCACGATGCCCCGGCGGATGAAGCTCCAGTCCATGAAGTTCAGGCTGAGAGTGCTCCCAGCCATGAGGCGGCGAGCCCGGCGGCCGTTGAGACCGCAGCTTCAGCCAGTGACGACTTTGCGGCGGCGCTTGAGAACTTCACGACCGAGACCGAGGAAGCGGTCGGCGACGACCACGTCATCAAAGGCACGGTCGTCAAGCTGACGCCGACGCAGGTCGTGGTTGACATCGGAGCGAAGTTGGAGGGGATGGTCGCGATTGCCGAAGTGCTCGATCACGAAGGACAGCCGCGGTTCAAGCCCGGCGATGAGATCGACGTGATGCGCGACAAGGGCGAGGTGGAAGAGGGCTATCTCAAGCTCTCGCACCAGAAGGCGCAGCGCCTGCGGGCATGGGACGATATTGAGCACGCCTACAACGAGAAGAAGCCCATCAAGGGCGTGGTGGTGGAGCGGATCAAGGGCGGATTGACGGTTGAGATCAACGGCGCCCGCGCATTCCTGCCGGGATCGCAGGTGGACTTGCGGCCGATTCGCAATCTGGATGGCATGAAGGGCCAAACGATTGAAGTGGCCATCATCAAGCTGAACAAGAAGCGCGGCAACATCGTGGTTTCGCGCAAGCATTTGCTGGAAGAAGAGCAGAACGAGAAGCGCGGCAAGACGCTTGAGCACCTGGAAGAAGGCACGGCGCTGACCGGTGTGGTTAAGAACCTGACGGAGTACGGCGCGTTTGTGGATCTGGGCGGAATCGATGGGTTGTTGCACATCACCGATATGTCGTGGGGGCGGCTGACGCACCCGCGCGACCTGGTCAACGTTGGCGACCAGATTCAGGTCAAGGTGCTGAAGTACGACAAAGACAAGCAACGCGTCTCGCTGGGCTTCAAGCAGTTGACGCCGGACCCATGGCTGGATGCCGAGCATCGCTATCCGGTGGGCGCGCATGTAAGTGGACGCGTGATCAGCGTCACCGATTACGGCGCGTTCGTTGAATTGGAGCAGGGCATTGAGGGCCTGGTGCACGTGAGCGAAATGACCTGGTCGAAACGGATGAAGCATCCGACGAAACTGGTGAACGTGGGCGATCAGGTGGATTGCGTGGTGTTGCAGGTGAATCCGACCGAGCGGAGGATTTCGCTGGGCATGCGGCAACTGGCAGCCAACCCGTGGGATACGTTGCACGACAAGTATCCGGTGGGGGCGACGGTGGAAGGGCGGGTGCGCAACCTGACCGAGTTCGGCGCGTTCATCGAAATCGAAGATGGCATCGATGGCCTGGTGCACGTCAGCAATTTGAGCTGGACGACGCGCGTCAAGCATCCATCGGAAGTTTTGAAAAAGGGCGACCGCGTGAAGGCGGTGATTCTGGCGATCGAACCCGACAAGCGCCGCCTGTCGCTGGGCGTGAAGCAGATGCAGCCCGACGTGTGGGAGAGTTTCTTCGCCAAGCACCGCGTCGGCGACATCGTGCACGGGAAAGTGCTGCGGGTAGCGGCGTTCGGAGCGTTTGTGGAAATTTCCGAAGGCATTGAAGGGCTTTGCCATAACTCGGAAGCCGCGGACGCGAACGGACAACCGATTCACTTGGAGCCTGGCAATGAGTTCGACTTCAAGATCATCAAGATGAATCAGGAAGAGAAGAAGGTCGGATTGAGCATCCGGGCGGTGGGCGAAGAAGCCTCGCGCCAGGAAGTGGAATCGTACAAGCATCCGTCATCGTCTTCTTCCTCCTCGACGAGTACGACGATTGGCGATTTGATTTCGTGGAAGCGGGCGGGGGGAGATAGTAACTAGGGCTCTGGTTGCGTTAGGAAGTGGGCATTTGAGAAACAAGGCATAGGCCACCGGTAAACGGTGGCCTTTTTCTTAGCCGCTACAAGGCAATGTTACAAAAACAGAACAGTTCTAATTTTTTCACAGATAGCTACTCACACGTGAGTGCATTTTTTGGATAGGCGATTACCCCAAATACGGGTAGGAGGCCTTCCGATGGAAACAACTTTGCACGTGTGCCGGGTTACATGGCTGGTTGCTTTCATGCTTCTGGCCAATAGAAGCTCCGCCCAATGCGACGTGGGACCGCTCGACCTGGGCTCTGTGTATTGCGTTTCTGGAACGCAGCAGAGCGAGATCTGTGCGGGGCCCGGGGATCCGGACGATGCATGATGTATTGAGGGGCAGGGTGGCTGCGTCGTGAAGAAAGGTATAGGAAAGTACTACACCGCCGATATGGAGTACGATGAAAGTTGCGACGATGGCGGCGGAGGTGGGTGCTCAGGCGGTTGCCTGGAAGCTCCTTGTCCGCCTAACTTTACCTGCAACGCTGGGACTTGTTCCTGCGACTACATGCTTGGATATGGTAAGGGACAGGGCAATGAAATTAGACGCGGATGCAGTAATCGCACACCCACTAGTATAAGGGAGCGCCCCATGGCTCTCTCGTCGGGCCATCATCGCAACGGTGAGCTCTATGACGGCTTACCGTGGGTCTCCATCCGCGACAAGAAAACCGATAACTTAACCGGTGTGCCTAATCTGACTGCCGTACCCTTTGGTGAAGGAAGTACCCTTGGAGGTGAACCTATGAAGGTATCAGCGCTTTTGTTGGCCGGCGTTTGCACGGTTCCGATGCTTTGCGCCCAGCAGGCCGTTTCGCCGGCGGTTGAGCTCAAGGCAACCAGTAAGAAGGTCGCGGCGCCAGTTGCGCTTGGTTCGCCCTATGTCCTTAGCGCGGTTTGTGACGGCGCGGGGAACATCTATGTCCGCCTCAATGATGACCCTAAAGATGACGAGCCCATGGAGCGGGTTACAGCACTGCCCATCAGAAAAATTTCACCTGCGGCGGGCCTGGTCGGGACCTTTCGAAGTTTGGATGCCTTCCCTAACGAGGGTTCGGGCCGGGGCGTAATAGCAAAAGATCTTTTTGCCACCACAGACGGAAGAGTTTTCGAGGTGGCGTTCGTGCATGGCGATTTTTTCGTGGTGGAGTTCAGGCAAGACGGTTCTGTGAAGGGGAAAACGAAACTTGTAGCGAGTGACCTACGGGGATCGGACTTCCGTTTTGCCGTTTTCGCTTCGGGCGAATACCTGCTGACCGCCATGACCGGGAAGGACCAACTTACTCCCTTTACAGGGGTCTTTGCCGCGGACGGGCGGCTATTGAAGAAAATCTATGAACCGGAAGACGAAGATGCGCGCCAGAGGTCGAGGGCTTACGAGCGGCGAGCTACCGTGA
Source organism: Terriglobales bacterium (assembly GCA_049288625.1). Classification (GTDB taxonomy): domain Bacteria; phylum Acidobacteriota; class Terriglobia; order Terriglobales; family Acidobacteriaceae; genus Acidiflorens. The sequence goes on along the minus strand of JBAQIB010000055.1, from coordinate 21,150 downwards.
CCGGCTCACGCGGTGTAGATTTCATTTATTCCGGCAGCGTTGCCGCCGGTTCGGATGGAAATATCTATCTGCTGCATGGGACCAGCTCTCCGGCGCTGATTTATGTGATTTCCCCCAAGGGAGATGTGGTTCGCAAGCTGCGAATCGATGCTGGGGATCCCGATCTGGTGGCGACCAGCATCCGGTCTCATGCTGCGCGACTCGCCGTTCAATTTGACAGTCAGCGACGGTGGCCGGACACTAATCCCCTCATTAAAGTCGCCGATCTGCAAGGAAATCCGATAGCAGACTATAGGGCGGACCTGGCCCCGGCGGGGGTGAAAGCCTTAGGGGAACCCCCGCATCTAGCAGGATATGACTCCGATGGCTTCACTTTCTCTCCCGACCTCAGAGATGGGCAGGTGTATTTTGTCAGGGCCAAGCTGCCATAGAGCACGTTGAGTTCGGCCCTACTTCGCGTCAATCTTCAGGTCGATATAGACCTGCGTGCGGTTGTCGAATTGGCTGACGGTCTTGGTGTGGCTTTTGTGCTTGTTGAAGAGCGCGTAGACCTCGTAGTCAATGTTCGGCTGGAGGGCGGGGAAACGATAAGTGCCTTCGGGACCGACGATGTAGGTTTTTACCGAGCGGTCGCGCGTGTTAGTGAGGTAGACGACGGCGTTCGGAAGCGGGCTGTCAGCGTTGTCCAGCACCTTGCCGAGGAGTAGGCGCGTGGGTTCGGGCTTCTTGTCGCGTCCAAATATCTGAGCGGCGGCCGGCGTCGGGACGACGAATAGTCCCAGTGTGAACATAGCGGCAACGGCGGCTGCAATGACTGCCCTTTTCATAATATCCATTGTGCCGATTTCAGCGGGCAAAGGCCACTACCAATTCAGATGCAGGCCAATATCGGAGCGCTCGTCGCTGTCGATGTGGACCTTGACTTCGGGGCCGGGCTGGAGGCGCCGGCCATCAGGTAGCTTGTAGCCCTTCACGTCGGCCCAAACCACGTAATCGCCAGGTCCGGGTGGCACGCGCTGGGCAAATTCGCCCGTGTGATTGGAGTAGATCTCCCAGCGGGCTTTCTTTTCGCCATCGCGCCGGATTTTTACTTTGACGGCATAAAGAGTGTGGCCGTCGGGATCGAAGACGGTGCCAAAGATGAGCGCGTAAGGCTTCGGCTTTTCGGCCGCGCGGGCCGCACCCGGGACGAGAACCGCGAGCAGGAGCAGAACTACCCGGGCGATCATGGGGCGGCAGCGGAATATCGGGATGCCTGGGAGCCTGCTCAGAGGTTGTCCTCGTCTTCGTCATCTTCCTTCTTGGCGGCGTCCTCGTCGTCCTCGTCTTCGTCGTCAATTTCGTCTTCGCCGACCATCTTCAGTTCGATGGGGTTGACAGTGATCACCTCGAAGTCGGAACCGCACTCCGGGCACGAGACCACGGCACCTTCATCGACCTCATCTTCTTCGATGTCCAGGTCGGTCTCGCATTCAGGACAGTACACCATGCTTGCCTCCACGCTCAGGATACCCCCTGTTATATTTAGTTTCTTAGCGAGGAATACGTCAAGTGGGATACAGAGAAAATTGTGGTTTGTTAAAGGAATCTCCCAAGAGACATTTGGGCGCCCGTTTGGTGGTGGCTGGGACGGTTGCGCTGAGTTTCAGCTGCTGTGCTGTTTTGTGCGCCGGGCAACAGGCCGTGGGCGCTCCTGGGGCGGATAAACACGTCGCCGACGCGCCCCCGCCCGACGCCCGGATTGTGGAGGCGATCGGGAAGATTTCGCCGGAGCGCATCCGGCAGACGATCGAGAAGCTGGTCAGCTTTGGGAACCGGTCCACGATTTCCCCGCAGGACGAGGAATCGATCAAAGCGGGCAAGGGGATTGGCGCGGCGCGAGAGTGGATCAAGGCCGAGTTCGAGCGTTATTCGAAAGATTGCGGCGGCTGCCTCGAGGTCAAGACCAGCGAGTTTGTCGAGCAGCCTGGGGAGCGGATTCCGAAGCCGACGGAAATCACCAATATCTATGCGGTGTTGCGTGGGACGGATTCTGCGCAGGCAAATCGCATCGTGATGGTCACCGGGCATTACGACTCGCGTAACAGCGATAACTCAAATGGCACCGACCCCGCGCCCGGAGCGAACGATGACGGCAGCGGTACGGCCGTCAGCCTGGAATGCGCGCGCGTCTTGAGCAAATATAAGTTCCCGGCGACGATCATCTTCCTGACGGTTGCGGGCGAGGAACAAGGTCTGAACGGCAGCAAGCACTTTGCGCAGATGGCCAAGCAGCAGGGATGGAAGATCGAAGCGGTCTTGAACAATGACATTGTGGGCGGCAACCGCAGTCCGGAACAGGACGCGGGCGTGGTGCGGGTGTTTTCGGAAGGAATCCCGGCCGCGGCGACCGATGCGGAAATAAAGCGGTTGCGCGCCCTCGGCGGCGAGAGCGATTCGACTTCGCGTGAACTGGCGCGCTACATCGCCGAAGTCGGACGCGCCTATCAAGCCGGGGTGAAGCCACTGCTCACTTTCCGGCAGGACCGCTATCTGCGGGGCGGCGACCACTATTCCTTCAACCAGCAGGGGTACGCGGCGGTGCGCATGACGGAGTTTCGCGAAGACTACAACCATCAGCATCAGAATGTGCGCACCGAAAACGGTATTGAGTATGGCGACTTGCCGAAGTTTGTCGACTACGACTATGTGGCGCACGTGGCGCGGTTGAACGCTGCGACGCTGGCCGCCCTGGCTTCGGCTCCGGCGCCACCGGTGAACGTGAAGATGCTCACGAAAAACCTGGAAAACGACACGACATTGACGTGGGAGGCCTCGGCGGGAGCGGTTGGCTATGAGGTGGTGTGGCGGGCGACGAGCGCTCCAGATTGGGAGTACGCCCAAGCGGTTGGCAGCGGGACGCGTGCAACTGTGAAGGTTTCGAAGGATAATGTGATATTCGGAGTACGGGCGCTGGATGCGGCTGGTCATCGCAGCCTGCCCGTGGTGCCGGAACCGGAAAGGTGAGAACTAAAGTTTCAGAGTTTCAAGGTCTCAAAGTTTCAAAGTCAAAATCCGGTCGCACCTGGGGTTTTCCTTGAAACCTTGAAACTCTGAAACTTTGAAACATGGATCCCAAATGAGACGCGGAGGAACCATTTCGTTCAGCTTCCCGCCTTTTGCCGGGTGGGTGAGGCGCATTGTCGTCGCCTGCACGGCGATCTATCTCCTGCAGCTCATTCTGGAAAACGCATTCCGCATCAGCTTTCGCCCGGCGGAAGAAGTATTGGCACTGATCCCCGTCTTCGTGATGAGGGGCGCGGTCTGGCAACTGATTACATACTCACTGCTGCACGCCGGCTTCGGCCATCTGTTTTTCAACATGCTCACGCTCTGGTTCATCGGGTCCTATCTGGAGCGCGATTGGGGACCGCGGCGCTTCATTGAGTGCTACCTGTTCTGCGTCGTGGGCGCGGCCCTGGTGACGGTCGCCATTGCTTACACGCATTTTCTGGGAATGAGCCCGCGCACGGCGACGGTGGGCGCTTCCGGAGGCATCTTCGGGTTGCTCATGGCGTTCGGCATTCTTTATGCCGACCAGGAGATGTTTCTATTTCCGCTGCCGTTCTCGATCAAGGCGAAGTATCTGGTCGGAATCTGGATCGTGGTTGCGATCGTCGGCGTCTTCAGCCCCACACAAGACGGCGTGGCAAACTTCGCGCACTTGGGCGGCTTGCTTTTTGGATTCCTCTTCGTCAAGTTTCTGCCACGGCGTGGCCTGACCCATACGGCTACGGAACAATATTTCGGCGCGCGGAACTGGTATTACCGGTGGAAGCGGCGGCGGGCGGCGAGGAAATTCGAAGTCTACATGCGGCAGCACGACCGCAAGGTCAATTTCGACGAGCACGGAAACTATATTCCGCCTGAGGATGACAAAAAGAATGGCGGGTCGAAGTCGGGCTGGGTTAACTGACCTTCACCGCCGAGACGCCGAGAAAGCCTTTTTCTTTTCTCTGTGCTTTGCTATCCGAACATCTCTTCAAACCTGGCGAAGATGAGGGTCGGCAAGTCTGGCGCTTTCACCTTTCCTTTGAAGCCCAGGTCGTGACCGGCGCCTTCCACCTCTAGTAATTCGTTTCTGGCGGGGATCAGCTTCAAGGCTTTCTTCATCTCTTCGATGCTGCCGAAGGGGTCGCGTGTGCCGCTGACGAACAGGCTCGGCGTGGGCAAGTTGGGCAGGTGCTCGATGCGAAGCTGCTTGGGCTTGCGCGGCGGATGCAGCGGATAGGAGAGGAGCAACAGGCCCGAAACAAGATCGGTTTCGGATGCGCAGAGGATGGTGGACTGGCGGCCTCCATAGGAGTGACCGCCCAGGAATATTTTCCCGCTTGCTTGCTTTCGCATGGCAGCAACTGCATTGCGCAGGCCGGCGCGGTCGCGCTCGGCTTGGCTGGGAAAGGGAGGGCCGGTCGGCCGCTGCTGGCGATAGGGCAGGTCGCAGCGCAGAACGGTGTAGCCGTGTCCACAAAAAGTTCCGGCGAGTGCGACGAGCAGGGGAGCCGCGCAGTTGCTGCCGGCGCCGTGGGTGAGAATCAGGGCGTGGCCAGTGGGCTTCTGCGGCGAGTGCAGGAAGCCGCGTATGGTGGGTTCGACCGATTGATCGAAGAATGAAGCGATTCCGTCCATTGCGCTCGTTCCCCCATTCCGTGGTGGCTTATGATTTTTGGTGGCGCTTTGCGACTGGCCGGTCGTTTTCTCCCACCGTGTGCAGGCGCATGAAGTTGGTTGCGCCGGAGGCCAGCTTGGTTCCGGCGACCAAGCCGAGCACTTCTCCGGCGTGGATGAGTCCTTTCGGCAGCAGTTCTTTTTCGGCCGTCTTAAGCATGGCCTCCGCGGACTCCCACTGGCTCTGATGTACTGGATGCACGCCCCAGAGCGCATTCATGCGATTGCAGACCTGGGGATTGCGGCTGAAAGCATAGATGCAGACCTTGGGACGATGTTTGGAGAGCATGCGGGCGGTGTTGCCGCTTTCGGTGAAGACGGCGATGGCACGCATGGGCAAATCTTCCGCGGCGTGGGCAATCGATTCGCAAATTGTTTCTGCGATTGAATAGCGATGTTCCTCGCGTCGCCGGCGGGGCGGCGACGGCAACTGCACAATGCTCGCTTCGGCTTCGAGGACAATGCGAGCCATCATGGCTACGGCTTCGCGCGGGTAGCGGCCGCTGGCGGTTTCTCCGGAGAGCATGACGGCGTCGGTGCCATCGAAAATGGCGTTGGCTACGTCGCTGGCTTCTGCCCGCGTGGGGCGCGGGCTTTCGGTCATCGACTCGAGCATTTGCGTGGCCGTGATGACGGGCCTCCGCCACACACCCGCGCGTTGAATCACCTTTTTCTGAATGATGGGCACGCGCTCGGGCGGCACTTCCACTCCCAGGTCGCCGCGGGCGATCATGACGCCGTCGGTGACTTCAAGAATTTCCTCGAGCCGCTCAATGGCCTGCGGCTTTTCGAGTTTGGCCACGACTGGGACCGACTTGCCGTACGTGCGCATCAGGTCTTTGGCCATGCGGATGTCGTCGGCCGAGCGCACGAAACTGAGCGCTACGACGTCGACTCCGTGCTTGAGACCGAACTGAAGATCGAGCTTGTCTTTTTCGGTGAGCGCGGGAATGGAAACGGCAGCGCCGGGCAGGTTGATGCCTTGATGCTCGGCGAGCAGGCCGCCGTTGCGGACTTCGCACTCCACGTCTTTGCCGCGAACGGCGCGGACTTTGAGTTCAATGCGGCCATCGGAGAGCAAAATGCGCGCGCCCGGCGAGACTTCGCGAGCCAACCTGGAAAAATCGGTCGAGAGGAGTGCGGCGGTTCCGGGGACTGCGCGCGGGGTGATGGTCAGGACGCTGCCGGTCTTTAGTTCTACGGGCTTGCCGCCCGTCAGGCACCCCGTGCGGATTTTAGGGCCTTGCAGGTCCTGGAGAATGCAGATGGTCCTCTTGAGGCGGCGGGCGGCGCGGCGCAGGCGCTGGATTCGGCGCGCGTGCTCAGGGTGAGTACCGTGGGAAAAGTTCAGGCGCGCAACATCCATGCCGAGGCGCATGAGGTCGAGTATGGATTCTTCGGAGTCGCAAGCGGGGCCAATGGTGCAGACGATTTTTGCGCGGCGGATGCGGGGGGATGGCTCCACATCCGGCGCGGCGGTTAGCCCGTCACCGGCGATGAGATCTAATTTGTGGTCATTCACTTTGTGAAATCATACTGGAGATGCGGGCGGATTGCCGTCAGCGGGATTCGTCGATGGGACGGGGCGACGGTACTTTCGTCAATCCGCGCGGGAAGAGCATGGCGTTAAACTCAGCGCCAATCAGGATGACCAGCGAGATGAGATACATCCAGACCAGCAGCGCGATACCGACTCCGAGCGAACCGTAGATGATGCTGTAGTTGGCATAGTGCTGGAGATACCATCCGAAGCCGGCTGTCGAGAGCAACCACAGGGCGGTGGCGAGAACAGCACCTGGCAGAACCGTGTGCCAGGGCTGTGTGCGCGGAACCGCGTTGTGATAGATGAGCTGAATAACAGCGATGCTAGTCAGAATGGCGATGATCCAGCGAATTAAGCCCCAAAGCAGCAGAACCAGTGGGGTGAATTCGTGGCCCAGGTAAAACAGCACGCGCGTTTCAATGCGGCTGCCGAATGCGACCAGAATCGTGGCGAAGGTGAGCGGCAGGCCCGCCATCAGCACCAGCGAAATTGCAATCAGGCGTTCCTGGACCAGACCCCACGTTTTGGGAAGCTGGTAGGCGCGGCGGAAGCCGTCCATCCACGAAATAATGACGCCGGAAGCTGTCCACAAGGTGAGAAGCGAAGTGGTGACCAGCAAGCCAACCGGCCGGTTCGAGCTGCCGCGAAGATAGGAAAGAGCGGTCGCGCTCCCCGCCGGCAGAATGCTGTCGAGCGCGTGCGAGATCTCACGAATATAGACTTCGCCCCGGCGAATGGTCGCCATGACCGAGCCGAGTACGAGAAGGAATGGGAAAAAAGTAAGGATGGAAGAATAGGCGCCACCTTTGGCGATGGCGAATGCGTCATGCTCGAAAGAGCGCCAGATGGATAAGCGAAACAAGCGCCAGAAGCGGCCGAGCGCGGGGGCCACGACAAGGCCACCCGGCATCGGCTCCTGTGACGGGCTGCGATCCACCGGTTGACCGGACGCGTGTTTTGGCTCAATCGCTAGAGACATGGGGGTTGGCTTCTGCCATTCGACTTCGCTCAGGGCAGACGTGCCATGGCGCCCGTCTTTTCACAAAACTCGGCACAAAAACAAGGGGCGACTCTCGTCGCCCCTGCTGATGAATCATTTTCCTTACTCCGCGGCGAGTTCTTCGGTCTCGCCTTCGTGCCGCATGAGCTCGAGCGCGCGCTCGGCCTCTTCGTAGGCTTGCGAGACTTCCTCCTGCACCTTGCTGGCGGCCTCTTCCATTTCCGGAGAGAGGCGCACGTTGCGGTAATACTCCATGCCAGTGCCGGCGGGAATCAAGCGGCCCACGATGACGTTTTCCTTCAGTCCGCGCAGGTGATCGACGGCGCCCTGGATGGATGCCTCGGTCAGCACACGCGTCGTCTCCTGGAAGGAGGCAGCGGAGATGAACGAGTCCGTCGAGAGCGACGCCTTGGTGATGCCGAGCAACAGCGGACGGCCGGTCGCCGGCTTGCCGCCCTGCGCAATGACACGCTCGTTCTCCTCGTGGAAACGGAACTTATCCACTTGCTGTTCGAGCAGGAATTGCGTATCTCCCACGTCTTCGACCTTCACCCAGCGCATCATCTGGCGGACGATGACTTCAATATGCTTGTCGGAAATGTTGACGCCCTGCAGGCGGTAGACTTCCTGGATTTCGTTGACCAGATAAGACTGCAGTTCTTTTTCGCCGAGCACAGCCAGAATGTCGTGCGGGTTGAGCGGGCCGTCCATAAGCGGTTCGCCCGCCTTAACGCGTTCGCCTTCCTGCACGTTGATGTGAACGCCGCGCGGGACCGAGTATTCCTTTTCGGTGCCGTTATCGGCAGTGACGTAGAGTTTGCGCTGACCTTTTGCAACCTCGCCGAAGCGGACCGTGCCATCGATTTCACTGATAACAGCGGTTTCACGCGGCTTGCGGGCTTCGAACAATTCGACCACGCGCGGCAGACCGCCCGTGATGTCCTTGGTCTTGGTGGTTTCGCGCGGGATCTTCGCCAGCACGTCGCCGGGGAAAACTGTGTCTCCATCCTGCACCATGAGGTGAGCGCGGGAGGGCATGAGGTAACGCTTGCTCGACTTTCCTTTGATGACGACTGCGGGCTGGCGCTTTTCGTCGGGCGAATCCGCGACCACGTGACGAGACAGGCCGGTAACCTCGTCCACTTCTTCGTGGAGCGTGATGCCTTCCTGTAAGTCCTTGAACTGGGCCGTGCCGCCGATTTCGGTGAGGATCGCGAAGGTGTACGGATCCCATTCGACCAGAGACTGGCCGAGCTGCACCGGGCCGCCGTCGGTTACTTTCACCTTGGCGCCATACACGACCGCGTAGCGCTCGCGCTCGCGGCCTTTTTCGTCCACGACCGCGATCGAGCCCTGGCGATTCATTACGACCAGGTCGCCTGTTTTCGACTTCACGGTTTGCAGGTTGATGAAGCGCACCAGACCGTTCGACTTGGCATCGAGGCGCGACTGTTCGGAAACTCGCGATGCCGTACCGCCGATGTGGAAGGTACGCATCGTGAGCTGTGTTCCGGGTTCGCCGATCGACTGCGCCGCGATAACGCCGGTGGCCTCGCCAAGTTCGACGAGACGGCCGGAGGCGAGGTTGCGTCCGTAGCACATGACGCAAACGCCGCGCTTCGATTCGCAGGTGAGCACGGAGCGAATTTTGACGCGCTCGATGCCGGCAGCCTGAATTGCGCCCGCCAGGTCTTCTGTGATTTCGTGGTTGATGTCGACCACAACCTGCCCGTCGTAGTCTTTGATTTTCTCGAGCGACACGCGACCGACGATGCGGTCGCGCAGCGGTTCGATGATTTCACCGGCTTCGACGATACCGGAGACGAAGATGCCGTCCACGGTGCCGCAATCGTACTCGCTGATGATCACGTCCTGCGCAACGTCGACCAGACGGCGCGTCAGATAGCCGGAGTCAGCAGTCTTGAGCGCGGTATCGGCGAGACCCTTGCGGGCGCCGTGCGTCGAGATAAAGTATTCGAGCACCGTCAAACCTTCACGGAAGTTCGCCGTGATCGGCGTCTCGATAATTTCGCCGGTTGGCTTGGCCATCAATCCGCGCATGCCGGAGAGCTGGCGAATCTGCTGTTTTGATCCGCGAGCGCCGGAGTCGGCCATGACGTAAATAGGGTTGAGTTCGCCTTCCTTGTCGCGCCGCTGCATCTGGCCGAACATTTCGTCGGCGACTTTTTCCGTGATGGCCGACCAGATTTCGATGACCTTGTTGTAGCGCTCGCCGTTCGTGATGGCGCCGTCCAGGTACTGCTGCTGAACCGCGATCACCGACTTGTCCGCGTCGCGCACTAGGGCCTTCTTGCTGTCCGGGATCACCATGTCATCGATGCCAATCGACAGCCCAGCGCGCGTGGCGTAGCGGAAGCCGAGCGACTTGATCTCGTCGAGCATCTTGACCGTGGTTTCAAGGCCGTAGCGCAGGTAGCAGTAGTTCACCAGCTGGCCAATGCCCTTTTTCTTGAGCAGGCCATTGATGTATGGCATAGCTTCGCGGTCGCCGACGGCCTTGGGCAGATGGTCGTTGAGAATGGCGCGGCCGACAGTGGTATTGATGTACTCGCGGTTAAACACCACAGGGTCGGTGTGGCTGACGTCCTGGTCGTCGTAGGCCTGGGTCAGATCGATGACCTCGCCGGTGAAACGCAGGCGTATCGGCGTAAGGGTTTCCACCTCGCCCATTTCGAGCGCGATGACAACGTCGTCAATGTTGGCGAACGAGCGGCCCTCTCCCTTGGCTCCCGGCTTGCCTTTGGTCAGGTAGTAGAGACCGAGCACCATGTCCTGCGTGGGCACGGTGATGGGCTGCCCTGATGCGGGCGACAGGATGTTGTGCGAAGACAACATCAGGACGCTCGCTTCCACTTGCGCTTCGGGCGAAAGTGGAATGTGCACCGCCATCTGGTCGCCGTCGAAATCGGCGTTGAAAGCCGTGCAGACGAGCGGGTGAATCTTGATGGCCTTGCCTTCGACCAGCACCGGCTCAAATGCCTGAATGCCAAGACGGTGAAGCGTGGGAGCGCGGTTGAGCAAGACGGGGTGATCTTTAATTACCTCTTCGAGGATGTCCCATACAATGTGCTCCTGCTGCTCAACCATTTCCTTGGCTTGCTTGATGGTGGTGCAGTTGCCCGTTTGTTCGAGCCGGTGGTAGATGAAGGGCTTGAACAGTTCGAGCGCCATCTTCTTGGGCAAACCGCACTGGTGGAGCTTCAACTCGGGGCCGACCACGATGACGGAACGGCCGGAGTAGTCGACGCGCTTGCCGAGCAGGTTCTGGCGAAAGCGGCCTTGCTTGCCCTTGAGCGTATCAGAGAGCGATTTGAGCGGGCGATTGTTGGCGCCGCGCAGCACGCGGCCGCGGCGTCCGTTATCGAACAACGCATCGACCGCTTCCTGCAACATGCGCTTTTCGTTGCGTACGATGACTTCAGGAGCGTGCAGGTCCATCAGCTTCTTCAACCGGTTGTTGCGGTTGATGACGCGGCGATAGAGATCGTTCAGATCGGACGTGGCAAAGCGGCCGCCGTCGAGTGGAACCAGCGGGCGGAGTTCGGGTGGGATCACCGGGAGCACGTCGAGGATCATCCACTGCGGCTTGTTGCCGCTTTTGCGGAATGCCTCGACAACCTTCAGCCGCTTGGCGTATTTCAAGCGCTTTTGCAGCGAGGTCTCGTTCTTCATCTTCTCGCGCAGTTCGCCAGATAGCCCATCGACCTCAATGCGCTTGAGGAGTTCCTTGATCGCTTCCGCGCCCATCATGGCCTTGAAGCCGGTGGGGCGAAATTGCTGGTCGAGTTCACGGAACTTGGCTTCGTCCTTGATAACCTCGCGGTCCTTTACGGCCGCGTCGCCGGGATCGACCACGACGTAGGCCTCGAAGTAGAGAATGGCTTCGAGATCGCGCAGGGAAATATCGAGCAAGTGGCCGATACGGCTGGGCAGGCCCTTGAAGAACCACACGTGCGAGCAGGGCGAGGCCAGTTCGATGTGGCCAAGGCGCTCGCGGCGAACTTTCGAGAGCGTGACTTCCACGCCGCACTTGTCGCAGATCACGCCGCGGTGCTTCATGCGCTTGTACTTACCGCAGAGGCATTCCCAATCGGTGACCGGACCAAAAATGCGCGCGCAGAACAGCCCATCGCGCTCCGGCTTGAAGGTGCGGTAATTGATGGTTTCGGGTTTGGTTACTTCCCCGTGCGACCAGCTCCGGATTTTTTCCGGCGACGCCAGGCTGATGCGAATGGCATCGAAGTCAGCTACAGGGTTGGCCAGGTCAAATGGACTTGAACGAAACATGTGCCTCCGCTTTCCTCGGCTATACGCCGCCGCGCGCGGCTCCTGAAAACCGTCGCTAGTCATTGGTCGTTATTCGCTAGCGAGATCTCTAGCCCGCAGTCCCAAGAGCAACGACTGCGGGCCTCTACTTTGAAACTCAATCGGTCGGCTAGCCGCGAACAACCAACGACTAGCGACTAATAACCGCTTCTAATCCGCGGCCACGGCCACCGGCTTCTTCTCCGTGGCCTTGATCAACTCGACATCCAAGCAAAGGGCCTGCAACTCGCGAATCAGCACGTTGAACGACTCCGGCACGCCCGGCTCCATCGCGGCCTCGCCTTTGACGATGGCCTCGTAGATTTTGGTGCGTCCGTAAACGTCGTCCGACTTCGCGGTGAGCAGTTCCTGCAGGATGAACGCCGCGCCGTAGGCTTCCAGCGCCCAGACTTCCATTTCTCCGAAACGCTGGCCGCCGAACTGCGCCTTGCCCCCCAGCGGCTGCTGGGTAATGAGCGAGTACGGACCGATTGAACGCGCGTGAATCTTGTCGTCCACTAGGTGCGAGAGTTTCAGCATGTAGATGTAGCCGACGGTGATCGGCTGCTCAAACCGCTCGCCGGTCATGCCGTCTCGCAGGTTCGTTTTGCCTGAAGTGGGCAGGCCAGCGCGCTCGAGCAGCGCCTTGATCTCGCTTTCACGAGCGCCGTCGAACACGGCCGAGCCCATGAACACACCCTTCGACAGCGTAGGCGCCACGGCTTCCAGTTCGTCTTCGCTCATGTCGGCGATGGTGTCCGCGAGCACTGTGTCCTTAAACAGCGCTTTCAAATCGCGGCGAATCGCTTCCGCGCGGGTGTTCTGCTTGAGAAGCTCGGTGATCTTCTTGCCGAGCTCGTGCCCAGCCCAGCCGAGGTGCGTTTCGAGAATCTGGCCCACGTTCATACGGCTGGGAACGCCGAGCGGATTGAGGACGATTTCAACGGGCGTTCCATCCTCGAGGTACGGCATATCCTCTTCGGGGAGAACACGTGCGATCACGCCCTTGTTACCGTGGCGTCCGGCCATCTTGTCGCCGACGCTCAGCTTGCGCTTCATGGCGATGTAAACCTTCACCAGCTTGATGACGCCCGGAGGCAGCTCGTCGCCCTTGGTGAGCTTGTCTTTCTTCTCGTTGACGATCTTCTTGAGGACATCGATCTGGCGCGAAGTCATTTCCTCGATCTCGTCGATCTGCTCGTTCACTCGCGGATCCTTGTCGGCGTACTTGATGCGCTTAAGGTTGCGCGTCGAGATGCGCTCGATGGTGTCGCGGTCGAGAATCGTGTCCTTGGTGAGCAGGCGCTTGTTGGTGCGCTCGTCGTGCAGATCGGCCTGGACTTCCTTGCCGCCCAATAGATCTTCGAGACGCTTCAGGCGCTCGTCAGTGAGAATTCGGATTTCGTCCGAAAGGTTCTTTTCGAGCTTTGCGACCTGATTCGCTTCAATGGTTTTAGCGCGCTCGTCTTTCTCCTGACCTTTGCGGGAGAAGATCTTCACGTCCACGACCACGCCTTCAATTCCAGGCGGGCAGTAGAGCGAAGCGTCGCGCACGTCGCCGGCTTTTTCGCCGAAGATGGCGCGCAGCAGCTTTTCTTCCGGCGTTAACTGGGTTTCGCCCTTGGGCGTAACTTTGCCAACGATGATGTCGCCCTGCTTGATGCTGGCGCCGATTCGGATCACGCCCGCTTCATCGAGATTGCGCAGCGTGGATTCGCTCACGTTCGGGATGTCACGTGTGACTTCCTCGGGGCCGAGCTTGGTGTCGCGAGCTTCGAGTTCGAACTCCTCGATGTGGACGGAGGTGTAGTAATCCTCCTTCACCATCTTCTCGGAGACAAGGATTGCGTCTTCGAAGTTGTAGCCGCGCCACGGCATGAACGCAACGAGCACGTTGCGTCCCAGCGCCAACTCGCCAAAGTCGGTGCAGGGGCCATCGGCAATGACCTGGCCCTTCACCACGCGCTGGCCCTTCTTCACGATCGGCTTTTGGTTGATGCAGGTGTTCTGGTTCGAGCGCTTGAACTTGGTGAGCTGATAAATGTCGCTGCCCACTTCGCGCGAAAGCTGCATCGGATGATGTTCGCCTTCGACGCGCACGATGATGCGCTCGGAGTCGACGGAATCGATGATGCCGTTTCGTTTCGCCAGAATCACTGCGCCAGAGTCGCGTGCCGTGACGCCTTCCATGCCGGTTCCGACGATGGGAGCCTGCGCGCGGAGAAGCGGGACGGACTGCCGCTGCATGTTCGCACCCATCAAAGCGCGGTTTGCGTCATCGTGCTCGAGGAACGGACCGAGCGATGCGGCGACCGAACCCAGTTGCTTCGGGCTGACGTCGACGTAATCGACTTCATCGCGATTTACAAGCACGAAGTTGCCCTGCTTGCGGGCGTTCACGAGTTCGGAGGCGATGCGGCCCTTTTCGTCGAGTTCGACGTTGGCCTGCGCGATCACGTGCCGGTCTTCCTCCCACGCCGAGAGATAAAACGAGAACGGATCGATCTCGATTGGCTTCTTGCGCCTTTCCTTCAGCTCCGAATTGACCTTTTCGATCTCGCTTTTTTCCGCGTGATCACCGACTTTGTAATCGCTGTCGCCGGCATTCACGACCTGCACAAAATCGACGACGCGCGCGCCCTTGACCTTGCGGTAGGGCGACTCGATGAATCCATAGTCGTTGATGCGCGCAAAGCAGCTCAGCGACGAAATCAGACCGATGTTCGGACCTTCCGGCGTTTCAATCGGGCAGATGCGGCCATAGTGTGTGGGGTGCACGTCGCGCACTTCAAACCCTGCGCGCTCGCGTGACAAGCCCCCCGGCCCAAGGGCCGAGAGACGGCGCTTGTGCGTAATTTCCGAGAGGGGGTTGGTCTGATCCATGAACTGCGAGAGCTGCGAAGAGCCGAAGAACTCGCGGATCGCGGCCATGACCGGCTTGGCGTTGACCAGATCGTGCGGCATGGCCGTCGACATTTCCTGGTAGACGCTCATCTTTTCCTTGATGGCGCGTTCCATGCGGACCAGGCCGATGCGGAACTGGTTCTCCATCAACTCGCCGACGGCGCGCACGCGGCGGTTGCCGAGGTGATCGATGTCGTCGACGGAGCCGATGTTCTTGCGCAGTTTGAGCAGATACTTGATGGTTGCGTAGAAATCGTTGGGATCAAGCGTGCGCTGCTCGAGGCTGGTCGCTTCCTGGTTCTCAAAGAGCTTGATGTTGAACTTCAAGCGGCCTACGCGCGAGAAGTCGTATTTGCGCGGGTCGAAGAACATGCCCTGGAACAAAGCAGTCGCCGTGTCGAGCGTGGGCGGATCGCCGGGACGCAGCTTGCGGTAGATTTCGATCAGCGCTTCCGATGGAGTGGTGACTGAATCGCGGCGCAGCGTCTGGCTGATGACCGTGCCCACGTCGTCGCGCTCGGGGAAGAACACGTTCATTTCGACGACGCCCGATTCCAGAATCTTCGGGAGCTTGTCGGCCGTGATTTCCGAGTTGGCTTCGAGCAGAACCTCACCGGTCGTCGTGTCGACGATATCGCTCGCAGCCCACGCGCCTTCGAGGTCGGTGCTATCGATTTCGATTTCGCTGATCTTCGCCTTCTGAATCTCTTTCAGAACGGCATGGCTGATCTTGCGGCCAGAGTGCGCGACTTCGTCGCCCGATCTCGACTTGATGCTGTGCGCGAGCTTCATGCCGACGAGATTGGTCGGTTTGTCGACGGCCGGATCGAGCGTCCAGAAAAGCTTGTTATCGCGAACCACGAGGCGATCGGTGGTGTAGAAGGTCTTGAGGATGTCTTCACCGGAGCGCAGGCCCAGAGCGCGAAGGAAAATCGTGCCGAGGAATTTGCGCTTGCGGTCAATGCGCACGTAGAGCACGTTCTTCTGGTCGTATTCGAACTCGACCCAGGAGCCGCGATAGGGGATGATCTTGCCCAGGAAGTACGTGCGATTGTTCGCGGTCTCAAAGAACACGCCCGGCGAGCGGTGCAACTGGCTGACGATAACGCGCTCGGTGCCGTTGATGATGAATGTCCCGTTCTGCGTCATCAGCGGAACGTCGCCGAAGAAAACTTCCTGCTCCTTGATGTCACGGATGGAACGAGTGCCGGTCTCAGCGTCCTTATCCCAAATGGTGAGGCGCATGGTGACCTTGAGCGGAGCCGAATAGGTCATGCCGCGCTCTTCGCATTCGGCCACGTCGTATTTCAGCTGCAAGCCCACCGGGTCGCCGCACTTGTTGCAGAAGTCGGGCGTATTCGCGTTATACGTGCCGCACTTGTGGCAGAGGACCTCTCCGGGATGGAACGGGTCGGTAATCACCGTGGATCCGCAGTTCTTGCAAGTGGTGCGGAGGTGGTGCAGCCCTTTCAGGTGTCCGCACTTGCACTCCCAGTTGCCGATGGCGTAATCGACGAACTCGAGTTGCGACACGTTGCGGAAGTCGGTAATGGGAAACACCGACTGAAACACCGCTTGCAGACCGCCGTCTTCGCGCTCGCTCGGCAGCTTATCCATCTGCAGAAAGCGTTCGTAGGAACGCTTTTGAACCTCGATCAGGTTCGGAATCTTGATGGTCGCTGGAATTTTGGAGAAATCAAAACGCTTGCGGTGGATATTATTCTTTGCCATTCTAAGAAGCTCCTGCTTTCAGGCAGCCTGGGGGCTGCAAATACAGCGCGGAATGTGGCCCGAAAAAGACGGGCGCATACAATGACCGGGTCCTGCTAGTGGGCGGTGTGCGCGGCAAAAAAGCGCGAGCACCTGCGGGGACATGACTGTCCGCAGGCGCCGCGTGCGACGCTTAATCTCACATAACTTGTAAAGTTCCGCGCCAGTTCAAAGGCCTGTTCCGTCCCGCCGCCCGCGGGACCGGCTGCCAATACTTATCCCAGCGATCCTTGTTCCGCACCCTGGGTCTATTTCGGAGGACACGGATCGCTGTCGCCTCAGATGAAGCCAGGGTAAGCGGGTTATTTATAAGATGTTAACACACCGCCCAAGGATTCATCCAGTGTTCGGTCAAAAAATTGCAAGGCGGGGTGGTTCAAACGGTTTAATCCCAATCCAAAACCGCCCTAATCCACCCGCGCCAGCGAGCTTATTTCACTTCGACCGTTGCTCCTGCCTCGGTGAACTTCTTCTTGATGGTCTCGGCTTCGTCCTTGGAAACGCCCTCTTTGATCGGCTTGGGAGCGCCATCGACCAGGTCCTTGGCTTCTTTCAGGCCAAGGCTCGTGACCTCGCGTACCGCCTTGATCACATTGATCTTATTGGCGCCAACCTCTTTGAGGATGACGGTGAATTCGGTCTTCTCTTCCGCCGGAGCCGCTGCGCCCGCCGCCGCGCCGCCGCCGGCAACCATAACCGGCGCCGCTGCCGCGGCCGACACGCCGAGACGCGATTCCAGTTTCTTTACCAGCTCCGCCGCTTCCAGGAGCGACAAGCCTACGATTGACTCTTCCAACTGCTGCAGATCCGCCATTGTGTTCTCCAGTTCCTCGAGACACGGCTAGCCGCGCCTCTACTTCGGTGATTTGCGATTTCGCTATCGCTCCGCCGGGTTTCCAGTGCGACCAGGCCTACTTCTCGGCGCCAGACAACGCCAAGTCTCAGCCGCGCAACCCCCGCTTCGAGATAACCAAATCTTTTTTCGAGCAGACTTGCTGCTCCGAAACTTTTGAGCGATTTGTAATTGAAAACCTCGAACCTCCGGGTTCAAATTGCCAATTACAAATTTCCCAATAACAAATTCCTACGCTTCCTTAAACTTCTTCTCCTGCACACCCTGGTTGACTACCACCGCCAGGTTGCGTCCCACGGCGGCAATGGTTGTCGCCAGGCGCTGCGCGGGAGCATTCAGCATGAACAGAAGCTTCGCGTAAAGCTCGTCCTTCGACGGCATGGTAGCCAGCGCGTCAATCTCTTTCACTGAGATCACGCGGCCTTCCACCACACCCGCTTTGAAGGTGAACTCCGGGTTGTCCTTGGCGTACTTCGCAAGTGCCTTCGCCAATGCAACCGGATCGCCCTCGGTGTACGCGATCGAAGTGACGCCTTCGAGATTCTTCAGCGCTTCGGCGATCTTGGTATCCTTGGCCGCGCGCTCGGCCAGCGTGTTCTTGACCACGCGATACTTTGCGCCCGACGTGCGTAGCAGCTTGCGTAACTCAAAGTCCTGCGCCACGGTCAGCTTGCTGTAAGTGGCGACGATCACGCTCGAAACGTTTTTCAAATCGCCGCTGAGTTTTTCAACCTGCTCAACTTTTTTTGCTCTGGTAACCGCCATATTCGAACCCTTTCAGATAAGTCGTTCGTCGTCTGTCGCTGGTCATTCGCGCCCTCGGCCCTGGCAAGCTTTGCCGAGCGACTATCGACCAACGACTAATGACGACCTTTTAAGCCTTCGCCGCCGTCTCGATCGGAGTCGTATCCAGCGGAATGCCGGGCCCCATCGACGAACTCAGGTAGCAGCCCTTGATGTACTTGCCCTTCGCAACCGCAGGCTTGGCCTTGATCACGCTCGAAATCAGTGTCGTCGCGTTATCAATCAGCTTGTCGGGCGTGAACGAAATCTTGCCCACTGGACAATGCACGAGCGCGGTCTTATCGGTGCGGAACTCGACCTTGCCGGCCTTCACTTCCTGCACTGCGCGCGCCACATCCATGGTGACTGTGCCCGTCTTCGGATTGGGCATCAGGCCTTTGGGGCCGAGCACTTTGCCGAGGCGGCCGACGGATTTCATCATGTCAGGCGTGGCAATCAGCGCGTCGAAGTCGGTCCAGTTCTCTTTCGTGATCTTCTCGACCATGTCTTCGCCACCGACAAAATCGGCTCCGGCCGCTTCTGCCTCGCGCACTTTTTCGCCCGTGGCAATGACCAGAACTTTCTTCGACTTGCCGAGACCATGCGGCAGCACGACCGTGCCGCGCACCATTTGATCCGCATGCTTGGGATCGACCCCGAGACGCATTGTGACCTCAACTGTCTCGTCGAATTTTGCGTATTTCACTTTCTGCAGAAGTGGAACCGCTTCCTGCAGCGTGTAAGGACGCGCTTCAACTGCTTTGCGCGCCTTCTCAATGTTCTTCCCTGACTTCTTCATTTTCACCTCGTCTCCCACCGCTGAACGTTGCTTCGATCAGTCGTGGTCATATTGACTTGTCGCGTGTCGTTGGTCGTTAGCAGGCCCTTCCGAGCGACTGACGACCAACGACCGACGACGATCTTACCCTACTACTTCAATTCCCATCGAGCGCGCCGTGCCGCGCACGCTCTTGACCGCCGCATCCACCGACGCCGCATTCAGATCGGGCATCTTCTGCTTCGCGATCTCCTCGACCTGCTTGGCCGTCACTTTGCCGACCTTATCTTTATTCGGAACGCCCGATCCTTTGGCGATCCCGGCCGCGCGCTTGAGCAGCACCGACGCTGGCGGCGTCTTGGTAATAAAGGTGAACGAGCGGTCGCTATAAACCGTGATCACGACCGGAACAATCAAGCCCTCGAGTTCCTTCTGACTAGTGCGGGCGTTGAACTGCTTGCAAAACTCCATGATGTTGACTTGCGCCTGACCGAGCGCTGGTCCGACCGGAGGCGCCGGCGTCGCCTTGCCCGCCGCAATCTGCAACTTTACTGAACCTGTGACCTTCTTTGCCATGATGCCTTTCCTATGCCGGCCCTGAGTCTAGGATTTTCGGCTCAGCGAATCCGGAAATCAGCTATTAGCGATTGGCTATTAGCAAAACCAATTACGCAACTTTCTCGACCTGTCCAAACTCCAACTCCACCGGCGTGGACCGACCGAAGATGGTAACCATCACTTTCAGAGTCTCGCGATCTTCGTTCACTTCGTCGACGATCCCAGTGAATGTGGCGAACGGGCCTTCTGAGATCCGCACGCTTTCGTTCTTCTCAAATTTGACCTTGAGCTTCGGCTTCTCGCGGCTGTCGGCGACCTTATAAACGATGTGATTCACTTCTTCGTCGGAAAGCGGCGTTGGCTGCTGGCCCGTGCCCACAAAGCCGGTCACGCGTGGCGTCGATTTGACCACGTGCCAGACCTGGTCGTCCATGTCCATCTCCACCAGCACATAGCCGGGATAGAACATGCGCTCCGAGGTGTACTTTTTGCCGCCGCGAACTTCCGTGACCGATTCGGTCGGGATCAGCACTTTGCCGATTTTGCCCTGCAGTCCGAAGGCCTGTATGCGCGACTCGAGCGACTCCCGCACCTTGCGCTCGAATCCCGAATATGCGTGGATGATGTACCACTTCATGTTCGGATTGCGCGGAGCTTCTCCGCTGGCAGCGGTTTCTACCGGCACGGCCGCACTCTCCGGAGTGCCCGCTGCGCCTTCGACTTTTTCGTCATCCACCATGAAATCGCTTCTTTCGCCCGCCGCGCCCTAGCGCCGCGAGAAATAATGCAGCATCCGCTCCAGCGAGTTGCTGATCGCCAAGTCTACCAGCCAGAAGTAAAGCCCGAACAAAAACACGGTGATGATGACCACCGTGGTCGTTCCCTGGACTTCCTTGCGCGAAGGAGACGTCACTTTCTTCATCTCCGTGCGCACGTCGCTGTAAAAAGACTTGATCCGCTCCGGCCAAGACCTCACGGCGGTCGTAATCGCGTTTTGTTCGACTGCTGTTGCCATACCTTCCCGCCTTCCTCGACTGCTTCCCTCAAAACTCTGGCAGGGGCGGAGGGATTCGAACCCCCAAGTTCGGTTTTGGAGACCGACAGTTTAACCGTTGAGCTTACGCCCCTTTACAATTTGTAATTTTGAAAATTTGCACTTGGTAATTTGAAAACCTTTGCACGAAGCAACCCGCTCGGGATTTTCAATTACAAATCACAAATTACCAATTACAAATCACTTCACTTCTTTATGCGGCGTGTGTTTACGGCACCGGCTGCAAAACTTTTTCTTCTCGATGCGGTCCGGGGTCGTCTTGCGGTTCTTCATGGTCGAGTAGTTCCGCTCTTTGCAATCGCCGCACTGCAATGTAATGATCTCTCGGGGCATACCAAACAGCTCCTAGCTTTTAGCTTTAGCTCAACCCGGCCACGGCCGGTTTTACCTCTGCAATCCGACCTCTTACCTCTGACCTCGCCCTTTACTGAATAATCTCGGCGATCGTGCCTGCTCCCACCGTGTGCCCGCCTTCGCGGATCGCGAAGCGCAAGCCCTTTTCCATCGCCACCGGCGTAATCAGCTCAATTACCAGGCTCACGTTGTCGCCCGGCATCACCATCTCCGTGCCTGCCGGCAATTCCGCTACGCCCGTCACGTCCGTCGTGCGCAAATAAAACTGCGGCCGGTATCCCTTGAAGAAGGGCGTGTGCCGTCCACCTTCTTCTTTGTTCAGGATGTACACTTCCGCCTTGAACTTCGTGTGCGGTGTGATCGAGCCCGGCTTCGCCAGCACCATGCCGCGCTCCACGTCTTCTTTCGCAACGCCGCGCAGCAAGAGGCCAGCATTGTCTCCCGCCATGCCTTCGTCCAGTTGCTTCTTGAACATTTCCACGCCCGTCACGACGGTCTTTCTGGTCTCGCGGAAGCCGAC
>JBAQIB010000054.1:0-2126 GCA_049288625.1 Terriglobales bacterium | reverse complement strand
AAGCCGTGCCCTGTTTGTCGGGGGCCTTCGGCCCGCAAAAGGCCATGAAAATATTCCCGAGATGATGGCACGCTGAAGGGGACCGAGAGCGACGAGATCAATGTATCAGTGGAGATGGCGAAGCTGTTGCCCTGTTTGATCCGGAGCGCGCGTTTTGAACGAATCATTGGGCGTCGCCGCCCCCCACCGGGAACGACGGCAGCCACGTAACCCTGCATAAAGTAACGATAGCGCGCTCTTCGTTCCCGGCAGGAGAAGGCGATGACTTATAGAATAGCCGGAATCGACGTGCACAAGAAGATGTTGGCGGTGGTAGTCGCCGATGTCGCGGGCGAAGGGGAGTTTCAGTTTCAGCGGCTCCTGTTTTCCACCACTCCGGAACAGTTGAAGGCGCTGGCGCAATGGTGCGTGGATCATGAGGTGCAGGAAGTGGTGATGGAATCGACGGCGCAGTACTGGAAGCCGGTGTGGGAGACTCTGGAACGCTACTGGCAGCCGGTAGGCCGGAAGCAGACCGGCGCCAGTCCCATGACGGGAAGCTTGCATTTGGCACAGGCTCAGTCCAACCGCGCGCGGGGGGGCCGCAAGAATGATTTTGTCGACGCCGAGCGGCTGGTGCGACGGTATGTGGCCCAGGAACTGGTGCTGAGTTTCGTGCCATCCGCCGACCAGCGTTTGTGGCGCACGGTGACGCGCCAAAAGCAGCAACGTGTGGGCGCGCGAGTCCGCCTCCGGAACCAAATGGAAGCGTTTCTGGAAGAAGCTCATATCAAGCTATCGAGTCTGGTTTCCGATCTATTGGGTCAGAGCGGCCGGCGCATCCTGGAAGCTCTCGGCGAGGGCAAGACCGACCCCCAGGAAATCGCGCTCCAAGCGGACCGAAGACTGCGTGCCACCCAGGCGCAACTGTGCGACGCGCTGAGTGCGGCCCGCGAACTGAATCCGGTATATCGCAAGCTGCTGAAACAATCCCTGGAGGAACTGGGACTCCTGGACCGGCAAATTCAAGAACTCGATCGGGAGATCGCCCGCTTACTGGCGCAGCACGAGGATGCGGTGCAACGCTTGGCGGAGGTGCCTGGACTGGGACCGGATTCGGCACAGCAAATTATCGCCGAGGTCGGTCCCGCCGCAGCGGTTTTCCCGACCGCGAAGAATCTTGCCTCTTGGGTTGGCGTATGCCCGGGAGACAACATCAGCGCGGGCGAATCGCACAGCACCAAATCGCCCAAAGGCAACCGGAACATGCGGAGGATCTTGAACCAGGCGGCGCATGCCGCCGTCAAAGCGAAGGGGAGCATCTTCGAAGTGATGTTCCAGCGTTTACGGCGCAGTCTCTGCTACAAGGAAGCCATCTGGGCGATCGCCCATCGCCTCTGCCGGCTGATTTGGGTGCTCCTGCACAAAACCGTGCGATACGAGGAGCGTGGTCCCACCGTCAGCGCGGCATCCAAACGAGTTCGAACCTCTCGCATGATGCGGGAGCTACGACGCATGGGCTACCGAGTCGATCCACCGACCGAACTCCAGGATGCCTGAGCGCCCAGCGGTGTTTTCAACCCTGATACAAGGCACCACGATTGGGCGGGCAAAGCGAGTGGCCGCCGAACGCCCGGAAATATAGAAACTCGATGGGCCGGGTGAAAACCAGATGGGCCGGGTGAAACCAGATGGGCCGGGCGGCCCGGCCCCGCAAATTTACTTGCTGCCGTAGATGACGGTGACGCTGGTGCGCCCGCTGCTGGCAGCGACGGTCGCGTTCAGGCTGCGGCCGTTTTCCTCTGTGCCGGCGATCGTGCCTCCGTCGGGGGTGTTGGCTACGAGATTCGTTTTCATCCCGAGGCTGTTGATTCTGTCCTGATAGAACTTCATCACGTCCTGGGGAGAGTCGGACGTAGTGAACGTAAAGGTGCCGCCCTGGCCCTGATCGCTCGACCCGCTGAAGGCGATCTCGGGTTTTGAGCCGGGATAAGTGGGAATCCACGAAGGAAGCCTGCTGGCGTCGCCGCCGATTTGTACGTTGGCGCCGTTGTCACCGCGTATATCCATGTGAAAACGGCCGTGCTGGATATCGTCGAAAGACATGGTCACCACATGGCCGTCCTTCCTGTTGCGCAGGGTGATGG
>JBAQIB010000053.1:0-120838 GCA_049288625.1 Terriglobales bacterium | reverse complement strand
GGGTGTTCGCGTCAGGAGCTGCCTGGCCGCGAACCAGAACGCGATCTCCGGGCTGCAGATCCTGAGGCTGAAGCGTCACTGCATTCTTCAAATCTTTTTCTCCCGGCGGAACGCGCAGGACCTTGGTGGTGGTGGCGAGTTTGGCGGTGACTTCTCCGCCGGATTCGGCGGTCACCGTGATCGAGTCTGGCTGCACGCTCTTGATGACGCCGACGGCCTTCACAATCGAGGCGTTGCTTGACGCGCCGGGCGCTGCCTGAGCGCTTGCAGGCATGGAAGCCAGTGTCAGAGCGAGGAAAGCGGCGAGTAGCACTGCAAGAGGGCGCCGCACGTCTAATAGTATTGTGTGTATGCGTTGCACTAGGTGTACTTTAGCATCGCGAAGGAGGGCCAAATTCAGCCTTTACGAAGTTTTACCCGGCATTGGCGCTGCTTTGACAAGAGGCGTGGCAACATGAAGCCTTGCTTTGAGCATCCAGTCATTTATCCGCTCCAAATTTGGCCATTACCGAAAGAGACGATGCGACCACAATTCTGCTCCGACTGCTCGAAATTAATTGCCTATATATTGATTGGCTTGCTGGCTGCCATCCCGGGCTTTGCCGAACCGCAAAAAGCTCCGGACTCAGTTTCGACCATTGCTGTTGACGTTAAGGTCGTCGCCTTGCCGGTTACGGTGCGGGATAAGCACGGGCAGATCGTCCGCGACCTGACGAAGGACGATTTCATTTTGCAGGTAGACAGTCGGCCCCAGATCATCAAATATTTCTCCCAAGAAACGAATCTGCCACTGACGATGGGCCTTCTGGTGGATACCAGTTGGAGCCAGAGGGAAGTTCTGGACCAGGAACGGAACGCGAGCCGCAGTTTCCTAGTTCAGATGCTGGTGCAGGAAAAAGACAAGGCGTTCCTGATCCACTTCGACCGCGAGGTTGAATTGTTGCAGGATCTGACCTCGCACCACGAAAAGTTGGAATCGGCCCTCGATTTGCTGAAGACAGCGGACCGGGAAAGGTCGGATGATTCAAATGATTCCGATTCACGGTCTGGCACGGGACACAAGCATGGAACGCAACTGTACGATGCTGTTTATCTTGCGTCGAACGAGATACTAAAGAAACAGCCAGGCCGCAAGGCTGTCGTCATTTTGTCGGACGGAGTAGACCGGGGAAGTAAATCGACACTGGAGAGTGCAATCGAGTCGGCCCAGCGCGCTGACACAGTGGTTTATTGCATCTACTTCGCGGGGCAACGCGAAGAGCGTGGCCAACGTGGAGATGGCGGCGGAATGGGTCGTCCCGGCGGGGGATGGCCCGGAGGCGGAGGTGGATGGCCCGGGGGCGGCGGTTACCCGGGAGGGGGCGGCGGCAGGCATGGTGGCCAACGGCCATCGGAAGAACCGCGTGTCGATGGCAAGAAGATTCTTCAGCGAATTTCGAAAGAGACGGGCGGACGCTTCTTTGAGGCAAGCAAGAAGGAGTCCGTCGGGGACATTTATACGAGCATCGCGGAGGAATTGCGAACGCAGTATAGCCTCGGCTATACGCCCGATAAAGACGGCTCGGCGGAGGGATATCATCACCTGCAGTTGCAGGTAAAGCGCAAAGATACAACCGTGCAGACGCGAGAGGGATATTACGCCGATTGACGGCGAAGGGCTTTCTGGGGTTGGATGGAGGCAGCGTGGAATCCGCGCCTCCCATCTTCGACCCCGACTCGCGGCGGTTGAGCCGTCTCGACGTGATCTGGCTTACCATCTGGCTGGCCTTTCTGGGCGGGCTGGCAGTTCTTCCTCCACGGCTCGAATGGCACAAGCAGGTGATCCTGCTGGCCATTGGAATTGTGCAGGTGCTGGAAGCGAAGATCATTGCGCGCGTTCCCAGGCGGGGCGTGTTCTACGTCATCTTGCTGAAGATCGTGCTGGCCACGCTGCTGCTCGACCACACCGAAGAAATCGCCATCAACAGCAGCTATTGGCCGATTTATTTCGTTCCCGTGGTGACGGCTGCGCTGTATTGCGGTCCGTGGGCGACGCTGCTCTGGACGCTGTTTACCTCGGCCGCATATTGCTCCTACCTTTACCCGGCAATGCAGGAATCCGATTTGACGCCGGAGGCGTCCGAATACCTTGGCCTGCGCATCATGTTTTTCTTTCTTGCGGCCATGGTCGTTAACCGATTCTCGCAGCAGAGCCGGCATCAGACCGGGCTTTATCGCGAACTTGCTGAGCGACTGGCTGAAACGAACCAGCGACTGGAGCAGGCACAGGCCGAAGCGCGGCGCTCGGAGCGGCTGGCGGCCCTGGGCCAGCTCTCCGCCGGCTTGGCTCATGAAATCCGCAACCCGTTGGGCGTGATCAAAGGCTCGGCTGAGATGCTGAGCCAGAAGCTCGAGGCTTCGGACGAGCTTCCCCGTGAGCTGGCCGGTTATATTACGACGGAGGTCAACCGGTTGAGCGCGCTGGTTACCGAGTTTCTGGATTTTGCGCGGCCGCTGCATGCGCAACGCGAGCCGGCTGAGATCAGGAAGGTTCTTGATCGCACGCTCGATATTGTGGCCTCGCGCTGGAAGGGAAAGCCGGTGCGCGTGGAGCGCAATTATGCGGACTTGCTTCCGATGGTTCCACTAGACGAGAGTTTGTGCGAGCAGGCTTTTCTGAATCTGGTTCAGAATGCTTATGAAGCGATGGAAGAGAGCGGCGGCACATTGCGCGCCGAAGTCCGAACGGCGACTCGCGAGGGACGGGAGGGCGTGGAGGTTTTGCTGAGCGACACCGGTCCCGGCGTGCCCCAAAAACTGCTGGAAGAGATATTTAATCCTTTTGTGACGACCAAGAAAACCGGTGTCGGGCTAGGGCTTTCCATCGTTTCGAAAATCGTGGACGGGCATCACGGGTTCATTCACGTGGAGAATGGGCCGCAGGGCGGCGCGGTATTTAAGTTGTTCTTTCCGGCGGAAGAAGTGGTTGAGGCCGACGAGGTGTACACGGGAACGTCAGGCTAGAGAACTTCGGCGAGATGCCGCGTCAAGAGAACGTCGAATAGCGAAGGACGAGCGACTAAAGACCAACGACTAAAGACCAACGACGAAACCAATAAATGCCAACCATCCTAATTATCGAAGACGAAGCCAAGTTGCGACGCCTGCTCGAGCTGAACCTGGGCGACGACGGTTTCAAGACTCTTTCCGCCGGTGATGCGGAAACGGGGTTGAAGCTACTCGCGTCCGAACCGGTGCATTTAGTTCTTACCGACCTGAAGCTACCAGGCATAAGCGGCATTGAGTTTCTGTACAAAGCCAAGGAGCACGACATCGCGCTGCCAATCGTAGTCATGACGGCATTTGGGTCGGTCGAGACGGCGGTTGAAGCCATGAAAGCCGGGGCCAGCGATTATGTACTGAAGCCATTCTCGCTGGCGGAAATCCGGATCGTGGTGCGCAAGGAGCTGGACCACTCGCGCTTGCAGGAGGAGAATCGCTCGCTGCGCGAAGCGCTCGGCCAGAAGTATAGCCATCCGAATATCGTCGCGCGCAGTCCAAAGATGCAGGAGGTATTGGCGACGGTGGAACGCGTGGCGCCGACCAACTCGACTGTGCTGTTAGGCGGAGAGAGCGGCGTGGGCAAGGACCTGATCGCGCGCGTGATTCACGAAAAGTCGCGCCGGGCATCGGGACCGTTCGTCAAGATCAACAGCACGGCCATTCCTGAAAGTCTTCTTGAGAGCGAACTGTTTGGCTACGAACGGGGTGCATTCACGGGCGCGACAACGAGCAAGCCGGGAAAATTCGAACTGGCCGACAAGGGAACGCTGTTTCTCGACGAAATTGGAGATGTGCCCGCGGCGACGCAGGTCAAGCTTTTGCGTGTGCTGCAGGAGCGCGAATTCGAGCGGCTCGGCGGGACGAGGACGGTCAAGGTTGATGTTCGGCTGCTCGCCGCCACCAACCGCGATCTGCGCGCTGCGCTTGAACAGGGGACGTTTCGCGAAGACCTTTATTATCGTCTCAACGTTGTACCTATCGATATTGCGCCGCTGCGGGAACGCAAGGAAGATATTCCGGATCTCGCGAATCTTTTCCTGGCCCGATTTTCGAAGGATTCGGGAAGAGAGATTCGAGGCCTCAAGCCGGCTGCTGTGCAATTGCTGGTCGGACATTATTGGCCTGGCAATGTGCGCGAGTTGCAGAACGTCATCGAACGCGCGTGCGCGTTAGCACCTGGCCCTGAACTCGATGTTAGCGACATCCAGCTCGACTCGCCGCGCAATCGCGCCAATGCCGGCAGCGATCATTTTCTCCCCGAGGGCATGACGCTCGATCAGTGGGAAGACGAAATGATCCGCGAGTCTTTGAAACGAGCCAGTGGCAACAAGTCGCAGGCTGCGCGGCTGCTCGGGCTGTCGAGGAATGCGCTGCGGTATCGGCTGTCGAAGATTGGGATCGAGGACGAGAACGGAGCTGAATAGAAGGAGCCTCCCCGAACTCATTCGAGCCCAAACGACGAGCCTGGGGCCCCAAGCTACAGATTTAGTTGGCACACCAGATCGAGAGGGAGGAGCGGTCATGCGGTCTGCAAGGGTTATTGCATGCATCCTCAGCATTGTTGTCGTCTGCGTGCTCGCGCCTCGAAGTCCTGCACAGACGCCTGCGTCCCGTCAACGCATCGTAATCGCCGCGAGCGAGGTATTCGATGGCAAGGGCCACATGTTGCATAACGTTCGAATCGCGATCGAGGGCTCCAAGATTG
Organism: Terriglobales bacterium; assembly: GCA_049288625.1. GTDB lineage: Bacteria > Acidobacteriota > Terriglobia > Terriglobales > Acidobacteriaceae > Acidiflorens. The sequence goes on along the minus strand of JBAQIB010000053.1, from coordinate 116,091 downwards.
TTGCCATAGGCCCCAAGGTCGAGGGGCCGGTAGATTACGACTTGCGCGGCCTGACGGTGTTGCCCGGATGGATTGACGCGCACGTGCACATTACATGGATTTTCGGCAAGGACGGGAAAAACGCGGGCACAGAAGGGAAAACACAGGAAGACGCCTATCAAGCGGCGTCGAATGCATGGTTGACGCTGATGGCAGGCTTCACGACGGTGCAAAGTGTGGGCGCGCCAAACGACATTCCGCTGCGTGATGCAATCGCGAAAGGAATACTCCCCGGCCCGCGTATTCTAACCGCCAATGAGCCGCTCGAAGGGCGGGGCGAGGCGACCGGCACGCCCGAAGAAATCCGCGCCTATGTGAGGAAGGAAAAGGAAGCCGGCGCGGACCTGATCAAAATCTTTCGCGTCGAAATCCATCCGCCAGGGCGGTGGAATGACTCTTTCGCAGGAGCAATTGGACGCGGCGTGTGATGAAGCAAAGAAGCAGGGACTGCGCACGCTTGTGCACGCTTACAAAGCGGCGGTCCGCGCCGCGACTCTCGCGGGATGCACCGAAATCGAGCACGGCACGCTGGCCACAGACGACGACTTGAAATTGATGGCAGAGAAGGGCACGTATTTGGATCCGCAAGCCGGGCTGGTGATTGAGAACTACATGCAGAACAAAGAAAAGTTTCTCGGCACAGAGGGCTACACCGCGGAGGGATTTGCCGCCATGGAGAACGTCCTTTCGGCGGACCACGAGATCGTACACCAGGCAGCCAAGACGCCGGGATTGAAAGTCGTTTTTGGCACGGACGCGGTCGCGGGCGCGCACGGGCGCAATGGCGAGGAGTTCGTCGATCGTGTGCGCGACTGCGGTGTGGATCCGATGGCCGCGATGGTCTCTGCCAACTCGCTTGGTGCTGAGGCGATGGGAATGGGCGATCAGATTGGCTCGCTCGTCCCCGGGCTGCAGGCGGACATCATTGCGCTTGATGGAGACCCGTTGAAAGACATCACAGCCGTTCGGCGTGTTGTATTTGTAATGAAGGGCGGCATTGTTTACAAGAATGCAGCCCGGGGCGCGATTCCTTTCTATGCGGGCGTCCGGCCCTGATGCGACGGTGAGGCAAGAAATCCTGTCACCGAGCGTTCGTGTGCGCTTGCGGCTGGCGCTGAACTAGACATCAGAGTCATTCAGTTCGACTCACCAGGCGATCGCGCCGCTGCTGGCGACGATCGCCTTTTCCCTGAATACAACGAGGCCGAATAACGGATCGGATCCTTGTGTGGGTGGATCGCGCATGATCGTTCAGCGGGTGAACGATCCCCTTCATTCGGCATCCCATGTCTCGTAACTCGCAGGACGAACTGCCGTGGGCCGCTTGTTGTCTGCGGACGGAGTTCCACTGTTTCTGTGAGCAGCGGTATGTCGGGTTTGGCCGACTTGTGCTTCCTTCCCGTGAAGCTTCCTTGCGTCCGGAGCCAGCGACACGGACCTGACCTTCTGTTGATACCGGGCAGTGATTACTGATGCCTGAGAAGAGTGCGCAACCGCAGCTGGCTGAGAGGGCTGAGCGACCGCAGGGTTTGGTGCGGGGTCATACCAAGTTGGGTCGACTTCCTGCTGACCGTAGGCCGGGAGAAGAAATATCGTGAAGATTGCGCCAAAGAGCACTGCTATCGATGCCAGGACTCTGTTTCGTTCAACATTTTTTGATCCGGTCATGAAATAACCTCCGCTTTCGATCGACTTCGACTCGCGGCATTCGCTACGGGAAGAAATCCATTGGCGCGATCTTGCACCCGATTGCAGGAAGCGTCCATGGAGCCGGTCTGAATTGTCATTAAGAAATCTGAATTGTTATTAAGCAATCTGAAGATCGACCCGTGCCCTGGCCGAAAACCACCACTTTGGCTGAAGGGGGCCACCGGATCATCCGATTCCAGGCCGGTCTCTTTCTGATTTAGTTCCGCTAACAACCTGAAAATAAGAGCATTACTAGAATTCTTCGTTCGTCGTGGGTCTTGGCAGCTGGACTGCAAGATTTGGAGCGTCGAGTTCTTGATCCAGGGTGGAGGTTTGTTATGGCTTTTAAGACGAATTTCATCGCTGCAGTTATCCCAATCGCACTCATGGCAATGCTGATTGTTGCCGTTCCGGGCATGGTAAGCGCCCAGAACCCAGATCTGTCGCAGAACCCGGCGCCCGATCAGGCAACGATGCCGTCGCAGGATCAGAATCAGGGCCAATATCAGAGCCAAGACCAAGGGCAATACATAACTCCGGAACCTGATCAGGAACAGGACATGCGCTCGATGCCGAGCGGGTCCGACTCTAGTTCGGGCACGCCCATGTCGAACTCTCCCTATGGTCAAGCTTCTCCTAATGATCAGAATGAACGGCCGCCAATGAGCGAGCTTCCGCCTCCGATCAAGCCGAGCCCGAATGGTCCGAGCATGCAAGGGCCGCCGCCGGGACCGGGTGGGCAGAACTATCCGGGCGGGCAAGGCAATTCGACCGAGACTTCTTCCAATAATGGTGTGGCACGCGTCAGCTTGATTCATGGCGATGTCTCGACGCGTCGTGGGGACGCGGGTGAGTGGTCGGCTGCGCAACTGAATGCGCCGCTGATGGCGGGCGATAGCGTTTCGACCGGCGACAAGTCTCGCGTCGAACTGCAACTCGATTATGCCAACATCTTCCGTCTAGCCGAGCATACGCAGGCCAACATTACCAATCTGACGCGCTCGCAAATTCAGATTCAGATGGGCCACGGGATGGCGAACTACACCGTGATGCGAAACAGCGATGCGGACGCCGAGATCGACACGCCGAATGTTTCGATCCGTACCGAGCGGCGCGAAGCGAGCTTCCGGATTCTGGTAACCGCGGACGATAACACTGAGGTTCTGGTGCGCCGCGGCGAAATCGAAATCACAACTCCGCAGGGCGGCACGCGCGTGGGCGCGAACCAGTTCATCACGATTAAGGGCACCGGTGCCGACACGCAATATCGCATCGGCGAAGCGCCCGCGCGGGATGACTGGGATCAGTGGAACACCGACCGCGACCGGATTATTAATGGTTCGGTGTCGCGCAAAAATACGAACGACTACTACACTGGCACACAAGATCTCGACGCGAACGGCAGCTGGCAAGACGTCCCCGACTATGGTCATGCCTGGTTCCCGAACGAGCCGCAGGGTTGGGCTCCTTACAGCGCGGGCAACTGGGTTTGGGAGCCTTACTGGGGATGGACTTGGGTTTCGTATGAGCCGTGGGGCTGGGCACCGTATCACTATGGGCGCTGGTTTCAATATAACGGAGCGTGGGGTTGGTATCCGGGACCGGTTTATCCGTACTACCGACCGATGTGGGCGCCGGCTTACGTCTCGTTCTTTGGTTTCGGCGGCGGATTTGGCGTTGGCCTCGGCTGGGGCTGGGGATCGATTGGCTGGTTCCCAATTGGCCCATGTGACTTCTTCCACCCCTGGTGGGGCGGTTGGGGCGGGCGCTTTGGCTATACCGATTGGCGCGGGTGGAACCGTGGCGGATTTGCTCCGTTGCACGGCGGCAACCGCTTCTCAAACGTGAATCTCGCGATGCATGATCGGAATTTCCGCGGTGCGACGTCGGTTGCTGCCAACCGGTTTGGACAGGGACGCACGGCGTTTTCGCCGGTGAGTCATGAGTCGCTGCAAAACGCGCACTTTGCGACCGGGAACTTGCCGGTAACTCCGACGCGCGCAAGCTTGAGCGCCAGCGGACGTCCGGCGGCGGGCAGCACTCTAGTGAATCGCGGCGGCAGCCATTTCTTCTCGCCGCGCGGTAACAGTTCGGCAGCGAGCGGACGGTCGTTTGAGCATGAGCAGTCGCAGGTTTCGAATGCCATGCGGCAGAACGGGGTATCGCCGGTCAACGGAGGGCAGCGCGGTTTTGAGAATGGCAACAATGCCCGTGGGGCCGAGAATGGCTCTCGTGGCGAGAGTTTCAACCGCGGCAACCCGGTTGAGAGCAACCGCGAAAATGCGAGGCCTGGAAACAGCGCGAACGAAGGGCGCGGATTCGGCCAGTCAGCGGAGAATGGTGGGCGTACGACTGGGGAAACACACGGCAATTCGAATAACGGTGGCTGGCAGAAATTCAGCCCGATGCAACCGCGGTCTTCCTCTCCTTCGTCAGAGGGATCGGCGGGCCGCTCGCACGGCAATGGCAGCGAAGGCCGCACTTATGGCAATGGCTCTGAAGGCCGCTCCTACGGGGGCGCGGAGAGCCGCGGTTCTTATGGCGCTCCTCGTGGCGCGGAAGAGCGCGGGTCTTATGGTTCTCCCCGACCGGGTTCAGAAGGCCGGGCCTATGGCGGGGGAGGAATCTCGCGGCCGCCGCTCAACATGAGGCAGCCGATTGTTACACCCCGTTCCTACGGCGGAGGCCGGGCGCCTAGCGGCGGCGGACACGCACCGAGCTTTGGTGGAAGCCACTCGGCTCCCAGCGGACATAGTGGTGGATCATCGCATGGCGGTGGCAGTTCGCATGGTGGCGGCTCGCACAGCAGCGGGCACCGCTAAACGATATTGAGAGCTCTCCTCTGAATTGGACTGGAGCGCTCGAAACGGAGTCTCTCTTCCCAACGTGGGACGCAAAAGCTTCGCGTCCCACCATTTTTTTGTCTCAGCTCTTTCCGGTTCCTTGTCCGCTGACGTCCTGCAAATTTCCGGCAGCATACAATCCGCTTGCACGTTCTTGCTTTCCTTCGAACGTTCCCCAGATTATTATGAGCGACGCTGGCTAAGCGCCTCCTAGAGAGGGCGAGAGAGGTTGGCAGCCGGCGCAACTCTGCGGCCGCGTTGGCATCGGACTCAAGGATGAATGCAACCACGATAACCCACCGCACTCTTGCCACGATTGATCTGGTCATCATCGCGGTATACTTCCTGATCGTTTTTGGCATCGGCTTTTATTTCGCGCGCAAGGAGCGCACGTCCACCGACTATTTTCTGGCGAGCCGCGATATTGGATGGTTCGCCATCGGGGCGTCGCTGTTTGTCTCCAATATCTCGACTGAGCACTTCATCGGGCTCGCCGGCTCGGGAGCAAGCACCGGTCTCGCGGTCGGACACTTCGAGTGGCTGGCCTGCCTTATTCTGCTCATCCTTGGCTGGGTGTTTGTGCCGTTTTACCTACGCTCCAACGTGTTCACGATGCCGGAATTTCTGGAGAGGCGCTTTAACCGGCAATGCGCCGTGTATCTGGCCAGCATCTCGATCATCGCCTATATCCTGACGAAAATCTCGGTGCACCTGTGGGCAGCGGCGATTGTGCTGGAGCGCGTGGTCGGCTGGAGTCCCATGGAGGCGGCCATCATCCTCGTGATCGCGACCGGCATCTACACGATTGGCGGCGGCTTGTCGGCGGTGATCTATACAGAAGTGGTCCAGACGCTCGTGTTGTTGACAGGCGCCATCGCGCTCACATTCATCGGATTGCATCGCGTGGGCGGATTTGCAGGCCTGCGGGCAGCGGTTCCAGCAGATTACTTTCACATGATTAAGCCGGTGAGCGATCCAGATTTTCCCTGGACTGGAATTTTTCTCGGCGCGCCCATTCTGGGGATCTGGTATTGGTGCACCGACCAGGTGATCGTGCAGCGGGTGCTCTCGGCGCGCGATGAAGGCCACGCGAAGGCAGGAACAGTTTTTGCGGGCTTCCTGAAAATTCTCCCCGTTTTTCTGCTCGTTGTTCCCGGGCTGATTGCTTTCGCGCTTTACCGAAACCTTTTTCAGGTCAATGCCTCGGGCCAAGTCACGAATGGCGACATCGCATTTCCTACGCTCATCATCAACCTGCTGCCAACCGGCCTTGTCGGACTGATGATTGCAGCGCTGCTCGCTGCGCTCATGGGAGGGATGGCCTCGGTCTTTAACTCGGCGTCGACGCTGGTGACGCTCGACTTCTATAAGAAACTCCGCCCGGATGCGGACGAGAAGAAGCTCGTTTTTTTTGGGCGAGTAGCTACGGGAGTCATGGTGGTGCTTGGGCTGGCGTGGGTGCCGTTCATCCACCTCATCAGCAGCCAGCTGTACATCTATCTGCAGAGCGTGCAGGCGTATATTAGCCCACCGATCGCAGCCTGCTTTGTGCTCGGTATTCTGTGGCCGCGGCTGAATGGAGCCGGCGCGATCTCATCTTTGCTGGCCGGGTTTGTGCTCGGTGCATTGCGTTTTGTGGCGGAAATTGTGGCTGCCAGAGGAACGGAGTTTACCGGCCTCTGGCTGACGCTTGTGAAAATGAATTTCCTGCACTATGCGATTTTTATGTTTATCGTGTGTTCGCTGATCTTAATTGGGGTCAGTCTGGCGACGCCTGCGCCGGAGCGGCGCAAGCTTGCGGGTCTTACCTTTGCCACGGTGGACGAAAAGATCGATGTGATGCCACTGCAAGGATCGCAGCGCAAGCCCGCTCGTGAAACCAGCACCGAGCGCGCGATGAACATCGTTTTCAGCCTGGGACTAGTGGCGACCGTCGTCGGGCTGTGGATTTATTTTCGTTAGTCCGGCCGGCCTTTAGCGCGCCCCGCACGCGAATTTCAGGTCGCGAAGCTAGCCACCTGGCGTCTTTGTCTTTCAGCTCCATCAGCCATTTCCACGGGATCATCCGCACATCGTAGGGCCCATCGCGAAGGTGGTGGAGGTATCGGCGGTGCGAACCGAGCGCAGCATCGTGTTTTACGTGCGCGATCCAGGAACAGGGTTCCGCATTCTGCTGGCCCAGGGCGTGGTGAACGAGTTGATCTACTGCGAAACATGCGATGAAGTTCTGATGATCAAACACACGTCGTGAAGTGGTGGCGAACATCACGAGACGGTGGAGTGCGCGGGCCATCATTTTTGGACGGTATGAGCGGTCTTGCTCAGAATATCGGGCCCGGACATGTCATCGTCATCTTGGCCAAGTTCGGAATCCTTCGGGCAGTTCGGCCATTTGCCTATAAACAAAACCGTTAGCCACGGAGAAGAGGCATGAAGGTAGATTGATGGAAAGCGCGCTTAGTCGGTTCTGCGATCGTCTTCGCGGAAGGTTTGCCAGGGTCGGTAGATCCGCCTCGAAGCTGCTTGCGTCGGTGCCGCCACCGTGCGGTTTCGCATCGCAAAGGATGTGTCCGTTTTGCAGGTTAATCACGCCGCGGGCGCAGGCGTCTTGCCTGGAGTGCGGGAATTCGCTTGCTCCAGCCCCAACATAGGCGAGTTTTCTGATTCTCGCATTGTGGAGAACACTCAAATGAGCGGAGGAGACCAATATGCTTTGGACGATTTTTGTGGTGGTATTGATTCTGTGGCTTCTCGGTCTTGGCTTACACGTAGCGGGCGGTCTGATTCACTTGTTGCTGGCTGTTGCACTGGTGGTGCTGGTCGTTAAGCTGGCGGGCAGTGCGCGCGCTGTTGTGTAGGGCCGTCGACTGAGCTTTCGAGGATCCAAAATGAAAAAGCAGTACTTGCATCTCTCAGTCTTTTCCTGCGACAAATGTGCGGGACCGGTGGTAGCGGGCTCAACCGCAATTCGTGAAAACGAAATATCGAAAGAGACCGACATCCGGCAAGTGGGAGCGATTTGCCTGTCCTGCGGCCATCGGCAAAGCAAGGCAACCGAACCGGGCTTGACTCGCAGCTTCCCGCCTACGCAATGGGAACCAGCGCAAGGGACCGCCCTCAAGCTTGTCACGACGGCATAGTTAGATGGAGACGCAGCGCCACGCGAATTGCTCACGCGGACCTGCATTGAGTCGCGCGTTCGCATAAGACATCAGCTTCGCGAACGCGCTCCGGCGATGCTCAAGGCGATTCCACCCGCGATCAACACGGCGCTGATGATGGGCGAGACACGCTCGCTGTGACTTGTCTGAATGCCGAAATTCGTATTCCCGACCTTGATGCCCTCGGTCTCGGCGTGGGGGATGGGCACGACGAGCGATACGACGCCAAGCACAACCAGGAGCAACCCTGCATATAGCAACACTTTCATATCCAATCCTCGCAATAGAATTTGCAGCGGAAAAGCTAGTCGTGCAGAACGACACTCAGCAGCGAGCTGTGGACTTGCAATCCCCCTTCGGGGCCGCCAGAGTAATCGACAAAACCGAGTTTCCGGAACCGGTTCATGAAGAAGCTGATCCGCGAACGCGTGGTCCCGACCATCTCGGCCAAGCTCTCCTGGCTGATCTTGGGGACCACCGTTTCGGGCACACCTTCCTTGCCAAAATGAGCAAGCAGAAGAAGAACGCGCGCGAGACGCTTTTCACTGGAATTAAACAGCTGGTCGACCAGATCCTCTTCGTAGCGAACGTTCCGCGCCAGCAAATACGCCACGAACAGATCGGAAAACGCGTGTTCGCGGTGCAGCGCATCCATCATCGCTTTCTTGTCGATGCGCAGAACTTCACAATCCGTCATGGCCGCAGCAGATCCCATGCGCAGGGTTTGACCAGCCAGCGCGCCTTCGCCAAAGAAGTTCCCGTCCGCTAATATGCCGATGGTCGCTTCTTTGCCGACTTTGGAGACGACCGTGAGCCTCACTCTGCCGTTCTGGATATAGAAGACGGCGTCCGCCGGGTCGCCCTGCGCGAAGATGCCTTGCTTCTTGACGAAAGTCAGTTGCTTCCTGCCTTCGCCAATGGTCGCGAGGAATGTCGTAGGATTGAACCCGCGGCTCTGCTTATTCGCCAGTGCAAGTGCCCCCATAAGCACAATTCTAAACTTAAAAGGTAGTTCGCCTCGATGAAATTGCTGGATTCTGGGGGTCGTCGTGAGCGCAGCCAGAGAAGCGCGTCTGGTCAGAATTGGATAGTTCCATTCCGTATATTTCGCCAGACTTCTTGCGAAAAGGGCCGCATCCGTCGCGTTATCTGCAGGTTGGGGAACGCTGGCCTGCCCGGAATTCGCTGCTGGCCTTGGGAGTTTGGAAATCGTCTGCGAACGTGCTCTCTCTAAGTTGGCCGGAGCTGATCGGAAGTTGCGTGCGCCGGCAGTGCGCCAAGGATTTATGAAACCTCTGCTGTGGATTGTTCAGTTTGCTTTTGGATGCCATCATCAACAACGCAGTAGTGTTTTCACAATCAAGAAACGCACGTACCAGGTCTGCCTGAAATGCGGACAAGAGTTCGAGTATTCGTGGGCGCTGATGCATTCTATCGGGCAGAGCGTTGCCGATCGTCCGCGTGTTCCGCTGAGCGACATTGCTCCAACCGAAGTACGGTCGATTTGAGGCCGGAAGGCGTCGCAACCCTGAATTTCCCGTAAGTGAGCTATCTTGCTCAGACGCGAGACTGCCCATCTGCGATTCTATCTTCCTACTGAGTGTGCAGACTGAGCCGCGACGCTGATTCGCAGCTCTCATTTCAGGTCGCTGTGCAAGCGGCCACATCCAGCCAATCGGCATCCTTCATCCGCGTCTACGCCACGACACCTTGTGGCGATACACGATGGCAAGGTCTCGAACATCGAAAGCAGGGCGACACCTCCAGGCGGATGAGAGGAGTTAGCCCGCGAACAAGGAAGAAAGGTCAACAATCATGCCACTAATTCAATTGCTGGAAGTTCTGATCGTGGTAGGTGTCCTGCTGTGGCTGGTGAATCGCTTCATTCCCATGCAGGGACAAATCAAGTCAATTTTGAATGGCGTCGTAGTCATCGCCGTGGTTCTGTGGATACTGAATGTTTTTGGACTCTTTAATTCGCTTTCCCGGATCCACATCGGTAGTTAAACATGCGCAAGAGAAGCCAGCCACGAAGGCTGAGCGCCCAACGCAAGATCGATAGAACGCAAGGCGGCAGACGTCCGCCTCAAGGAGATACTTTGAAGACCAAGCTTTTGTTCGCAGTCGGAATCACATTCAGTCTGAGCGTTTTCGCGCAAACCAACTCTCAAACAACCCTGGTCGTCGAGCCGGTGAGTCCGACTCCGGTATTTCGAGTGAATGTAGTCAGCCGCAGCGTGCAGGCCGTCAACTATGAGCATCGCAGCGGAGCATCCAGACTCGATTTTGCGGGCACGGACTTGATGCCTTCCGCGAACGGTGAAGCCAAGGTAAACAGCAAGCGTGGGTCCATTGAGATCGACGCGGAATTTGGCGACCTGCAGAAACCGACGACTTTCGGCAATGAGTATCTGACCTATGTCTTATGGGCGATTTCTCCGGAAGGCCGCGCGGTGAACCTGGGCGAAGTGCTAGTCGGCGACAACCATCGCAGTAAGCTGCGCGCGACCACCGACCTTCAGGCTTTTGCTCTGATCGTTACCGCGGAACCTTATTATGCCGTGCGGCAACCCAGCAACGCGGTTGTCCTTGAGAACGTAGTTCGTGAGACCACCAAGGGGACTACCGAAGCGGTAAATGCGAATTACGAGCTGATGGAGCGCGGCGGCTACATTCCCACGGGCTACAAATTCGATCCAGTGGTTCTAAATGCCAGGCTGCCGTTGGAATTCTTCGAGGCGCGGAATGCACTGCGCATCGCGCAATCCGAGGGGGCCGAGCAGTATGCCAGTGACAGCTACGGGCATGCTGTCCAGTTAATGAACAATGCCGATGAATATGCCGTAAGCAAACATATCGAGACCAAGCCTCTGATCGCGGTCTCCCGCGAGGCAGTACAAACTGCCGAAGACTCGCGTGCGATTGCGGTCAAGAAACTCGACGAGATACAACTGGCGCGTGAGCGCCAGGATTCAGCGGATGTGCAGGCGAAATCGCAGGAACAGGCTGACATCGCGATCCATCTGAAAGAGCAGGCCCAGGCCGACACAGCAAGCGCTCTCGCCGCGAAGACCCAGGCCGAATTGGATGCAGACAAGGCACGCGCCGACGCTGCCGATGCACAATCGGCGACCGCACAGGCCAAATCAGACATGGCTAACAGCGAGGCTTCGTCAGCCAATGCAGTCTCCGCAGCGCAGGCTGATGCGGAGCAGTCTCGCTTAGCTGCCCAGCGATCGCAGCAGAGCGCGCAACAGGCAGAAGCAGATCAGGCAGCCATGCGCACCCGATTGTCTGTGCAGTTGAACTCCATTCTTCAGACGCGCGATAGCGCGCGAGGACTCATTGTCAGCATGTCCGATGTTTTGTTTGACACCGGCAAATACTCATTGAAGCCGGGTGCAAGAGAGAAGCTGGCAAAAGTCGCCGGTATTCTGCTCGCTTATCCCGGACTCGACATAGAAGTCGGCGGCTACACGGACAATGTGGGCAGCGACTCGATGAATCAAACACTGTCCGAAAACCGCGCTGGTTCCGTGCGCGATTATCTGGTGCAAGAAGGCGTAGCGACAAATTCGGTATCGTCGAAAGGTTTCGGCAACACCTTGCCGGTGGCCTCAAACGACAACTCCTCCGGACGCCAGCAGAACCGGAGAGTTGAACTTCTCGTGTCCGGCGAAGCCATCGGCAGCCCGGTTAACGCGACAACAGGAAGCTTGCAGTAAGAGCTAGGCGCAAGCCTACGCAACAAATCAATACATGGAGGCAACACTTATGAATCTAGTTGGATTTATCAGCACAGCAGTTCTGTCTTTGGCGCTCGTAGCCGCAGCTCCGGTGTTCGCACAGGAGCAGCACGAGCAGGAGGAACAGAAAGGCAAGCCCGCCGCGCAGGACGAGAAAAAAGCGCAGCCGGAAAAGTCCGCAAGGCCAGAGCAAAAACCCGAGGCGCAGCAGGAGAAGAGCGCCAAGCCGGAAGAGAAGAACGCGCAGCAAGAAGAAAAGAACGCCAAGCCGGCAGAGAAGAACGTGCGGCAGGAACAGCACGCCGCTGGTAATGGTGGGGGCCGCATTCCCGCAGACAAATTCAAGGCCAATTTCGGACAGCAACACAGTTTTCGAGTTAGCGAAAACGACTACCACAATCACCGCTTCGAATACGGTGGCTATTCATTCGGATTCGTTGACGCATGGCCCAGCAACTGGCTCTACACGCAAAACGTTTATGTGGTCGAGATTAACGGCGTGTATTACCTGTGCAACGCATCGTTTCCTGGCGTGAACCTTGCACTCAGCTTCACACTATAGCCAGCTCGTTTTGGTAACGCTTCCGGTCGCAGCACAACTTAATCCTATCGGCGCGGGCCCCATTTCTGGGGCTCGCGTCGTTTCTTGTCCGGACAGCAGCGCCATTTCGGCAAAATCGTTAGCAGATCCAATGGGAACATTCTTGAATAGTGAGCAGTTGTGCTCAGACCCGGGCAGCGCCTCCGTGGAATCCTTGCCTTGACGCGTCGCCGCTCGATCCGCGCAGCCCGCAGCAGCAAGGTACAACCGGGCAATCGAAGGATGATCCGGCAAGGTGGTTCAAAATGCGCAAGATCCGTTTACTATCGTTAACATTTCTTCTGGCCATGTCGGCCGCCGCGTTCGCGCAAGTCGGTATGTCTATCACGATCGCTCCGCCCGAACTGGTGGCGTACTCGCAACCGATGTGTCCTCAGAGCGGTTATTTGTGGACGCCAGGCTATTGGGCTTATGGAGATGAAGGGTATTTCTGGGTACCCGGCACATGGGTCGAACCGCCCGCCATTGGCCTGCTCTGGACGCCGGGCTATTGGGGTTGGGGCAGTAATGCCTACGCCTGGAATGAGGGCTACTGGGGTCCGACGGTCGGCTTCTACGGCGGTGTCAACTACGGCTACGGCTACGGTGGCTACGGCTACGGAGGCGGATACTGGAGAAACAACCAGTTCAGTTACAACACATCGGTGAATAACGTCGATAGGAACAACTTTCACAACACTTACCAAAAGACTGTATCCAACGAGAGGGCCGGAAGTAATGTCAGTTACAACGGCGGACGCGGTGGCATAACTTCGCGCCCGACCGCCGCAGAAGAAACTGCGGCCCATGGGCATCATACGCCGGCAACGGCCGCACAGACAGGGCATCGGCAGGCCGCCAGCAAAAACCACGACCTATTGGCATCCGTAAATCATGGCAAGCCGCCAATCGCTGCAACCTCCAAACCGGGAGAGTTTACCGGCAAGGGTGTGGTAGCAGCCAATGACGCCGCAGCCGAATCCAAGGCCACCGAGAACAAAGCAGCCGAGAACAAGGCGGCTGAGAGCAAAGCAGCGGCCACGCGCTCGAACGAGAACAAGGCAGCTGAGAGCAAAGCAGCGGCTACGCGCTCGAACGAGAACAAGGCAGCTGAGAACAAAGCAGCAGCTACGCGCTCGAACGAGAACAAGGCGTCCGAGAAACAGGCAGCAGCCTCTCGCTCGAATGAGAACAAGGCAGCTCACGCCCAGCCTGCAGCACGTCAACAGGCAGCACCTCGCGCTCAGGCTCGCACCGAGAGCGCTCCTCGTCCGGCGCCTGCAGTTCATGCGCAGCCTGCGGCACGTCAACAGGCAGCACCACGCTCCGAAAGCGCTCCGGAGAGAAAAGCCCCTGGAGGAAAAGAATAGCCTCGCCAGTCGCGAATTGACCGCGAGCTACTGCGTCAGTCCGCTCAATTGATAAGAATGAGGCATAGGAAGTCGATTAACCCTTGCGTGGTGCGGGTCCGCTCCGTGGGCTCGCACCATTTCTTTTCCCGTCGCAGCAACCGAAGGCAGCGTCCCGCCGGCGGAGATGCGGTCCACGCTCAATTATCGATCCGCATTCCCCCGAAAGCGCCACACCCCACCCAGAGGTTTTGTCACATTGATCAGTTTTGATCAGTAAGAAAACAGCGGAACGCCTATAAAGAAAATGACTCTCTATTCAACGTTGCTCCCGGTGCGCATCTTGAGGATCAGGCAGGCGGCGTTGGCGCAACAAAGCAGTTAGAGCTACACCCTGCGATTCGTGACGTTCGATAGTCGGGTCAGCGCGGGAAAAAGGAGTGAAATATGCTTGGAACTATATTGATTGTGATTCTGATTTTGGCACTGTTCGGAGCACTGCCAAGTTGGCCTCATAGCCGGAATTGGGGCTATTACCCGAGCGGAGGATTCGGACTTATCCTTTGCATCGTCGTTATTCTCCTCGTACTCGGCCGGATTTGAATTATGCGCCAGTCGGCAATCTCGGCAGGCGCCACCCACCGAGGCTGGCGCCTGTTTTCTGTGCGTGCGGCCGCATTTCTGCTCGTCGTCCTAATGTGCAGCGGTGGGTCGGCGGCGTATTCCGTGCTAACCCACGAGGAAATCGTCGACCTGCTCTGGACCGACGAGATCCGGCCCCTTCTGCTCAAGCGATATCCGGGACTGTCGGAAGATCAGATCAAGGAGGCGCATGCCTACGCTTATGGAGGCGCCGTCATCCAGGACCTGGGTTATTACCCATTCGGCAGTAAAGATTTCAGCAACCTGGTGCATTATGTTCGCACCGGTGACTTTGTTCGCGAGCTGTTATTCGAAAGCCAGGATGCCAACGAGTATGCTTTCGCTCTAGGCGCACTGGCACACTATGCGTCAGACATCACGGGGCACCCCGCAGTCAACCAGTCTGTAGCCATCGAGTATCCCAACCTACGTGCGAAGTTTGGCAAATCAGTGAAGTATGCCGAAAATAAGACGGCTCACTTGAAAACCGAGTTCGGCTTCGACATGTTGCAGGTAGCGAAGAATCGCTACGCATCGCAGCAGTACCACGATTTCATCGGGTTCAAAGTGTCAAAGCCCCTCCTGGTGCGGGTTTTCCCAGTGGTCTACGGAGTGGAGTTGAAAGATGTGCTTGCTCACGAGGATCTCGCAATCGGGTCCTATCGTTTCTCGGTCAGCCGGTTGATCCCGGAAATGACCCAGGTCGCGCTCCAGACCCACAAGAAAGACATGATGCGCGAGCGGCCCGACTTCGCGAAAAAGGAGTTTCTGTACCGGCTTTCGCGTTCCGGCTATGAGAAGGAGTGGGGGAAGGATTACACCACGCCCGGATTCGGGACACGGTTCCTCTCAACTCTATTGCGCTATATGCCGAGGATTGGTCCCTTCAAGGGGCTGGGCTTCAAAAACCCGACTCCGCAGACTGAGGATTTGTATTTCAAGAGTATCAATTTGACCGTCGACCAATATCGGGCATTCCTCCACGCAGTGGGCACTGACGCTGTGCTGCTCCCCAATTGTGATCTTGATAGTGGCCAACTGACCAAGGCGGGAGAATATTCGCTCGCCGACGATAGTTACGCGAAACTGCTAGGGCAGTTGTCGAGCCGCAAGTTCGATGGAACGACTCCGGAGCTACGCGACAATATCCTCCAGTTTTATTCCGACCTCTCGGCGCCTATCGAGACGAAGAAGGACCAAGTCCGCTGGCAAGGCGTGCTGACTGCCCTGGACCAGTTGAAGTCCGTGGCGTCTGTACCGACGGTGGCCGGTGGGCCCGCGCAGTAACTACCGACGCCGTGGCAAAAGTCCGTAGGCGTTTGATAAAGGTCAGAGTGTCCCGCACGTCAAACACGGCTAGGGGGTTCGCGACCTGACAGGTTGTTTTCCACAGCCTCCGCAGCCGACAACTTCCGATCCCGGTGGGGCTCAGTCCGTGGGGCACCTGTGTTCAGTTCACAGACCTCTCCAACCGCCGCACCGCAAGTGGTGCAAGGCACAGATAATACCTGCTTTGCGGTGAGATCCTTCGTCTTCACAATCGCATAATGCAGCACTCCACAAGTGGAAGATGCTCAATATTGCTCACTCTGATTATTCGTTATGCTGCAGGTTCAAACCTCGTGGGAACACGCTTTAGTTCTTCGAATTGTGTGCAAAAGTGACCATCTTTCTTGATTTCAATTGTGGCAAGCTCTTAGGGAGTGTAGTTCCAGTCCCAGAGAGGACCTCCTTTTTATGGCATCCCCGATCGCATTAGCCAAGAAGGGGCGCGCCCTCGATCTCGACCCAAAGAGCTTCCTTGCCACGATCGGCGTGGGCAGGAAGGTCGTGATTCTCCCTAAGAAAGAAGCAGTCTTCACGCAGGGTGATGCGGCAGACTCAATCTTCTATATCCAGGAAGGCAAGGTTCGACTCACGGTCGTATCCAAGATTGGCAAAGAGGCAACTCTGGGTATATTGAGCGAAGGCGATTTTTTTGGGGAAGGCAGCCTGGCTGGACAGGCTTTACGCATGGGATCTGCGACCGCCATGACGGATTGCGAACTGTTACGGATCGACAAGAAAGCCATGATGGGAGCGCTGCAACGAGAACACGAATTTTCTGACATGTTCGTGGCTTATTTGCTCGCGCGGAACATCCGGTACGAAGAGGACTTAGTTGATCAGCTCTTCAACTCCAGTGAAAAAAGGCTCGCTCGGGTTCTGCTGTTGCTTGCTCATTTCGGCAAAGAAGGTGTGCCCGAAACGGTGATCCCCAAGATCAGCCAAGAAACTCTCGCAGATATGATCGGCACAACCCGGTCCCGGGTCAGTTTCTTCATGAATCGGTTCAGAAAGCTAGGCTTCGTCGACTATGGCGACGATGGACTGCAAGTCCATAGTTCGCTGCTAAGCGTTGTTCTTCACGACTAGCTGCCCGCCAACCCTGAGGCGCACCCCTAAATCTGATAGCAGCGCTGGTAGACCATTTGCGGCTGACGGTCGCCGATTGGATAAAGAAACAAACCTCAGCCACACATCACGCAAAACTAAATTATCGAAACTGTGCATTGTAGACCAGTCTTACCATTCCGGAGGAGCCTATGCTGAGTTTATCAAGACTAGTCGTCGTCATTAAACGCGCGTACAGCCTTCCGGAAACAAACAGGCAAATATGACCGATATCACCGATCATCCGATGCGGAAACTGCGTATAGCCCCCCAACCGCCGCTGTCACACAGGGGTGCGGCCCCTGACTCAGATCGAGCCAGGAAGCCTCGGCTTGCCGAGCCCCCTGCCACCGGCCAGCAACTGCTCTGCGGAGATCGGGTCGAGGCTTTGGGCGACTTCGGTAAACCGACTGGAGAATTCGGCACAGTTGAACAAACAAACGAAGACGACACAGTCGTCAAATGGGATAAAAACGGTCGCATCAGAATGCACCAACCATGGCTCAAGAAAGTCTCGGCCGCGGCAGCAACCAAGCTGACGTGAGCAATTTAGACCAGCTATTTTTCCCTGTGATGAGCGATCATCGCAATTGAACGAACCGCAGACATCCGTTCCTAGTGAGGCAGAGAAACAGGGGAGAGCGTCACAGAATTCGACTGCAGCACTGAAGCCACAGTAGGGTCATGGCCGCAAGAGCAGCTAAAGCAAGGCCACATCAATGCATCGATCCATAAGCAGATGAAAGATGGGCCAGTTACCTATTTTCACGCTTTGGTTTTTGCGTCCTTGGTGGCGAGTTCTTCAGCTAGCTTGTGTACGTTCATGGAGTGCTCGTGCGCCTTTTTGGTGAGTTCGTGCGCGGCCATGTGATCTCCTTTGCCGTGCGCGGCAGCAGCAGCGGAGTGGGCGTGGGCCGCCAGGTTATGGAGTTCTGCGATTCGATTGTGCGGACTCTGTGGCATGGTGTTCTCCTCAGCCGATTAGATGACGACGGCCGCTTTCACGGCGCGATTCGGTCCTGCGCAACGTCCCTGGCTAGCTGGCGTTCCGATATTCTTTGGGGACGTCGTCCTCCGGTACCTCGCGCGTAGTCACCTCAGCGACATCCGGATCGTTGGCGTTCTCCACAGCCTCTACCGCCTCGGCTTCGAACGCGTTTCCCTGCTCTACTAATTCCTTCACGCTCTCAGAATTGGCATCAGCTACGTCCGATATTCCCTTGAAGGTCGCCGGACTGCCCAGCCGAATTCGGCCCAAGTTCATCATCGTGGTTGTGATCTCTCGCAAGCATAAATCGTCACTCCAACATTGATGCGTTATGCCACGTCATCGACTAGGCTCTGGCTCAAACAGGGCCGGCAAAGCTCTGAATTGTCAAAAGTGTCAGAGCCTTAACGACCTGCCTGCGGAGATGACACGAGATCCCCTGCATGTCATTTAGGTTCGCACATTCTTTGTTCACCGCCTCCCTTAATTCTTGTTGTCGCTTTCGATTCGACATCGACTGGTGTCTAGTTCACGGACTGTTTTCCAGCTTTGAGACACTCCGAAAGTGGAATATTGGGAGGGCGCACGCGTAGCAGCCGTGAAACCCGTTCAAAGCTGTGGGGTTCACATCTTTGGTGTTTTTTGTAGATTTTGGCCATTAAGCTGCCAGCACTGAAGTGGATAGAGCTATAGCCAAGACTTGGCGCTGTTGAACAAGCTGATCTGAACCGGGACTACCGATCTCGAACCCGGATTGGCCCATCCAACCAACCCCAGGAAACTTAGGGTTGCAATTAGCCGACGTAAGCGAGAGCGCCCCGTCCGGTGCGGTGGAGACAACGCCCGCAGTGGGACCCAGGCGCGAGCCCGAAATGGTAATTGGAGATTAGCGTAACGGTGGCTGAAAGATGATATCCAGGTTTACCGGTAATTCGTCTCGAACGAATCCGGACTTGCGGCAATGTCCAGAATTGGAGTTCCTGTTCAATCTCTAGTGTCTGCATTGCGTCGAGGTGGTCTTGAATAACAGGAAACAGGAACAATGCCGCACGAGGCCGATGCGCCAGGTCGAAGCGCGGGAATGGTGGCTGTGGGGATTTGCCGTCACGGTCACCTTGGTATTGACGACGGGCATCATCTCCGTTACCTTCTCCGGCCCTCATCTCATGGGGAGTTCCGAGTGGCGTGATCTCAAGGAGTGGGTACGCGGGCTGGCATTCCTTGTCCTCCTATTCGATATCTACACTGTTTACCAGCAACTTCAGCTCCAGCGAATCCGCCGCGAACTCGCCCAGCGCAATCAGCTCTTCGAAGTGATCACCGAGAACGCAGCCGACATGATCGCGGTCATAGATTGCGTTGGGAATTGGCTCTATAACAGTCCTTCGTACCAGAAAGTTCTCGGCTATTCGTCGGAGGAATTGAAGGCCACTTCGCCGGCGGAGCTAATCCATCCTGAGGATCGGCAACGGGTATTAGAAGCGGCGGAGAGCGCACGACTTACGCGACGAGGCGAACGGCTTGAATACCGAATACGCCATAAGGATGGGACATGGCGCATCTTGGAATCAGTCGCCACCGCGATTCCAAACGAAGAAGATCAGATCGAGAACCTTGTCATTGTCAATCGTGATATCACAAAGCGTAGGCAGGCGGAAGAGACGAAAGACCGGGCTGACCAATTATTCCGTTCCATCGCGGAAAACAGCGCGGATCTGATTGCCGTTGTTGACAAGGCCGGCCATCGTATTTATAACAACCCCGCGTATGAGCGTCTCCTCGGCTATACCCAGGAAGAACTGAAACTCACCAATTCTTTCCAGCAGATCCACCCCGACGACCGGTCCCTGGTGACTAGGGCTGCCGAGCGAGCGCTCAAGACCGGCGTTGGCCAGATAGTCGAATACCGGATGCAACGAAAAGACGGAACTTACGTCACTCTGGAATCTCATGGCAGCTTCATCCGTGACTCTCGCGGCGAGATCGAGGCCAGCGTCATTTCCGCTCGCGACATCAGCGATCGCCGGATGGCCCTGCAAACCGAGAAGCTCTCCGCCATCGGACAACTCGCCGCCGGCATTGCCCACGAAATCAATACGCCGGTCCAATACGTCTCGGACAACATTGCCTTCCTCAGCGACACGTGGAGCCAACTCGACGCCGCCATGGCCCTCTGCCTGATTCCGGAGCGCGTCTTTGCCACCTCCGACTCGAGTTCTTCTACCGCCGTCACTCCCACCGGCCCTCCCGAGGATTGGGATTGGCTCCGGCAGCAAGTTCCCAAGGCCATCTCGCAGTCTCTTGAGGGGATCCGGCGGATGAGCAAGATCCTCGGTGCTATGCGACGTTTCTCCCACACCGGCGGCGGAGAACGAGAGCAGGTCGATCTCAACGAGGCGCTCGACGCAACTCTCACTATCGTCCAGAACCAGATCAAGCACATCGCTGATGTTCAAACCGACTATCAGCCCAACCTGCCCCACCTCGAATGCTACGCCGACGAGATGAATCAGGTTTTCCTGAACCTCATCGTCAATGCTACGCACGCCATTCGTGAAGCCTCGAAGAAGCAAGCGCGCGAGCGGGGAAAGCTAAACATCCGCACACGACAAATCGACAATGATGTTCAGATCGAAATTCAGGACAACGGGACTGGTATCCCTCTTCCTGTCTGTGCCCGGGTCTTCGACCCATTCTTCACGACTAAACAGGTTGGAGAGGGCACCGGCCAGGGACTTACGATTTGCCATGACATCGTTGTGCAAAAGCATCACGGAAACATCTGGTTCGACACTGAATTAGATAGAGGCACGACATTTTTTATCAGGATCCCGATTCACTTCGATTCTGATGCAGGAGTCTCGAAATGATGTCTGATACCGCTGCCATCGCCACACGGAACGACAAACCCAGGATCCTCTTCGTTGACGATGACCCCCTTGCGCTCGAAGGTCTATCCCGGTCTGTCTACCGCGAGTTCAAAGCTGACTTGGCCGAAGGACCCGAAGCGGGACTGGGAAAGGTCAAAAATGATGGCCCCTACAGCGTGGTGGTTTCCGACATGCGCATGCCCGGCATGGATGGTGCCGAGTTCCTTTCCCGTGTGCGCGCCCTGGCTCCCGACTCTATCCGCGTCATGCTCACCGGATATGCCGACTCGGAAGCCGCCGTGCGCGCAGTCAATGAAGGCAGAATCTTCCGTTTTCTCAACAAGCCGGTCACCGCAGAAGACCTGGCATTCGCACTCCGATCCTGTGTTGCACAATATGACCTCATGCGTCGCGAAAAAGAATTGCTGGAGAAAACTCTCGCGGGCGCGATCCGGGTACTCAGCGAGATGCTCCACCTGGCCAATCCGGTCGCTTTCAACAAAGGCGCTCGCATCTGCCGGTACGTGCGCCACATCGCAGGAAAACTCGGCCTCTCCAACACGTGGCAATACGAAATCGCAGCGATGCTTTCCGAACTCGGATGCTTGACTCTCGCCCCCGACCTGCTCGAAGCCATTCATGCCGGCAAACCGCTCACTCCAGAACATGAAAGGAGCTACGCGCAGCATCCGCAGATCGCCCACGACCTGCTGGCCCGGATTCCACGACTCGAACTTGTCGCTGAAATGATCCTCCAACAGACAGAATTACCTTCGGAACTCCCGCGATCCCCGTCTCCGGACGCCGAATCTGTCCGCCGAGGGGCGCAGATGTTACGGGTCAGCCTGGCTTTCGACCACCTGCTCAGCACTGGATCGGAAAGGCACGAAGCCCTGTTGGCACTTGGCCGAAATCCCGTTGACTACGATGCCCAAATGGTCACGGCCCTCAAAGACTTCAGGCCCAGCCGAGGACCCACTGAACTGCGCCCCGTTGACGTCCGCGATCTTCGTAGTGGCATGATTCTGAACGAAAACTTGCGCTCCACCACCGGGATGCTTCTCGCCGCCAAAGGCCATGAAGTCTCGCCCGCCCTACTGAAGGCCGTGCGCAACTTCGTCGAAAGCGGCACCTTAAGCGGCACGGTACTGGTAACGGTTGGAACGGACGAGACCTGGGTCGCGAAGGCCGCTGCGCGCTGAGTTTTCCGTTAACAGGCGATTACCCCGATATCCAGGCACTGAAAGTATCCCGCTCTTTGCCGGTCAGACCTGGGCCACCCGCAGCCCCATTAATGACTTACCGGCGTTAGTCGATCGAACCCCACGCCGGGTGACAACCCAGACTCCACCACCGTTTTGCCATCGCGCAGCCACTGCGTGGTACCTGTGCCCAGCGGTACTGTGTATTGCTGTCCGGTCGTGGTGTCCCTGGTCTGCTGGACGCCGTTGATTACGTCGTTGAAGCTGTCATTCTGCAACGCGCTGATCATCGACTGTTGATGCGCATTCGCTGCATTGGTGGCCGCAATCGTCGCCTGCGTTGATGCGTTAATCCGCTGGATTGCCTGGTTGTTCAACTGGCTCTGCATCTCGGTCCAAGCCGGGTTCATCACTAGCGACTCCCCAACATGTTGCAGCATCGAGCCTGCTGCGGCCGCCTTCTGCGCCGGAGCGATCACGCTACCCAACGCCACAACCAACCAGCTCGAGCCCGGCCCTCCGGGCCCCATCAGCATTGTCTCCGCATACACATAGGCAGATATCGGCGATCCCTTCTCGGTGCAGCTAAAGAACGCCTCGCCTGCCGTGGTCCGAGTCATTCCCCCACCTGCAGGATGATACTTTGGCATCATCGCATCGCTCTTGGTCAACTGCAGTCCCTGGCACATAGAGGCGAATCGCGCCTGCCCATACCTGGTCGCGAACACATTGCCTGCGGCATATGAAGCCACACCCGGCCCCGGCCCCAGAAACGGGCCCGGCACCCTGTACGGAGGAACCGTCGAGTCCCCTACGCGGAGATTGGTGAGCCCATGCGGCGAAGTCATATCCACGACCAACCGCGC
Source organism: Terriglobales bacterium (assembly GCA_049288625.1). Classification (GTDB taxonomy): domain Bacteria; phylum Acidobacteriota; class Terriglobia; order Terriglobales; family Acidobacteriaceae; genus Acidiflorens. Next base: position 93,683 of record JBAQIB010000053.1, on the reverse strand, counting down.
GTCAATCGCGCTGAAACGGAACAGGCCGCCATAGGTCTTCCAGCCCTGCGGAACCTGGATTGAAAATGCCTGCTCCCGCGCATCGCGGACCGTTATCCATTTCGCCTCGGTTGCTGCTCCTGCTCCGGCCTGCGCCTGCCCGCTCGCCACGCTATCAGCCAACGCCGTCGCCCCCCCGGAGCTGCTCCCGGCAGAACGATGCGCCCAGTTGTAGGCAACCCCTAAAGCCACCAGCAGAAAGATCCCCAACGCAACCGTTTTCATGTGTCGCCTCCGCTGACTCCATGAATTGCCGATCCGTGCACCCAACAGGGCCTCCAGTATACTCGCGACATATCTCGGGTCATCGCGGCGCAGCGGAGCCGGGAATCAGCGCGCTCCCTGAACGGCGTGCCGCCGGTCTTCGGGTTTCGGTAACCGCGGCGTCCAATCGAGCCGCGAGATCGGCGAAAGCGGGTGTGTGGCCATGCCAGCGCAACTGCTCAATGTCGTCGAAGAGCGCGATGTCGGTCCGGAGCGTAGCGAGCGTACGAAAAAGCAGTGCTTGGTCTCGCTCCCGGGAGAGAGTATCTGCCAGGGCGCTCGCATTGGCGGCTTTCACTCGCCACTCGCGCCAGTCCGTCGGAATGGATTCGAGATGTACGAACTTGGCAAGGACAGCAGCCGAGGACTTCGCACCCCAGCCTTTTAGTCCTGGATAGCCGTCCGCCGCATCGCCAACTAGCGCCAGATAGTCTGGGATTGATGCCGGGGTCACTCCGTACTTCTCAATTACGCCTGCCTCGTCTATGGTCATGCGCGTTCGGCGATTCAGTTGCACGATGCGTGTACCGCGCACACATTGGGCAAGGTCCTTGTCCGGCGTGCAGATGATCACATGTTCGACACGCTGATCCCGAGCCCCTGCTACTGCCGCCGCACCGAGCGCGTCGTCCGCCTCAAACTCAACCATCGGCCACACGACAATCCCGGCCGCAGACAACACTTCTTCGAGCAGTGGGAATTGTGCCAACAGGTCGGGCTCGATGCCTTCGCTGGTCTTGTAACCGGGCCACAGTGCGTTGCGGAAGGATTCGATAACATGATCGGTCGCAACAGCAAGATGCGTGGCGCCGCCCTTCATCATGCCCAATACCGAGGCTAGGACGCCTCGGACCGCAGCGACTTCTCGGCCATCAGAATCGCGGGCGGACGGCAGTGCGTAATAGTGCCGAAACAACTCGTATGTGCCATCGACGAGATAGATGTCCAAGCCGCAGCTCCAATTGCATAGGATGGGTGAGCGGTCGAACAGTCGGTCAACCGTTGCTACCATCGGCCGCACAAACTCAGAATCGCCAGCGAGTGCAGTTCGACACTAACGGAGGAGTCGCACTACCTCGGTGACGGTCGGTTCGTTCCCATTTTGTTTGGATGTTCCTATGTCTTCTTCAAAGGTCGCGGTATCACCCTCTCCTGGCGCCAGGAACAGATTGCTCTCCAGCCCATGCTGCTTGGTGTACAGTTCGAAATAACGCCCGCGCAACGCAAAAAGTTCTTCATGAGTGCCGCGTTCGACGATCTGCCCCTGTTCGACCACCAGAATCTGATCGGCGCGCCGAATGGTCGACAAACGGTGCGCGATCACAAAGGTCGTTCGGCCCTGCATCAGGTAGGAGAGGCCTTGCTGGATCATCTGCTCTGACTCGGAGTCGAGGCTGGAGGTGGCTTCGTCCAGAATGAGGATACGGGGTTCAGCCAGGATGGCGCGTGCGATCGAGATCCGCTGCCGTTGCCCACCTGATAGCTTCACGCCGCGCTCACCGACAATCGTGTCGTACTTGTCCGCAAAGCTCTCCGCAAATTCATCCACTCGAGCGATCCGGCACGCACGCATCACGGCTTCTTCGCTGGCGTCAGGTCGGGAGAAGGCGACATTCTCGCGGATGGTACCGTCAAACAGAAATGATTCCTGCAACACAACTCCAAGCTGGGTGCGGTACGAATCGAGCCGCACTGTGCTCAAGTCGATGCCGTCTACGAGGACCTTGCCACGGGTCGGAACATAGAACGCAGAAATCAGTCCGATAGTCGTCGATTTACCCGATCCCGACGACCCTACCAATGCCGTTACAGTGCCTGGGGCAGCGTGGAAGGATACGTCGTTCAGCACGGTGCGAGTGCCATCGTAACTAAAGCTGACCGCTTCAAAGTCAATGTTGCCCTCGATCTCCGGCAGTGTGACGATACGCCGAGGGTCGCTGTCTTCCGCAGGTTCCGTTAGGATTTCATGCGTACGTTCCAGCCCCGCCAGCGCTTCCGTGATCTGCGTGCCGACCTGGACAATCTGCATGATGGGCGCGATCAGAAATCCCATGAACAAGGTGTAGGTAAAAAAGCCGCCAATGGTCAATGTTCCGGCCAGAATCTGCTTGGTGCCGACAAACATGATGACCGCCCCGACCACGCCCAGGAGTACGCTTGCCGAAAGGCCCATGACGGAAGTCGCAGTGAGCGAGCGCAGCACGTTGTCGAGCAGCCGCGTGACTCCGAGCGAGAAGACTTTTTCCTCTCGATCCTCGGCGTGGTAGCCCTTTACCACCCGCACCCCGCCAAGAGACTCCGACAAGCGACCGGTGACTTCGGCGTTGATTTTGCCGCGCTCGCGAAAGATCGGCCGGATCGTCTGAAATGCCTTTTTCAAGGCGAGTCCGAAACACAACAGGAAGCCAAACGCGAGTACCGTCATCAATGCGCTGATTCGGAACAGAACCACCAATGCGATCCCAGCCGTGAGCAATCCCCCAATAAGATCTACCAGTCCTGTACCGATCAGGTTGCGGACGCCTTCGACGTCAGTCATGATGCGCGATACCAACACTCCGCTCTTGGTCGAATCATGAAACGAAACCGGCAACCGTCCGATATGAGCTTGCACCTTCTGCCGAAGCTCAGCGATGAGCCGTTGGGCGGCCTTGGAGAGCAATTGCGTGAGCGAAAATGAAGTGACGCCCTGAATGACAGTCGCCAGCAATACGCCAAGCACCAGGGGTTTGAGCAGGTGAATATTGCGCTTGATGATGACGCTATCGATCAGGTATCTGGTGGAATAAGGCAGCACCAGAGAAGATACCCGGTTAATCACCATCAAAAGGAAACCGACTGCCAGCAAACCGCGGCGTGGACGCACAAGTTCCCACACCAGGGGCAGAACCGCGCGCAATTTGGGGCTGGGGACCCGGCCGCCGGCCTTCGAATGAGCAGCTACCATATTGATTAGACACAGAATACTCGCCGGGGGTTCAAATTGCGGGTCCGGCGCTTCGAAGAACTGCCGGAGAACTACTTACCAGCGGCAAAAACTAGCGAATGAAACTTCAACGCTTCACCGAGGTGCGCCAGAAAGTACTCCGCGCCGTGGTTGCCGGGATAGAGGTGAAATTCGTGTTGGATGCCTTCTGCCTGGAGTTGCCGGTGAAGCTCCGCAGCTCCTTTATCGAATCCGAATTCATCCTCGCTGCCACAGTTGAAATAGATGGACAACTTCCCAGCGCGTATCCGCTCGCGATTCTCTTTTGCAAGGACAAAGGGGCTGTTCTGGTTCCAATGATGGAGATCGACCGGATTGCCGAACACCGCTCCCAGCAGTCCGCTCAGCGGCGACCCTGTCGGCATAGCCTCCTTCGGTCGCGGCGATTCCGTGATGAGCGCCGCGCTCTGTGCGCTGACCGAGGAGAATAACTGTGGATAGGCAAAAGCAAACCGAAGCGCACCGTATCCGCCCATCGACACACCGCTAATGGCTCGTGCGGAGCGCTCGCGGCGAATCGAGTAGTGCGACTCGACGTAAGGAATGAACTCGCGAATGAAGAAGTCGGAGTAGCGCACGCGGCCATCTGCGGAATTAATGTAGAAGCTGCGCTTCCCTTCGGGCGCGACCACCAGAAAATCGGAGATCTGCCCTTGCTGGCGAAGGTCCTCGATCACCTCCCAACCACCGCCTTTGAACAAAGTCTGTTCGTTATCCCCAAGTCCATGCAGAAAATAAAGCACAGGATACCGCCGCGGAGAACGGCCGGCAGTCGCAGTATCGTAGCCGGGTGGCAACATAACGCAGTAATGGACTTTTTGTCCGAGAAGACGGCTTTCCAACGCATTGCAATCGATGCGGCTCTGCGCGTGGGCTTGGCAAAATGGAAGAAGGAAACAAAAAAGCGTAAGCCATCTCAAACAACCGTGCATAGGGTCAGTTTACTCGTAGCGCAATGCCTGCACGGGGTCGAGACGCGCGGCTCGGCCCGCCGGGTATAGTCCCGACAGCAGACTGACAGCGATGGAGAAAGCAATCGCGCCGAGAACAAGCCACAGCGGCACGGACCAGATCTGCGCAGGAGGAAAATGCTGGCGTTCGAGATAAATGTTGGTTCCGAAATTGATCAGGCGTCCGATCGCCCAACCGAGCGTAACTCCGACGGTGCCGCCGACCAGACCCATGGCACCTGCTTCGGCGAAAAAGAGACCGCGCACATCGGCATCGCTGGCACCGATGGCTTTCATGATGCCGATTTCGCGCCGGCGCTCGAGGATGGCCATCACCAGCGTATTCACGATTCCGATGGAAGCAACCGCCAAGGCCAGGCTTCCGAAAATCGCGAGGAACCCGTCGAGCACGGCAAAGAACTGGCGCATACTGCGGGTTGCATCGACCAGCGAAAATGCGCCGAATCCCATCTTCTTGATGGCATCTTCAACGGCCGGGACCTGATTGGGGTTAGCTACCCGCACGCTAAGTGACGTATAGCTGGGCGCCGCGCTGGCCGAAGTGTCGCGCAGGCTTGACGGCATGATGTGCAAGTCTTGCGCAAGCTTGAGTGGCAGGAAAACGCGTGCCCTGGCGGTCCCGCGCATGCTATCGGGATCGAGGTCCGTCAACCCGACAATTTTCAGTGTTTGCTCGTGCGAGACGACCGAGTACGTCGCACCGTCGCTCTGCCCCGCCGGCGAAGAAGATGGAGACGAAGTGCGCTCCGCGTAGCGGATCGTCAATCCTCTTCCGAGCAGAGGCTTGGCCAACTCGGCGATATTTGTATTGTCGGTGCCCGGCTTGGGTGTCATGCCGAGTAATTCTTCGGCAAACGATTTCTGCAGGATGACCTCCGAGGCCGCATCCGACGAGAAAAAACTACCCTGCATTCCATCGAAAGCGTCATTGTTGCTCTTAGCCGAATATGGAACGCCAGCCACCATGGTCAAGTGGGGTTTGCCGTCGAAGCGCACGTCTGTCACGAACCGAATATCAGGATAGGCCTCGACCACCCCGGGGATTTGCTCGATCCTCTTTCGCGCCGGTTCGTCCAGCGACGGACTCTCGGCCGGTGGCGGCCCCTCTTCCCGCTGTTCGCGGAAGTTGCGGAGGTCGCGTCTGGACGTAGCTATGACAGTGTCGAACAGGCCCGACTTTTCCAGCCGGCGTGATGCCAGTTGCTGCAGGCCAATGCCGAGCGAGAGCATCGCGACCAGCGAGGCCACACCGACGGAGATGCCAATCGTCGTCAGCGAATTACGGAACACAGACTCACGCAGGTTGCGGAAAGCAAGGTCGGTGACGTCGTAGAGCTTCACCGTGTTTCTCCCCGCCTCGTGGGTGCTTGCATCGGCTCAGGCGGCGTCGTAGGTACATCGCCGTTGTGGGCATCGCGGCTGGACACATCATCGATCAGCTTTCCATCCGCCAGATGCAACATTCGCCCGGCATATTTTTCCGCGAGGGCCTGTTCGTGCGTAACCATCAAAACGGTCATGCCCAGCGACTGATTAAAGCTGCGAATGAGTTCCATGATCTCTGTACCGGTGCGGCTGTCGAGATTGCCTGTTGGTTCGTCCGCCAGAAGAAGCTTGGGCCGGTTGATGAGCGCCCGCGCCAGTGAAGCTCGCTGCTGTTCACCGCCGGAGAGTTCCATTGGCCGATGCGCAAGCCGTTCGCTCAAACCCACACGTTCCAGCGACTCACGCGCAAGACTGGAACGCTCGCGGCGATCGATTTCGGCAAATCGCATGGGGAGCTCCACATTTTCTAACAGAGACATGCTCGGTATCAGATTGAACGACTGGAAGACCATGCCGACAGTATGGAGCCGGTACTTAGCCAGTTGCTCCGGTGAGAGCGCAGCCAGGTTGTTTCCGTGGACGATCACAGCCCCGGAGGTCGGGCGGTCCAGGCCTGCGACGAGGTTAAGCAGTGACGACTTGCCGGATCCCGACGCGCCGAGCAGCGCCACAAATTCCCCCGCCCGAATGTCGATGGAAATTCCATCCACCGCCCGCACCAGCGCCTCACCCATCTGGTAATGACGGCAGACGGTTTCGGTGCGGACTGCTACGGAGTTCGGTTCGGAAATTTCCATGCTATCGAATGGCTCCCCAAACAAAGTATAGAGAACCGGAGGAAGTGAATCCTGACAGACCTGCGAGCGTCTGATAATCGCATCACCTTAGGTGCTTTAAACCATGGTGCCGGGAGGGGGAGTTGAACCCCCAAGACCCGAAGGTCGGCGGATTTTGAGTCCGCTGCGTCTGCCAGTTCCGCCATCCCGGCTGAGGATGGAAGTGCCTGAGATTCTCAGGTTAATTCACGGGATCAGGTTTTGTCATCCGCATCGATGGTCCTCGCAAGGCAGTTCCGGGCTGGTGTCGCTATTACGGGTCTCGCAGTGCCGCTCCGCGACCCCGGCGCCAATCGTCAGAACTGGTTCAGAAAGGGCGATAGAAACAGGGATGGTCAGTCGCGGTAACGGTTCCGGGGCACAGGGGCCGACTGGCGTTCAGGCTGTCCGAACAGACTGGACCAACTCTCGGCAGAAACATCCGAAAGAAGGGCTGAAAGGTCTGTTCGTTTTTCGTAACCAGTAATGTTTCTTGGTGGCGCCTGTGCGCCCTCACTTAGAATCATGCGCGTCGTACGAGGTTGGGCGGAGCTGGATTTGTGAGATACCCCCTCGCCGGCTCCGCCGCCCTCCAACCTGGCCCGCTACAGGAGTCCTGCGCGCCGGCTGAATATCTCGACAGAAACCCAACCTACGCAGCTGATTTTCCAGGCAGACTTGCAGCCATGTACTTTACCGCCAGGTAGCGGCTCGCGATTGCGTTCGAAGGAGACAGGACCGTCGGGAAGGCAAGGCCAGCGTTAAGCCGGGTCGCCGACAACACGCACCATACTTTCAGACGGATCGCTTGTTGGACGAGGTTCTGTCCCGAGGCTGCAACTTGTGGGTCGGAATGATTGCGCGCGGACTGGCCTACGGACGCCATCGTGCTGGCGTTTTTCGACATGGCCGCGACATACATTTTTGCGACGCGGATCCTTAGCCGCTGGACACTCCGGAATTCCGCCGGCGAAAGGTTATGCCGCAGAAAGGCCTCTTCCTCGGGGTCGGTCAGGTTCTCGAAGGCATCCAGATCGACCGGAGTAAGCGCTAGTGGGTTGCGCTGCGAATAGCGCCGCCACAGCTGAAGCATCAGGAAAAGGAGAAATACGCTCGCGACTAAGCCAAGAACAATTAGTGGGGTCACAGGTGGGCTATCCTCCCCATGTCAGCCGCTTGTTCGATCAATTGGGGCAATGCGGTAGTCGGGGCGGAAGTGACCTTCTCCCGCGCCAGAGAAAAATAGAGCCAGACAAGGACGCCCGCGTGGTACGCGGTCATGTTCATCATGTCCACGACCATGGCCATTCGCTCGGGGATGGAATACCGCAGCACGATCTCGAATGGCTCAAGGCCCATCGCCAATCCCATGCCCACCGCAATTCCAAAGGCAAAGGGCGACATTCGTAGCCCAAGAAATCGGTGCCAGAGAAAAAGAAGAACGATAAGCCCACACTGCGCGACGTTGAATGCCTCGATAATCACATAGTTGCGGATAAATACGTGGTCCAGCCTGCTGGAATATAGGCCCGCAAAAAACATCGAAGTCAGTATGGCGAAAAGAACCGTCACCCGGTTTCGCATTCGCGCCACGTCCCGGTGCCATTGGGCGCTTCCAGCCGCTGACGACTCAAACAGCTCTTGGAGAATGCCAAAGCGCAGGGCAATGTCACCGGCCCGGTCGAACAGGTCGAATCTCCCGTAGATTTCGCCCGGCGCCCTGAAGTAGGCCATCGGCCACAGAATGCAACACATCACGAACTCAAAGATGAGATAGGAGAAGAAAATCGGGAAGTGCTTATGCAGGCCCTTGCGGTACATCGCCACTGCTACGGCGACGAGCAGCACATGCGGAACTATCCAGAGATAGCGATAGAGCCAGATAAGATGGTAACTCATACGCTTGAGCGGCCGTCTGGGGAAATGTAACACCCCGGCCCGGCAGCGCTCAAGCGTGGAATTGAACTAGGCGGGCGGGACGCAAACGTGGTCAGGGAAGCAGTTCGTCGGGGGCCCCCCGTCCGCGTGCAGTTGGGTGGGGATGGCAGCTAAGGTTGCAAGGGCAAGGAGTAGCAGCATAATCTTTGCTTTCAGTGTGTTCACAGGGTATCCTTTCTGGGTCAAAGTGAAGATTCGGTGAAGGCAGTTTCCGACGAACCGATGGCGGCGGGAGTAACAGATTCGCAGTTGGCGGATTTCTGAAAAATGTAGCGGATTGCGAAAAGGTGAGAAAATGGCGGTGAAATCGGCCTACGAGGATCTTCGCGACAGAACGCTGGACAAGATTGCGTGGCTATGGGGGAAACTTACGTATGTTGCCGAACGGCGCTCCTCGGATGGGACCTACCAGCACTGGGGATTTGAGCGCACGCACGGAACAGCGGCCGCGCAAGAAACATTTGCGCGAGTTCATCACTCGCTGATCGAAACCATTCTGCAGACGCGGTTGCGATTTTTACGGGAGGATTTGGAACAGGCCAGCAGCGCCGCCGGAACTAGCCCAGTTTCTTACGTGTCGAAACTGAAGGCAGGGCAACGCCGGCTGTTGCCGTCAAACTGCCAGAAGGTAACAGAACTGCACCTGACTTCGATCCTGAAGATTCTCTCGCTTCTCGAAGCTCGCTCGCGATCTGGTTCCCAAGCCTCATAGCAACGCCGACCACTTGGCCAATCACTTCGGCCTCCTGGGGATGCCTGAGGACCCGAACCTGGACCGGGGACAGCGGATGCGGTTGCAAGACAAGCGCGTTCATCCTGACTGAGCACCAGCAGCACGTAAAACCCTCTCGCGTCTCCACAAAGTAGATCGGCCGTTCGTATTCCGACCGCCAGTGCCGCTCCACTACACGCCGTTTCGATTCATCGACTTGCACAAACGATCCCGGGGCGAGGATCGGGTACATGGTGTAATCTTCACTGCCGATATAGGCATAGGTATAGCCTTGCGACTGCAAGCGGCTCAGCATGGAAAACGAGACTGCGCCCCACTGCTGCACCATCCGCCCCAGATCCGAGGTTTCGCTCAGATCGAATCCGGGGTCCATCTTGACGGGAATGTTGAAGCCTGCCCGCTCATTGTCCACCGTTACGATGTGGGAGCGCGCCGGCTGCGACGAGGCCCACTCCGAGTTGATCCCATCCAGATCAATTCCGTAGAACTGGAGCAGGGAGCGCACCGGTTTGCGATAAATCGCCGCCAGCGAGTAAAAGCGGAAAATGCTGGGAATCACTCCTTTTGTTTCAATGTCGGAAAGGCGACTCGGCGGGATCAGATATTCTTCGCTGCCATGACGCTGCGAGATCAGCATGCTGGCGCTTTCGACATCCCTCATCGTGAGGCCAAGCCGTTCGCGAATCTTGCGTAAATCTATCCCTGCCGACAGCATGTACGCTCCTGGGAAAGCGGCGATAAATCCATTCTCAGCGGGCGGAACGACGCGCTAGCACATTCGCCTGTTGTGGTGCTTCTCAATCCGCTTTCCCGTTTCGGGAAACTCACTGCAAAACAGACCAATTACCTGTGTGCATGCTTATATCAAGTTCGTGCAGGTAAATTCAACTAAATTATTCGGTTTTCGTAACACGCTCTAACCCGTGTCATTGCGGTGTTTTCGTTTCTGGTTCGCCCCACCGTCACGCGATGGTAAGACAACGAACGCAACCTTTCGCTGCCTTGAGTTTCGGAATTCGTAAATTGAAGCGAGGGGCTATTACACGAAGAAATCGAGACGTCAGGAGAAGACTGCGCGCTCTCTCAGGAAGGAATTTCCCAGCCCTCATCTTTCATTTTCTGGTTGGACCAATGTTGCAGCGTTTCGAAGAGTGCGGGTTCGATCACGACAAATCGGAGGCCGGCTTTTCCTCCAACGTCCGCCCAAACTAATCGTCCTTTCACTTGCATCACGGTTTGACTGTCAGGCAGCAGGAAACTCACGTCGAGTAATCCGGAAAAGCCTGCCTGATCGCTGAGGCCATCCAACCCCATTCCTCCGGTGCTCAGGTTGACTGCCTGCGCCTGCAGTTCCTTGCCGCTCGCGTTTCTCAATGTCACGGGAGTACTTACTTTGGCGCGGAAGAACTTCTGCTGCTCGGGGCTGATCGTGCCCAGGGATGGGGTTGCCTCCCCAGCGGACGCGCCAATGCCATATTCACGCAGTTTCCGGCTGAGCGTTCGGCGCGAAATCCCAAGCCGTTCCGCAGCCTGGGAGCGGTGGCCGCCCGTTTGCTCCAGGGCCCGGATGATCATCTGCTCTTCCATATTTTCCAGGTTGCCTTGTGGCAATACCGGTCGGACTGCGACTGCTGACCCGCGTTCCTGGTGCAACTCCGCTGCCACCTCGTCAGCTGTGATTTGGCGGTCCTCCGCGGCCATGGCAAACTTCGCGATAAGGTTGCGCAGTTCCCGGATATTGCCCGGCCAGGCATGAGCTTGCAGAGCAGTTAGTGCATCCTGGGAAAGGCTCCTGTCCGATGCCTTCAGCTTCAGAAAGTGTCGAGCGAGCGACGATATATCCTCGGGACGCTCGCGCAAGGGCGGAACGCGCAGTTGGAACTGGCTCAAGCGATGGAAAAGATCCTTGCGGAATCGTCCTTCCTTTACCGCTAACTCGAGGTCCTGGTTCGTGGCTGCCACCACCCGCACGTCGACCGTGATTTTTCGGTGACCGCCGAGACGGTAATAGGGCGCGCCATCCAGGACGCGCAGCAGCTTCACCTGAATCTGCGGCTGCAGTTCGCCGATTTCGTCAAGAAAGATCGTGCTCTTGTCGGCCAGTTCGAACAGCCCGGGCTTGGAGGAGTCGGCCCCGCTGAAGGCCCCCTTTTCGTAGCCGAACAATTCGCTCTCCACCAGATGCTCCGGGAGCGCCGCGCAATTGATATCGACCAGCGCATGCTTGCAGCGGTAAGAAGATTCATGAATTGTGCGCGCCACTAACTCCTTGCCCGTCCCAGTTTCTCCGGTGATCAACACAGTTTCGGTGTGTCCGGCCACTCGGTCGACCATGCCCATGAACTTGTGCATGACTGGGCTGGCGATCACAAACTCAGTTCCGTCTATGACTCTGCGCGCTAGTGGAATCGCGGCGCTTGCTTCCATCTCGGGCATTCCGGCCGGTTTACTTAGGTCCGATTTCGTGCCCGTCACATCAATGGAAATCCCAATCATGCCGACCGGTGAATCGCCATCGCGCACCAGCGTCAGGCAAAGATGAAAGGAAAACTCCTGGCCTGATTTGCTCCGCCCCGGCAGTCGCGTCTGATATCTTCCATTCTTGAGGACGGTCGGGATCACCACCCTGGCCAGAGATTCGCCATCCCTACCCAACAAATCGGCCAAATTCCGGCCAATCAGTTCCTCCGGGGCATATTCATATCGGCTGACCGCCTGGTTGCATCCCGTGATGACTCCCCGCAGGTCAGTGGTAAAGACTGCGTCTTGCATCTGGTCCAGAATGTCAGGTGAAAGGCTAGCGCAGAGAACAGCAGCGGTAGCAGCAGCGGAAGCCATCTGACCGCCGTGACTGCTTTCGGATTTCCGAGATCTCTCCATGAATGGAGCTGCGTATGAAGGTAGTTTTTACTGCTCTCACGATCCGCGATCGCAGGTCTGCCTGAAACAGCTGACAAACCCGAAAGCGCCACCGCCGTTCGGGAGAGCGCGCAAAATTAGGGGTACTCAACGATGCTGCCACAACGGAAACGATCACAGGCGAACTTTCGGATGTAGCGGCTAAACCAAAGTAATCTGCCCCTGATGTTCGCGCCAACCTGTCCCGCCGCGCCAATTTGTCCTGTTTGTATCCCTGCAGCCTGAATCGGAAGCTCGCGTTTTCAGTCATTTCGGTTATGGCACTTTGGGGGGATAGTTGCTCTACAAGAGCAGACAACGTCGTCAATCCGACGAGTCACGGAGATTTAGCAACTTATGAGATCGAAGGTTTTCATTCTACTCGTCATACTTGTGTTGGTTGCGGTGTCGGCTGCCAGGCAGGACAAACTCGCCCCCGAGTTGCGGGCAGCCGCGAGCGGGAACGACGTGAACGTCATTGTCTGCTATAAGGTCGTTCCGGGCGCCAAGCACCTGCAGAAACTCAACGGCCACCAGGGGCAGGTCACGAAAGACTTGAGCTCGCTTAAAGATTTGGCGGTAACTCTGCCCGCAAGCCAGGTCGATGACCTGTCCAACGACGACGATATCGCCTATATAGCGCCGGACCGGCCAGTGGCCGGTTTTCTGGACACGCCCGCCCCCGCCGTACTCGCCAACTACGCCTGGAATGAAGGCTTGGATGGCAGCAATATCGCGGTGGCCGTGATCGATAGCGGAATCCGGGGCTCCAGCAAGCTCACTTTCAAGGAGCTGACCACCTGGAATACTTCGACCTCCAGGATCGTGTACTCGCAGAGCTGGATCAGCGACGGGTGGGGAACGGCCGACCACTTCGGGCACGGCACTCACGTCTCCGGTCTGATTGGCGGCAACGGTTTCTATTCCACGGGTAGCCAGTACACCGAGACCTTCAAGGGCATTGCGCCCAACGTGAATCTGGTGAACCTGCGCGTGCTGGATCAGAACGGTTCGGGGCAGGACAGCAATGTGATTGCCGCCATTCAGACGGCGATTTCCTTGAAAAGCAAATACAACATCCGCGTCATCAATCTGTCATTGGGCCGTCCCGTGTTCGAAAGCTACACGCTTGATCCGCTGTGCCAGGCCGTCGAAGCAGCGTACCGGGCGGGTATTGTGGTCGTGGTCGCGGCCGGAAACGACGGCCGGGACAACTCCGCAGGCACGAACGGTTATGCCACGATCAACTCCCCGGCCAACGATCCCTATGTGATCACGGTAGGCGCGATGAAGATGATGGGCACTCCCGATCGTGCCGACGACCTCATTGCCACTTACAGTTCGAAGGGGCCCACACTTGTCGACCACATCGCGAAGCCCGATCTGGTAGCGCCTGGAAACCAACTGGTCTCGCTGCTCAGTGTGGGCGCGATGCTGGGCTCTAGCTTCACCAGCAACGACGTTCCGCTGAGCGCCTATCAGACGGGACCAACGTTCGGGCTTCCTTCCACCAGTTACTACGTCATGAGCGGAACGAGCATGGCGGCCCCGGTGGTCAGCGGCGCCGTCGCGCTGCTGCTCCAGGCTAATCCGCAGATGACCCCGGACCAGGTGAAAGCCCGCCTCATGAAGACGGCCTACAAGACTTTCCCTCCATACAGCAGCTACACCGATCCGGCGACGGGCATCACTTACACCGATCAGTATGACGTCTTCACCGTGGGCGCCGGCTACCTGGATATTCAAGCTGCCTTGACCAGTACCGACCTAAGCGCTGGAATGGCGAAGTCGCCGGCGGTGCAGTATGACCCGACGACTCAGAGCGTCTACTTCGTCAACGACAGCTTTGCCGTGTGGGGCAGTTCCTCGATCTGGAGCAGTTTCGCGGTGTGGGGCAGCAATGCGTTCGTGAATGGCAACTTCGCGGTCTGGGGGTCGTCCAACCCCTACGCCAGCTTCGCCGTTTGGGGAAGTTCGGCGCCCTGGGGCAACAATACTGACAACGCATTCTTTGCGGTCTGGGGTAGTTCGACCGTCACCGCCAGCCCTTCGACCGCCGGCTCTATCGGTACATTGATCAACGGCGACAACTGATCGGAACATGCATCGGGCTGTTATCTTCGCGGGTAGCAGCCCAGTTCCACTACCTCCCAAAACCTCAACCCTAGGATCGGGCCGGACGATTACCTCAGTAAGTACCACCGCTCCTTCTCCCTGCACTACCATCCGATATAAGGGACAGCCTAGCTTTTGTCGGCAGCAACGGTGCAACTCGAGCAATAGGCCGAATTGTCCCAGCCGGCCCATCAGGGCCAAGGTGGCATAGTCGGGAGGACGCAGCCACCGAATTGACAGGTGTAAGTGCATCCAATTCAGCGCGGTTGTGAACGGACGTAACGTAAAACGCGCGATGGGTGCGCATCTGCGCAGGAAATAGTTGAGCGGCGCGCGATCTATGTCCACGCGGATCAAATTCTGGGTTGGCACAACCGCATCCCTCGGCGTGTGCGTGCTCGTCCATTCCTTGTGGCACTGGCACAGTGACAATCTGACGCGCTTTTTCTGCTATCTGATCATTGCCTTGCTGGCCTCTGGGCTCAAAATCACGTTACCCGGCATCGACGGCACCATGTCGGTGAATTTTCTGTTCATTTTGCTGGGCGTGCTCGAGATGAGTCTGCCGGAGACCTTGATCATTGGCTGTGCCGCGAGCCTGGCGCAGTGCACCATCTGGTTGGAGCACCACAAGCCGGATCCTATCAAGGTTGTCTTTAATGTCTTTAGCATGATGGCGAACGCCATCGCACTTTCGTATTTCGCTTTCCATCGTCTTGAGCGAGTCCTCGGTCAAAGCACGCCTCTGTTGCTCGTCATTACGGCGTTGATCTTCTTCCTGGCGAATACCGTTCCCGTCACCATCATCATCTCCCTTACCGAGGGTAAGTCCCCTCGCAAGGTCTGGTCGGAATGCTATTTCTGGTCGTTCCCTTATTACCTGGTCGGCGCCGCGGTCGTGTTCCTGGTTGACTTTGTCAACAAACACACAGGGTGGCAGACCACCCTTCTCATCCTTCCCGTCATTTATTGGGTCTATCGCTCCTACCGGCTTTATCTGGAGCGTCTGGAAGCGGAAAAGAAGCACGTGGAAGTTGAGAAGCGTCACGTCGAGGATGTTGCCAAACTCCATCTCCGGACCATTGAGGCGCTGGCGCTCGCCATCGAGGCCAAGGACCACACAACTCATAAACACCTGCAGCGCGTTCGCGTGTATGCGCTCGAAATCGCGAAAGAGCTTGGTTTCGGCCATGACGAGATCGAAGCCTTGCGCGCTGCCGCTCTTCTACACGACATTGGCAAGCTCGCCGTCCCCGAACACATCATCAATAAGCCAGGGCGCCTGACTCCAGAAGAATTCGAGAAGATGAAGATTCATCCCGTGGTCGGCGCCGAAATCCTCGAGCGGGTTGCTTTCCCTTATCCCGTTGCCCCCATCGTGCGCTCGCATCACGAACGCTGGGATGGAACGGGCTATCCGGACGGGCGAAAAGGCGAAGAGATTCCCAGGGGGGCGCGTGTGCTTTCGGCAGTCGACTGTTTGGACGCTCTTGCTTCCCATCGCCAGTACCGCAACGCCTTGCCGCTCGATGATGCAATGAAGGAAGTCGTGAGCCTGTCCGGCACCTGGTTCGATCCTGCCGTGGTCGACGTTCTCAAGCGCCGTTACCGCGAACTCGAAGCCATGGCGCAGTCGTCGGAGACTTCGGACGAACCCGGTCTTTCAGTCCAGGTTCGCACGGAACGAAGCGTCGAGCCTGCCGCCGGCTACGAACAGCCAGCTGCACCTGCGTCGCCTGCAAGCGAGGCCGACTTCCTCGCCTCGATCGCCTCCGCGCGCCAGGAAGCGCAAACTATGTTCGAAATCAGCCAGGACTTGGGCAACTCGCTCAGCCTTGGCGAAACCTTGTCCGTTCTCTCCATGCGGCTGCGCAAGCTGGTTCCTTACGATTCCATGGTCGTCTTCCTTATGAAGGAAGGCCACCTGGTTCCGGAACTGGTGAGCGGGGATAACTTCCGATTGCTTTCCTCGCTCAACATCAAAGTCGGCCAGGGCCTTTGTGGCTGGGTCGCGGAAAACCGCAAGCCCATCCTGAACGGCAATCCTGAAGTGGAAGCTGGATATGTGTCCGATCCTGAGAAATTCACCACGCAGCGTTCCGCGCTGGCGGTGCCACTGGACGGACTGAACGGCGTGGTTGGCGTGCTCGCCATGTATCGCGCCGAACGCGATGCCTTTACCGCCGATCATCTACGCATTCTGCTTGCCGTCAGTTCCAAAATCGCTCTCTCCGTCGAGAACGCTCTTAAGTACCAGCAGGCCGAGAATTCGGCAGTCACTGACTACCTCACTGACCTGCCGAACGCGCGTTCTCTCTACGTCCACCTCGCACGCGAACTTGCGCGCTGCCGCCGCACCGGTACCTCGCTAGCCGTCATGGTCTGCGATCTCGACAATTTCAAGCAGATCAACGATCTCTATGGCCACCTCGAAGGCGACAACCTGCTCAAGGATTTTGCGGCCCAGATAAAAGCGGCCTGCCGTGGCTATGATTATGTCGCGCGCATGGGCGGAGATGAATTCGTCGTCGTCGCTCCCGGCCTTCAGGCCGAAGCCAGCGCCGATAAGGCCAGCCATTTGAATGAACTCGCCATCGCAGCAGGCCGCAAGATCGCCGGACGCAACCTGGTTTCGTTGAGCGTCGGCACTTCATTCTGCCCGCAGGATGGGTTCGACGCGGAGCGTCTGCTTGCCGAGGCTGACCGCCGCATGTATTCCATGAAACAGGTTCACCACGCCGATTCCCAGCACAAGGCCGACCCCGTGCCGCCTCGCAGCCGCGGCGCAACCGTCAATTAGGACGCTTCTATGCTCCTCCGCAAAATCGTGGGTCACCTAGCATCGATCGCCGCCCTCGTTTTGCTGGGTGGATTGCTTTCCGCAACGCTGGTGCGGATAGCTCCCGGCTTTGATGCCGATGAGCGCGAACTCGATCCGAGCCTGAGCGCCGAAAGCCTCCGCGCCATCCGAGCCGAACGCGCTTCGCGGCACAACATCCTCCGCTTTTACGCTACCTACCTGCGCGGGGTGGTGCACGGCGACTTGGGCACGTCGCAAGCCCTGGGGCAGCCTGTCGGAAATCTTCTTCGTGAGCGCTGGCCCGTCACGCTCCGCGTTGCCGGCGTCGGTCTCCTGCTGGGCTGGCTCCTCGCCTCGACTCTCGCCTTCGCAGCGTGCCTGTGGCAGCGGCCGCCGGGTGAAATCCTCGGCACCGCCCTAAGCGGCGCCTTCCTCTGTATTCCCGCGGCTGTCCTTGCTCTCGCGTCGGTCATCTTCAACTCTCCCGGGTATCTCGCGATTGCGCTAATCGTGTTTCCGAAAATCTACCGCTACTCCCGCAACCTGCTCGCCAAGGCCTACGCGATGCCCCACATCACGGCCGCGCGCGCACGCGGACTTGGCGAACTCCGCATCCTTGCTCGCCATGCTCTACCCGTGGCCGGACCGCAAATGATTGCCCTGGCGGGCGTCACTATCAGTATCGCCCTCGGAGCCGCTATCCCAGTGGAGAGCCTCTGCGGGTTGCCCGGCATTGGTCAACTCGCGTGGCAAGCCGCGCTCTCCCGCGATCTGCCTCTGCTTGTGAATCTGACTGTCCTGGTTACGCTAGTAACCTTGCTCGCTAACTCCGGTGCCGATGTAATGAATTACGTGTTGCGGCCTCCGGAGGCATAAGAGCTGCATGAAAGCAGCCCGTTACTTGGCGTGTGTCGTCGTGCTCATTGTCTGCGGCCTCTCGCTGGCCGCGAACTGGCTGGCGCCTGCCGGATACGCAAAACAATTTCGCGAGGTTCCGGATTCGCCCCCATCCCGCGCCCACCTGCTCGGGACCGATGAACTTGGCCGCGACCGCTTCGCGCGCACCCTTTACGGCACCCGCATCTCTCTTTTGCTTGCGCCCGCCGCCGCCTTGGTCTCGACGGCTTTGGCCGCGCTAATCGGCGGAATTGCGGGCTATCTGGGTGGGATGTGGCTCAGGGCGGCGCGCGCATTCACCGACCTTTTCTTATCGCTGCCCTGGCTTTTTCTGCTAATCACCGTGCGCGCGCTTTTGCCCTTGAACGTTTCACCGCTGGTTTCGGTCCTTATCACGTTTTTAGTTCTCGGTTTGCTCGGTTGGGCCGCTTCGGCCCGTGTTCTTTCCACCAGTGCCGACGCGCTGCGCTCGTCCGATTTCGTTCTTCAGGCTCGCGCCTCCGGGCTCGACGGCCCGCGTCTTTTTCTCATTCACGTTTTGCCGAATCTAAAGCCGATCTTGTATGCGCAATTCTGGATCTCAATCCCGGTCTTCATTTTGAGCGAGGCCAATCTCGGCATTCTCGGGCTCGGCGTTGCCGAACCGCTTCCCTCCTGGGGAAGCCTGCTTCGTGAACTCGAAGGCCTGATTTCATTTCGCGAGGAACCGTGGCGTCTGGTTCCGCTGCTCCTGCTCATTGTGGTGATGACGTCCTTCCAACTGCTGTTATCGAACGAGGAGGTGACCGCATGATCGGCCGCCGTAAATTCTTTTGTCTTGTTTTCTGTCTCACTCTTTTCACCTTCGCCGTCGCGCAAAACAGCAGCCAGCTGCGCTTCTGCCTCCGCACTGAGCCCAAGACTTTCGACCCGTTCCTCGTCGATGACGAGTCCTCGCTGGCGATCCGCTATCTCACTGGAGGTGTGCTCACTCGCGTCGACCGGCATACGCAGGAGCTTCAGCCCGAACTCGCCGAATCATGGAAGGTCACGACCGACGGCAAGCAGATCACCTTCAGACTCCGTCACGACGTGCACTTTTCCGACGGTACCGCTTTTTCGGCCGACGACGTCGCCTTCACCGTGAAGCGCCTGATGGATCCTGCGCTGCACTCTCCGGTCGGCGATGAATTCCGCGCGGCCGGCAACGCTGTCACCACCAAGGTGATCGCACCCGATCAAGTCTCCGTCACTTTCCCCGGGCCCATCGTCGGCATTGATCGCATCTTCGACGAGCTAGTCATCGTTTCCGCGCACTCGCCTAAGAAAGAAAGTGCCGTGCTTGGCCCCTTCATGGTTGCCGAATACAAGGCGGGATCGAGCGTGCTTCTCGAGCACAATCCTTACTATTGGAAAAAAGATTCGCAGGGCCGCCGCTTGCCCTATCTTGATTCCATCCACATCGACATTCAGCCCAACCGCGATGTCGAGATGCTCCGCTTCAAGCGCGGCGAACTCGACCTTATCAACGTGATCGACACCGACTATTTCGATCGCCTCGCGTCGGGCTCTCCTCAGCTTGTGCATGATGCCGGCCCGTCGCTCGATTCCGATTTCCTGTGGTTTAATCAGGTTGCAGCCGCTCCCATCCCGGAATACAAACGCGCATGGTTCCGCTCTGCCAACTTCCGGCGCGCCGTTTCCGAGGCCCTCAATCGCGATGACATCAGCCGCATCGTTTACAACGGCCACGCACAGCCCGCTGTCGGCCCGGTTTCACCAGCCAACAAATTCTGGTTCAACAGCAGCCTCAAGCCCGAGGCGCACAATCCGCAGGCTGCCCTCGAACGCCTGAAGGCCGATGGCTTCCACATGCAGAACGGATCGCTCATCGACAAGAGCGGCAACCCGGTCGAGTTTTCGATTGTCACCAATGCAGGCAGCAAGCCACGCGAGCGCATGGGCGTCCTGATCCAGGAAGACCTCGGCAAGATCGGCATGAAGGTCAACCTGGTCACGCTCGATTTTCCGTCACTGATTGACCGCATTTCACAGAAATTCAACTACGAAGCTGCCCTCCTCGGGTTCCACAACGTAAGCCTCGACCCCACCGACCAGATGAATATCTGGATGAGTTCAGCGGAAAATCATGCCTGGAATCCGCAACAGAAATCGCCGGAAACCGCCTGGGAAGCCGAGATCGACAAGTTGATGCGCGCCCAGGCCGGGACCTCCGACGCGAAGAAGCGCAAGCAGAGCTTCGATCGCGTGCAGGAAATCGTCTACGAGCAGGCGCCGTTCATTTATCTCGTCAACTTGAATGCGCTGTCGGCAGTCTCCACGTCGGTTGCGGGGGCGAATCCCGGAATCCTCTTCCCGCAAACCTACTGGAACGCCGAGCGCTTAATGCTGAATGGAACCGCAACCGCCAAGCGCTGAGCCAAAATGTTGAGCGCCCCACAATCCGTGAATTGTCATCCCGAACGCAGCGAGGGATCTGCAACTGGCAACACTGCTCTGCTGTCGGCGGGGATCACCGTGCGCTATCCCGGCAAAGAGCCTGTCCTGCGCGGCCTCTCACTCGAAATCCAGCAAGGCGAAGTAGTCGGCTTAATCGGTCAGAGCGGCTCCGGCAAAAGCACGTTAGCCCTCGCGATCCTCGGCCTGCTCGGCCGCCAGCGCGCCGCGGTCGAAGGGAAGATCATTTTTCAGGGAACGGAACTACTCTCCATGCGAGAGCGCGATCTGCGCAAGCTCCGCGGATGCGCGCTTAGCCTCGTTCTCCAAAGTCCCCTTGCCTCGCTCAATCCCGCCCTTCGAATCCGCACGCAACTCGAAGAAGCCTGGCGTGCCCATCGCGACGAGTCCGCAACCAAAGCCGACTGCGAAACTGCCATCCGCTCCGCGCTTACCAGCGTCAGTCTTCCTGACTCCGACGATTTCCTCAGGAAGCGTCCACAGCAGCTCAGCGTCGGGCAGGCGCAGCGCGTGCTGATCGGTATGGCCGTCATGCACCGTCCCGCCCTGCTCCTCGCCGATGAAGCCACCAGCGCCCTCGACGTGATCACGCAATCGGAGATTCTCCAGCTTTTCGCCCGCCTCAATCGCGAAACTGGAATGTCCATCCTTTATATTTCGCATGATCTGCCATCCGTCGCCGGAATCTGCCATCGCATCGCCATCCTCAACGAAGGCCAGATTGTAGAATGCGGTCCGACCGACCAAATCTTCGCCGCACCTGTCCATCCCTACACGCAGCGCCTGATGTCGTCGCTGCCCCAACTCCCAGCGCGGCCCGAGGATGTCCTGGCGAAAAGTCAATCCGCCGCCCGCGGGTAAAGACAGCGCTCAATAGCAGCGCGCCTTTACTGAGAACTGACACCTGACAACTGAGAACTGCTTTCCGGCAGTCCGGCCGCCTTCCACGCGTCAAAGCCTCCTACAACGTTGATCACGTTCCGATGCCCACCTCGCTCCAGCAGACTGCAAGCAATCATGCTGCGGTACCCGCTCTTGCAGTGGACAGCAATCGTCCCGCCCGCTTCGATTTCAGGCAAGCCGCGTGGAAACACGTCGAGCGCCCGCCACTCGGCCTCCGCAATGTGACCCGCATTCCATTCGCCTTCGCGACGCACGTCAAGCACCGCCATGCTCTCGGCCTTCCCGCCATCGCGCCCGGCGCCGAGTCTCTGACAGAGTTCCTGCACCGAAATCTCCGGTGTAGTCAGCAACGGCAACCCGGCCTCCTGCCACTTGGTAATGCCGCCCGCCAGATATCCGCGCAACTCTTCGATGCCCACGCGCGCCAGGCGCATTCGCGCTTCTTCCACTTGCGTATCGGAATCTCCTACCAGCACCGGCCGGGAATGAATCCCAAGCATCGCGCCCGCCCATGAAGCGAATTGTCCTGAAAGTGCGATGTTGACCGACCCCGGCACGTGCCCGGCCGCAAATTCATCGCCCGGACGAACATCGAGCACGTAGGCCTCTTCATCCAGACAGGCCTGCACTTCCAGTGGAGCCAGTGCCCGCAGAGGCGCGAGTTCTGTCAGAGCGGCCGCCCCGGAGCGATTGAGTTCTGCGTCTTCGAGAAAATATTCCGGCCGCGCCGGCAAATTGGCGGTCATCTGCTGGATGAATTCATCCCGGCTGGCAATCTGCAGGGCATAGTTAGTCAGCCGTTCAGTGCCGATGGTCGAAGATTTCTCCGCGCGCATGGCGCGCCCGCAGAGCGAACCGGCCCCGTGAGCCGGATAAACAAGCACGGCATCGGGCAACGCCATCAGTTTCTGATGCAGGCTGTCGTAAAGCAGTCCGGCAAGTTGTTGCGGAGTATACGAACGCGAAAGGTCTGGCCGTCCCACATCGCCAATAAACAAGGTATCGCCGGTCAGCACGGCCCAAGGCTGTCCAGGTTTCTTTTCTTCATCCGTGATCACTAGGCAAATGCTTTCCGGCGTATGTCCCGGCGTTTCAAGAGTGCGCACGCTCACCTTGCCGACCCGCACCTCGAATCCGTCGCGCAGCGCGACGTGCGGGAACTCTGCGCCCGCCTGTGCTCCGATATAAATACTCGCGCCTGTCCGCGCCGCCAGTTCTTTGTGCCCGGAGACGAAATCGGCGTGAAGATGAGTCTCGAAAATGTGCCGGATCTTGAGGTGCTGCTCTTCGGCCGCCTTCAGATAAATGTCCACGTCGCGCTGCGGATCGACCACGGCAGCTTCGCCGCCGGAGCCGATCATGTACGAAGCATGCGCCAGGCAGTTGAGATAGAACTGTTCAAAATACATAGTGCACCCCCCACGAGAACGCAGTACCGAATGCCGGTTCGATTCTAACCCTACCGCGGTCTCACCAGCACCAGCGTGATGTCATCCGGTTGCTCCCCTTCGCCAATCCATTCATCGACCGCAGTAGTCACGAGCGCCGTGATTCGTTCGAGGGGCAGATGGCGGTTTTCGCGCACAATTTGAGTCAGTCGCTCCTCGCCGAACTCACCGTAATCGCTCTCTGGTTCCGTAACCCCGTCGGTGTAGGCAATCAATACGTCGCCAAGGCGGAGCTGCACGGTTGCCTCAGGGAAGTCCATGTTGTCGAGCAGGCCGACCACCGTTCCGCCACAATCCAGAAGCTGAGAAGAACCGTCCTCAGAGATGAGAATAGGAGGAAGATGGCCGCCATTGGAATACGTGAGGCGGCGTGTAGCGCCGTCATAAACGCCGAGAAATAATGTGGCGTACTTGGCGTCGGGCGTACTTTCGTAGAGGTGGTGATTTAGAAGACCCAGCAGAAGCGCCGGTGAAACCTCAGGGCTCGAGGCATCGTTCGCAAAGACTGTGCCTCGGCCGGCCGGTGCGCCCACGGTAACAGGCTCAGGAACATGGAGACTGCCCTCGATGGTATAGGCCCGTACGGCCGAGTGGATGGTCGCCATCAGCAGTGCCGCCGAAATTCCTTTCCCGCTGATGTCGCCCACCGCCAGAATCATTCTGTCGGAATTGAGCGTCAGAAAGTCGTAATAGTCTCCGCTTACGGTGCGCGCCGGACGGCAGAAGCCGTGCACCTCAAGCGATTCCAGTTGCGAGATTTCCTTCGGAAAAAGCTGCGCCTGCACTTCCTGCGCAATCGAAAGTTCGTTTTCCAGGCGCTGCTTTTCCTTCTGTTCCAAAACCAACCGCTCGATCGAAGCCGTCATGGAATTGAAGGAGTTGGCAAGCGCCGCCAGCTGATCGTTCGATTTCACAGCAATCCGATGGCTGAAATCACCCCGGTTCACATGCATGGTGGCTTCATAGAGATCCGCGACCGATGATGTGATGCTGCGCGTCAGCTTGGTGCCGATCCAGAGCGCGAGGCCTTCGATCACCGCGAATACGATGGCGATGGAAAACAAAATGTATTCCACCCCTTGGGCATAGTCGCCGAGCACGGCGAACAACCGGCCGTAGAGAATCGAAGGACGCGTCTCCACCCACGCCAGCGCGCCAGCGCGTCGCCGTTCTCCCGTTGTCCAATCCACAATTTGCAGGGGGATCGGAAACGAAACCTGGCGGTCGAACGTGTTGGCAGCCGGGGGCAGCACGCCGGCAGAGAAGGTCTGGCCCAGCTGCCGGTTGTTCCGGGCGCCCGTTCCTGCCGGGCGTCCGCTGATATCAAAACCCTCCTGCTTGCCAAAATCCCGTGAAAGCAACGACCCGGATGCTTTGGCATCCGTTCCCGCAGTCGAACTCGGTGTCGCGTACAAAGTAATCACACCAAGATTTCCCGCGATCTCTTCAATGAGGCTCTTGTCGAGTGGTTCGCTGGTAAAGACGCGCAACGATTCTGGTTCTTCGGCCGCCACCGTGGCTACCCGCAGATAAAGCTTGCCGCGGTCTCTTATGATGTCGCGAAAGTCATCGGTGACGAACGATGGAGAATCGAACGCAGGCGACCCATCAGGTCCCGCGCAATTTGCCTGAGGCTGGTCGCGGTACCATACGCACAGTTGGCGGCGGGTCCATTCGGGACGGTGCGGCCGCGTCAGCCCGACAATTCCCGCGTCGATTCTTTCATTGCGGCCAAGCCGATTGAGCAACGAGTGCGCAATGGCGCGGTTGGAGGCTTCCATGGCGTGCAAACGGGTGGCGATGTCCGAAGTCACCACAAAGCTGGCGAACTGCCCGGCAAACAGATAGAGGGCGATGACAGAGATGACCGCCAGCAGCAACACCGGGATCACGCCGATAAAAACGTAAGTGACAATCAGTCGGTTGCGCAGACGCCAAAGCACTTGGGAACGCAGCCAGCGGAATCCGGCGACCGCGAGCAGCACAATCGCGAGCAGGCTAAGAAATATGACCCAGCCTGTCAGGCTGTCGGATATCGCCAGCCAGAAGCGGCCCATCAGCAATTGCACTGCGAACACAAACAGGTCGAACGCTAACACATAGATCGCGGCCCAGGCGACCCAACTCTGCGGCCACAGATTACGGCCGCGAAGCTTGCTTTCGAGTTTGAGCGAGATCAGTCTCATGAGACTGCCCAACCTGGTGCTGCCCAACACAAGGCCGAAGCGGGTCGCCCCGCTTCTTCGACGCGTAATCGAGTTTTCTAAATCTCCGGATAGAAATCAAAAAACGCCGACAGGCTGGTCCTGAGCTGCTTCTCGATCTCTTCCTTACCACCCTCAAGGATGTGCATGGTGACGCGCGCTTCCCGGCCGTTCTTGAGTTTCACGGCTGCGTCGCCAACCTCGGCGACCTCATCGGCGGGCAAAAGGCGCAGGCCATACACCAATGTCAGATTTGCCATTTCCAAATTGTAAGCCAGAACGGAGAAGGGGATGCGAAGCTACCGAGGGCCGTCGATGGCAGAAAACACAGGTCAGACTCCGCTGAGACGCGGGCTTTAGTGCGTGCATGAGAACAGTGTGCGCGTGAAAAACAGTGTTTGCGTGAAAACCAAATTCCAGAGAACGTCGTGGAACAACCCCTGGCAGTTTCCAGTCCCGCAGGGACGGCCCAGTTCTCACGCCTCTATCCCGGTGGCCAGTGCAACGGGCGTCCGCCCAAGACGTGCACGTGGAGGTGGAAGACAGATTGCCCGGCGCGCGGCCCCACGTTCAGCACGGTGCGATAACCGTCCTCGATAGAACGCTCGCGAGCGATCTGCGCTGCAGCCAATTGGCAGCGGCCAATAAGCTCGGCGTCTTCGGCTTTTGCTTCTTTCAACCCCGCAATGTGCTTTTTGGGGATGACGAGCACGTGGGTCGGTCCCTGGGGGTTCAAATCTTCGAAGGCGAAGGTGTGTTCATCTTCGTACACCTTTTTGCTGGGCACTTCGCCCCGAATAATGCGACAGAATAAACAGTCAGCCATAACATCACTTCCAGGGACCCGACAAGTCGTCCTCGGGCTACTAAGTTGTGGAATGTTCCGCTCTTTCGGACTCATAACAATAACACCACTTTTCAATAGCTGCCAATTAGTAAGTAGAGACTAGAAATAGGGCCGTGTAGTGCTGGGAAATACTACGAGGGTGCAATAACACTTGACCAAGCCGCTTCTAATCGAGACGTACAAGAAACGCTGGAACTTCAGAAGGTTGCATCTCATGGAGCACGCCCTCCGCGCGCCCACGATCGTCATCGAGCACCCTGACTCGCACCCACCAATCTCCCGTCGGGCTCGCGAACTTCAACACCTTCGCGGTTTGATAGCGGCGGTGCAGGTGGTCGGCAAGTTCCGCGGCATTCTGCTCACCGGGGAATCCGCCAATCTGCACAGCCCACCGTCCGCCTGTGTCGAGAGATGCTGGAGCCTCGAGTACTTGGATGCGAACCTTGGCCGTGCCGGGCAGGTAGACGTCTAGCGCCCTGGCGGCAGCTAACGAAAGATCGAGGATTCGCCCCTCCACAAATGGGCCGCGATCCGTGATACGCACTACTGCCGAGTGGCCCGTCTTCACGTTGATAACGCGCACAATCGAACCCAGCGGCAACGTAAGGTGCGCGGCGGTCATCGCGTTCATGTCGTAAACTTCGCCGTTCGACCCGCGCCGATTGTGATAAGGAGCGCCGTACCAGCTCGCCAGTCCAGTTTGTTCAAAGATCGGCTTGCCCGCGACGCCCCCGGTTTTATCTCCGGCCTGGTTTGCAGGTTCTGCAGGCGGCGCAGGTTTCTGCTCGGAGACAGCAGGAGGAGGCGGCACCTGAACCGGTGTCTGCTTATGCGTACAGCCGCCGAGCAAAACCGCGCCCAGCAAGCACAGCGTTAGTCGGAAATGCCAGTTCACGAATTCTTGTGCTGCTTCTCGAGGAACTCTGCGAATTCGGAGAGTTTCCCCGCTGCATGGCGCAATGCCTTCGAGGAGTGGGACCGCACCGCCGGGACGACCTCGTCGTTCAAATAGGTGACGAGCTCCGACGTTTCCTTTTCCAGCGTCTCGGCGAGATTCGCCATCGAACGATTCAGGCGCGCCGAAGCGTCTTCTACCTTGCGGTCGAATTCG
Source organism: Terriglobales bacterium (assembly GCA_049288625.1). Taxonomy (GTDB): domain Bacteria; phylum Acidobacteriota; class Terriglobia; order Terriglobales; family Acidobacteriaceae; genus Acidiflorens. The sequence continues at coordinate 66,931 of JBAQIB010000053.1, read as the reverse complement.
GTCATATAGTTTCTGCCGGAGCAGATTTGTGTCCACGCGAATGTCGCGGCCGCCAAGCCTTTTCATTATCCTGAGCTTTCGTCCGCCGGTCAATCCTCGCGAATCTGTTGTGGTACGTGCCCTCCAAACAGGGACCGCGCTCGCGGTACAATTTGGCCATGCGTTTGCAACCTGCCGTGCCACCGCTTTTGGGTTGGATGCTCGTGCTGGCAGTTGCGTCGATGCTCACGATAATATTCGCGCCAGCTTGTACGTTTTACGGGGAGCACCCGGCGCGTTCCATGTCGGACGCGACCGGCGGCGAAGGCCTCGAGCGGGTCTTCTGGAAGAATGTGGCGGCGCGCAACTGGGTGGAAATCGAGCGAGCCCTGGCATCGAATTACGTGGGCATGACTCCTACAGGCACATTGGATCGCGATGCGGCTCTTGCGCAATATCGGCAATGGCAATTGCACGACTACTCGATTGGAAACCTGAATACCGAGCTGAACGGAAGCACGATCGTAGTGACCTACACGATCACGCTGCAGGGAACAGCCGGCTCCGCGCCACTTCCTTCCACCCCGCAACATAGGATGACCGTCTGGCAGCAGCAGAAGTCAGGCTGGGTCATCATCGCGCACAGCCTCAGCCAGTGATGCCTGCAGCCAAGTCCATGGCGGTGAAAAACCGACACGCTTCGTCCATCGCAGGCGGCAACCTCCGCCATTTCCGGCGCGCCTTGCTGGCCTGGTATGACACCAATCGCCGCGATCTGCCTTGGCGTCGCACCAGCGATCCCTATGCCATCTGGCTCTCGGAAATCATGCTGCAGCAAACGCGGGTCAATGCCGTTCTCGAGCATTACAAGATCTTCCTCGAGCGCTTCCCGGATATCTCAGCCCTCGCCGCCGCCTCGCAAAATGACGTCCTCGCCGCCTGGAGCGGTCTGGGCTACTACCGCCGCGCGCGTATGCTTCATCAATGTGCACGCGAAATTGTGGCACACCACGGCGGCCATTTTCCACAAACTGCCGAGGCTCTGTGCGAACTGCCCGGCATCGGCCGCTACACCGCGGCCGCGATTGCCAGCATCGCATTCGGAGAACCAGCAGCGGTCGTGGATGGCAATGTAGAACGCGTCCTGGAACGATTAGGCGGACGCGTTCTGACTGCGAAGCAAAGCTGGCAGCGCGCGCAAGAACTGCTCGCGCCATCACGTCCCGGGGATTTCAATCAGGCAATGATGGAACTGGGCGCGACCCTGTGCCTGCCGCGTGAACCCCGCTGCATCCTTTGCCCCATTTGCCAATGGTGCCGCGCACAAGGCGAGATCCCGCGGCCAAACGCCGCAGCCCGCCAAGAGAAGAAGCAAATCTGGTGCGCACTCGATCGCCGCGACGGCCAACTGCGTATGGTGCGTCGTCCAAAGGCCGCGTCTCTCATGGCAGGTATGTGGGAACTGCCGCAGTGGACCGAACTCCCGCACGCATCGGCCCAAGAAGCCCACTGGCGAACCTTCCGCCATTCCATCACCGTCACCGACTACACTATTCATGTGCTGCGGAACTGGGCGCATAAGAGCAGCGCGCCCCGCCCACGCGGAAACTGGATCGCAATCGACGAAATCCCAATGCTGCCCATCACCGGCCTAACTCGAAAAATCCTGAAGGCCGACGGCATAATCTAATGGAGCGAGGCATTTCTCCGATGAAATGGCTCAATCATCTGTTTGGAGGTCCAAAGAACATGGCTGCATTGACGGCCGGAACCAAAGCACCTGATTTTTCGCTATCCGTGGTCGACGGCAGCAAGTTTTCTTTGCAGTCGGCGCTGCAGCAAGGGCCTGTGGTCACGGCCTTCTTCAAGGTTTCATGTCCGGTTTGCCAGTACGCTTTTCCGTTTTTCGAGAGGCTCCACCAAGCCTATGGCAACCAGAAAGTCACCATCGTCGGCATCTCCCAAGACAACGCTCGCGACACGGCCGCCTTCTTGAAGGAGTACGGCGTGACGTTCCGCACACTCCTCGACGATCCCAACGGATACGCCGTTTCGAATGCCTACGGACTAACCAACGTGCCGACGCTGTTCTTGATCGGTCAGGACGGCACAATCGAAGTCTCCAGCGTGGGATGGGTGAAGCAGGAAGTCGAAGAAGTGAGCGCGAAGCTTGCCCGTGCGCAGCAAACAGCGCCACGCCCGCTGTTCAAAGCCGGAGACGATGTGCGCGATTTCCGCGCCGGTTGAGGGTCTAAAAACTGATCCCGCGGTCGCGGGACAAAATGCAATCAGGCCAGAAGACCGAAAGCGCTGCGGCGCACTGACGTGGCGCCTGGGGTCCGAAACTACGGTAACTTTTCCGCTACTCTCCTCCATGCTAGTCTGCTCTTTAACGTTGTTGTTTCAGTAATTTGCGGGCAGATTGACGGCTCCAATGCCGGTCACTCGCCGCCGCTACTCCCCGCTGCAAATAGGCCCATGCCCAAGGTCCCGATCTTCCGGTTGCGCAGTTCCGAGGTGCCGAGCCTTCCCGATCTCCGCTACCAGCGGCCCGTCCTCGCTTTCAGCGATTTGCAGCTGGGCGTAGATAATCTCCGTTACGACGTTTTTCTGAGTCCCCGCATCAGTGCCGACTTGAGTTTCCATCTGGCACGCTACCTTTGCCGGTTTGGCGAGGTCGACGCGCTGCTGGAGATGGACGTTCCCGCCGCCAACCGGTCGCCGTTCCAACAGCCCGAGAGTACAACGACCGCCCGCAAAGCCGGTCCTGCCGACCTGAAGACCGCCCTGATCTCAATTCACCAGGCGATCCTCACGCGTGCCAAAGCGGAAGGGAACCCCTCCATCGATTTGCTTGGGCGGCTGGCTGTGCTGAAGTTCATTCGTTCGGAGTTGCAGGTTCAATTCTTGAAAATCCTCGAGCAGTGCCGCATGAAGTCGAAGGCGCTCGAGGGCTTGCGGCAGACCAGCATGATGCAGGCGCAGGAGCGCGTTTCGCTATTCCATGCGCGCAAGAAAATCATCGTCCGGCGCGCCGGGCAGGAAGTATTTCGCGTGCTCCGGGATATCGAAAAGGAAACGCTGGCGCGCACGCGACGCGCCCTGCTCGGCGAATTGCCCGCCGACACCTACCGCCTTTTTCTGAATCCGCTGATTTTCACCGAAGACGGACGCGACGATTACCTGTGCGCCGAACACTATTACATGTTCGGAAACTTCGAAAGGGACCCGGACCGTTTTTCCATTATGCGCCACCTTGGGCTCGATTTCCTGTGCCAGTTGGGTTATGGAGACGGGGTTGCCGACGAAAATCTCGAGCAGGCGCTGAATGTTCCGGACAATGCGAATGCGCTTGTGGGGACCGGCAACGGCGAAGACGCGACCGCCGAGGATCGAAACCGGAAGGACCGTCTCGAACTGTGGACCCGCCAGCTTCACCGTGAAGGCCTGTTGCCGCATGTGATCGCTTCCTACGAAGCGGTTCCGCTGCTCGCCGAATACGCGCCCCGCGTGAATCCCCAGCAACTCAAGAACGCGCTCATTGACGGTGCAGAAGCCGAGCGCGTGGAGAAAATCATCGCCGAAGGCCGGCTGCACTCCGACCGGTTGTTTGCTGCCATTGGCCGTGTGGCCTCCTGCCGCGGCAGTGAGCGCGCTCGCTTTGCAGCGCGGCTGCTGCGCGATCTGTTCTGCTATCACCGCGATTTGCGCGGACTTGAGGCCCTCAGCGCCGGTTTCGACAGCATTAATCTGATCGCAGACGACAAGGTCCGCAAGCTCTCCACGCTCAACGGCATGCTCTACGAATTTCTGCCGCCCGAGGACCAGAAGCCAGGCGAAGATCGCGTGCTCGATCACGTCATCCTGAAGGCCGACGTCCGCGATTCCTCCCGCCTAACGCGCTCGCTGATGGAGAAGGGCATGAATGCCGCTTCCTATTTCAGCTTGAATTTCTACGATCCGGTCAACAAGCTGCTCGCAAAATACGGCGCCCAGAAAGTCTTCCTGGAAGGCGACGCGATTATCGTTGCGTTGCTGCAGCGGGAAGCTGAAGTCCAACTCGCCGTGAGCCGCGCCTGCGTGCTGGCATGGGAGATCGTCAGCCTCCTGCATACCTACAACGACCTGCTGCGCAACTCCGGGTTGCCGCCGATGGAAGTAGGCTTGGGGATCGCTTATCAGAATTCCGCGCCGCTGTACCTGATGGATGGCGAACACCGCATTATGATCTCTGACGCCATCAACGAAAGCGACCGTCTATCGTCCTGCAGCAAGCGTGTCCGCAAGCGCTTGGCGAATGAGGCGGGCGTGTTCCAGGTGTACACGGTGCAGATCGCGGGCGGTGCAGGCGGCGAAGCCGGCGAAGACCTGCGGCTCAATTACAACGTGGGCGGAATTTGTCTCAGCGACGCGGCCTTCACCAAGCTGCAGCGGGAAATCTCGCTCACGCCCTGGGCCCCGAACCTCGAAACCCCTGGTTTCGGCGGCCCCTGGCTAGATCGCGAGGGCGAATTCTTCATCGGCACGGTGCCCATCGCCAACGGTTTGTTTCGCCGCATTGCGATTCGTAGAAGCCGGGTTCCCCAGGTGGATATCCGCGATTTATCCATCCTGCGCTGGACCGACCGCTGTTACTACGAAGTATGCGCAAACCCTGCCGTCGCTCTCGCGCTGCCCGGAGAGAAATCATCAGCAGCCAAGAATCCCTAGCCTGACGAAAAACTGATTTTGGCTGGCGCGTCTTTCCTGAGACCTGACACCTGACACCCGCACTCAGAACCCCTTCCGCACCCGGAACGGAATCTCCACCACCGCTTCCACCGCGACCGGCTTTCCCGCTCGCAAAGCGGGCTGAAACTTCCATCCGGCCAGAGCGCTCATCGCCCAGCCGTTCAACCGGTCATCCGGACTATTAAGGACGCGAATCCCGTCAACCCCCCCGTCGGTGTGAATGACGGCGTAGAGCGTGACCGTGCCATGAACGTTCGCGCGGATCAACTCCAGCGGATAGCCTGGATCGGACTTTTCCGTCGGCAGCGGCTGCAGCAAATCGTTCTGCTTCGGGTCTGGCTCCAGTTCCGCAAAATGCATCACCCAGCTTCCCGTCGAGGAATTCAGATTCGGCATGTTGAGAGTCGTGCCGTAAAGCCGCCGGTCTCCAAACACCTGCCGGTCAACGTCAGTGACCTTGTCGTCAGAAATCGCGGATGCGGCCCGCCGGCCCACAACCGCAGGTGCGGCTGACGCCACTTCACGCGGGTCGCCCTCTCCAGACGCGCCGTCCCGCGCAATTGCGTCGGTAGCTCCCGGACCGGCGCCAACGTGTAGTCCTGCCGGTAACGAACCGCTTCTGCCCTTCTGGCCACCGCCATTTGCCGATGAGTTCGGTCCGACAACATCCGGCGTCCCCGCCGCACCAGATTTCCCGCGCGGACCAGCTTCAAAGCTCCCGCGACGATTCCCTCCCGGCACCACAACCGGCCCAGTCGGCGTCACCGGATGAATGTTCAAGGCAATCAGCCGCCCCTGTCCGCCGCCGCTCCCTGCGTTTCCCGCCACACTCGGTGGAGGTGCCACCGGTTGCGCGCCCGCCGGCAACAAATCTTTTCCGCCGCCCTCGCCGCGTGCATACAGGGCGTGCTGTTCAGCCATGGCCAGTTGTGGAGCCGGCGCGACCACAGTACTCGGTCCAATATTGATCTGCCCCGCCCGTCCTTTCGGCGTGGTCAGTTCCGGTGGAGGCGCAATCACCGCAGTTTCTGGCCCAGTCGGACCCGGCGCGCGCCCGTGCGTTACTTCCGGAGGCGGCGGAACGATGTCCGCCTTGAGCGCCGTTTGCGTCACGCGGTCGCGAGCGAAATCAACTTCCGGCGCTGGCGCCACAACCTGTTGATCGGGCGCCTTGGCGCGGCCGGGAAGCGAACTGATTGCGTTCAACGGCACCACGGGGGCAATGGCCCCGGTTGCCACAATATTGGGCAAGGGAACGTCGTGGTCAAGCTTTAGATTGGGAGGCGCAACAATAGTCTGCGAATGGTTATCGGCTTCGCGCGGCACCGAAAGAATCGGCTGCTTGGCAAACACCGGATCACCCTTCTCTGCCTTCGGCGCTTCCGCCGTACCCGTGTCCAGCGGAGGCAGATATTCCTCCGGCGAATATGTGATCACTGAGGACCGGTCAAACGGAGTCGACTCCAGAATTTTCTGCTGTCGCAGCCACGCGATGGAAAACAGCAACACCAGGTTAAGCGCCACCACATGCAGCACTGCGGATAGAAGCAATCGTTCCCACGGCAGCCGTTGTTCGACGAACACATCCTTCCACAGGTCAAATTCCCGCGCGCGAATTTGTGCCGAGGAACGCGCGTGCAGTGTCTCGCGAACGCCATCGCGAAATCCCGCGCTCGCCGGGTCATGCTCGACCAGCAGCTTTACGATCTTTTTCGCAGGAGATCCCATCCTCGGATACGAACGCCTTCCAGCCAGGTCCCATAATGACGCCCTGCAGGCAGGATCGGGGGCGCTTGGGCGATTAGCCCGGGATGGCAATTAGGACGATTATACGGGAACTAAGGGCCGGCACTCAGGCCGCTAGTTCATGCTTTGTGAACTGCCGAGCTATGGGGCAGTCGCCCAACTCGCCAGCTCTTTTGTTGCTGAATCGATCAGCTCCACCTCGCCTCGCAGCACCTTGGCCACTTCCTCAATTTGCTGATCCGCCTCCTGCCAGTGTTTCTCTTCGATCGCCTCGCGCACGCCCGGAATAGTTTTGGGTTCGTAACCCGTGTAGACCCCGGGCGCCGTAAGCACGTGTTTGTACCATGGCCGCCGAGGCAATCCCGCAGGGTCGGTAAGCTTGCGCTCACTCTCAATCAGCCTAAGATTCAGATCGTGAATCTGCGTATCGGTCGCTGCAAAGTGGCCGTCTTTGCGTGCCGTAGACAGCGCCTTGTCGTATCGCTCCGCGGCCTGTGTCAGCGCATCGGCAGCGTTTGCCAGCGGTGCGAAATTCAGGAACGGCGGCGCTTCTTCTTTGGGCGGAGCCACCGTGGGATGCTGTGGATCGTTCGCCGCCTGGAACACTCCCTCTTCGAGTTCTGTATTGCGCTCCTTAATCTCATTCTGTTTTGACTTCAGCAAATCCTGAAGCTGCTTCAGATATACATGCACCGTGTCCGCCAGATTGCTGAACTGATAGGGCAAAACGTCGGCATCGGCCATTCGCATCACTGCCGTTCCGATGGTTTGCGCCAGCGCACGCCCGTAAACGAAATCGCGATCGGCAAAGTGCGTATACCAGTAGAAGTCGTCGTAAATGGAGTGGTAGATGCCCTCCGGGTCTTCGCCGCCGTATCCCGCATTCGCCGACGCGATACCAAGATGATCGATAAATGCGGTGTAGTCCGTGCCCGATCCCAGCGCTCCAATGCGTTGATCGGCGCGCGACCGCAGCTCCTTGCGTTCTTCGTCATCTTTTGCGTGCCGGATGTCGGTCAGATGGTTGCGTTGCCACACCGACAGCTTGCTTTCCGGGTCTTCTATATCGCGCATCACGCCGTTCAGGAAATGCTCCAGGGAATGCGAGCCTTCCAGGTTCAATCGGCCGCGGTCGTTGCTATCCGTGTTGATGTATACGGCCGCGTGCTGCACCAGGTCCTTTTCGTGGGCCTCCGCCCAAGCCGTTGAGCCAAGCAGCATAGGTTCCTCGCCGTCCCACGCGCAATAAATAATGGTGCGCCTCGGTTTCCACCCTTGCTTGACCAACTCGCCAAACGCGCGCGCTTCCTCCAGCAGCGAAATCTGGCCTGAGATCGGATCCATCGCCCCGTTGACCCACCCATCGTGATGGTTTCCGCGCACGATCCATTCGTCCGCCTCGCTCGTGCCGGGGATAGTAACAATGACGTCGTTCACGTTCTTCACGTCCCAGTTCGACTCCACAACCAGATGGACCTTAGCTGGTCCGGGGCCCACGTGATAGGGAATAGGAAGCGAGCCGCGCCACCCCTCCGGCGCCATCGGACCGCCCAGAGCCGCCAGCAAGGGCTGCGCGTCACCGTAGGAAATAGGCATCACCGGAACCTTGCTGATGCTGGGAGCATTCTGCGCCGTAAAGGTCGGTGCATTGGGATCGCCACGATCAAAGTGGCGCGGGTCCCCCGGAAAGCTCGAAGGAAAATCCATCACGCTACCGCGCTGCACGCCGTCGGGCGGCCGCATCGGCCCTTTGGGAAAAACATCATCTTCGAAATAACCGTCCTCGCGCGGCTCGGAATAGATCAGACATCCAATCGCGCCGTGCTCGGCCGCTACCTTGGGCTTAATACCGCGCCACGAATGGTAGTACCGCGCGATCACAATCGCGCCCTTCACCGAAATGCCCAGACGTTCCAGCTTCTCGTAGTCCTCGGGCAAGCCATAATTCACGTACACCAGCGGCGCCGTGACGTCCCCGTCCACCGAGTAGGCGTTGTAGGTGGGAAGCTGCTCGTTTTGTTGCGAGGAAGTCGGGTCAACCGCGAGCGCAGGCTCCTGCATCTTCGCGACGAAGTGCGTCGGCTCAATCATCTCCAGCACGCGCTTCTTCGGAGTGGGAAACAGTACGTCGAAGCTCTCAATGTGCGCATCCAGACCCCAGCTCTGGAATTGCGCCAGGATCCACTGCGCATTGTCCTGGTCGTACGCCGACCCAACATGGTGTGGCCGTGCGCTCAGTCGCTGCATGTAGGCGCGCAGCTTGTCCGGTTCCGGCAAGGCCCGGAATTGCCGCTCCCACGAGCGCTCACTCTTCGAATTCTGCGTCGAGTAGCCGTCGAGAGGCGCTTCATCGAGCGCTTGCGCGGGGAGCAACGAAAAGGCCAACAGGAGCAGCGCGAAAGTCGGAGCTTGACGAGGCATGGTTCTCCTTGAAGGTGTTTGGCAGATTTCGCTGCCAACGATCGAACGCCGGCACGACGCATCGGCCCGCGCATCCGCCCAACGATAACATGCCCTTCGTGCCATCGGGCACACCTCGGCAGAAGATCACGCGGCACAAGGAGCCTAAGTTCAGGCCCGCCATTCACCATCGCACGACTCTCCGTTAAGATTGTCGTAGTGCATTCCAAGCCGATTTCGTTCTGAGGTCCTCATGCCCATTTACAGCTTAAGATCGAACATGATCGTCGCCGGCCTCATCATCGTCGCATGCATCCTGATCGCAGCACAAACGCCCAACTCGCCCCCGCGGCCTGCCCAACAACCAGGCCCCGACTACTCAGGCATGTACAGTTTTTTGCGCGATGGCGAGTTTGTGCAGGTCAACGTCGAAAAGCAGGGACGCGTCACCGGCTTCGTTTCCCGCTACGGCGACACGGAAAGCGATCGCGGAGTTTTCCTTGACCACTTTTTCAAACAAGGAGCGCTCGACGGCAATCAGCTGACCTTTGCCACCGAAACCGTCCACGGCGTCTCGTTCGAATTTCACGGCACCGTTGAGCGCGGCGCGGGCAAGAATCCCGGCGACGAAGCCTACTATGTGCTGAAGGGAACTCTTATCGAAAACTCAATGGATGAAGGGAACAAAACCTCATCGCACTCGCGCGAGGTCTCGCTGAGGATCTTCCCGCAGGATCTAGGCTCCAACCCGGCAACAAGCAAGTAGCGGCGGATCTCGCCAGTTTTCGGCGCGCTCTTTACCCCGCGAGCGCCGTCTCCGCCTCTATCGCAGCCATCGAGACGCGTCCGTCCTCGACCACCACCTTGAACGACTTGCTGCATGTCCCGCACAGCCAGTACTGCTCTGTTGGGTGTTCGGCTCTCCGCCCGGCGGTTGCACTCAGGACGCGATCCACGGTGATGATGCGGCCTTCGTGCAAATGACTGAAGGGAACTCGGCAGGTGGGATTCACGCAATTCGAAATCATAAAACCTCACAACTCCGCGCGGGAGAACGCGGTAAAACTCCGACTTCAGGCCCCAGCGGCCGGATTTCGTCAGTTGCCGCCCTACGCTGGCCTCTTTTCGAGCGCTTCGAGATGCTTAATCTCGGCCTCGAGCCAGGCCCTCAGGGCCGCTTCTACCTCAGCTGTCGTGTACTGGCGGCTCATGCTGTGTACTGATTCGCCGGCGGCATTCAAGGGGATAAAGTGACAGGCTTCCATCTCCTGGTGAAATCGCTCCGGCACGAACTCAAATAGCCAGCACTGCGAGCACGGTGTGCTGCGCTCCTCATCCAAACGGCTAGGACAAGACGGGGAATCAAGGAACATCGAAACCGGCCGCCAAGGCGATCTTCCGCCGTAGCCGCCGTGTTCCAGAAATGCCAGCTCTTTTTTCAGCATATTTATAATCTCAATCCTGGAATGCGGCATACCGTCTCCAGAGACACGAATCCGTCCGGCAAACGCTGGATTTATTTTGGGGTGTTTTCGAACCTGCGGCGGTGACCGTGAATACTCCCGGTCGTGACTAACCTCACAGTTCGATGTGCCTGATCCGGAAATTCGGCCCTAACGGGACTCTAATGAGGTCGGCTCGCGGATGGACTTGAAAGGGCATGACTTCAGCCATGCCGCCAGAACCCGCCGCCCAAGCGGCTTTACAGTTTCCTGAAAAATTAGGATTTGTATCAGAGTATCGCTTTAGCGATACCGCAACCTCCTGGAAATCAACCGCCCCTTCAGGGGCTGTGCCCACGGCATCGAAGTTCCCCGTGGGCACAGCGATTCATTCCTCGTGGCAGTACGGCTTTACTGCGCCGCAGGTTTCTTGGTCGCCTTCGCCGCCGCTGCCGCCGGTTTGCTCTTCCAGAAATCCGGATCCGCTTTGATCCAGTCTTCCGAAACGTAGCTCATCCGCGGGTTGAACGTAAAAAGGTTCGTCTCGCTCGAGTCCACGGTTGCTGCCGTAAGCTCCGCCAACTTCTTCATGCCGTCTCCACCCAGTGCCGCCTCGAACTTCGGCCAATCCGCCATCTCCCGGTCAATCTCGGCTGCGCTCTTAATCGGGTTGAAAATAATGTACGTGCCATCTTCCTGGCCGTACACGATCTGATACATCGCCCAGTGGGTTCCCTCGATTTTCTCGAATCCCGACTGGTACATCTTGACCAGCGCTTCCCAGTCTTTGTCGTGTCCCTGCTTGACGTGAAACCGCGAGATCTCGAAGTACCGCATGTGCGGGATATCGACATTGGGCCGGAGGCTCAATTCCTCGCGATACATCAGCACTCCCTGGTCCACACCGGAAAGCAGTTCCCCATCGGCCATGTTCGCGCGATCGAGTTCAGCCGACAAAGTCGTGTTCTTTTCTGTAGCCTTCATGTCCTTTTCCCACGCCTCAAACGAGTCGTAGCCGACAAAGAAGAGAACGCGCGGTTTGCCAGACTGCGATTCCGCCGCCAGGTAGTGAGTGGGCCACTTGGCCTTTGTCATCGCCTGCACAAAAGCACTCTCGGTCTTTTCGTGCGACATGCCGTTTTTCCCTGGTTTCGTCCACTCCCGCGCCACACTTAGAATCTTCGGCGGCCCATTGGACCCTGAGTTCTGCGCCACTGCCCCCAAACAGCTTGCGATCAAGCACGTTCCTACCCCAAGCCACGTCATTCGTTTCATAGAGAGTCTCCTTTGCGACTTCAGAACGCATTGACTTCGGAACGGCGGCCATTGTACACCCGCAGTGCGAGCCGCCCGCCCCGGGGAAACGGCTTCGTCCTGTTGTCGAGCCGCGAACCTGGGCTGAGCCGCATCCGGTCGCAGGACGACCGAGCAACGCCATAAGGACTTCCAATCACGGGCCAATGTGACGAAGATCACAGCGTTCCCCAAGCTTGGTTTTATACGCTTATCGCGCCTTTACGGCATTCGGAAATAAGCTAGACACACCAGAAAGATATGGACACGTCTGTTCGAATCCTCCCCCCCTCTTCTCCCCATGCCCACGTGCTCGGAACCAGCGGTCTGACGCTTCTTTGCTCCTATTGCCGCACGGAACTGAGCGAATCCCAAATGTTTGAATTCAGAGATTGGGTCGCTTGCGAAAGTTGCATCCGGGATTACTACCGCGGTCGCCCCAATGAACTGGAGTTCGAACTGCGAACAAGGCAAAGGAATGCTCTCGTTTGGCTGGCGCGCAACCGGAGGGTCCTGCAGAAACACGCAGTAAAGAAATAAGCCTGCGAAACAATCGGCATCCGGCCCCGTGCGTGAAGAACTGGTGGTGCGTGGAGAAGGTTCCGAACAAGCCCGTTGCACTAGGTTCGCGCTCCGTTTTTTTGGCGCTAACCCAAGGGCAGCCGCCCGCGCGCAAATCCGCGCACCCGCAAGGAATTTTGGTTGATCTTCGTTTGTAGGGTTGCCTACTGCCGCGGAGCGTAATACCCGCGCCGGGCGCGCACTTGCAGGTCCTTTTTCAGCGTCGTGATCTCGATGGACCGGAACCGCCCATCTGCGTTGAAATCCGATGGCTTGTAGGACACGTCGTACTGGCTGCGCAGTTCGTCTTCAATCGCCGCAAACGAGTGCGTGATGTCCTTCATCTTGTATGGAAAAAAGGCCCGCCCGCCGGTCGCCGACGCCAGATCTTCAAGCACCTTATCGCCACGCAGAATCAGGCCGCTGTCGTCCGTCGAAATGGCATAAATCAGCACTTCGGCCCGCTGCGCCATCTCAATCGCCTGCGCCCGCGTAACCTCGCTCTGATTGTCCTCTCCGTCACTGACCACGATAATCGCCTTGCGAATCGGATGGTCGGAGTGCTCGCGCACCAGCTTTTCTTTGCAGGCCTTATAGATCGCGTCGTAGAGCGCCGTGCCGCCGCCATTCCTCAGCCGCTGCACGCCCGCCGCCAGCGCCGGCACCTTGTCCGTGAAGTCCTGTGCCAGGTGGCTCTCCTTGTTGAAGCCCACGACAAACGCTTTGTCATACCCGGGGCGAATAATGTGCTGCAGAAATCCCGTCGCGGCTTGCTTTTCAAACGCGAAGCGCCCTTCCACCGACCCACTCACATCCATTAGCAGGCCGAGTTCGATGGGAAGGTCCGTCTCTCGCCGGAAGTTAAGGATCGATTCCACCGGTTTGTGATCGTCGAAGATGGAGAAATCGCTTTGATTCAAATTGCGCACAAACTTCCCGTGCCGGTCGGTCGCAATAAACAGCACGTTCACTTCGTCCACGCGCTTGCGGATGGTCAAAATCGGATCGCTCGCATCGGTGTCAACGGTCGAGAGCGAACCGTCGCCTACGCCCACCGCAACCGCAGACGCCGCGATCCCATACTGCACGCTTTGCGCCGCACCTGCGACCGCCAAGCCAACCACCACCGCAGCGAACAACCAGAATTTGCCCAATTTCGTCATTGCTCTTCTCAAAAGAAACCCGGTCCCGACTATGAAGTTACGTTAAACCCCTCGAGTTTTCCCCGTATTCCAATGCGTACCTTGGGGTTTAAGACTTTTGGCCTTAACCAACAGCAATGCACGCCAGGGGCCGAATCCCGTGGATTCACCGTCTTCGCAACAATAGGCCGGAATCACCCGTAAGTCCAAGTTACAAAAGGAGTACGTAAACAGTTTGCCAACCTAAATATCGTCCCCTCAACGGCTTGCCCAACCAGATCAGGAATCCAGCCGAAACCGTCTCCCGTAGCGGGAATTTGTCCCATTCTACCCCAGTCCCCAACCGCGATATCAATCGGGAAAGCGCCCGCGACATTTTTCCCTGATTCCGGACCGTTCGCGCAAAATCTACGGTGTCTCATTTTTGCCACAGCGCCACCCCCCGGCGCGTCACAGCCGCGGGCGCCCTCGCCTGCGCCCAGCCTCTCCGACCGCTGAAAGAAAGGTAGAACTCGCTCAGCCTGATCGGTTCCCCGCGATACTCAATCGAGCCAGGAGCGCGCCCCAACCACCATGGCAATGAGCAACCCCTTTTTAATGGAAGAGAATCAGCAAGATTGTCAGTTGGAGAGGAACGGCGACGAAGTGTTACTTGAGTAACATACGCGGGAGCCGAGCGAGTGGGGAGCTTATATATGTAGACACTAAAAACAAGACTTACAGGATGCAGAACGACGCTGTTACATGGTGCAGCCCACTGGCCTCGTCCTTCCGTGACGTAGCCCTTATACCCGGCCGCAACTAATCTTTCGCCTGAGGGTTTCCACGTACATGAAAAATACACTCACGAATTCGCTCTTAGTCCTGGCAGTTGGTGGCTTGCTGCTTGCCGGTTCCGCCTCTGCTCAAACCTCAACCTCTGGCACCGGCCCGGGCGTGGTTGATCCCGGCCATCCGCGCGTGAACCAGGTCAATGGTCGCGAAGAAAACCAGCAGCAGCGCATCGCCAATGGCGTGAAAAGCGGCAAGCTGAGCGCGCAACAGACCTCCAACCTCGAAAAGCGTGAAGCGAGTGTGCAGAATCGCGAACAGAAAGATATGGCGGCGCACAACGGTCATCTCACCAAGGCCGAGCAGAAAGGCATCAACCGCCAGCAGAATCGCATCAGCAAGTCGATTTACAAAGACAAACACAACTAAGTCATCGGCTCCTGCGTTTTTGAATAAACGGGCGCAAGAGCGAAAAGTGAAGAAACGGCCGCAGCTGACTGCGGCTTTTTCTTTTGCAGCACAACCCGCTCGTTGTTCGTGGAAGAGTTCGTGGAAGAGCGTAGCCCTTTAGGGCCGCGTAGGTGGCACCCCATGACGTAACGCTGTGAGATGGGCTTTAGCCCCGTGGTTATTGCGGGCGTTCCTACAGCGGCGCATCCCCAAGCAACAGCGCCCCGTCCTCAGACCGTGCCAGGAAGTAACTCATCACGTCATCGCGCAGCTTCGGCTTATTTCCCGCCCACCGCCAAATTCCCTGATAATCGCGCATCAAATCCGTTGCCGGATCGAAGTCATGTTTCTGCAGGACTGTCCATCGTTCGCCATACGCTCGCGCGGCCTTATTCCCATGAAAGGCGTGCGTCGCAAAGTTGTCGATGCACCCGATCGGCGACCTTCCTTCAATCGCCTGCAGTTTCTTCGCCCGCTCCTGCCAGGCAAGAACCGATTTGATATACCCAGACGTGCAGCGCTTCATTTCTGCCGCGACGTTCGTTGCCTGCACCAACCCGAACGCCATGTGCCAGTCCCCGCTGCCCAGGATGCAAGTATCCAGCAGCCCACCCGTCGCCTCGAACGCGTCGCGCCGCCAGCCCCACGCTCCCCCCGTCGCGCCCGGAGCATATCCGAACGGAAACACCCTCGTTGTCGCCGCCGCGCGCAAGGGTTCGGCCTGAACATACGAATCCTGTTTCCGGTTTGCCGTCAGGCTCCGCGCACGGCTCTGAACAAACTCCTGCGGGTGCTGATAATTCCACGTAAATGACGCGCTCATACGGTAAGGACGATGCCCCGTCGCGCTGGTTGCCGTTTCTCCCGTCAAATCCGCGTAGCTGCTGAAGAGCTGAACGTAGCTGTGGTGTTGCAGCATGTGCACCGTCTCCAGCGCCCAATCGTGTCGCGTGAAATGAAAGTCGCCATCCACGTACCCGCCGTACTGCCAGTCCGCCGGAAACTCCGCCACGCCGCGGTTGATCAATGCCTCTTTGTGCCAGAGCACGCAGTCAGTCCGTAGCTGCAAGTCAAGCGGATTATCCGCCGTCGTAACTTCCCACGGCCGGTCGCCGAACGCCAGCTCCACCACATGCAGCACCACGTTCGGACTGTGCTCCATGTGATAGCGAAAGTCCTCAAAGTTCTCCCGCCGCCGCTGCCACCGAAATGGATTGGAATAAACGCCGACGATGTGCAGCTTTTGCGTTTCGGAATACTCGACAAATTCCCGATGCACATTTGGATGATTAAAGCTCACAACGATTTTCCTTCCTTAGACTCTTGACCCTCTCGCCACGCCATGAAGAGTCCGCAACAACGCGCGCTTCAATCCCTGCAAGAAACTCGCGCTCGGTAGCAAGTTGAATGTGAGAAAGTGGTCCCTAAATAGTTTGTGGTAGGGCGCGGGTTCAGCCGCGCCGCCAGAAGCCAGGAAGCATGCGGGCTTTAGCTCCTGGGGCCTCGTCTGCGACTAGTACATTTGACTCGTAAGTCCCGAGACACTCCCACTCGTGCTCGTCACTGCCCATGTATGCGACGAATTCACCGCCAGCCCGTAGATCTGGGCGTAGAGACTCGCGGTAGTCAGCACTAACATCCCGTCCTCGTAGACATTAAAGTTGCTGCATGTACCGCTACACTTCCAGGTCAGCCACTCATATTGCGGGCCATCGTGATAGTAAGTGGGACAGCCCGAAGCGAGAAGACAAGGCCGCAGCGTTCGCGCAAAGGCGTTAGCAATGTACGCGGGAATAATCCCGTTATCGAGTCCGTCGCTCGCCTGAAAGATGTTTCCAGCCTTGTACGGCGAGTTGGGGTCGATCCCTCCAGCCGTCGGACATGCGAGTCCCTGCGAGTTCCAGTAACTACAGGACACCGCATAAAGCCGCCAGTCAGTGAGATTCAGCGGGTACGTATTCGTGTTCGTCGCCCCGGCGAAGCCGATCGAATCCGGTGAGTAATTCGCAATCGAACATGGCGCGCCGCTGCATGTAACTGCCCCGCCCGGCGTCGAGGTCTGCGCTGGCGCGCTGTTGCCGTTCGCAGCATACGTTGCTCCCGTGCAATTGGGTGTGTTGTTCTGCCAGATCGGGTAATTGGTCACCGTTGTGCCGGCCACCGCCATTCCCAGAAAAGTCAATGTGGTGGGATCACCCATGTTCGTGATCCCGGTCGAGTTTTGACTCGATCCCGTTGCGCCCGTACACGGTGGTGCGGGAGTTCCTGTGTAGGCATCGCTGCCCGGAGAGGTAAAGCCGCAGGACATGCCGCTTCCGCAGCTTTGCGTTCCGACTCCCGGCAGCCCCGTATCTCCCGTCCCCGGCACCGCAATAATAGTGTTTTCCCACGTCAGGTTCGTTTCGAAAGACGCACCGTAGACGCGGCCCCCGTTCATGGCCACGGCCGTATTGTGATTAAATTGCTGCGTCTTCGGATAGCTGTTGTTGTTATAGAGGCCGGACGAACCCTGATCCGTCGTGAGCGTCGTCCATGACCCGTTCGGCGGCTCGACCGGGCACGTTGCAGTGGTTCCTGCGCTTGGCAACCCGCCACTCACCGGTTGCGGGATATATGTAAACCACTGCTGGCCGCTGCTGTCCAGGTCGATGACTTTCGCTCCGGGTTGGTTCGGCGCGCCCCCTCCGTTTGCTGCCGTTACGGGTGCTCCGGTTGAGAATGCCGCGTTGCTCGGACATTGCACGTTCATCAGATCCCCTGCCTCCGCCTGCAACAGCAGTGGACAATCCGGAATACCCGAACGCGGGAAGGGCGCGGCCGCGCACACTCTGATCGCCGTAATGTAGGCGCACGCGACTGCCCCGATCGTGCCCGGGGCCATGCCGCTCGACGTGCAATGTGTTCCGGTTGCCGGACCCATGATGACGTTGACGGAATAGTTGTTGCCGCCCGAACTGGCAGTAAAGGACGGAATGCTCGTGCCGGAGCCGTTCCAGTTCAGGTGATTGCCGAGATCGTAAAGCAGGTTATTCTGCGTCACTGCGTGGTGCATACCTGGCGAGACGCCTGCTCCGTTTCCGTTATTGATTCCCAATATCGTGCCCTGAGCCGTGTACGTGTGGCCAGGCGTGCAGGTTTCTCCTGCGGGAAGAAATACCGGAATGGTGGCTCCGTACTGAATATTCTCCGTCTGGTACCAGCCATTTGGCAGCAGCGAAGCCAGATCGGATCCTACCTTATAGAGATAGACGTCGGTGCCGGCAAAGGTCGACGCTCCCGGATAACCGTTGCCTGGAGTATAGAGACTGGGAAGCACGGCTCCCTGCGCGTTCAAAATGGTCGGATTTGCACTGAACGTGAAGTCGATGACATTGTTATAGGTCGCATCGCAAGCGACACTCATCAGCGTTTGCGTCGCCGCTGAGCATGGGCCCGTCGAATCGCCCCAGCAGCCATACGACCCGGCCCCACTGCGCGCGTCGCGCATCATTCCTTGTGTCGCGTGGCGGGCAATCGAGTTCGTTATGGCGTAGTCGTTGATGTCCTGCGTTTGTCCGTTACTGCATTTGGAAACGCCCGAGCAGGCGCGCACACTCATGCTCCATAGCTGGCCTTCCTGCCCGTCGAGACCCGAGTTTTCCAGCAGTTCCGCATCCATCCACACTGCCTGCGATTCCTTTGTCTCGGACCGGTTCTTGGCCACCGGATTCATGTGCTGAATGGGGTTGCAGGGGCTTTGCAGCGAACTCCAGGTGGACGACCCGCAACTGTCTGCGTTGAGCGCCATCGCCGAAGTAACTGTGATCGGCGTAGCATTCTGCGTCGCATAGGCAAAGCCTGCAATGTTGCCCGTCGCAGTGCTCGAAGCGGTGCAACTAGTGATACTGGGCACGGTTGCTGCGCAACTGGAAGCGCATGCCGGGCTAAATGCGCTGGCGTTGTACCATTGCGGAGTAACGCCAGAGCCCGGCAGGTTGACGTAGATGATGGGGGAGTAAATACCGCCAGTAGTCTCTCCCAGACTGGCCGTAGTCTTGAGCGTCATTACCAGCGCGCCAGTGGCGCACGTCCAGCTTGTCACCGTTGGGCTGACTGCCTGGATCCCGCCAGGGCTGGGCAGCCAGCGCGGATTGTACGTGAGCCGGTTGCGGGCACGCTCCGTATTCTGGGTCAGCAGCCCGTTATCGCACGGATTCGACGCGTCCGCGCAAACCGGCGGAATACCTCCGCCGCCACCCCACAACCCAATCGAGTTGCCCTCAACCCAGTTGTCCACGATCTGCGTCGGCCCCGGCGGCTCAATGCTAATGACATGCCCCTCGCTTCCATCGCGCTTGATGCCGTCAAAGTAATTGTGATTAAACGAGCAGCGAACGCACCCCACTCCAATCTCGGTAGCAATCAGATTGACGCCGAAGCCATCATCGTCTGCGTCGGACGAGAAATAATCCTCGTCAAAAAAGATGTCGTGCGGCGCTGCATTCACAAAAGCCCGAATGAGCGGTGAAGGGTTTGGATTCACAGCCCATTCCGGAGCCTGAATCTGCACCGGAATGATGTTATTTCCCGCAGGATCCGCAACAACCGCCGCGTCCTGAATGCCGATGTGGTTGACACCGTCGGTCGGGCAATAACCTCCGTAGCAGTTTGTGCTGGAATCGTGCGGCCCCATGCTCATTTGAATCACGGAACCGAGCGAAGGCCCGCCAGAACTGGTGCAGTGAGTCGATGGAATGCCTGAGCAATAAGAGCCTGTGACCACTCCGTTGCTGGAAGACGAGACTGTCCACATGTTTGCCAGGTCATCGTAGCTGCTCTTGTTAGTCAACGGATAAGCCGCCGAGGTCACCGGAATCGGCGAAGCAGTCGAGGGGAAGCCGAGCGTCGCGCCGGTGCAGCCGTGATTCCGCCAGCCCATGTTCGGCAGCGGAGGATTTGTAAGCTGATCCATTGGCCCGTGCGAACACACTTGCCGTCCCCGCGGGTTGTAGCCGAGATCGTTCGTCCCAACGCACGGCGAAGCCTGCGTGCAGTCGGAATGAAACACAAGCCAGCCGGTTGCTGCGACGTAAGGCCATACCCACGGCGTGGAACTGTCAAAGTGCGAGCCGTGCGTCACCCATACATCCCAGTAAGTACCGTCCCATGCGCCGGTAACTGCATTAACGGCTGTGAGGTCGTCCGCTGCTCCGCCGCCCGGATTGCTGGATGCATATGTGCAATAACTCTGCGAGCTGCTCCCGTTAGCCCCCGGAGCCTTCGGGCACCCATGCGCCGTATCGCCAATGTAAACCGTATGTGTCGGGCTGCCCATGCTGAGATAAGCTAATGGATTTACACCAATCGGGAGTTGCAGTGGCGACCCATCCTCAACAGCAAAGTTCGGCAAAGGAATGTCTTCTGCTCCTGCCATGCTTAAGCCATCGACAAAATCACCGGAAATCGAGCTATGTCCAGTCCCCGTAGACTGGGCGCAGCACATCCCCGCCAGCAACAGAATTGCGTATAAGGTTTTCATTTTTATTGACACCGATTAACGACGAAAGTCGAGTTCGGGCGGCGCAGCGCCTTTAGCGCTGCGTTAAACGGCGCAATTTACCGCACGGCTTTAGCCGCTGAGGCCGCGACAGAAATGCAATCGCAGGGTAGTGTCCCAAAATTAGGACACCTCCCATCGCACCCCCGTCCCGCCATCCGCCCACGCCGCCTTCGCTATAATGTTTTCTTGCTCTTGTCCCGCGTATATCCGCGGGCTTAGGTGAAAGAACAAAAGAGGGTCCCCAGACGGCGCGGTTTTCGCCGGCTGGGGTGGAGGGAACTATGCCGACCGATGTAGTCATGCCCCAGATGGGCGAGTCCATTTTTGAAGGAACCATCACCAAATGGCTGAAAAAGCCCGGCGACAAGGTCCAACGCGACGAGCCTCTCTTTGAAATTTCCACCGACAAGGTCGATGCCGAAATCCCTGCCCCCGCCACCGGCGTCCTTCAGGAAATCAAGGTCTCCGAAGGCAACACCGTTCAAGTCAACACCGTCGTCGGCGTGATCGGTGAAGGCAACGGCGCTTCGGCCTCAGCTCCAGCGCCGGCAAAAACCGTCGCCCCGCCAGCCCCTGGTGTGCGGGCACCCGCGCCCGCCTCTCCGGCCAGCGCCACGCCGCCACAAGCGCCCCCGGCGCCCCCCACCTCCGCCCGCGAGGAAGAAGAAGACTCCGATGTCCGCTCATCCCCGCTCGTGCGCAAACTCGCGCGCGAACACAATGTCGATCTAGCAAAGATTCATGGCACCGGCACTGGCGGCCGCGTCACCAAGCAGGATGTTCTCGACTTCGTCGACCACCGTGGGGGAGCGGGAATTCCTGCCCGTCCTGCCGAGCCAACCTCGCCGGCTGTCCCGCGGGCGCCCGCCCCCGCTGCGATCCCCGGCGATCTTGTTCCCCTGTCGCAAATGCGCAAGATTATCGCCCAGCGCATGATCGAGTCGCGCCGCACCAGCGCCCACGTCCACTGCATGTTCGAAGTCGATTTGACGCGCATCGTCAACCTGCGCAACAAGCTCAAAAGTGGTTTCGAACAACGCTATGGCGCGCGCCTCACTTTCATGCCCTTTTTCGTGCGCGCCGCCATCATCGCCCTCCAGCAGTTTCCCATCGCCAACGCGTCCCTCGAAGGCGACAGCGTCCGCTACCACAAGCACGTCAACGCCGGCATCGCCGTCGCCCTCGATTGGGGACTCATCGTCCCCGTCCTCAAAAATGCCGACGAGCTCAACTTCCTCGGACTCCAGCGCGGCATCACCGATCTAGGCGAACGCGCCCGCTCCAAGAAGCTGCTGCCCGCCGATGTCGAAGGCGCAACCTTCACCATCACCAATCCCGGCCAGTTCGGCGCCGTCTTCGGCCTGCCCATCATCAACCAGCCCAACGTCGCCATTATGGGCGTCGGCGGAATCACCAAGCAGCCCATGGTCGTGACCGACAAAGACGGAAGCGATTCCATCGCCATCCGCTCCGTAGTCCATCTAACTCTAGGTTACGACCACCGATTAGTAGACGGCGCCGTAGCCGACCAATTCATGGCCCTCGTAAAGAAGACGTTAGAAAACTGGAGCGAAGAAGTAGGGTGAACACTAAGGTGTGATTAATAGTCAGCCATCAGTCCCGCAACCTGATGGCTGACGGCTGATGGCTGAAAGCTCCCTCACCACTTCGTCGTCACCCGCAGCCCTTCCAGTTGCGCAAACGTAACCGGAGTCCCCTGCACTGCCAGCAGGCTGGCAACAGCCGCCTCAATATTGGCAATGATGTTAGGAGCGATTCCGCCAACCTTCGCCGAGGCAAGAACCGACTGAAGCAGCGTAAGAACCAGACTAATCAAAGTTGCTGCGCCCATTAGATTGCTCCTTTAATTTCCAGTGTTAACGCGGCAGCATTCGTGATCGCTGCCTGCAGCCCTGCCTCCATGGATTTCACAGGCACGCACGCCGCCGCCGCGTCCGGCGGTGTCTGAGTAGGTGTCCACCCGCAGTAAGTCTCGACTGCGGTGATCAAGGCGTTCTCTCCCGACACTCCCCGGTTAATAAGTTGGCAAACTTCCTGATTCGCATTCGCGGCGCAGCTCGCCTGGTATTTGGTTTGTGCCGCAATGATAGATCCGGAAAGCGCCGCTGCTGTATCTCGCGCCCGATTCTCGATTGGAGAACAACCGAGCATTGCGGCCAACCCCACTGCCACCAGTACAACTGTGACTTTCTTCATACTCAACTCGCTTTCGTCTCGAAGATGGATGGCAGGACCGCATGCAGTAACTGCGCTGCCGCATTAACCCACGCAAATGCCGCTGGATGCGCCGCAACGAATGCCGGAGTAAAAATCGCCGCCCCAATCGTCCCGGCCAGTGTGCACACCACAGGCCCGTATTTTTGCAACAAGTTCATAACTGCTCCCTAGTTCTCTCTCAGTGATGGTCAACTCCGCTACTTGTTTCCTCCGTGCACCTCTGTGTTCCCTGTCGTCCCAATGTTTGTCTGGCGCACACTCCCGCCGTCGCTCGTTCCGTCCGTGCCCAACACGACGCATCCAAGCACTCCACCGCCCCGTCAATCATCTTCGCTAGCCCTTCCTTGAACCTCTCTTCATCCACCACCTCACCAGTCTCCACCGATTCCCTAAGGTGAACCGCCGCCAGGACAAACGCCATCGCCGACTCCTTCTTCTCCCGCCCGCTATGCCGACCAAACAGTCCTTCGATGCTGTTCACCACCCGAGGTACAAGCGTCAACGCGCGCAGCGGCTTCTGCATCGCACCCATAACTGCTCTCCTTGTATGACTTACTCGTGCTACTTCGGAAGGAAATGATCGTGTAGCGCGATAAGTGCGCTCACCGCAAACGCAATGGCCGCAGTCACGATCCGGTCGTACACATTCCGCTTGATGTCGTTGTGTTCTAGCGCAGTAATCCGATCTTCAGCGAGCCGCATGCGCCCCGGCTCGCCCGGCAGCGTCAACGGACCGGTCATCGTATCCCCAGCCTTCGACACGTAGGATCCCGAGCCCACGTTTGAAACAGCAGCGTCCACGTAGCCCTTGTTCGCCGCATCGCTGCTTCCCACCGGCTGCGGTAGCGACGGTGGTGCCACAAATTGTTTTGTGCCCGTGATGGTCTCGCTTCCAGCCAGATGCACTACCGTGGAGTCCAGCGCGCGGTTTGCCACGGCTGCGTCTACATACTGCTGCGTCACCACGCTGTTCCCAAGTCCCGTCCCCGGAGTAGTCCGCACCGCCGCGATCGTCGCCGGAGACGTAGTTGGTACCGACCAGTACTCCGTTCGCACCGTCCCGTCGTCCAGTTGAAACACCACCACATACAAGGTCCCGGCCGGGCTCGCCCCCGCGTTAGGAACCAATTGCGCTGTGAACGCCCCACCCGAACCAATCGTTACGCTCTGATTGCCCGCTGTTACTGTGTCCCCTGCGGCCGTCTGGAATGACGGCCAGGAGATCAATGCCATCCCCGACGCCGCTGTTCCATCCGCGCGATACACCGGCCCACTGACGGTCGTCACCGCCGGCCCCTGCGCATTCACTCTGGCGGGTACGCCCATCGCCAGGATCAATGTCAGCAGGACGGCCACCCACCCTGTCCCTGTTACAAGACCCTGGTTTCGGGTAGCGTAGCGCTTTAGCGCTGCGATGAGCCCCGCATTCCATCCAACGTCGTTACAGAATGCTGAAAGACCGAGCTTCGTATCAGCCCGCTTTAGCGATACCAAAAGTCCGCCAAGATCACCCGCCCCTTTAGGGGCTGAGGGGATGATCTCGATTCCTTCAACTGCGGTCACGGACGTCGTCTTTCCCCCGCCCTCCCCAGCCGCGCCGCCAGGAGCGCGCAAATCCGCCGGGTTGTGAAAGAACCGCTCTACGGCCTGAGCCGCACTTTTGAAACACGCTCTGCGCATGTCTTATCTTCTCCTCGTCACTGCACCCGCTCGCATTCGAGCCAATAAGAAAGCCGCCCTGCCGAGCGGCCTGTTTCGCATCTTTGCCCCAACCAATTCGGGGAGTTTCTTCTAAGCTTCCGAAGTCCTCTGTGCGCCTCTGCGTACCCCGTGTTTGCGCCCTTTGCCGGCACTCAATCGGGGTTCCCTGGGAAAGGCCCGGTTCATTCAGTCATCCCGCTCTGAACCCTGCGACGCCTCTTCGAATCGCATTTCCAGAAAGTGCCGCACGCTCTCCACATACACGTCCGCAAAATCTACCACCGGCCTTTTGCTCTCAATCAAATGCATAGCCGGATCGATCTTCCAATCCATGGCGCACAGCACCGCCAGCGTCATCATCGGAGCCCTATGCACGCCCGCGGCGCAGTGAATGTACAACCGCGCTCGCGGATCTTCCAGCGCTTCCAGCGCAAAGTCGACGCCCCGTTTCAGCAGTTCCGGAGGCTTCGGCAGGAAATTGTCGTCAGTCGGATTCCACAGCACCTGGAGGCCGTATGGTTCGGCCAGGGGCCGATCATCGAATTCGATCTGCATGTCGACAATATGCGTGACGCCGGCCTGCGCCAATGCCTCCATGTTACGCGCGTGCCAGATCCCCCCTCCCAGCCCAATTCGGTCCGTGACCCACGTTATGTCCATGCTCTATCCCGATCTCCTGAACTCGATCCTCACTTCGCTTCGTGCGATCCTCGTTTCGCCAATTCCCCTTCGCCCACGTCCCGCCTCGATTTTACGTCTTCTTCGTCCCGTTAGGGCGTTTCACGCCTCGTTTGGGAGGCTCTGATCAAGTGCGGCGCGGACACCCCTGCCCACGCAGAAGCCTCCATTCGCCGCCCAGCAAACGGGGCGCGATGCAGTCTGCCGGCCATCGCCGACCCACTGCCCGCGCCCCTGAATTTCGATCGCGCCCGGCAAATTTCTGTTTTTTTCTACTCTTAAGTTTAGGATATCAAATTTAGGGGGGGTACCCCGCCACATTTGACACATTTATTATTGCCATTGTTTGAATGACTTACACTGTTTTTGCCCTTCTTCCCCCCTTGACAAGTTTTTCTAAATCCATTACTCCCCCCTCACGCCCCTTGCAGCAGGCCGCGGCTAAGTAGGATCCGGGATAGTGCGTCCAAAGCTCCTTGTAACTGCCGCTCGACTGTTCTTTGAGAGCAGCGGAGGAGTCGAGACACTTCAGGCACCGTATATCCCTCAAGCACGCTCATTGCAAGCACTTTCCTTTCAAACTGGCTCAGTAAGTCAAGTGACTGCTCCATATCCGCGACAAAGATCACGACGTCTTCAAAGCTCTTCATCGAATACGACGTGAGTCTTGCGCGGAAGATCTCGCCGCCCAGCAAGGACGGCAATTTTCCGACCTCCACTGAAGCTCGGGCATAGCGGCGAAGTAGTGCGGTGGTACGAGAACGGTAAGGCCAAAGGTTTATTTCTGTTGGACCGAATGATACCCGTGGCGACGGCTCCCCCTGGCCCATGAGATTCCAGGTTAGGACGACTGGCGCTGTTTGATTCAACATGGCCATACCCCCTTCGCGACTGAAGTGGCAACTGATCTCCGCATAGCGTCAATCTCGGTTGCGCGTTCAATATTGCTTCGACGAATTGCCGAAGTGCGCACCCTTCGAGTCCGGCTTCTGACGGGTACGCCGGCTGTGGACAATGCAGCCCAGTGCGTCATACAAACTTCACAATACACAAGGCTTACTCCGAGCAAACGGAGAAACAACCCACCGCAGCGCTCGCAATATTTCAATTCCATTTGTTTGTCCGTACATTCGAGTTTGTCTATGAAATTCATGATTGCCTCATCGAAAATGAATGATACAAAGCAAAAAAAGCCCTGGTGCCGGTCGTTCGGCCCAGGGCTCGTTTCTCTTACGATGACCTGAATGGTTATTTGGTTGTGATCGCGTGTCTATTGCAGCTTAGTGATTCCACCCGGTTCCATATTTCGGAAATAACCTTCCTCGTACCCGGACTTGAGAACTTGCCCGTTCTGAAGGATGACACTCAAGCGTCCAGTGAACCGCAGGTCCTGCAGCAATCGCAACATCGATGCTGAAAGAACTTCGGCCGAGCGCACCTTGCGGCGGAACTCGACGAAGCCCTTCTCTTCGTTGCCATTTGATGATAGTTCTATCATGACGATTTATACCTTTCTTGCAGTATAAGTGCATTATGAAACATATAACTACCAAATCGTATTGCTCGAATAGTTCTAAGTCAAGGAATATATTTCCTTGAAGATGTTGAAGTTAAGAACAGAATAGCTGGGTGCTATAGTACATGGTATACTCAGGCCCATGAAATTTCGGACTCTTCAGGAAAATCTTAGAAAAACACTCTGGGACCGAATCGACGCTGGAAACTTGACGGGCTTGCGTCTGGCAGAGCAGACGGGCTTCAGGCAGGCGCACATCTCGAATTTCTTAAACCGCAAACGCGCACTTAGTCTGGCGGGGATGGATAAAGTGTTGACCGTTCAGCACCTGTCAGTGCTGGACCTCATTGCTACGGAGGAAGTTAACAAACGGGCCTCGATCCTGCCCCCTAGCGAGGACGAGTTCGACAACGTTGCCGTGACGGAACCTCACATTGCTGTGACACAGGACCAGATCATGAGCATGCATGTGAAAGAGATCGTGAAGTTCAAAAAGAGCTTTCTGAAGCGCATAAAAGACGAAATTGTTGGCAGCAGCCGCGCCCATTGGGACCGGTTCGTCATCATAAAAACGGAGCCACAAGAAGCCGAGAAAATGTATCCGCGCATGCAAGCAGGTGCGATTGTTTTGCTTGATCGCCATTACAACTCGCTGGCCCCATACCGAAAGGGCGAAAACAACATCTACGCGGTCAGGAAGAATGAGTCTTGCGCCATCAGATATGTGGAAGTTGTAGACAACCACTTAATTCTGCGCCCCCACAACGCCGAATCGCCCATAGAAATCATAGCCGTAGAGCAGGGGTTGAAGCCCACCGACTACATTGTGGGTCGTGTCTGCTATGTTGGTTCGGAAACCTAGCTTCAAAACCAAGATTTCAGGGACGAAGGCGTGATTGGGATTGCCAGACTATATTTATTGCTGTTGATTTTTTCGCTGGCGGCAGCCCTCTGTCCATGCGGACATGCGCAGGATAACTACGAAATCCAGGTCTATTCCTCTGATACCGTTCCGGCGAACACGACCATGGTGGAAATTCATTCCAACTTCACCGTCGATGGTCAAAAGCAGGTGGTCAACGGAGTTGTGCCATCAAATCACGCCGAGCACGAGACGCTTGAAATCACGCAGGGGTGGACAACTTGGTTTGAAACCGGATTCTATGTTTTCTCAAGCATTCAGCCCGACGGAGGATGGGAGTGGGTCGGCGATCACATTCGTCCCCGCATCGCGGCGCCTGAATCCTGGCATTTGCCGGTTGGTCTCAGTGTTTCGCAGGAGATCGGCTACCAGCGCCGCAGCTTTGCGGAGGACAGCTGGGACTATGAGCTACGGCCAATCATCGACAAGAAAATCGGCCGCTGGTATCTCGATTTCAACCCAACTTTCGACCGATCGCTGCACGGCCTGAACACCGGCAAAGGATGGGAGTTCTCGCCGAATGTGAAAGTCAGTTTTGATTTCACAAAGAAAATCACGGGTGGGCTGGAATACTACGGGTCTCTGGGGCCGGTGTCGAACTTCGATCCAATCAATGACCAGTCGCAACAGATATTTCCTACGATTGACCTGAACCTGTCTCCCGACTGGGAGTTCGATTTCGGTGTGGGTGTGGACGTGACGAACTCCAGCGATCACCTGATCGTAAAGTGCATAGTGGGTCGAAGATTCAGCTGGTCGCACGCCCACAAGGCCGCTGGTTCGCGAAACTAACTGCTAGCCAATGGGTTCCGGCGATGGGGGCAACGGCGGGGAATCGGGCGGCGGAGTGTCGATTACGGGCGGCATTTCTGTAACCGGAGGTGGCGGATTCAGTAATGCGTCCAGCCTTGGATAGCGCGACGCGAAAAAGTAGATTGAGAACGCGGGGAAGAACACGGTTGCCGGCACGCTAATCAGGGCGACGAGGTACACCAGCACTGCCGTTAGCACGCCTCCGAGGATGACGGCGAGGCTAATGGTGGTGACGTTCCATCCCAACCCTGCTTTGTAGCCGGCGAACAGCGCAAGAACTGCGGGCACGACCAGCACTAGAATCGGGATCAGAGTCAGAATGCCGAATACAATTGCGGCCGCGATAGCTAGCACAATCTTCAGCACCAAGTAAATCGCATATTTCCCCGGTTCGAGCCGCATCAGCGCCATCAACCGGCTCCAGCCATCGCCGAAATCGACATCTTCGAGCGCCATGACCGGTACCAGAAAATCCTTCGCCAGGAGTTGGACAGCCGCAGCAAGCGAGAGGAACACAAGAAATAGGCCGATCAGGAAAATCACTCCCAGCACACTGCGTGCTAAGTGCTCATCTGCGTTGCGGAACCACCCAAGGGCCGCTGCTAATGCCAACGGCACGCCAAGGAGTACGCCCAGGAAGAGCCCTTCTGCGATGATAAGAACGATCTGCCACAGAAAATATCGCCGGCCGGCACGATGCCACCGCGACCAGCCTTCACTGATCGAACAGCTCTTCTTGAGAACCGAGTCGAAGAGGATGAAGCGGAAGACGCTGTTGAGGTAAAGGAAAATAAAAAACAAGACAATCGCTACCGCGACGATGGCGGCAAATAATGCAGCGAACTGCGCGATACGCGCAGGATCGAAATGCGGGAAAGGCGCGAACGTCGATGTAAATTCACTGCCTCTGCGCGGATGAGAGACGGGAAAATTAAAGCCATTGAAATTACATCCGCTGGTGTGCAATTCGGCGGCGAGGAATCCAACCAGCGCCAAACGCGACCACTGGCCCAGCCGAAACGGACGAAAAAGCTGGTCGCGAGTATGCTGGAGCGCGGGCTGAACGCAATCGAGAGCGGAGACAGGCAAGGATTGACCTCGAACTGATGCCGCCAAGGTATCGCGTTCAGAGTCGCGGCGTCAACGAGTGGCCAGCCAGGGGCGACAGTCGGTTTGAAAGACTAAAGACTAAGGAAGTGTTGGTTCAAGAAAATTGTGCGCAGCGGCCGCCGCGCCACTTACTTGTCGGTGGCCGAGAATTGAAGTGCGGTATTCACTAGCCAACCCTCGAACTCTCTCAGGGCTAGTTCGCACTGCAACCGATGGCGTTCCTTGCGATCGCGGACTCGTTTCTCGAGCGCCGGCAAGAGGTCGAACGTGATGTTGGCAGGCTGGAAGTTGCGAGCGTCGGCCTGCGTGATGTAGTGGACAAGAGACCCGAAGGCGGAGGACCGCGGGGGCGGCACAGGCTCGACTCCACCTGCCAACGCCGCTGCATTCACCCCGGCGATCAGGCCCGTGGCGATGGATTCGACGTAACCCTCCACGCCGCAGATTTGTCCTGCAAACAGCACCAGCGGATGCGTTTTCATTTGCAGAGTAGGAGTTAGCAGAGCCGGTCCATTGATGTATGTGTTGCGGTGAATCTGCCCATAGCGCAGGAAACGCGCATGCTCGAGGCCCGGGATCAGGCTGAGCACGCGAGCCTGGTCTCCGAACCTGAGATGATTTTGGAAGCCGACCAGATTGTATGAGTCGGCGCGCAGATTTTCCTGCCGTAATTGCACGACCGCATAGGGTCTGCGGCCGGTGCGAGGATCGATGAGGCCGACCGGCTTCATGGGACCGAAGCGCAACGTGTCGCGGCCCCGCCGGGCAATTTCTTCGATAGGAAGGCAGCCCTCGAAGTAGTTCAGTTTCTCCCAATCTTTCTCTTCCACCGGCTGTGCGGCCACGAGCGCATCGTAAAACGCGTCATACTCATCCTTCGACATCGGACAGTTGATGTAGTCGGCCGTGCCCTTGTCGTAGCGCGCTGCCATGTACACCTTATTCATGTCGATGGTATCGGCTTCTACGATGGGGCTAATCGAATCGTAGAAGTGAAGGTTGTGCGGCGCCGGCGCTGCCGAGGGCGAGTCTGCCCGTGAAGAGTCCGTCTGTGTCACCGCGGCCGAACTCAGCCGCACAATCTCCGAAACTAGCGCATCCGAAGTCAGCGGACCGGCTGCAATCACTGTGATCCGGTCTTCTTCAATGAGGGTTGCTTCTTCGCGCTTAACGCTGATCAGCGGCTCTCGTGAAATCGCCTCGGTCACTTTCCTTGAGAACTGGGCGCGATCAACCGCCAGTGCATGCCCCGCGGGAACTGCCTCCGCGCGCGCGATCTTCAGGAGCAAGGATCCCGCCCGTCGCATCTCTTCTTTCAGCAACCAGGGAGCGGTGTTCTCGCTGTCCGACTTTAGCGAATTCGAGCATACTAATTCCGCGAGGTCCCCCGTCTGGTGCGCCGGCGTCGTCCGCCCGGGACGCATTTCCACGAGCTCGACGGCCACGCCACGCCGGGCACACTGCCACGCCGCCTCGGATCCCGCCAACCCCGCACCGATAATGCGAACTGTATTCATCTCCTGTTCCGCAACCCTGCCGTTCGCGTTTCTCCTTCCCAAACTGATCTCGGATTCTCATCCGCAAATCAGAGAATTACTCGCTCATCGCCGGCTCGTCTCGTAACACGTTCCCGATCAAGATACTCCAGAAGAGGAATCGCGTATTTACGAGTTACTCCGGTCATATCCTTAAAGCGCGCAATATCGATCCTGGGCGTCGTGTTCTTGAGCGCTGCAATTCTCTGGCGAAGCTCTGCGAGGGAATTCTGGTGAAAGACCAAGTCCTCCGAGATTTTCACAAGCACTTTGTCACGAAGCAACAGCGTCACAATCTTTTGTGCGCGCACCTCGTCTATCTTGAGGCCAGCCAGCACTTCTCGCAGCGAAGGCACTTTCAAGCCGGCGAAGACGAACGCCTGTTCGATCATCTTTTTCGATTCCGCCTCTTCGTCTTTCATGACTACGCCGCGGCCGGAGAGGTGAATGAGTTCGCCGGTGATCGCCAACTGTTTTTCCCCGATTGCTTTGCCCAAGGCGCCGGCAAATACCTCGGATCCGAGTTTGAGCCGGTCGCGCAGTTCCTCTTTACTCATGCCCGCAACCAGAGGATTCAAGTCGTGAAAGTTTCTGACGGTATCAATCATCATGCCACCCGCCTGCGCAAAGGCCGCACTTGAAATAAACACTTCGCCGCATCGCACCATGGACGTGCGGTGAGCGAGTTGTTCGACCTGGGAGCGCCGTACGTTCATTTGCGCCTGTGCGTCGTTGAGGGAGAGACCTTTGAGGCTGGCCCGCGCTACTCGAGCCGCCAATACCTGTTCGGGAGAACCCGCAAGCAATCCATTTAGGAATGCAGTAACGTCCTCTGCCCGTCGCCGAACTGGCAGAATCGACGTGTCCACTACTACTCCACCTCCGATGGTCGCGACGGGCGAAAACTGGCGGATTACAAAACGGTCCCCCGGCAGCACAAGCATTGGCTCGGCCAGTCTCAACTGGGCAAAGGCGTCCTCGCCGGGATTCAATTGCTTGGCTCCATAGAGTCGCACCTCTGCGATGGTCTCTGTGGTGTAGGCATGAAAGTGCACACGCGAGGCGTCTCTTAGCGGCTTGGCCGAGGTTAGCAGAGAAAGGCGTGCGTCGATCCGCGAAGCGGAGTGAAACATGTCCGCGGGTGCGAGCGTCATCCCGCGCGATATCTCTTCCGTCGAAACGCCAGCGACATTCAGCGCTGTGCGCTGCCCTGCAATTGCCTCTTCGGCCGCCGACCCGTGAACCTGCACGCCGCGAATACGCACGCGCTTCCCGGACGGAAAAACTTCCAGTTCTTCGTCTTTCCGGATGGTTCCCGATACGAGCGTTCCGGTGACCACCGTTCCGAAACCCTTCATCGTGAATACTCGGTCCACGGGTAGCCGTGCGATGGCCGTTGAATCTTTGGGGAACACTTCGGAGGCGATTTTCGCGAGCGCGGCCTTTACCTCGTCAAGGCCGGCGCCGGTTAGCGAGCTTGCTACCACGATGGGTGAATGCGAAGGATCGAGAAAAGAGCCGCGCAGGAAGTCCGCGACCTCCAGGCCCGCCACTTCAAGCGTTTCAGAATCCACGGCGTCAGATTTTGTAAGAACTGTGAGCCCGCGGCGCACCGCCAGCAATCGGCAGATATCGAAGTGCTCGCGCGTTTGCGGCTTGATGCCTTCGTCCGCGGCAATCACCAGGACGACGAGGTCAATACCGCCGGCTCCTGCTAGCATGTTGCGCACGAAGCGTTCGTGGCCGGGAACGTCCACAAAGCCCAGTCGCAGCGTTTCGCCCGTGGGAGTGGGCAATTCGAGGTGGGCAAATCCGATGTCAATCGTGATGCCTCGCCGTTTTTCTTCTTCGAGGCGATCCGCATCAATGCCGGTCAGCGCTTTCACCAGCGAAGTCTTGCCGTGATCAATGTGTCCGGCGGTACCTACGATGACCGACTTCATCGCGAACAGTATAGCCGCGCCGCGCCGGCCTTCCCCCGCAAGAGGGTGGCGTTCCGCAAAGATTGTTTTTGGGAAATCAGGTTAGGCTTCCTGAATCTAGGGTCGATATCGTTGCATCTTTATAGTGATATATGGCCCATATCCAGATTCCTTCTCCACTTCGTCAATACACCGGGAAGCAGGCGGCGGTAAGCGTGCCTGCGAAAACCGTGGGTGATGCACTAGCAGGCCTGGTCACCCAGCATCCAGACCTGAAACGCCACCTTTACAGTGACGACGGTAGACTGCGCGCCTTCGTTAATGTCTATGTCAATGACGAAGACATGCGCTATCTGCAGAAAGAGGCTACCGTACTGAGCGACGGTGATACCATTTCTATAGTGCCGTCGATCGCAGGCGGCAGCGGCAAATGATCGTCGGACGTACAATTCCGCAGTCTGCAAGTCGTAGATCGGCCCATGACGAATCGCGATGTCGTCGAATATCCTGCCTTTCGCGCCGCTGCTGCCTGTAGCTCGCCGTCTACGTTTCAAAGCTAATGAGGACCCATGCCCATCGTTTCCGAAGCCAAACCCGAAGCCGTTCTAAGCAACGATGAAATCCTCCGCTACTCGCGCCACCTGATTATGCCCGAGGTCGGCATGCAGGGACAGCAGAAGCTGAAGGCGGCGAAGGTGCTCTGCATCGGCGCAGGCGGACTGGGTTCGCCGCTGTCGCTCTATCTCACGGCTGCTGGCGTGGGCACGCTCGGCATCGTGGATTTTGACGTCGTCGACTATACGAACTTACAGCGCCAGATCATTCACACCACCAACGACGTCGGCCGCAAGAAACTCGACTCGGCCGCGGAGAAGCTGAAGGCAATCAATCCGTTCCTGAACCTGCAAACATTTGAGACGAAGCTCACCAGCGCCAACGCGCTCGACCTGTTCCGCCAATTCGACATCGTTGCCGACGGCACCGACAATTTCCCCACACGCTATCTCGTCAACGACGCCTGCGTCCTCACCGGAAAGCCGAATGTTTACGGATCCATTTTCCGCTTCGAAGGCCAGGCAAGTGTGTTTGCAACCGAAGACGGGCCCTGCTATCGCTGCCTCTATCCCGAACCACCACCTCCTGGATTGGTTCCGTCGTGCGCGGAGGGCGGAGTGCTTGGCATTCTTCCTGGTCTGGTCGGCGTGATTCAGGCAACCGAGACGATCAAGCTCATCCTGGGCGTGGGCGAATCGCTTGCCGGACGCTTGTTGCTAGTCGATTCGCTCAGCATGAAATTCCGCGAACTGAAGCTGCGCAAGAATCCCGATTGTCCAGTGTGCGGGAAGAATCCGACGATCACGAAACTGATTGACTACGAGGAATTCTGCGGCGTCCGCGGTCAGGAAGAGCCGGCTGGCAACGACATTCCATCGATCTCAGTCGAAGAACTCAAGAAGAAGATGGATGCGAAGGCCGATATCTTCATCCTCGATGTGCGCGAGCCGCACGAATATCAGATTTGTAACCTGAAGGGATATCTCATTCCCGTCGGCGACTTGCCCAAGCGCGTGAACGAACTCGATTCGAGCCGCGAGATCATTGCTCATTGCAAGATGGGCGGACGCAGCGCCAAAGCCGTGAACTTCCTGCGCCGTTCAGGCTTTAAGAAAGTCTATAACCTGACTGGCGGAATTACGGCCTGGGCGGAAAAGGTTGACCCGAAAATGCCGAAGTACTGAGAGGAAGCTCTCAAATCTCAGTTGGCAGTTCCTAGTGAGAGGGAGTGCGTAAGCGCTCCCTCTTGTTATCTGTGTGCTTCGTCACCGACATTTCACCTCCTTAGGCGTATATTCGGCTCCGCGATATCCCATTGGGTTGTCTCAAGACGAAGGCTCGGAACCGGAGGAGAAACGTGAATGCTGTTCGGATTCTTACTGCAGTCCTGCTTTGTTTCGCAATTGCCACTTCCATGTTCGCAAAAGATGCGGGCTATAAGGTCACCTATGATGGCGGCTCTCTTCCAGACGAAAAGGCTGGAACTGGCATGCAACTTGTTATCAACGGAGATCACATCACATTACTGAAAGACAAAACTGAGATCGTCAATATCCCGACGTCCGCTGTCACCGAGATCAGCTACGGACAGGATGTTCATCGGCGTGTAGGCGCCGCGATTGGACTCGCGGTTATAAGCCTCGGGATTGGTGGACTGATGGCTTTGACCAAATCGAAGAAACACTACGTAGGATTAACTTGGGCGGATGGCGACAAGAAGGGCGGATTAGCTATTCAGTGCGACAAGAGTGACTATCGAGGAGTCTTGGCTGGACTCGAGGGAGTCACCGGAAAAAAAGCGGTCGACTCAGATACCATGACCGTGAAGAACTAAGCAGACCCTCTTTGGGGGAATGCGAAAGGGGTTTTCATGGGCAAGAGTCGCATTGTGGCAACAGCACTAGCGGGTGTGCTGGGACTCGGTCTTGCACTGGCTCCTGCGGTTGCGGAGCAGAAGAAAGAAATCGTGTGGAG
The DNA here is from genome assembly GCA_049288625.1 of Terriglobales bacterium. Lineage (GTDB taxonomy): Bacteria > Acidobacteriota > Terriglobia > Terriglobales > Acidobacteriaceae > Acidiflorens. The sequence continues at coordinate 31,913 of JBAQIB010000053.1, read as the reverse complement.
TGCGGAAGAGAAACCTCTCCACGACCAGATTCATGGCTTGCGGGACCTTCCCGATGACGTGCGGGCCCGGACGACAAAGGATCTTGCGCTGAAGATCCGGCCGCTGCCTGCCACTGAGAATAAGCTGCGCTTGGCTGTGGGGCTTGCAGCCCTGTCTACCGAAGGCGACTTCGGACATGACACTCTGCAGGAGGTGGCCACGACTCTGGCGCAGACGCTGAAGGAGCGTCCGCTGCCGTGGCCTGAGGTTAAAAAGGGCGAAGGCTCCACCAACCCAGCGTCCGCGGGCGAGGGCGCCAGCGCCACACAACGCGAGCCGGCTGGGCCTTACGTGGAACTCGCATCGCTGGTGCGCTACGAGCACGTGGACGCGTCGCTGGACGATGAACAGTACCGGGTCGCCATGGCTCGTCTGGAAGCCGATGACCGGAAGCGCGAACAGGTGCAGTTCTCGCTGAAGGACTTGGCAGGGAAGACTTGGACGTTTTCCGAGCTACGGGGCAAGGTGGTGCTCGTCAACTTCTGGGCGACCTGGTGTCCGCCGTGCCGGAAGGAAATGCCGGATCTCGAGGCGCTGTATGAGAAGTTTGCCGCGCAGGGGTTGGTGATTCTGGGGATTTCGGATGAAGAAGCTGGCAAAGTGGATCCGTTCATCCGGGAGCGCAAGGTGACGTTTCCCGTTCTGCTCGATCCGAAGCGCAAGGTGAATGAGATGTTCGTGGTGGACGGGATTCCAAAGACCTTTATCTATGACCGCGAGGGGAAGCTGGTGGCGCAGTCGATCGACATGCGGACAGCGAAGCAGTTTCTGGAAATGTTGGCGAAAGCGGGGATTCAATAAGGTCAGAGGTCAGAGGGAAAAGGTAAGGCCTGCTTGGCGCAAGCGCCGGTAGTGTCCTATACACTATTCAGATGCTGTGATTCTTGCTTTTTCGCGGTGCTTGCACTAGATTTCAATTTTCCCCATCTCACAGAAAAGATGCAACTGGAAATCGTCTCTTGAGGGAGCGGTGGGTATGAAGAGGTATATCGGACTGGCCATGGTGATTGCGCTGGGAGCGGCATTGAGTTTGCCGAGTTGCGGGCACGATCAGAAGCTGGTGAGCATTGCGGTGACGCCGACGAGCGTAATCTACCCGAGCCCATCCTCGGGGCCGGCTGATTTCGGGGCGACGGGAACCTATATTCATCCTCCGGAGACGAAAGATATCACGGCGCAGGTGACCTGGTCGACGGATGTTACAGAACTGCTGTCATTCGCATACCTGGCAGGAACTGGCGAGACCGTGGCTCCAAACAACGGTAATTGCGGTATTGCAAGCGTGTGGGCGAGCGCCCCGGAGGGGACGGGCGGGTCATCGAACATCGTGATCTCGCCGCCCTCGAGCGTCACCGTGAACAATACGGCAAACCCTCTGTGCCCGGGGGGATCAGGGGCCACATCCGGTACATTGGTGCTGACGCCGGCGGGCACGGGAACCGGAACGGTCATCAGTTCGCCTGCAGGGATCAGTTGTCCGGGAACGCAGTGTGGCGCGATCTTCACTTCGCCCGACAACTTTGTCACGCTGACTGCATCAAATGGTGCGAACTCGACCTTCGCGCAGTGGCAGGGCTGTAGCGTGTCGCAGTCGAACCCGAACCAGTGCACTGTCACTGTCCCGGAAGGCGGCCTTGTCAATGTGCTTGCTTTTTTCTCTTTGAACTAGCAAGCGATTACTAACGGATGGAGGCAGGTCTTCGAGACGCCCTGAGTCTCACAACCCCTATTCTTCGCCTAGCAGTTTGCTCAGCGTGGGTTTGTGCTTCTCTGCCTTGGCCCTCTTGGCGACCACAAGTTGGGATGGTTTAGGCGAACCGACGCGCTCGCGGGCCATTTCACGCACGGTGGTCGCGGCGGAGAACTTTTTCTTTTTGCGCTTCTTCGGCATGGCAGGCGGAAGTCTTTCGATTGACCCCTTAGTCCTTCGGCTTTATCTCTAGACAGCCAGACACGGTAAGCTGCGTCTCTACCTTGCATCGCATCTTCGCATTGAACCTCGCAAAAGTGCAATAATCGAAAAAGCCGAGAGCATTACTGCCGAGAGCACTACTATGGATGAGCGTGATTTTTTTGACGAGAAGTCGGACAAGAAACCGGCGACCCTGAATTGCCCTCACTGCCACCAGCCCGCGGAGTACGAGATTCAATGGCTGGTGCGAACTAAAAAGAAAAGCCTGCCGCCGCGCGCCGATGAGCGCGATCGGGCCAAGTTCGCCAAGGCGCAGTCCTACATGCTGCGCCGCGACGACATGATGATGTGCAAGAACATGCGCTGCCGCAAGCGCTTCGAGATCACTGGCGTGCAGAGCGTGGCGTTTCTGGATTGATGGAACCGAATTGAGGGAGCGCGCAATGGATACGTGGATAAGGCTCGGGATTTTTGCGCTGATTCTCTTTTCGTTCTTGCGGCGGATTTCGAAAGCGCGGACGCGGACAAATATTCCTCGTCCCACGCCGAACGCCGGTACGCCGCAACGGATTACCCCAACTCTCTCGCGGCCGCAGCAGGGAAAGAAGAACGATTTCCGCGACGTGCCTCCGCCTCCCGAGAATCCGGAATTGGGATAAGCAACGCCGGCGCCAGGTCTGAGATCACCCAGCCAACGACTGCTTTCGCGACGTGCCAACGCCTTTCATTTATACTCGTGTGTTTGCTCATTGAGATTGAACCGCATGTTGGTTCTGCGGGAATGGGAGTGAGGCGTGAAGATTCTGGTTTGCATGAAGCAAGTGCCGCAAAAGGATGCTCCGCTGAAGCTGAATGAGGCGGGGACGTGGATCCGCGAAGATGTGCAGTACGAAGTCAACGAGCCCGACGCCTTTGCGCTGGAAGAGGCGCTGCGGCAGAAAGAAAAGCACACCGGCGAAGTGGTTGCGCTGACCGCCGGACCGGCCCGGGCGCAGCAGGTGTTGCGCGAGGCGCTGGCTAAGGGCGCCGACCGCGCGATTCATCTCGAAGACGACAAGTTTGCCGGCCTCGATGCCTACAACACGGCGCGCGCGATTGGCGCGGCCATCAAAGACGAAAAGTTCGACCTTATTTTTACTGGCCTGCAGTCCGACGACTACGGCTACGCGCAGACGGGAGTGATTCTCGCGCAGATTCTCGGCTGGCCGCATGCCACCATCATCATGCACATTGAAAAGAATGCGGACGGGATTCGCGTGAAACGCGAGTTGGAAGCCGGATTCTTCCAGTACGTGGACATGCCGCTGCCGGCCGTGCTCACGATTCAATCGGGCATCAACAAGCTGCGGTATGCCACGCTGATCGGCATCAAGCAGGCCAAGAATAAACCGATGCGCAAGGTAGCGATGGCGGAAGTCGAGTCGGCTGTGGGCGGGAACCTGCAGAAGATCGAGAAGCTATACGTCCCGCAAAAGACGAAGAACACCGAGGTCCTCGAAGGGCCTCCGGCGGAAGTGGCAAAGAAGCTGGTGGAGAAGTTCAAGAACGAGCTGAGGGTCATTTAGCGCCGCCGATCTTCAGACCGGATCTTCGAACCGACGATCTTTTGGCGCTCGAGGCAACATCGGTTGTATGGGCATGGCATCCAACGGTCGCTATGCCAGAGAATTTTTCAGATGTTGACTCGCTTCGGTATGAAGAAGAGATCCAGATGGGCCAGGCCCGCTGGGGCTCCGTGGCAGTGGTAGCTGGAGAAGTCCTGCTGTGGATGGATCTGATACTGCTGTCGTTTGTGTACATGAGCATTCGGGATGGATCGTGGTTCTGGGTGTGGTGGGTGTTGAGCCAGGGTGGCCTCGGCGCAATCCTTGTGATTGCAGGACAGTTGTACCGCCGCCATCACGTGAGCTGAATCACTGCGGTTTCGCCCGGCTCGCCGGAAAATATCGGCTGAGGTTTGAGGAGGCCGCTATGAGCAACGAAGAGGATAGACAGGAAGCAGGCGCCAGCCTGATGTTTGCCGGGCTTGCTGTATGGGTTGCGGGACTGCTGGTTTTGTTCTTCCTGCCGGCGGCGATGAAGATCGGGCACGAGGGAAGGTTTGCGACGATTCTAATTATGGTGCTGGGCGTGATGGGAGCGGTGTTGATGGGTGGCGGATGGTGGATGCGGCGCGGGGGCAGCGAATAAAGACGACTTTGGTCCGCGAGCAATCCGGGCTTCCGCGTGCGGCGCGAGCGCAGATCAGGATCACCGCATTAAGACCGAACTGAAAGCAGACGACTGAGAGCTAAGAGCTGACCCTATGACTGACAAAATTCTGGTCGTTGTTGAACAACGCGAAGGCAAACTGAACCGCGTCTCGTTAGAGACGATTGTGGCCGGGCAGGCAATGGCCGCGCAAACGGGATGGACGCTGGAGGCCGCGGTTGTGGGCTCGGGCGTTGCGGCGATCGCGGGCGAAGTGGCGGCGACGAAAGTTGCCAAGGTCTATGACATCGAGTCGCCCAAGCTCGACCGTTATACGCCGGACGCATTCGTGCACGCGCTGAAAGAGTTCCTGAGTAAGCATCCGGCAAAGCTCGTGCTCATGCCGCATACCTATCAGGTTCGCGACTTTGTGCCGATGCTGGCAACCGTATTGGGGACGACGGCAATCACTGACGCGATCGGTTACAAATACGAAGGCGGCAAACTGACCTTCACGCGGCAGATGTTTCAGGGAAAGTTTGTCGCCGATGTCAGCTTTACCGGAACCGGTCAGCCGGGCTTCGTCACCTTTCAGAACGGTTCGTTCCGCGCCGATAAAGTCGAGGCTGGCTCGGCGGCGGCTCCGGTGGAAACGGCGACGGTCGACGTGCCCGACGCCGTGGTGCGCAACAAGCCCCAGGAAGTTTTCAAAGAAGCGAAGCAGGCTGTCGATCTGACGCAGGCCGAGATCATCGTATCGGTCGGACGCGGGATCAAAGAGCAGAAGAACATCGAACTGGCTAAGCAGTTGGCGGACGCGCTGGGCGGCGAGATTGCGGGATCGCGCCCGGTCTGCGACAACGGCTGGCTCCCGATGGACCGGCAAGTTGGCTCCTCGGGCCAGACCGTGGCGCCGAAGCTCTATCTGGCGCTGGGAATATCGGGAGCGATTCAGCACATTGTCGGCATGAAGGGCTCGCGCAGCGTGGTGGCGATCAATAAAGATGCCGAGGCGCCGATTTTTGAGATTGCCGATGTGGCCGTGGTGGGGAATCTTTTCGACATCGTGCCCGCGCTGATTGAGGAAGTAAAGAAGGCGAAAGCGTAAGGTTTCAGGGTTAAACCTCCTTCACCGCCGAGAGCGCCGAGAACAAACTTGTTATCTACTCCCTGCCATTCGGCCTGACAGGCCCCCTACCCCCCTGTACCCGGTCTATTGGAATCAATACTTTAGCGCACGTTTCCTTGCAAAGTATTGAGCGGAATAGGCTTATTGGCAAAGTCTTGATCGCGTGGGACTTAGCTGCGAAAAGTTGGGCATCTTCTGCCGTTTTGATGGGCGGGCGCTAGCCAAAGTATTTACTATCAATGACTTAAATGTAAAGTATTCAAAAATAACGGGTTAGATGCAGGCCATTGAAGCGCTGCCGTCGCGTCCCTATTCTGTTTTCAAAGAGCGGATAACTGCCTAGGCAAAACTTTGTTTGCTATGAGTCTATTTTACTAGCGGTGTCAAGCGTTCTTTTTTGCTCTTCCTGGCCGGCGCCGGTCTAGGAAAACGGGAAACGCCCCGTCTGTCCCCGCATTTCGTCCCCGCATTTCCCCCCGTCTGGCGTCCATCTTCCATCCTCTGGTAGGCGATCCTCTGTACGGTTTATCCGGCCAGCCTCTTGAAAATCTCCCCGGCCTCCCAGGGCGATGGAGGGTATTTGCTGCATGCCCAATTTCTGAATTTCGAACACCCCATCACCGGAGAACAAATCAATCTTGAGGCAGCTTTGCCGTCTGGATTCCCAGTGCGGCAGTGGGTTCAGGGCGAGAATTAAATCAGGGTGGCCGAGGGTGGCCCATCCCTGCGGAACCAAGCTGAGGAAATAACTTGCGCTAACTGCAAATCATTCGCCATGATAATGCCTTAACACCAATGTCGGGAAAGTAATGTCAATCCAATATCCTAAAGGACTTATTGGCTTCTTTGACCAACAGGTTCTCGCTGCGTATCGCAATGATCCTCACAAGTACGAGATAACCTCAGACAATTTTGAGGGAACAATTACCGTCACTGACGAATATTACCGGGAATTGGAGGCGGTGGAGGGAACAAAGGAATACCTCAACATTCGGTTTGGTTATCGGACCTTGATAGACGGAAATCTCACATTGGTAGTTTGGCTCCCTGACTTGCTTGAAAAATCAAAGCATCATGCAGCGAAGTGGGCGGCGTTCCACATAAACACTGAAGATTGGATGGAACCAGATGAACGTTTTGAGAACTGGGTACGCCGCTACATCGAGGGTAGTTGGGACGTTGATAACGGACCTCTTTTTTATCTCGGAGAAACAATACAAGTTGTTAATGGCTTAACAGCAGAGCTTGTTGGGATTCCCCTCTACAAGCACGAACTTGATGATAGACAGGTCAGCTATCCAGCGGGTGAAAACACGCACCGCTACGAGGACGCACATAAAACGCTTTATGGCTACTTGATAGACGGCTTGGACAAAGACTGCATGTCCGCCCTCGGCACCGAACTTGGAAAAGCTCTCAAGATCGGAAGTAAGAAAAGTGTAGAAGCGTTAAAGATGCTATTCCCCGCTCTTGAAAACGGGAAATATTTCATACAGTCCGTCAACCTAGTAAGCGACCAGAGGCGGCGTGCATCACACTCGGCAAGACCACCAGCTAAGAGCTTCCCAGCGTTTTCTACATTTAGCAATGACCTGTATCTCTGCCTGAATGGAGTAAAGGAGGTGCTCACCATGATTGAGAATGAGTTTGGAGTGGATGGTAAAGGTGCACACGACCGTCATGAGGCTAAAAAGTGGCTACCTAGAATAGCCGCTCCCGCAAATCCGCACGGTTCAATTCTCCAAGTGTCGCGCATGAAGGGAAAAACCATCGAAAAAGTAGAGTACGGCACTCGTGAAGACATTAAGCAAGTGCACGGAAGTGAGGCAGTCATCATCTACTTTACCGATGGTTCAATAATGGGATTGGATACAGGGTCCAACGCATTCAACGTTGCTGAAAGTGAGCAGCCTTTTCGCGCCGAGGACTTGCATATAGATTTTATGGTGCATTGGGTACAGCCACTCAAGAAGAAATCTTGAAAGAGTGTGGGCCGGTGGCCCATTCAAGGCGGGTGGCCCACATTTAACCATTTCTATGTGCAGGCGGGTGGCCCATCTTTGCATTGCACCATTCCCACGGAGGGTGCCCCATCCTTGCGTTTTTTTGAAGGGTGGGCGGCGATGCTGCCGGCGCAACTCTTGTCCTTTCTACATTACCCGTTGTGGATGCCGTCGTCGTACCCGCCCCTTCGACAGGCTCAGGGCAGGCTTTTCGCAAAGTACGCGAAGGACGGGGCACCCGCGCCACACTTGGCGTGGGTTTGTTTAAAATCCCAACTGGTAGCAATGATGCACTGAGATTCCAACATGCCTATACCCACCTTTCACCTTTCGATCTCTGGGTCTGTGGTTGCGGCGTATGCAGCGGTAGTCTCCACCATCACAGGAACCGTGCAGGTATTCAACTACTTCAGAGACCGCGCACACATCATCATTCGTGTGCAGCACAACATGGAGATGATGGGTGATCCTCGTTATCAAGGAATGAGTTTGACCGTCATGTATGTTGTCAATGCCGGTCGCCGTCCAATCACAGTCACGGGTGTGGGAGCATATCGGCTTTTTCCGCACAAACCTTTTGTCGTTACTGATACTAGACCCCAATGTCCATGCGAACTGACTGAAGGCAAGCAACAGACGATCATCATAGATCAGGAAGGTTTAGATTTATCCATCATGGAGTCATGGGAAGCATATACGAGCACGGGAAAGACGTATCGCTTGGCTGTAGTTCCTTGGTATAGCCGCCGGTGGAATCGCCGGAAGTTTCGCCGCAAGGCCATTGCAGAAGGCAAGGAAAAGAAGGCTGCACTATCTGTTGAGGAATGAAAACCGGGGATGACGGGACGTACCCCGAGCATTTTCTCAGAAAGTAAAGCAAAACAAGTGTAACGTCCCGTCTGTCCCCGCTTTTTACGCCCCCACCGCCCACCCTTGAGGCTTCCGCAACCGACCGGCGCTGCGTTACGTTGCGATCTCGCGCATGACAGTCACCAAAACTCCAACTTGCTATTTCGCCTGCGCTAGCTTCGTAACAACTGCGGCGACTTTATCGAGTATCTGGTTCCAGCCCTCCAATTGACCGCTATCTTTTGCGCTCTCCATGGGTTCATTTCCAATGAAGGTGAGTTTCGTCTGGCCGTTCCCGAGATCCTCAAAGATGGTCACGTCGTACGCACCGTCTATCGCCTCATGTTCTATTCCCAGCTGCGCAGGATCAATCTTGTTTCCCTTCGAGTCGGAAAAGTACATCAAGGAAACGATCTTCTCTTGCGGGACAATCTCGTGGTATTCAACCGCATTCCAGAACTCCTGCCCATCCGGCGCCTTCATGCAGAAGAGAGATTTTCCTCCCACGCGAAAATCCATCTTGCAAACAGGCGAAGTAAAGCCCTCCGGTCCCCACCACTGCATCACGTATTTCGGGTCTGTCCACGCCTTCCAAACCAATTCGCGTGGGGCATCAAAAACTCTTGTGATCACCATCCGCTCTGTTTCGTTCACCGTGTTTTTTGTCATGGCCGCCATCCTCTTTCTTCATTTGATTTACAACTGCATCCAGTTTGTCGAAGCTCTCTTCCCAGAACCGGCGATAGCTAAACGCCCAGTCGCCAACTCTTTTAATCGCCTCTGGCCTGAGCCTGCACACACTCTCTCGTCCACGCTTCGTCTTGATCACAATCCGCGCCCGCACCAGGTAGGCGATATGTTTTGAAATCATCTGCTGCGAGAGTGCAAACGGCTCCGTCAATCCATGCACAGAGGCAGGCCCACGGGAGAGCCGTTCGATCATTGCCCGCCGGGTTGGATCCGACAAAGCTGTAAATGTTGTACTTAATTTATCCACAACCATATGGTAGTGGATTATTTGCCGCTGTCAAGTGTGAATTTTGCGATCCCTGATTTCTGACGATCGGCTACTTTCGCCAGGACGTCGAGGAAATGCGGGGTCGTTCGGTGCTGGATGAAGCGATCGGTCTGCCACCCACCCCTTCGACTCCGCTCAGGGCGGGCCGGCGATGCAAATCCCATAGTGCGATCAGTCTGCCGCCCACCCTTCGCAAAATGCGCGAAGGATGGGGCAGCCTCTGTTGTGGAGACGCACGCGAAAATCAAAGGCTGCCGAGGCTAGGCCGTTCCGCCGATTGAATCTTCCTGAAAAGGGGATTTCGCGCTTACTGGCCGGCTGCGAAGCCGCCGAGGTGGGCCATCGTCATGCGGAGAAATTTGTAGGGGTTGACGGGCGTGTCGTTGATGCGGACTTCGTAGTGGAGATGGGGCCCGGTGGAGCGTCCGCTGAGGCCGACATAGCCGATGGTGTCGCCGCGGTGAATGCGCTGGCCGGCTGCGACGGCAAAGCTGGCGAGATGGCCGTAGCGGGTCGAAATGCCATGTCCGTGGTCGATCATCACGGCGCGTCCGTAGCCGCCGAGGAAATCGGCAAAGGTGACCATGCCATCCGCCGGAGCGATGACGGCCGACCCGACACTGGCCGATATGTCAACGCCGGAATGGAATGCGCCTTCACCGTTGAACGGATCAATGCGTTCGCCGAAGCTGCCAGTAACCTGGCCTTCCACAGGCCACAGGTTGGGAGCGGCATTGGCGCGGATCCAGTCGGCGGTGGTTGAATTCTTGGTCAGGCCCATCGAAATGCCGACGCTGGCTGCTCCCGTCAAAGCGGTATTCTTGAGCGCATAAAGCTGGTCAAGCGACGAAGCAACTTGCGATTTCTGAATCTGCTCGGTCGAAGCGGCAACCATTGCCGGATCGGACTTGAGCCCGTAAAGGGCGGAGACTTCGCTGGCCAACGAGCCTAGCGACGCGACCTGAATATCGCGCTCCTCGGCCTGTTGCTCGAGATGGGAATAGCGGGTCTTCAGTTGCGCCTGTTCGTCGCGCAACTGGTTGTAATGCGCGACCTTGCGCAGCATGCGGGCATAGGAACTGACAATGCCCGTCAGGCTGAACACACCAATCAAGGCGCCGGCGACGAGGATGTACAAATACTGGACCGGAATGGAGATCTTGCGAAGCTGTCCGGCTTCGTCGCGCGCCACAAAAAAAATGTAAAAGCGTTTACGCAATATGCTCATCCAAAAAAGACGAAATTCGGCGTTCCCTTTAGGTGCCTCGGAAGCCTGCCAGAGCTGGAACCGTCTTGCCCGGGCTCGGAAATCTTGAATCCACGGGTCGCTTCAGGAGCGCCCGAAACTAGCTCAACCACAGGCCTGGCGTGCCGTAGCAGCCACGCCGATAATCCAAATGTGCCGCAACTGATTCAGGTTGCTGCACTTGTGTTGCAAAGCTCTCTGTTAATGGCGAGTTAAACGTAACAAACCTGATTCCCCCTGTCAACCATTGCATGGCCTTCTGGGCGGTTACCAAGGAAGGGTAATGTAGGCCGCCCATTCGGCCAAATTACCGGGGTAAGCGGGCAGGCGCTCCGGCAGACAAAGGGTAGAGGGATGCTTGACGTTAGTACGCAGACGGCACAATTCCAGCCGAGCGCTATAGTGATGGGATGCCGTTAGGCGAAAAGGATTTGATTCGGCGGATTCGGGGTCTAGCTGGCGGGGGTTCGGCGGTCGTGACCGGCATCGGCGATGATGCGGCGGTGCTACGCATCCCTCCCCGGCACGAACTGCTGGTGACGACCGATTTTACGATCGAGAATGTGCATTTTCATCGGGAATGGCACCGACCTGAGGTCGTGGGATGGCGTTGCCTTACGCGGGGTCTTAGCGACATTGCGGCCATGGGGGGAGAACCGCTGGCGGCGTTTTTGTCGGTGGCGCTAGGCGGCGATGTTCCCCAGAAGTGGGTGGAAGCATTCCTGAAGGGTTTATTGGAGCTGGCGAAAAAACATAAGGTTCCGCTGGCCGGAGGAGATACGGCGCAGTCGGCGGGCGGTATCCAGGCCGACATCGTGGTGGTGGGGTCGGTGCCCAAGGGACAGGCGGTACTCCGGTCGGGAGCCAAACCTGGCGACGGCATCTATGTAACGGGGCAGCTTGGGGCGTCCGCCATGGCCTTGGATCGTCTGCGGGAGGGCCTTCCGCTGGGGGCGGAACGTTCCCGGCATTTCCGTCCGGAACCTCGGGTCGATATAGGCCGATGGTTGCGCGAGAAAGGTATTCCGTCGTCCATGATCGATGTCAGCGATGGGCTTTCGACGGATCTGGAACACATCTGCCAAGAGAGCTGTGTGGGGGTCGACATCGACGTCGATGCGATTCCGAGAGCACGCGCGGGACGTGGGGAGGGGAAGTTCGTCGCGCTTGAGTATGCGCTCCACGGCGGGGATGACTACGAACTGGTGTTTACGTCGTCGCGGCCGGTGCCATCGAAGGTGAAGGGTGTTTCGATCACAAGGATTGGTCGCACGACGGCTTCGCAGAAGATGAGATTGATTGAGGCGGTTGGAAAGATCAACCCGCTTGAGGCTCGCGGGTGGGAGCACTTCAAGGGCGGCTGAGGCACTCCCATGGCGGGCAAGGTCTCGAGCAGGGACGAGACCGGGAAACAGCGGGAGCATCTGCGTGACTTTCGTTACCTGCCTTGTGTGACCATGACCGACTACAGTAGCGGCATGTGGAAAATCTGTTTGGCTGTAGCTTTCTTTGTCTTGATCCCGGCTTCGAGTCTTGGAGAGGGGTCGGCTGCCAATCCCAAGAAGATTGATAGCGCATTCGTGGCGCAGACATTCGGCGACCAATTTACGCTCCTGACAAACGTGGCGCCGGTTTTCGGCGATCTGGACGGTGACGGCGTGGAAGACGTAGTGATCGCGGCCCGTTGCAAGAATCCGATGCTCGATCAGGCGGAGCACAATTACCGCGTGGTGGACCCGTACTACGAGTACTTTGGATACGGCGACCCCAGGATTACGACGACCTTTTCGGAGGGAGATCCGGCGCAGCGCGGGTTGGTGGCCCTGATTATCCACGGAGCCGGTCCGGATGCATGGCGCTCGCAGAAGCCGAAAGCGAAATACGTGATTGTGAATTTGCCCTACAAAGGACTTTCGGTACGAAAGATGAGTCTGGGGAAGAAAAAAGGGGTGATCGAAGCTTTGTACGTCGAGGAAGCCGGCGATATGGGGCAAAGCTCGGCAGTGTTTTTCGATGTGAAGAAATTGCGCTATCGCTACGTGCCCATGGGCGGAGACATGCAGTAGACCCGTAAAGCTGTTGATGGCGAGATCTGGGTTGTTTCAAAGCTAGTTCGGCCACGAACTGGCAAGTGATGTAGTAACCTCTCTTCTTGATTGCCACACAAACTGCGATATAGCGTCTTGCCGCAGCGCTTGGCTGTATGCCGAGCTGTGCTAGGGGCTGACGTTCCTTCCTGGGGACTGGCCGGCGACTTCTTCTCCGTGACGCGGACGCCAGACGAGCTCTCGATTGTGTGCGCAGAGAACCTTGTCCCGCAGCGGGACGAGGGAGTCGTCGTCGAACGCGGCTGGGTAGCGCTCAGGATCGAAGGGCCTTTTCCATTCGCGATGACGGGTGTCCTCGCGTCATTTGTGCAGCCGCTCGCTGAAGCCGAGATTCCTGTCTTCGCGGTCTCCACGTTCGATACCGATTACGTTCTGGTGAAAAGCGAAAGTCTGAAACCGGCCCTGACGGCGCTGGGCGCAGCGGGCCACCAGATGATCGGCGGCGATATTCAGAGCCTGTCCTAAGTCTGATAACCGACCGCAGCCGGTTCATCGCGTGCGGCTCTCATCATTTCTGACACTGTCACGAACTCATATCCCCGCTCTTTGTATTGCCGGATCAGACTGTCGGTCGCGATGACCGTGTGCGCGCGGTCGGCGCCCATCGCGCGATGGCCCCCATCGTGGAGAAGGACCACATCGCCACCGCCAGTATGAAGCTGGCGCGCGACCTTCTTTTCGATCACTGAAGCCGGCGGAGCGGTCCAGTCATAGCCGGTCACATTCCACATCACGGTGTAGAATCCCAGTTCGCGCGCGATGCGCAGCGTTGCGGGGCGTCTTCCGCCAAAGGGCGGCCGAAATAGCCTTGAATGATCGCCGACGGCCTCAGTCAGGGCGCAGCGGCAATCCACGAGTTCTGTGCGCGTTTGTGCCTCCGATTTGAAAATAAGAAGCGGATGCGTGAACGTGTGATTGCCGATCAGGTGTCCCGCTGCCGCGACAGCGCGCGCGATGTCGGGCCTTTCGCGCACGAACTTCCCGATCATGAAGAAAGTGGCGTGCACGCCGTGCTTCCCGAGCACCTCGAGCAACTTCAGAGTATGCGGATCGTTCGGCCCATCGTCATAGGTGAGCGCGATTCGCCTGCTTTCACGCTTCCCCGCCGCGAAAGTCCGCCCATACCACTGCCCGGTTGGCGCCATTGACTGATACCCCGCCGCCGAAGCGGCCCCGGCAGCGGCCAATCCTGTCAGAACCGGAAGCATAAACGAATTGTAGAACGAGGTTAGAGGTACGAGGTCAGATTGCAAAGGTAAAATCTCGACGATCGAAAATTGAGGCCCTTCCAAAGGCTTCCACCTCTGCAATCTGACCTCTTACCTTTGTCATGCCTTCCAGGACCTGCTTTCCACAATTGCGCTGACGCCCGAACCAATATATTCTGCTCACGTTCTCCCATGGCCAACCTTTTCGAGCTCCCTCGTTACATTGCGGTCGAAGGGCCCATACGAGTGGGCAAAAGCACGCTGGCCCAGGTTCTGGCAGAACGGCTGGCGGCGCAGCGCGTCATTGAACCGGACGACAATCCATTTCTGAAAGCGTTCTATGAAGGCGAGCGGGGCGCTGCTTTCCAGGCGCAGATGGCGTTTCTGGTGCGCCGCTTCGAGCAGTTGCGCTCACTTGATCTTGGTCCTCGCTCGAGCAAGACCGTGGTCGCCGACTACATTTTTGAGAAGGACAAGCTTTTCGCCTGCCTGAACCTCAACGACCAGGAACTCGACACCTACAACCGCTATTTCAATTCTTTTCGCGAGCAATTGCCGACGCCCGATCTCGTCATCTACCTGCAAGCCACGCCCGAGGTGCTAAAGAAGCGTCTGAAGAAGAAGAATGCGCTCGGCGAAAAGGCCATCAGCGAGGACTACCTGATGGAAGTGGTGAAGGCTTACGAGCACTTTTTCTTTCACTACACGCAGTCAGACCTGCTGATTGTGAATACCAACGAAATTGACTTCGTCGACCGCAACGAAGACCTGCAAGAGTTGCTGAAGAAAGTCTCCGCCCCAATCAAAGGCACGCAATACTTCCTGCCGCTGGGCAGCGAGAACGCGGCGAGCGCTTAAGTTCCATAGCCCTTATTAGGGTTGGCTATCGCCGCTCCTTAGCTGTGGCCGGGCAGAGCCGAAGCAGATTAACTGCCCGGAGGCTTGTTCGAGGTGTCAGACACAGGCAACTTCGGCACGTTCGGCTTTTCCTCCGTGTTCACCGCGAACAACATATAGTGATCAAAACTATGGCGGCGGAAGTACCGGTGCTTGCGAAAGTCAAGATAGATCTCCGCGCTCTTGGGAAGCCAGAGCGCGAGATTTTCGTCTTTGTTCTTGAACGAAATCGGACCATATTCCACAATCTGGTGCTCGCTACGCAGCTGAATTTTCGGCATCGAATCTATCAGTTCTGATTCGATGCGCACGATCTGAAACTTGTCCGCCGTGATCCAGGCACGGCCCTTCAGCTTGACGGCGTAGGTTTCCTCACCTAGTTTGTAGTCGTGAATCCTCGCGGGACGGTCGTCACGCTGGCGGAAATGGACCAACCAAGCCGCTTGCCCGTGAAAGTCACCTAGCCCTTCACACACCATGTCGAAGTTCTGCCGCATAGTCGGGTGGAACACAAGTGCCAGTGCGCCAAAGCCACTGCTGGCAATCTGATCAGGAAAGGCGGATGGTCCAAGACGGTCCGCGCGATATTCTTCTACCTCAAGGAATCCCGGCTTGTCCTCCGTGACCGAGGATACATAATTGAAGTCCCGGGTCTCCCTTGTTGCGGCATTGCCCATATCATCCACCCGCTCGTGAAGCAAATGCTCAATAGCGGCAATCTTCGAGACATTATTTACGAATTCCCTCATGCGCTCGCCTGATTGCGCAATTACCGTATCGTAGGGGCACGGGACGTCCGCAGCCACCGGAGGCCGGACGTCGTCTATTCCCGCAGGCTGCCAGGGCTTAACAGAAAGCGCCGACTCCGGAGAGGCAAGCATGGGGTCAATACCTGCCAAAGGAGTAGCGGCCTTGGTCGTAACGTCCGTCTTGGGCATGGTGTCGCTGGCGCTTTCCAGGTGCGCGATCAATTCCCGCACCTGGGGGACAGTAGGATTCTTGGGCGAGCCCTGCACGAAGCTCCTGAGCGCCCGCAGGCCCTCCTCTTTCTGTCCCAGATTCACCAGGGCTTGTCCCAGGGTCAGGCTCGCTACACTCGCCCCGTCTTTGCCTCCTCTGGCGGCAGCTAATTCCGCCTGTTGACGCGCCTCCTCGTATTTCTTTTGCTTGAGGTACGCATTGGCGAGCAAGTTGTGCGCCATCCAGTAACCGGGATCGGCATCAACTGCCTTTTCCAGCGTTGCCGTTGCTCCTGGGTAATCATCCTGAATCAGTTGCACACGTCCGAGCAACGTCAGTGCTTGTACTTGGTGAATGTCAAAGTTGGTGGCTGAGATCAAATAGCTCCGGGCCTGAACGAAGTCTTTTTGCTGATAAAACAAGTAACCCATTAAGAAGTTCAAGTCGGGGTTTGACGGTGCCGACTTATAAGCCGCATCCAATCTTTTCTTCGCCTCTTTGAAATTGTTGGCCTTGAGAGCCGAAACCGCATGCTTGGCATCCTTACGGGCCTTTGGCGGCATGGCTGCTTCGCCTATTTCGAGGTCAACGGCAGCCGGATCGCGATGCAGGTTCACCTCAATGTTAATCGTGCTGTACGAACCATAGATCTGGAGATCTTTCTTTTCGCTCAAGTATCCAACGGCACTGACCTCGAACTCATAATGGCCGAACGGGAGTAAAAACACGACTTGCGACTTGTCGTCAGTGGTTTGCCAGACCTCGGTCTGGTCGTGTTGATTGACAGATTTCACAACGGATTGGCGGTCTAGGGGCGTCTTGCCGTCCCCCAAGAAAACGGTGAGCCTCACGTTTGAGCCATCTCCACGGTTGTCGAAGCCTGTAGTTGTGCCCGTCGTTGAGCCCATGGCATTGAACGGGTCACCAAGTTGCCCAAGCGCGAAGGTCTGTAGCAGATGCAGAAGAAGGAGGATGGCGATGCAAGAAAGCAGCGCCCGCGATGCATTATAGCGGATCATAAACAAAACCCCACGCTAGCTTCTCATGAGCTAGACAGGCGGTCAACCGGGTTGTTGCTTTCTGTCCCGCGGCCGATTCGCACGCGCCGACGCCGAGCCATGCTTACCAAGTCCCCGCCGGCTTAGGGGAAACGGGTGCCACTCCGGGAGCCGAAAAGCAGGCCCTGGACTAGCGAACCTTTCGGAGTTACAATCACTCACGCGTCATCCAAAGACGCATACAGGCTCTATCCGCCCGGTTTGCGGAGGGGCACTGGAGGATACTGTGAGTCTCACGCCTATCGGCGAACTTCGCCGGAAAGTCACTACTGCTACTC
This sequence comes from Terriglobales bacterium, assembly GCA_049288625.1. Classification (GTDB taxonomy): domain Bacteria; phylum Acidobacteriota; class Terriglobia; order Terriglobales; family Acidobacteriaceae; genus Acidiflorens. The sequence continues at coordinate 15,017 of JBAQIB010000053.1, read as the reverse complement.
TCCGCGAAAAAAACCTTCACCACGATCCTATTGCCTGCCTGACCGCTTACGACTACGCCACTGCGCGTCTCGTCGATGAGGCTGGAATTGACATTGTGCTGGTCGGCGACTCGCTCGCCATGACCATGCTCGGCTACGAGAATACTCTCTCGGTGACCATGGACGAGATGCTGCATCACGTCCGGGCCGTGCGTCGGGGCGTCAAAGACGCACTGCTCATCGCCGACATGCCTTACGGGTCTTATCACGTTGACCCCAAAGACGCGCTTCACAATGCCGCCCGCTTTGTGAAGGAAGGCGGCGCCGAGGCCGTGAAGATCGAAGGCGGCGAAAAGCGCGTGGACGTGATCCGCCGCGTGATTGACGCCGAGATTCCGGTTGCCGGGCACATTGGATTGACGCCACAGTCTGTAAACGTGATGGGTGGTTACAAGGTGCAGGGCAAAACGCTGAGCGCCATCGAGCAACTGATGCGCGATGCCGTTGCTCTGGATCGTGCCGGCGTCGCTTGTCTTTATCTGGAAGGCATTCCGCGAGAGGTCGGAGCCATGATTACGGCTGAAGTCGAAACGCCGACCATAGGTATTGGCGCGGGGCCTGATTGCGATGGCCAGGTCCTCGTGTTCCACGACCTGTTAAACCTCACGTTCGGGCAGCCGGCGAAGTTTGTGCGGCGCTATGGCGATGCGGCCGCGCTGATCACGCAGTCGGTGCTCAGCTTCAAAGCGGATGTCGTTTCACACCAGTTCCCGAGCGACAGCGAGTCCTACCATTTGCCAAAGGATACGCAGGCCGCACTCGAAACCGTACTTCACCGCAAGCACGCAATGCGGCGATAATAGCGGTGGAGAAAGATCAGTGCGAATCATCTCACCGATTGCAGTTCAGCAGATCATTGCTGCACGCACGGCACTCGTGCGACTCGGAGTTGTACTCGCCTTAATGGCGGCGGTCGCGTGTTCGAAACCTCCGCAAGCAGCTCCCAGCAAGGAATCGGTCGCTCCCAAGGAGAATGGCCTTGAGTCCATTCCGGCGCCCGATCCGTCGAAGTATCCGAAATTCCAGGACATGGGCAGCTGGAAGAATCCATACTTCGTGGTGCGCGAGGACGGCATCGGGCTCGTCGATCTTGAGAACCATGAGGTGCACATCCTCACCCCGGAGCAGATTCCGGCGGAGCTGGCAACTCTTGATTCAAAGGCGTGGCCCTACGGACGAGTCGTGCTGGTCACGGAAGCCGCGCCCAGGAATCCCACAAATGAGGCGAAAGCCGAAGTGCGGAAAAATCGGGCACTGCTGGCGGGGACGCTGAAAGAGCTCGAGATCACGATGCGGGAGTTTCCGTGAGCGGGATTCGCGGCCGGTGAAGATCTGTGCAACCATTGCTGAGGCTCGCGCCGCTTGCTGCCAGCTACGCGCCGAGCGCAAACGTCTTGGATTGGTGCCAACCATGGGCGCGCTACATGCGGGGCATCTCTCGCTGGTGCGCGCCGCCAAAGCGCGCTGCGCAGCGGTCGTCGTTTCCATCTTTGTCAATCCCACGCAGTTTGGCCCCAAGGAAGACTTTGCGAAGTATCCACGCCCTTTCGAGAGCGATTGCGCCGCGCTCGAAAAAGAGGGCGCGGACATGATCTTTGCGCCAACGGCGGATGAGATGTATGCCGAGGGTGAGACGACCTGGGTGACGGTCGAAGGTCTCAGCGAAAAGCTTGACGGTCGATCGCGCCCTGGTCATTTCCGTGGCGTGACGACCGTAGTGGCAAAACTCTTTCACGTGATTGAGCCGGAGGTTGCGTTCTTCGGTCAAAAAGACGCCGCGCAGCTGGCGGTGATCCGCCGCATGGTGCGCGATCTGAACTTTCCCGTTGAAATCGTAGGGTGTCCGATCGTGCGCGAGCCGGACGGATTGGCGATGAGTTCGCGCAACGCGTATCTGAGTGCCGAGGAGCGCCGCCGCGCGCTCGTGTTGCACCGCTCGTTGCAACAGGTGGAAAAGGCATTTCGCGAGGGTGAACGAAATGCCCGGGATCTGGCGCAATCGGGCCACGCGGTGCTCGCGGAGGAGCCTGAGGTCCGATTAGATTACTTTGAGATCGTTGACCCGGAAACGCTCGATCCAATCGACGCCGCCTCGGGGAGATCGCTGGTTGCGGTCGCAGCCTATGTGGGTTCCACTCGGCTGATCGACAATGTCGTGCTGGAGCCCTGAGAGTGGCGGCTCGGCTTGTGCTCCTCATCAGCCAGCGAGCCGTTCGATATCAGTCGGCAACTTCGACCCGGACACAAACCGATTCCCCGCAATTATGTAACGCAGCGGATGTGCAGCTGACCTGGTAATCCCAATCCGCGGCGTGACCGCTACTTGCCGCACGCGAAAGCCATCATCCATAAGCTTGAGGTCGGAACGCGCACTCGCCAGATTCTTGCCATTGTCGCGTTCGCGGGTGACGCCGAAGGCCTCGGAAAGACGTCCCGGGCCAGAGGTGATTTGCCGGAGCCGAGAAAGTTTCTTGAGATCGTCCGGCTCACGAATCTCTACCCCACGTGCCGCGGCCATTTCTTCGATCCCAACTACCGGCTCCAGTGCGCGAAACAGCACGCCGCCCGCGATACCATCCGGTAAGCAAGAAACGTTGAGCAAGTAATGATTGCCGTAAATGAAGTAAACGTAGGCAAAGCCCGGCGGCCCGAATAGAACGAAGTTGCGCGCCGTTTTGCCGGCGACCGCATGCGCCGCGTCGTCGTTTTCGCCGAGATAGGCCTCTGTTTCGACAATCCGCCCGGCAAGAATTGCGTGCGGAGTCTTCCGGACAAGCAACTTCCCCAGCAATGCGCGGGCCACCTTGCGCGGATCGCGATTGAAGAAAATCGGTTTCAGTAGAGTACGTGCGGCAGACATGTGGCAATCGCCCGCGCTCACGCGCTCTTCAAATACTCCAGCACTTCTTCAGCGTGTCCCTCCGGCTTCACATTGTTGAAGATGTGCTTAATCTTGCCATCCGGCCCAATCACAAAAGTAGTGCGGGCAATCCCCATGACTTTGCGCCCATACATGTTCTTTTCTTTGACTACGCCGAACTGGCCGGCAATCTTCTTGTCCGGGTCCGCAAGCAGCGAAAAAGGCAAACTGAACTTGTTCTGAAATTTCTTCTGCGAGGTTGCCGTATCGGCCGAGATTCCAAGCAGCACCGCGCCCGTCTTTTTGATCTTGCTGTAGGTATCGCGAAAGCCGCATGCTTCCTTGGTACAGCCGGGTGTGTCGGCTTTCGGATAAAAATAGAGAACAACTGTTTTGCCCAGAAAGTCTTTTAAGGCAACTTCTTTGCCATTCTCGTCCGTCGTACTAAAGGTGGGGGCTTTATCATTGACTTGCATGCCGATTTCTCCTCGCCGGTCTTCTTTGGTCAAAGCGCGGTTGGTCAAACCGCGGTCCGTCAAAACATGGTCCGCCCGAACTCGGTTATACCGCAACCGCCTCACCGCCGTCATCATGGCCGCTGCTTTGGGACTTGCCGGGATGGCTCTTGGCGGTCGATCCCTCTACGCGCAGGAGCTGACTCAGACCTATAGCCGCAAGCAGGCTGACCTGGGACCGCGCGCTCTCGGCCTCGTTCAGCTTTCCAGCACGGGGAAGGCGAGGCTGGTTCCCATCGTCATTATGTTGGATGGCAAGTTCTACGATGCAGGCTCCTATAAAGCCACGCCGGTTCCCATGGCGCTCGATTTCGGAATTGTGTATGAAGGGTTCAAGACGGGTATCTCCCAGGGAACTTTTACTATCACCCAACCCGGGCAACTGAATCACAACTGGATCGCGGAGGGGACATGGCTTCCCGCGGGCCTGAAGGCACCCTCAACGACCAGGAAGTACGCGGCGCCAGTCATAGACGACAATGGCAGCAAGGACGATCGGCCGGTGCTGCACCGGCGGGCTGAAGGCGCCGCGGACAAAGACGAAACAAAACCGGCACCGAGTTCGCCGCCAGCAGCACCCTCCTCGCCCCCGGCCCCGACCACTACACCTTCCGGCAGCGCACCATCGTCGGGCGGCTCCGGGCCGTCATCGTCACCGGCAGGGTCGCCGCCCGCGACGCAGCCCGCTCCCACCAACCCTTCTGCCAGCAGCCCGCCACCGTCCACCTCGAAAGACGACAGCAGCAATGGGACGAAGCCAGAAGCCACGGCATCCGCGAAGCGGCCGGCTGATGAGCCGATTACCGATCCGAACCGTCCCAGGCTGCGTCGAGGCAAGCCAGATCCGAACGCCCACCATGAACCGTTCGTGGACTTCGATGCTCAGGACAATGCGGCTAAAAGCCCCGCAACCGCTGCCGGCGCCGGCACTAATCCCGCTGCGTCCAAAGATTCCGTGGCCACAGTTCAAACCGTCACTGCCATTTCGGACGCGGCTGGCCCCGATCCCCGGCCCTACACATACGATCTGAAGCCCGCCGAGGAGGCCATCTATCGCAACAAAATGCTCGAGATGGCGGCGAAGCTGGTGAAACTCAAAACCGGACAAAGTACCGCGCCGCCCTCCACTGCGACAACCAAAGCCGGATCGTCCTCGGCCCGCACCAAGACACCAACTCAACCCAAGCCTCAATTCGAAGACCTGAATCTGCGCATATTCGATCTTTCGAGCTCGAATGAGCCTGTGCTCGTGCTTTCCGCGAGAACACCGTTGCCGCCTGCGGGGGCTTCCGGCGCCCAGCCCCAGGAGATTACGCTCATCGCCCGCACGAACCTCGAAGGCGAGCTGCACAAACTGTTCTTCGCGCAAACCGATTCGCGGCATCTGGACGCGAGTCCTCGGATGGAACTGATCGATGCCGTCGATGCCGATGGCGACGGGCGCGGCGAATTGCTTTTCCGCGAAACCTCGGATGCCGGCAGTGCCTACGCCATCTACCGCGTCACCGCCGACCAGCTTTGGCCGCTCTACGAAGGGACGCCATAGCTAGCGTTCTCAAGTCACGCTGACAATCGACGGGTTCGGCTGCTAGGCTCTCCTCGTGGCCCTGGTTGAAATCCGCAATCTGAGGAAGATTTTCGAACTCTCCAGTTCGACGTTTGGCGGCGGCCTAACCGGCGAGGTGCGCGCCGTCGATGATGTTTCGCTCGACATTCAGCCGGGCGAAACGCTGGGGCTGGTCGGTGAATCCGGGTCCGGCAAAAGCACGCTGGGGCGGTTGATCCTGCGCTTGATTGAACCCACATCAGGCAGCGTGGTGTTCGGCGGTGCCAACGTTCTCAAAGCGAGCGCCTCTGAGATGCGGTGCCTGCGCCGTGACATGCAAATCATCTTTCAGGACCCATTCGGATCGCTCGACCCGCGCTTTCGAGTCGAAGACGTTCTGGCTGAGCCGCTGATTGTTCACGAAAATCTCAGCCGCCAGGCCCGCTTGGCACGGGTCTCGGAGCTCCTGCGCGCGGTCGGCATGGACGAGTCAGCCATGCCGCGTTATCCGCACGAATTTTCAGGAGGGCAGCGCCAGCGCATCGGCATTGCGCGCGCTCTTGCCCTGCGGCCAAAGTTCATTGTGGCCGACGAACCTGTTTCGGCTCTCGACGTCAGCGTCGGCGCGCAGATCGTGAACCTCCTGCAGAGATTACAGCGCGAGTTCGGATTGACATACCTGTTCATTTCGCACTCGATGCCCGTGGTGCGTTATCTTGCAACGCGTGTCGCAGTCATGTATCGCGGGAAAATTGTCGAGGTGGGGGACACGCAGGAGATTACTTCGCGGCCGCAGAGTGACTATACGAGAAGTCTGCTCGCGGCTACGGCAGAGATCGCGGCTTCGTAAGACGACTGCGGGCCGGTTGTCTGTTGTCAAAAACAATTCTAAAATTCCTGTGCTCGGGGAGAAACTCATGGCCACAACTTCACTGCCGTCCCAGGGGCCAGCGCCACTATCCGAAGTTCAACGCCTGGTCGATGTTTTCATCGCGCCCAGCAAGACCTTCACCGATCTGCGAAGAAGCGCCAGTTGGTGGGCGCCCTACTTGATCATCGTGATCGTTGCCCTGCTGTTTATCTACGTGGTCGATCAGAAAGTCGGCTTCCAAAAAGTCGCGGAAAACCAAATCCAGCTGCAACCGAAGCAGGCAGAACGCATCGAGAATCTGCCGGCCGATCAGCGCCAAAAGGTGATGGCCCAGCAAGTCACTGTCACCCGGATCATCACCTACGCAGTTCCTGCCATCGTACTCATCGTGTACTTGATCTTTGCAGGTGTCTTCTATGCAACGGTCAAGTTTGCTGCGGGCGCTGACGTGAAATTCAAGACAATGTTTGCTTTGATTGTCTATACCAGGTTGCCCGAACTGCTGCGATCGTTGCTTTCGACCTTGTCGATTCTGGCGGGAGTCAGCAGCGATTCATTTAACATTCAAAATCCATTAGCTACGAACCCGGGATATTTCATCGATCCCAGCGGTTCGGCCGTGCTGCGCGCACTGTTGACGCCACTCGATGTCATCACTATTTGGACGTTGATCCTCGTCGCCATCGGGATCACTTGTATCAGTAAACTGAAGCGCGGCACGGCGTTCGCCATTGTGTTCGGATGGTTTGCCCTCGTGACGCTGGTCCGGGTTGCCATTGCCGCGGCGTTCTAGCGAGCTGTGACAAAAGTCATAGCCAGAGCGGCCGGCGCGCGCTATCTTACGCGGTTTTCCTTTTGGAGGAGTCATGCGTCCCTATCTGGTCGTTCTTCTTCTCGCTGTTGCGATGAGCTCTCTATTGCACGGGGAGGCGACGAATTCCGCTGCTTCCTGTATTGAATGCCACTCGAAACAAACTCCCAATATCGTCTCGGACTGGAAACTCAGCAAGCACAGCCAACTGGAGGTGACTTGCGTCTCCTGCCACGGGGACCAGCATCAATCGGCGAGCGACGTCGCAAAAGTAAAAATCCCGACGCCGGAGACTTGCGCTCAATGCCATCAAACGCAGGTCGACCAGTACAAGCACGGCAAGCACTCCAAGGCATGGGCGGCCATGATGGCCATGCCGACAATTCACTGGCAGCCCATGGCGATGATTGAAGGCCAGAAGGGCTGCGGCGCGTGCCACAAGATTGGCGAGAAGCCGGTCGAGGAGATCGCCAAACTGCGCAGCCAGGGCAACGAATTCGGCTCGGCGGCGTGCGACTCCTGCCACACGCGGCACACTTTTTCGGTGGAGGAGGCAAAGTCTCCGCAGGCGTGCGAGACCTGCCACATGGGATTCGATCATCCGCAGTGGGAGATGTATTCCTCATCGAAGCACGGCGTGCGCGAGGACCTGAAGCAGCGCGGAATTCTGAAAGCGGAGGCAGCCGCGCCCACCTGCCAGACCTGCCACATGCAGAACGGCGATCACGGTGTGCGCACCGCCTGGGGATTCCTGGCGGTTCGCCTGCCGCTGCCTGAAGACAAACAATGGGCCGCGGATCGCGCCACGATTTTGCAGGCGCTCGGCGTGCTCGACCCGGACGGCAAGCCCACTTCGCTGGTGGCAACGGTGCAGGCCGCCGACGTGGCCCGCCTGACGCAGGAAGACTGGCAGAAGGAGCGCGACAAGATGCTTAAGACCTGCAATCAGTGCCACTCGGGCAATTTTGCCCGGCAGCAACTGGAAGCGGGCGACGACATGATCAAGAATGCCGACCACTTGATGGCCGAAGCGATCCATATCGTCGCGGGCCTTTACAAAGACGGCATCGTTCCGCAGCCGAAGAACTACAACTACGCATTTCCGAATTTGTTAACGTTCCACGATGCGCCCACGGTGGTCGAACAGAAACTCTTCGTAATGTATCTCGAGCACCGCATGCGCACTTTCCAGGGCACATTTCATGCCAGCCCCGATTACGCGCTCTGGTATGGATGGAGCGAGATGCAGCGCGACCTGACCGAGATTCGCGAACTGGCCGAGCAGATGCGGCGGGAGAAGAAGGAGCCGGCGGCGAGTCTGAAACCGGCGGCGGGGAAAGTGCAGTAGGCCGAAACCATCGATCAGGGAAGGTGCGGGTGCAACATTCGAGGGAAGATGCCGAGATAACGAGGTTGAAAAAGCGCCATATCCAAGGCGAAAAATCCGGTTGTGAGGACGAAGGTGAAGGCGAACCTGCCTGCATCGCGGAGAGATTTCGTCGGCAGTCGAAAATATTCCCAAATGCATCCCACGACCACGAACAGATTTGAAAACCAGGCGGGGACTGCGATTAGCAGATCCGGCCGCGCCATTTGTCCCGTTTGTATCCAGTGAGAAAGCTGCTGGAGTCCGTTGAAGAAGAACGTCGTCGCAAAAATATTCGCGTAAATCCACAAGCCGGCGGCAGAGATCCCGATGAAATACCCCCACCGATTCTTGCGAACAGCCAGCACGCCGGCTGCGATGTACATGCAGGCTTGAAAGAAGTGAAGCCAGCGGATGCCGGGCTCCCAGAAAGCAGCGATGCCAAGCATCAGAATAAAAAAACAACAGCCAATCAGGGTTAACCATCGCGGAGTTGTAAACATGACAAGGAATGATACGCACCTGGATGGCCGGGAGTTCCATCGCAGAGCGCAAAACTGATTGGGCGCCGAGTTCTGCGGCTAGGCGAGCTCCGGTTTACAATTACGACGCATGCGCACCGCGGACGTCGCGCTCATTGGCGGAGGCATTGTCGGGTCGAGCATTGCCTACCATCTGGTGGCGGCGGGCTGCAAGAACGTTGTTGTCATTGAGCGCGAGAATTCTCAGGGCAAGGGCTCGACCGGCAAGAGCATGGGCGGCGTGCGCGCCCAGTTCTCCACTCCCGTCAACATTCAGATGTCGCTATACGCGATTCCGTTCTACGCGACCTTCGAGGAACGGCTTGGCTTCCCGTGCGATTATCGTCCACAGGGATATCTGTTTTGCGCGACCACCGAGAAACACATGGCATATCTGCGTGCCAACTACGAGAAGCAGGTGGCCATGGGATTGAAGAATGTCCAACTCGTGGTGGGCGACGAGATTCGCAGCCGCTTCCCGCAGTTACACGGTGACGACATTGTAGGCGGCAGTTTCTGCTCGACCGATGGATTCGTTGACCCATACAGCGCGATGACGGGCTTCATGTCCTGGGCGTCCGATCACGGTGCCACGCTGCTGAAGAATGCGGCAGTGGTCGCGATTGCGCGGCGCGATGGCGGGTTTGAAATCACGACGACGCGGGATACGGTTTCAGCACGCACAATAGTCAATTGCGCCGGGCCCTGGGCGGCGGAGATCGCGAGCATGGTCGGCATAACGCTCCCGGTCGAGCCGCTGCGCCGTATGCTCGTGCCGACCGAGCCATTCGACCAGTTCCCGCACACGGCACCCATGATCGTCGACATGTCCAACGGATTCCACTTTCGTCCCGAGAGCCGCGGCTTCCTCCTGGCGTGGAATGACCCCGAGGAAACGCCCGGCTACAAGACGGATTTCGATCCGGCATTCATTGAGAAGATTCTGCTGCATGCGGCGGATCGCGTGCCCATGTTCGAGAACGTCGCGGTCAATCCCAAGCGGGCGTGGGCGGGGCTGTATGAGATGACGCCGGACCATCATCCGATCCTCGGCGAGTCTCCGGAGGTGCCCGGCTTTTTCTTTGCTAACGGCTTCAGCGGGCACGGGGTAATGCACGCTCCGGCCACGGGGAAGATATTGAGCGACCTGATTTTGACTGGGGGCACAGACCTGATTGATGCTTCGCTGCTAAACTTCTCTCGCTTTGCCGAAGGCCGCACCATTCACGAGACCGCGGTGCTGTAGAAGCGTACTCTAACGGACGACTATCGTCCTGCGAAATCAAAGGCGCGCCGTGCCAATTCAGGAACTCAACTACTGGCTCACAACCGTGGAAATGCCAACGTCTCCCGCGCTACCACTGCCGGCAACTGCCGATGTTGCCGTCATCGGCGCGGGGTATACAGGGCTCTCGGCCGCGCTGGCGCTGGCGAAGCGCGGTGCCAAGGTGGCTGTGTTGGAGTCGGAAACCATTGGCTGGGGCGCAAGCTCGCGCAATGGCGGCATGGTACTCACCGGGATGAAGCTCGGCGTCAACGAATTAATCTCGAGGTATGGGCGCGAGCTGACGCGGCAAATGTACGCCGCGTCGCTGGAGACGATTGCTACGGTGGAGCGCATCGTAAAAGAAGAAAGCATCGCGTGCGACTTCGCGCACACTGGCCATCTGGAAGTCGCGTGCAAACAAGCGCACTTTGACGATTACGCGCGGCAGGTGGAAGTAATCGCGCGCGAGTTTAATCATCGACTGCGAGTGGTGCCGCGCGGGGAATTGCGCAATGAGGTTGGTTCCGACATTTATTACGGCGGCATGGTGGATGAAACGAGCGTCGGAGTGAACCCAGCGCGCTACGTGGCCGGACTGGGCGAGGCGGCAATGCGAGCCGGGGCACAGGTCGCCGAGCAGACCAAAGTTGAAGAAGTGAGGCGTGAAGCGCGCAACGGCGCCGCCGGATTTCGGTTGCAGACTTCTCGCGGTACCTTCTGGGCGCGCAACGTCTTTGTCGGCACCAGCGGTTACACGGGCGCGGCCACACGGGCGTTGCAGAAGAAGATCATCCCGATCGGCTCGTTCATTATTACAACCGAAGTTCTGCCCGACGCTCTGGCCCGCGAACTCAGCCCCCGCAACCGCCAGATCTACGACTCGAAAAACTATCTTTATTACTACCGGCTGACGCCCGACAACCGCATGCTGTTCGGCGGCCGCGCCGCATTTTTCCCCGAAACCGATCGAACCATTCGCAAGAGCGCGGAGATTCTTCGCCGAGGGATGATCGAAGTCTATCCGCAACTGCGCGATACAAAAGTCGAGTACGTGTGGGGCGGGACGCTCGATTTCTGTTTCGACATCATGCCGCACGCCGGCCAGATCGATGGCATGTACTTCGCGGTTGGATACGCCGGCCATGGCGTGGCGGCGGCAACCTGGCAGGGCCAAAAAATGGCGGAGTGGATTGCGGATGGAAAGACCGACAATCCATTCGCTGAAATTAAGTTCCCCGGTGCGCCGCTGGGACTCTATAACGGCAACCCGTGGTTTTTGCCATTCGCGGGCGCCTACTATAAAGTGCTCGACTGGATTTCGTAAGATCACGTCACAGGTCTCAGGTTTCAGGGCTCAGGAAGCGCCTGGGCGATTTCGTTTTTCCTGAGACCTGAGACCTGGCACCTGAGACCTTTTTGGAGAATCTATGTCCACCTTTGGCTTCATCGAATACTCCGACGCCAGCCCAGAAGTTCGTGCTGTCTACGATGACATCATGGAGACGCGCAAAACGGACTGGATCAACAACTTCTGGAAATCGATCGCACACGATCCTGCCACGCTCAAGCGCACGTGGGAGAGTATCAAGCAGATCATGGCGCCGGGCGCGCTCGACCCGCTCACGAAGGAAATGATTTATGTAGCGGTGTCGGCAAGCAACGGCTGTGAATACTGCATTGCGTCCCACACTGTCTCCGCCCGCAAACAGGGCATGACGGACGCGCAGTTCAAGGAATTGATGGCTGTGGTGGGGATGGCAAACGAAACGAACCGGCTGGTGAAGGGCTACCAGGTCGAGATCGACGACCGTTTCAAGCCGCAAACGAAGTAGAAATTTTGCAGGCCACGCGGCCCGGCAACGTCGCATCCCATGAAGTTTTATAATTGCCGCAACGATCTGGGGAGGTGAGGCATGGCAGAGATGACGATGGTTCCAGTTGCGACCCACGGTTTTTACGTCGATGGGAAGTGGCTGGAAGAAGGTGACATCGTCGAGATTCGTGCTCCCTATGATGGCGCAGTGATTGCGCGCGTCTATCGGGGCCGCCGCGAACATGCCGAGGCCGCCATTGCAGCAGCGGTCAAGGCCTTCGGCACCACGCGCCGCCTGCCCGCCTTCGAACGCCAGCGTGTGCTGCGCCGGATCGCAGACGGAATTCACGGCCGCAAAGAGGAGATCGCGCGGACACTCGCGCAGGAGGCCGGCAAGCCCATCAAAAGCGCGCGCATGGAGGTAGACCGCGCCGTCTTCACCTTTAATATCGCCGCTGAAGAAACGGTTCGCGGCTATGGCGAATACCTGCCCCTCGACTGGCAGCAGTCGACCGCTGGACGCTGGGGCATCGTAAAGCGATTTCCGCTGGGTCCGATTGCAGGAATCACACCGTTCAACTTTCCGCTGAATCTGGTGGCCCATAAAGTCGCGCCCGCGATTGCCGCGGGCTGTCCGATCGTGTTGAAGCCTGCCCCGCAGACGCCGCTCAGTTCGCTGCTCCTGGCCGAAGTGATTCAGCAGGCGGGGTGGCCGGATGGTGGCTTCAATGTAGTGCTGCTTTCGAACGAGGATTCCGGGCTGCTGGTAACCGATGATCGAATCAAATTGATCAGCTTCACGGGTAGCGCGGCGGTGGGCTGGGCGATCAAGGGCAATGCGGGCAAGAAGAAAGTTCTCTTGGAACTCGGTGGCAATTCTGGCGTCATCGTGCACAGCGACGCCGATCTTGCCTACGCCGCTGACCGTTGCGTCACCGGAAGCTTCGCGTACGCAGGTCAAGCCTGTAATTCCCTGCAGCGCATCCTGGTGGAGCATTCGGTGTACGGAAAGTTCGTCGAGTTGTTCATGGCTGGAGTCGGCAAACTCAAGCAGGGAGATCCGCTGAACGATTCGTGCGACGTAGGTCCAATGATCCGGGAGAGCGACGCGATCCGGGCTTATGACTGGATACAGGAGGCGATACGCGGCGGCGCGCGCTTGCTCTGTGGCGGAAAGCGTAAAGGCTCAATGCTGGAACCGACAGTGCTAACCAGTACCAAGTCCGATATGAAGGTGAACTGCCAGGAAGTTTTTGCGCCGGTGGTAACGGTCGAGCCGTACAACGACTTCGCCTCCGCGTTACGCGAGGTTAACAACTCTGCCTATGGGTTGCAGGCGGGATTGTTTACCCGCGACGCCAAGCTCATCTTCCAGGCCTTTGAAGAACTGGAAATCGGCGGCCTGATCGCCGGCGACGTGCCCACATTTCGAATCGATCACATGCCTTACGGGGGCGTGAAAGACTCCGGCTTGGGCCGGGAGGGTTTGCGGTATGCGATCGAGGAAATGACGGAACCGAAACTCTTGGTCATGAATCTACGCTAAGAAAATCGCGCGCCACATAACCTTGCTGCAAATGTGCAAGGTTTGAACCTGAAGGCTTTTTCCATGTTGAAAATCTCAACAGCATCCTCGGGCCGCGCTCAGGAGGTTCAAACTCGAATACAGAAAACCTGCGTTCGTCTATTCCCAAAAGCTGCCTTGCTGGTATACTCACGTGTCTTGGTAATCGCCGTCACTGAGGGGCGTGACGGAGTTCACAGCAAACATTGTCAAACAGGAAGTCGGAAAATCCGCTTCCAAATCTCAACACGCCGTCGTCATTAATCGATGCAGATCTTTCCACGCAGCAGCAACGCAATAGCGAGGGCCTCGCTGTTCGGCGCGGTCTTTGCCGTGGCCGCCCTGTTTTGGGTGTTGGCACAGCTTCAGCGCTCGCCCTACATCACCTGGGAGGGCGTGCGCAAGCCGCAGCCCGTGCCTTTCAGCCACCAGCATCATGTGACGGGCCTCGGCATCGATTGCCGCTACTGTCACACCTCGGTCGAGCAATCCAGCTTCGCGGGCATCCCGCCGACCAAGACCTGCATGAATTGCCACTCCCAGATCTGGACCAACGCCGCCTATCTCGAACCTGTGCGTGAAAGTTTCCGCACGGGGCGGTCGCTCGAGTGGTCGCGCGTGAACCAGTTACCCAACTTCGTGTATTTCAATCACAGCATTCACGTGAATAAAGGAGTGGGCTGTAACACCTGTCACGGCCCGGTCGACCAGATGCCGCTGATGTACCAGTACGCGTCGCTGCAGATGGAATTCTGCCTCGATTGCCACCGCGCGCCGGAAAAATATCTGCGGCCGCGCGAACAGGTGTTCAATATGCGCTATCAGCCGCCGGTCAACGATCCGCTGGGAAGGAACGATGTAATTTTTGGCGGCAAGAGCTATAACGACCAGATCGCCCTCGGCGCGGCGCTCAAGGATGCATACAAGGTTCGCTCGGTAGAAGATATTACGAGTTGCAATACCTGCCATCGCTAGCGTCAGGCGGGGTTGTGGGGCGCGGTAGCAAGTTCGGCGTTTGCGTTTGATTTCCGGAAGCTGACATTGAAGATGAGCATGGACGACCACAAAGCGAAGCAGGCCGGCACCGATGTATGTCCGAGCAAGCGCAGGGAGCTTGATTTGGTGGCGCTGAATGAGGTGCAACCGGCTCGGCCGCGGCTTGATCTTGCCACGGTGAAAGCGCAGATCAAGCAGACGACCGGCCCCGAGTACTGGCGCAGCCTGGAAGAACTGGCTGGCAGCGAGGAATTTCAGGAGATGCTGCACCGCGAATTTCCCAAGGGCGCATCCGAGTGGCTGGATTCATTCTCGCGCCGCGGCTTCCTGCAAACCATGGGCGCATCGCTGGCGCTCGCCGGACTTACCGGCTGCACGCGCATGCCGCTCACCGAGATCGTCCCTTACGTCAAGCAGCCGGAGAACGTAATTCCCGGCAAGCCCAAGTATTACGCGACCGCGTTCACGCTGGGCGGATATGCCTCACCGGTGCTGGTCGAAAGCCACATGTTCCGGCCTACCAAGATTGAAGGCAATCCGGAGCATCCGGCGAGTTTGGGCGGGACCGACATTTACGCGCAGGCTTCGATTCTCGACTTGTACGATCCCGACCGTGCCCAGAACATCACCTACATGGGCGATGTGCGCTCGTGGAGCGCGTTCATGGACGCCATGAAAGGCCCCATGAACGTGCAGCAGAGCATGGCGGGCTCGGGCGTGCGCATCCTGACGCAGGGCGTTTCTTCGCCCACGCTGGCCGCGCAAATTAAAGACTATCTCGCAGCGCATCCGCAGGCGAAGTGGCACGTGTGGGAGCCGATCAATCGCGACAACGTCTACGAAGGCGC
>JBAQIB010000052.1:0-30286 GCA_049288625.1 Terriglobales bacterium | reverse complement strand
GCCGTCTTCGAGGGCAAGCGTCGCTTGCATTCGAACTCCTGGGAGTGGATTTTAAGGATTTTAGCAGGAGGGGCTGTGGATTGCAGGAAAAAGCAATCAGCTCCCTATTCCTGCTTCCCCAACTCCTTCGCCCATGCAGGGGCATCTTGGCCGAGGCCGTGGACTGTCCCATTCTTGCCCTCGATTTCCTCGTTTCCTATGACCTCGTCAACCATGTGGCCCGTCTCGGTATCATAAAGCTGATAATCGCCAATATCTGAGAAATGAACCGTTCCCCACACAGCAGCAACGTGTTCTCCTCCGTCTCGAAACATCCAACCCCAGACCATCAACCCTTGCCGTATATGCACAATGTTATCGCCTGACCGGTAGATGGCCAGAACGAGCGGGATTGTGTACGACGTGCAGCAATTGTCGAATTGTTCTGTCCACGCGATGGTTCGCTTGTCCCCGGCCACCTTGGGCTCGCCCAATCCTTCCTCGTTGAAAGCAGTATTGTCCGCAGCACTCTTTTCCTTGGGAGGCAGCTTTTCAACTACTTCTGTTTTATCGCTGTAGATAATATGCAGGCTTCCGGTTTCGTAATCGGATCCGGGAGGAGCTTTGTCAACATAATATTTGACGATGTATGCGTCCTTTGCCGGAGCGGTTCGGTGAATCTTCGTGATCCTGATTTGCGGCTGGTCGGCATCTTCTGTTTGCGGGTATGCGGCCACAGGCAAGCACAACAGCCAGAACATCGGAAGAATCGCTCTCATCTTCATCTTCCTATCTCCTCGCTCGGGGCGGCTGCTCACCCAATCACTGGATTTTGCTAATGACCGATAGCTGGCGGCTAGCGCAGCCGTCCCAGCTTTTCCATCGGCCAATACCCGAAGACCGCTTTGCCGTAGATGAAGCGCTCGTTCACCGGGCCGAAGTCGCGGCTGTCGCTCGACATGGTGCGATGGTCGCCGAGCACGAAGTAGCTGTTGCGCGGAACGACGACCTCGGCATAGGAGCGGGCGTCGGCGTATTCGCCTGGGACGTAAGCTTCGTCGAGAGCTTCGTCGTTGACGAAGACCTGGCCGTTTTCGATGCGGATGCGGTCTCCGGCGACTCCGATGACGCGCTTGATGTAGCTTTTCGAGGTATCGCGCGGATAGCGGAAGACGACGATGTCGCCGCGCTGGATGGGCTCCCAGTGATAGACGAACTTGTTGACAAAGATGCGTTCCTGGTCTTCGAGGCCGGGCATCATGCTGACGCCTTCCACTTTCACGGGCCAGTAGAGAAAAATGATGATGAACGCCAGGATGGCGAGCGACACGAGCAGATCACGCGCCCAGACGGCGACGACCGGCAAGGGGCGAGCGGCGGGTTGTGTTGGCGCCGTCCCCGGCAAGGGGGGCAGTGGTGTGTCCACATCGGACATTGTGAGTGTATTTTATACGCAAAGCAGGATGTGGTCACAGGTTAGAGGTCAGATTGCAGAGGTGAAAAACAATGCGTCCAGAAAGGCAAGCTTCAAAAGCTAAAACCACTATTATCGGTCGCGGTGGCGAATGGTCAGGTTTGTACTGCTGCAATCTGACCTCTCACCTCTGACCTCTCTGCGCTTGCCAAAGGGATGCTTTAGCCCTTAAAACTGTACACTCATGACCGACTATTCCATCTTCCCTAAGATCAACGCGACATTGAATGGATGCAGCGCCGTGCTGCTGGTAATTGGTCATCGGCTCATTATGCGCGGAAAGATGGCGGCGCACCGGGCGGTGATGCTGACGGCCTTTGGGACTTCCTGCCTGTTTCTAATCTCCTATTTGTATTACCACTGGCCCGGGCACGGCGGCGTTGTATATTTCCGCGGAACGGGATGGATGCGGCTTTTGTATTTCACCATCCTGATTTCGCACACGATCCTGGCGATCGTAATCGTGCCCTTGGTCTTGATCACGCTGACGCGGGCGTTGCGCGGGCAATTTGACCGGCACAGGGCGATTGCGCGGTGGACTTACCCGATGTGGCTGTATGTGTCAGTTACTGGCGTCGTTGTTTACCTCATGCTTTTTCGCCTTTCTGTGTAACTCTGCGGTCAATTAGCGGTACATCTCTTAGTGATATCAATCACAGACGCTTGGCGCTTGCCTCATGTTTCCTTGGAACGAGGAACCCATGTTCAAAACTATATTGCCCTTCTTATTACTGGTCTCAACTCTTGAAGCCCAAGAGGTCCCTAAAGCCGAGGTGTTCGGCGGTTATGAATATGCGAACGCGGCACAGTTTCTTGGGGGTCAGCGCACCGGTCTGAACGGGTGGGATGGGTCCGTGGGAGTCAATCTGAATCGCTGGTTTGGGGTTGTTACTGATTTCAGCGGCGTCTATGGATCGTCGAATGGCTCGGTCACGATACTGGTGTGCGATCCAACGTGCGTGCCGGTCACAGCTACTACTAACGAAAGTGCCAAGCTGCACAGCTTCTTATTTGGGCCCCAGTTTTCGCTCAGGAGGAGCAGGTGGGTAATGTTCGGGCACATGCTGATGGGCGGTCAACGAAGCAGTGTCAGCGACATTATTAATTATCCGCCTGGAATCGGTTTCACTCTAGGAGTCGGGATTGCCGTTCGTCCCTCGAGCACCGGTTTTGACCTTGCGCTGGGCGGCGGCATGGATTACAAGATCGCGCGCAATCTCGCCTGGCGCGTCCAGTCGGACTATCTGAGCTTTGGGTCTCAGAATAATGTGCGCGTAGCGAGTGGCATCGTGTTTCGTTTCGGCCAGTAAACTCGGCGCCGAGGACGAAGGATCGCGGGCAAATCTCGGAACAAACCATTCGTCACATAACGCGTGTGCGTTGCGCACAGGCTTGCTTCCCCCCAATTCTGCTATAGTGAGCGTCTTGAAGGTCAACGTCCCGGAAGGAGCCGCAATTATGGCCGGCAAAAGCATAAATAAAGTCATCCTCATCGGAAATCTCGGCAAGGATCCGGAAGTGAAGTACACGCCGCAAGGCACGCCGGTGGCGAAAATCACGCTGGCCACCAATGAGCGCTTCAAGGGCAAAGATGGCAACTGGCAGGACCGCACGGAATGGCACAATGTTGTGCTCTGGCAGCGGCTGGCCGAGATTGCGGGCGAGTACCTGAAGAAGGGCGGCAAGGTCTACATCGAAGGCCGGTTGCAGACACGGTCGTGGGATGACAAGCAGACGGGCCAGAAGAAATACATGACCGAAGTTGTGGCGAGCGATCTCGTACTGCTGGGCGGACGCGGCGAAGGCGGGGGCGAATCCGGAGGCGGATCGCGCGGCGCGGCAGCCTCGGGGGGCGGAAATAACTTCGATCAGAGCGTGCCGGAAGCTGAGCATGCGCCGGCGGGGTCGGGGCCGATCACGGATGAAGACATACCGTTCTAGGCATTGGTCCTGCGACAGCCGTGGGAATGCGATCCCTCCTTTTCGGCCGCGCTGAGGGCGGGATGACAATATGTCTGGTTCAATGCCGGGTAGCTTGACACTTCGGTGCGTGCTTTTCGGGTTTTAGCAATGTCTTCGCTTGCAGACAAAGCGTGCGTTCCGTGTCGCGGTGGCGTTCCGCCGCTCAAGGGCGCTCAACTCTCAGAAGTTCTGAATCAGCTACCTGAGCGCGCCGCGTGGAGCGTTGTTGGCGAGCACCATCTGGTGCGAACCTACAAGTTTCCTGACTTCAAAACGGCGCTGGCTTTCGTGAATCGCGTGGGCGCGCTGGCCGAGGAACAGGGGCATCACCCCGATCTCCTGCTTGCGTGGGGCAAAGTTGAGGTCACGCTCTGGACTCACGCCGTCGATGGGCTTACGGAATCGGATTTCATTCTCGCGGCGAAGATCGACCGGCTTCTTTAGATCAGACCATCTTTAGATCGGATCCTCTTTATCGGCCATCCGGTGATCGCGTCATTGGGCGATCTGCCATTCGCCAAGTTTTTTTGTAGACTCGCAGCTGTGAGCTTTTGGCGGTGAGGACAATGCAGAGAGGTTAGGCTGGTTATGAGCGCTAAAGAAGTAGTAATGTCTTACATCGACGCACTGGACAGGCGCGACTATGCGACCGCGAATCGGTACCTGGGCGATGATGTCTTCATCAAGGGGCCTGGCGGCGAGGCCTTTCGCAGCGCACGCGATTTTCTGAAGATGATGGAGAAGCAGCAGGGCAGATACGACATGAAGAAAGTCTTTGTGGACGGCGATGACGTTTGCCTGCTCTACGACTTCGCGACCGAGAAGGTAACGACGTTTTTCTGCTCGTGGTATCAAGTAAAGGACGGAAAGATCACGTCGATCAGGACGGTATTCGATCCACGCGCATTCGGGGGCTAAGGGTCGTTGCCGAGGGACGGTCGGCCTCGGCCGTTGGGGCGCAGCTCCAAATTACAAACCAGAAATTGCGAATTAGAAATTCCCCTGTAGATCACCCGATGATCTGATCGTCCGATTCCGTATTGCAAATCCCCACAAGATAGTAGGGATTAACATCAGCATGCCAGCAGCGCTGGCCACGTGGCGTGCGGCAAAGCCCCAATCTACGAATCGTCCGGAAACGTAAGCGCCGGCAGCGATCGTGAGCATGGCCAGCCCGAGGTCGGCGGCAAAAACACGACCGCGATATTTATCCTCGCTCTGCAATTGCAGCAACGTGGTCGAGAAGACCCAGATGATCGAGCCGCCAAAGTGCGCGAGCATGATACACAAGCACGCTTGCCACAAGTGCCCGGAAACTCCCAGCAGAGAGTAGCCGGCGGCGAGGGCAAGATAGCCATAGAGAATCATTCGCTCCAGACGATCAACAGATTGCCCGGCCCAAGGCGCGGTCCAGAGTGGGCCGAGCAGCGCGCCAAGTCCTCTCGCGCCCAACAATAGGCTCATACCTAGAAAAGCACCGCGAGCGGGATCGAGTCCATGCCAGCGCACAGGGAATTCGCGCTGGCCCATGACGGTAAAGAGCACCCAGCTCGGCCCGATGATGAGGTTGCCGGCCTTCACCAGCACCGTAGAACGCAGGCGCACGTGCGACCGCACATAGCGAATACCAGCCAGGACCGGCGAGAAATCTATAAGCTCGCGGACGTGGAGCGGATGCGCGCCCTCAACATGCGGTTCGGCGAAGTGCATCCCGAATATGAGCACCGCAGAGACGAGGAACGACACCGCATTCAGAGTGAACACAGCGTCGCGCCCGAGCAGCGCCGCAACCACTCCGCCCGCGGTTGCGCCCAGCATTAGATTGACGGACCAGGTCGCCGACGAAAGCGTGTTCGCGAGAACGACATCCTCTTTGCCAACGACGTTCGGGATCACCGAGCTACGTGCCGGCTCGAAAAACGCGGCGAGCACGGTTTCCGCCACGAGCAGCGGATACACCAGCCACACCATCTCTCTCGAACGAACAGCATGCAGAACACGATCGCCATGCGTCCAATATCGGCGGCGATCATGACGTGCTTGCGGCGCAGCCTGTCGTTGAGAACTCCCGCAGCTGGGCCAATCAGAGTCTGCGGCAGAACTTGAAGCACCAGCGCCAGTGCGACCGACCCGGCACGCCCAGTGAGTTGCAAAAGCAGGTTGTAGATCGCCAGCGTGTAAAACCAGTCGCCGATTTCGCTGACTATCTGCGCGCTCCACAAGCGGCGGAAGTTTCCGTTCCCGCGCAGAAGGCGCAGATAAGACGAAAACCCTACGGGGCTGATTTGGAGTTCTGGAGCTTCCATTTTCGGCGGGCTCTGCGCCTCCCAGCATGGTAAATGGGAGCGAGACGCGGAGCCTCCACGATGCCGCAAAGTGGCAAAACAGTGCAAACTGTTGCACACGGAAACCAGCACCGGACGGCCCAAGTAGCCGGTCCAGCCCTCGATTTAGGTTGCAAAATCACAATTAAGGGGTACATTGTGAACGCCCGCTGAATTCGGAAAAGATTGGACCCTCATTTGCACCTGTGTCTCGTGCAACTGGCTTCCTGGAAAGGAGTTCTACTTCGTGCGCAATTGGTTTTGCGGTATTCTATTCGTAGTGCTTCTTGTATCAACCGCCTTTGCTCGATCGACTGTCCTTAAAGCAGCTGCACTTCCCGAACCCGGCGTTCTTCTAGCACTCGGAAGCGGCCTAGTAGGACTAGCGACTTTAGTGCGACGCCATTTCAGCAAGTAAATTTCTTTAGGGATAGCTTCCGCAAGTCAGCCGCCTCTATCTCCCGATACCCATCCGAACATTGAGCGTGATTGTCCCACTTGGGCTGCGGAAGGCCTCCCGCAGGCCGCACACCGCTACCCGGCCCGCGAATTGAAAAATTTGCTCCTCATCCGGAGCTTGTCCGTTGCTGGTCCGTTACAAGTCCCAGAAAAAATTCGTGAACGCGGCGGTCGTCGCTCAATTCAGGATGGAAGGTCGCCGCCAGGGTTCTTCCCTGCCTTACCAGCACGGGGTCGTTCCCTTCGGTGGCAATTACTTCCACATGTTTACCCACGCGCTCAATCTTGGGTGCGCGAATGAAGACCATCTCGATCGGGCTGTTTTGGAATTGGCCCTCTCGAATTGAACTGTCAACCTGGCGCCCATAGGCGTTGCGGCGGACGGTCATATCGAGCGCGCCCAGGCCGGGCTGATGCGGATTCTCCACTTGTGTGGCTAGCAGAATGGCTCCGGCGCACGTACCGAACGTGGGACGGGTGAGTACGAACTCTTTGAGCTTTGCGAAGCCTTCCTTGCCGAGCAGCTTAAGAAAAGTGCTGGACTCGCCGCCGGGGATAACGAGGCCGTCAATCTGGTCAAGCTGTTCGGGCTTTTTGACGAGCACAACCGTGGCGCCCAGCTCTTCGAGCCGGCGGCGGTGCGCGTCGAAATCGCCCTGCAGGGCTAGGACACCGATGGTCATAAGGGTCGTTCGTCGTTGGTCGTCAGCCAAAACGATGTAACTTGATTTTATCGGATGCGCGATCCTGACCGCGGGCGAGCCCGAGCGCGAGCGCAGCGACAGAACCCCACATGGATGCGCTCGTGGAATCCCACGTTTCGAAAACCGCGAAACGTGAGGCACGCGACAGTTGTCGAGTTTCCGGATCTTTCAGTGTTGCTCTGAATGGGGGGCTGATCCGGCTTCGGTCACGCTCAAGACTTTGTACTCCTGCTCTGCACCGGAGCCTTGCGGTCCCGCCGACACATAAGCGTGCTTCTTGTCGGCGCGAAGCACGAGGGTGTCACCGAGTTCGATCTCTTTGTTTGCTACCATGCAAGGCTTGCTGGAACATTCCAGTTGATAGATCTTGCCGGCGGTTTGGATGCGGAGAACATGGACCCACTGCGGCTTGCCTCCTCCGCCGATCATGATCGTAGCGCCGCCGCCGGGGTGCGCGCCGCTGGCCGGAACTCCCATTACGGGCGCGGTTGGGACGGCAGTTATGGGCGCGCCACCGGTCACCGGAACACCCGTCACAACGCCACCAGTAGTTGGTCCGGTTGGCATGACGACGACGGGCGGACCACCTGTGACTGGGATGGCCGTTACCGGCGCCGTCGCCACCACAGGCGTTGCCGCGCTGGCCGTACTGATCGAAGATGCCACCAGAGACGCCATCGGGGAGGTGGGAGCCGTGGACCAGCCGACCCCAGATTGACCTTTCACATGAAGCCCGGTACCAATGACGAGGCCCGGTTCGGAGGTTTGGTTCGAGCCCGTCGCGTTACCCGAAGAAGTATTGGCAGGAGACGCATTGGCCGCGGAGGCAGGGGCCGGTAATGCAGGTATGACTTTCAGTTCGGTCGTAAAAATACGAAGCTGTTCTTCCGCCCCTTCTGAAATGATAGGCATGTAGGCCCAGTCGCCATCCACTCGAAAATGGACTGTATCGCCAGGAGCGATGGGCTTATCGCCAGTCTTGCACTCCGGTTCACCAAACTGAAACGTCTTTACCTTTGTGCACATCAACAGATAAATCCTGCTGTCGGTCGCGACCTGATAAAAATGTCCGTGCCGAGAAACGACGGTGAGCACGCTTCCCCTTACGTTGTACTTGTCGGCAGGCTTGTCCTCCGCGGGGGACTGCACCACACAGGACGTAATTGCCGCTAGTAAGACAACCCCGCTAAGAAAAGATTTAAGTAGGGCACGTGACATGAAGAACCTCCGGTCGTAATTCTATTCTCACGGAGTCGTTCCACGGTCACGAGTTTCGTGTACATGTGTGCCCGGCACCAGGCAACAGCTTTCAGTGGACGGGCTTCCATAGGGCAGCTCCAAGCACTTTGCCGGGCCCAGGTTCTTGGATGAAAGCAACAATTCTAAGATTCTTGCTATCCTCCCCTGACTTCAGCTTTAGCTGAACTTGCTGGTCAAAAGTTTTTCCCTTGGGCAGCTTCCCTACCTTGGTGATCTGTTGCACAACGGCAACGTGCACCAGGTGCCGGCCGGTGTTTTCCCCCCGCAAAACCTGCGACTCAACACGATCGAGAGCGATCGCCACGAAGACATCGGCGTTGTGTTTGTCAGAATTGACATCTGTTCCTATGTGTACCCGCAGATTCCCGGCATCAACGTTCGTACCGTCGATGCGAATAGGAATCTTTGGGATGGCGGCGGCTTTCTTGATCGTATCTTCCATGCGTTGCGGACCGCCCTGGCGCAATTCGTTGCTTCCATCCACGACAAATTGAGGAGTGAATGCGGTCTTTTCTCCAAGAACAGCCTCATAGGAACTCTGGCGTTCGGTCAACGCAGCCGAGGAGTTTGGATCCTTCCAGCCATCATGGTCCCAATAATCCACGTGTTCGCTTAGCACAATGAGCTGGGCGCCCTGAGTCAGTTGCATTGTGTCCATTTTTTCGAGGAGGGCGTCCGCCGGAGGACAGCTGGAACAACCTTCCGAAGTGAACAATTCGACGAGGACGGGCTGGCTTTCGGCACCAGCCGTGCTTGGCGTAGCGCTTTTGTCGTCGACCTGCTGAGCTATTCCGTTCGCGGCGCTAACCGTTTGCAGGAAGAGAACGCAGAGGAACAATGTTCCCAATACGGAAGATAACGGTGAGATGCTTCTCGACATAGCCATGAGAATCCTTGAAACGCATTCCGGGTTGTGTGATGGGCGGGTCTGCGTTCCACGGTCGGCTAGGAATCTCTCGCTCTCCAACCGCACCTTGTTAGACGCATGAGGTCAGCGAAAGTTGCGATATGGATAGCCAAAAGTCGATCAACTCAGCGGCGCGTCTTCATAAATACCTCTAACCTGTCACGCCATGAGGTGCTACAGAGCTGTTCTACCAGCCTCTGGTCTGCAGCATATGCGCCTCATCGAGCCCCGAGATTGCCAGGCCCTTCATCGCGCCCGCCAGGTCTTCGCTGACTTCAAGCAACACTTTAGGATCCTTGAAGTGCGTTGCAGCCTGCACTATGGCGCGGGCGCGCTTCGCGGCTTCGTCGGGGTCGGCGAATTCGGTGGAGTTCTTCATGAAGATTCCGGAGCCTACGAAGACGGCTTCGGCTCCTAGCTGCATTACTAGGCTGGCGTCGGCGGGGGTGGCGATGCCTCCGGCGGAGAAATTGGGCACGGGCAGTTTGCCGTCGCGGGCTACCATTTTTACTAACTCGTAGGGAGCCTGGTGCTCTTTGGCTTTGGCGTAGAGTTCTTCTTCGCCTAAGACGGTGAGAATTCTCATCTCCTGCACAATCTGCCGAATGTGCTTCACGGCGTGGACTACGTCTCCGGTGCCGGCTTCGCCTTTGGTGCGGATCATGCATGCGCCTTCAGCGATGCGGCGGAGAGCTTCGCCCAGGTTGCGGGCTCCGCAGACGAACGGAACACTGAAGGCGTGCTTATCCACGTGGTGAGCTTCGTCGGCGGGGGTGAGCACTTCGGATTCGTCGATATAGTCGACGCCGAGTTCCTGCAGGATCTGGGCTTCGGCGAAGTGGCCGATGCGGCACTTGGCCATGACGGGAATGTGGACGGCCGCCATGATTTCGCGGATCTTTTTGGGGCTGGCCATGCGGGCTACTCCGCCTTCGGCGCGGATTTGCGCGGGGACGCGTTCGAGAGCCATGACGGCTACGGCACCGGCACGTTCGGCGATGGTGGCCTGGTCGGCGTTGGTGACGTCCATTATGACGCCGCCTTTCAGCATTTCGGCGAGGCCAGTTTTTAAGCGAAGGCTGGTGGTGTTGTGTCCGTTGTTTTCTGACATGGCGCGCTCCCAAAGGCAGCTGCGAGCTTCGAGCGATGAGCTTCGAGCCAACCCCTATATTGATGATGTTGGGTGGGTTTCCGCTGCTAGGAGCATTTTACAGGGCGTTCATGGTTTGCGGAACCCCGCGAAATCCCCACCCTAGGCGCAAGGAGCGGGGCCGGGATGGAGCGCCCGGCTGATCGCATCCCGTCACCCAAGCCCTTGCAACCAAACTCGGGAGCGTTTCGGACTAATGTAGACTGTGCCTGTGCAAACCGTGCAGAACACGACAGGGCCGGACTGATGAATCCTCGACAGCTTCTCTTAAATCTGTGCCTCATTCTGCTCGCCGCCCATGCGCTTCAGGGTCAGCAGTCTGCGGGAAATGATGGCATCAATGCTTCGCAGGACTCGTGCCGCCGCATCCGGTTCACCTTGAGCGCACGCGAGCGAATGCGGGCTAGTGGTGACGTACCGGGCGACGATGACTTCACTGCGGGAGCAAAGGCCTGCACTCGGCTGGACGAGGCTCTCTCAACTTCCGATCCGGGCAAGATTCAAAATGCAGCGAACGCCCTCCGACCTATCTTGTCGCGGCTCGGGTTACCTCCCTCATCGCCGCGGGAGCAGTTGGCGGCCCTGGAGAGGAAGGACTCCGGTCTGAAGGGGCGCGATCTCTTTTACGAACTTCCCGACCTCGCGAAGAAGGCTTTCAACGCCGGTGAGATGGATAAGGCGGGAGTTTATTCGAGGCAACTACTGCAGATGGCCCGCGAGTATCCCAAGGACTGGAATTATGGAAATGCCATCTTCTGTGGAAACCTCGTACTTGGCCGCGTCGCCGCACAACGACGTGACGTTAAGCAGGCTGGGCAATACCTGCTGGCGGCGGGTGCCACACCGGGTTCGCCGCAACTTGACAGCTTCGGACCGAGCATGATCCTTGCGAAGGAACTCCTTGAGAAGGGCCAGTCGGACGTCGTATTGCAGTACTTCGTGCTGTGCAAGAAATTCTGGGAGAGTGGGCAGCGGCAACTGGATGAATGGAGCGCCGCGGTCCGCGGCGGCCAAATTCCCAACTTCGGCTCCAACCTGAACTACTAGCTGCTTGCCACGCGAACGGTAGGACGTGGAGGTTACCGCCGTCCGGCTCATGAAAGCTCCGCGGGCGGACAGGAGTGTCCGCCCCACACGGGCTAGCGCTCTACGAATTTGCCGAACATTTTGTGCGGGTCGATGGCGATGAAGAGGCCTCGGCTGCGGGCCAGCACTTCGTCTTTCTGGTTGATGATCTCGGCCACGTTGATGTGCTTGCGCCCTTGTACTTTCTCCTCGCGGGACTCCACGCGCAGAGGTTTGTTGAGCGGCACGGGCTTCAGGTAGTTGACGGTCATCTCGGAGGTTACGGCGATGACGTTGCGCAGCTTGTTCACCTTGCCCATGGCTTCGTCGAGGATGGTGGCGATGATGCCGCCGTGGCAGTGTCCGGGGGGACCGGTGTAGCGCTTGCCGAGGCGGAAGCGGCAGACGAAGGAGTCGCGGTCTTCATCGTAGGTGAAGCGCAAGCCCATGGCGTCGGGATTGTCTTTTCCGCAGACGAAACAGAGATTTTTGTGGGTGCGCATGAAGCGGGTGCTGTGGCCAGATCCGGATGTCTTCTTGGGCATGCCGTGATTTTATCGTGAGAATGCCGGGACGCGGAATTGCAGTATCATGGCGTCCCCAGGAGGTGAGTTATGCCCAGCGCAAGTGCGGCCAAGTCGGTTTACAGCGTGCATCCCGGCGTGGCCATGATGCAGAAGTGGGTTCGGGAATTGCCGGCGAAGACAGGGCGGTCGCTGGAACAGTGGGTGGAGCTGGCGAGGAAGTCGGGTCCGGCGACGGAGAAGGAGCGGCGGGAGTGGCTGAAGAAAGAGCACAAGTTGGGCACCAACTATGCCGCGTGCATCGCGGAACGGGCGGAGGGCAAAGGGACAGAAGAAGACTCGCCGGAGGCTTATCTGGAGGCGGCCGCGACGTGGGTGGAAGCGCAGTATTCAGGCCCGCGCGCGGGGATGCGGCCGCTCTACGATCAACTGCTGAAACTGGCACTGTCGCTGGGCAAGGAGGCGAAGGCGTCTCCGGGCAAGACGGGGGTTTCGCTTTATAGGAATCATGTGTTTGCCACGATCAAGCCGGCGACGCATACGCGCATTGACCTGGGGGTGGCTTTGGGGAATATGAAGACTCCCCGGCGGCTGATCGATACGGGTGGGTATGAGAAAAAGGACCGGATTACGCGGCGGATTGAAGTGAAGTCGAAGGCGGATATTGACGACGAGCTGAAGCGGTGGCTGAAGAAAGCGTATGAGTTGGATGAATGAGCAACGTCCTGCTCCATTACAGCCCACGCGCAAGTGGTCATATCTATATGACCATGTATGTTACAATGTGTCCATGAAGAAGATCGCGGCAGGAGAGTTCAAGGCACGATGCCTGGCGCTGATGGAGGATGTGCGCTCGACGCGGCAGCCGATCGTGATCACGAAGCGGGGGAAGCCGGTGGCTAAGCTGGTGCCGGTGGAGACCGAGAAAGACGATTGGATCGGCAGGCTAAAGGGAATGTTCCAGGTAGTTGGGGATATCGAATCGCCAATCGAACCTGGCACGTGGGAGTCGTCTGGATGATCCTTCTCGACACACACGTCTTGTTTTGGGCAGTCGACGACTCCAAGCATCTTTCGCCCACAGCAGCCTCTGCACTTCGCAGGGCTCGACGAGGAGGGGGAATCGCTGTGTCCGCGATCACGTTGTGGGAACTCTCGTGGCTACTGGCGTCGGGGAGAATTCGCTCCAATGGCACCATCGAAACGTCCCTGCGCAAGATGACCGAAGGCGTCACCATTCTGCCGATTACGCCCGAGGTCGCGGCGCTTGCGGCGCAATTCCCTGCGGATTATCCGAGTGACCCGTCGGATCGGTTGATAGGCGCGACGGCACGGGCAGAGGGGATGACGCTAGTGACGCGCGATGAGCGAATACGGCGAAGTCCGCTGGTGAGGACGGTGTGGTGAAACTCCGGACGGTCCTATAAGATGAGAGTCGCATAGCTGGTCCGAGGCCATGAAATCGAAAGATCAGTTCCTGCAGGCGTATGACGCCGGCAAAGAGGCGTACAGGTCTGACGCCGAAAAAAGGTCGTTCTGGGACCGGTTGCTTTTCTGGCCCGTTCTGATCTTCAGCTCGTTGGGGACGGAAAGCTTGTTTGCTCACCATAGCTCCCTAGCTTCGGGCTGGCGATTCGCAGTGTCGATCATTGTGCCCTGTATGCTTGGAGTTCCACTTTCGATGTCGCTGGACTGGCTGCGAAAAGTCACTCGGCGATAGGAAGAACACAGCGTTTTCTGCTCTCGATGACGGGAAGTTAGAATAGGGCGGACAGGAATGTCCGCCCCACACAATCCTTAGTCGTAGTACTCCAACCCCAAGTGCGTGATCAGCTCTTCGCCCTTCAAGTGCCGCAGCGTGTTTTTCAGCTTCATCAACTGAATGAACAAATCGTGCTCGGGATACAGTCCCGGCGCGGTCATCGGCGACTTGAAGTAGAAGCTGAGCCATTCCTGAATCCCGAGGCGTCGCAGTTCGGGCGTGCGCTGGGCGAGGTCAAGGAACAGGACCAGGTCAAGCACGATGGGCGCGGCCAGGATTGAGTCGCGGCACAGGAAATCGACTTTGATCTGCATCGGATAACCGAGCCAGCCGAAGATATCGATGTTGTCCCAACCCTCTTTGTTATCACCGCGCGGCGGGTAATAGTTAATGCGAACCTTGTGGAAGATATTTCCGTAGAGTTCGGGATATAAGCTGGGCTGGAGAATATGTTCGAGCGCGCCCAGCTTCGATTCTTCCTTGGTCTTGAATGAGCCGGGATCGTCGAGTACCTCGCCGTCGCGGTTGCCTAAAATGTTGGTCGAGTACCAGCCGCTCAGGCCGAGCAGGCGCGCTTTAAACGCGGGCGCGAGCACGGTCTTCATCAGCGTCTGGCCGGTTTTGTAGTCCTTGCCGCAGATCGGCACTTCGCGCTCATTCGCCAGTTCAAGCATGGCCGGAATATCGACGGTAAGGTTGGGCGCGCCGTTGGCGAAGGGCACACCTTCCATCAGCGAGGCGTAGGCATAGACCATGGAAGGCGCAATGTTTTCGTCGTTCTCTTTCATCGCCTTCTCGAGCGCCTTCAGGCTTTGATGGGCGGCGGTCGCTTCGATGAACGTTTCGGTCGATGCGCACCAGATGGTGATCAGGCGGTCGGCGCCGCTGGACTTCTTGAAGTCGCGGATATCTTGCCGCAACTGCTCGGCAAGGTCGAGTTTGTTCTTCCCTTTCTTGACATTTGGTCCGTCGATTTTCTTTACGTAGTTGTGATCGAAGACGGCCTTGAGTGGCTTGATGGAACTGAGCCGGCTCTTTACTTTGTCGAGCAGATCGCGCTCCAGCACGCCGGCGTTGCGGGCGGCGGCGTACATGTCGTCCTCAAAGATGTCCCAGCCGGTGAAGACCAAGTCGTTCAGGCCGGCCAGTGGAAGGAACTCTTTGATCTTCGGCGAGCGGCCGTCGGTGCGCTTGCCCAGGCGGATGGTGCCCATCTGGGTGAGCGAGCCGATCGGCGTCGCAATGCCCTTGCGGACAGCTTCCACTCCCGCAACAAACGTGGTGGCTACGGCGCCCATGCCGGGGATCATGACGCCAAGTTTGCCCTTGGCGGGCTGAATGTTTGAATTTGACTGGCCTTCCGACTTCACTTCCGCGCGCGCGGGCTTCACAGACTTCTTCGCTGTCGCCATAGTTTGGCTACTTCCTTATTAGATCTGAGAGATGTATGCAAACCGAATATGTTCTCGCATCGGACAGGGCTTTGGCAAACAGGCGCGGCCAAACGCGGAGAATTCCGATTCAACGGCGGGAGATGGACATTGGTTGGGCTAGCGTTTGGAGTGACATCCACCAACCTTCGGCGCGCAGCGCAACTATCGCGCCGGTATTGTCAGGAACAGCAGAATCATTCCAAACAGAATTAGCGCCATCACCAACGAGTACAGGTTGTGCATGGGGTGAAAATGGAAGTAGGGATTCCGCTTCCAAGGATGCTTTGCCAACATAAGGCCTCCTTCACGCGGCGTGGTCCCGCGGACCGTCCAGCCTGCATCTATTTTCCCACCGTTTGGCCTAGGCGGCGAAAGTTTTCAATTACTTTTGGTCCAAGTCCACAGCCTTGATAGGGACATCCCAATGGCCGGCAAGGATCTCGAAGCGGCGCTGTTCTTCCTTCGTGTAGGTTGCCTGGTCGGGCCAGAGCTGCCTCTTGAGCGCGTCCTCGTCGAACGGTTCGTTGGCGGCGGCCGAGTTCTTGAAGACGATGGTGACGCGATAATCCCAGCGCCCGTCTTCGGTGGTGTGGTAGCGCGGCTGGTCCATCCAGACTTTGAGCATGCGCCCCATCTCGACTTGCTTTTTTAGTAGCGGATAGTGGTTCTTTTTGAACAGCTGGAGGAATTCATCGGCGTAGCCCCACTTGGCCTTGTAGTAGTACTCGATGACGAACGGCTTGCCGGCATTGTCGGTAGCATTGGCCTGTGCGGTTGATGGAGTGGACACAATGACGGGCAGTAGGGTCGCGAGCAGGAGCATGAATCGCAGTTTCATCGACGGCCTCCGAGAAGAATTATTTTCGCACACCGCCATTGCACACAAACGGCACAAGACGATCAAAAGATGACTTGCACCAATGGATCGGCGGCTTCCGATCGCGATGCTAAAATTGCTTGTGGCCGCCGATTCTCTTCGCCTGATTGCCGTGGATATTGACGGCACGCTGCTCAATCCTCAATTTCAAATCTCCCCTGCTGACCTGGCTGCTCTGCGGCGCGCCGACTCGCTTGGGATCGAGGTCATCCTCGTCACCGGCCGGCGGCACTCGTTTGCTCTGCCCATTGCCCAGCAACTCGGTTTCGATCTCTGGCTGATCAGCTCGAACGGCGCCGTCACGCGCTCGCTGGCGGGAGAGACCTTCCATCGTGACCTGCTACCCCGAGACACTTGCCGCAAACTGGTCGGCGTGATGTGCGAATTTCGCGGGCAAACCGTGGTCACGTTCGATGCTGTCGGAAAGGGTGCAATCGTCGTCGAGCATCTCCGCGAGCTTGAAGGCAGCATTCAACGCTGGCTGGAAAAGAACCTGGACTATATCGAGTTCGTGATTCCGATCGAGAAGGCGCTGACATCAGATCCGATCCAGGCGATGTTCTGCGGGCCGGTTGCACTGATGCAGCAGGCGCTGCGTGTGCTCGAAACCTGCGGCCTGCCAATCACGGTTCTGCGTACGGAATATCCCGGACGCGATCTCTCGATTGTGGACATCCTCAATGCCGGCTGTTCCAAAGGGCACGCCCTTGAACGCTGGGTAAAGCATCGCAAGATTACCCGCGAGCAGGTCATGGCCGTTGGTGATAACTACAACGATATTGAAATGCTGGCTTTTGCCGGACAACCCTTTATCATGGGGAATGCGTCCCCGGAGTTGCTGGGGCGCGGCTGGACGCAGACTCGCTCGAACGCCGACAACGGAGTAGCGGCGGCCATTGAGGTCGCGCTCGATGGCAAGCCGGTTGAGCCCGTCGGAGCGAAGTAGAAAGACTTTGATGGCGCGCTGGGCGGAGGGCGAGACGCCACAGGACACCCGGCAAGGTGCCGGCGCTACGATCAGAATCAAGGATGAACCGAATCAAATTCAAACCGAGCCGGATGCCTGCAGTCCTCCTTTGCGCGACCGCAGTTTTCTTTCTTGCCGGGACTGCCTCAGCTGCCGACATCGCCGTCCTGCGGAACGGCTTCACCATTCGCCATGACCACCGCATCGTGATGGGCGAGAAGACGCGGCTTTTTACATCCGCGGATGATTCGAGCTTTACCGACGTCGCAACGGCGGACATCACCGGATTCGAGAAGGATCTCACGCCGCCTCCGCCGCCTCCGACACTGCTGCCTTCATTTCCTGCGACCGCTCCTGTCCGCGCTGTGACTCCCGCTCCTCCCGTTGCCGATTTGAATCAGGTTGTGAATTCGGCTAGCGCGGCCTATCACCTTGATCCGGATCTGGTGAACAGTGTCATTCATGCCGAGAGCGGATTCAACGCTCGAGCCATTTCCCCCAAAGGCGCGCAGGGACTGATGCAGCTGATGCCTTCGACCGCGAATTCACTGGGCGTGAACAACGCCTTCAATCCGCAACAGAACGTGGGAGGAGGAAGCCGCTACCTGCGCGAATTGCTGGAGCGCTACAACTTCGATCTGGTAAAGGCTCTCGCCGCCTATAACGCGGGACCCGAGCGCGTGGATCAGTATCACGGCGTCCCGCCTTTCCGCGAAACACGCGCCTATGTGGCACGCATCATCAAAGACTACAACCGTAAGATCGCCGCGCAGGAAAAGGCCGACGCCCGCGCCCACAAGCAATTGACGCAAAGTGCAAAACCGGCCTCCGCCAAGCACGCCGCGAATCCGACCGGCGCTCACAAGCACTCCGCGAAATCCGCAGCTCAATTGGCCGCAGGTTCGACTGCGCCTTCCTCCTCCCAAGGTTCGTCTTCCGCCAACACTCCGCGTTGACCCTGCGTGCTCTCTCATTTACCTTCAAGTGGGGTCGTGCTCGCCGCAGCACTCTGCCCCGCAATCATTTCATCGAATGAAAACTAAGCAATGGGCTCTCTATGGCGCCGTTATCGTCATCCTGGCGGCGCTTATTTACCTTCAGTTCCGCACATGGCGCAACTTCGACTGGGAGCGGCTTGTTCAGTTCCACATACATTGGCGGCACATTTTTCAAGGTGTTCTGTACATTTACTTCGCCTACCTCCTGCGCGCGGTGCGATGGAAGATTTTTCTCCGTCCGGTTCGTAAGGACGCCTCGATATGGGGATTGGTTCCGCCTACCGTGATTGGCTTTACCGGGCTGGCGCTTCTCGGCCGTCCCGGAGAATTGATTCGCCCCTATCTGATCGCTCGCCGCGAGAACCTGAGTGTGGCTTCGCAGGTTGCGGTCTGGGCGGTCGAGCGCATTTTTGATGTTGGCGGCTTCACTGTGCTCCTGGTGAGTGCCATTTTTCTGCCTTCCAAGCTGCATGCCTTCGCTGCTGCGGCGTCGCCGGATCTCAGGCACGGAATCTATTGGACGGGATACGCTTTGATCGCACTCGTCTGCGGCTTGCTCACGGCCGCGGTGCTGATGTCGTATCGCGGGAACAGCATCGCGCAGTGGGTGGAAGAGCGCTTCTCTCACCTTGCGCAAAATCTTGGCCATCGCATCGCCCACAAGATCCGGGAATTCACTGCCGGCCTGAACACCATTCACGGCCCGGTTGCCTTTCTCCAACTGGCAGCCGTATCAGTGCTGATGTGGTGGGTCATCGCTCTCTCCTATAAGGAAGTCACGAGTGCCTACGGCTCGCCCATGCACGCCATGAGTACCACCAAGGTCCTGCTGCTGATGGGCTCAAGCATGGTTGGCTCGATGGTGCAGTTGCCGGGCGTGGGTGGAGGATCGCAGCTGGCGACAATCAGCGCGATGGACCACGTGTTCGACATTGCCCCCAAAGAACTGGCCGTGAGCTGCGGCATCATGCTTTGGCTGGTTTCCTTCGTCGCGGTGATTCCCGCCGGCCTGCTGCTGGCTCACCGCGAGCGCCTTTCCCTGCGGAAGCTTTCGGCTGAGGCCGATGAGGCGGAGGACGCTGAGCCCGCCACCGAGGCATTGAATCCTTAGAAGATCCGGCGCGGTCACCGAGGACCTGTTTCGCTGTCTCAACGGCCCAATTCATCGAGGGCTCAATTCCTCAACTGCTACAATCATCAGTACTCTCCGACACGCCATGAAATGCCCTTTTTGCGGCTTTGAAAATGACAAGGTAGTCGACTCGCGCGAAAGCAAGGAAGCCGATTCCATCCGCCGCCGCCGTGAATGTCTGAAGTGCGAGAAGCGCTTTACCACGTATGAGCGAATCGACGAGATTCCGTACATGGTGGTCAAGAAAGACGGCCGCCGCGAGCGCTTCGATCGCCAAAAAGTGCTGAACGGACTGATGCGGGCCTGCGAAAAGCGGCCCGTCCCGATCGGCAAGCTGGAACAGATCGTCAACGAGGCCGAGAGCTTTGTTATCGAATCTCCCGAGCGCGAGCGCAAGACCAGCGAAATTGGCGAGCTCATCATGAACCGCCTGCGCCGCCACGACAAGGTCGCGTATGTCCGCTTCGCGTCTGTCTACCTTGACTTCAAAGATGTGCAGGAGTTCATGACGGAGCTAAAGGACCTACTCAAGACCAAGGATAAAGACGCGGCCGAAGCCCGCGCCAAGCTCCCCGCAAAGAGCTGACCGATTTTCTATATGGCATACAAAGTAACGCTCATACCCGGCGACGGCATCGGCCCAGAGGTCATTCAGGCCACCGTTCGCATTCTCGAGGCAACCGGCGTCAAGTTTGAATGGGAAAGTTTCGCTGCCGGCAGCGAAGCTTTCGAAAAATATCACGAGTACATTCCCAAGGAGCTGACCGCATCCATCGAGCGCACTCACATCGGCCTGAAGGGGCCGGTGACTACGCCGATTGGCGGGGGCTTCTCCAGCATCAACGTGGAGCTGCGCAGGAAGTTTGAGCTGTTCGCGAATTTCCGCCCTATCCGCAATCTTCCGCACATCCCGACCCGTTATCCGGACTTGGATCTCATCGTTGTGCGCGAAAACACCGAAGGTCTTTATTCCGGAATCGAGCATGAGGTCATCCCAGGAGTGGTTGAAAGCCTGAAAATCATTACCGAGAAGGCTTCAACGCGCATCTCTCGTTTTGCCTTCGAGCATGCTCGCAAAACCAAGCGCAAGAAGATTCATTGCATCCACAAAGCCAACATCATGAAGATGTCTGACGGCCTGTTTCTGAAATGTTCGCGCAAGGTTGCGAAGGAATATCCCGAGATCGCGTACGGCGAACACATTGTCGACAACACTTGCATGCAATTGGTGATGAACCCCTATCAGTACGACATCCTGCTGCTCGAGAATCTTTACGGAGATATCGTTTCCGATCTGTGTGCCGGACTGGTAGGTGGACTCGGCCTGGTACCGGGCGCGAATTTTGGGCACGAGTGCGCCATCTTTGAAGCAGTGCATGGCTCCGCGCCGGATATCGCGGGCAAAAATATCGCGAACCCGACCGCGGTCCTGCGATCGGGGCTGCTTATGCTTCGGCACATTGGCGAACCCGAAGCAGCGTGGAAGATTCGCAATGCCATTGACCAGGTCTATCGCGACCGCAGCAAGCTGACCCGCGACGTCGGCGGCAACGCCGGCACCTCGGAGTTTGCCGATGCCATCATCCAGGCCATGGAAAACCCGGTGAATCCGACTCCAATGCCGATGGCTTGAATCGGAATGGACTGCCTTGCCCTGTTTCGTTGTAGTGGTGCAGGTTCCTTTTACCCTTGCCACGAAGAGCGCACGTATCTGCTAAAATTCGCGGTTGGAAGGCATAACCTGCGCGCTATATTCGCTCGAATGATGATCTCGTAGGGGGCTCGTCCTGAAGGAAATGGAAAATAAGGGAATCGAACTTCCTTATAGTCAGGGACTGCATCGCTTTGCTATTTTCACCGCTACCGTTACTCTCATCCTGATCGTGGCGGGCGCACTCGTCACCAGCAATGACGCCGGGCTCTCGGTGCCGGACTGGCCCACTTCCTTTGGCTCCATCTACAAAATTCCGCACATGGTGGGCGGCATTCGATATGAGCACACCCACCGCATGATCGCGGAATTTGTCGGCCTCCTGACTATCATCCTTGCCGTCTGGACGTGGCGCGCCGAAAAGCGGCGCTGGTTGCGCATTCTTGGCCTGGCGGCGATTGGAACCGTAATCGCGCAGGGCATTCTCGGTGGTCTCACGGTTCTCTACCTGCTTCCCGCTCCTATCTCGAGCGCGCACGCTGCGGTCGCGCAGACTTTCTTTTGCATTGCCGTCGCGATTGCTGTATTCACCGGGCGCCGCTGGCTCCAGGAGCATCCCCGCACTGAGCTGGATACGCGCCGCCCAACGCTGTTCACGCTCACGCTGCTTTCCATCTTTGTTCTCTACGTGCAGTTGCTGCTCGGCGCCATGTTTCGCCATCACGGCTTGAGCTGGTGGCCCCACGTGGTCCACGCCGGCGTGGTCGCCATTGTTCTTTCCTGGACCGCCGTTCGCGCCATCTCTGTATATTCCAACGTCGAAGCGGTGAAGCGCCCGGCTGTCATCATGCTCAGCCTGATGGTAGCGCAGCTCTGTCTCGGCTTTCTTGCCTTCATCACGCGTGTCATGTGGGGACAAGATGCGGCGCAGCCGGAGCTGCCGATGGTCATCGCGACCGTGGTGCATGTCGCCGTCGGAGCCCTGCTGCTCGCGACCACGGTTGTTCTCGCCATTCAGGTGTGGCGGCATGTCCCCGTCTCCTTCGAGGAACGCGTTCCCGGCCGCGAAGGGGATCCGGTAGCGGCATAAGATTGGTGAATTGCCGCCACGACGCATGTCTCCCCTGTAGAATTGCGTTGTGGGTATAAATTCCGCTATCGCTCTCGCAACTCCAGAAACGCTCGCCGACCCATCTGGCGCGGCCATCATTCAGGTTCGAAATATCGTTCATCGCTACGGCAACCGCACGGCGCTCGACAACGTTTCTTTTGACGTACGCCCCGCCGAACTGTTCGGCTTGCTTGGCCCCAATGGCAGCGGCAAAACGACACTCTTCCGCATTCTCTCTACACTCATGGTTGCGAGCTCGGGCACGGCGACCATCGCCGGACTCGACGCTGTTCGTCAGCCTGGTGCTTTGCGCCGGCGGATCGGGGTCGTTTTCCAGGCGCAGAGTGTCGACCCCAAGCTTACGGCCCGCGAGAACCTGTGGCACCAGGGACACCTGTACGGCCTGCACGGCGCTCAACTCAACACGCGCATCGATGAGATTCTGACTCGCGTCGGGCTTCTCGACCGCGCTCATGACCGAGTCGAAACTTTCTCCGGCGGCATGCAGCGCCGGATCGAGCTGGCAAAAGGATTGTTGCATCACCCTGAAGTTTTGTTGCTCGATGAACCCACCACCGGTCTCGACCCCGGCGCACGGCGTGATCTTTGGCAGTATCTCGGCATTCTTCGCGATCAAGAACACGTCTCGATCATCGTGACCACGCACCTGATGGAAGAGGCTGAACGCTGTG
Source organism: Terriglobales bacterium (assembly GCA_049288625.1). Taxonomy (GTDB): domain Bacteria; phylum Acidobacteriota; class Terriglobia; order Terriglobales; family Acidobacteriaceae; genus Acidiflorens. Next base: position 7,855 of record JBAQIB010000052.1, on the reverse strand, counting down.
ACCGGCTGGCGATTCTGAGCGAGGGACGTCTGGTTGCTTTGGGCACGCCCGAATCGCTGACTCGCGAAATCGGCGGCGACGTCATCCTGCTCGAAGCGCGTGATCCTCAATCGCTCGCCGTCCAGATTCATGAGCGGTTCCATGTTGATACCTCAGTGCTCGACAAACACGTCCGCCTCGAAATCGAAAACGGCCACCGCTTTGTGCCGGATGTAGTGGAAGCATTCCCGGGAAAGATTCAATCGTTGAGTATGAGCAAGCCGACTCTGGAAGACGTGTTCATCCACCGCACTGGGCACCGGTTCTGGAATGAAGAAGCCGAGGCCGCCGCCGCAGCGGAGAAGACGAAGAAAGGGACGAAAAAACACTAAATGGCAACCGCAGCAATACCCGCAAATGCTCCTGCATCCGCCGGCGTCATGCTTCCCGCCTTCACACTCTGGTGGCGTGAGATCGTGCGTTTCTACCGCCAACGTGCGCGGGTAGTCGGCGTGATTCTTTCTCCCCTTCTGTTTTGGATTGTGCTCGGTTCCGGTTTTGGTACGTCATTCCGCTCCGGGCAAGCCGCAGGGCAGCAAAACTACCTCGACTATTTCTACCCAGGCGTGCTGGTGATGATTGTCCTTTTCACGGCGATCTTCACGATGATGTCGGTAATCGAAGACCGAAACGAAGGCTTCCTGCTTTCAGTGCTGGTGGCACCGGTGCCGCGAGCGGCCATCGTTCTGGGTAAAGTCTTAGGTGGCACCACGCTCGCCGCGCTGCAAGGTTTGGCTTTCCTGGTTTTCACCCCGCTCGTGGGGATTCACATGACGATCGCATCTTTTGCGCTCATCGTTTTGACGGTGTTTCTTGTTTCATTCGCGCTGACCGCTTTGGGTTTTGCCATAGCCTGGCCCATGGATTCCACGCAGGCCTTTCACGCCATCATCAATCTCTTCCTGATTCCGCTGTGGTTGCTTTCGGGCGCCCTTTTTCCGTTATCAAAGGCGTCGGCGTGGATTCGCTGGCTCATGTACGCCAACCCGCTGACATATGGCGTGGAGGCACTACGGACGCTGATGTACCCGGATGCCCCGAGTTCCTTTTCCTTCGAATTTTCGTTGACCTCGTCCATTCTGACGCTGGTCCTGTTCGCGCTCTTCATGTTCGGACTCGCCTTCGTGCTTGCGAATCGCCGGACGACGAAGCCAGCCGCGTAGACGGACAGTGATTAGTCGCCAGTCGCCGGGAAGCCTGCAGATCGAATACTCCTGTAATCTGGTAGCCACAGATCATGCCTGACGACCAAGGACCAACGACTCCCGACGCTTCTCTTCCTCTCGACATCCTCGCGCTCGCTGCGCACCGCGACGATGTGGAACAAACCTGCGGCGGAACTCTGCTCAAAATGGCCGAGCGCGGGTACCGCACCGGCATTCTCGACCTGACCCAGGGCGAGATGGGCACGCGCGGTAACGTCGAAGACCGCGCTCATGAAGCGGAGGAGGCTGCGCGGATTCTCAAAGTCTCCCGTCGTCACGCGCTCGATATTCCCGACGGCCGCGTCGAGAACACCTGGGAGAATCGCCTCAAAGTCGCGCGCATGCTCCGCGAACTGCGCCCGCGCGTCTTGATCCTTCCCTTCTGGGAAGGCCGTCATCCCGATCACTACACGGCGGCCGTGCTCGGCTACGAGGCCAGTTTTCTCGCGGGACTGGCCAAGCTTCCGATCCTCGATCATCCAGTGGCCGCGAGCGGCAGCCGCTCTTTCTATGATTTCGGGGCGGCGGGCCTTGCGCCTCACCGTCCGTTCAAGATTATTTACGCCAGTCTTTATCGTGATGTGCGGCCAACCTTCGTCGTCGATATCACCGACCAGTTTGAAACACGCTTCGCTTCGCTGATGGCTTACAAGTCACAATTCACCGACCAACAGGCAGGCAGCGACATTTTTCCCGCGCACAAAGAGATTCGCGCCCGCATTGAATCCATGGCGCGCTTCTACGGCATGATGGGCGGCGTCACCTACGCCGAGCCGTTCGTCCAAAAGGAAGTCGGGCTGGTGGACGATGTGATGGCGATTCCGGTGAAGTCGATTTGAAGATCGCTTCCTAGTCGGTGCCCCAGATTTCCCCGATCACACGCTGAAAGTTCGCGCCCAAAACTTTCTCGATTACCGATGCGGGCTGCCCGCGCTTGGCGAGTTCTTCGGCAATCACTTGCATGTGATCGGGACCGTTGAGGTCGGGGACATAGGGGTAACGGTCTTCACCAGGAGCGCCAATTCCCAATTGCTTGCGCCGGGCAATGTCCTTATCGAATTCGGCTTTCTGCTCCGGCGTTAGTACCGTCTTCTGGATGGCGCCGTCGGAGCCGATACCGACGTGATCGGCGCCGCACACATTGATGGCATGAACGATGTGATTGAGCACGTGCTCGCGCGTAGGCACAGTGGGCGATGCGACCACGTAGGGCATCAGATAGACGCCGAAATAGCCGCCACGGTCCGCCAGGGCCTTGAGAATCTCATCGGGTTTGTTGCGCGGATGCGCGTAGACGGCGGCGCATCCGGAATGCGTGATGAGCACCGGCTTGGTGGATTGCGCGATGCCGTCGGAGGTGGTGCGGTATCCGCTGTGGCTTAAATCGAGGGCGACGCCCAACTCGTTCATCTTCTTTACGGCAGCGATCCCGGCTTTGCTCAGTCCGGCGTTGCCGGGCTCCAGGCATCCATCGCCGAAGATGCTGCGATTGTTATAGGTCAGCTGCATGATGCGCACACCGAGGCGGCGGAAAGTCGCGATGCGATCCGGATCTTCTTCCAGAAACGCGGTCTCCTGGAAACCAGGCATGATGCCGATCTTGTTTTCGCGCTTCGCGCGGACGATATCGGAATAGCGGCGGACGACTAAGAATGCCTCGGGATAATGGTCAACGAGATCTTGCAAGTTGGCGAGGATATTAATCGTGTCTTCGAATCCGGACGCCGAGATGGTGTAGTTAATGGCGGTGATGCCGGATTGGCGCACGGCAGCGAGCGCTTCAGCGCTGGGCAGAATATCCATGCGGGTGAACGGGTTGCAAAGCGAGTCAATGACAATCGCGTTCGCGTAGAGAGACAACGGCAGAGCGTCGGCAACAGCCCGGGCGACGAGACTCGGGACAAAGAACGCGGCGGCTGAGGCTTTGAGAAGCGAGAGATTGAAGGCGCGACGATGCATAGGAATGCTCCTGCGGGATTGTACTGCATGCGGAGGAATCATCTCGAAACGCGTCTGGCCCACTCACCGCAAAGCGCGCGATGAGTACGCATCCGGCGCTCATTGTCCACCATCTATCGCAGCCCAGGAGTAGATTCAAACGGCTGTAATCGGTTAAACCATTTGCGAAATAGGAGATGAGATGAAATACGTGATCAGCTGGAATGAGCGCCCGCAAGGTTCGCCGGCGGAGTACGAGAATGCGCAGAAGCGAATCCTCGAGGTGTTTGGCCAGTGGAAGGCGCCAGCGAATTTCAAGATCGAGTTTTTCGTAGTGCGTGTGGGCGATTGGGGCGGGCACTTGCTGGTGGACTGCGACGATCCGCTGACGGTGCACAAATTTTGCTCCATGCTGCCGGCATTCACGATGGAGGCGCGTCCGGTAATTCCCGTCATGGACGCAGTCAAGGCCGAACTCGAAGTGATGGCCTGGCGCGACGGCCTCGCGAGCAAGTAAGACGAACAAGTGACGGGAACGGTGGTTACGGTTACTGCCCCACTCAAGCCACCACAAGGCCTGAGTGGGGCTCGTCCGCCGCCATATCGAGTGCGCCGCCGTTTGGCAGCATGCCTGTATTGCGCCTTGGGCATGGCCGCCATCGCCCGCGGATACGAGTATGGCCGAAGATCAGGCCGACCGCGCCTCCCTCTCATCGTCTTCCGCCGGCCCGAACGAAGGGAGATAGCGGCCGAAGTTCAATTCGAAGTCGCTCCGAACGCCGTAACCGATATTACGGATCTTGGCACGGCGCGCCTGCGCACCTGGCAAGGCCAGCAGTGGGAAGAACAGGTCGTTGCTCGACTGAAGCTCGGCAGCTGTCGGCGTCCCGAACCGATTGACCTGGCCCTTCGCCGCGGCCAGCGTTTCGCGGTCGAACGAGGCCAGACGCCGGGCGAGAGTATCGACAAAGGAGTCGAGGTCGCCATCGTCGAGCGTGCGGTTCACCCAGCCGTAGCGCTCGGCGATATCGGCGTCGAAGTCGTCACCGCTAAGCACGATCTCAAGTGCGCGCGAACGGCCGACCAAGCGCGGAAGCCATTCCAGCGCCCCGCCGCCCGGGACCAGTCCGACGCCAACCTCGGGGTTGCCGAACAGGGCGCTGTGCCGGCTGGCGAAGCGCATGTCGCAGGCCAGCACGAACTCGTTCCCGATGCCGCGCGTGCGGCCGCGAATCTTCGCGATGCTCACGACTGGCGTGGACGAGAGACGCAGCACAAACTCGCGCCAAAGGCTCAGTGCCTCTGGCCGTTCAACTGCCTTGGCGACGTCGAGATGGGCGACGAAAAAATCGGGATTGGCCGACTGGAACACTACAACCTTCACGGACGGGTCCGCCTCAAGTGCAGTCATCAGCGCTCCCAGTTCGACGATCGTTGTGGGAACAAACACGTTGATCGGCGGGTTGCTGAAGGTGATCGTCCACTGGCCCGGATCGGTGCGGTCGATGTTGAACTGAGCCACGCTCGCCTCGCTGGCGGCGTCGTTGGCGTGGACGTCAAACGTCGGATTTGCCATGTTCTTTCCTCCTTTTGCGTTTCGCATTTGTTTTTTTCGCTATCTAGTTGAGGCGAAGGGCGAAGAAGGAGAGCCCGGTCTTTTGCGCTCTCCTGTGGCAATGTGCCCACAAGGCTAGTAGTCTTCGCCGCGATCAAGTTATGCTGCAACCGCTGCCACGCCCGATCGTAATGATCTGAAGCCTGCGCGAACCTCTTCCGAAAAAAGTTTCGGCTGTTCCCATGCCGCGAAGTGCCCGCCCTTCGGGAGCTTGCTGAAGTGAATGAGTTTCGGGTACGCCTTCTCCGCCCAACTCCGCGGAGCGGGATAGAGTTCGTCGGGGAAAACGCTCACGGCCGTCGGGACCACCACGCCTTTGACGGCGAAGAACGACGCCCCCTTGTTCTCCCAATAGAGACGGGCCCCTGAGATCGCCGTATTCGTCAACCAGGTGACCGTGATGTTGTCGAGGACGTCGTCTCGTGTGAGCCCTTCGCTCCCTCCGGCAAAGACGCGCGCGATCATCTCGTAGCTGCGCGCATCGTGATCGAGGAAATAAGCCGCCAAGCCGACGGGTGAATCCGCGATTCCGTAGAGTGTCTGCGGTCTCAACCCCATCTGGAAGCCATAGCCGATGCCCTTCGCATAGACGAAGCTCAGCCGCTCGTAAGCGAGCTTCTCGTCGGCCGAGAGATTTGCTGGCGCCGGCGCGCCGGAAAAGGCCAGTTTGTCGATGTCGAGTGGGATCACGTTCGGCATGTTGGTGTGAATGCCCAGCAATTCCGGTGGCGCCTGCGCGCCCATTAGCTCGGTGATGATCGCACCCCAATCGCCGCCTTGCGCCACGAATTTCGTGTACCCGAGGCGCTTCATCAGCACCACCCAGGCACGTGCGATGTGGGCGGGATCCCACCCGGTGGTGGTCGGTTTTCCGGAGTATCCGTAGCCCGGCATCGACGGAATCACCACATCAAAAGCATCCGATGCGCTGCCGCCGTGCGACGTAGGATTGGTCAGCGGATCGATGATCTTCATCTGTTCGATGATGGAACCGGGCCATCCGTGCGTAACGATTAGCGGCAACGCATTTTCATGCTTCGAACGGACGTGAATGAAATGAATGTCCAGTCCATCGATCTCGGTGATGAACTGCGGCAGCGCGTTCATCTTTGCCTCGATCTTGCGCCAGTCATACTCTGTCGCCCAATAGCGCGCCAGCGCCTGAGTGGTTGCGAGTTGTACTCCTTGCGTCGCATCCGTAACCGTTTCTCGTTCAGGCCAAATCGTTTCTTTAATGCGCTTGCGCAATTCGATCAGTTGCTCTCCCGGAACATTCATATGAAACGGGCGAATCGCATTCTTGTCAGCTGGCTGCTTACTGCCTGTTTGTCTAGAGACTGTTTGGGTCATGGTGTCCTCCTTCTGAGCAGTTTTGGATTGCTCGGTTGGTGCCGCGTTTGAGTGCGGCGGTCATTGTCTTATTCCTTTCCGCTGTGGTTCTGAGCGTTAAGGCGCATAACGGGTAAACACAAGGTCCGTTCCTTGGGCCTTCTCGTGGCAGGGGAAGCAGGTTTTCATAAACGCTGCCTCGCCGGGTTTGCCATCTGTGCCGAAGTGCCCGAACCCCCAGCCGCCGGTTGCGGCGTACTTGGTTGAATCCTTCACCATGAACTGAATGTTCGTCGGGGCGCCGGGAACGAAAGATTGGACCTGGCCAAAGATCTTGTTATTTTCATCCGATGGCACGTTACGGTAATGCAAAGCTGCCAGGATTGTGCCGTCCGGAAACGGAAGCTTCCCTTCCCGGAAGGCCTTGATGGCTACATCGTTGCCCAGGAGGGCCCCAAGCTGTTGAGGTTGCCTGCCTCGTGGGCCGAGGAGATCCACCTCCAATCGCGGTATCCCTGGGGAATCTCGGTAACGAAGACGGCGGCGGCCGCTCCATCCGCGTGACCAGGCTCTGGGGCCAAATAAGCGACAATACCGGCCACTGCTGCAACTGCAATCATTAAGGACGCGATTCGTTTCACAGTTACCTCCTTCGAAGTTGTCAGATTTGCCATGTTCCCTTTCCGGTGTAGCTCTCAGCATTAAGGTGTGTAACGGGTGAAGACGAAGTCGCGAGCTTGGATCGGCTCGTGGCAGGGATAGCAGGGTTTGAGTTTCGCCTCGTCAACAGGTTTGCCGTCCTTGTCGAATTGGCCGTACCCCCAGCCGCCAGTCGCGGCATACTTTTTTGAGTCCTTGACCATGAACTGCAGGTACCACTCCGGGGGAGCTCCCGCGACGAAAGATTGCGCGCGGCCAAAGACTTTGTTGTTTTCTTCAGAAGGGACGTAACTCCAGGCGATTCGCGCGATGATGCTGCCCTCCGGGAACGGAAGCTTTCCTTCGCGATACGCCTTGATCGCCGCGTCATTGCCCAGAATGGCGCGGATATCGTTCAGGTTGCCTTCTTCGTGCGCGACGGAGACCAACCTCCAGTCGCGGTATCCAGGGGGAATGTTGGTTACGAACGTCGGGGCGGCCGCTTCATCGGCGCGTCCAGATGCGGGGATCGTGAAGGCGACAATGCCGGCTAGGGTTGCAACTGCAAGCAGCAAGAGAGTGGCCCATTTCACAATGGCTCCTCCTTATTGAGTTGGTTTTCGGCCCCAGGGTAGGTTTACCCAAGGAGAGATGATCGTCCCTGTAAAGGGGTTCAAAAAAAATATCGCAATTGACGATTCTTTATTTCTGATTACTTTAACCAAAAATGGGTGGGGGGGGAGGGGTAGACAAATCCAAAAAAATAACCCTCAAACCCAAATAAACAAAGAGCAAAACGTGAAATCGGAAACGCATCAAGAGCGCGCTTTTCGTCCCTGTGCGAGACTCGCGCCGTATAATGATCGGTTCTCATAACAGGAGATTCCATCATGTCCACTCTCACTGAAATCCCGACCCAAGCCTCGTCCCAAATAAAGACTCGCACCGAATCCGACAGCATGGGCAAGATCGAAGTCCCAACCAATGTTTATTGGGGAGCGCAGACGCAGCGGTCACTTTTGCATTTTGATATTGGGCGGGATGTGATGCCTCCGGAGCTGATCAAGGCGTTTGGCACGCTGAAGAAGGC
>JBAQIB010000051.1:0-23414 GCA_049288625.1 Terriglobales bacterium | reverse complement strand
CTGCCAACCCCGGCGGTTATGCGAACTGCCTTGTGTCCCTCCTGGAAAGAAGTCTTGCCGGGCGCGGCTGGACGATGGCTCAGGCTATCGTCCACCGCGCTCGCGAGACTTCGATGCGCCTCGCAAGAATTCTCGACCGCAATCGCACCGTGGCGACCCCGATTTCGAAACCGGCGTTGGGGTTGGTCGGCGCGTTCGTGGCCCTTTGTTTGGTAATCCTGCCGAATTCGCCTCAAGTCATCTCGTTTGAGCAAGGGCGATCTGACCGGCGCAGTTCTGAACCAAGCTCGCCCTCTGCGGCCGTTCATCAGGCTTCGGCGGCGCTCGCTCAGCCAGCGATCATCTCGTCCTCGCTAGTCCACCGCGCGAACTTCCAGGCCTCGCCTCGCGCGGCGGTCGTGACTTCGGCGTCGTGCAAGCCTGAGTTGAAAGCCTCGCCGCGGAGAAACTCGAAATCCGTTCCCGCGAACCCCGTTGCGATCGTGGCCGCGAACGATGGCCCGCAAGAGAATGTCCCGGATATTAAAATTGCCGACAACACTTTCGTCGCGTCAGCGCTCAATTCATTGCTCCCTGTCAAGCAGTTTCCCGGGGCCCAAGATGAGCAGAACGTTCAGCCCGTATTCTCGGCTGTGGTTTTCGTGTATGAGACGCAGTTCGTCGAATCGGATTCATCAGTGGTATGGCGCATCCAGGTGTGGCGCGTAATGCTTGTCAATCCCACGTGGGAGCGCAAGGCGCGCATTCCACCCGCGCACTCAACGTAAAAAATTTTGTGAGTATCAACTAGATATTTAGTTTCAAAGGAGAATCGAAAATGCAGATGTGGATACAACGTGTAAAGTCAATAATAGCTCGACGCGCGGCTATCGCCGTGATTGCGGTCCTAGCCGTCGGCTCCCTAACCACGCTTCACTTTGCGGAGTCGGCCAAGGCCGCGGCATCGCCATCCTTTGCTCCTCCCGCGCCCGCAGCCGCAGCGCTCGACGACAACAGTGTTGCGGCGCTGCTCTCGCTAGACCACGCCATGGAGACACTTGCCGCGCGCGTTACGCCCGCGGTCGTCAACGTGACCGTTACGTCCAAGAACAAAGAGCAGGGTGAGAGCGAAAACGGCATGCCTGATATGGAGCAATTCTTTGGTCCGGGCAGTCCTTTCGGAGGCGGACAAGGTGGTCGCCGTCAGTTTCGCTTCCAGATGCAGCCGCAGAACCGCGTTGAGCACGGCCTCGGAAGCGGCGTCATCATCTCGCCTGACGGATACATCGTCACCAACAATCACGTCATCGACGGCGCAACCGATATCCGTGTGACCATGAGCAACAAGGAAGTGATGCCTGCGAAGCTGATCGGCGCAGACCCGCTCACCGATCTCGCGGTCATCAAGGTCAGCGGCACCAACCTTCCCAGCGTTCCCTGGGGTAACTCGGCCAACCTGCATCCTGGACAAACGGTGCTTGCTTTCGGCAATCCTTACGGATTCCAGTTCACGGTGACGCGCGGCATCATCAGCGCGCTCAATCGTCCGAATCCTGACGCGAGCGACCGTCGTAAGCCTGGCGAGTTCATCCAGACCGACGCAGCGATCAATCCCGGGAACTCGGGTGGAGCGCTGGTCAACGCACACGGAGAGCTGATCGGCATCAACACGTTCCTTGTCTCCGGTTCCGGCTCGTTCGCAGGCATGGGATTTGCGATTCCCACGCAGATCGTTGAGCCGACGGTCAGCAAGCTCATCCGCTACGGCAAGATCACGCATGGCTTTATTGGAGTCCAGATCTCCGACGTGACTCCCGACAACGCCAAGTTCTTCCACCTGTCGAAAGCCGCGGGCGCGCTCATCAGCGACGTGCAAGCCGATGCCCCGGGAGCGAAAGCCGGCCTGCGCACGGGCGACGTAATCACTGAGCTCGATGGCAAACCGATCACCGATTCCGGCGAACTCCAGATGCTGGTCGGGCAAAAGCAACCGGGCGACACCATTCATCTCCAGGTGATGCGCGACGACAAGCCAGTCAGCGTTGCTGTGACACTCGAAGAGCTGGGTGGAAAGAACGGTTCCGAAACCGCAGGCTCCGAGCACGGAAAAGGACGATGGGGATTGAATCTCGGCGACCTGACACCGGAAGAGCGCGATCAGTTGCAGGCGTCGAACTCGGTTCACGGCGCGATCGTCAACGACGTTGTGCCGGGAAGTCCAGCAGATAACGCGGGCATCGGCCGCGGCGACATCATTATGGAAGTCGACCGCAAGCCGGTGAGATCCGCCTCCGATGTGGCACAAGCTCTCGGCAGCATTCCGAAAGGTCAGGACGCGCTCGTGCTCGTCTGGTCGAATGGAGGAAGCACATTCCGAGTGCTGCATACGGCGGAATAAGCTCATCCTTTGTCTTTGGTCGCTCGTCGTTGGCTGTTAGTGGATGGTGGTTAGTGACGGGTGATTAGTGGCTGGTGGCTCACTAACGCTGCGTTTCGCTCGAGGTCGAGTTAGACGCAGCGTTTTTCTTTTGCGGCGAGTCTTCCAAGAACGTTTGCCCTGCTGAAGATCGCGGGGGCCCTGGGCCCAATGCCAACCCGTTTCATCAGCCTGCTTTGGCTCCGGGTTCCCGATCCGCCTCTTTGGTCGACGCGGTCGGAATTGGGGGCTTGCGCGTGACCTCTGACAACTCCCGGACTCGGTTGAGAACCGCTGTCCATTCCTCGGTGCCAGGTTGCTGGCGGCGCGCGCTAAACCTGCCAAACACTTGGGCGAGTAGTTCACGCAACCTTTGCCAACTGCTTTGGTTCTTGGAATCGGGGGAATTCATAATCTCCAACTCACGGAACCTGGTACTAGAGCGGGTCACTTTGTGACCTGTCAATTTTCGCTCCGTTCGCTCGCCGCTGCAAATGAAAATAACGTTACAGCGAGCGATACAGCACAAACGCACACGCATCCGTTCACAGATATAAGAAGCAGTTGTATTTGAAAGTACGTGAGTCTCAGGATCGGGGAAGTGCAAATCCTAAGGCGCACACATCGTAGCGGATTCCGCACTTTCGTGTCAATAGACGTGTTGAAAGTTCTCGTGGGAGCCCCAACTTACTTACATATCCAAGGTTGCGCGTTGTGTTGTGCGCGCCGCCCGCTTCGCTCGGTCGAATGACAGACTTAGTGATCGAATCTGTCTAACGGCCACGCTAGGCGAGAGCACGAGCCTTCGACGGCATTACGAGCGCGGCCAGAAGATACAGAGCCGCCCCGGCCAGCACGCAGGCGGCGATGCTGGTTTCCATCGAAAGGACGATGGCCACGAAGCTGCCCAATGTTCCGGCGGCGCCGTTCAGGGCCCACATCCAGGGCAGGCTCGCTTCATTACCCAGCCTGCTCATCCACCGCATGCCTATGGGAAAACAGAAGCCCAATACAAAACCGCACGGGAGCACGAGTGCCAGCGCGATCGCTGCTCTCTGCCAGAGAACACCTGCGACGAAGGTGTGGATCACCGGAACGACTGCCAGTTTGTAGAGGACGATCAGCACGGCAACAGCAAGAGCGGGTAGGCGGCTTTGCCAGGCGGAGGACAGCGGTAAGCGATCGGAAGCCATGCTGCCGATCCCGGTCGAAAACACCAGTCCCGCTAGCACGATGACCAGCGAATAAATGGGATGGCCCAGGAATACAGAGAGCTGCTGCATCATCCCCATTTCAATCAACATGAAGCCCAGGCCGATGGCAAGGAAGTAAAGGATTCCGCCGATGGAAGGGCTTGTCCCGCGACCGCGCTTCATCATGAGCCAAGCCGGGATCACGATGGTTGCGATCACCAGGATCAGGGCGGCAAACATGAAGGTGCACAAGAAAAGGATGGCGAGGAGATTCCCGCCGTTTCCCCCGATGCGCACGAACTCTGGAATGTTGCGCAGGTGGACAGCGTTGAAGAAATAGGGAGAGCTGTCGTAGACGGGAGAGTAGTCGACGACATCCTTATACCTCAAGTCGGCCATTTGCGCGAGAGTGTGAGTCGCAGAGATGAACCGCAACTCCTGCTTAGCGGGCGGCTGCCCGGGAAAAAGAAGAATCTTGAATTGCATCTCGTCGACGATGCTGCGGATTTTGGCAAGATCGGCATCGGTAAAGGGCTGGTTGCTGGCGAGCATTGTAGCAATCGAGCCGGATGTGATCAGTACGATTTGGCGATCAGGATCGGCAACACCTTCGGCGATCATCGCGGCTCTGGCCACGCTATAGAGCCGGAATACCTCCTTGGACGGTCCTCCGTACCATCGGCTGAAGGTGATAATGCCACCGGGCTGCAAGTGTTCATAGAACACCTTCCAGGCATCGACGGTGTAGAGGGCGTTTTCGGAAAGCGTCATGGCGCCGGCCGAAGTCGCGGCCCAGGTGTCGACCAGTGAAGCCTGGATGAGATCGAACTTTTCGCCGGCGCGAGTCAAATAGCTGCGGCCCTCGTCGTTGACCAGTTGAAACCCCGGAACCTTACTGAAGCCTGAGAACCAATCGAGTTGGTGCGAGGTTAAGCGAACCATGGCACTGTTCACTTCGATCCCAACGATGCGGTGAAAGTGGTTGGCAGCGCAATTGAGCACGTCGCGGCCACCGCCGACGCCGATGACGGCCGCACTGCCTCCGGGCCGGAGTTGCGGCGCGGTCGCGGTTACGTCGTAGCGAAAATATTTGAGTGCGCCCAAATCGCCTTGAAAGCGGGTAATGCTGGTGGAGGCATCGTTATCAATGTTCACTGGAATCTCTTCGGCCGTGATAGCCGGCATGATTGGGCTGGGACCCCACATCATGGCCGGGTCCATCGCGGGCCGGTATGCGCGCACACGCGAAATCGAATTCCACTGCTCGGAGAGGATTCTCATGCGTGTGTCGATCTTGCCCTTGGACCAGATGGGCTGAATGCCATAGAGGGTGGAGGAATTCAGAAGACCGGCAACCACAAATGCAATGATTCCATAGGTAGCGAACCGGCCTAAACGGCGTTCGCCAGCGTAGGAAGCGTACCCGCGAGCGCTGACAAACAACAAGGCCGATACGAAAAACAAAGCGCTGGGTGCATCCGTCAGGTTGAGAATGATGGCCGAGGCTGGGCATCCCAACGCCGCTCCAACCAGGTCGGCAAAGTAAACGCGGCCGATGGGGAACGAGGTGCGAGTCAGCGAGAGGCAGACCGCCATACCCGAAAAGAAGAAAGGCGTGGCGACAATGCACGAAAACAGCAGAAAGCTCACGAGCGTCTGGGCGGAAGCCGCGAGATCAAGAGGCACCGCCAACATCGCGAGCAGGCAGATCGGCAGCGAGATCGCGGTCCGCAATGCGGCCTGCGTGAGCCGGCGCGGAATTGCATCCTTAGAGAAATAGTTGGGAAAAAGCTGAACGGAGAGCGCTCCGGCCGTCATTCCGAACATGGCCATAGAGATGGATACAAACGCCATGTAGTACCACGAGGTGACGCTCAAGAGGCGCGTGAGCACGATTTCGTACATGAGCGTGCCTGCGCACAAGACGGAGAGAGCGGCGAAAAAGGAGATCATGGATGCGCTGGATGTTTGACCTGATCCGGGGCATAACCGCAACTCGCCACCGGAATTAGGACTGCGGCGTCTGAGGATAACACATGCCCGCGGCTGCTCTGTTGCCCGCGCCGATAACGGCTATCACGTCTCGGTCCTAGACAAGATAATTCTCGCTGTGAGGTGCGCAAGTAGAAATAAAGTCGGAATCGGTTCAAAGGGAAAGAACTGAAATCTCAACCCCGCGCACGGGCGCGAATCGAAGAGCAGCGATTCTAGAGCGCGGCGCCTTCCCGCATGAAAGGCATATGCGCCAGCACAGTGGCGGCTTTCTCCAGCAGTTTCAAGTCGTCTCCGGAGAAGTCCGGACCCGCGAGCGAAGCGTCCAAGCCTTTGCGGGAAACCTGCACGACACCCAGGACATCTCCGTGGGCCGAGATCACGGGAACCGACATGATTTTCTGGATCGGCATCTGCTCCATGCTCTTGTCGTCTTCTTCCTCGCCGGTCAGCCGGACGGCTTCAAATAGACTGACGTGCTTCACCCGCATGAATGTATTCGACATCAGCGGAGCGCGTGTTGCTGCCGTGCGCGCCGCCACGGCGGAGCCGGTCAGAGGCAGTTCGCCCGCGGAACGCAACTCGGCGGGATAGATAAAGCGCAGGCTGCGTTTCTCCAGCCGCATGAGCGCAATTTCACTGCGGCGTACGTGTAGAATTTGCGCCAGTTTCGCACAAGCTCTCTCTGTGCTTGGCGATTCGGAAACCATGCGTTCGAAGTCTGCGAGCGTCGCTTTGGCGGTCTTTGCGCCGGCACCTTGAGTATTCGTAGATGACATAATATGGCCTAGGATCCTTCTCTTCTATCCTGCGGGGAACGCCAGTTCTTCGACAAGTTACTAATGTACTTTTCTTCGTCTCGATCTCTGCAGCGGCCAGGCCCAAAACAGTATTTATCTTTGTACCTGGGAGTATTTTTCCTCTCCCTCTGGTCCTCTTCCACAGGCATACGCGTTATAGTAAAAGCATAGTTTTTACGGGCGTGGCTCGTGTTCAGAGTCGTGCTCAACTGGTTGATATCGGTTAACCATTACTGGAATTCCCCATTTGTAAGGAGTAAGGAATGCCTCGAAAAAGCAACGGAAGCACCCCCATTCGCAGCAAGAAAATCACGCCAACAACGGAGTCTGTAGTGGTGCAGTCCACGCCGGTCCAGAGCGCGCCAGAAGTCATTAAGAACGCGGTGACCACGGTTGTAGCTGCCAGCAAGACCGGCGTGAACACGACCAACGCGAGTATGGATGAGGAAATCCGCCGTCGCGCCTATGAGCTGTACCTGCAGCGCAACGGCAAAGCGGGCGACCCGAACCGAGATTGGTTTGTCGCCGAGCGCGAAGTGCGTGCGCGGCACGCCACCGCAGGCCATTCGGCCTAGATTCTGGGCTGGACTGGCGTCGCGATCGCAATGCGATCGGTAACTGGAGGCGCCTCGGCCATCGGTTTCCACCAGGCCGAGTAGGTTTTCTTGCGCAAATTCGTATAGGAAGTACCGAGGCGGTCTAATTCCGTAAGGACTTGGGCTACGGCTCGGGTCGCAGCTTGCTCAGCGGCGGCACTCAGTCCTGCTCCTACTTCGAACCGTTCGCCGGTGACGCCAATCAGCAGAATCTCATGTGGTCCCTCGCCCGCAAGTTCCGCGATTAGCAATGATTCGGAGAGAGCGGGCGAATGCGGATCCATGCGCACGGGCGCGGGCCCGTGACGCAGGATGTCTTCTTTCCTGTAGAGGGTCACGGTTCCGGGAGGCGCAGCGTTCTTGACCGAATCAACCAGAATGAGTACGTCGATGCCGGACAAGTGCGCGACCAGATCCAAGCCGGGCGTGCCCAAGTCTGACACAGTGACGTTGTTATCGAAGCGATAGCCCGATTCGAGCATGCCGACAACATAGGGGCCGATGGCATCGTCGCCGAGCAGCACGCTGCCGATGCCGCCGATCGTGACTTTGTTCTTCACAACACCTTCACGCGGGCAATCTGGCGCCCTGAAGGATCAAAGGTGTGGCAGGCGCACGCCATGCAAGGATCGAATGAGTGCACGGTTCTGAGCACTTCAAGCGGTTCCTCCGGGCGAGCCAGCGGCGTATGCAGCAGAGACGCTTCGTACGGTCCATGCGCGCCGGATTCGTCGCGCGGGCTGGCATTCCAGGTCGAAGGCACGACCGCCTGATAGTTGGCAATCTTTCCGTCCTTGATCACGATCCAGTGTGACAGTGTGCCGCGGGGCGCTTCGTGCGTTCCCACTCCTTCGACTTCGCCAAACGGGAATACGGGCTGGTTGTGAACGGTGAGGTCGCCCTTGGCGATGTTGTCGACTAGCAGTTGCCAGTGCTTGTCAGCTAGTTCGGCCAGCATGGCGGCGCGAATGGCGCGCGCGGCGTGGCGTCCCAGCGTGGAATGCATGAGAGCCGGGGTGGCATTCACTCTTGCAATTGCAGACACCTGGCCAAGCGCCAGATTCGCATACTTCTTCGTCAGCGGATGCCCCTGCGCGTATCCCACCAGCACCTGCGCCAGCGGGCCGACTTGCATCGGTTGCCCCTTGTAGCGCGGGGACTTTACCCACGAGTACTTCTTCTCGCCATCCCATCCAGTGAACTGGGGTTCGGTCTCGCCCTCCCAGGGATGGAGCGGTTTTTCGCCTTGATAGTAAGCGTGTGTTACATCTTCCGTAACCGACTCGCGGAACACCTGATCCGAAGCTGTTTTGAACGGCTGCATGCCGGCAATGTCGCCGTGCATGATGACGCCGCCCGGCAGATCGTACGCGCCTGCATTCGAGTCGAGCGGCAGGTCCGGAACCGCGAGGTAGTTCGTTACCCCGCTGCCGATCTTGAACCACTCCGGATACATTGCCGCCACTGCACACACATCGATCAGATAGACCTGATTGATAAACTGGGAAACCTCGGCAAGCAGCAGACGAATCTGTTCGAGCTTATCCATGCCGAGCGCACTTTGGCTATCGAGGTCAATCGCGTTGGCCACGCCGCCAACCACCAAATTCTGGATATGCGGAGTCTTCGAGCCCAGCATGCCCACAACCTGCAGCGCTTTGCGCTGATATTCCAACGCCTGCACGTAATGCGTAAACGCCAGCAGGTTCACCTCCGGCGACAGCCGCATCGCCGGATGGCCCCAATAGCCATTCTGGAAAATGCCAAGCTGGCCGCTGGCTGCAACCGCTTTCACTTTGTCCTGCGCCGCCTTCAATTCGTTACGCGAATTGCGCGTCCAGGGGGAAAGGCTCTCGGCGAGCTTCGACGCGGCCGCCGGGTCAGCTTTTGGAATCTCCAGAATGTCGACCCAGTCGAGCGCCGACAACTGGTAGAAATGCACGATGTGATCGTGCAGCGCGTGAGCAATCAGAATCAGATTGCGGATATATTGGGCGTTGGCCGGTATGGGAAGCTTCAGCGCGTCCTCCACCGCACGCACGCTCGCCATGGCATGCACGGTGGTGCACACACCGCAGAAACGCTGCGTAAACATCCACGCGTCCCGCGGATCGCGCCCGCGCAGGATCGTTTCAATCCCGCGCCACATGGTACAGGATGCCCAGGCGTTGCTCACTGCGTAGTTTTCGACCTCCACGTCAATACGGAGGTGGCCTTCAATTCGAGTAATCGGATCAATCGTGATTGTTCTGGACATAATTCCTGCTATTCGTGCGAGTTATTTGTAAGTTTTTCGTCTTCACCGAAGAAGCCGTACTTGAAATATCCGGTCCACCGGATATAAGGCCGCCGGAACCGGAAGTAGCTTGCCATGTCATGCCACAAGTAAAGCGGACCTGGAAGAATGGCGAACTTCTTCACCGCAAACAAGAATCCCGCAACGCCCATTGCGATGAAGCCGAGCGAAACCAGAACCTCGATGGTTGCCGGAAAATACAGTGCCTGCGGGTTGGGCCGAAATGCCAGCGTCGTTGGGCTGAAGCGGTAGATCATTCCTCCCACCGAACTGAGGACATAACCCATGAACATCTTGTCCCGTTCATGAGTGCGCACGGATCGCTGTAACAGGTATCCTCCGCCTACAATCGTGATCATCTCCAGCCAAAACACACCGGCAAAGCGATCAAAATGGAAGGCCGTGTGGAGCTGCTCTCGAAATGCGATATCGAGGAGACGCAAAGCCGCCCATCCGTAGATCAAACCGCAAGTAATGCGTGCGGCCTCGTCGAGGACATCCATATCCATGGCGCGTTTCCACACCAGGCAGCAGAGCATCGTGCATCCCGCCACACAACCGAACGACATGAAGCAGGCGGCCCACACATAGAGCAAGGGCAGAAATGGTGACTGCCACAGCGGATGGACTCGCTCTCCGGCGAGCAGCATCAGGGCACCGAGCGACGATTGATGCATTCCCGGGAGCAGGTACGCCAGCGCGATCACGTACGGAAACACAGAATGGAGATGTTTCTCCATTTTTTCGACGCCGGGCCGCAGCCGGGAATCGAAGTACCAGAGACGTTCCAGAACCGGGGGAAGATTTTCTACCGCCAATGGAATCATGGCGTAGATGGACATGCAAATAGCAACTTCCGCCAGCGGCGAGTGCATGTTCCATTTCCAGGGAAACACGATCCAATAGAAATTCCACGGCCGCCCGGCGTCGATGCCCAGCAAGAGCAGTCCGCTGGCATAGGCCAGAAAGCTAGTGAGCAGCGCCATGCGCATCAGTGCGTGCAGTTTTTTGCGCCGGAAGACCCAAGCGGCGATGCCGACTGCAAAAGCGCCGGAACCGAGTGCCGTCAGCACCATTACATTGAAAGTCTTCCAGATTCCCCAGCCGAACGCATCGTTCATACCGCTGACCGGACCCAAACCGGCGAGTTCGCGATAACCGGTCAGTACGAGTGCCACCAGGGTCAGGGCCATGAGGACAAGGAAAAACCGCGTTACGACCGGAAATCCAAACACGGGCACTGCCCGTTCCCACCGGTCTTCAGTTTTGAATTGACTCGTCGTAATTGCGCTCATAGCTGCGCCCTCAAACCGGTTTCTTTCTCGTGCTCGTGCGCTTCTTCAACGTGTCCCTTTACACTCTTGCGGATCACCTGTACCAGGCCGGCATACAACAGAGCGGGCAGCGCGAAATACTGGTAGAATCGCCGCTGCCAGCGCAGCGTCTTCTCCGGAACCGATTCCTCTCCGAGTTCCGGCAGTCCAAGGTCGTCGAACGGAACGCGCGACAAATACAGCGACTGCGTGCCACCGTTATCCGTCTCGCCGTACACCTTGTCTTTGTAATAGCGGCCGGGCTTCTCTTTGATGCGGCGTTTGCCTTCCGTCAGCAGGACGGTGCGCGGCCCAAAGATCACGGCACCCGTTGGGCAGACGCTGGTGCAGCCCGGTTTCAGGCCTTCCGCCAGGCGATGACTGCATAGCTCACACTTCGTAACGCGCGGGTTATAGCCCACCCACTGGAAGCGTGGAACATGGTACGGGCAGGTGATGGTGCAATAGCGGCAGCCGATGCACTTGTCGGCCGTCCAATACACTATGCCACTCTCGGGATCCTTATGCAGCGCCTGAAACGGGCAACCCGCGGCGCACGCCGGATCCAGACAGTGCATGCATTGCCGTTTAACGAACGAGGCCGGAGTCCCGTCGGTCGGCTTATACAACTTGATGATGTTGCGCGTGAGATCGTTGAGATCAGTGGGAGACTGGTGCAGGCCATCGCCACGCGTGTCGGGCGTTTCGCCGTTCGCTTGCGCGCACGCGGCCACGCAGGCTTTGCACCCGATACAAATGGTGGCGTCATAAAGCAGGCCGACAGCCGCGCTCGGAATGTGGGGGCCTTCGGTCTCCGCGTGAAGAGTTCCTGTTCCTACCGTGACCGCCACAGCGGCCGTTCCGCCCGTCATGGCGATCGTCGTGATCAGTTCTCGCCGAGTGATGGCCACGTTATTCCTCTCTCTTGGCAGCAGCAGCGTCCTTGTCAGCATGCGCGCGGTCAACTGCGATCCGCTCTGCTCCCGCCTCTTGACTGCTCTTGAAGCGCTGCGATGTTACCCAGGATGCGGCTCCGATTCCGCCCGCAATCGCGCCCACCAGAACTGCCGCACCGGTCTTGATCGCACCTGTCCCGCTATAGATCGGTGGGTACGTATCCGGAGGCGTCGCCAGGTGAATGGGTACGGTCTCAACCGTCGGAATCTTCCAGACCACGTTCTTCTCCGTACATCCCAGGCAGGGCACGCCAATGCCGATCGGCCAGACTCCCGGGACTTCACAAAAGTGGCGCGTCGAGCAAGCCGCATGCGTCACCGGACCCTTGCAGCCCAGCTTGTAGAGGCACCACCCGCTGCGGTGACCTTCATCGCCGTATGCAAAGGCGAAACGGCCGGCGTCGAAGTGCGCCCGGCGCGGGCAGTTCTCGTGGATCACGCGCTCATAGGCAAACTTCGGACGGTGCAGGTCGTCCATTTCGGGCAACCGGTTCATGGTCACGTATTCCAGCACCACCGCCAGTAGGTTGTAAGGATTCGGCGGGCAGCCCGGCAAATTTACAATCGGCTTGCCCGAAACCACCGTGTCCACACCCACCGCGCCGGTCGGGTTGGGGTCGGCCGAAGGAACGCCGCCCCACGACGCGCAGGATCCAATCGCGATCACTGCCGCCGCCTTCGAGGCCGCCTCTTTCACTACCTGCACGGCGGGACGCCCGCCCATTTGCATGTACACGCCGTCATCGCGCGTTGGAATCGCGCCTTCCACCACCAGCACGTATTTCCCGGCGTTGTCGGTCATCGCCTGCCGCAGCGCGGCCTCGGCCTGCGCTCCCGAAGCCGCCATCAACGTCTCGTGATAGTCGAGCGAAATGACATCGAGAATCAGGCTCGCGGCATCGGGAGCCGACGTGCGCAGCAGCGTTTCCGTGCATCCGGTGCAATCTTGAAAATGCAGCCAGATGACGGAAGGCCGCCGGGCCTTGCCGATCTTGGCCGCAACCTCCGCCACGGACCCAGCCTTGGTCAGCGCCAGTCCTGCGGGCGCGGTCGCGACGATAACGGAGCACAAACGCAAAAAGTCGCGGCGAGACACCCCCGCCGCTTCCAGATGAGACTGGATAGTCGTTTCCGGCTTGACAGAGTTCGCCATCGGCACTCCTTCTTCAATTGTTGGGTAGGGCTCAAAACTGGCGCGCTGCCCGGATTAAATCATTGCGCCACTCGAACGGGGCTCTTGCAGCGCTATGGCATATTCGGGCATGAACGGCTGCGGGGAATATGAGTCGAATCACGTTCCAACGTGCGAATCGACCTCTGCGGATGTGAGCGGCATCACAGGGACGAGCAATTCTGGGGAGCGTTGCCTAAGAGCCTGCCCTGAGCTTGTCGAAGGGTTCGCGCCCGGGTTTTGGGAGCTAGCCAGGGATTTCGTGCGATCAAAGAGGTTACGCAACTGGAAAATCCGGCGAGAGGAACCTATTGCTGTATCGTCTGTCTGAGCTCGGGCCTCACCTGCTCGTTTTGAATCTGCACGGCATCCCATCCGCCGCCGAGGGCCTTCACCAGAAATACCGACGTGACCATTTGCTGGCCGAGTAACTGCGTGGCCAGCCGTTCGTTCGTCAGCAGCGTGGATTGCGCCGTAATCACATCAAGGTAGGTTGTTACTCCACCCACATAGCGGTTGTTGGCAATATCTAGCGCTTTGCGCGAATCTTCGACTGCGATCTGCTGGCTTTTCGCCGCCTGATCGAGAAACGCGAGTCCCGAAAGCCCGTCTTCAACCTGCTGGAACGCTTCCAGCACCGCCTCACGATAGTTGGCGACGGATTGGTCGTAAGCCGCTTGACTGGCCGCCAGGTTGGCGCGATTTTGGCCGCCGTTGAAAATGGGCTGCAGGATGTCTCCACCCAACGCCCAGATCGCGCTCGGGGCGTTTACGAGCGTTGCAATGTCGCGGCTCTGCCAGCCGCCGCTGCCGCCCAGCGTGATATGGGGATAAAACGCCGCCTTCGCGAGGCCAACCTGCGCATTCTGATACGCCATCTGCCGCTCGCTGGTAGAGACATCAGGCCGGCGTTCCAGGATCTCCGACGGAACCCCGGTCGGAATCGCCGGAGGAGTGACATTGAAGGGCTCCTTGGCGAGGCTGAAGTTCGAGGCCGGGTTTCCAGTCAGCACCGCGATCGCATGTTCGTATTGCGCGCGCTGCTGCAAGACCAGCTGCAGTTGCGTCGCCGTCGAATCGAGCAGCGCTGCCTGTTGCGCCACCGCCAGGCCGGAGGCAATGCCGCCCTCGTGCTGATGGTTTACCAGATCCGAACCCCTCTGTTGGATCTCGACCGATTCGCGAACCACATCGGCTTCGCGGTCAAGTTCACGCAGGTTGAAGTAGTCGGCGGCGAGCTCGGCGGTCAACACCAGGCGCGTGTTTTCCAGATCAGCCGCGGTCCCCTGCAAGGTGGCATTGGCCGCCTCCAGCCCTCGGCGCACGCTGCCAAATAAATCGGCTTCGTAGTTGATGGAGAAGGGGACGGCGAAGGTGTTCTCGGTGTCGGGCTTAACCAGCGCGGGATTAGCGCCTTCAAGATTGCGGTTGCCGGAGAAGCGCTCGCGCTGGCCGCTCGGATTCGCACTCAACGAAGGAAAATATGCCGCGGACGCTACCCGCGCCAGTGCCCGCGCCTGCCACAACCGGTCCCGCGCCGCAACCAGCGATTGATTCGCTTGCAGCAGTTCCTGCTCCAGCCGATCTAACTCAGCATCGTGGTAGATCTGCCACCACGTTCCCTTGGGAATCGAATCCTTCGGCGCAGCCGTCTGCCACGGCCCTTCGCCCTTCCACGCATCGGGAACCTGCGCCGCGGGGCGTTTGTAGTTCGGCCCGACGGCGCATCCGGCCAAAAGCCCAGCAGCCAGCAACACACTAAGAAGCGCCGGCCGCATCAGAACTGTTCTGGATCGCGCGCATGTAAGGCGCGGACACTCTTGTCCGCGCAGCCCTTTCAACCACTGCCGGCGCGCGGACAAGAGTGTCCGTGCCACATGAAACGAAAACAGACTCATGAGTGGCTGCCGCCCTGGCTCGGCTGCGCGACGTGCACTTGCTGCCCGGCCTCGAGCGAGTCCGAAGGATTAATGATGACCTGATCGGTTGCCTCAATCCCGCCCAGAATTTCGATGGTATTGCCGTAATCGCGCCCAATCACAATCGAATGCAATTGCACCTTGCCGTCCGCACCCACGACCGCCGCTTGCGGTCCGTCCGCGCGGAACAGCATCGCGTTCACCGGAATCGTGATCCGCGGAACCGAATTCCCGGTCACAAAATGCACCTGCCCATAGGAGCCGGGCAGCAGCTTCCCATCCTTGTTCGGTACGTCCACTTCGGTAAGCAGCGTCCGCGTTCCCATATCAATCGCATCCGCAGTTCGGGCGATCGTTCCAGTGAACTTCTGCCCCGGGAACTCCTGCAGCGTCACCGTGGCCTGCACTCCCGGTTTCATCATCGGTGCATACGCCTGGGGAACGCTTACGTACACACGCAGCGGATCAACGCGCGCGATATTGAACAACTGCGCGCCTGTCGAGGAGCCGGCGTTGATGAGCGCGCCCGGATCGACGTTGCGGCGAGTAATCACGCCGGTAAACGGCGCATAGACGTTCTTGAACGATTCCAATTCTTCCAAACGCCGCACATTGGCATCCGCAGCGGCCAGGTTGGCTTTGGCCTGCTCATAGCCGCTGGTTTGCTGATCGGCCTCCTGCTGCGAAACCGAATCTGTTTTCCTCAGATTCTCCCAGCGATCCGCCGAAATTTTTGCCAGCCCCAGCGCCGCCTTGATCTGTTCGCGGCTGGCTCGCGCCTGCGAAAGTTCCTGATCCACTTCCGGAGTATCAATCGCCGCCAGCAGTTCACCCTTCTCCACGTGGCTGCCCATGTCTCTGTACCACTTCAAAAGATAGCCGCTGGTCCGGGCAAAAATTGGAGACTCTATAAATGCCTGCAGATTTCCCGGCAGGATCAGTTCGTCACTCCCCGGCCCTTTCGTCGGTTGCACCACCGCGACCGTCGGAACCGCGATCGCGTCCGTTTCTCTCGCGAGCGCATCGGCCTCCCCTTTCTTCGTCAGCAGAGTCACCGCGCCCGCTGTGATCAGCACCAGCAGCACCGCCCCGACCATAATCTTGGCGCGGCCCGCCGGAGCGGGTGGCAAATCCGGTGGCCGTTCAATTTGTGGATGCGGCCGAACCGGGTGGCCTTCTGCTCCGTACTGTTCCTGCCCTACCTCCGGTCGTTCTATCGCCATAATTACTATCTCCGGAACTTCTATCTCTGCCGCGACTTCAGGTGCGTCTGCCGGCGTCCGTGAATGATCACGAATACGCTCGGCACAAAAAACAAAGTTGCGACCGTCGCAAAAAGCAGTCCACCGACTACCGCCCGGCCGAGCGGAGCGTTTTGCTCGCCGCCTTCTCCGAAACCGAGCGCCATCGGCACCATGCCGATAATCATGGCTAGCGCGGTCATCAGCACCGGCCGCATGCGCGTGTAGCCTGCTTCAATGGCAGCCTGCAACGCCGGCACGCCCATATCCATCCGGTCACGCGCAAACGAAACCATCAGAATCGAGTTCGCCGTCGCCACCCCCATGCACATCACTGCCCCCGTCAAAGACGGAACGCTCAACGTCGTCCGGGTAATCAGCAGGAACCAGCAGATTCCCGCCAGCGCTCCCGGCAGCGCCGTAATAATGATGAACGGATCCAGCCATGACTGGAAGTTCACCACAATAAGAAGATAGACGAGCACAATCGCCCCGAGTAAGCCGAAGCCCAGGCCAAAAAACGAGGATTTCATCGTTTCCACCTGTCCGCGCACTATGATTTGCGTTCCGCGCGGCAGATGATCTTCGAACGGCTTGAGCGTTTTCATTATGTCCGAAGCAACCCCGCCCAGATCGCGTCCTTGCGTGCCGGCATACACGTCGATGACCGGTTGCACGTTGTAATGGTTCACCACGGCGGGACGCGCTGTGGGCGTCAACTGCACCAGATTGCCCAGCACCTGCGCCGATCGCGGGTTCCCATTCGTCACCGGCGTGTTCATCAAGTCGTCGAGCGAAGTCACGCGGTACTGCGGCGACTGAACGGCAATGCTATAGGTCACGCCGTTTTTCGGATTCAGCCAGAAATTTGGAGCCGTCTGGAAGCTGCCGCTCAGGCTGACCAGCACGCTCTGCGCGACTTCCTGGGCGTTCAATCCGACCTGGTTGATGCGCGTCCGATCCATATCGAGGAAGATGGTGGGCAGGCTCATCAGTTGCTGCACGTGTACGTCCGCCGCTCCGGGGATCGTGCGCAACCGGCCGGCGATCCTCTGCGCGATCTCGTAATTCCCCGCCATATCGGTGCCCACCACCTGGACATCCACCGGCGCCGGCAAACCGAAATTCAAGATCTGCGAAACAATGTCGGCCGGCTGGAAAAAGAACTCCACCCCCGGGAAACGCCGCGGCAGCTCGCGTCGTAACTGTCGAATGTATTGCGCCGTGGAGCGATGGTGCTCCGGATTCAGCGAGATCAAAATCTCAGCGTCGCTTGTCCCGATTACGCCCGAGCTGCTGTAGCTCAGATTGATGCCGGAATTCGGCAGCCCGATGTTATCGAGCATTGTCTGCAAGTCTTCGCGCGGAATTTCGCTCCGGAGCTCTTCGTCCACTTCGTCGCATAGCCTTGCCGTCTCCTCCACCCTCAATCCGGGCCGTGCGCGGAAGTGCAAGCGGATCAGTCCCGCATCCACTGACGGAAAGAAATCCTGACCGAGAAAAAACACTAACCCCATCGAGAGCACGCAAAATAACAAAAAGCACACGCAAAACAATCCCCGATTGTCGAGCGTCGTCTCCAGCAATTGCTGGTAGCCAGCGCGGAAGCGATCGAAGCCGCGTTCAAATCGACGCTGGAACTTCGCTAGAGCATTCGTCGGCTCCAAAGCCCGGTGCTCGTGCCCGCGCATGATGAACATCACCATAGTCGGAATCAGCGTGCGCGACAGCAAGTAGGAGGCGAGCATGGCAAACGACACGGCTTCGGCCATCGGCACAAACAGAAACCGGGCGACGCCAGCGAGAAAGAACATGGGCACAAACACAATGCAGATGCACAGCGTCGAAACGAAGGCCGGCACCGCAATCTGCGATGCACCGTCGAGGATGGCCTGCTTCATCTCCTTGCCCATGGCAAGGTTGCGCTCGATGTTCTCGATTTCGACAGTCGCGTCATCCACCAATATTCCGACGGCCAGCGCCAGACCTCCGAGCGTCATGATGTTGATGGTCTCGCCAAGCGCGCTCAGTAAAATGACAGACACGAAAATCGACAGGGGAATCGAAACCGCAATAATGATGGTCGGCCGCCAATCGCCCAGGAAAAGCAAAATCATGGCGGCGGTGAGGCACGCAGCGATCAAGCCTTCGCGGATGACGCCCGAAATGGATGCGCGGACGAAGAGCGACTGATCGAACAGCGCTTTGATCGTAAGCTCAGGCGGTAGCGATTGCGCCGCCTTCGGTACCAGCGCCTTAATGGCATCGACTACCGCCAGCGTCGACGTGCCGCCCACCTTGTACATCGACATCAGCACTCCGCGAACCCCATCTTGCTTCACGATGTTGGTTTGCGGCGAGTACCCGTCCCGCACATGTGCCACGTCACGCAGGTAGAGCGTGGAACCGTTCGTCGTCCTCACGGGCATATCGTTTAGCGCCGCAATCGTGGCCGGATCTCCATTCATCTCCACGCTGTACTCTGTCGGCCCAATCTTCGCCGTGCCTGCCGGAAGAATAAGGTTCTGCGCCGATACCGCATTCACGATGTCCGCCGGCGCCAAGCCGTACGTCTGCAGTTTCACCGGATCCAGGTCTACCTGGACCTGCCGTATTTTTCCGCCGTAGGGGTACGGAGTGGCCGCCCCCTGCACCGTCACCAATTGTGTCCGCAGAAAATTGTTGCCCAGATCGAAGAGTTGGTTTTCTGGCAACGTCTTGCTGCTCAATCCAAGCTGCACCACCGGCGTGGTCGAAGCCGAGTAGGTAATCACCAGCGGCGGCGTCGTGCCCGGGGGCAAACCCCGCAAAATCGTCTGGCTCATCCCCGTCACCTGGGTCATAGCCATCGAGATGTTCACGCCCGGCCGGAAAAAGATCTTGATAATCGCTTTCCCCGTGACCGACGTCGATTCCTGGTGCTCGATGTCGTTCACCGTAATCGTGTATCCGCGCTCGGCATTGCTCACGATGCGGTTCGCCATCTCGCTCGGCGACATGCCGTCGAAACTCCATATCACGCTGATGACGGGAATATTGATGTCGGGGAAGATATCGACCGGCGTGCGCAGGATGGTGATTGGCGTCAGAATAATGATCAGCAACGCCATCACCACGAACGTATAAGGGCGCCGAAGCGCTAACGCGACTATCCACATAGAACTACCACGGCGACAAACAGAAGCCGTTCAGAAGAACCGCGCCGCCTTGACCCCGGCAGCCCCACAGCTTGCCGGACTTCCTAATCAAGATTCAAAACAGTACGTTTCGGATTTAAATTATATTAGACTTTAGCCATGGCGCAAAACTGCACTTTGCCGGCAGCCGTGCACAACGGTAATAACGGCAAGCGTCCGCCTGGACGCCCCCGCAGCGAGCAATCACGGCTCGCCATTTTGCGTAGCACGCTCAAGCTGCTTCGGCAGCAGGGAGGATTCCCGGAACTTAGCATCGAGGCCATCGCCGCCGATGCCAATGTCAGCAAAGCGACCGTTTACCGATGGTGGCCGAACAAAGCCGCGCTGGTCGCCGACGCCTTCACCGCCAGTTCCGAAGACGAACTTCGCTTTCCCGACACCGGCTCCGTGCAAAGCGATATGAGCCTGCAGATGCGGAAGCTGATTCGCGTCTTCCGCTCCAAGCGCGGCAAGGTAGTCGCCGCGTTGCTGGCCGGAGGCCAATCCGATCCTGAGTTAATCGAAGCCTTCCGCGAAAGATTTCTGTGGCCACGCCGCCGCCAGGCCTACAAGACGCTGCAACGCGGCATCGATCGTGGCGAGGTGAGCCGTAACAGCAACCTCGACCTCATTCTCGACTCGCTCTACGGCCCAATCTATATGCGCTTCCTGGTCCGCCACGACGAACTCCGCGAAGAATTCGCCGATCAACTTTGCGCCCTAGTGTTCAAAGGCTGCGAACGAAACTAGGCGCCTGTGGAAGCACCAACGCCGCCCTCACTGAGAACCCCACGTCATCTCCACGTGCACCGGAATGTCGTTCTTCACCGGCATGGTCAAAAGCGAGGGCGGATCGATTTTGAAATCGGCAAGCGTCGCCGGAATCGTCCCCGAGATTCGCGTCTCGTTCCCTTGTGTCACGAGTTGAAACGGGACTTGCTTGTAGTGGGCCGTCTGTCCGGCAAACTGGATCTCCAGATCGGCCTTGACCGCCGCCGAGGCCGACGCGGCCTCTGGCAGCCGGGTCCGAACCGTGACCATGGGAAATTCCGCGCCTCGCGTTACCTGAATCATATGCAGGTCACGATTGCTATCCCCGGAATCAAAGGTCTTAACCGGCACTGCGATCAGAAATTCGCACTGTCCGTCATGGCATACGCCCTTGCCCCGGGCCGCACGGCTCACGCCGTCTGTTTGGTGGAGTGGGTGCGAAACATGGTACGTCAGAGTGCCCTGCTTGAGGACCCATTGCTGGTCGGCCGCAAAAACATTGGCCGATGTCAGCAGCAGAAGCGCCGCTAACTTTGTATTCGTCATAAGTATTTTTCAGAATTTGACCGACACTGACAGCAGAGCCGCTCCGAAGGCTCCGGCCGTCACGATCGCCACCGGCCCATGCGCCGAAGCGATGCCGTGAACTTTCTGCCCATTGTTTTTCTCGTTGAAAGCCATCGCCCCCAGAATCGGCGTCAGAATCATTCCCGGCCCGTGAATCCAGGCCAGCGTTTTGTGTAGACGGATTTGCCCGCGCGTTTCTGTCCCCGGCACCCGCGGTGCGCGAATGGCGTAGTAAGCGGTGATGCCGTACAAGTCGCCGGTGAGTGAGCCCAACGCGACGTGCAAGTCGCGTGAAGTTGAACTGGTGTTCCGGCCTCCCGCATTCATCGAAGTGACGACTGTGGCCACCAGCGGGATGGTAGTAATCAACCCCATACGCTGGTGGATCTTCAGCATGTGCGTGCGCTTGTCGAGCAATGCCTGCTGTCTGGCATTCGCCTCGGTCTCCCCCGGAGAGAAACCCAAATCCGAGAGCGACGGCTCGGTCTTGCTGCTCGATGGCGCGTCGGGCAGATTCTCAGCCGGTTTTGCTGGTGGGTTTGCGGGCGCCTGAGCGGGCGCTGTCGCATTTCCCTCTTGCCCCCAAACAGGATTCGCCGCGAGAACAAAAAGAAAAAGAACTCCCATCCCCAAACGGATTTGCGCGTTCCAAGTCAATTACGGTTCTCCATTAGACGTTTCTTTCCACAGATGCGTCGAATCCTTGCCGAGGATGTACGACGATTGAACTTCCTATTCTAGATGTCGAAGGCAGGACTGTCTTTGACTCTCGCCCGCGCTGCGCAGTCACGGCAAGTCGCAAAACCTCAGACTCAGAACCACGTCTGTCGCCGATAGTCCCGATACTCGTCCCCAAACTTCCCTTCCAGCACGCGCGCTTCCCGCCGCGCACGCCAGATCTGCATCGGGATGATGACCACCAGGGCCAGCAAGAGGAGAAATAGCTTCCACAGCATGATTGCGATCCCGATCAGCAAGATTTCCGCTGAAATATAAATAGGGTTACGGATCCGAGAATAGATGCCGGTTGTCACCAGCGCCCTTGCCTGCGGCGTGACCGAGAACGAGCGTCCCAGGGTGTAGCGGGCAACAATCACGCCTGCCAGTCCGATCATACCGAGCGCCAATCCCACCGATCGAACTGGCCCTCGCAGACCGACATCGGACGTAAACACCCACCATAAAGCCCATGCACCTGCCAGCAGTGGAAACCAAACTCGCCAGATCGCCCCAAGACTCATTATCAGGTCTCCGTTCGCTTCGACATCCGGAATGCTCGGAAGAAGGTCAGAGGTTCGAGGTCACATTGCAGAGGAATAAGGGGTTTTAGCCTTTTGACCTCTTACCTCTAAATTCTGACCTCACTCCACCAGTCCTTGCCGCACCGCGTGAATGAAATCCGTATATGCGGGTTCCATTCCCGCCGCTCGCATCTCAAGCGCGACCTGCCCGCGATGATATGCCGAATGCATGAGGACGTGCATCAGCACATCTTCTACGCGGCTCGACCACGCCTCGCCTTTGCTGTTGCGGTATTCGACCTTTTCGTGGAGCTCGTCAGGCCCGAGCTTTGCCAGGTAATCGCGCCACGCTGAGGCCATCTTGTCTGCCAGCACCTCGCACTCGTCAATGGTAGCGCTCGGCCACACTGGCATGCTCTGCTTCTCTTTCCGAATTCTCTCGAGCCAGAGCTTCTCGGCCGAAAGGACATGCGCGACTCGCCCAATGATCGCCGTCGAAGATGGCGCTGGAATGCTTGTTTTAGCCTCGTTCGTTGTGGATCCCGCGCGGCGCAGCGCGCGCAAGCACTCGCGGTTTGCCCAGTGATTGTAGGCAAACATCCGAAGAAAGTCGTTGGCGTTCATGGGTTAGCGGCTCCGTTCTGTGAGATCTCGACCTGCTTGGAAGGACTTGCTTGTAAAGTATTTATAAATCAATGAGTTATGGGATGTTTTCGGTTGGTGGAGCGGTAGATCCTGTCAAATATTTGAAGAATAAGGACTTACGTGACGATTGTTGCTTTGACGCAGTATACTGCCCTCAGTCGCCTCAGGGGCGGCAAAATTTCCGATTTTTGACAATTCAAGGATTCCGCTACTAAACCCGGCTTCTAGTAGGGAGGATCGCTGACGATGTATAGGGAACTGCGTGGTAATGCCGATTCCACAACCTTAGCAAGCGCTTAGTAATGGCTTGTGGTATGCTCTTGTCGATTCCACTTTTAACCACATTTGGGGTTGAAAGTGGTCGAAGGCGGGATGAGAATCCCGTACATCCAGTTCAGGGGTGCGGACCTGTACCGGAGCAAGAGTGAAGCGGACCCGCCAAGAAAGCAAGGCGGGGAGATTCTCACAGGCACAATCGTGAGAATTGCCGGCGAAACCGTTTCTCCCTTTCCCCTGTGGTCCGAACGGAATCCTTGAAAAAAAGTTGAGCGGAGGCTGGGTGAGTCGAACACCATTCCCGGCAAGGAATCGCGGGGTATAAATCCCGCCTCTGGCACCGGCCAGTCAGCCTCCAAAAATGTAAAAGGGCCGCAGATAGTGAGCTTGGACCTCACAGCATCTGCGGGGTATCACCGGCTCTAGAGTGTTGGACGCTCTAGAGCCGTTCGCTTTGGCGTCACTATAGCAGAATCGGGACCGATTGCGTCGGTGTTGTAGAACAAAAAAGTGTTTGAGATTTCCGCGGTAACTCAGGTGTAAACTGTCCTCATGGCGAAGGTTGACAAGGACAAATTCGACGCGCTGCTCAAGCGCATGCTTCAGGCGAAACCTGCCCCAAAATCCTCAATAGAGACGAGTAGGAAAACGAAGGTTGGTAAGGTTATACCCGCTTCGTCGAAATGATCGTCAATCATCCAACAGATTTGAATGAGGTAGGAACGGATGCGATTATGCTTTGTGCAAACCGTTCGACGGATGGTCTTCTGTTTACGACAAACGTGCAATTGACGAAGTAGACGTTTTCCATTATCAGTGGTCCTCCATCGTAGCTAACCTGCATGTCATGTATCACTACATTCTTG
>JBAQIB010000050.1:0-5551 GCA_049288625.1 Terriglobales bacterium | reverse complement strand
GGGCAGCCCGAATCCTTCGACCTACGCGACGTCAGTGACGTTCACGGCGACGATTACCAGCGACACCGGGAACGTTAAGGGCGGAGCGAAGAAGAACGGCGTGAAACCGCTGGTACTAGGCGGCACGGTGACGTGGAGCGCGAATACGGGCTGCAGTCCGAGCACGGTAACGGGCGGCTATCCGGGAGTTGCGACCTGCACGACCTCATCGGCGACCAAACTGCCGGTGGGAGCGGACACGGTTACGGCAACCTACTCGGGTGACAGCAACCACAACGGCAGCACGGGCACCATGACGCAGAACGTAACCGGCGGGATCGCGACGACGATGAACGCGAGCGTAAATCCGACGAACGAGGATTTCGCCGCGGATTCGCCAGCAACGATCACGGCAGTGCTGTCGTGGACGGGCAACGGAGTGGCGCCCACGGCGAGCGATGTGACCATTAGCGGCAACGGGAACGGCACATACGGTGCGACCAGTTGCGCGGCTCGTGTCCACGAAACGATCACTTGCACGGCCACCTATACACCGACGAACGCGGATTTGGCGGGCCCCTACACGGAGACCGCGACGTTCTCGGGCGACACCAACTACAGCAGTTCGACCGGCTCAGCGACATTCACCATCAACCCGGCGACTTCAAGCACGGCTGTTACTTCCGGGCTGAATCCGTCGACTTATGGCGGGTCGGTGACGTTCACGGCGACGGTCGAAGGCGAGAACGGCGCAGTGAAGGGCCAGGCGAAGCGCAAAAGTCGGAAACCTCTACAGGTGACCGGCGGGAGCGTTGGCTGGAACGTTTCATGTGACAGCTCGACCCCATTGAACCCGTCCACAGGAGTAGCGACGTGCACCACGGCGGCCCTCGCAGGAGGGACGGACACGGTGACGGCGACGTACTCGGGTGACGTGAACCACAGCGGCAGTTCGGGCTCGGTGAGCCAGGTAGTTAACGCGGCGAGCCAGACGATCACGTGCGGCGCGCTGCCGGGCAGCGAAGCCTACAACAGCAGCTTCACGGCGTCGTGCTCGGCCAGTTCCAGCTTGCCGGTGACTTACGCCAGCAGCGGGTCATGCTCGAACGTGGGCGCGACCTACACCATGACGAGCGGATCGGGCAGCTGCCTGGTCACGGTCACTCAGGGTGGGAACAACAACTACTTGGCAGCGCCACCATTCAACGGGTCGGTGAACGCAACCCCGGCAAGTCAGGTAATCAACGTGACGACGCCGGCTCCGCCGAGCGCCTACAAGGGCTGGAGCTTCACGATCGTGGCCAGCGCCAGTTCCGGGCTGCCGATTACCTATAGCAGTGCGGGAGTGTGCACGAACGTAGGCGCGACCTACACGATCACAGCGGCTACAGGGACCTGTACGGAGAAGATGAACGCGCCGTCCAGCGCCAACTACTATGCTGCGCCTCAGGTCCTCGAAACCACGACGGTCGCGAAGGCAGTGGTGCCGACGGTAAGCTTAACCGGCGGGCCAACCAAGGCACCGTACGAGTCGACGTTCACGGTGACGGCAACGTCGAACGAGACGGGACCGGAAGCCAGCGTACCGGCGATCACGACCCTGACACCGACAGTTTGTTCGGTGAGCGGGTACACGCCAAGCGGCACCAGCGCATCGGCGACGGTAACGATGTTGACCGGCGCTGGGACGTGTACGGTGGAGGCCACATGGGCAGCAAATTACGTCTATGCGGCGGCTCTCAAGAAAGAGCCAACAACGGCGCAAAAGGTAACGCCGACGGTGACCTTCACGGGCGCACCGGCGACGGAAGCGAACGGAAGCAACTTCACGGTGACGGCGACATCGGATGAAAGCGGGAGCGGTGCGGTTGCTCCAACAATCACGACGCCTGGCACGGTGTGCACGGTGGGTGCAGTTACGAGCATTGGCTCGGGCAGCTACCAGGCCACGGTGACGATGGTGAAGGCGACCGGGACGTGCACGCTGAATGCAAAATGGGCCACGAGCAGTGACTATATGGCCGCATCCGCCGCGCAGCACACGACGGCGACGCACTAGCGTCATCGGCGGCAAACGCTGCAAGACCGGAAGTTAAACCAAAGCGGCCCAGGGCAACCTGGGCCGCAATTTTTGTGTGCGAACATGTTCGTCAGCTCGAGTTACAAGCCTGTGCTCGACCTTGGTGGAGATGAAGAACGAGGGGTTCGCTCATGGCATACCCACGGAAGGGTTCGATAGCGTGGGCTACCCGGTTTCGCCGGCTGTATACAATCGGTTATAAGAAATGAGTCGTGCCAAGACTGCCGCGAAAACACTTCCGGGGACAGGGCCATTCCTCGCGGGCACCAAGCTGAATGCCGTTCTCTGCGTTTTGTTGGCGTCGGTGACCATCGCGCTCTACAGCCCTGTCATTGGGCACTCGTTCGTCAAGTGGGATGATGAGCACTACGTCACGGCAAATCGCCATATTCAGGGTGGCCTCGGTAGGAACACGATCAAGTGGGCATTCACCTCCACCGACGAGTCGAATTGGCACCCCCTAACGTGGCTTTCGCATGCTCTCGACTATCAACTTTTTGGCTTGAATCCGGCAGGCCATCATCTCGACAGCGTGCTGATCCATGCACTCAATGCGGTGCTGTTATTTCTACTGTTGGCGTGGATTACGAAGCGCGTGGCACCGAGCTTGCTGGTGGCGGCTTTGTTCGCCGTGCATCCGCTCAACGTGGAGTCGGTCGCATGGGTGGCGGAGCGGAAGAACGTGCTGAGCACGTTTTTCTTTATCTGCGCGATCGGTTCATATGTTTGGTACGCGCAAAAGCCGCAGTGGCGGCGCTATCTGCTGGTGGCGGCGTTGTTTGCCGCAGGGCTGATGGCCAAGCCCATGGTCATCACGCTGCCTTTTGTCTTGCTGCTGCTCGATTACTGGCCCCTGGAAAGAACGCCGTTCAATGGAGGCCAGACGCATGCAGGGTCCGCCATCGGCGCATCGGGAGTGGCGTTTTCCAGCCTGCTGGCGGGGAAAGTGCCGCTGGTCTTCCTCTCCGCCGCCAGCGCGTGGATCACTCTCATCGCGCAGCGGACCGCAGAGCGTACTGTCGAAGAATTCCCGCTCGCCATTAGAGTCGAGAATGCCCTTGTGGCCTACGGGCTGTACCTGTGGAAGATGGTGTGGCCAGCGCGGCTTGCGCTCTATCCCCATTCCGCGATTGCTCTTCCGGCGTGGCAATGGATCCTGTCGGCGCTGGTTTTGGTCAGTGTCACCGCGTTCGTAGTTGTGTTTCGCAGAAAGCGTTATTTGCCGGTTGGCTGGTTCTGGTTCCTCGGCACTATGGTTCCAGTCATCGGCCTGGTGCAGGTGGGGGAAGCCAGCATGGCGGACCGCTATGCCTATATCCCGCTCATCGGAATCTTCATAATGATTGCCTGGAGCCTTGACGATTGGGCGGAGGCGCGAAAGGTCCGCTCGGTTTGGCGGGTGCTACCCGCTGTTTGCGTTTTGGCCGCGCTGAGCTGCGTAACCTATCGCCAGATGAGCTATTGGGAGAGCGATTACGACCTGTGGTTACACACTCTGGAGGTTGGGGAAAGTTCGTTTGCACATAATGCCGTGGCGGCCGATCTAATGAACCCTGATCAGGCGATGACGCAGCACGACCTGAGGAACTTTGGTACGGAAGAGGAGCGGATGGGTGAAGCTCGCCGGCACTTCGAGCGCGCTTTGGAACTGCGTCGGCCCCTGGCGCAGCAAAACCCTGGTGTATATCTGCCGGAAATGGCCACGACGTTGACCAGCCTGGGGACTCTGGATCGAATGCAGAATCGGCCCGACGATGCCCGCCAGCACGATGAGGAAGCTTTGAAGGTTGACCGGCAACTGGCGCAACAAAACCCAGACAAGTACCGCTCCAATCTGGCAGGGCCATTAGTCAACCTGGCGGATCTGGATCGATTCGAGAACCGACCAGACAAAGCCCGCCAGCACTACGAGGAAGCATTGCAGTATTACCGGGAACTAGCGCAGCAGAAGCCGGACGTGTATCAGCCGAATGTGGCCTCGACATTGAGCAATCTGGCGGACGTGGATCGTCGTCAGGGCCGCTTGGACGACGCGCACCAGCACTTCGAGGAGGCTCTGAGAACTTACCGTCAACTGGCGCAACAGCACCCCGACAAATTCCTACCGAATGTGGCGAGCACGCTGTATAACCTGGGGTTCCTGGATGGCATGCAGAACCGCATCGGCGACGCGCGCCCGTACTACGAGGAAGGTTTAAGATTATACCGTCAATTGGCCCAGCAGAACGCCGACGCGTTCCTGCCCTTCCTGGCGACTACTCTGAACGACGTGGGGAACCTGGATCGACTCCAGAACC
This sequence comes from Terriglobales bacterium, assembly GCA_049288625.1. Taxonomy (GTDB): domain Bacteria; phylum Acidobacteriota; class Terriglobia; order Terriglobales; family Acidobacteriaceae; genus Acidiflorens. The sequence goes on along the minus strand of JBAQIB010000050.1, from coordinate 1,195 downwards.
GCACCGACGATGCGAGGCAGCACTGGGAAGAGGCGCTCAAAGCTTACCGCGAACTGGCGCAGCACGAACCTGCGGAGTATCTGCCGCAAGTGGCAAGAACATTGAGTAACTTGGGCTTCCTCAACCGAACCGACAACCGGATTGAAGACGCCCGCAGCGACTACCAGGAGGCCTTGATACTCCTCCGGAAGCTCTCCCAGGTTGACAAGCGATATGCTGGCGATGCCGCCAGAGTCGATGCGAGCCTGCGCGAACTGAATAATTAAGAAGAAGATGCACTACCAGTAAGACAGATGAAATGAGCCGCGCCCAAACGATCGCGACAGCACGTGCCCAGGCCCGCAAGAAGGCGCAACCAAGAACGCCTGCAGCCGCGCCACTCCTCAGCGGTACGACGCTGAATATTGTTTTCAGCGTTCTGCTCGCAACCGTGACCATCGCACTTTATAGCCCGGTACTTAGTTACTCGTTTCTTGGCTGGGATGATCGTTATTATGTCACCGCAAATTCTCATATCCAGGGTGGCTTGGCGTGGAGCACCATCAAATGGGCATTTACGTCAACCGAGACGGCGGGGTATTGGCATCCGCTGACCTGGCTTTCGCATGCGCTCGACTACCAGCTCTTTGCGCTGAATCCGGCAGACCATCATTTCGACAGCGTGTTGATTCACGCTCTGAATGCGGTGTTGCTGTTTCTGCTGTTGGCTTGGGTTACAAAACGTATAGGGCCGAGCCTGCTGGTGGCGGCGCTGTTCGCGCTGCATCCGATGAATGTTGAGTCGGTGGCGTGGGTGGCGGAACGAAAGAACGTCTTGAGCACGTTGTTCTTTCTCTTGGCTATCGGTGCGTATTTTTGGTATGCAAAGAAGCCGGAGTGGCGGCGCTATTTGCTGGTGGCGACGCTGTTCGCGGCAGGACTGATGGCCAAGCCGATGGTGATCACACTGCCCTTTGTCTTACTGCTACTGGATTATTGGCCGCTGGAAAAAACACCCGAGAGTGGCACATTATCTTCTTCTAGCGTGGCGCGGCCGGCATTTTCGATTCTGCTGCTTGAGAAAGTCCCGCTGCTCTTCCTTTCGGCCGCAAGCGCATGGATCACATTAAAGACGCAGCGGTCGGGACATGCCGTTCGCACCTTGAGTCAGTTCCCGATGGGCATACGGATCGAAAATGCTGTCGTGGCTTATGGG
>JBAQIB010000049.1:0-6037 GCA_049288625.1 Terriglobales bacterium | reverse complement strand
CTGGAGCTCGAACACGGGCTGCGGCACAACCACAGTCACATCGGGCAATCCGGGAACCGCGACCTGTACCACTTCAACTCTTGGATCCGGAACCGACACAATTACTGCCATCTACTCGGGTGACAGCAACCACAGCGGCAGCACCGGCACGTTAAGCCAGACGGTGAATCAAGCCAGCACCACAACCGCCGTTGCTTCCAGCCTGAATCCTTCGACCACGGGTCAGGCTGTCAGCTTCACCGCAAACGTCACGTCGACAGCAGGGACGCCGGCAGGAACCGTGCAGTTCTCGATCGACGGCACTGCCTTTGGCTCGCCGGTGACGTTAGCTTCGGGCTCCGCCACGTCGGGCACCACATCGGCCTTGTCGACCGGAACGCACACCATCACCGCGGCTTACTCGGGCGCGACCAACTACGCTGCCAGCACAGGCACGTTGAGCGGCGGCCAGGTGGTCAATCCAGTGCAGAGCCAGACCATCACGTTCAACCCCAACCCGCCATCGAGCGCGGCCTATAACACCAGCTTCACGGTGGCGGCCACGGCTAGCTCCGGGTTGCCGGTTGCCTTCACCAGTACGGGCTCCTGCACCAACGTCGGCGCCACTTACACCATGAATAGCGGATCGGGAACGTGCTTTGTGATCGCCAACCAGGCGGGCAACGCGCAGTACTCGCCAGCGCCTCAGGTAACGGCGCCGGTAACGGCGGTTCCGGCTAGCCAAGTTATTGCGTGCCCTGTGTCCGCTCCCCCAACCGCGACCTACAAGAGCGGCTTTACACTAAGCTGCTCCGCTCCGGGCGGGCCGGTCACCTACGCAAGCGCCGGATCCTGCACTAACTCCGGCGCGACTTACACGATCAATAAATCGAGCGGGACTTGCACAGAAACGATCACGCAGGCGGGCAACAGCAACTACGCCGCTGCCCCGCCGGTCGTCCAACACACAACGGTAGCGGCGGCGATTGCACCGACGGTGAGCCTAACCGCTCCCGCCACCGCTGTGTACGGTTCCACCTACACCGTAGTCGCAACCACCAACGCCAGCACTACCCCAACCATCACGGCGGCACCGGCCACGGTCTGCACCATCAGCGGGACCACCGTCACCATGGTGAACGGCACGGGGACGTGCACAGTAACAGCAAAATGGGCAGCGGACGACGTCTATAAAGCGGCCACTGCCACAGCAAAAACAATCGCGCAGAAGATGGCTACGGTCCTTACCTGGCCGACGCCCGCGCCGATTACTTACGGGACGCCGTTGAGCAGTACGCAGCTGGATGCATCCGCCAGCTACAACAGCTCGCCGCTGCCAGGTACATACGTATATTCACCAGCAGCTGGCACGGTGCCGAAGGTTGGCACGTGTGACACTCTAAAGGTGACCTTTACTCCCACGCAAAGCACGGACTTCACCAAGGTGACTGCGTCGGTTTGCCTGCAGGTGAATGCAGCAAAGTGAAGTAGTGTGATTGTCGGCGAACCTCTGCCGCCAGCCACTCGCTAACGTTAGCCAATGCGGCCCAGGGCAACTTGGGCCGCATATTTTTTACATCGAGTGTCGCGTCCTGCAAATTTGTGCCATAAGTAGTAGGCGTACCAGACGCTCGTGACGTGGCTGGGATGAAAGGTGTTGAGGTTTGAAGGAGCACGGTTCAGCTTGCGGAGAAAGTCACGAATGTTAGCTCCGGCGGCCCTTGAGGGCCGCGTAGGTCGGCTGGAATCAGCTGGGGCTTCAGCCCCTGAGAAGAACCACCCCAGGAAAGGCAGTCGCTACCCTAGGCTCCACTCTGCAGGATAATCACCAACCGTCTCGGTCCGTGCGCGCCCTGCACCAGAATTTTCTCGATATCGGCAGTGCGGCTGGACCCGCTGATGACGCATGCGAACGAGTTGTGATCGAATGTTCGCTGCTGTGAAATTCCGCTCATGGCGGTCGCCAGATCGGGCACGAGTTGGTCTGTCGTCGCGTAAACGATGTGACACGGAGCGATCACCGAAGCACCCCGCCCTCCGCATGCGGCGCTTACCAGAATCGAACCGGTTTGCGCGATCAAACCTTCTGCCAACGTCACGGCCGCCTGCGAAGCCTCGCCCGGCGCGCCTTCAGTGGACCAGCGAATCGCTCGCGCGGATGCCGACATTCCAACGAGGCGGCGCAGCGCGGAATCATCCTGGACGAAGACTTCCCCTGCGGGCAGCGATTCCAGAACCTTCGCAAGATGCTGCGCGCTGGCTGCAGAATCCGAGGTCAGCGCGCATTCCATCAGGTTGGCAACGCATTCCTGCTGGAAGCGCTCGAGCGGATTTGTGATGGGCTCGAAGATTACGCGATCGGAATTGGCCTGTGTCCGAGCCTGCTCAGGAACCACAACGCGCAATCCAGTGCGAATGCGTTCTAGAATCCGCTCGCGGCTGGGGTTGCCGGTTTGCATTTGCTTCGTTCGCGCGTTGTCAGTTTGCGGCACGGTCTTTTCTCCAGCGCGCGCGGAATGATTCCGATGGCAACGGCACGGGCGCGCGATACCGGTTCCAAACGCGCATCGGATCGAGGACCGTCCCCGCCAAACCCAAGGCATAAAGCATGCGCAACGCTTTGCGCATGGACCATCCTCCGAATTCGTAAATCCACGGACGTACCATCGCTGCCCGCCACATGCGGAAGATCATCTTCTCGCTCGATTTTGTGACTCCCGCCTCGGTGGCATTGCGACGATTCTGCAACAGATGGTGATGCAGATCGATTCTCACCGGACACACGCTGCTACAAGCGCCGCAGAGCGACGACGCGTAGGACAGGTGTTTGAACTCCTTGATGCCATTCAGATGCGGCGTGAGCACGCTGCCGATCGGTCCGGGATAAGTCGTACCGTAAGTATGTCCGCCAACATGGCGAAACACAGGACAAATATTCAGGCAGGCGCCACAGCGAATACAGTGCAACACTTCCCGCTGTTCGGGGTCAGCCAGTAACTGGCTTCGTCCGTTATCCACCAGCACCACGTGGAACTCTTCGGCTCCGTCCACTTCGCCCGGCTGTCGCGGGCCGGCAATCATCGTGCTGTAAGTCGTGATGCCTTGCCCAGTGCCCGAAGTCGCCAGCACAGGCCATAACACAGCCAGATCCTCAAGCCGCGGAATGACTTTCTCGATACCGGTAACCACCACGTGAATGGGAGGCACACTCGTGCACAAGCGGCCGTTGCCTTCGTTGGTCGAAATGGCGACGACACCGGCATCGGCCACCAGAAAATTTGCGCCCGAGATACCCATCTCCGCGGCAAAAAAAGCCTCGCGCAGTTTGCGGCGCGCCACCGCCATCAAGTCCGCCGGTTCGTCGCTGGTGATTGTGGGGTCCAATTTCTCTCGAAACAATGCCGCAATTTGCCCACGGTTCAGGTGCATTGCTGGCGTCACGATGTGGTAGGGGCCTTCATTGCGAAGTTGCACAATGAACTCGCCCAGGTCGGTTTCCCAGACCTTGATGCCTTCCTTCTCCAGCACTGGGCTGAGGTGGATTTCCTCAGTCACCATAGATTTCGACTTCACCACGGTGCGTACACCCAGCCGCAGAGCGAGCTTCTTTACATACGTGCATGCTTCCTCTGCATTGGCCGCCCAATAAACATAACCGCCACGCGCAATCACCTTTTCTTCAAACTGGAGAAGGTAGCGATCCAGGTGGTTGATCGCGTCGCGTTTGATCTCCTGACATTTCTCGCGGGCGGCTTCCCAGTCCTTGATCCGCGCCCGGCCCTTGAGATGGGCCGCGTCATAGCTGTCCATGCCGCGTCGAATAATCTCGCGGTGCCCCAGGTCCGCCGACTTGATGGCGGCATCCTGGAGAAAGCGTTGTGCCGCCGTTTGAGTCATGGCTTCTCCTGCGCCAGTCGTTGGGGCGAACTGCCGGCCCCACTTTGCTGTGCGAGGATGCGGGCCAGATGAATGGTGCGGGCCGCTGCTTTGCGTTTGCCCAGGATTCCCTGCAGGTGCATAAGACAACTGGGATCGATGGCGGTCACAAACTCAGCGCCGGTCGCGTCCACACTGTCAGCCTTCGAATTTCCCATGGCGCTGGAAATATCGGCGAACTTGGCCGCAAAGGTTCCACCAAAACCGCAGCATTCTTCCGAACGCACCATCGGAACCAGCTTCAGCCCCTCCACCTCGCGTAACAGCTGCATCGGTTCACTGCGCAGGTTGAGTTCGCGCAGCCCGTGGCAGGAAGCGTGATAAGTAACAGTGTGCGGGAAACTGGCGCCGACCTGAGTAATCTCCGCGACCTTGACCAGAAATTCCGAAAACTCAAACGTGCGTCTGGCGAGCGCGATGGCGTCCTGGTGCAACGAGCTGTGGGCCAGCAGTTCCGGATAAAACAGGCGAATCACGCTCACGCACGATCCGGAAGGGGATACGACAACCTCGGCGTTCTTGAACACGCGCACAAAATGCTCGGCACACGGACGCGCCTCGCCCCAATACCCGGTGTTGAGGGCAGGCTGCCCGCAACAGGTTTGATCTGCAAGGAAGTCGACCTCGCAACCAATGCGGCGCAGCACCTTGACAGTATCAACGGCGACTTCAGGCAGCAGTTGGTCCACGAAGCAAGGAACGAATAGCGATACTTTCCGGGACACGGTGAAACCTCTAGTCTTTTCTGCGTCGCCACTTTCTACTGCAACACCAGACGAGTAAACGGAAACACATAAGCCTGAAGCGTCACAAAAATTCCCACTAACGCCGCGAGCGCCAGGCTGTGCCAAAAAACATAGCGCAGGATGTCACCTTCGTGTCCGTACCACTGAGTCGCCGTACTGGCCACGACGATGCTCTGCGCGTCGATCATCTTGCCCATGACGCCACCGCAGGAATTAGCCGCAGCCATCAGGCTGGGCGCGACTCCAATCTGCTGCGCCGTGATTTTCTGCAGGCTGCCAAACAATACATTCGACGACGTGTCCGACCCGGTCAGCGCCACGCCCAGCCAGCCCAGCAAAGTTCCGAAGAACGGATAGAGCGCGCCGGTGCGGGCGAACGCTAGACCCATGGTGGCGTCCACGCCCGAGTAACGAGTCAAGACGCCGATCGCCAGCATGGCCGCGATGGTCAGTAGCGAGAAGCGCACCTTCACAATTGTGCGCCCATAGATCTTGAAGATGTTAGAAATGCTCACGCGCATGACCAAGCCCGAGATCAGTGCCGCGAACAAAATTCCGCTTCCCGTCGCGCTTAGCCAGTTCAGCGCAAACACCGCCGGTTCTTTTGCCGGCTTCGGAACAACGGGCGGCACGCGCTGCACCAAGTTGTTCAGGCCCGTCACCGGAAACGCAGGATTCGTGATCTTGCTCGGCGCCGTCTGCCACGTCGCCATCGAGGTGAACACTTTCTCCGGAGTGTTCATCAGGTTCTTCCCGGTCTGCGTGCCCCATACGAAAACGGCGACACTGAGGATGACCCATGGAATCCACGCGCGCACAACCTCCGAACGGCTGTACCCGTGAACAGCGCGCGCGCCCTTCGTCTCTTCGCCCTCAAACGTCCAGATCTTCTTCGGATGCCAGACCAAAAGGAAGCCGATCAGGCAAATCATCGAAACCACAGCCGCGATGATGTTTACCAGCCACGGACCGTGCAGGTTAGAAACCAGCAGTTGTGGAATCGCGAACGAAACGCCCGCCACCAGGATGGCCGGCCAAATCTCCATCATTCCCGAGAAACCAGCGAATGCCCAGATCAGCCAAAAGGGAACCAGGATGCAGAAAGGCGTCAGAATGCGGCCCGCCATCGCGCCCAGCATAATTTCACTCATGCCCGTCACTTTGGCCAGTGCGATCAGCGGAGTGCCCAAGGCGCCGAACGCCACCGGCGCCGTGTTCGCGATCAACGACAAACCCGAAGCCTGCAGCGGCTTGAAGCCCAGGCCAATGAGCAACGCCGCGGTCACGGCCACGGGCGTTCCGAATCCAGCAGCGCCCTCGAAGAACGCGCCGAAACAAAATGCGATCAGCAATAATTGCAGCCGTCGATCTTGAGT
>JBAQIB010000048.1:0-1731 GCA_049288625.1 Terriglobales bacterium | reverse complement strand
TTACGGAGGTATATGGCTTTTCTGGAACAAGCCGGCCGTGAGCGACCATGTCCCAAACTCGAAAAGTTGGCTGGCCATCGACTTTTTGTGCGCGACACTCTTTCCGTGGCCTTAACCATTTGGTTTGGTAGCGGCGTCCCGAGCCTTCTTGAGCCGCACGCCAGGCCCTCTACCATTTTCGGCGATGAACTCAACGCCGGCGGTGCCTTGGACGAGGCGACGACATGGCTCGAGGCCAGGGACGCGGCGAAACTGATACCATTTCCACATCAGAATGACTTTCGGATGTAGGGGAATGAGGTGATGGATTTGACGATTTTTGGATTGCGTTCGATGTAGAGGATCGCCTGCTTGAGTTTGGCGCGCACGGCGTCAAGTGATTTGAGCGCGTAATTCTTGAAGATCTTTTCGCGGATTTCCTCCCAGAGATTTTCCTTCGGGTTGAGCTCCGGCGAGTATGGCGGCAGGAAGAGCAGCGAGATATTGCCGGGGAGCACGAGGTCGCGGCAGCGATGGTTTGGGGCGCCGTCGAGAATCAAGAGGATATCCTGCCTGGCAAACTTTCGCGACAGGGCGTTGAGGAAGACCTGGAAGCACGCCGTATCCGATCTCGGCATGATCAGATAGACACAAGTCCCATCCTTCGGAGAGACCGCGCCGTACAAATAGATGTATTCGCGAATGAGCTGGGAGGCGACTTCGGGCCTGATGCCGATCGGGGCCCAGCACGGCCGTGGCCGGTTGATCCGGCCGAAACGCGCTTCATCGGCGAACAGGATCCGCAAGCGACGGCCTCGCCTGGCGGCCGCCCGCTTGGCTTTCCTCACAGCATGTGGAAAGCCATTTTTTTAAAAGCGTCCTGAGCCGCGATGTCGCGCCTGGGGTGAAACGGACGCGGCATCAGCTTGCGCCAGCCGTGCCGGGCCAGAAGATTATAGATCGTGCTCTTGCTGGTTTCGTGCCCGATGGCCTTTTCGTAGGCTGCCTTGAGATCGTGAATGTTCAACATTTCGCCGGCTCCAGCGGCCTTGGCAAAACGCGCCAGCAAGGCCTTTTCGTCCTCCAACGTCATGTTCTCGCGCTTGCGCCCACCGATTGGTTTCGGCTTGAGCGCCTCGAGTCCGCCCTGGTCGTAGGCCATGTGCGCCCGGTTCACCGTGCTCAGCGACAAGCCCATTGCTGCGGCAATCAGAGGCTGCGTCATTCCGCTCTCGCGCAGCAACACCATCTGGATGCGCTGACGCTGCTCGGGCGGCATTTTCCATCGCAGCGCTGTTTTCAACCGCCGGACCTGGCCTTTGGTGCACTTGATCATCTGTTCCCTCCGAATCAGATGATCTGAGCGAATCACACCTTGCATCCCGAAGACAATTCACTGGGATATTCTATCCGCTGCCGCAAACGCCTCGATTCAATCCGCTATGGAAGCGGTATGAGTATTCGAGGGCGGTGCGCTGCCGTTTATTTCGAACGGTCGCTCCTGATCCGCGTGCGGCGGTTTTTGAGCTTCGCCAGATCGTTCTTGGCGACGGCTTTCCTCATTATGTTCATGCCGGCTTCTGGGCTGGGCTCCGTTGGCGCCGGCATGGAAGAAATTTTGTCTTCGAGCGCGTCGATTTCCTGTGAGATTTCCTCGACGCCTTTTGCGGTCTTCCTGAGCTGTACGCCGGGCTCTTCGCGGTCGAGAAACTCGACGCCAGCGGCTTCAAGGGCGCGCTGCATGGTATGAAC
>JBAQIB010000047.1:0-92946 GCA_049288625.1 Terriglobales bacterium | reverse complement strand
GCTCCTACCTGGAGGACGATTGATTGTTTTGTTGAGACGAGGTGAACGCGAAGCCTCGCGTTCTAAGGTGATATTACTTCGGGTTTACGTTATTTGCAACCTTTCTTATCATGAGCGCATCGCTTTTTGTCTCACTTTGCTCCAGCCGTGATTCCCTTTTCGCCGCGCTAGCAGGGCACTTCGCGCAATACGTGAAATTTCCAGTCGCCTTTTCACCCACAGCAACCACTGCGAGAATTTTCCGAGCGTGCAAATATTACTGCGAGTCACAATTCAGTTAATCCATTGCAACAACATGAACTTAGATTGATCTTACGGGGAATTCAGACGCCGCTGCGGAGGTCTCCGGAGGGGCCTACGTGCTCTCTGGTTCGCGGGCCTTGGCTCGATCCTGCAGGGCGATCGTGACCACACGCAACATATCCTGGGCGGGAGCGGGCTTGCCCGTCCAGATTTCAAATTGCCGCGCTGCCTGGTGCACAAACATTTCGACCCCCGGGATGACAGAGATACCTTTCGCGCGGGCGACCTGCAGCAAGCGAGTCTCCACCGGATCGTAGACCATGTCGAAGACGACCTTGGCCTGGATCTCGTCATCTTTGAGCGGACACTCTCGCATCGACCCCATCCCAACGGGAGTCGCGTTGATAATCACGTCGAACACCATCTTGCGCAGGTCCACGCGTTTGATCGTGTGCGCCTTCGCCTGGCGGGCAAGTTTTTGCGCCGTGGCCGCGGTTCGATTCAGTATCCAGACTTCCGCGCCGCGTTCCTTGAGCCCGAAGACCGCAGCGCGCGCCGCACCCCCCGCGCCCAAGACCAGCACTTTCGCATTCTCGATGGTCAGGCGTTGTTCGAGCGGGCGCACCACCCCCGCGATATCGGTATTGAAGCCATAGAGCTTGCCGTCCTGCCCCCGCACCACCGTGTTGCAGGCGCCGATCTTCGAGGTGTGCGCATCGGTGTTATCCAGGTATTCGAGAATCGCCTGCTTATAGGGCATGGTGACGCTGAAGCCGTGGAGCGGAATCTCGCGCACGCATGGAATCAGATCTTTCAATGTTTTGGCGTGCAGCGCCAGATAGACGCCATTCACATTCTCGCGGCGTAGCGCCGTATTGATGATGACCGGCGAGAGCGAATGCTCAATCGGATCACCCGCGACCCCATAAACCCGCGTAGCTGCATCGACCTGGTCGATCCGGTAGACGCTGCGCAGTTCGCGCGCACTCACTTGTCCGGGCGCCGTCCTTTGTTGCGCACTCACCGCGCCAAAGGTAAATGCGCTTCCCGCGCGCACGCCGAGCACGCGGCTGATGATGCCCTGCTCGCCCATGCACAGGCCAATCAGCGCATGCTTGTCGCTCTGCGCTTGCAGGAATTTCATCATCGTCACGTTGTCAGAGAGCGTGGTTGCCGTCGTGACGATCTTGTAGAAATCCGCCGGAATCTTCAGCATCTTTTCGAGCGTCTGCTCGAGATGGCGGGTGGCTCGGAAATCGTGGAATGAAACGATCAGGCCGACGGTCCGGCGCAGGCGGGCGAGCGCTTCCGGCTTGGCCTTCAGCGCGCTCTCCAGTTCGACGTCGACAATCTGGCAGCCCGCTGCCGACGCCTTGGTAAGAATTTCAAGTTGCGAGGCGAAGGACCCTTTGAACTTGCCACCATGATCCGCCCGGCGGCAGGTGGCGATGGCCGTGATGTATTGGTGAGTCTCGAGAAAGCGCCGGATTTTGACAACCGCCGTCAACGGCTGCTTCAGGTAGTCCAGCCGGAACTCCACGAACGGGTTATCCTGCGCCATCGACTCGGTGATGTCGACGAGCTCATCCGCTGTGTCCGCCTGAACGGCAAGGCACACTTTAGGGAGCCGTAACGGCATTAAACGGGGCGCGAAAGTGGATGATAAAGCCACGGCCATTTGACGGCGCGATATTACAAGGGCGTAAGCCTAGATGCAACAGGGAGATTGCCGGAACCGCCGGAAAAACTTTTGGGGGCCAAGGTTCCTGACACCCTCGTAACCTTGACCCCTCCCCCAGCGCTTGTTACTTTTCGCCTGTAACCCTTGTTTTCCCAGAAAGATAGCGTGTGGGGGACGCAAGGTTTCCAGAGTCGGTAGTTGGAGGCAAGATGAAGAAAACAGGATTCTTAGTGTTGTTGGCAGCCAGCCTGGCTTGCGCCCAGACGACGCTCACCTCGACCATGGTGGCCACGCCGGACGCATCCGGCATCGTCCCAACCACGCGGAGCGTGCCCTTCGTGCGCTACCAGACACCGACCACTGCCGACCTCGATTGTGCCGGCTTCATTACCAAGAACCGAATTGGCAATGCCAACTACATCACCGGCGGACTGGAAACCCCCACCGATACCAAGTTTGAAAACGGCGAAATCGTCTACCTGGCCGGGTCCGGCTACCAGGTCGGCCAGCTCTATTCCGTCGTCCGCGAGTTGCGTGACGTGAATGAGTATGAGATCTATCCCGGGATGAGAAAGCTACTGGGAGCGGTCGGGCACCCTTACTCGGAAGTCGGTCGCGTCCGCGTTGTCGATATGCGCGGTCACGAGGCCATCGCCGAGGTCGTGCTCAGCTGTGACTCCATCAACCCCGGCGATGTCACTACGCCGTATGTCGCGCGCGAGCCGATAACATTTCATGTTCCCGGGCATTTTGACCGCTTCCTGCCACCCAGCACCAATCTGACCGGACGCATTGTCCTCGCCAAGGATTTCGACCTGGTGCTCGGCACGGGCACAACTCTTTACCTGAATGTCGGCACCAATCAGGGCGTAAAACCAGGCGACTATTTCCGGGTCGTGCGTTCTTATACGGCAACCCTGCAGAATCCGGTCGACTCGCTCGCATTCAAGGCGCAGATCTCCGAAGACACGCAGAAGACGCCGCCCACAATTGAAGGCAACTTCTTAACTAAATACAGCGGCACCGGCATGAACATGTTCGACAGGGATAAAGGCCCAAATATTCACGTAGCTGACATGCCAAAGCGTGCGGTCGGTGAAGTCGTTGTCCTCAGCACCACTCCGACCTCCTCAGCAGCCATGCTTGTCTTTTCCTTCGAAGACGTCTACGCCGGCGACAACGTCGAACTCGACAAGCAGGAATAGTCCTAAGCGGGACTAGCTCGAAAATTTCAGTCAACTTAGGGGAGACGGGAGTCTCCCCTTTTGATTGCGATCAGGTCCCAAGGATTTGTGTAGGTAAAGGGCCCTCAAGGCTCGCCAAATCCAGGAAAGCAGTTCAGACTTGTTTCCTTGCGAGTTTGCTGAGAAGAGCTACGAGTGAGCGCGGCTTCAGCGATAGAAGAAAATCTGCGAATCTCCGGGAATCAGGCTCCCCGCCACTATCAACGCCACTACCACCAAAGCCAGTTCCATACCGCCCCCGGGACAAAACTGCCAGCGTTCAGCTTACGTCCTTTCGTGGAAACCACAAGGGTACAAACGTGCCACCTTCGAAGGTTTCCCTCGGCAGTTTCTTAAGCTGTTTTCTACATAGTTTGATGCGGGTTTCCCAAGCAAGTTGAGCGAATGCGCGTTCCATCAATAGCGCTCGCCTCTGCCTCGACTTTACTCGATTGATTAAACAAGCAGCGAGTTCAGCCCGAGACGTCATCGTCCCCGAAAACCTCCGCCACAAAGGCCTCGATCGTCACCGACTTCTTCCACGCGCCCATTGGCAAGCCCGCCTTGCGGCAGGTTTGATCGAGAAAGGTTTCGCGGTCCCATCCGTGTTCCACCGGAACCTGCGGCAGCAGCAGACCGCGCCGCATTCCATCGGAGATGACCAGCCCATGGCGGCCGACTTCAACCTGTTCCGCGCGGACAGTAAAAAGTTGCGACAGCACGCTCAGAGAGACTTTCAGGTCCGGCGCTTCCGCCGGCGTTACTGGCCAGAATCGGGAGTCTTCAAACGCAGCCGCGCATGCGGTTTCCGCAACGGCTTGAAACAACGGCTTGGTGGGCGCCACGTAACCGACACATCCTCGCAGCTCACCGCGCAAGTAAAGCGTGGTGAAAACGCCGCGTGGGTCATCCAGCGCGGCCCAGAGGCTGGCGGGAGCGCGATCGAGTGGCGGGTTGCCCGGTAACGGCCTTCCGGCAATTCTTGAAGCAATCGCCTCATGAGCGATACCGAGTAGAATTTTGCGTTGTTCGGGAGAATACCCGGGCGTCGGCCGGACGAAATTCGCCTCTTCGCTTGCGGTCAGATTTTCAGACGGTTTGAACATCGCGTTTCCTTCGCCGTGTCAGGACGAAGGCCCGCCGCTTGCGCCGCTTTTCCGATTTCTGGTCGATCCGCGACCAGAACGCGACGAAGTAATCGCCGGCGGAAACCAGCGACAGCAGCACCATGAACCAGATTGCCAGCCAGGCAATCCAGTAGACGGGGAAAATGTAGACGCTTCCGAGCGGCCACTCATGCCAGCGGTGCGCCAGAATCACCGCGACCACCGAGATGATCTGCACCAGCATTTTGAACTTGCCCAGCTCGCTCGCCTGAATCGTGAAGCCTTCCGAAGCCGCAATCGAACGCAGCCCGCTCACCAGAAACTCGCGCCCAATGATCACCACCGCCATCCATGCCGGCACCAGCGCGGGGTTGAACTGCACCAGCGTGATGAATGCCGCCGCGATCAGCAACTTGTCGGCTAGCGGATCGAGCAGCATCCCCATCGTCGTGATCTGACCGCGCTTCCGCGCCAGATAGCCGTCAATGCCGTCGGTGATCGAGGCCAGGATGAACACGGTCGAGGCGAGGATTTCCCGCTCCCCGTTGCTGTCGGAAAACCGGGGGCTGCAAAGAATCCAGATCAGCAACGGGACCGCGGCCACTCGGGTGAGCGTGATGTAATTCGGCAGATTCACACGGAAAACAAGAGCCGCAGAAGCAGCACTTTGATTATCCTCCACAACCGCAGGCAAGGCAATGAAAGGAAAACGTGGGACAGGCACGACTGGACCCACCGCCAAAATCAAGCCTCGGTGCTACTTCCGCCGCTCCCCAGTGTCGGGATCGAACACGTCATTGCGCAGGAATTTTTCCGCCGACCAAGGCGCCGCGTCTCCTCCGAGATACTCATGGAACCATTCCAGGTGTGCCGTGTAGTACAACGCCATTTCGTACCAGCTCGGCCAGTGCCCCGCGTTCGAATAAATGATGAGCTTCGAGGGCACACTCATCTTTTGCAGCGAAGTGAACATCTGCAACGACTGCGTGTAGGGCACGCGATAGTCGCGCTCGCCCGAAATCACCAAGCATGGCGTCTTGAAATTCTTCACAAAATACGAAGGAGAAAACTTCTCGTACTGGTCGGACGTCCACGGCTGCCCTTTGTAGTCCCACTCAGGGAACCACAGTTCTTCGGTTGCTCCATACATCGAGCGCAGATCGAACAGGCCCATCATCGAAGCGATGGCCTTGAAGCGGGTGGTGTGCCCCTCCATCCAGTTCATCATATAGCCGCCATACGACCAGCCCATCGCGCCCATGCGGTTCGCGTCCACATAAGGCAGCTTCGCCAGTTCGTCGGTGACCTTCATGAGGTCGTCAAACACCTTGCCGCCGTGGTCCCCGGAAATCTCCGCCGTAAAATCCTGCCCGTAGCCCGTCGACCCGTGCGGATTGGCGAACGCGACCACGTAGCCGGCGCCGGGATATACCTGCCAGTCACCGCGAAAGGCATCCTGCCATTGCATCTGCGGCCCGCCATGCACATTCAGAATCAGCGGATATTTCTTCGCTGGGTCGAAGTTGTGGGGCTTCACCACAAAAACTTCGATCTTCGCACCGTCCGTTCCCTTCACCCACATGCGCTCAGCTGGGCGAATGTCAACTTCATTCACAACGTCGTCGTTAATGTGTGAAAGCCGTTGCGGGGCTGAAAACTTGCCGTCCGCCCAGTCCGCCGCAAAGATCTCGACCGGATCGGCAGTCGTGCGCCGCGTGTACACCATGCGGTGGCTATCATGCGAGAGATTGAACGAATCGATGGCGTGGTCGACGAACACCTGTTCGATCGATCCGGACTCGACCGTCACACGGAAGATGGGATCGTCGCCTTCGACTGGAGCGCTGAAGTAGAGCGACTTTGAATCTGGCGCCCACTCGAAATCGCCCACCCAATTGCGGAATGATTCCGTGAGCACACGCGAAGTCCCTGCCGCCCGATCATAGACGGCGAGCCGGAACAGGTCGGATTCATAACCCGCTTGCTTCTGCATTTGGTAAGCGATGTATTTGCCGTCGGACGAGTATCGCGGATGCCCATCAAATGCGGGGTTCGCCGGGGTAATGTTGCGCGGCGGCGGGTTGCCGGTGAGCGCGACCACCCAGACGTCGCTGTTGGTGGAGGAAGCCTGGTCGCGGTCGTGGTTCGAGTCAAACGCAAGTTCCGTGCTGTCGGGCGAGAAATCGTACCGCGTCATCCCACCGAGCTGAAACGGAGGCGAGTCGAAAGCGCCGGGTGTTAGGTCGCGCACCGAGCCGCTCGAAACGTCGGCCAGCAGCACATGGGTGCGTTTTCCATCCTTCCACTGCGTCCAATGACGATAAAGCAGCGCGTCCGCCATATGAGCGTGCAGCGGGCCTTTGCTCCAGCGGTCGTCGATCTTCTTGTTACAGGCGTCGTCCGCTCCGCATTCGGGGTACACGTCGCTCGAAAACGCGATCCACTTGCCATCGGGAGACCAGATCGGGTCCGCAACGCCGGTCGATATATTGGTGAGCTTGCGTGCCTCGCCGCCGCTCGTCGAGATGACGTAAAGATTATCGTCGCCATCGCGCCCGCTGATAAACGCAAGCCACTTGCCGTCCGCCGACCACACCGGCGACGACTCATTTTTCTCGCCAACCGTAAACTGCCGGGCATTTCCCCCATCGGCGCCCATCAGCCAGATGTGCCGTGCGCGCTTTGCCTTGGGCAGATTATCGGTGCGCAGAGTGAAAGCGATGGTTTTGCCGTCGGGAGAAAGATGGAGATCCTCAATGCCCCGGATGCGGTACAAATCCTCAATGGTAAAAGCGCGCTTCTCCGCAAAGCCCTGTGCCGCCAGCAGCAGAGAAAACAACGCCATAAAAACAGACAGTCTTAGGCGCATGATGCCCTCGTACCTTCTAGAAAATTTACGCGTATGAATTTAAGCACACTGCGGGACTCTCGCGCAGGAGCAACCCGCGAGCGCACTGTGCACAGGACCGGTCAGAGCTTTCTTAGGAGGCTTTCCCCATGTTCTGCAACAACCCGCCCAACATGCCCATCACGCTGTTGTGATCGGGAACCTGTCCATTCGGCGTCAGTTTGTCGATGATCCCGGGCAGCAGCTGCGCAATTGCCCCGCCAGCCATATCCGGAGAAATCCCCGCCTTCGCCGCCAGGACCTTCACCTGGTCGCTGCCTAGCACCTGGTGAATCTGATCGGAGGAAATCGGCTGATTCTGCCCGTTCCCCACCCACGACGACGCCACTGCGCCCAGGCCCTTGTCGTGAAAATTCTGTACTAGCCCCTGTAAACCTCCCGGCTGGTTCTGAATCATCTGCAACAGGCCCGAGGCCAGCGGATTCGAGGTCCCGCCCATTACTTTTCCGAGCGCCTGATTTTCAAGATTGTCGAGTAACCCCATAACATCCTCCCCACAGAGTTTGGCTGGAAATCCGCCGGAACAGAGAGCGCCGAAAAATTCCGATTCGGATTTTTCGGCGCTCTCTGCGTCTCGGCGGTGAGTACGCTTACTTCTGTTTCGCGATGATCTTGTCTTTGATCTTGTTATACGTGGCTTGGGGAACGACCTTCTTCTTCACCAGATCGGTCTTCTTGGCATACGGACGGCCGTCGATGATCTTCTGCGAGTATGCCGCGCCGATTCCCGGCAGCGCATCGAGCTGGTCCTTGGTCGCGGTGTTGATGTCGAGCAGATCAGCGTCCGCAGCCGCAGCCGTCGTTGTTTTCGCCGGCGCTTTCGCAGCTTGCGCAAACGCCATCCCACTGATCAAACTCAAAGCAAAAACTGTCACCAGAATTCTGCTTATGAGATTTCTAGACATGAGTCTCTCCTTATATTTTTTGCCGTTTTGAATTTCAATCCCTTGTCATTCCGACCAGCGGGAGGAATTCCCTTCTCTCCCGCTCGTCGCTCGCTGTGCTTCACCGAATCCGGAAGGGGGAATCCGTCCCTCCCCGCGATTCAGCTGTCCTACTCCTTCTCAGCCGCCTTGTATCCTGCCGCCTTGGCGTCTGCTTCGGACATGAATTTCCCTTGCTTGGTCTTGCCGTACCATTGACCGCCCTTGTGATAGACGCCGGTGCCGGTGTTGACCCAGACCTTGCCGCTGGATTGCGCCGCTGCAATGTCGGAACTCGAAGCCGCCGGGCCGCCCGAGGTTGTCTTCGCTGCCTTCGCCGGAGCCGCTGGTGCGGCCGCTGCGGGCGCAGCCGCAGGGGCCGCTGCCGCCGGTTTTGCTGCAGGTGCAGCCGCAGGTGCCGCTGCTGGCGCACTCGCGGCCGTTTTTGCCGCTGCCGGTGCACTGGGGGCCGCTGCGTCCGCCTTCTTGCTCTTCTTCGACTTCTTCTCTGCAGTGGCAGAAGTATCGCTGCTCGCCGCCGTCTTGTCGCTAGCCGCTGTCTTATCGGCAGCCGCTGCATCCTTCTTGCTCTTCTTTGACTTCTTCGTTGTTGTGGTCGTGCTGTTGTCTGCTGTGCTTGTCGTACTCGTCTGGGCTGCCAACACCGGCATCAAAGCCAAACTGAACACGAAAGACAAGATTGCCATCCACAGAGTAAGTCTGTTCCGGGAGTTCTTCATTTTCCTTATTTCCTCACATGTAAGAGGCATTATGCCTCGTATTTTACGAACCGCTCCCTTAAACCTGTTTGCTCGGAAAAGGTTGCGTGGGAAACCCAAGAAACATTACAACGTGGGAGCCGGTGGGTCAACAAAAAGGTAGGAGCCTTCCCCGTGGGGGAAGGCTCCAAAATCCAAAATCTATGGCTAGGCATAGATTCCGCGCTGACGGATCGTATATGCGACACGATCAATCGCCAGCATATACGCCGCAATGCGGTTATTCACGCCGTGCGTCTCGGCGTACCGTACAACATCCTCGAACGCCGTCACCATAATGTCCCCAAGACGGTCGTTCACTTCCGATTCCTTCCAGAAGTATCCTTGCCGGTCCTGCACCCACTCAAAGTATGAGGTGGTAACTCCGCCGGCGTTGGCCAATATGTCGGGAATCACAAATACCTTCTTATCGGCAAGAATGTCGTCGGCGATCGCCGTCGTCGGACCGTTTGCACCCTCCGCCAGGATTCTGCACTTTACGCGATCCGCATTCTGGCTGGTAATTACATTCTCCGTCGCGGCCGGAATCAGAATTTCGCACTCGGTCAACAACAAATCTGCTGGGTCTTTTGTCTCCGCCCCCGGGAAACCATGCACCGTTCCATTGCGTTGCCGGAATTCCCATAACTCTTCAATGTTGATCCCGTTCTTGTTGTAGAGGCCTCCGCCTACTTCTAGAATGCCGATCACTTTATACCCCACCTGCGCCATTAGTCGGGCTGCGTTCGAACCCACGTTGCCAAATCCCTGCACAATCACCCGGGACTCATTGCGATTCAAATGCAGCTTCTTGATCGCCTCGTCGCACACCATGAGCACGCCACGCCCGGTGGCTTCGCGCCGGCCGCGCGATCCGCCAATGTTGATGGGCTTGCCCGTCACCACCGACGTCACCGTCTGTCGCGCATGCATTGAATAGGTGTCCATCATCCACGCCATGATTTGTTCGTTCGTGTTCACGTCGGGCGCGGGCACATCCTTTTCCGGTCCGATGAATTCGAACAGTTCCGCCGTATAGCGCCGCGTCATCCGCTCCAGTTCGCCCATCGACATCTTGTGCGGATCGCAAATCACCCCGCCCTTCGCCCCGCCGAACGGAATGTTCACCACCGCGCACTTCCACGTCATCCAGCTCGCCAGCGCCCGCACTTCATCCAGGTTCACATCCGGCGCATATCGAATCCCGCCCTTCGCCGGCCCGCGCGCAATCGAGTGCTGTACGCGGTATCCCGTAAACACCTCCAGGCGCCCGTCGTCCATCTGCACCGGAATGTGAACAGTAATTTCGCGGCTGGGACTGCGGAGTACTCGCCACAGACCGTCATCAAGATTCAATTTGCGGGCGGCCAGATCGAAGCGCGCAGCTTGCGCCAGCCACGGATTAGTTTCTTGTTCGAGGTCGATAGTCTTCATAAATTCTCCGAATGAACTCCTAAAATGATGGCGATCTACTTCTCAAGGATCAAGCGCCCAGTCGACGTAGGGGAGCCCCCGAAAGTATATGGCTAGCCGCAAAACCTAAGCAAGCTGGCTGCTGACCAACACGGAACGCCAAAGTCCCATAACGCGATATAATCCCGTCCACGGATGGCACTCACTTCGGGGGATAGGCTCGGACCATACGAGATTCTTCTGCCGCTCGGCGCAGGCGGCATGGGTGAGGTTTATCGCGCCCGAGATACGCGCCTCGGCCGTGAAGTCGCGCTGAAAGTCCTGCCCGAGTCCTTCGCCCGCGACGCCGACCGCCTCCGCCGTTTCGAGCAGGAAGCCCGTGCCGTGGCGGCGCTCAATCATCCTAATCTCCTCGCCATTCACGATATCGGCGAGCATAACGGCGCACCCTTCATCGTCTCCGAGTTGCTGGAAGGCAACACCCTGCGCGCGGAACTTGACGGCGGCCCGCTCTCAGCGCGCAAGGCATCCGACTACGCCGCGCAAATCGCCCAGGGATTAGCCGCTGCCCACGAAAAGAACATCGTTCATCGCGATCTGAAACCGGAAAACATCTTCATCACCAAAGAAGGGCGGGCAAAAATTCTCGATTTCGGCCTGGCCAAGCTGGCTCCGGGTCGAGGCGCTAGTCCTGAATCCGAAGGCCTGACCCTAACCAGCTCGCCGACCGAAGCCGGCACAGTCATGGGCACCGCCGGTTACATGGCCCCCGAACAAGTACGCGGAGCCGCCGTCGATTCCCGCACCGACATTTTTGCTTTCGGCGCCGTGCTCTACGAGATGGTCTCCGGCCAGCGCGCCTTTCGCCGTGACACCCCGGCTGAGACGATGACGGCGATCCTCAAAGAAGAGCCACCCGATCTCAGTGACCTGCCGCATCCCGTCTCACCCGGTCTCGAGCGCATCATCCGTCGCTGCCTCGAAAAGCAGCCTGAGCAGCGCTTCCAATCAGCAAAAGATCTAGCCTTCGCCCTCGAAGCCTTGACCGGCACAACTTCGAAAACCGCAGCCCAGGCGGCAATCGCCACGCCCCCGGAAAGGCCGTCAAAGGCGCGCTGGTTCGCATTCGCCGCGGTAGCCGCCCTAGCCCTCGCAGCCGGAGCCGCGATCGCCTGGTATCTCCATCCGGCGCCACTGCCGCCGCCCACATTCTCTAGAGTCTCCTTCCATCGCGGCGAAGTCATTCGCGCGCGCTTCGCCCCCGACGCCCAAACGATTGTCTACAGCGCCGACCTCGAAGATGGTGGCCGCGACACCTACGTGATTCGCGAAGATTATCCCGAATCCGTTGCCGCCGGACTCCACGGCGGCCTGCTCCTGTCCATTTCAAAGCAGGGACAGATGGCGGTCGTAGTACATCCGCGATTCATCGCTCATTATCAGTGGATTGGCACTCTCGCGGCTTCGCCGCTGGGCGGCAGCGCTCCGCGCGAGATCCTCGAAAACGTTGCCGACGCCGATTGGACACCCGATGGCAACGAAATGGCTGCCATCGTCTTCAACCAGGGTCAATGGCAACTGCAGTTTCCTATCGGCAAAGTCCTTTTCGAAGGGGACCACTGGATCTCTGAAATCCGAGTCTCGCCCGACGGCCAGAAAGTCGCCCTCTTCCGCCATCCGGTTAGTAATGACGACCGGGGAGAAGTGATCGTGGTCGACCATGCCGGTCATGTCGAGGAGCTTTCCAAGGGTTGGGAGGCCTTGGAAGGTCTGGCATGGGCGCCCTCCGGCAAGGAGCTTTGGTTTTCCGCCGCGGAATCGGGCGAACAATTCTGTATTCACGCCGTCACCGTATCCGGCAGGCAACGAACCGTTCACTGCAGCACCGCTTCCACGCGAATTCTCGACATCGCACCCTCGGGTCGCGTGCTGGTGTCAGCCGAAGAACGCGAGGTGGGCATGACGCTGCACGAGCACGGTACCAACCACGAACGCTCTCTCAATTGGCTCGATTACCCCGTGATCCCGGTTTTAACTCCGGACGGCAGCACTCTGCTGTTTACCGATTCCTCCGAGCGTGCCGGGAACACCTACGAAGTGTACGTGCGCAAAACCGACGGCTCTGCGCCGGTTCGGATCGCTGAGGGTGGTTACGGTTCTGACGTTACCAACGACGGAAAATGGGCCCTGGTCTCCATGCCCGACGATCCCTCCGATCGCGTTCGCGTTGTCCCCGTTGGCCCGGGCCAGCCGCAGACCCTCCACTGGGAGGGATTTCACCCCATCTGGTCAACGTGGTTCCCCGATGGAAACCACATTCTTGTGATGGGCAACCATTCGAATGAATCAGCCCGTCCCTACATTTCGGATCGCAATGGCTCGCCGCTGAAACAGTTGTCAGCGCAAAATACCCCTTTCCCGGCGGTCGCACCCGACGGAGATTCGTTCATCGTTTTTGAAAACAAAGCAATGATGGTTCGATCTATCCACCGCGGAACCGCCAAGCCCTTGCCGGGCGTTCAACCTGACGATCTTGTGATTGGCTGGGCTTCGGACTCAAAGCACTTATTTGTGCAAAAGGTCACTCCGACAGGCGCCAACATCAATAAGGTCGATGTGGAATCGGGGAAGAGTGAACTGTGGCAGGCTCTCGCTCCAAAAGACAATGTCGGTCTACAGCCTATGAACTTCCCAGCCGGCATCACTCCCGACGGCCGTTGGATAGCCTTTGTACATCGCAACTACTTAGGCCAGCTCTACCGCAGCGACACAATGAAGTAGGAAGGCGGTAACTCTATTGCTGCACTTCCGTTTTGCTTTTCAGATGCCATTTGCCTAGGGTGGCATTCGCCTGTCCGTGGCGCAGCGCCTTCAGCGCCGCGATCAGCGGCCTTATAGATAGTGTCTTCCAGCCGCTGAGGTCGCCATGATGCAAGCTCTATAATGAACCTCATTCCATGATCCGCCCCGACTTCAAGGAATTCTCCCGCCTCGCAGGCACGGCCACTCTCGTGCCGGTGGCCAAGTCCATCTCCGCCGACCTGCTCACGCCCGTCTCCGCCTTTCTAGCCGTCGCCGTCGATGAGCCCGACGCCTTTCTCCTCGAATCTGTAGACCGCGGAGAAAAAATCGGCCGCTACACCTTCCTGGGCGTCCGCCCCTTCCTGCGCCTCGAATCCCGTGGAGACGAAATCACCATCCGCGATTCCCGTGTACAGACGCGGCGTGCCGCGTCTAGCCCCGCCTCAAATTCGAGCGCCTCCGTGACGCGAAACGCGCGCATCCCCAAAATCGAGACGCGCACCGCCAACATCTTCGAGGTCATCAAGGAACTCCTCCACCAGCACCGCCCCGCCCAGGTCGAAGGACTCCCGCCCTTCACTGCCGGGGCGGTTGGCTATTGCGCCTACGATATAGTCCGCCAACTCGAAAACATCGGCGACCACGCCGAAGACGACCTCAACGTCTCCGACTGCATCCTGATGTTCTTTGACCGCGTTCTCGCCTTCGATCACCTCCGCCACCAGATCCACATCGTCGCTTCGGCCGACGTAACCGGGCTCACGTCCGGGCGTAAGTCGAAAGAAGCACTCCAAGCCGCCTACCAGCGCTCGGTCCGCGACATAGCCCAAATCGAGCGCAAGCTAGCCGCCGGTTGGAAGCACTCGCGTTCCATCGTAGAGCCGCGGCTAGCCGCGTCTCCGGCCTCCAGGACCAAGCTGAGAGTCCATCCCCGCACCTCCAAAGCGAACTTCCTGAAGAGCGTCGAGCAAGCGAAGGAATACATCGCCGCCGGAGACATCTTCCAGGTCGTTCTCTCCCAGCGCTGGGATTTCGAGCCCGGAGTCGCCCCCTTCGATCTCTATCGCGCCCTTCGCACCGTCAATCCATCCCCCTACATGTACTTTCTCCGTATGGGGGGGGCGGGCATTCCTGCCCGCCCAAAGTCAGCGAGCGCCAGAACCATAGCCGGAGAAAATCCGGCCAAAAGAAGTTCCAACAAAAAGAGAGATCAGGCGAAGAACCACACCACCCATAGCATCCCCATCTACGTCCTGGGCTCCTCGCCCGAAATGTTGGTGCGAGCCGCCGGCCCCAAGCTCGAATACCGCCCCATAGCCGGCACGCACCCGCGCGGCAAAGACGAAGCCGAAGACGCCGCGCTCGAAAAGAAAATGCTGGCCGACGAAAAGGAACGAGCCGAGCACGTCATGTTAGTCGACCTGGGCCGCAACGACTTAGGCCGCGTCAGCGAATACGGCTCCGTGAAAGTTCGCGACCTGATGTATGTAGAGCGTTACTCTCATGTAATGCACATAGTCTCAGCGCTCGAAGGCCGTCTCCGCCCCAATCTCGACGCCATGGACGCCTTCGCCGCCTGCTTCCCCGCCGGCACTCTAAGCGGCGCTCCCAAGGTCCGAGCCATGCAAATCATCGAAGAACTCGAACCCGCCCGCCGCGCCATCTACGGAGGCTCCGTCCTCTACGCCGACTTCGCCGGCAACCTGGATTCCTGCATAGCCATCCGCACGGTACTGATGAAAGGCAAGAAAGCCTACCTACAGGCAGGCGCCGGCATCGTAGCCGACTCTAACCCCCAACGCGAATTCGAGGAAACAGAGAATAAGTCGCGGGCAATCCTGAGAGCAGTAGAAATGGCCCGTAACGGAACTTAGAGTGCCGTGTTTATCGCGGATGAGTCTACTTTTTTTGAGCCGCTTCGAGGCGAGCGTAATAGCCCTTGCGGGCATGTAACTGGAAGCGCTTTCCATTCTTTTCTGCGGTGATCTGGATGGTACGGTAGTTCCCGTCCGGCACGAAGTCGGCCGGTCTGTAGGCAATCAGATACCGGCTGCGGATCAAGTCGCGGAGTTGATCGAGGTACTTGCTTAGGGAGGAAACATCACCCGGGAACAGTGCCTCCCCTCCGCTTCGTTCGGCCAATGCCTGCAATACCTTGTCGGCGGCTGTCTTCCCGCCACTGTTCTCACTCGTGCTGACGGCGTAAATTGTTACGCCTGTCGTTTCCGCATCCTGGATGCTTTGCTTCAGGCTCCTGTGGCTAGAATTGTCTTCGCCATCGCTCAGTATTACGAGCACTTTTGCGACCCGTTCATGCTCTGGGTAGGCTGCCAGTTTCCAGCATGCGTATGACACCGCGTCGAAAATTCTCGTTCCTCCCCCGTTCGTCAGTTTCTCAATCCCCTTTTCCAAATACTCCTGATTCGCGGTGAAATCCTGGGTCACCGTGATATCGGTAGCAAAGCCTGTTATGAAGGCCAGGTCCGAAGGATTACTCAAGACTCTATCTACGAATTTTTTGGCAGAGAGTTTTTCAAAAGAAAAGCGGTCCTGCACCGAGCCGCTTGTATCTACCAGCAGACCAAGTAGCAGGGGAAGCTTTGATTGCGGCGCGAACAACGTCACCTTCGCGGGAGGTTTGTTGTCATCCCGAAGATGGACGTCGGACAACTCCAGGTCGGTCACCATGCGTCCATGGCTGCTCACAGCAAAGAACTGCGCCACTTCGTCCACGGCTCTGCGAATCGTATATTCTCCGCCCGCACTGCTCGAAATACTGGCCGGAGGATCCGAAGCTGTAGGGCCGTTGCCGCCCACCACGATTGCGTTTGCATCTGTTGGGTCCCCGCACCGTTCGCAGGTCACACCCTCGGACTCATCGCCCAGCGCGCCGAGTTCCGATCTCAATCTGTCAGTGTCCGGGAAAGTTTGCGCTGGAGAAGCAGCCAACATCGTTGACTCGGGAGAAGAGGGAGCGACCTCCGCCTGACTAGCTACTTTCTTGTTGCGCGCAAGAATGTCCAGATTCTTCCGCGCGACCGGAGCGAACGGGCCGCTTGGGTCCTCGGTTACGTAAAAGTTGAGTTGTTGCTCCATAGTCTCAAAGTCGCCGAGTCTCTGCGCCGCAGTCGCTGCAACGTAATGCACGTCCGCCTGACCCTTATGTTGGAGCGCGTGGACTTCTTGGGCCGTCTCTAACACCTGCAAATAATGGTGGTTCGCATTTTGCGCAAAAGCCAACGCAGAAAGGATCTTGGGATCCTTGGTAGTGAGGGTCGCGGCCTTCTCAAGAGCTGATTCTGCACCTGGAAAGTCCTTTCGTGACAATGCCATCTGGCTAAGTTGCACCAGTGGACGCGGGAACTTATCATCTAGCCTGACAGCTGCCTCGAATTCGTCCTGGGCCCGCGCGCTGTCGTTCTGGTCAAGGTAGGCGAGGCCGAGATTAACGTGGGCAGAAACGAACTTGGGATAGACCCCGACCGCTCTTTGAAAATGCTTGATCGCGTCGATTGATTTCTGCTCTTTCAGCGACGCCACTCCGCTGTTGAACTCCTCAATGGCATGGTTCGGAGCACGCAGGTCGAGCGCAGATATGAGACCGGCATCCACAAGTTCTTTATTTTTTCTTCTTTGCTCCTCCACTTTTTTCGCATCGTGAATCTGCTCGTCCAGGTCCATTGTTGCGTAGTCGATCCGAGTGCTGAAGTAGCTGGCTTGCATCGAGACCTGCCCCCAGACGAAGCCACTCAGCGAGAAAGCGCCGATGCAAATCGCGACGCGCACGACTAGTGTGAGCCATGTTTTCATTCAGTCAGCAGCGCATTTGCGCAGGCCTGAGTTTAGCGGCTTCGGTATGACTTTGCACCGGGAAAAACAAAAACGATGCCGTCGGAATTGAGAAATCCCCTGCCGATGTCCGCTCCCAATGATGATCCCATGATTCCCCGGCGATTTAATGAAAGGTCCTATACATGCTTCAGATCGGGTGCCTCAGTTTTGGCTCCGGCATTGTCCGAAAACGAAGCGACCTGCTGAAAACGAACCAGACGAATCACTTACACCCCGTCAGTTGACGACCCTGAGGCCCGCAAAGGCTACCTCGTCGCAACAAGACACTGACGCCGCGGCAAAGCCCGCCCGGATTCATCACAAAATGTGCGCGCGGTCACGGAAAACAAAATCTAAATGCGAGTAGACAACCTTGGGTAGTTTTTGACAGTTCCAGATACTCGGAAGTGGTCTAGGCTCGGGACCGCTCCGACGCAACCCGTCCATGCGCTCGGTTTCGATCAAGTTCTTTGACATCAAGACCTTGCGAGGAGTCAGCCGCAAACGGACAACGCTCTTTATCTGATTCTAAATAGCCCCCTTTCTTATTTTGAGTACTTTACCGACAACTGATTTCAAATCAAGATTTTCGCGGGAAGTTTGCCCATAAATGTTTGATTCTAATAGACGACGGAAAAGGAGGGCACCCCTCGCGGCTTTAAAAAACAGTTGCCATCCGGAAAGAGGCCCCCTCTCCTCGCGCTCTTTGCGATGAACGCGAACATTTCTTCTGCCCTAGAGACAAAAATCTTAGCGTCGAGCGCATCTATTCTCATCCAATGTGTTCTTACACTCGTTGGTCACGGAGGACGAATGCGCAAGCCACAAATTTTTGTTTTGTTTCTCTCGACTTTTACTCTTCTTCTAATAGTGTTGCCGGCAGAAAGAGCTTCGGCGCAGATTCCAACCAAAGGCAATGTCTTCTTCGGCTATTCCTACGACAACACCGCGATCTCGCAAGGAGATAGCGGCAGTCTCAATGGCTGGGATGCATCGCTGGAAGGCAAGCTTATTCCGTGGGTCGGCCTCGTGGCCGACATCGACGGCCACTACGGCTCGCGTGACTATCCGGACGTCACCGCCAATGTAGCCGAGCACAATTTTCTATTTGGCCCACGAGTTTCGGTGCAAGTCCAACGCTTTCGTCCGTTCGCAGAATTCCTTGTTGGAGGAAGCCATGTAAGCCGCAGCAACGGAATCTCCGACTCGAATACTTCATTCGCCAACGCGGTCGGCGGAGGCCTGGACTACCGCGTGGCCGGACCCATCAGCGTTCGCGGCCAGCTCGATTGGATCGAAACCCGCTTCTATGGCGCAACGCAGAACGGTGTACGCTTTTCGACCGGAATTGCGATTCATTTCTAGCAGGAGGCAGAAATGAAAACGGTCAGAAGACCCAGAGATTAACCCAGATCAGCCTAGGATTTGGTTTTGATGGGACCTTGCAGCTAGATCTGATTGGGTTCCAGCGGTTCAGGTTCTCGAACAGGCACGTCGGGACTGCCGTCATCATCCGGGGGAGGCTCGCCGATCGGCGCCGGCGATGGATCGGGTGAAGGCAAAGGGTCGGAAGGCTTTCGCAAAGCGGCAGGTGAATTCTTCATAAATCGTTCTTGTGGGGGAACCGTCTTAGTATCTCGAGCGCATATGGCAGATCGTGCACCTTTTGATCTTTCTTGGCCCCAGCTTCGCGGCTGCCGTTCACAACACGGTTCCCCTGAAGCCGTGAAGCCCAACGGTCCCACCATTTGGCAAATTCTTGGTTTGACCTTTGTATCGTGAAGATCGACATGCCGCAATTCTGCCTGCAGCATGAAATGAGGTCGATACTAGAACCTCAGTAAACAGCCAAAAACATGACTGTAGGCTGCTAGGAGAAAGTTGGAGTATGAGTGAATGCTCAGACCGGCTGAGTTTGCGCGGTCTTGTCGAGCCTTGCATGCTCATGGCAGGCTTCGAGAATTTCAGCGACTTCAAAGAGTGCGCGATTTGAGTAAGTGTTGGTCTTGCGACAAAATTCGTCGAACGCGGAAGGCTCGATCAGCCGCTCGACTGCCGACGCAATCTCACGAAAAGTCGGCACGACGATTCCGAATCCATTTTCCAGGACCCATTCCGCGTTGTAACGCTCCTGCGGGAGCGTCTTGTTGTTGCACTCGACAATCACCGGCAAATGGAATTGCAGCGCTTCGCTGATCGATCCTGGACCCGGTTTCCCGATGAAGAAATCGGAGAGTCCCATGTAGTGTTCCACATCTTGCGTGAACCCCAGAACTAGCTTCGGCTTGCGTGTTCGGAGCGCCTTGATTTCGGCCGAGAGCTTCTGGTTATGCCCGCAAATCAGGATCAGTTGAACGTCAGCGCCGCTCTGATCAATCCGTCTGACGATATCGACCATAACGTTCGATCCGTGTCCTCCGAACAAGACAATTCCAGTTCGGCAGTCGCGTTCCAGCCCCAGCCGCTCACGTTCGGCGTCACGAGCCGCAGCCGTCATTTCGAACGACTCCTGCCCATAGAATTTCGGCTTCAGAACCATGCCCGAGGTCAGAAAGACTTGGTCAGCGGTATGTCCTATTGCTAACGCTTGCGACCGCGCGCGGGCTGTGCCGGCGATGATGTATTTACTCTCGCGCTCAATCCAGAAATGCGGAGGATAATCGGCCAGATCGGTAATCACCGTGACGAACGGCCAGCGTTTCAGTCCGTTTTGTTCGAGGCTATCCGCAATCTCCCGATTGAAGTGCGGAATCACTGACATGACCATGTCCGTTGGATGTTCGTCCCAATACGTGCGCAGAACTTTCTTAATAGGCGCGTGGTAGAGGCGAATTGTGGCCAGGAGAATTTTGAGGAGCTGCGGCGTGAAGCGCGTCCAGCCTCGGCGCAATATCTGGTTATAGATGTCCTGAATACGAATGCCAGTGAAACGGCGCATCAAGTCAAGTTGATCGAGTAATTCCTGAATATCGAGAAGTTCGACGTCCCAGGGATGGTTCTGCGCGGTGAGCGTACTTCGCAAGGCTTCGGCGGCGTTGCGGTGACCGCCTCCGGCATGATGAAAAACGATGGTTAGCTTACGCATTCTCACCCGACGGGCCACGGTCCGGATGCGCCGCTAGCTGCCGATATTTTCGTATTCGCTGTCTTCAATGAACTCACTGCCAAACTCTGCGTCGTCCGAGAATTCACCCGCCGAGTGGTCCCCGTTCGGATGCTGCGCGCTGTGCCCTTGCAGGCCTTGCTCGCCTGCATGGTGACGATCGCCGGGGTCAGGCTGCGCGACGAACTCATGAATCTGCACCCCATCCTCGCCGACGGTGATGTATGTGAGATGCTCGTCGATCCAGGCGCCGCAGTTGTAATAGTCGATTCCATTTTCCCGCGTGTGGAGAGCGGCATGAGTATGTCCGCAGAAAATGCGAGCGGCGTTGTTTTGGTGGGCGTGGGCGATCGCCCCCGCAGCTACCTTTGGCGACAGGCGCAGCCAGCGGGTGTTCAGCCGGTCGAGAAAACGCGTGAGCACCTTATTCTTCGAGTCCCACTTCTGAAGCTGGAGGTAGAGGAGTGTTCCAACCCAGTAGCTCAGGTGCACATTGCTGACAGAGAAATCGTCGAACTGGTGGCCGTGTACCGCAATGTGTCGCAAGCCCTGGTAATTCCATTGATACTCCTGGTACACGCGCACGCCCACAAGGTGCGACATGATTTCAGCCAGTCCGTGGTCGTGATTGCCTTCCACCCAAACTACTTCGATACGCCGCTTCGGATTCGAGAGTTTGCGGATGTAGCCGAGGAACTTCCAATGCTCTTTTTTGAGGCGGCCGAAATTCAGGTCGGCGAAGATATCGCCCAGCAGGATGAGGCGACGGTAGAGATTCTGCTGCAACACGTCGAGCGCTTCGCGCGCCCGGCTCATATCCGCGCCGAGGTGCAAGTCCGACAAAATCAGCGTGTCGTATGGCCTCTTGGCGACAAGCGGCTCCATGGTCTCATTGTTTCGAAAAATTGTTACGAGGTGATGAATTGGGTATTAAAGGACCGGGGCAGGTAACCCATCGGTAATCGGGCGGCATCGCTGATCAAGCGGCCTCCGGGACGGGTCTGCCGCGAAATAGCTTGTCCCGCGGGGTTTCTAAACGGATCCACCCTCAGTGGGTCGGCGGGACGTATTCTTCCGGCGGGGCTGCGCCCTCGCCAAAGAAAAACTGCTCCATCTGCTTCACGATGACTTCCTGGTCCTGCTTGCGCGCTGGATTTAGACGGTACTCGTTAAGCAGCATCTTGCAGAATTCCATCCACTGCTTCCACGCCTGCTGTGAGACGTGTTCGTAGATTTTCTGGCCAAGTGCGCTGTCAAAAGGAGGCTCGGGAAGCCCGGGCAGTTGCTGTTTCAATTTTTCGCAGAAAACAGTTCGTTCAGGCATAGATTTTCTTTTGAAATTATCGCACACGCTGGTGGGCGCGAGCGCTGGAGTTAAAGAACGGCAGATGGAGGTGCCGACAAGCAATTCGCAAGCGAACAAGTTGCCGGCCGCAAAGAAATCAGCGGCGAACTGGAACGGGCAATGGGGCACTTGTAGGGCCGCAGGTTGCGAAAATGTGAACTTTTCTGTTGACAAATTACATACACATGGCAATATCTTGTGTCAGGACAGCTGCTCATACCACAAGTTGAGTAGCCCGGGCATCAAGGTGCCCTGTCGAGAACCTTGGGAGAACAAATCGTTCAAACGGAGGAATGCTTCATGGCAACCAAGAAGAAAGCCGCCAAGAAAAAGAAACACTAAGCGGACGATGCTCGTCCAGAAATCCCCAGAGCCTCCCGAGAGAAGCACCTCGCGGGAGGCTTTTCCGTTTGGGCCCGCTTTCGAGTTCTGTTGACGCGCCGGTATGGTTGGTTCCCAGTTCCCAGTCATTCATCCGAATCAGCCATTAACGGAGCGGATGCGCCACGAGCACCGGCGATGCCGAATTGGTAGGATCAAATCGGCCTTGGAGACTGCTAACAGCCCGTTGTCGATTTCTGATGAAGGACAACCTCCATCGTCCTCCCGCCGCCACCTCGCCCTCTGGCTCTTCGCCACGTTCCAGTTTTTCTACCTGCTGACTTCCACTGGACGCGTGCGAACCTCCGACGAGTACAACACTCTTTACACCACCGAAAGCCTGGTGCTGCACGGGACGACGGCTGTGCCGCAAGCCGTCGCGCTCCATAACTTTTATGGCAGGCCCGATGTGCATGGTCAGCCGCGCGCGGCCTATCCGCCGGGGCAGGCAGTCGCGTGCATGCCGTGGTATGCGGTTGGGCAGTATGCGCTGGCGCGCCTGCCCGGAGTTCCCGCCGAAGATACCGACCTGGTGGTGGCCTTCGCCTCGTGCCTGAGCAGCGCGACCTTTGCGGCACTGACAGTGACATTTTTCTTTCTGCTGCTAGTTGGAATCGGCACACCGCTGCGTGCCACGCTGCTGGCAACGGCGATGCTCGGCCTCGCCACGCCGATTTTTGCCTATTCGGCGTGGTTATTCTCCGAGCCGTTGTCGGCGGCGATATTCACGGGTGTGGCATGGCTGCTCTTTGGACGAAGCAGCAAGCTGCGAAACAGCATGCCTGAGGAAGGCAACGGCCAGAACATTGAAGTGCAAGACGAGGTGTTCGGGAAACGCAAGCCGATCTCACCGCAAACGGCGGCCATCGCGGGATTGATCCTCGGCCTGGCCACGCTAGTGCGCCCGACCAATGTGATTGCCATCGCGGTTTTTGCCGTGGCCGTCATGATGAAGAATGGAGAAGCAGGAGGGTGCCCCAGTGCCTGCCCTGAGCCTGTCGAAGGGTTCGCGCCGGGTTTTTCGGCGCTAACCTGGGCGTGGCGCAGCATCCCTGCGGCGCTCGCGCTCTGCGTCGCGTCCGCCGTCGGAGTGGTAATTCTGCTGGCTCACAACGCACTGCTTTTTGGTAGCCCGTTTGCCTTCGGCTATCCCGCAATCGCCGAAGGTGCAAAGCGCCTGAACAGTTTCGACACGCCCATCCTCAAAGGGCTATACGGATTCCTGCTCTCCCCGGGCAAATCGGCATTCCTTTTTGCTCCGCCAATCATCCTTGCGCTGATCGGCCTCGGCGCACTCTGGCGCCGCGACCGCGGCCTGGCGACCGTCGCCATTCTGCTCCCGCTGGCCGATCTTCTTTTTTTCGCCAAGTACTCGCAGTGGGAGGGCGGCTACTGCGTTGGCCCGCGATATCTGGTGCCGGCTTTGGTGCTGCTCTGCGTGGGGCTGGGGCCGGTTCTGGCCAACGCAGGCGCACGCATCAAGACGCTGGCCGTCGTGTTGCTGGTCGCAGGCGCGCTGGTGCAAAGCATCTCGCTCGCGACGAGTTTCATGGAAGACCAAGCTCCGCGCGGCCATTACTACGATGCCAATTGGACCTACCGCCTCGGTTACTCGCTTGCGGGACAGGTTCATCTTTTCTTCAAATATCTCGGCAGCAGCGAGCCCGCGCGCCTTGGCCTGGGATGGGATCGCTGGTTTGTGTTCCTTGCCAAGGGAGGAATCTCCCGGGCCACATTGGCCATGCTGGTCGCCGCCATGGCAGCAGGATTCGGCATAAGCATTCTCGGCCTCGCAAAAAGCGTAGCCGCTCAGAGTGAAGGGATGTCACGCAAGATAGAATGTTGACAATGAATCCCCTCCAGAGAATTGATGCGCACCGTATCGCCGCCCTCTTAGAAGGGTTGCGGGGAAAGGTGCACCGGACGGGCAACTCTGCACTTTTGGGGTTGTCGCAGCAGCGCGGCTCATGCTAGAAACGGCTATACAGGGAGCAATGAAAACCGCCCCTATGACCCTACGGAAAAGAGCGTCGAGAAGATCAGCTCGGAGCGCTGACGTCATTATTCCGGATAAGCTCTACTTCCGCATCGGCGAAGTAGCTCGCCTCTGCCGCCTTCCGGCCTACGTATTGCGCTTCTGGGAAACGGAGTTTCCGCAGCTCAAGCCGGTAAAAAGCAGCACCGGCCAGCGCATGTACCGCAAGCGCGATGTGGAGTCGGTGGTGCGGATCAAGAAGCTGCTTTACGAAGACGGTTTCACCATTGCCGGAGCGCGCGTGCAGCTTCGCGAGGACACAAAAACGGAACGCAGCCAATCGGCACTCCCCTTTCCAATGAGTTTGACGACCAACGTCGCCTATCTGCGGAACGAACTGCAGCAGATCCTGCACATCCTGTCGGCACGCCACTGACGATGTGCCATGCTGGCGAGGCCTCAAGCGTGACCTTAGCGGGCCGATGGATGCCGCAAGCATGTAGCCGCTCGCACGTCCTTGTGTTAGCCGGCAGGGTCGGTACAATTGACATTGGGCAGCTGGCCAGTTAGCCTTCGCTGTTTGTTGTCAGTGCCATCGGTTCTAGCAGCAAGTCAGACTTATCGGAGGGATTACGCGATGCAATTTAACCAGGGCCACAGCACGTCGTTAGTTGGTGTACTGCTTTCATCCATTGTTCTCGTGACAGTTTTGGCGGTGACCGCTTTTGCAGAAAAGCAACCGGCAACGTATCCAGAGGAAGGCAAGATCACTGCTACCGGCCAGAATGAACACTCCAAAACCTCGGGCGGCGGCATGATTATGAATGGGAACGGCAATATGAATACCCATACGCGCACGATGTATAGCCACGTCTACAGCGTGCAGACGGACACGAAGATATATCAGATAGATTGCGGCAAGTTGCCTACGTTCCACAGTACGGGGGGAGAGTGCGGCGGGGACAAGAAATTTGAGCTTGGAGACGTGATCCACTTCCGCGTAGAGAAGGGAACGGCGTATGTTTCCATCACGGAGGGGGGCAAGCCCGGCGAGCAGAAGCTTCGCATCCTGAGTGAACAACTGAGGCCTGACGCAAAGTCAACCGACAAACCGGAGCCAGACAAGTCCTCAAAACCGACCGACCCGCACCAGCCGGACGCAAAGCAATAAAGCGATGTCCTCTCGCTACGACCGCTGGATGTACGAATGGGAGACCCGCCTCACCTCGGTAGATAACAACCGAGTGGTGCGCCCGCTCGAGTGGGGCGTTGAATGGACCCGCAACTGGCCGGAGCGCAATGGTGGCCCCGCGTCCACCGACTCGAGCGCTCTTCTCGAATATTTTTCGCGCTTCAATGACCGTATCATTGCGGCCAGCGATGATTTTTACTCCTACCGCACGCCTACGGACTTCCGCCTGGAGCGCCGCGAGGTGAAAATCTTCAGCACGCGCGAAGTCCCCGACCCGAAGCTGGAAGAAAAAGTCCGCGGCACCTACGCCGACTTTCTGCGCTTCACCTCGCCGGTCGAAAGCCCGTATCCGGAAAACAATCTGGTTAATGCGCGCTGGTTTCCGGCTCGCGGACGCCGCGCGGTCGTGCTTCTGCCCCACTGGAACTCCGACGCGCTCCACTACTCCAGCCTCTGCGACGTACTGAACTGGCTGGGCATTGCGGTGCTGCGCATCAGCATGCCGTATCACGACATCCGCCGGCCTCCCGAGATCGACCGCGCCGATTACGCCGTTTCCGCAAACATCGGTCGCACGCTCGACGCCACGCGCCAGGGCGTGGTCGATGTGCGCTGCTGTTTCGACTGGCTCGAGGCGCAGGGGTACAACCGCCTGGGTATTCTGGGCACGAGCC
Organism: Terriglobales bacterium; assembly: GCA_049288625.1. GTDB lineage: Bacteria > Acidobacteriota > Terriglobia > Terriglobales > Acidobacteriaceae > Acidiflorens. Next base: position 67,388 of record JBAQIB010000047.1, on the reverse strand, counting down.
TGGGGTCGTGCTATGCGTTTATTGCCACGGCGCACGATCCGCGCATTCGCATCGCAGCCTTTAATCACGCCTCGACGTACTTTTCCGACGTAGTCTGGCACGGGCAATCGACGCGGCACATCCGTCAGGGGTTGGAGTCGTCGATCGGCGAGGAAGACCTGCGGCGCGTGTGGCGCGCGGTCAGCCCGGCCGTTTATTTCGACAAGTTCTCGCGCTGGCCGCGGCGCTCGCTCGTCATTTATGCCAAGTACGACCTGACGTTCCTGCCGAAGTTCTCAGAACAGATCGTGTCGGAATTCGCGCGACATAACCTCGATCACAAAGTTGTCGTGCTTCCCTGCGGGCATTACACCATGGGCGAGACCCCATACAAATACATGGACGGGTGGCATCTGGCGAGTTTTCTGCGCACCGCGTTCGAAACGGCCGACTAGAGCGTGTTAAACACCAGCCCGGAACTCTCGGGTCCCAGCTACTTCTTCCCGGGAAACTAATCCCTTGGCGAGCTAGCGAACGAGAAACGCAATCGCAAGCAGCAAACCGAATGCGGCGCCCTGTTTCATCTCCGACCAGCCGAGCTTTTTCACATCGAGCGGCTGGTACGGGGCAAAGAACCAGCGCGTTCCTCGGATGAGGATGGGAGTGAAGGCAAAGAGGATCAGTGGGGAAGCGAGTTGCTGGGCGGTGATTAGGGCAAGGGCGGCAAGCAAAACGATTAGCGCAAGGAGAAAGAACCTGCCCCGCAAGAGCTTCTCCCTGAACGAACCGGCGCGGGCGGCGTGGATGCGCAGTTGCACGAAGTGAATCTGATTCCAGGCAAAAAGCCAATTGGCTAGCCATAAGATGAAAGCTCGCGAATCGAGCCTTCGGGTGCCGAGATAGTAAGCGGCTGGAGCGGTGGCGGTCAGGGCAGCGGCGCCTACAAGTTGAGAAAGCATCCGCAGCTTGCGGTTGAGCTTGCGGAGTGCCATCTGGACCACTAAGGCCAGGGCTGCGACCACTCCAATCCAGAGCAGGTCCTGGTTGCGTCCACGCCACATCAACACAGTCAGCGACGAAGCGGCAGCGAGCGCCAGCAGTCCGGATGCAATCAGGGCGGTTGTTCTTTCTCGAGGTGTGCGGGCGGTCATCGGGCCCGATCCCAGGAGACTTTCGATCGGAGTCCGCAGCCAGAACAAGGCGAACGCGACGGCGACGAACAACAGTTGTGGCGCTATTTGTTGCGCCGATCCCGACCCCGCCGCGATTCCAGTGAATAGGGGAATGATCAGGAGGCCCCAGGCTCCATGCTCGCGGGGAACGATGAGGGCGCGTGCGCGGGCCTTGGCGGCATCCTCCGAGGGTCTTGCGGATTGGATCGTCTCTTCCACGGTGATTCTATTTTGCAGCACCGGGCACCTTCGCGCCGTGACATAAGTCATCGCTCGCATTTTTTTATCCGAATAGGGTGCTCTCAGGAGAAAAACTGTGAGCGAACTGATTGACAACCGGGCGCATAGAATTTCGGCCCTTAAAGAGATCATCCAGCATTTGCACTCGGGGGCAGCTCCCGAACTTGTCAGGGAGCGCCTGCGCGCAATCGTTGGCGAGACGGACGCCGCCGAAATCATGGCGATGGAACAGCAACTCATGGCCGAAGGAATGCCCGTTGAAGAGGTGCGCTCCATGTGCGACCTGCACTCGCAGGTCAGGCGAGACTTGCTCGTCCAGATTGCTCCACCTCCATCCGTTTTGCCTGGCCATCCCATCGACACTTTCCGCCGTGAAAATGCTGCCCTCAAAGACGTCATTGCGACAATGCGAAAACTCTTCGCGGAGGTTGCTAGTCAAGCCGGAAATGCTGACGTCAGGGAAGTCGTTTTCCGTTTATGTCAATCCGCGAATGACCTGATGGACCTCGACAAGCACTACCAGCGGAAAGAACACGCTCTGTTTTCCTGCCTGGAACGACACGGTATCACCGGGCCCTCGAAGGTGATGTGGGCCAAAGACGATGATGCGCGAAAGCTGCTCAAGCAAATGAACGAATCGGCGCACGATTGCGACCCGATCGCCGCCGCCGTTCAGCAGTTTGCTCCGCAAGCGGAGCGGGCACTGGCAGCCGTCGAAGAGATGATCTTCAAGGAGGAGAACATTCTCTTCCCGATGTCCTTGCAAACCTTCACGGAAAACGAGTGGGCCGAAATTTGGGCCGCTTCACCACAGTATGGTTGGTGCCTGGTCGAACCCCAAACCGGGTACATCCCTCCGGTCAGTGCCAACGCGGCCACCAGCGCGGTGCCGAAGGATGGCACCATCATGATGCCCACCGGCCACGTCAGCGTGGAGCAACTGGTGGCGGTGCTCTCGACTTTGCTGCTCGACCTGACATTCGTCGACGCCGAAGATCGGGTCGCGTTTTTCAGCGAGGGACCAGATCGCAACTTTGCCCGCAGTAAGGCAATCGTTGGCCGCAAGGTTCAGCATTGCCACCCGCCGCGAAGCGCCGACACCGTCAATAAGATTCTGGATGATTTTCGGTCGGGCCGCCAAAGTGTGGCGGAGTTCTGGATCAACTTCCAAGGCAAGTTCGTGCACATTCGATACTTCGCTGTCCGAAATCCTTTAGGCGAGTACATTGGCACAGTCGAACTCACGCAGGATTTAGCGCCCTTGCGCCAACTATCTGGCGAGCGAAGGCTGCTGGCCTACGAATCCAGCTTCGGCGCCTCCGCCCCGGCGGCCACTGCGACTACTTGAAGTCGTGGTAAGAAACGAGTTTGTGGCAGCCCGACCGGTTAGCCGAAAACGGACGCCACCGGTGTCAATGGGATACCTTATTTGGAATCTGTGACCGGGTAGTGTCGGGATGGGGTGGGTCCTCAGGAACCGATCCCAGCGCATCGTCGGAAAGGGACTCTCGCCCCTGCTTGGCTTTATGGCGTCCGTCTACGAAACCTGGGGGTATCCCGGCCGTCTGCAGCCTGTATGGCGGAGGGAGAGGGATTCGAACCCCCGGTACGGTTTCCCGTACATCGGTTTTCAAGACCGACTGTTTCAACCGCTCACACATCCCTCCGCGCGGCTAGCTAGAGTTTACCAAGTCAAAGGATCGGGTGGCAGATTTGCTCACGGCGATATCCGGAAGGGCAACTTCGATTCCCGCCCTCAAAGGGTTCTTTGGCGGGGACCAACACAATAGCCGATGCTCGACGCATGAAAGGTCGCTTCATGCTCGCGCGCTTCACTGCGATACCGGCTTAGTGTTACAACGATAGAGGCAATCCTAAAAAGAGTGTCCGTTAAGCAGTCGAAGGTTTGGCTCGTGTGCTCCGGAAAAGCCGGGCACGCGCGCAAGGATAAGGAAGGACCCTATGAAGGCATTAGTGAAAAGCCGGCGTGAACCCGGCCTTTGGCTGGAGGACGTTCCGGAGCCGGAAATCGGCATTAATGACGTAAAAATCCGCGTGTCTCTTACTGGAATCTGTGGAACCGACCTCCATATCTACCAATGGGACGATTGGGCGAAAGCCACCATCCCCGTACCGCTCGTCATCGGTCACGAATTCGTCGGAGAAATCGTCGCGGTCGGGAGCAACGTCTCCGATTATCGAGTCGGCGAACTCGTCAGCGGAGAAGGGCATGTAACTTGCGGGCGTTGCCGAAACTGTCTGGCGGGCCGCCGCCATTTGTGCGCGCATACCAAGGGAGTGGGTGTGAATCGCCCCGGCGCCTTCGCCGAATACATCGTTCTGCCCATGAGCAACATCTGGAAACACAATCCCAAGGTCGACCTGGAGGTCGCATCGATTTTTGATCCCTTTGGCAACGCAGTGCACACGGCACTGTCGTTCCCGGTGCTCGGAGAGGATGTATTAATCACGGGCGCCGGGCCCATTGGGTTGATGGCTGCCGCCGTCGTGCGGCACGCCGGCGCCCGCTACGTGGTCATCAGCGATCTCAATCCGGTTCGCTTGGCCCTCGCGGAAAAAATGGGCGTTACGCTGGCTGTCGATCCGCGAAAAACGCCTCTCAAAGAAGCGCAAAAGCAGCTTGGCATGCAAGAGGGATTCGACGTCGGTCTCGAGATGTCGGGTTCACCCGCCGCCTTCCGCGAAATGATCGCGAACATGAGCCATGGGGCGAAGATTGCCATGCTGGGCATTCCTTCCACTGAAATGTCAATTGACTGGCACAGCGTGATCTTTAATATGCTGACCATAAAAGGCATCTACGGACGCGAGATGTTCGAAACCTGGTACAAGATGACGGTGATGCTCGAGTCCGGGCTCGACATCACGCCGGTCATCACGCACCGGTTCTCGTACCACGATTTTGAGAAGGGGCTAGAAGCCATGAAAACCGGGGACACGGGGAAGGTGATCTTGGACTGGCGCAACGTGTCCTGAGTGTTCGGCGGTAGCTCTGCCCCCAAACGCTTAAATCAGTTTTTGTGCATCCCGCGGGCATGCGCTTTTGGGGGCGCGGTTTTGTAGTCTTCCGACTTGCCGCGGGGAATGCTCAAAGTCTTCCACTGCTCCGAGCGCAGATGCTTGGCGAGGAAGACGATTTGCCCGATATGTTGGGCATAGTGGGCAAGGGCGCGGTTGAGCGCCTGCAGTACTGTGTGCGATTCCTGGCGGATCGTGACCGTGCGGAACACATCTTCCGGCTTGAGCGACTCAAGCGTAGAGAAAATCCGAGCCCAGCCCTCTTCCCACCAGCGCATAACTTCTCCGCGAGCGGAGGTGGTGGAGATCTCGAATTCGCGGTCGCGAAAGCGGTCCGGCTTTTCGCCGTCGGAGGTGAGAAACCCGGTAAAGCGGGAGCGGGCGTTGCCGGCGATGTGGTTGACTAGGACGGCGATCGAGTTCGACTGCGGATCGATCGTTGTGAAGAAGTCCTTGTCCTCGAGTTGTGCCATGGCGGTTTCGGCCATACGCTTGTGGCCTCGCAACTGGCGGCGGATTTCTTCGAGGTAGTGGGCGGCAAGGTCGGTCATGGAAGCCCTCTTGTGTAGGTAGAGGTTAGAGGTCAGATTGCAGAGGTCAAAATCTCTTGCAGTAAGGGAAACGCTGAATACCAGGGTTCTCACCTATGCAATCCGACCTCTAACCTCTGACCTGTTAATTGTACTTCGCAGGCGACTCGGAACCCATAATCCGCATACTGAAACTCGGGTGGAATGCTGGAGCGCGCGGCGCACCGTGACATTTTGATGTGGTGGCGCCAGGATCCTCCCCGAGAGGCACGACGCTGGCCCGATTCCGGCCCGCGCGGATTGCGATCTGGCGAGACCTCATAGTAATTCGGCGAGTACCAGTCGCTGCACCACTCGTGGACGTTGTCGCACATGTTGTAAACACCGAATCCGTTCGCCATGGCGCGTCCAACTGGCTCCGGGCCTGTGTTCCAATAGGCAGCGCAGCGGGCAGCGTAATCTGGCAGCAACTGCGGAGACGTATCCCCCCAGGGGAAAAGCGCGCTTTCGCGGCCGCCGCGGGCCGCTCGCTCCCATTCAGCCTCGGTGGGGAGGCGAAAAAGTTTGCCTGTGGGGCCGCTCAGCCATTCGCAGTAGCGGATGGCCTCGTACCACGACACTCCGACGACGGGTTGATCGGGCCGATTGAGATGCGCGTCGCTCCAGAACGGGGGAGGGGCTGATCCAGCGCTCTTTGCGAAGCGTGCGTATTCGGCGTTCGTGACCTGACAGGGGGCGAGTAGAAACTCGTCAATGCAGACGCGATGGACCGGCTTCTCGTTGTCCTGCCCCGAATCGAAGCCCATCAGGAACCAGCCGGCCGGGATGACGACGAGCGCCGGGCCGAGTTGTTCTGCGGTATGAGTAAGCACTGTGGTTTCATTCATGGATTCATGGATCAGAGCGCATAAAACGCGTGAACTACTTCGCTGATTCTATTCTCCTGGAAGAGACGAATGCTGGCTACACCAGCGGCTCCGGCTTCGAGGCAGGACTGGGCGTTCTGCAGCGTGACTCCGCCTAGGGCAAACACGGGGAGCCTCGCTTGGCAGGCCTCGCGCAAAGCTGGGATGCCTTGCGGCTGCATTCCTGGAGCAGCTTTTTTCTCGAACACAGGCGCGAATACGGCAAAGTCAGCGCTCTCAGATTCGGCGCGGAGCACATCGAACGAGCTATGACAGGAGACGGCGATGATCGGCGCTGCTTCGTGCGCGGGGGCGCCCGCGCCACACGATCTTCCGATTTCGAAGACGTCTTTGGGGGAAATGTCGTCGGAGCGCAGGTGGACTCCATCGGCTCCGGCGGCAAGGGCAACATCGGTGCGTGAGTTGATTAGGAAACGAGTTCTCAGTTCCCGGTTCTCAGTTCTCAGTTGCCTGATGAGGCGCGCGGCTTCACAAGCCAGTTGCTCCAAATCCCGAGTGCTCAGGTCTTTTTCGCGAAGCTGAATGTAATCGACGCCGGCGTGTGCGGCATCGGCAATTTTGTCGAGCAGGGCGCGGCGGCGCGCGGGTTCGTCGCCTGCGAGTTGGGACCGGTCGGTGATGTAGTAGAGCTGACAGCGCGGGGCCATCGTTCTCAGCCTACCCCATGATCGTAATCATTTCTTGTTTGCATCAGCAGCTTGAGTTGTGGCGGCGCCCGCGCCCACCAATTCTGGCGTGAACAACTTCAAATTCTCCTCTTTCCAGCGCATCGCGGCATAGATGCGGTTGCGGCCGCTGGGATGGTCGAAAAAGATAAACTCCTCAACCGGCCCTGGACTCATCTTGCGATATTCGCCGAGATGGATTGCGGCTTGAGCGAAGCCATCGGGCTGCCGGGACGCGTTCAACCCGTACATATCGGCTTCGATTTCCTGCGTGCGGATGGCAGTGTTATCGATGGGAGTGAGAACGAAACTCCAAATAGAAACCAGCAGTACAACGAGCGGAACGACCGCCGCGTCGCTCACGCCCCGAATCTGCCACTTCTCTCCCCAACGGCGGAGCGCCCAAGCGAGTCCGTAGTACAAAAAAGCAAACATCAGCACCGTCTCGATCAAGTTGAACATGATGCTCTTGTAGATGTGGTTCATCACGTAGTGCCCCATCTCATGACCCATGACGGCCTGAATTTCTTCCGGGGAGCCGCGGCGCAGCAGGTTGTCGTTGAGCGTAATGCGCATCGTGTTGGCAAAGCCGCTGACGTTGGCGCTCATCCGCGTCGTCTGCCGCGAAGCATCGATCTGATACACGTCCTTTGCGGGGATCCCGTTAGCGCGCGCCATGCTCAAGATAGGCTCGACAACCTTCGGATCGTCAAGGCGGGTGACCTTGTTGAAGATGGGCAGAATGTAGACCGGACCGATCAGCACTACGAAGACCAGGAACAGGTTGGTCACTACCGCGCCCCAGATCCACCAGGTGTGCGGCAGGCGACGGACGACGCCGAATAAAATGATGACGATGATGCCACCCAGCACCAGGCCAACTGCCAGACTCTTGATCTGATCCCACATCCAGGGACCGAAGGTTTGCGTCGCAAGCCCGTATTTATGTTCGCGGAAATAACCCTCGTAGACGGTGAGCGGGAAGACCAAGATGGAAGTGAGCACGAGGTATTGCGTCCAATACACAAGCGTGTGCACCGGCTTGAAGCGGGTGACGCGTTCCGCCAGATCGCGCATGCGCGTCGACCAGCGCAGATTCAGCAAGAGCAGCGCAACTGTCGCACCGTAAAGAAAATCCCAAAGGATCATCCAATATCCGCCCTCGAAATAAGCATCGGAGCGGGCTGTCTTGTCGGCTGGAATCTGGGCGAGATAGGCATTGGTGGCAGCAGTCGCGTCAAAATTGACAGTGGCGCGCGCCGCTTCCGGAACCTGGATGACCGACGGCATCTCGTTTGGAGCGGGCGGTTGCGCCAAGGCCGGCATGGCGCAAATGAAAAGCAGCAGGCCGCAAGCGAGTGCGGCAGGTCGAAACGTCATAGTCGTTTTGCCTCTGGAAACACTGAACAACAGGAGTGTATACGTAGAAGGGACCGCAGAAGTTGCAGGCCATTCCAGTTGGCGCCAAGGAGAAGGCGGACAGCGGGGCTTGGAAGCGGCAACTAAGGACGTGTTTTTGCGATTTCGGGCGTCGCCGCTTCGCCAGTGCGTTTTGGCTGTTGCGGGCCCAGATGATATTTGGTCAAGCCCTCTTTCAGGAACTCAAAACTCTCCTCGGGAGAATCCGCTATCTTGAACAGCTCCAGATCTTGCGGCGAGATCACGCCGGCATCCACCATAGCTTCGAAATTGACGATCTTCTTCCAGTATTCGCTGCCGTAGATGACGACCACGATTTTCTTGGCCAGCTTTTCGGTTTGAGCGAGGGTGAGGATTTCGAAGAGTTCGTCGAGCGTGCCAAAGCCTCCGGGAAAGATCACCAGCGCCTTCGCCAGGTACGCGAACCAGAATTTGCGCATGAAGAAGTAGTGAAACTCGAAATTGAGCGACGGCGTGATGTAGGGGTTGGGAAACTGCTCGAAGGGCAGGTTGATGTTGAGGCCGATGGTTCTGCCCCCGGCTTCATGCGCTCCGCGGTTGGCCGCTTCCATAATGCCGGGGCCTCCACCGGTGGTCACGACGAAGCGACGGCGCCGAGCGGGGATGTGCGCCGACCACTCGGTCAGCAGATAGGCAAGGCGGCGCGCGTCCTCGTAATAGCGCGCCATGTCAATGGCGGCTTCGGCGCGCTTGAGGTCGAGAGCCTGTTGCGACGCGGCCGCGCCGTTGGTGCGAACATCCTTCAGTTGATTGGCGGCTGAGTCGCGGCTGGCGACGCGAGCCGAGCCGAAGAAAACCACCGTGTCCTGAATCTGCTCCCGGCGGAAGCGCGACAGCGGCTCGATGTATTCCGACAAAAGGCGCAGGATGCGGCCGTCGGGCGAGGCGATAAACGATTCGTTGTTGTACGCCAGTGGAGCGGGCTTCAGCTTCGGTTCAGTCATAAGAGATCAGTGGTTGGTCGTCAGTCGTTCGCTGTTCGTGCTCGCGGTTCACTCTTTCTTCACCAATCGGGCCGCCGACGCGTCATCCAGAAGCTGCTTTTGCGGTTGCGTCGCTAACGACCAGCGACTAGCGATCAACGGCGGGTTTGGGTTTATTCCTCGCGGTACTGAATGGCCTCCCAGAACCCGATCCACACATTGAGCAGACCCAGACCGGTTACAACTCCCCGCACGAAACCGCTTGAAACCAGTTCGCGCATCGCGGGATAAGGGAGAAGCAAACTGTTATCGGACCACTCGGGCCGCCAGGGCAGGATCATCAGCATGACTCCGAGCGTCGCGCAAAGGAAGACGAACAAGAGCACGCCAATGCGGCGGAGCCAAAGATGAGCCGCCGAAATCCGCCGTCCCGAAACAACGCCGCGGGCCAGTGGGGCAGTTCCGTTTCCTGACCGCGTGTCGGCAATGGTGCCGGCCGGCGTTTCGGCAACGGCAGGCTCAGTCGGAAAGGGCAGCTTGGGATCTGAAGTCATTGCACGCGTCGGTGTGGGGATGGCTGCCCGGATGGTTCCCTGCACGGTTCAACCTGGGATGAGCGCGGGATGCAGTCCATCCCCTGCGCATGCCGCCGTACCCACCTTCGCATTCTACGACTTCAGAGCCTGAATGCGCTCGGCCACATCGCGATAATCGATGTTTGCGCCGTATACGTAGGTGAAGTGACGCAGTGCGCCCGGTTTGTCATGCGCGCTTTCGCAGACGGAACCAAGTTCGTAGTTGATGGCCACACGCGCCTCACCGTCAAGTCCCGGGATGTGGAGCGCCTTCTCGTACCAGCGGATTGCGGCCTCGGGTACGCCTTTGTCAAGGAAGCACTGTGCCAGCCAGGTGTAGGTCTGGACGGTCTGCGAGAAGGGATGTCCGTGATCAATGGCGGTGCATACCTTTTGCAATTCGGCAATCGCCTCATCGAGCAGTCCCATCTCGCGGAAAGCTACGCCCAGGTTGTAATGCGTTTCCGGATCCTCATCGATGGCGGGCGCGTCTTCTTCGAGTTCGTGCTTAAGGTCCCCAAAAATTTCGGAGAGATCGACGCTACCGGAGGGATGCATCGCCTGTGCGTTTGTCCCCAGCGGTCGAACCGGGGCGGGCGTATAGGTCATCATTGCGGGAGCTGCAGCGGCTGCCGCGGCACTTGCTGCCGCCGCAGGTAAGGCCGCTACCACTGGAGCGGCATCGCCATCGGCCACCGGCTCAGCCTCCGGCACAAACGGAGACGGAACGTGCTTTGCCGGCGTCGCGCCCGGCCAGCCCGCCATGGTTGGGGTTGCGTGTTCTGCTGGCAAAGACGGCTCTGCCGAGGACTTGCTGAGTTCTGGCTCGCCTGCCGGAGTCTGACCGGCGGAAGCCGCGACCGGGAAAGATGTCCCGAGCGAGCTTTCCAGATCTGCCACCAGCGCGGTCAGTTCGTCTGGCGCCGCGTGCGCGGCCTCGGCATGCGCGGGTTCCGCAGCGGCGGGTTCGTGGTGCATGAGGCCAAAGTGCGCGTCTTGTGTGAGCGCAGGCGGTGTTTGGGCCGGAGCGGTCTCATTCGCAGCACGGTCGTGACGGCCGTTGTCATAGCCGGCTAACAAACCGGCGTCTTGCGCGGCTTCGTCGGCGTAAGGCGTCTTCAGTTCGATTTCAAATATCGCTGGATCGTCGGCATTGATTTCGGCAATCTCCGCATCGGGTTCCTCGGCCGGCTTGCCCCCCGATTCGATGGCAGCGCGCAGCGGATCGAGGACAGCCGCATCGTTGGTCAGCGTCGCTAACCTCTCAAGGGCTGTTCGCGCCTGGTCGGTCATGAAATGCTCGAGATAGAAACGGATCTCTTCGACCGTTTCGGCAATCTCCGCATCGTTTTCCGGGTCCCTAGGAGCGTGGGCTGGTGCAGCCGTCTGCACGGACGTGCTTTCATCCATTGCGAGTGCATGCTCCCACTCGGAAGAAACATCGTCTTGCGTATCTTCAGAAGCTTGCCCGGCCATTTCTTCGACCGAGAACTCCGGATGCGTCTCCGGCTTGGGTTTGGGCAGATGTGCCGGAGCAGGCACGGGTGCGGCCGCCCCAGGTGCAACGTCCTCGGCAACTGCGACACCGGTATTTTGCTCGTAGCGCGCAGCCAGCTCTCCATAGCGCACAGCTTCATCCGGGTGACCGGCGTCGTGAAAAACGCTTTCAAGTGTCCGGCAACAGACGGCGGCCTCGGCAAAGCGCTGAAAGCGTGTGTGTAGCGCAGCCAACCGCTGGTTCAAACGGACATCCCGCGGTGCTTGTGGCAGCACGCCGAGCAGCGGCACAAGCGCCTTGTCCGGCAGGTTATAGGAAAGGAACAGATCTGCATCCGTGACCGCCGCACGTACCGCGATTGCGATCTGGTCCGGATACTCCTGGTCGATCATCGGCGCCATCGTCTCCAGGTCCTCGACGATCAGGGCCCCTTCTTCGGGCGTGATTCCCGTGACCGCAGGAGTGGAGATTCCCTGCAGGCGCTCCGTGATCTGCTGACAATTCTGCGTGTGCAACGCGTTCTGCGGTTCGTTCGCCGCCAGCATCCGATACAGTTCGCGTGCGCGTTCGAGGTTACCGTTCTTCACGGAAGCATGGGCCAGCAACTCGGCGACCTCGTTGATGTGCGTGCTTTCGCCCGACTTGTTGAGAAGCTCCAACAGTTTTTCGAGTGCGGCCGCATCGCCCTGAACGTGCGCGATCAGGGAATGCAGGTTCGCGAGCAGCTTCGTCGAATCGGCAGCCAGCAGACGTTCCGCATGCGTGGCATAAATCTCGAGAGCTTTAGTGTAGTGGCCCAGCCGGGCCGCGCCTTCTGCCAGCAAAAACAACCCCTCGGGGTCGTTGTGAACCGTTAACAGCTTTTCAGCCAGCGGCGCGCACTTGGCCAGATCGCCGCTTTCCAGGTAGGCCTTCAGAAGATCGCGCAGTCCCTCCGGATGCGAATCAATGTCGGCAGCCCTTTCCAGATACTGAATGGCAGCCTTCGGATCGTCGCTGTCGAGCGCCGCCCGCCCCCGCATCAGTAGGACATAGCTGTTGCTCGGATCAAGCACGAGCATGCGCTGCAAAATGTCTTCCGCAGCGGGCAGAGAACCGCGTGCGCGCAACGACTCGGCTGCCGCGCTGAAAATTTCCCACGCTTCCTTCTTCTTGCCCAGTTTGACGTAAACCTCGGCGAGTTTGACCCGCATCGGCACGTTTTCCGGGTCCATTTCAAGAACCTTCTGGAACAGGCGCACTGCCTGCTCCATGTCCCCACTCTTCATGAATTCTTCGGCAACTTGCAGATATTGCGCCCGCGCATCATTGAAGAGGCCTTGTTGGGTGTAGAGTTCCGCCAGCTTCAAAGATCCATCCATGCTCGGCTGCAGCTTGGTGATCTTCTTGTACATGGCAATGCCCTTGACCGTAAAACCCTGCGCCGCATAGGCGTCGCCGACCGCTTTGAAACATTCGATGGCCTTTTCGGTATCACCAAGGCGCGAGTACAGATCGCCAATCGTATTGGCAACTGTAAGATCCTTTTCATCGTGTTTGCGGACCTTCTCGTATTCAGCGATAGCATTCTGCAGCTTGCCCTGCTGAACGAATTTTTCCGCGGCGCTGAGAACCTTCTGTTTGTTAAAACCGAAAACAAACGCCATAGGATTTACGGACTCCAGCCTAGATTGCCGTCGAACGCCCATTTCCCTGGGAGCGTTGCCTGACGGGCCCGACCTCGCCGGGGATTTTCCCGGCGAAACACCGCCAACCACACCATTGGGATTGCGGAGTAAGGTTATTGTAAGTCTGGGCGCCACCGATGCGATGGTTACTGACGATTACCGGGGGTTACCGAAAGGGAGTGTACGTCCGGTCTTGAGATGGTGAGGACCCTCGAATGACAAAATCTGCGCCACCGGAGCGGTAGCACACCTTGGGCAAAATCTTAAATTCCGACTGCGAAAGCAGGCCGGGAGCGTTCAAACATCCATCACCACCCGATCGATCCCGGCCCTAACCTTATCGCGCCAATACCCCGGACGGAGTGCGCTTCGCCATCGGCACAAACTCGCGGGTTTCGTGCCCGATCCAGACCTGACGCGGACGGGCGATCTTCTGCTCGGGATCGGTCAACAGTTCCTGCCACTGAGCCAGCCAGCCGCAAGTGCGCGGGATGGCGAACAAAACGGTAAACATCTCCGGCTTGAAGCCCATTGCCTGGTAAATGATGCCCGAATAGAAATCGACGTTCGGGTAGAGTTTGCGCTGAACGAAATATTCATCCTGCAGCGCGACCCGCTCCAGTTCGAGCGCGATTTCGAGCTTGGCGTTGTGGCCGGTCACTTCGAACACGCGGTCCGCCGCCCACTTGATGATCTTGGCCCGGGGATCGTAGTTCTTGTAGATGCGGTGCCCAAAGCCCATGAGCTTGCATTTGCCTTCTTTCACCTTCTGGATGAAAGCGGGGACATTCGCCTTGGTGCCGATTTCGTCCAGCATGACCAGGACAGCTTCGTTGGCTCCGCCATGCAGCGGGCCAGCCAGGGCGGCGGCAGCCGCAGCCGTGGTGAGGTAAGGATCGGCCTGGGAACTGCCCACCGCGCGCATCGCGTTGGCGCTGCAATTCTGCTCATGATCGGCATGCAGAATAAAGAGGATGTCGAGGGCGCGGGCAATCACCGGGTTGGCGACATACTTCGGCTCGACCATCTTCCACAGCATGTTCATGAAGTTTTCTGGGTAGGTAAGGTCGTTGTCGGGATAGACATAGGGGAAGCCCACGCTATGCCGGTACGACATGGCGGCGATGGAAGGCACCTTGCCGATCAGACGTGTGATCTGATGCAGACGGTTGGCAGGATCCTGGATCTGGCGCGATTCGGGATAGACACCGGAGAGCGCCGCCACGCTGCTTACGAACATGGCCATGGGATGAGCATCGTAACGGAAACCCTCCATGAACTTCTTCGTGCTCTCGTGAAGCATAGTGTGATGCGTGATCTCGCTCACCCACTTCTTCAACTGGCTTTCCGTCGGCAACTCGCCGAACAGAAGCAGGTACGCAACTTCGAGGTAAGTGCAGTGCTCGGCCAGCACTTCGATCGGATATCCCCGGTAGCGCAGGATCCCCTTATCACCGTCAATGAAGGTGATCGCGCTGCGGCAGGAGGCCGTGTTCATAAAGGCTGGGTCGTAGGTCATGAGTCCGAAATCTTCCGGGCTCGTTTTGATTTTGCGCAGATCCATCGCCCGGATCGTTCCGTTCTCGATCGGCAGGGAATAGTTCTGCCCCGTTCGGTTGTCAGTGATTGTTATAGTGTCCTGCGGCATAGCGGAGACTCCTGGAATTAGATGGCTGGGCGAAAAAGGCTTGGTGCCCGCCCGTACGCACAAACAGTAGCCACACACGTACATTCGCGCGGTGAGCTACGTCACAGCCTAGTGTTTTTTGTAACGGTTGCCCCCCAAGTGATCGGCCCCCCGGGCGGAGCGTCAAACCGCTAAATTCTAGGCTTCCTAGATGAGGCGTGAAGGACCTTCATTCGTTCGCCGCCTTTCGCGAAGGTTTCGCCCCCAGGCAGCGCGCAAAAATTGCCGAGATCGCCGGTATTTGATCTTCTTTCAGCTGAATGGCCGAACCCAGCTTCTTCAGAGCCGCGTTCAAAGGGGAGACTTGCCCTTCCGTCATCTCCACGATCTTTTGCCACTCCCGCGCTACCGGAATGCGTTCGTCGCTGTCGGCATCTTCGCAGAACTGGTCGGCGGCCTCGGGGGCGGTCCCGTATTCGTCCGCCACATCCTCATGAAAATAACCCCGCAGAAACGTATGCAGCGCAGGAAAATTCTCCACCGTCAGGTCGATTTTCGGGCTGTGGCTTTTCATCAGCGGCACTCCGGATAAGAAGTCAGAACGTAATAGTCGTTGGGCCCGGCATACTTTAAAACAATCAACGCGTGCGTGCACGGCCGTGATTGAGACGCTCCACGGTTCATCGTGCGTCCGATGGGTTCGTCTCCATCGTAATCAAGCACTAGGTTCGGATGCCTTCCGGAACGGTTCAGCCAACTCTCGATGCGGTCCGGTGATTTGGCAATCGCCGCCCCGACCACATGCTCGGCGGTCCGGCGGTCCGTGTAGGTGGAAGCGCCAGTAATATTCTCCTCGCGCGCCAACCGTTCGCGCAGATCCTCTTCCGTCAGACCCACATGCTTACGCAGAATGTGCCCGCCGGAGCGTTCGTCTAGGCTGAGGTCACGGGATGGGCCGCTGTACAGACGGCTTTCTTGCGGCGTCGCCCTCGCGGTCGCAGCCGCGCTCGCACTGCTGGTTGAAGTGGGACTCTGGCAGGCGATCAACAAAGTCAGACCAAGCGCGAAAGCTGCTGCCGCCGCCACTCTTGCTTGGTGGGTTCCAGCCATTCGACCTCAATCTGCGCCCGTCGGGCACAGGCTTCCTGTAAAGATTCGTGAATTGTGCTACTAAACAGGGTGTGCGGGCAAGTGTGTCGGGCTACTTCGGCCAAAATTACCTGGCGGGCTTCGAGCGCTGGGGTTCCGGGCCAGCTTATGTCTTCCCCCGCGGATATCGCCGCGAGCGCTGGTCCTATGACCGGGTCGCGCGCGTGGCTGCCCAGTTCGCACGCGAACTGGGCGCCCGCGGCATTACAAAAGGCGATGCCATTCTCCTCTGGGGCCCAAATTGCGCCGAGTGGGTCGCGGCTCTTCTGGGATGCGCCGTTTCGGGCGTCATCGCGGTTCCCGTCGACGACGCTTCCAGCCCCGACTTTGCTCGCCGCATTAGCGGCCAGGTGCGTACGAAGCTCATTCTTTGTCCGCGCGAGCGGGCGCCACTGTTTAGTGGGTTTGCCACGCTCGATCCCTCCGACCTGGCGGGCGCGGTCGCGCACCATGGAACCGGGCGCTTCCGGCCGTTCGAAATTCAGCCTTCCGATCCGCTCGAGATTGTTTTCACTTCCGGCACAACGGCCGAGCCCAAGGGCGTCGTTCTCACCCACGCGAATATTGCGGGTAACCTTGCGCCGCTGGCCACCGAGATCGCGAAGTATCTCAGGTACGAACGGCTCGTTCATCCACTACGGTTTCTCAACCTGCTGCCTTTGAGCCACGTTTTCGGACAATTCCTGGGAATCTTTCTTCCGCCACTGATGGGCGCAACTGTCGTTTTCGAAGACACATTCAATCCAACGACCATCATTTCGACCATCCACCGCGAGCGCGTCTCCGTTCTCGTCGCTGTTCCGCGGCTTGTCGATTCGCTCAAGCAAAAAATTGAGCGCGACATTGAGGCGGACTCCGATCCCGAAATGAGCTCGCGCCGCCGAGCGGCCTTTGCCAACCGATACGCCGCGGCTGCGAACCAGCATTTCCTTCGACGATGGTTGACGTTTCGCGACATTCGCCGGCAGTTTGGATGGAAGTTCTGGGCCATCATCAGTGGAGGCGCAGCCCTCGAACGAGATTCCGAAGAATTCTGGCACCGCCTTGGCTATGCCGTCGTGCAGGGCTACGGTCTTACAGAAACCACTTCGCTGATCAGCCTGAATCACCCCTTCCACACCAGCCGTGGCTCGATTGGCAAGGTGCTGCCGGGGCGAGAAATCAAGCTGGCAGAAGATGGTGAAATTCTGGTGCGGGGGTCGGGAGTCGCCAGCGGCTATTGGAACGGCCTCGAACTGATTCCGGTCGCCGGGAACGAAGGATGGTATGCAACCGGCGACCTCGGGCAACTCGATGCGGTCGGCAACTTGTTCTTCAAGGGGCGCAAGAAAGAAGTCATCGTCACCCCGGCAGGAATGAACGTCTACCCTCAGGATCTTGAGGAGGCTCTGCGCTTGCAGCCCGAGATACGCGATTGCGTGGTGGTCGGCATCGATCGCGGCGGGAACGCCGAGCCGTGTGCCGTCTTCATTCTGCGCGATCCAAGAGCTGACGTAAAGACCGCGGTCGCGCGGGCTAATGACAGATTAGCGGAATATCAGCGCATGCGGAGCTGGTTCGTCTGGCCGGAAGAGGATTTCCCGCGCACGTCGACTAGCAAGCCGCGGCGCAATGTGATTCGCGATGCAGTGATAGCCAGCCTGAGGGGAGGCGCTGGTGAAGGCCGCGACTCCGCAGTCAGTCCGCTCGCAGAGTTGCTTATGCGAGTCACGGGGCGCTCCGTGCCGAAGCTCGGCCTGGATGCTGACCTGAAAAATGACTTGGGGCTAAGTTCGTTGGAGCGCGTCGAATTGCTGGGTGCGCTCGAAGATCGTTATCAGGTGGATTTGAGTGAGACAGAGCTTTCTAATCTGGCTACGGTGGCCGATCTCGATAAGCTTCTTCATTGTGAGCGCGGCGAGGGGCAGAAGTTTCACTATCCGCGCTGGACCTTGCGCTGGCCATCGACGTGGTTCCGGCTAGCAGCACACTACCTGCTAGTGAGGCCGGCAGTGTTTCTGCTTGGCTGGCCGCGGGTGGTTGGGCGCGAACACCTGCGCGGCGTGGACGGGCCGCTGCTGGTGATTTCTAATCACGTCGCGGATGTGGATGTCGGCTTCATCCAAACGGTTCTGCCCTTGCGAATCCGGCACCGGCTGGCCACCGCGACCGGCGGAGAAGCCCTCGAAGCTCTGCGCTCGCCCGCTCCGACTCGGGGTTGGGTCTTTCGGATCTATGACCGCCTGCAGTGGACGCTCGGCGTAATGCTCCTGAATCTGTTCCCCCTGCCGCGTGACGCAGGTTTCCGCAAGAGCTTTGCTTACGCCGGAGAGGCAGTTGATCGCGGATACAGCGTGCTTGTTTTTCCCGAGGGCCAGCACACCGAGGACGGCAAGATACGCCCGTTTCGCACCGGTGTCGGCGTACTCGCCAACAACCTGCGCGTCCCGATTTTGCCTATGCGTATCGATGGATTGTTCGAAGTCAAGAGAGCTGGCAGGAAAGTTGCACCGCCGGGGAGAATTGTCGTGCGCATTGGAAAGCCGCTACGGTTTGAACCCGGGTACGATCCGCCGGCAATCGCGCGCAATCTGCAGCGAGCAGTGGAGGATTTGTGAAAACGGCCGCAGGATTTTGCGCCGCTCACACCATGAATCAGAAAAACAAAAGGCCGGGCAGTTTCGCCCGGCTCTTCGTACTGGGAAGCTACCCGATTGATGGGCCAGCTTCCGCTTAACGTCGCGTTGTCGAACTCTTCGTTCTAAAACCTCGATCCGGCGCCGCCGCGCGTTCACGCCGCGAGAGCGCGTTGTTACATCACAAGCGCGAGTCCTTCCAATTCCCGCTCGAGTACCGGCAAAGAACAGCCGGCCATCTCGACCCGGCCTGCCGCGTCGATGGCCGCTTCCGGCGATACGCCGTATCCGCGGCCCATCAAGAAGACCTGCAACACCTCCGCTGCTTCGCGCGAGTCCACCATGCCGCTCTGCAGCAGATCATTACGCAAGGCCGAAAGCTCCGTCACCGTGAACCTGTCTTTCATGGCCATCCTCACCTTCCGTCCCACTTTCTCCATTAGACTCATCGGCAACCCACTTTGTTGCATGCAATCGAAATGCCGTAACTTCGGTACCCCACCAAAGCGCTATCCGATTCTTGCCACCAACTAGAACCCAAGATTCTGCAAGAGGTTGCGAAGGGATTCCGGCAGAGAAGAGGAGCGGTAGCCCCGATTACCTGGGCCAAATTGACACAATGTGTCGTTCTGTCACGGAACAAAAACCGAACATTGTCATGGCACTTCAGTGTGGATCGACTGTCGCCGCGTCAATGAGCATGATGGGAATGTCGTCCTGGATCGGATACACCCGCAAGCATTTGCCGCATTTTAGGCCAGTCCCATTCTGCGTCAGGAGTACGGGCTCCTTACAAACGGGGCACACCAGCATCTCGAGCAAATCCTGCGGAATCATAGCGCTGACATTGTAGCTCCGATCGAGCCTCCGTGGCCGAACACAGCCACCATTCTGGCCGTTTCCAACCACCGGCCCATCGTTGACAGCGGGCGATGCGATAGAATCCACTTTCATTTCTCGACACTCCAAAGCGAGGTAGAATGCCAGCCCAGATTCTTGACGGCACCAAGTTGGCCAGCGAAATCCGCGCGGAGGTTGCCGCCGAGGTGCAAAACCTTGCGGCCTCCGGTATTCGCCCAGGCCTCGCCGTCATCCTGGTCGGAAGTAATCCCGCATCCGAGGTTTACGTGCGCGGCAAGGTTAAGAGCTCGAAGGAGGTTGGGCTCTACAGTGAACAGCACTCTCCGGCCGAGTCGGTTCCCACCGAAGAACTCCTCGCGTTGATCGACTCGCTCAACCATCGCGACGAAATCGACGGCATTCTCGTGCAGTTACCTTTACCTGCGCACGTGGACTCCAAGAAAGTTCTGCTCGCGGTCGATCCCGCCAAGGATGTCGATGGATTCCACCCGATGAACGTGGGTTACCTCTCGACGCAGCGGCCCGGGCTTGTTCCCTGCACCCCCGCCGGCGTGATGGAAATTTTGCGCCGCAGCAACATCCCCGTGGCCGGACAGGAAGCCGTGGTCGTCGGCCGCAGCGATATTGTTGGAAAGCCCGTCGCCATGCTTCTGCTCAACCAAAATGCGACCGTGACCGTGTGCCATTCGAAAACCCGCGACCTGCCGGGTGTCTGCCGCCGAGCCGATATCCTGGTCGCCGCCATCGGTCGCCCCGGTATGGTCACACGCGATTTTGTTAAGCCCGGAGCGACCGTCATCGACGTCGGCATTAACAAGGTTACCGAGCACTCCGATTTCGAACGCTTCTTTTCAGGAAATGCCAAGCGCCTGGAGACTTTCCTCGCCAAAGGTTCGACGCTCGTAGGTGATGTCCATCCAGAAGTGGCGGAAGTTGCGGGAGCAATCACGCCGGTACCGGGGGGGGTTGGCCCCCTGACTATTGCGATGCTGATGGCCAACACGGTGAAGGCGGCGAAACTGCGGAGAGGGAGCCGCGTCCCGGATACGACGCGAAAGTAGAGGTCAGAGGTCAGATTGCAGAGGTTTAGAAGCAGTAGACCTGGCTTTGTGTCATCGGGCTTCTAACTTCTTAGTTGGGTTTTCACTTCTGGCCTCTGACCTCTAATCTCTAACCTCTGACCTGTCCTTGCTCATGGTAAATTCTCATCCGCGAGGTTCCTTTGCTCAAGCTCGGCCTAACCGGAGGCATCGCGAGCGGCAAGTCCGCTATCGGCGAGATGTTCGTCAAACTCGGAGCCCACCTCATTCAGGCCGATGCCATAGCACACTGGCTGATGGAACCCGGCCGCCCAGTCTATGACGAAATCGTCCAAACGTTCGGCTCCTCCATTCTCGATTCGGACCGCACCATCAATCGCTCCAAGCTGGCGGAAGCCGCCTTTGGCAGGCCGGGTTCGTCGGTGCAGCCTCGAGTGCAGGAACTCAATGCCATCGTTCATCCAGCGGTGGTCCGCCACGAGAATGAATGGATGGACGACATCGGCTCGCGCGACCCGAGCGCGATTGCCATCGTGGAAGCGGCTCTGATCCTGGAAGCGCACGCCGCCGATCGCTTCGACTATTTGATCGTTGTAACCTGCCGCCCCGAGCAACGGGTTCAGCGCTTTGCTACACGACAGGGAATCTCCGAAGCTGCGGCTCGCACGGAGGTCGGACGGCGGATGGCAGCGCAGATTCCTGACGAAGAAAAGATCAAAGCTGCGGATTTCGTGATCGACAACTCGGGGCCGCTCGAAGCTACGGAAGAGCAGGTTCGCGAGGTGTTCCGGGCCCTCCGCGGACAGCCTGCCTAGCGTATTACTCTGAAAATGCAACGTGCCTCTGCTGCGGGCGGGAGACGCGGCAAGCCGCGTCTCTACGGAGTTTCGCCTAACGTGGCCGTACCTGGCGAAATCGTACGGATCTCCCGAATCCAAATCGCCCTCCCGGTGCACGCCTTCCATGCTCTCGGAACGGCGAATCCCCTCACCCAGATCAGCTCGCCTCGGCACAGAGCGACGGGCCACAGTTTTTTCTCGTCGCCGGTTGTGTGCCGATCGCTGAGCAATTTTTTTAGTTTCGTTTCCTGCTTCGAGTGAGCAGGCCAAAATCGATCTCCAGCGCGCCAGTTGCGAATCACGACTTTGCCTGCCAGCCGTGCGGGATCGAGCAATTCCTGCCTATGTTGCTCAGGCGCATCGGCCACGTCTACGCCTTCCGCCACGATCCGCGCTCTCAACTCCGGAACGGAAACCTCTCCCGGGACGACTAACACGTATTCATAGTCCTGCCCTTTGGCAGAGGACATCTCCAGGACTAGTTCGGCTCGTGCGCGCCGCACGATCCGCGGCCGGGTGGCGTTGGCAGGCGAGACCCTCGAGCGAGTTGCCATCGGGTGCTCATTTGCGCTCGCGGGCTGGCCTGGTAATTCGAGCTTTCTTCCTGCTGTCCCGCGCGCCAAGTCCAGAATCTCCTCGATCAAACGGAAAGAGACGGTCGCTTCCGGAGCGTTCCTCTCAATCCAGGCCCGCACTGTTCGCCGCGCGGCCGCCAATGGGAGTCTTAGCAGCCGCTCAACGCGGAGGCTCGGATCTGCAAATAATGGAGAATGAGCCGTTGCAAACTCTGACCAGTGTTCCTCTTCCACCCGCGCAATTTCCGCGAGTTCAGCCATGTGCTCGATCGCTGCCTCGCCAAATTCCTCGGCGATTACCGGCATCAGGCGCTGCCGCGCCCGGTTCCTCAGGAACGTCGTGTCTTGGTTCGATGAGTCCTCGCACCAGGCCTGCCTTCGCGCCCGCAAGTATTCTCGCAACTCCGCGCGCCGGAATGCGAGCAGTGGGCGCACCACTTCGCCGCACGCTCGGCCTTTTTCGCCTTCCAGTCGCAGCCGAGGAAGGATTCCCGCAAGCCCGCGAATGCCGGTGCCCCGAAACATGCGCAGCAACACCGTTTCTGCCTGATCGTCAAGAGTGTGCGCGGTTGCAATTTTTGCCGCGCGGCCCGCACGTGCTAGTTCTTGAAAGTACTGGTAGCGCAACTGGCGCGCTGCGCTCTCAATTCCGGCTCCTTTTTGCCGCTCAACCGGGGCCGTGCGCGTCTCAATTTCGAGACCTTGCTTCGCCGCCAGCTTCGTGACGAACTGCTCGTCCTCCTCCGACTCAGTGCCCCGCAGCTTATGGTTGACGTGCACAGTCGAAAGCACAATTCCGAGTTCACTCCGCAACTCGAGAAGAAGCAGTAACAGCGCTACAGAATCGGCGCCGCCAGAAACCGCCACGGCGACGCGGTCCCCGGCACGCATAAATTCCTGCTTTCGAATCGTCTTCAACAGCCGCTCAACCAGTGCGTGCATCGAGGAAATGGTACAGGAGAACCAGTGGCCAGTACCCAGTCGCCAGTACCCAGTCGCCGGTAAAACAGAGGAACCACCTGCCGGACGCGAAGCCGTAAGGTTTTCGCCGGCAACTGCCCACTGGCCACCGACCACTGCCCACTGGTATTATCTTCGCCATCCGATGTGGGCTTCGGCCCGTACTCTCTATCAGGTGCGGGAAGCCTGACAACCATGCATCGTTGGACTGCCAGATTTCTGCTGCTGGTCATGCTCGTGCCCGCGGTCGGGCCGCTGGCGCTCGCTCGGCTCGCTCCGCCTGCGCCCATGCATTGCATGCGGCGGCCGCTCGCGGCGGCGCCTGCCGCCGAGCCTGCGATGCACTGTCACCACGGCGCACCGCCAAGTGCGCCAGTTACAGACGAGTCGCAAGCTTCGGCATCACCGGCTTCTAAGGAACCTTCCTTCCGCTCTCTCGACTGCTGCTGCGGCCAACATTGTGATTGCTGCCGCAACTCAAAGACGTCCGAGTGGGCGCGCCCCGCTTCGATCCATCTCTCTTTTGGCGGCCTCCTGATTCAGGCAGCGTCTCACGCGGCAATTGCACCCCGGGCTTCCGAATTTTTAGCAGGCCCCGATTCGGCGCGCGCTCCTCCTCGCGGCTAGCCCTCCAACTCAAGCACTCAACTCAGCGGGGTGTTCCGGCGAACCATCGTATGCGTCTAGCACGTCATGGCGCTCACGTCCGGCGTCACTAAGAAGTCGAAGAGGAGAAAAATGAAGCGCTTCCAGCTGATCCTGATCTCTGTCGTTCTGCTCGTTTCATCCCCAGCCATCGCCAACGACTATGGCGCGGTGCGCGGTGTCGTACACGATCCCCAACACCGTCCTATTCAGGACGCCATGGTTATGCTCAGATCCCGATCTTCCGAGTGGGCCAAGAGCGCTACCACCGACGCCAACGGAGAATTTCAACTCAATGCCGTCCCGCTTGGCGAATACTCCGTCAGTGTTGCCAGTAAAGGCTTCGCGCAAATTTCACAGAATGTCATCGTCAACTCGGGATCTGTGCCGGTCGTTCATTTCCAATTGCCTGTGGCTGCGGCCAATGAGAAGGTGATCGTTTCAGGCACCCCCGCAGTGGCGCCCACTGACAGCTTCACTCCGATCACGATGCTGAGCCGCATAGACATCGAACGCACGCCCGGCGCCGACCGAACCAACAGCCTTTCGATGATCACCGACTACGTCCCAGGCGCGTACGTGACCCATGACATGCTGCACATGCGCGGCGGCCACCAGACCACATGGCTGCTCGATGGCATCCCCGTGATTAACACGGCTATCGCGCAAAACCTGGGCGCCCAGTTCGACCCCAAAGACATGGATTACGTCGAGGTCAACCGGGGCAGCTATTCGGCCGAGTTCGGTGACCGCACTTATGGCGTCTTCAACGTCGTGCCACGCACCGGCTTCGAACGCAACAACCAGGGCGAACTCGTCGTGAGCGCGGGCAATTTCTACCAGACCAACGATGCTCTCAGCTTCGGCAGCCACACCGACCGCTTTGCCTACTACGCCAGCGTCAACGCGAACCGCAGCAATCTCGGCTTGCAGCCGCCGGTGCCGCAGGTGGTGCACGATGCCGTCAACGGCGTCGGTGGATTCGGATCTTTCATCTATAACGTCGATCCCACCAACCAACTTCGCCTGATGACTTCCGTTCGCCGCGACTACTTTCAGATCCCGTACGATCCTTTCGCCAACGACTTCGAAAACTCGCAATACCCAAGTGTCGGGCTCCGTGATGGCCAGCACGAAACCGATGCGGGAGTCCTCTTCTCCTGGGTTCACACTTTCGATCCCCACCTCATGACCACCGTCTCACCCTTCTACCACTACAACCGCGGAGACTATTCCTCGAGCCCCAACGACACGCCCGTAGCCACCACCGAAAATCGAGGCTCCACGTACGCCGGAGGCCAGGCCAGCTTCGCCGCCAACTACAAACACAATGACGTGCAGGTTGGGTTCCTCAGCTTCTACCAGAGCGACAGCCAGCTCTTCGGAGCAACTTTCAATCCCGCGCAGCAACCGCAGTGCGTAACTCCAACCAACCCAGATGGCAATTGCATTCCGTTTACCGACACCGAGCACCCCACTGCTAATCTCCAAACCTTCTACATTGACGACAAATTCAAGCCGTTTTCCTGGCTGACGCTATCGGCCGGCATGCGGCCCACGCGCTTTGCCGAAGGCAACTTCGCATCCGGCTCAGCCGCCGCTCCTGTGGACGAATCCGCGATCAGCCCGCGCTTCGGTGCGACCGTTACCGTGCCGCACCTCAACTGGACTTTCCGTGCTTTCTATGGACACTACTATCAGGCCCCGCCCATTGAAACCGTATCCGGCCCGCTCATCCAATACTGTGGCACGGAGGCCAATAGCTGCACCTTCACGTCCTTGTTTGGCGAGCGCGACGAAGAACACCAGTTCGGTGTCACCATGCCTTATCGAGGATGGGTCCTCGATATTGATACTTTCAAAACCAACGTTGGAAATTTCCTCGACCACAACAACATCGGAGCCTCCAACATCTTCTTTCCCATCACCGTCTCCCACGCCGTTATTCGCGCGTGGGAAACCACGCTCCGCTCGCCGCGCATCGCCCATCGCGCCCAGCTTCACCTCGCCTACTCTAATCAGATTGCGCAGGGCAATGGTGTCCTGACCGGTGGCCTCAATACCGGTTCCGGATCGCCGCAGCTCAGCCCACTCGATCACGACCAGCGCAACACGCTCAACGTTGGCGGCGACGCCACGTTGCCCTGGCATTCTTACGCATCCACCAACATTTATTACGGCTCCGGCTTCACCAACGGAGAAGCTGGCACTCCCGGGTGGCGTTACCAGGGAGACTATCTCCCCGGGCACACCACTTTCGATCTTTCCCTGGGCAAGGATTTCGGCGAACGCTTCACCGCTTCGTTGACCGCGCTCAACGTAGCCAACCGGCGAGTGATCTACGATGACAGCCTCACTTTCGGCGGCTATCACTGGAACCTGCCGCGGGAGATCTATGTGCAGTTCCGTTTCCGATTTCACTACTGAGCAACTGCGGAACTTCTTGCCGGGATCGGGGTTCCTGCTCTGGAATCTCAAGCATCGCCGTCGTCAAGAAATAAGGAGCTGCCTTGAACACGAACTGGATGCGGATACTTCACCTCGGAATACTCCTTTTTACAGGCGCTGCTTTTGCCGCCCAGGTTGACGTTACCTGCACCGGCAAAACATCAGATACGTCCGCGCTCAATACGGCCATCGCCAGCAGCAATACTGGCGATCAAATCCGCATCCACGGAACATGCCTTGTGAATCAGACGATTGTCCTGTCTGGCGACCGCTCCTATCTCGGCGATTCGCGCACTGGAACCGTAATTCGACAAGCCAACGGATCGAACCTTCCCGCCATGCTCGCCTCCGATAGCTGGAATGCCGACACGACCTATACGGGCGGTCCCATTCGGATTGCGGATCTCACTCTCGATGGCAACAGCGGGGCGAACTCCGGAACGAACGCCCTCGTCATCCGATCGTGGCTTACAGTGATTGAAGACTTGCAGGTCGAAAACGCGCCAGCCGATGGGATCCAGATCACGAACCCGAGCAAGAACGGTGTCGCTCTCACAACCACCCAAGTCAACGGTCGCATCAGCAACTGTCTCGTGACGAACTCCGGTGGAACTGGAATTCACATTGTCGATACCGGCAACAGCGTCACCGACTGGGATCTACTCGATTCCTGGGTCGCCTACTCCGGGCAATCCGCAATTTACATGGATAACGCTGCTGGCTGGAAAATCCGCGGCAACCATGTCTACGGCATTCAGCAACACGCGCTGTTCGCCAATGCCTGCTTTGCCACTTCCATCGATTCGAATTACGTCGAAGATTTCGGCGATTCGGGCGGAGACCACACCTGGTATGGGATCGCCTGCACGGTACAGGGCGGAGCGGCTTCGGTCATCAGCGGCAATCGAGTATTCATGCTGAAGAAAGAGCCCTCCTCGGGCCGCTTCATCTACATCGGGGTGCCGCAAGTGAATTACGGGACTGGCGAGCTCAACGTTGTCGGCAACACGATCCGTGGCGCAGGCCGGCGCGCTGACACAGGACTGGACTACCAGCTCAACGGTGGCCAAGGCCTGGAGATTCTATCCAGCAACAACAACGTTCAGTCCGTGCACACCGCGCGCACCGTGGGGGCCGGGGTCAAGCTGGTGGACGGATTCTGACGCGTCCCCATAAGCGCAGCAAATCGCGGGAGCGAACGATTGACTAGTTCGCGAACTGCGGTTTGACGCTCATCTCCTGCCCTCCGTATAATCCAAGCTGTCTACACCCAATTCAGGAACTGTGGGTGATCACCACGCGTGAGGTTCGGCGTGAAGAACCGGGCGTTGTATGCGCTTGCGCGCTCGCTGCGCTGGCCTGATTGGCTCGGTTGCGATCAGCTTTGTAGAGCCGGGCGAGCTGGACGCTGAAAAGTTCCCGAAAAATTTCGAAGGAGTTCAAACGATCCAATGATCGTCAATTCAATGATAAGCAAGTTTGCGCGCACCGCGGCCGTCGTGTTCGGCCTTTCCCTTTTCGCTCTGGCCCAGGCGGGGCAGTCCGCTGCGACTCCCGCTCCAGCTTCAGCGACTCCACCCGACGCTCCATCCGCCGCCCCGGCCAATAACCCCGCAGCGGCAACCACACTGAAGGCTACTGGGACCAAGGTGGGAACCATTAACATCGAGCAGGCAATCTTTGCTTCCAACGAAGGACAGCGAGATTTCCAGCAGCTCAGCAAGAAGTTTGAGCCCAAGCAGGCCGAACTGAAGAACACGGCCGACGAGCTCGACAGCCTTCAAAAGCAGCTCAGCGCCCAGCAGGACAAATTGAACGACGAAGCCCGCGACAAGCTGGTGAAGCAGATCGAAGCAAAGAAGAAGGGCTTTGACCGCGCCCAGCAGGATGCACAAGAAGACTTCCAGGGCCAGCAGGGCGAAATCGGAAATAAAATTCTCACTAAGATGGCTCCACTCATAGTGAAGTACGCTGCCGACCATGACTACGGCATGATCCTCGACACGTCCCAGCAGTGGCCGCGCGGCCCAGTGATCTGGTACGGCCCCGCCGTCGATATCACGCAACCGGTCGTGGATGCCTACAACGCGCAGTCCGGTGTCCCGGCGCCGGCGGCTGGCACGACTCCGGCCAAGCCCTCGAAACCGGCTTCCACTGGCGCGAAACCGGCTACTACCAAGCCGGCGACCACCGCACCGCCGAAACAGTAGCGGCACCGACGGGACAGATTTCGTTCCCGCCGGGCTTGAGAAAAGTGTCCGCCAGATAGGCACTTCTAAAGGCCGCGTGTAAGCGCGGCCTTTCTTCGTTTTCCTCAGATGGATTGCCATTCCGCCCGCTCGTTATTGGGCCGAAAGCGCTGCTTTTTCCCTGCCGGGATCAAATTCCAACTCCCAGGTGTCTCTACTGGCAAGCGGGGCCCGCTACGGAGGACACCATGTTCCACACTTTGGAAGACACCTGGGACGAGTCTGCCCGTCGCGGCTGGACCACCGTCGCATCACTCACTATGCAAGCACTAGCTATGAGCTTGCTGCTGTTGGTTCCGCTGCTCACGATTCAAGGGCCACCGCGCCTAGCGTGGTTTGATCCGCACATTCTCGCGCCGCCCCCCGCGCCGCCGGCGCCGGTGCCACCAGGTGTGCAGAGAGAGATTCGCGGGTCGAACATGCGTGGAGGACAGCTGCAGGAACCTTCGTCGATCCCGCTAACTACTCGGCAGATCGACGATCACGGCGTGCAGGCAGCCCCCGATGTCCGCGGCGTCGGAGTGCGAGGCGGAACGGGCCGCGAGGGATTCGGCATTGCTCAGTCAATCGGCGACGGGCCCGTGATCGCTCCGCCTCCAGCTTCCGCGCCCACCCGTCCGATCCAGGTTTCGCATTGGGCGGAGGGCAACCTGATTTACCGCGTGCAGCCGAACTATCCGCCGCTTGCGCGCCAGGCGCGGATTCAGGGGACGGTTGAGCTGCGTGCCATCATCAGCAAGCTGGGGACGATCGAAAATCTGAGTGTTGTCAGCGGACACACCATGCTCGTCACTTCCGCGGTGCAAGCGGTCAAGCAATGGCGCTACCGTCCGTATCTGCTGAATGGCGAGCCGATCGAGGTAGAGACGGATATCACCGTGAACTTTATACTCGGAGGGAACTAGCGCAGGCAAAAGGCGATTCACCACGGAGGCACGGAGAAAATCATGGGCTTGGTTTCTCACTCACGCGACACGCGGCATGCCGCGTCTTTACAGACCTTAGGAAGAGGTGCTTCTCCGTGACTCCGTAGTGAAAACTCGCTTGCACATTACCGAAGTCCTCTGCCGCTACTCAATCGTCAGCCTGCGCCAGCAGAGTGGTCGCTATAATCGCCATAGTGAATGCTCCTCGCATGGAACGTATAGCTCTGCCCGATCGCCGCTCGCTCGCGCTTGACGGCCGCACCTGGGCGGAAGTCTCGCTCACCACGTTGCGCGAAAATTTCCGCATCGTGCAGCAGCATGTCGGCCCGAAGGTCGCGATCTGCGCAATCGTCAAGGCCGATGGCTATGGCCATGGCGCGACCGAATGCGCCCTCGCACTAGAAGCCGAAGGCACACCCTGGCTCGGCGTCACCGACGCCGCCGAAGGCCGCGCCCTGCGCAGCGCCGGCATCTGGACCCGCATTCTCCTGATGACGGGAATCTGGAAAGGTGAAGAAGATGGGATCGTTTCGCACAACCTGACTCCCACAATTTGGGAGACGTGGCACATCGAGCGCCTGGAGAAGGCGGCGAAGAAACAGCAGATCAATCTTCCCGTGCACCTGAAAGTGGACACGGGCATGAACCGGCTCGGCGCCTCGGTCGCGGCGCTGCCGCAACTTTGCGAAAAGCTCGCCCTGTGCGAACACCTGCACCTGGAAGGCGTAAGCACTCACTTCGCCTCTGCCGAAGTGCTGGACGCCGAAGACGCACCGCGCCAGATGAAGACCTTTGAAGAGGCGCTGTCCGTACTCGGCCAGCACGGCTTGTATCCGCCTCTCGTGCACATGGGCAATTCGGCGGCAGTAAGCGCCCGCCCCGACACCTGGAAGACCATGGTGCGTCCAGGCATTCTTCTTTACGGATACTCGCTCCCTGTCATGCGCGGGGGCAGGATTGTCGCCGAGCCTTCGCTCTCGCTCGTTCCGGTGCTGACATGGAAGACGCGCGTTTTGACGGTCAAAGAAGTAGCCGCTGGAGAAGCGGTCGGTTATATGGGTACCTATATAACAAAGGAGCGCAGCCGCATTGCCGTGCTCCCGGTCGGTTACGCTGATGGCTATCCTCGACTGCTCTCGAATCGCGCTCGCGTGATCGTGCGCGGGGAATACGCCCCGGTTGTGGGCCGCGTTTCCATGGATCTCACCATGGTCGATGTCGGCCACATCCCCGGCATCGCGGTGGGCGATGAAGTCACTCTGATCGGTTCCAGCAACGGCAAGAGCGTGGACGCGGTCGAACTGGCGCACCTCGGCGAAACCGTTCCCTACGAAATCGTCTGCGGTATCTCCCAACGCGTGCCTCGCGTGTACGCCTAGGAGCTATCAGCAATCTCAGACGATTGGCACCCCACGCCCCAGCTTCTCCGCCTACTGAAAAAGGAGAATGCGCTTGATTTGGGTGGCGCAGCGCTTTCAGAGCTGTGGTCAGAGCTACATTTTCATTCGGGGCGTCAGCCGCGGAGGGAGTGAATTGCCGCTTCCGCTTTGCGAATTGCCTGTTCGTGCAGCTCCCACCCATGAATGGCTTTGCGACAACCTTCCCGTGCCAGGCTGGTGCTCAGCTGCCGCTCGGCCTCGTCGAACGTTGCTTCCGCGTCCATCCTGGCCCGGTAGGCTTCGTCATCCGCTTCCTTGACTTTCTTGACGGTAAGCTGGGCATCGGGGTCGATCGGGCGCGGCAGCTGGTTTCGCTGGGTCCTGGCGGCAGAGCCATCGGTTTGCAAGCCCAATTCCCCATACGCGGCTCTTAAGCCACCGGTCCAGCGCGCTTTGGTCGTCTCGCTCAACAGATCAAGCGCAGCATTCGCCAAATCGGCGGTCGTGCGCACTCTTTTCTTCTCTCGAAGCCATTTCATCACTGACCATGTCATCGCCTCGGTCATCAGTGCCTTAGCGGTCTCGACTTCTGGGAGCTTGCTCACCGGTGTCCTCCAAAAAAACAGACCATAGCTCGCCGGTCCGAAAAAGTCCAGCAGGGCTGAGGAAGATCGCCTTTCCGACTGACCATAATTGTTGCCTACGGTATCGTAGGGTACAGGTACATGGAAGAGATCGCCATCTCGAAGTTCAAAGCCTCTTGCCCGGCGGTGATCGAGAAGACGCGCAAATCCAGCAAGCCCCCTTTGGTCACCCGTTTTGGCTGAGGTCGCGCCGGCTCCCAACCGCAACAAGCCGAAGCAATGGTGAGGCCGCCCGCACGCACAGGATCAACGGCGACATTGTTTCTCCCGCGAGCGGAGAAGACGATTTGGGAAGCTCTCCGCCGATTAACCTGCTGCTGGATACCCACATCTGGGTAGGGAGCACGCTGGGTAGAATGCGCCTTTCCCGGCGCGTGGTGGATGCCCTGGGCACGCTCACCTTGAGGGAAGCCCCCATGGGCTTCGACATCGCACAAGAAACTGCTCGCGTGCAACTTCCCCATCGCGATCCCGCGGACTGCTTCCTGATTGCCACGGCGCGCATCTTCGGTCTGCCGTTGGTCACAGGGGACGAAACGATCTTGAAGTCGGTCGCGGTCCTGGCGAACCGCTGACCGCTCCAGCCCACCCGCGGTTTAGTGGCCCCGTCTTTTCTGTAAAGCTTTGTTCGCTTTCTTGGTCGCCTTGCGGCTCGACTTCTCGGACCTCTTCATTGCCTTGCGCTGCTGCTTGGCGGATTTCTTCAGCATCTTCTGCTGCTTTTTGCCCGCCTTTCTGGACTGGCGCGCATTCTGTTCCGGGGTCAGGCGCTGAGCATGCGCCGGCGCAAGGCATGTCAAACTAAGTAGAACAAGCAGCATGAAAGCAGCGATTCGTTTCATGACGTCTCCGAACTTCGATCTTGGGCTGATCTTACACTGAAACGAGGCTCTCGACTGAAATCCAAGAGGTATTCACCTCGGTAATCAGACGCGCTGCCCACGACGGGCACTGTCTACCAAGGTAGATTTTCGTGACGGAGCCGCCTCCAAAACCAAAGCACATCGCTCAGTCCGCCATGCTGGTCGTGGTGCAGTTGGCCTGTGATTCTGAGCAAGCGGTTCTCGCGCAGCGAAGTATCTGAGCGAGCCTGGTTGCGGTGTGATGCTTGAGCGGTACGTCGCGTTTATTGCTACGCACTGGTGGCGCGTTTGGCTCGCTTCCTTGGGAATTGCGCCACTACCGCCAAACGCGCCAACTTGCCGTCTGCAAACTCGTTGACGTAGAATCGCAGAGAACTACCTTCACTTAGCGAAACAGACCTGCAAAAAACGCCGGAGAGGTGGCCGAGAGGCTGAAGGCGGCGGTTTGCTAAACCGTTATACGGGCTAACACCTGTATCGAGGGTTCGAATCCCTCCCTCTCCGCCAGTTTTTCTAAGTCCCGTATCCATAGTCATTTCCGAGTGTTCGTTCTTCTTCCGGTCACACCAAATGCGATTTCTTCGCGCCCGAGAGGTGCATATTGGGTGCATGCAGCAAAGGTCGCTCAAATTGCTGCATTGCCGCCGCGGCGTCCGAGTCCACGGTTTTGATGTAGCAGTTCTGCGTCACCGCGACATTGGCCTGCCGTAAGCGCCAGCCTACCCTCCGGGTGCGGGTAATCCGCATCCGAAGGTGCTAATGGATGAAGCGCATCGCAATTTTCACACAGCATCGGACCGCTATAGGCCATTTGCCGACTTATTGCGGAACGACGGCTACATCGTCTCAAGCAATCAGCAATCGTTCACCTCCGAGATAATGAAACATGTGGATGTGATCGCGAATGCGATGGGACCGGGCGAGCATGAGGCGCGTCCAGCGTTCACGCCGGAAGAAGAAACGGTTCTGGTCCAGTGGGTGCGCGCCGGCGGTTCGCTGTTCTTGATTTCGGATCATGCGCCCTTTGGTTCGGCCGCCGCACGCCTGGCCAAACAGGGCGACATAATCATGCACCTGCGCTTTGCGCGCGATGATCATTTTCACGAAGGATGGGACAACGAACGCTTGGTCTTTTCGCGCCAGAACGGGCTGCTCGCACAGAATACAATCACAGATGGCCGTTCGATGAGTGAACGTGTGAACCGCGTGGTCACATTCACTGGGCAATCATTATCGGGGCCGTCGGATGTAATCCCGCTGCCTTCTCTGAGCGATGAGGCCTACGATTGGGAGTCGCGAAAGACCCGTTTTCCGGCGAAGGGGCATTTTCAGGCACTAGCTCTGAGATTTGAGAAGGGGCGTCTGGTCGTATCAGGCGAGGCCGCGCTCTTCAGCGCACAAATCGATCCCCTCGGAATAAAGTTCGGCATGAATCGCGCAGACAACGATGACCGTCAATTCTTGCTCAATATTCTGCATTGGCTCAGCCAGGCTATGTAGCAGATGTTTTTCAGAGCCCCGCAACACGGCAATTTGATTGTCGTTAGCAGGCGTGGCTGTTGAAAAACTCTCTTGCCCAAAAATTGCAAAAACTGATTTGCGTCAGGATGACTTATGAGCGACTTTCTCGACGCGGGTAGACTTTTCCATCCCCCAAATTTTGGCTGTTTGAAGCAGAAAGGAAGTTTTTCAATAGCCATAAAATTTAATCATTCAGGACCACGCGCATGTCGATCTCTCCGTAAGATTCGGAGACGTTAGCGGCACCCATTGTCGAGCGGACGGGCCAAGGCTAGAATGGATGGCCAAGTAATCGCAGTCAAACGAGGAGAAACACTCGTGAAAGAGACCCTATTTACGTGCCTCTTATTATTTTGCAACCTGACCTTGTTCGCACAGGCCGGGCAGAGCCCGCGTATGGTGCATGTCAACGAAGTATCCGCGATCCATACGCCACCAGAGGAAGCGCCGGCGGGTTTGACAAAGATATACAGCAACTTCGGTAGTTCGAAGACCGACCTTTACAACGATCTCAGCGGCTGGGACGTTTGGGGACCACACTCGAGCTCCGGTGGCCCCTTTTTCGTCGGAATCCCATTTACGCCGAAATCTAACTCTCATGTTTCGCGTGTGCAGGTTGCTGTGCAGTACGTCGGCGGAGCGAACCAGGTGAATCTCAGCATTTATGGGGATACGAACGGCGGCCCCGGAACGCTACTGGCGGGTCCGGTGACGATAACAAACCTGCCCAACGCAGGAACCTGTTGCCACCTTGCCGTCGCTAACTTCTCCCCGCTGGCGGTCACCGCTGGAACCCGATACTGGGTGGTTGCGGATACACCTCTTACGGGCACGGGGAGCGACTTCTCGGGCATTTGGAACATCGTTGTCAAGACTATCCTGATGGGTGCTGACGGGGGGGCCGGCTGGCAACCAACCAACGCCGATGTCTTAGCCGCCGGAGAAGTGCTCGGTACGATCCCGTAGGCCTTTGGAGAATGCTTCCAGCTACTTTGGGATGATCGTGCTGGGAGCGGGGCCTGTTCAGTTGGTGAAATATCTCGATTACGCTCAGAACTCAGCACTCCGGCCCTCTTCACTTTGAGGGAGGGACTTTCACGTTGGCCGCTGCTTTGAGGTAGAACCAAGCAAAGGCGCAGCCGACGGCAAGCCAACAATCGTCGGGGCTGTCCGAGGAATCCCACAAGAGCGTCAGCACACTTGGTCCGCTCCTAGCTTA
This sequence comes from Terriglobales bacterium, assembly GCA_049288625.1. Classification (GTDB taxonomy): domain Bacteria; phylum Acidobacteriota; class Terriglobia; order Terriglobales; family Acidobacteriaceae; genus Acidiflorens. Next base: position 33,174 of record JBAQIB010000047.1, on the reverse strand, counting down.
GGTGGAGAAATCCTGCTATGTCTCGCAATGATTGTGACCAACTCTGGTTGGATGCGAAAGGCAAATAACAGCCCTCGCTGGGCCAAGGGATATTCCACAATTTTCGACAGCAAAGACGCACGCCGGATCAAGGGCAGAAGGTCGCTACGGGCCCGACGATGGTACAGGTCGGCGTCTCCGTGCAGATGGCATTCAACTGCCAGAAAAGCTGTATGCAGCGCAATGGACATTCCATAGCCTGAAAAGGAAGGAATGACCGCCATCTGATCGCCCAGCCGATACAACCCGGGGGAGGCCCTGAACGGAACACGGTATACGAAACCGTAAGGAATCCCGCCGATAGACAGAGGTCGGGGCCAGCAAGGCTGGGCGCCGTGCAGCCGTTCGGCAAGTGGCGACGACGCGCTCAGAATGCGGCTTAGCAATGCATCCCAAGTTTTTCCGTACTGGACAAAATGGCGCTTGGTCACCACCAGGCAGAAGTTTGCCTTTCCCCTTTCAATCAAGCTCAGTCCGGCGTAACCGCCATCGAACAGGGTCATCTCGACACGGCCGGATAACGCCGATCGTTGTGCCGCTGTCAGTAGGAAATGACACTTGAAACCGACGCAGTCAGTTTGGGTTACGCCGGCCCGTCGCCATTCGCGTAAGTCATGCTTGCCCGTTGCCAGAAGTAGCGTTTCAGCCTGAATGACGCCGTGGCCTGCAACCTCAATCCGCCAGCACTCCGGCTCTCTGGCCACCGCTGTGACTGCAGCTCCGCGCCATATCTGCGCTCCCTGATCATGGGCCCGCAACAGCAGAGCCTCATCGAGCACGCGACGCGAGAGACTGAGGCCAGGAAAGGGCAATCTTGCGGACACAATGCGTTGACCCCGCATGAGCCGTATGCTGGTGATGCGCTCAGCGTCCAAGGCTGCTAGATCGAGTCCGAGTTCACGCAGATAATGCTGCGCATCCGTGCTAATAAACTCGCCACAAACCTTGTCATGTGCGGCTGGCTCTTTTTCCAGCAGCAACACCTCTTGTCCATTTTGCGCTAATCGGATGGCTGCGGCGCCGCCCGCGAGACCGCCCCCGACAACAACAACTCCCCACCGTTTCATACCTTCCGACATGACACACCGTAGCGGAACGGAAAGAACCACTCGATTTTGGTTCTCTCTGGTGGAATACCGGCCTCCTCCAGCAGATGACGCCATTCGGACGCCGTGAAGGCCCGCGCCACCGACACCGGCCCATCATGCCGATTCATCCGGTTGGAAATCAGCAAAGGACCCGCACACTTGATGAACAAGTAGGGCACAGGATGACGGTGCAGATCATTGATGAACCAGCCGCGTATGGCATGACCATCCATCCACCGGATAAAGCGGATCAATTCATGGTCGCTGAGATGGTGCGCAAAGAGTGAGCTGACAATGAAATGAGCTCGCCGGGAAGAATCGAGCGAGAAAACGTTTGTTGCCTCGTAGCGAATCGGGGCGTCTTTTGGCGTGAGCTGCTCAGCCGATTTTTTGGACCACGGGTTCAGGTCAACCCCGATAAGCTCCAGATCAAAATGGCGTTCCCTCGCCCACCTCCAGATTCGCCGCAGCATATCTCCACCGCCGCAGCCGATATCAATAACCGATAGCGATTGTCCGGAACCGGCACCAGCCATCATGTGCTCAACCCATCGCAGCGTTGGGCGGTAGGCCAAAGTCAAGGTATTGATAATTGTCAGAGTGTGCAGACATTCATGGAACTCCTCGAAGCTAACAGACTCGGTATCCATCAACTCTGGACGGGTGCTGCGCCGACTGAGATCATCCATAAGTTTCCCGCGGCCTCAAATAGTCCCTTGTCAGGCCGGGATCAAGAGCTGTTGCGCATCCTCGTCCCAAAACGTACCTGAATAGCCTCAGGGTCCGATGTCGCTGAAAACGCCATTCTACTTGACGTTAGTTCCTATTTTGTTATAGTTACTCTCACATTTTTGGGGACCTTGCGACAGGGGACTTTCCTTTGGATCCAAACAGGAGGGAAAGGGCCATGTTTGGTGCGCTTGTGGCACGAAGTGCGACCGCAGAGACCGCAATTGCGCAGCCTGAGGCCGGACTTCGGGAGCGGAAGAAAGCTCGCTTGCGGCAGCAGATCATCGATACGTCGATCAGACTGTTCCGCAAACACGGATACGAAGGCACGCGGATCGACGATATCGTGCAGGTGCTCGAAATCAGCCAGCCCACTTTTTTTCGATATTTCCCCAGCAAGGATGCGGTTTTACGCGAGGTGGGAGAACGTGGGTACGCCTGTATTTGCGAGAGGCTGCATTCGGAGCTTTCGAGCCAGGCCGGGACGGACCAGCGCTTAAGGCGGCTGTATGTAACCATGGCGCGGGAAGTGGAAGGCGACCGGAAACTTTGGCAAGCGGTTGTGCTGTCGGGAGCCATGGATCCGGTGCGCTCCGCGGAACTGCGGGGGCACGAGGAGGCCGCCGTCAGCCTCCTGCGGGAAATCTTAATGCAGGGGCAGAAGCGGGGAGAAGTGACGCGCGCGTTCCCGGTCGTGCACCTGGCCGAGTTCATGGAAGGGCTCTACAACACGGTGGTGCGGCAGTGGGCCGTGGATTTGACGGGGCCGCACAAACTCACGAACCGGGTGCGGAGCGCGGTGGAGTTTTTCTTGCGTGGTATTCGGCCGTAAGGTTTTTCGGCTGCGTGCCAGCGCTCTTACTGATGAAGTGTAGAGGCAGAACGCGATGAAAGCGGCCGTCCTGCACGACTTCAAGAAACCATTGTCGCTGGAGGATGTGGTTCGTCCTGAAATTGGGGCGGATGAAGTCTTGATCGAGGTTGAAGTTTGCGGTGTGTGCCATTCCGACCTGCACGTCGCCGACGGCGACTGGACGCAATTGGCACGCATCGTGAAAAGACCTCTGATCCTGGGGCACGAGATCGTCGGGAGCGTAGCGGAGCGCGGCGCCGCAGTCCAGAACGTCCAGGTGGGGGACCGGGTCGGCGTGCCGTGGGTGCAGTGGACGTGCGGGGAATGTGAGTTTTGCCGCGAAGGGAACGAAAATCTGTGCCCGCGGCAGCGCATCACGGGCGTCATGGTGGACGGCGGATATGCCGAATTTGCCAAGGCTCCTGCCAGCCATGTGGCCAGGATTCCCGACACACTTCCCTCGGAGCAGGCGGCACCGCTGCTTTGTGCAGGAGTCACGGTTCATCGCGCGCTCAAGCAAGCCCGCGTTCGCGCGGGGCAGCGGGTAGCGGTTTTCGGCGTGGGCGGACTTGGCCACATTGCCGTTCAAATTGCACGGGCATCGGGGGCGGAAGTCACCGCGATCGATATTTCGGAGGAAAAACTCGCGCTTGCGAGGTCGCTAGGAGCAGTTGAAACGCTGAACGCCGTAACCAGCAACGTGGTGAAAGAATCGCGCAAGTCTGGCGGGGTGCACATTGCGCTTGTCACTACAGCAGCCAAATCCGCTTACGACATGGCGTTCTATTGCGTGCGGCCGACGGGAACGCTGCTGGTGGTGGGATTGCCCGCAAACGATATCTCGTTCCCGCCGATTCTGATGGCGGGTGGCGAGATTCAGATCAAGGCTTCCTCCGTGGGCACACGCGAAGATCTGCGCGAGGTTTTGGCGATGGGAGCGGCGGGGACCGTCCATTGCCAGGTAGCAACGCGCCCACTAGCCGAAGTCCAGGAAGTTCTAGGTCAACTGAGCCTCGGCGAAGTTTCGGGCCGCATTGCTCTGCGCTTGCGTGGGTAGCCAGGCTTCCATGGTGGCGTTCTCGGACGAGGACTGTATTGACGTTAGCAACTATAACATGATATCAACTATCACTTTTGTACGGGCCTCCGCGGCGGAAAGGCCATTCCCAGGGTGAATCTCAAAAAACTATTCGATCTAACCGGACGCGTTGCCATTGTTTCGGGTGGCTCGATGGGGCTGGGTCTGCAGATGGCCGAGGGCTTGGCCGAGATGGGAGCAAACCTCGTGCTTTGTGCCCGCAAAAAAGAGCGCTGTGTGGAAGCGGCGGAATCGTTGCGCAGCCAGGGCGTGCAGACGCTTGCGTTGGGATGCGACGTCAAAGACAAGGCAGCGATTCAGCAGGTTGTGGAGGAGACGCTCGCAAAGTTCGGCCGGGTCGACATTCTGGTCAACAACGCCGGCGTGTCATGGGGCGCTCCGGTGGAAGAGATGACGCTCGAGCAGTGGGACAAAGTTCTTTCCACCAACCTTACCGGCACTTTTTTGTTTTGTCAGGCGGTCGGCAAGGCCATGGCCGCGCAGGCATCGGGCAAGATCATCAATATCGCGTCAGTGGCTGGCTTAGGCGGAGCCTCGGCGGAACTGCAGGCGATCGGGTACCACGCGAGCAAAGGCGGCGTGATCGCGTTCACGAAGGATTTGGCGTGCAAGTGGGCCGCGCACAACATTCAGGTCAATGCGATTGCCCCGGGTTGGTTTCCAACACATATGTCGGAATGGGTCATCGAGAACCGCAAAGATTCCTTGCTGGCGAAGATTCCGCTGGGCCGCTTCGGGGGCGATCACGATCTGAAAGGCGCGGCTGCCTTTCTGGCATCGGACGCTTCGGCGTATGTGACGGGGCACGTGCTGGTGGTCGATGGAGGCCAGACGGCCTGGTAAAGAAATTCTATGAACATTCCTCTGACACCGGTGCGATTTCTTCGGTACTCAGCGGAGCAGTTTCCGCGCAAGACCGCAGTGGTGTGCCAGGATCTGCGGTTTACCTACTCCGAGTTTGCTGATCGTGTTGGACGTTTGGCGGGAGCGCTCCGCGCCGCCGGATTGAAGCCTGGCGATCGCGTGGCGTTTCTCAGCCTGAACTGCCATCGGCTGCTCGAAGCCTATTTTGGAGTTCTGGAAGCGGGCTGCGTTTTGCTTCCACTCAACATTCGTCTGGCTGCGCCGGAGCTTGCTTACATTCTGAACGATTCCGGCGCGGCAGCGTTGCTTCTGGAGCATGAGTTTGTCGGCCTCGTGGATTCGTTCCGTCAAGACCTGCGCACGGTCCGCTCGTTCCATCAACTCGATGGGACGCCGCAAGCGGTGTGGCTCTCCACCCGAACCTACGAACAGATGCTAGCCGCCGCGACTCCCTACCGCGGAGACCTGATGGAGTTCGACGAGAACGCCGTGGCCGAAATGTTTTACACCAGCGGAACCAGCGCCAGCCCCAAGGGCGTGATGCTCACGCATCGCAACGTGTATCTCCATGCGCTGAGCATCGCTCTTTATCATCACACGCGTTTTGAAGACGTGCTGATGCACACTATTCCTTTGTTTCACGCCAATGGCTGGGGAGCGGCCCATACCATCACCTTCATGGGCGGAACTCATGTCATGCTTCCGCGTTTCCTGCCCGAGGAGGTATTTCGTCTCGTGGAGCGGGAACGGGTGCGCGCGCTGACGCTGGTTCCGATTATGGCCACCGCGCTCGTGAACTCGCCGGCGCGTTCCAAGTACGACCTGAGCAGCGTGCAGTGGTGTGTGATCGGCGGCGCGGCATCTTCGCCGACGTTGATCCGGGAGGTCGAACAGACGTTGGGATTTAAGTGCTACTCGGGATATGGATTGACGGAGTGCGCGCCTTCACTGTCGAATGCCGACCTGAAACCGGACATGCAGTGCACGCCCGAGGAGCGTTACGCGCTTCAGTCCATGACTGGATACGCCTTCCCAGGGTGTGAGCTGCGCGTGGTCGACGCCGACGACAAGGACGTGCCACATGATGGCGCGACGATGGGAGAAATCATCGCCCGCAGCGACGGCGTGATGGCTGGTTATTGGCAGCAACCGGAAGCCACGGCCAAGGCTTTGCGCGGCGGATGGTTTCACACCGGAGACATGGCTGTCATCGTGGAGAACGGATATATCCGGATCGTGGATCGCAAGAAGGACATCATCGTCAGCGGCGGCGAAAACATTTCGTCGCTCGACGTAGAGAAAGTGCTGGTGGCCCATCCCGATGTTCTCGAAGCCGCGGTGATTCCGGTGCCTGACCAGAAGTGGGGTGAGGTGCCGAAGGCGCTCGTGGTTGCAAAACCGGGATCGAAGCTTGGCGAAGTGGAATTGATCGAGTTTTGCCGCGCCCGCATGGCTCACTACAAGTGCCCGCAATCGATTGAGTTTTGTGAGAGCCTGCCCAAGACCGCAACGGGCAAGATCCTGAAAAGGGAGTTGCGCAAGAAATATGCACTTGCGCAGGTAACGCCGCCTGTCAATGTTTGAGCGAGTGGCGCTGAAGCGAGCTGGACTCATAAAGGAGTGTTAGGGGAGCGCACGATGAGCAACCTTGTAAGAGTCAGCAAAGAGAACAATGTCGGAGTTATTACCATCGACAATCCTCCGGTGAATGCGCTGAGTCCGGGCGTGCCAGAGGGTATCTTGGCGGCTATCGATGAGATGAATGACGACCCCGCCGTGAAGGCAGCGGTGGTAATCGGCGCCGGGCGCACGTTTGTCGCCGGCGCGGACATTAAAGAATTCGGCAAGGTCACGTCGGGCGGACCGCGCAGAAGCCTGCTCCCGCTGCTGCTTCAGATTGAAGACAGTGCCACGCCGGTAGTAATGGCGATTCACGGGCAGGCGTTTGGCGGCGGACTGGAGTTGGCCATGGCCGGGCACTACCGGGTCGCATCGCCTAAAGCGCAAGTGGGGCAGCCAGAAGTAAATCTCGGAATCATTCCCGGCGCGGGGGGGACGCAGCGTCTGCCTCGACTCGTTGGTGTCGCCAAAGCGGTAGAAATGTGTTCCGGGGGTAAGCCGATTTCTGCAGGCGAGGCGGCCGCCGTAGGGCTGGTTGACCGATTGATCGAAGGCGACCTGCTCTCTGGGGCGGCGGCCTTTGCCCGGGAGATCGTCGCCAAGCCCGCGCCCAAAACGCGAGAGCGGGCGGAAAAACTGGGCACGGCGGCGGAGAACGCCACGATTTTTGCCGCGGCACGCGCTGCAGTCAGCAAGAAGCAACGAGGGCTGAAAGCCCCAAATGCGGCGATCGCAGCGGTGGAGGCGGCAACCAAACTGCCCTTCGAGGAAGGCTGCCAAGCGGAGGCGAAGCTATTCACCGATTGCCTTTTCTCCGATCAGTCAAAAGCGCTCATTCATGTTTTCTTTGGCGAGCGCGAGGTGGCGAAGATTCCCGACGTGCCCAAAGAAACTCCGGTGATTCCCGTCAACCGCGTGGCAGTCGTTGGCTCCGGCACCATGGGCGGAGGGATCGCGATGGTGTTTGCCAACGCGGGCATTCCGGTGTTGCTGAAGGATGTGGATGAGGCGGCGCTCGATGCCGGCATGACAAGAATTCGCAAGAACTACGCCAGTTCGGTCCAGCGCGGCCGTTTCACCCAGGCTTTCGTGGATGAACGTTTGCAACTGATCACACCCGTGCTCAACTACGAGGCATTTTCCAGGGTGGACATGGTTGTGGAAGCGGTTTTCGAAGGCATGGCGTTGAAGAAAACCGTGTTCGCGGATATAGACCGCGTCTGCAGGCGAGGCGCGATTCTGGCGACCAACACGTCAACGCTCAATATCGATGAAATCGCCAGCGTAACATCCCGGCCAGAAGCGGTGATCGGGACGCACTTTTTCAGTCCGGCCAATATCATGCGCCTGCTCGAAATTGTGCGCGGGGAAAAGTCGAGCAAAGAAGTGATTGCCACCTGCATGCAGCTATCCAAGAAGCTGGGCAAGATCGGGGTGTTGGTAGGAAACTGCCGCGGTTTCGTTGGCAACCGCATGTTCGGCCCCTATCGCCGCGAAGCGCAGTTCCTGGTTGAAGAAGGCGCAGACGTAGAGGCGGTGGACAATGCGCTCGTCGAATTCGGCAACGCCATGGGTCCGCTGGCGACAGGCGACCTCGCAGGGCTTGACGTCGGCTGGCGCATTCGCAAGGAGTACCGCCATCTGGAAAAACCCGGAGTCCGTCAACCGTTCGCCGAAGACCGCCTTTGTGAAATGGGCCGATATGGCCAGAAAACGGTAAGAGGATGGTATCTCTACGACGCGAATCGCCGCGCCAGTAAGGATCCTGAACTGCCCGCCCTGTTGCGGAAGTGGAGCGCGGAGGCAGGGATCCCGCAAAGGCAGATTTGCGCCGACGAGGTCGTCGATCGGTGCATTTTTGCGCTGGTGAATGAGGGAGCGCGAATTCTCGAAGAAGGATACGCGCTACGGGCAGTCGACATCGACATCATCTATCTCAACGGCTACGGATTTCCTGGCTATCGCGGTGGGCCGATGTGGTACGCCGACACGGTGGGGTTGCCGAAAGTGTACCGGCGCATTTGCGAATTGCGCGAGCTGCACGGAGAACTCTGGGCTCCGGCTCCTCTGCTAATGCGCCTTGTGGAAGAGGGTAAAACATTTGCCGAGTTTGACAAGGAGCAGGTCGCGGCTGCGTAGAGTCTGCTGCTGTGGGAGTCAACGTGAGCCACATCATCCTGGTACGCCATGGGCAAGCATCCTTTTTGGAGCGGGACTACGACAAACTGTGCCCGAACGGCGAGACCCAGGCCGAGGTGCTTGGGGAGTATTGGGCAGAGCGAAGCGTAGTTCTCAGCGGCGTCTATTCGGGCCCGCGCGTTCGGCACTTGGAGACATCACGTATCGTCGCGGCAGCGTATAGCGGCTCTGGTATTGATTTTCCAGAAGCAATGGTCATGAGCGAATTCGACGAATATCAGGCTGAAGCGGTATTGCGGGAATGTCTTCCGCAATTGGTGCAGGGCAACGCCGAGATCAGGGAATTGCGCCGCGCGTATGAAAAGTCCATTGAGGCGACCGGCCCCGCACACTCCGATGACCGGCGCAAGACGTTTCAGCGGCTTTTTGAGGCGGTTATCGCCAAGTGGGTGGCAGGAGAAGTTATAGCGGACGGCATCGAATCCTGGCATGAGTTCTGTTTGCGGGTGGAGCGAGGGTTGGCGCAAGTTGTGCGCGACACGCCTCCGGCAGCGAGCGCCGTGGTCTTTACATCAGCGGGGCCGATTGGGGCGGCGATGCGCCGGGCCCTCCACTTGTCCGCTGAGGACGCGCTGCAAATGACCTGGATGTCGCGCAACGCGTCGTTCACCAGTTTTCTGGCTTCGGGCGAGCGCTTCACGTTGAGCACATTCAACGCGCACCCACATCTCGATGGCGACGGGTTGCTGACGTACCGGTAGCGGAAGCAGGAACTGCGATGATGATGGCACTTTGCGATCAAGCAGGAACGGTGAGACCGGGCGAAGAACTCGACATCGCCCGCCTGCAACCGTTTCTGCAGGAGCACTTCGGCCACGCCGGGCCTGTTTCCGTCGAACAATTTCCTAGCGGCCACTCCAATTTGACGTACCTGGTGCGGTGGAATTCACAGATGGGGGGCCGGGAACTGGTGCTGCGCCGCCCGCCTTTTGGCAGCAAGGTTCGGTCCGCCCATGACATGGGGCGCGAGTTTCGCGTGCTGTCGAAACTGCACACCGCCTATCCCGCCGCACCGAAAGTGCTTCTTTATTGCGACGATCTGTCGATTCTGAATGCGCCCTTCTATCTGATGGAGCCGATTCGCGGAATGATTGTCCGCCGTGATCCGCCCCCAGGAGTGCCCTTTCCGCCGGAGACGGCACGGCGATTGAGCGAGGCGTTCGTCGACAACCTCGCGTGCCTGCACCGCCTGGATTACGCCGCCATCGGCCTGGCCGGTCTGGGCAAACCCCAGGGCTATCTCGAACGTCAAGTAAAAGGCTGGATCGAGCGCTACCACAATTCGAAAACGCACGACCTGCCGGAAATCGAACGCATCTCCGCGTGGCTCACCGCGCGAATGCCGGTCAGCCATGCCACAGCGCTGATTCACAATGACTACAAGTACGACAATATCGTGCTCGATCCCACAGATCCGACGACGATTGTCGGCGTTCTGGATTGGGAGATGTGCACTCTGGGTGATCCACTCACGGACCTGGGGACGGCGCTTTCCTACTGGATCGATCCGCAGGATCCGGAGGAGCTTCAGGAAATTCGCAGCGCGCCGACCGTGCTACCGGGCACGCTAACGCGGAGGCAAATTATCGACCGCTATGCCGCAAAGACCGGACGCGATACCACCGATATAGCTTTCTACCTGGCGTTTGCCCGCTTCAAAGTTGCCGTCATCATCCAGCAAATCTATTACCGGTATGCGCAGGGACTGACGCAGGATGCGCGTTTCGCGGCCATGCCGGCAAGAATTCACACCCTGCTACGAGCCTCATGGCATTGTGCGGAAAGCGGAACGATATGAGCGAGGCATTTACTGCGAGATCACTGCCGATGGTACCGAATCAGATTCTCAATCTCATAAGGTGGCATAGGAGTATTTCATGACGACATTGACAGACGCTCAGCGCCAGGCGACAAAGGGAACCGCGTTTCTACTCGAAGACACGAAGCCCCAGGATATTTTCACGCCTGAGGACCTGAGCGAAGAACATCTCGCCATCGCTCACATGGTAGATGAATTTTGGGCCAACGAAGTGGAACCGAATTTGCCGGCCATCCGCGAAAAGAAACCTGGTGCGGCCATGGCTGTGCTGCGGAAATCGGTGGAGTTGGGCCTCACCGGCATGACGATCCCGGAAGAATATGGCGGCATGGCCGTCGATCTGCCCTCCCTGATGGTCACGGCCGAGCGCCTGGGCCGCGACGGTTCCTACGGAGGCTGGCACTCGGCGCATACTGGCATCGGCACGCTGCCGCTTGTCTACTTCGGCAACGAGCAGCAGAAAAGAAAATATCTGCCGCGGTTGGCGAAAGTCGAGTTGCTGGCCGCCTATGCTTTAACCGAGCCTCTCGCAGGATCGGATGCATTGGGAGCACGCACGCGCGCCGATCTCTCGCCGGATGGAAAGCACTACATCCTGAATGGTCAGAAGATGTGGATCACCAACGGCGGTGCAGCCGATCTGTTCACGGTGTTCGCCAAAGTCGGCGGGGAAAAATTCACCGCATTCTTGGTGGAGCGAGCTTTTCCCGGAGTGAGCAGCGGCGCAGAAGAGCACAAGATGGGCATCACGGGCAGTTCTACCACCGCCGTGTATTTCGATAACGTTCCGGTGCCGGTAGAAAATGTATTGGGCGAAATTGGCCGCGGTCACGTGATCGCATTCAACATCCTCAACATCGGACGTCTGAAGTTAGGTCCAGCCACCGTTGGAGCTGCGAAAAACGTGCTCGCGATTTGCCTGAAGTATGCCAAGCAGCGCAAAGCGTTCGGCTCAGCGATCGCCGAGTTCGGCGCGATTCAACACAAGCTGGCGGAAATGGCGATCCGAATTTTCGCGGCCGAATCGATGACCTGGCGCGTCGTTGGACTGATTGAAAATCAAATGCACGGCGCGGCCTCTGAGTCCAAAGCACCGCCCGACCCTGCGCGCGAACTGAAGGCCATCGAGGAGTTCGCCGCGGAGTGCTCCATGGTCAAGGTCTACGCCGCTGAGATGCTGGACTACGTGGTCGACGAAGGAGTCCAGATCCACGGCGGCTACGGCTACCATCAGGACTATGCCGTGGAGCGCGCCTATCGCGATTCGCGCATTAACCGTCTGTATGAGGGAACCAGCGAAATCAACCGGCTGGTGATCATGGGCATGCCGTTGAAGCGTGCGGCCCGTGGAATTCTGCCGCTATTTGAGGCCGCACGCGTTGTCCTCCAGGAGCCCGAATCTCCAACAGCGCCGGCAGACGACTCCGGCGACCCGGAGCTACGTCTCGTCGGCAACGCGAAGAAGATCGCCCTGCTCACGCTCGGAGTAGCGCACAGGAAATTCGGCGCGCAGATCGAAAAGCAGCAGGAGATCATCATGAACCTTTCTGACATCATCATGGAAGTGTTTGCCATGGAGTCGAGCCTGCTGCGAAGCCAGAAATTGGCGTTAGCTGGCAGCGGCGCGAACGCTGCGGATGCCTGCGCCGTCTATTTGCGCGATGCCATTGCCAGGATCGAACTCGCGTCGAGCACTGTGCTCAGCGCGAGTTCCCAGGGCGAGGAGTCGCGGCGCATCCTCGCCCGCTTGCGCGGTTATACCAGTCACGATCCAGTCAATGCGATTGCGCTGCGGCGCCAGATTGCAGGGCGGCTACTCGCGAATGAGCGGTATACGGTCTGAGACGAGTCAGCAACAAAGGAGGCCTCATGGTACTCACCAATCACAAATTTCTGCTAGCAGCGCGTCCAGTAGGAATGCCGAAGCGCAGCGACTGGACCTACGTCGAAGAACCAGTCGCAGAGCCGAAAGAAGGCGAGATGTTGGTCAGACTCTCCTACATCTCGCTCGATCCGGCGATGCGCGGTTGGATGAACGAAGTGCGTTCGTATGCGCCCCCAGTCGGCATCGGAGAATTGATGCGGGCGCTGGGCGTGGGTATCGTGACCGCGTCGCGCAACCCGCGCTTCGCCGTGGGTGATCACGTCTCCGGAGTGTTCGGAGTGCAGGAGTACGCGCTGGCTGACGGCAAAGGAGTAACCAAGATCGACGTGAGAATCGTTCCACTGCCAAAGTATCTCAGCGTGCTCGGCATGACGGGCATGACTGCGTATTTCGGGCTTCTCGACACGGGCCAGCCGAAGCCGGGAGACACGGTTGTAGTCTCGGCGGCCGCGGGAGCTGTGGGCGCGCTGGTGGGACAAATTGCCAAAATCAAGAACTGCCATGTAGTCGGCATCGCCGGAGGACCCGACAAGTGCCGGTACATCGTGAGTGAACTGGGCTTCGACGCAGCCATAGATTACAAGTCAGAAAACGTAAGCCAGTCCCTCCGGAAGCATTGCCCCAAGGGCATGGACGTCTATTTTGATAACGTGGGCGGCGCGATTCTGGACGCTGCGCTAGCGAATCTGGCCCGCGGCGCCCGGATCGTGATCTGCGGCGCAATCTCGCAGTATTGCAACACCGGCCCGATCACGGGGCCGAGCAACTACCTGTCTCTGCTGGTGAATCGCGCAACCATGAAGGGCATGTTGGTATTCGACTACGTCGATCGCTACGCGCAAGCCGGAGCGGAGATGGCGGCATGGATGGCGGCCGGCAAGCTGAAGTCGCGCGAAGATATTGTAGAGGGACTCGCAACCTTTCCCGAGACTCTGCTCAAGCTCTTCAAGAGTGAGAACGCAGGGAAGCTCATGCTAAAGGTGAGCTGACACTCTGACAGTGGCGCGGCTTGCCGCGTTTCCGCTGTGTGAGTATGTCCTACAGCAAAAGGAGGGGTCTGATGTCATTTGTCGAGAATCAAGGGACAAACATCTACTGGGACGAACAGGGCCAAGGAGAACCACTCCTGCTGATCATGGGCCTCGGCTACACATCCGTCATGTGGCATCGCACGCGCCCGCTGCTCGCTGAATATTTCCGGACGATTGCCTTCGACAATCGCGGCGTGGGACGGAGCGAAGTTCCTCCTGGGCCTTATTCGATCTCGATCATGGCATCGGATGCGGCCGCGGTTCTGGATGCCGTCGGCGTTACTCGCGCCCACGTTTTCGGGGTTTCGATGGGCGGCATGATCGCACAAGAGTTTGCGCTGCAATACACCGCAAGAACGCGTTCGCTGATATTGGGCTGCACCTCAGCTGGTGGACCTTCGGCGGTGCGCGCGGAGCGCAAGGTGGCAGACCTGCTGTTGGCGCGCGGCATGACGCCCGAGCAAGCGCGGGAAGCCATACTTCCCTACATCTATGATCCGGCCACGCCACGGGAGAAAATCGACGAAGACATCCGTCTCCGCCAGCCCTGGCTCCCCTCCGTGGAAGCCTACATGGCCCAACTCCAGGCGATCCTGGCTTGGGAGAGCTACAGTCGAATCGCTCAGATTAGTGCGCCAACGCTGGTCGTCCATGGAGAGTCGGATGCACTGATACTCCCACGCAATGGAGAACTCATCGCGGAGCGGATTCCTGGCGCAAAACTCGTTCTGCTCAAGCATGCGAGCCATTTGTTCCTCACCGACCAGACCGAATCGGCAAACAAGGAGATCCTCGAATTCCTTTTGTCGCATTCCGGCAGCGACGCGAACGGTAGCAGGAAGGCTATAAGCCACATTTCCCGGGGGCAACGAACACAAAGCCGACATTCCCGGCAGGCAATACATGATCATCCAAACAATTTATTGGATGAATTCAGGGAACGCGGATACATTCGCGCTCATCACGAAGATGCGACGCTCCAACCGGCAGGAGCATGGGGAAACTGCCGGCTCTCATTCGGCAAGTCCAAGAGAAAAGTTCGCTCGAATAGGATATCGGCCTCGAAAGCGGGCCGAGGTCTGAAGAACGCGGCTCTTTAGTGTTAAGAGGCGGTGCCTTGTATTGACTCTGGTGTATTGACACTAGCAACTCTGAGACAGGAGGGAGTATGGTTTTCGAACGGAGCAGTTTGGAGGTTCGTCTGTCTTCACGTTACGGGGCCGATTTTTGGAAGCGGTTTGTTGTCGCCTTCTCTATGAAGTCACTTGCCGGCGTTCTTCTGGGCGTCTTGTTCACAACCCCTCTAGCTCACGCCCAGGGTGTGGGCACATCGGCAGAGATCACTGGGACGGTAACCGATTCTTCCGGCGGGGTTGTGGCCAAAGCTACGATTGACGTAACGGATGCCCAGACTGGTTTGAAGCGCACAACCACGACTGGCGACACAGGCCAATTCCGTGTTACGGCGCTGCCGCCCGCTACTTACGACATCACGGTGCAAATGCCCGGCTTTGCCACTGTGATCCACAAGGGCGTAACCGTCGCCATCGGGCAGATCGCGATCTCCGATTTCAAACTGAAACCGTCGCAGGTGGCGACGGTAATCGAAGTGACGGATCAGCCGCCGGTGGTGGAAACTGAACGAAGCAGCCAGGCGGACACGATCGTCCAACGGTACATCGCCGATTTACCCATCGACCGCCGCGATTACCTCACCTTCACTTTGCTCGCTCCAGGCGTCTCCGATTCCACTCGCTTGGCCGGAGACCAGGATTTCAGAGTCAAGCAAACCCCGCAGAGCGGACTTTCGTTCTACGGCAGCAATGGCAGAGGCAACAGCATCACGGTAGACGGTGGCGAAACCTCCGGCGATAGCGGCGGCGTGCGTCTGACCGTAAACCAGGACGATGTGCAGGAATTCCAGATCAACCGCAGCAACTACGGCGCCGATCTCGGAGCAGCCACCGGAGCATCGATCAATATTGTCACCAAGTCGGGCACCAACAGTGTGCATGGCTCGCTCTATGGTTTCTTTCGCAACGATGCCATGGACGCACGCGATCCCTTCGCTTACAGTCCAGCCCTCGCGCCCGATCCCACCTACTCTAATTTCAACACCACTTCCGTGGGTGCTCCGATCAAAAATTCGCTCAGCCGCCAGCAGTACGGCGGCAACATCGGTTTCCCCATCCAGAAAGACAGGACCTTTCTCTTCGCTTCGTTCGAAGGCCTGCGACAGAACTCACAGAACTCCGTTCCCCTTCTGACCCAAAGCTCGATCTTCGCCGGCCCGTCCTTTACAGCGCCAGGCGCATTTTTGCAAGGTGATCCGAGGATTGCGCAACAGGCGATCATCCAGCAAGTGGCGGCGGACTCGGCGACGAGCGTCACTTGCTTCCCGGGTGTGACCCTGTCCCCGATTGATTGCGCCTTTGCGCTCCAAAGCGTTTTGGCCGTGAACCCCATTGCGAACCCATTCGTAACACCGGGACAAACCGCGCTGAATGGCTTCCTTGTGAGCCAGTTTGAAAACGAGGGTGGAGTTTTTCCCTACAACACGCGGGAATATCTGGCGTCTGGCCGCTTGGATCACCGCTTTAATGTGAACAACGAAATCTCTGTTACCTATCGGTATGGACACGATCTCGAGGAGTCACCGGATGTGCAGTCTCTGACCGCGTTTTCCGCCGGAAGTTCGATCCACAACTACGATCACAATCTGCAAGTCGCCTGGTATCACCAGTTCAATGCAGCAACTCAGAACGAGGCTCGGGTGCAGTGGGATTACAACAGTTTTAACGTGATTCCTAACGAACCGGCAGAGGTGGGCATCCAGATTCCCGGCTTTATCAATAACCTGGGAACAAACATTTTCCTCCCCAATATCACTATCCTGCGCCGCTACGAATTCGCAGACAATTTCACTATCATCCGCGGCCGCCACACCTCAAAGTTCGGCGGTTACGAACTGCTTCGCGGCAACCACACCGAATCGCACACTTTTATGCCGGGCCGTTTCGTCTTCGCGTCGCTCCCCGGTCTTTTGATCAGCCCCTGCTTAGCTCCGACCGGGACGACGGAGGCAGGTGCATGCCCTGGAGGAACCATCCCATCGGGTGCCGGCATTAGCTCGTTGCAATCAGCATCGTTCGCCCTGCCTCAGGTTTATCAACAAGGCTTCGGAGATCCGGACTATACGTATTACGCACGTCCCCTGACCGCGTTCTACGCGCAGGACTCCTGGAAGATTGTTCCCAACTTCACTCTGAACTATGGCCTCCGTTACGAACTCGACACGCAATTCGCTCCGCTGACCACCTATAAGAAAGATTTTGGCCCACGCGTCTCCTTCGCGTGGGATCTCTTTAACGACCACAAGACGGTGGTCCGCGGGGGATACGGAATCTTTTACGGACCGGTCGACGCCCAAATTCCCGACGTCGACTTGAGCTTGGGCATTTTGAACAAGAACAAGTCGACGGTCGAGAACGGCGGCTCGTTGGGTCAGGTCAATAACATGCTTGGTACTTGCGGGTTGACCGCGGGCGGATTTCCCCTTGCGTTCAGCCCCACCCAGGTTTTCACCGGCAACGGCTCCAGCCCTTGCAATCGAGAAATCTCCATTTATGTAGATCCGCTCGGTGGGTTTTCGGTTCCAACAACGGGCGGGACGGTTAACGTGCTCGGCCCCGAGGCGATTTTCCCTACCCTCTTTGCCCAGGGAGCGTCCGGCAACCTGATTCAGTGCACGACCCCAACCCCGGGGAATAATGCCTGCATCACTCCTGCGGCTTTGGCTCCGTTTGGCATCAATGTTACGAATAGTGGTCCCATCGGTCCGGCACAGGTACTTTTCGTGAACCAACCCGGCTACCGTCCCCCGATCGCGCAGCAGGCTTCCTTCGGAATTGAACGCGAGATCTCCCAGGGTTTCTCAATCTCTCTGAGCGGCATCTACTCTCATACCCAAAGACTTCCGGTAGCCATCGACACCAATCTTCTGCCCGCCCCGCTCAGCGCCGTAACTCTGGCCAACGGCCAGACGGTTTCCTATCGCAACTGGAATACGAATCCGTTGGCCGACCCGCTAGGCGGCCAAGAGGGCCTGCCCTGCGCGGCCACCCAGACCAGCATCTTTTCCTGTTTTGTGAACCCGTTTGTCACTCAAAACAACCAATACAGTTCCGTGGCCTACGCCCTTTACGAGGGCGCTATCGTAGAGGTCAAGAAACGCTTCAGTGAGCATTTCACGTTGTTCGGAAATTACACTTGGAGCAAAGGCTTTGACACAAGCACGGACTACAACACCGACTACGGCCCGCAGGATCCGACCAACCTCAACTTGGATCGAAGCCTTTCCGAGTTTGATGAGCGGCACAAGGTGCTGATCGCGGCGGTGATCGACAGCCCGTGGCGACAGAGTATCTTGTCTGGTTTTCAGCTTTCCCCGATTTTCCAGGCCCACAGCGGACATCCTTTCAACTTGCTCGCCGGAGGAGAGGTTAACGGCAACAATCACACCACCAACGAGCGTCCCATCGGAGCCCCGCGCGATACTGGCTTGGGCCCTGACTACATCGACTTCGACATGCGGTTGACTTGGGCGCACAAACTAGGCGAGAAGTCGAACCTGGAGTTTACCGCGGAAGGATTCAACATCCCGAACCGGACGAACTATGCCAGCGTAAACAACGAAGTAAGCCCGCTGTTCGGTTTTGAACCGGGTTTCACGACATTCAACGTGCGTGGGATCAAACCGGGCATAGGAGGCGTGAGCACGCCGCTGACCTTCACGTCCGCTTTCCCCAAGCGCCAGATCCAACTCGGGTTGCGCTTCTCGTTCTGAAAAGAGTGCCGAAAGTGCGAACCGAAAATCTTGTTGGTGTGGAGCGGACGCCCTCGCCCGCTCTATGGCTTCCAATTCTCCATTCGAATCGGCCAGTACAATGTGCAACCAGAGGGCCTGTTTCGCAAACCACAAGTCGGGTTAACTGGGAACTGAGATCTAGAGCCTGAGTCCTGCTTCCACTCAGGCCGAGTCAGCGCGCCTGGGTTTGTACTTCTGCAGTTCGAGCCTGGCAATCAAGGCGCGATGTACTTCATCGGGCCCGTCCGCGATGCGCAAAGTACGAATCACGGCGAACATTTCGGCGAGAGGAAAGTCGGGAGAAACGCCGGCGCCTCCGTGCATCTGAATAGCCTGGTCGATGATCGTCAACGCAATATTGGGCACGGCGACCTTGATCTGTGAGATTTCGCTGCGTGCGCCCTTAGTCCCGAGTTCATCGAGCATCCATGCGGCCTTGAGGGTAAGAAGCCGAGCTTGCTCGAGCATAATGCGGGCATTGGCAATCACATCGGCGTTGCCGCCCAGTTCAGCCAGCGGTTTGCCGAAAGCTACGCGCTGAAGCGAGCGGCGGCACAAAAATTCAAGCGCGCGTTCGGCCGCTCCCAGCGTGCGCATGCAATGATGGATGCGGCCGGGGCCGAGCCGGCCCTGCGCGATTTCAAAGCCACGGCCCGGTCCCGCGATGATGTGGTTCAGCGGCACATGCACATTCGTGAAACTAACCTCACCGTGTCCGAAAGGCGGATCATAGGACCCAAACACCGGCACCATGCGCTCGATCTTGACGCCGGGAGTGTCGAGCGGTACCAGAACCATGGAATGGCGCTGGTACTTCGAGGCCGTCCGATCGGTGATGCCCATGAAAATGAGGACCCGGCAATGAGGATGGCCAACTCCCGAACTCCACCATTTCAGCCCATTGAGAACGACGTGATCCCCCTCAATAAGCGCCGTAGCTTGCATGTTCGTGGCATCCGAAGAAGCCACATCGGGCTCGGTCATGCAAAATGCGGAACGAATCTCGCCGGCCAGCAGGGGGTTGAGCCAACGTTGCTTTTGTGCTGCCGAACCATACTTCACCAGCACTTCCATGTTGCCGGTATCGGGTGCGTTGCAGTTGAAAACCTCGGGAGCAAGCGAGGAATGCCCGGTGATCTCCGCCACCGGTGCGTACTCCACATTGGTCAAGCCCGCGCCATACTCGGCGTCGGGAAGGAACAGATTCCACAGGCCAGCCGCACGAGCCTTGGCCTTCAGAGCCTCCATTACCGGAGGCTGCTTCCAGCCGTGCCAGTCGGGAAGATTCTGCACTTGCAAGCAATATTCTTGCTCTGCCGGCAGAACGTGCTCTTGCATGAACGCCGACAGGCGCTGGATATAGTTTCGGGCTTTCGGTGACGGAGAGAAGTCCATTTGGTATGCGCTCCCAGCTAGGGCATTCTAGCCTAGCAACGCCATATTCTTTCCCCCGGCGCCAGGATCCCAGCCTGATCGATGTCAAACTTCAACCGAACTTTCTGCGGAGCATTTGCGAGAATTTATTAATTCGGTTGGAGCTGCTTCCAGCCCGGAGCCGGAGCGGAGTTCGAATTCACAACTTGTCCCACGGCATTAGTCCAATAGTTGTTCTTCGGGCCGGTCCAGACAATTCGGTTTTGGCCGGTCAGCGGATCGGTCGTGGGCGTCACGCCGACGAGAGCGTTTGTAAAACCCTCGACTTGCGATGCTGATTGCGCCTGATGACGCTCGAAGGCGTTTACCTGGCTTTGCATGGCGCGCATCTTCGATTCGAACTGCTGCACCTGCGACTGCAAATCTGCCATCCTGCGTTGTTGCCGGGCACGCTGGTACTGCATACCTTCGGCATCCATGCGTTTCTGATATTCCAGCCACTCGGGATTGATTTTCATGGATTGCACGACGTGACGGAGGATGTTCCGCGCCGCAGATACTTGTCCGGGGGGAACAAAATAACTAGCTATTGAGGAGACCGCCCAAATGTCCCCAAAGAGAGCTGTCTTCGTATAGGCAAACGCCACGCGCGCGCCATCGCTGCTCTCGCAACGATACGCCACCTGGCCCCCGGAAGATTGCTTTGGGGTTTGTTCCATAGGCAGATAATCCGGCACAGAAAAGTCGGAGGCGGGCAGATCCGTCTGCGGATTGCGGCAAGTTTTCGCGAATCGTGCCTGCGAGTAAAGAACCGCGAACTCGGGACCCGTGCGGTATCTCGCGACTACCATCTGGGCCTGCGCGCCCAGGTCATAAGATTCTCCCTCCCTCGGATGCAACTGCGCAGGAACCGTGTACACCGGCACCGAAACGTCCCCGATGCGAATACTCACTTGCCCGTTGGGCGATCTGAGATCCACCATGGGCCGCGGGTCGGAATATCCCATGCGGAACAGGCCGCCCTTCACAGTCCAGCCGTGGGGCACATCAACACTGAATGCCTTCTCAAACGGGTCCTGAAAACGAGTCCAACTCACATTCGCGTCAGATTGCGGGCCGGAAGCCGCTGTTCCAAGCCTGTTTTTGTTATCACCCAAGCCGCGTGCTTGGCATGCCAAACACACTAGGGAGAAGATTGCGCAGGAAACCAACGGAGACAGACCGCTCAAACCATATCTTCGCGTCGCCATTCAGATCTCCCTTTTCCGAGGTAAGAGGCATACCATCGTTTCAACGTCAAAACTCGATTGATTTACTGCATTTTCAACCTGCTAATAAGCTATTCGGCAGACAATGGGTACCGCGAAACAGCGCTTTCCGTCAAGAGAAACAAATTGCTCGCCTCCTCGGTCATCGCTCCTAAATATGGCGAAAACCTCATTGACAGTCCGCCGCAATGCCTCTAGCATGGAATAGTTCTACGAGTAGTTCCCCCTCTGCTCAACGAGCTTGTCCCCCTAGGCAATTTAAAACCTACAGGCCGGTTTGTGCCGATTACCCAAGGTCCGACCATGTGGGATTTCACCGATCGCCGGCTCGACCTTTTCCACTGCCGTCGATTTCGCACCCGTCATGAAATGCTGTTCGCGTATTGTCTGCCGGCTGTGCTCGCTGCACTGTTTTTGTGGGCAGCCCCGCGCGTGCAAGCTGAGAACTTCCAGTCCATTCTGATCACCCAAGCTGTCGATGAAAGCAAATTGGTAACGCTGGGGGGCAATACCCGGCCCGAGGCGAAGGCAAAATATGATCGCGGGCGAGTGGCCGACAACCTTTTAATGGAGCACGTGCTTCTTCTCCTGAAACGCTCTCCCGAACAGGAGCGCGACCTGGAAAAGTTTATCGATGACCTTCACGACTCTTCCTCACCTGTCTTTCACCACTGGCTAACCGCTGCGGAATTCGGAGAAAGGTTCGGCATAGCGAAACAGGACCGCGACACAATCAAGGACTGGCTGCGCTCGCACGGCCTCAAGGTCAATGTGGAATACCCCAGCGGCCAGATCATCGATTTTTCCGGGACTGCAGGGCAAATACGGGAAGCCTTTCACACTGAGATTCACAGCCTGAATGTAAAGGGCACAAAGCACATCGCCAACATGAGCGATCCTCGGATTCCGGCTGCCCTCGCACCAGCGGTCGCTGGCGTGGTGTCGTTGCATGACTTCCGGCCGCATGCCATGTTTGCGCCACGGGCAGACTACACAGTCTCTGAAGGCGGTACGAAGTATTACCTGGTGGCTCCCGGCGATCTGGCGACGATCTATAACCTGAACCCACTCTTCAGCGAGGGCATTTCAGGACAAGGCCAAACCATCGTGGTCATTGAGGATTCCGATGTATACGCCGACGCCGATTGGACGTCGTTTCGTTCTGTATTCGGCCTTTCGTCGTATACCGATGGGTCGTTCACACAGATCAATCCCGCGCCTCCGAGCGGCACCAATAATTGCTCTGATCCCGGAGCGAACGGGAACGACAGGGAAGCGATCATTGATGCCGAATATGCCAGCGCCGCCGCACCGAGCGCAGCCATCGTCTTGGCTTCATGCGCGAACACAAGCACCTTTGGCGGGCTGATCGCGCTCCAAAACCTTTTGAACGAAAGCGGAACACCACCGGCCCTCGTGAGCATGAGCTACGGCGAATGCGAAGCCGGAAACGGCGCATCGTCCAACGCGGCCTTCAGTTCAACTTTCCAGCAGGCAGTTGCCGAAGGCGTCTCGGTCTTTGTTTCCGCGGGTGATCATGCGGCGGCGGCTTGCGACATATCGGATCCAGACGCCATCTACGGCATCGCCATCACCGGCTGGGGATCGAGCCCCTATAACGTATCCGTTGGCGGCACCGACTTCGGCGATACCTTTGCCGGGACCAACAGCACGTACTGGGCTGCCACCAATTCGAAGACGTACGAATCGGCCAAGTCCTATGTCCCTGAGATTCCCTGGAACGATTCTTGCGCCAGTTCGCTTGTCGCCGAGTTCGAGGGGTTCGGCCAAACCTACGGATCGAGTGGATTCTGCAATAGCAGCAAGGGAGAAGCGAATTTCCAGAATACGGTTGGCGGCGGCGGCGGACCAAGTGCCTGTGCGACTGGAACTCCCGCCGTATCCGGCTTCGTCGGTGGAACGTGCGCCGGTTGGCCAAAACCGTCGTACCAGTCAATCCTCGGAAATCCGGGTGACGGTGTGCGCGACATTCCCGATGTGTCGCTGTTTGCCGCAACCGGGGTCTGGCTGCACTACT
This sequence comes from Terriglobales bacterium, assembly GCA_049288625.1. Taxonomy (GTDB): domain Bacteria; phylum Acidobacteriota; class Terriglobia; order Terriglobales; family Acidobacteriaceae; genus Acidiflorens. Next base: position 10,401 of record JBAQIB010000047.1, on the reverse strand, counting down.
ATCCATACTGCTTCTCCGGGTCAGGAGGCGTTCCCTGTACTGAAGCACCCGTGAACTGGCCAGGCGCTGGAGGCACATCGTTCTCCTCGCCGATCATGGCCGGCATTCAAGCTCTGGTGAATCAGAAAGCCGGTGCCCGCCAAGGCAACCCGAATTTCGTGTATTACAGCCTGGCGGCGGCCGAGTACGGTACGACTGGCGACAAAGCCTGCAATTCAACCTTGGGCAAAACCGCCGACAGCGCGTGCATTTTCTATGACGTGACGCAGGGCGACAACGATGTGGACTGTGTCGGCACGCAAACCTTAGTCAACTGCTATCTGCCCTCCGGCTCCATCGGTGTGCTTTCCACTGCGAACGACGCTTATCAACCGGCTTTCGCCACGACAACCGGCTGGGATTTCGCGAGCGGAATTGGAACGGTGAACGCTTACAACCTGGTGAATAACTGGCCGGCAGGCTTCACGCTTACAGCCGATCCCAGCACGTTGAGCATCGGGCAGGGTGGCCAGGGAACAACCGCGATCACCATCACTCCTTCAAATGGCTTCAGCGGAACCGTCACATTTTCCGCCTCGGGCCTGCCTGCGGGAGTGACAGCGGCTTTCACGCCGAATCCTTCCACCACCGGCACGTCGCTTACCCTAACCGCGAGCGCGACAGCGGCCGCCGGCACGGTCACAGTGACCGTCACCGGTACCTCCAACGGCGTGATCCAGACCCTCCCACTCAGCATCACGGTGACCCCGAGCTTCACGTTGTCGGCCGCTCCAAGCACGTTGAGCATCACGCAAAGCAGTCAAGGGACGAGCACCATCACTATCACCCCGGCGAAGGGTTTCAGCGGAAATGTCACTCTTTCCGCGTCCGGCTTGCCCAGCGGCGTAACGGCGAAGTTCAGTCCCAATCCAGCCACCAGTACGAGCACCCTCACGCTGACGGCGAGCGCGACCGCCTCCACCGGCACGGCAACGGTGACCGTCACCGGCATCTCGGGCAGTGTGACGCAGACAACGACGATCAATCTCACGGTAACGCCGGCGCCGAGCTTCACGCTGTCAGCCAATCCGAGCAGCTTGAGCGTGCTGCAAGGCGGCCAGGGGACGAGCACAATCACCATCACTCCGTCTAATGGATTTTCTGGCAACGTAACGCTGTCCGCATCCGGATTGCCGAAGGGTGTGACGGCGGCATTCACTCCCAATCCGGCCACGAGCACGAGCGCCCTCACGCTGACGGCGAGTGCGACGGCTGCTACGGGCACGGCTACGGTCACCATCACGGGCACGTCCGGCAGTCTCACCGAAACCACCACCATCAGTCTCACGGTGTCGGCGACCCCGACCTTCACGCTGTCGGTGAATCCGAGCGCGTTGAGTATTGTGCAGGGCGGTCAGGTGACGAGCACAATCACGATTACCCCGGTAAACGGCTTCAGCGGCAGCGTAACTCTTTCCGCATCGGGCTTGCCTAGCGGCGTGACGGCGGCGTTCAGTCCCAATCCCGCTACCAGCACGAGCAGCCTCACGTTGACTGCGAGCGCCACTGCGGCCACGGGCACGGCGACGGTGACCGTCACCGGCATCTCGGGCAGTTTGACGGAAACCACAACCATCAACCTAACCGTGACGGCGCCCCCGACTTTCGCGCTGTCGGCCAATCCGAGCAGTTTGAGCATCGTGCCAGGCGGCCAGGGAACGAGCACGATTACCATCACCCCGGCGAACGGTTTCAGCGGCAGCGTCAGTCTCTCAGCATCGGGTTTGCCTAACGGCGTGACGGCCGCATTCAGTCCCAATCCCGCTACCACGACGAGTACGCTGACCTTGACGGCCAGCGCCACCGCAGGTACAGGAACGGTCACGGTGACGATCACCGGCATGTCGGGCAGCTTAACGGAGACCACCACACTCAAGCTCACGGTTGCCGCGTCGCCGACCTACACTCTGTCGGCCAATCCGAGCAGCTTGACCATCGCGCAGGGCAGCCAGGGAACCAGCACCATCACCATCACTCCGGCCAACGGCTTCAGCGGTAGCGTCACTCTTTCGGCCTCGGGCCTCCCCAATGGCGTGACGGCGGCGTTTACTCCCAATCCCGCTACCAGCACGAGTACCCTCACGCTCACGGCGGGTGCGACGGCGTCCGCGGGCACAGCCACAGTGACCGTCACGGGTATCTCGGGCAGCTTGGCGGAGACAACGACGGTCAACCTCACGGTGACACTGGCCCCGACTTACACGCTGTCGGCCAATCCAAACAGTTTGGCCATCACACAAGGCGCTAAGGGAACGAGCGCCATCACCATCGCTCCAGCCAACGGCTTCAGCGGCAATGTCACTCTCTCCGCGTCGGGCTTGCCCAGCGGTGTGACCGCTGCGTTCAGTCCCAATCCCGCCACCAGCGCTAGCACGCTCACGCTGACGGCGAGCACGACGGCTTCCGTCGGCACGGCGACGGTGACCGTCACGGGCATCTCGGGTGCCCTGAGCGCAAGCACAACGATCGCGCTTACTGTGAATCCGCTAGGGAACTTTACGCTGAAGGCTAAGCCGACCGCTTTGAAGATCTTCCTAGGTGGCAACGGGACCAGCACAATCACCATTACCAGCCAGAGCAGTTTCAATTCTGCCGTTACGCTAAGCGCTGGCGGCCTGCCCAGCGGCGTCACGGCGACGTTCAAGACCAACCCAGCAACTCCGCCGGCTAACGGCACTACCACCTCGGTGCTCACGCTGACGGCTTCCGCGACGGCGGCCACCGGAACTGCCACGGTGACCGTGACTGGCGCGTCCGGCTCGCTCAATCACAGTACGACCATCGCTTTGACGGTGACTTCGGGAGTGCAAACTGCGGTCTATGATTCCACGCTCGGCGCTCCGGAGTGTGCCAACGTCGGCACATCGTGCGACTCGGGTCCATCGCTCCTGCTGGGGCGCGGTCAGATGTCAGGCGGGGTGGAACCCAATCAGCCCAACACCATCAACGACTCCTGCGCCGATGGCAGCGTCGGCACTTTCCATACGGAGGAATCTAACGACCGCATCGTGGTTACTTCGACCAGTGGTGCGTTAACGCACGGAAAGACGGCGACGGTAACGGCAACGGTTTGGGCGTGGAGCGCTACCCAGGACTTTCTTGATCTCTACTATGCGGCCAACGCCAACAATCCCACATGGGTATTCATCAAGACGATTTCGCCCACGAAGACTGGAGCACAGGAACTCTCGGCCACCTTCAAGCTTCCTACTGGCAGCTTACAGGCTGTGCGCGCGCAATTCCGCTATTTGGGAACTGCGTCCTCGTGTACCACGGGCTCGTACAACGATCACGATGACCTGATCTTTACGGTGCAGTGAGCACGCCGACAACAATCGTAGATAGCCTAAGATGTTATCAGTGCAGCGACAGGACCCCCTGGTGTGGTCTTGTGAAATCAAAGACTTAGGGGAAAGAATCCGGCTAGATCTTTGAAAAATAAGGGCTTGCTCGTAAGATATTTTCGAATCAATAGGTTAGCGATTATTCCAGGTGCAGCCGGCGGTAGATCTTTGAAAAATAATGACTTACGTGCATTCAAGACACTAAGGAAAGGGGCCGTCCCACTGGGTGCAGAGGGGTAAAGCGGCGCTAAGCGGCCGGCGCCGCAAAAAGCGTAGACCACGGCAAAAGCGCGCTCTCCGCGTGAGCGGAACGTCGGACCCGCCTGCCGCGCGTGCCAAATTTACCAGATGATCTTCACCCCAAACTGAATGTGACGTGCTCCTCCCGAGCCTACTACCGGATTGGAAGCGGCGATATCTGTTGTGTAAGCCGCTTGACCAGTGGTACCGCCGGGTTGGTACCCATCCACTAGGTCCCCGTCTACGCCAGCGAAATTGGGGTGATTCAAGATATCGAAGACCTCCGCTCTCGCCTCAACGCTTGCGCGTTCATGGAACTTGAACGTCTTGATGATTGACAAATCCCAGTCTGCGTAGTTTGGACCGCGGACGATGTTGCGGCCCATGTTTCCGAATTGGCCCGGTTCTGGGGGCGCCATCACCCAACCCGGCCCCGCAAAGCAACCGTACGTCTGCAATTGACCTTGCGATGCTACTGCATCGCAGGCAGGGTTGGTGCTGCCCGGTGTTCCGTCATAAGGGAAAAACGGCAGTTCGGCGGGAGCCTTGGTCCAATGCACGGCAGAAGGATTGCCGAAGAAGTTCCAGCGATCGTTGAATTCGCCGGTCCCGCTGATGTTGTCAACGTCATCGTAGAAGAACAAAGGTTCGCCGGTCTGTGCGGTGAAGATGCTGTTCATGCGCCAGCCCTGGAGCATCTGCGCGTGGCCGGGACGGGAAGGCAATTCGTAGGTAGTCGCGAGTGTGAAGCGATGACGGATGTCTGTGTCTGCATTTCCGCGTTCGGCGGCAGGGTTGTTACTGTCCTGAATTAGGAACGAGCGATTCGAACTTGCCTCATCAATCGAGTGGGCCCAGGTATAGCCGGCCACAAAGTACAAGCCCTTATGTGTGCGCTGTTTCAGCGTCACCTGAAGAGAGTGATAGACAGAGTTATCAGCGTTGCCGAGCATGTCAATGAAACTGAGATATGGGAACTGATTGATGAGCGGGCGTCCCGATTGCCCGTCGCCTTGAGTGTCGTTTGCGTAGCTGTTCTGATTGATATCGCGAATACTGTAGAGACGGTTGCCCTTGGTTCCGACATAGGCCATGGTCAGGGCTGCATCCTGCCAGAGAGCCTGCTCCAGGTTGAGGTTCCAATTGGTCACGAAAGGCGTTTTAATATTTCGGTTCACTCCGAAAATTGGGCAAATGTTGCTATCGAAGGTATCCCCCGGGATATATTGGCAGCTCACTGCACTGGGAGACACGCTGCCGAAAATCGGCCCTCCCGATTGCCAGTTCAAGCCGAGAGGAGAGATGGGTGGATAGCCATCCGGCTCACTCGGAAACGCTTTCGTGGTTGCGGTGATGTTTCCGGGAGACGGCACAGTGCTGCCATCGGGATTCTTCAGGGTGAGGCCAGTGGGGATCACCGCGAGTCCTTGCGCCTCGGTACTGTTCTCCCCGATGAAAATGGAGATATGCGGGATCTCGTAAATGATCCCAGCACCCGCACGAAACACGGTTTTACCAGTGCCCCAGGGATCATAGGCAAACGCAAGGCGCGGAGCGAGGTTCTTGTAGTCCGTATTGTAAGGCTGACTGATCTGCTTTCCGACTTGCACCAGCCCCTGGGCTGGATCGAAATTCGCCAATAAATCGTGCCGCTCCTTAATCGGTAAGGTCAGGTCGTAGCGCAGGCCAAAATTTACACTAAGCCGGGAAAGGGGGCGCCATTCATCCTGAATGAAACCTCCGAAGGATTTCTGGCTCACGTACCGATGACTGTCGCCGACGGCGACATATCCATAATCAGCATAGCCAGAGGCAAAGTTTTCGAGCGCGTAACCTGGGCCACCGCCGCCGGTAAACCTCGCATACCCCGGGCCATAGGTGTCGCGGAGATTGTCGGTGCTGCCCGTACGGAACTCTCCCCCGAAGCGCAAATTGTGTTTGCCAAAAACATAGCCGACACTATCCGCGAACTGCAGTGTCTGGTTCGGCGTGGTATTGAGGGGCCAACTTCCGTTCCCGCCGATAGTATGACTCTGGAATCCGGAAATACGGATCTCTGGAAGGCCAAAATCAATCGGATTTGTGACTCCCGTATTGATGCCAAAGGTGGCGGGGTCGAGGTTATGGTCCAGGACATACACCTCTTGCCAGAATCGGTTGTAGCCAACGTGAAACTGGTTCGTCAGCCTCGAGTTGGGAGCCCAAAGCCAGGCTCCCCCGAGGACCTGTGCTCGAGTCTCAGCCTGGGACCGGAACATGGGATTCAGGACAACCGAATCTTCCTCAGTTTGCAAGCTGTCGCCAATAAAGTAAGAGGCGATGAAGCTATGTTTCTGGGAAGCGTGGTAATCCAGTTTCAAAATCCCGTTATCTCCCCGATTCAGATTGTTGAAATCCAAAAGCAATTGCTTGGTGGGTCCGGGATTGAACGGGAGGAGCGTGGCCAGTTTGACGCTGATAGGACTGCATGGCCCGTAGGGCTGAGGACCGCCGGGTCCACACTCGGCCAACGCGTCGGCGATGCTCGTGGTCGGATCGCCAATGGAGACCGACACCGGAGCCTCGACCAGAATCGGGTTTCCGACCTTGTCGCGCACACCCTCATAGTTGCCGAAGATAAAGAGTTTCTCTTTTATGATCGGGCCGCCAGCCGAAGCGCCAAATTGGTGAAGATTGATTGCCGACACTGGAGCCGGTCCGGGGTTAAACCAGTTGCGGGCATCCACCGCGTTGTTGCGGTTGAAATAGTAAGTCGAACCGTGGAAGGTATTCGTACCGGACTTAATCCCAACGTTGATAATCGCCCCCGGTTTCCAGCCATAGTCGGCCTCTGGACTGGACTGGATGTTGAACTCCTGGATGGCGTCAATCGGCAGGATGGTAGCCGGGGTTCCCTGCACTCCCTCCGCATTAATCACAGTCGTGCCGTAGTAGGCGTCGTTGTCGTCGATGCCATCGACGATGAAGTTGTTGGCCTCGGGCCGATTCCCGTTTGCTGTGATCGAGAGGAATCCACCGCCGGGCTCGCGCTGAATGCCGGGCTGAAGCACGGCCAGGTTTTGAAAATCGCGCCCCTGCAGAGGGAGCTCATTGATCGCTTGATTGGAGAACGTCCCACCCAGAACGTTGCTGGTGGTGTCAACGATCGGCGCCTCGCCACTAACGGTAACAACTTCGGTCGTCGCGCCCGGTTTCAGTTGCACATCGACGCGCGCGTCCTTCGCCACTTCCAGCCGAATTCCTGTACGCTCTGTAGTCGCGAACCCCTTGGCTTGGATCTTGACCGAATACGGCCCGGCCTCAAGACCGGGCGCGACAAATTCGCCCGCGTTTGAAGACGTCACTTCTCTGGAGACGGCGGTGGCAGTGTTGGTAACCGTGACCCTCGCACCGGGAACAACGGCGCCCGACGCATCCGTGACCGTCCCCAGAATTCGCCCTTGCGACGTCTGCGCTTTCGGCGACGGTGCGACCAACAGGATTGCTGCGACTGCGAACACCAACAACCGAATCGTTCTCATGCTAGGCTCCTTGGCTTTCTGGATGCGGCCTCCGGTTTCTCAAGCCGGAAGTCTTTCATGATTTCGTGTTGGGCGAGACTTTGCGAAGCACTGATATCAGAAGCCGGCTTCGTGTTTGCCGACATCGACCAGGAAAGGAATTCTGTGACAGGAATAGCTGCCGCGGCTGGAATCGAACTGACTCTTCATAACAATCTAAACTCGATGACGGCGCAACTTCATTGACGACGCGGCAGTCTACCGCTTGGCTACCATTTGCACAAGGAACAACGTCAAATTCGTTGCTGTTGTCGCCACGACTCAGTAGATCGCTTTGTCGGCCTGTGTGCTCGCGATCTTCCCGTCTTCGACGGAAAGGAAATAAGCCGCTCCGCCGCTTCCCTTCCAGTGCACCAAATCGAAATGCGCGCCCGCTGGCTCTCGATATACGCTGACCTTCCGGAAGGTCAGCGGCTGGCCTTTCTTGCAGATGTCAGGCTTGTGTGTTGGCCGTAGAAAGTAGGCGCCCTTTCCAGTGCCCACGACAATTCCCTTGCCATCCGGCTCGACCAGCACCGCCGATTTCTCGTCGACGGCAACTTCGCGCGGAGACTTTGACCAGCCGTCTTGCATGATGCGCGCCAGGAATCCCAGCGTGCGCCCCATCCGGTCGCGCTTGGCGAAGTGCGAATCAGTGAGCAGGTTCTGGAGACGCGGAATCTCCAGGAATCCGCGCACCAGCGTCACGCGCTCGAAATACGGATTGGGCAGAACGTCAGTCGAAGCTAGGTCGTTGTCGTCGGGCTTATCGCCGAGCGCGCCATAGACAAACTCGCCTTCCACCGCCAGCCCGGCGCTGGTGCCGCCGATCGGCTTGCCGGCCGCGATATGCGCGTTGATCGCGTCCTGGACCGGCGTGCCCTTCCAGTCGTTGATGTAGTGCGCCTGGTCGCCGCCGGAAATGAAGAGCACTTCCGCTTTTCGGATGATCTCGGCGACCGACGGATCTCGAGTCGACGCACGGTCGGGAAGAATCAGCGTTGCTACGGAGTTCAGCTTGCACAATCCGTTGACGTAGGAGTTGTAGTCGTCGTCTCCGCGCGCGCGCAGGACCAGAAAATCGCCGCCGTTGCCCTTCGCGCAGAGCCAGCGAAAGGCTTCATCCAGATCGTCGCCACCGCCCATCATGGCCGTGCCGCCAACGGGCCGCGTTTGAACGTCTTCTTTATTGCCGATGCGGAAATACTGCCAGGAGGCCGCGTGGGCGGCGCTCGCGACTCCAAGAGCTAAGAGAAGAAAAAGTGCAGCGTGCAATGTTTTCATGCGCCGAATACTATACCAATCCCGCCGCGCGGCTATGGGTGTTACGCCGGCGCCCGCTTCAGCCCGCTCGCGACCGCGTCTCTGTCGGCCTGAGGCCGCCTACTTGTTATTCAGGCAATACTCCCCGAGCTTGTTATCCGAATCCTCGGTATCCGCGCCCTCGGCAAAAACCTGCACGTCCTTGCATTCATACATGCCAGTGTTGGCTGGGAGTTCAAGCATCAGGTATTTCCCGCCCTTCAGCTGAACGCAGCTCAGTGTTCCCTGATTGCATTCCAGGTCGTAGCCCTTCCCGCCTTTCATTACGTCCACGATTACGACGCCATTGTTTATCGAACTCCCTTTGACCGTAATGGCGGACTTTTCCTGGGCCAGAGCCTTCGTCGCACCGGCGAACACCAAAACAGCCATCAGCAAGTAGAGCGCAACCCTTGTCCTCATAACGCACCCCCTGGGATCGAGATTGGACCGTTTGCCCATCGATCCCGACAGTTCCATGTTGCTGCACCACGTTCAACCTGTCTGTGACGTAGTACAGCAAGCGAAGTGACGAGTGTGTTGCGGGCCCGCAGCGTTAAGCCTTTAAATCGGTGTGGAACCGAGGGTTCACCCGTGCTTTCGAAGTTCTCCCGCTGCCGGGCAAACAAGTTCCAGGCGAGCTGGCAACCCGGCCCCGCCTTCCCAGCAACTAATTGTTTAGTTACGTTTTCGGACGTGAAACGTCCAATTATCATCAGGAGGGCAGCGGTGCCGCCGAGACAGTCCGAAACCTTAACGGATGCCGAGCTGAGAGTGATGAAGGTGCTCTGGGGGAAAGGATCGGGCACGGTCCAGCAAGTGCTTGATTCCATTACAGAAAAGCCCGCCCTAGCCTATAACTCCATTCTCACGACCATTCGCATTCTTGAGCGCAAGGGCTATTTGAAGCACTCAAAATACGGTCGGGCTCACGTCTATGTGCCTGTGGTCCGTCAGCAAGAGGCGACCCGCACTGAGATTCGCCACCTAGCGGGACGCTTCTTCAGCAACTCCCACCAGGACCTGGTGCTGAACATCCTGGAAGATCAAGGCATCCAGCCAGAAGAACTCGACCGCCTGCGAAAAATGCTTGACCGGGGGGACGCAGAATGATGTTTCCCTCGCTCCAGGCTTTCGCCCAAAAAACGATCGAGCACGGGATCAATTCGCTTCCCGAAGGGTTGCTGATCGTGCTGTTTGCATGGGTCCTTCTCCGAATCTTGCCCCGGCAAAATTCGCGCACACGCTTCGCCGTCTGGTTCGGCGTTTTGCTCGCGGTCGCAGGCCTGCCAGTCTTCGGCGGACTCGTCCACCGCCCGACGACAGCGTTGTTCTCCCATGTTGCTACTGCAATCAGCCTACCCGCTCCCTGGGCGACCGTCTTCTTTATTGCGTGGACTCTCGCCGTGTTCGTGATGATGGCGCGCCTCGCCGTTGGACTGTGGCGACTGCACGAACTGCGCCAGTCGTGCAATACGGTGGACCCTGCCGATCTCGACTCGTCGGTGCGCGATCTTTTCGCCGAATTGAACTCCTCTGAGTCGTTCGTCTCGCGACCCGTAACTCTCGCTACCTCCGGCCGCATCCGCGTGCCCGCTGCCATCGGCCTTTGGAGCCCGATGATCGTGCTACCCCCGTGGGCGTTGTGCGAATTGCCGCCGTCCGATCTTGGCATCATTCTTCGTCATGAGTTTGCTCACCTGCGCCACTGGGATGACTGGACCAACCTGGTTCAGAAGTTCGTGCGCGCTCTGCTCTTCTTTCATCCCGCCGTGTGGTGGATTGAAAATCGTCTTTCCGTCGAACGCGAAATGGCGTGCGACGACGTCGTGGTTGCGCAAACTGCCAACCCCGGCGGTTATGCGAACTGCCTTGTGTCCCTCCTGGAAAGAAGTCTTGCCGGGCGCGGCTGGACGATGGCTCAGGCTATCGTCCAC
>JBAQIB010000046.1:0-140004 GCA_049288625.1 Terriglobales bacterium | reverse complement strand
GCCGAGAGCATCAGAATCCAGAGCATCCAGCGCGTTCTGAATATTTTGCCACGCCAAAGAAGAAGCAAGGCAATGGCCATGACCGCAACGAAGAACGTCCCCAGCCCCACCATGATGTGATAGCTGTAATAAAGGAGCGGAATATTTCCCGGCCAATTCTCCTTGGGGAACGCATCGAGCCCTTGCACGTTGGCGTTCCAGCGCTGATAGGTCAGCATGCTCAACATGCCCGGCACTTCGATTGGGTTCTCAATTTTGCCCTCGATCTCGTTCGGTTGGCCGAGGATCAGCAGAGGCGCTGCGTTCTGGCCGTGGAATAATCCTTCCATCGCCGCCAGCGTTACCGGTTGATGGTCGGCGACTAATTTGCCCTGCCGGTCACCCGTCGGGAAAATCTGCAAGACGCTGAACACGCACCCGGCCACGATGCCCACCTTCACAAAGATGCGCGCATGCTCGCTCCACTCGCCGGAAAGTAAATAGAAAGCTCCAACGGCGGTCATCGCAAATGCGCCGGTGATGGCCGCGCCGCTCATGTTGTGCGCATATTGCCAGAACGCCCAGCGATTCAGCACAAAATTCCAAAAGCTGGCGAGTTGCAGGCTGCCGTCCGCCGCGGTGAAATAACCGACGGGACGCTGCATGAAAGCATCGGTGGCAATGATGAAGTAACCCGACAGCCAGGAACCGACAAATACTGCAACCGCCGAAAGCCAGTGTGCACGCGGGCTCAGCCGTTTCTCGCCATAGAGGAACAGTCCCAGAAATGCCGACTCGAGGAAGAAGGCAAACATGCCTTCCATGGCCAGCGTTTGTCCGATCACCCCGCCCGCAAATCTCGAGAAGACCGCCCAGTTCGTGCCGAACTGAAATTCCATGGGAATGCCGGTCACAACCCCGAGTACGAAGTTGATGCCAAAAATCCTGGCCCAGAAGCGCGCGGCCTCGTCATACACCCGATCGTTCCGGCGCAGCGCGATCGTCTTGAGCACAACGATCAGCAGCGCAAGGCCCATGGTGAGCTGCGGGAAAAGATAGTGAAAGGTCGCGGTAAAGGCAAAGTGAAGACGATGAATCAGAAGCGCACTTTCCATTTACCACCCCCGCGGAGATGTATGAGCATTCAGCGACTGGGCGCACCGCCCTCAGGATATACCGCCCCACTTACACGTTCTAACCAGTTTAACCGCGAATCTGAGTGCGGCGCGCCGATTCCGCCCCGCGGATCTCGCGCCGCCGCGCCGCGTCTTCATATCGCCGCTTCTCATCTGCCGTTTCCGGAATCACCGGCGGCACGGTAACACGATTTCCCGCGGCGTCGATGGCCACAAACGTCAGATAAGCGGAACTTACATGGCGCTTTTCCTCGGCGCGATAGTTCTCTACCCACACTTTAACGCCAACCTCCATGGAGGTGCGAAAAGCGCGGTTCACCGACGAGCGCAGGATGCAGAGGTCGCCAACCCGCACCGGCACCAGAAAATCCAGATGGTCAATCGATGCCGTCACCACCCACTGGCGCGAATGACGATGAGCCGCCATGGCGCCTGCCAAGTCGATCCAGTGCATCAGGCGGCCGCCGAGAAGAGCGTTAAGGGGATTGGCATCGTTCGGCAAAACGATCTCGGCCATCTCCGAGATCGAGTCGCGAACGGGCCGTGGTTGAGTCAGTCTTGTATTGTCGTCAGCAGGCATGATTTGTCGATAAGCGTGCTAATCTTGCGCGCTCGATAGGCGTGGAGGTAGCTGGCCGCCAGCCTGTTGATTCGAGCATCCAAATGAGAGTCGCGCCAACTCTCGCTCGGCAAGTCATAACTCATCGTTCCATGCGCCATCGGAGCATGGCCCAATTCGCAAGTGTAGCGAAGCGTGATCTGTTCCGAAGTTGCGCCCGCAACGGAGAAGCGAACCGCATCCCAATCGCGCCCCCGCGGAAGATGAGGACACGCGCTGGCATAGCCGAGATTGCAGAAGTCGAGGATGTGGGCGTCTGCGGGCGTTATTTCCTGAGCGGAGGCGCAGCACGCACCACTCCATCCCGCGCCCAATGGCAAACGTGAAAGGTGCGGCCAGGACCCGTCATTTAAAATCTCGCGCGGGATAAAATAGGGGCACGCCAAACTTTGATCCTCGAAGAAAATTCATTGTAACGCGGGGCGGCATGCAAGAATTAGCAATTGGCAATTAGTAGTTGGTATTTGGCACCTGGCAAATGGCCATCGGCAGTTCCTGTGACCTGAGACCTGAGACCTTATCTATGGACCGTATCAGTACGCTATCGGAAATCCTCGCTGCCAATCCCGCAGATACTTTCGCCCGTTACGGCCTCGCCATGGAATACTCTAAGGCTGGCGACGTCGAGCGTGCTCTCGCCGAATTCAAAACACTGATCGAGAAGAATCCCGATTACACTCCCGGCTACTTCATGGCCGCACAAACTCTCGCGACCGCCGAGAGAATTGACGAGGCCAAGCGCATGCTGGTGGCTGGCATCGCATCCGCGCGCCGCGCGGGTAATCAGCACGCGCAATCGGAGATGACCGCCATGCTGGAAGAGCTGAGCTGAATACAGGTCAGAGGTGTGAGGTCAGATTGTGAGGTAAGAAACTTACGGTGCAAACCAATCTATAAACCTTAGAGATCCTAACCTCTGCAATCTGACCTCTAACCTCTGACCTGCCTATGCAATCATTGCAATCAATGCTATCATTGATGTCATGGCCAGCATCACCATCCGCCAATTGCCGGAAACCACCAAGCGCAAGCTCCGCATCCGCGCCGCAAGCCACGGCCGCTCCATGGAACAGGAAGCGCGCGAGATCCTCCAATCGGCACTAAGCCAGCCCGTAGAGCCGCCGCCCAGAGATCTCGGGAAAGCCATCCGCGATATTTTTGCCCCGCTCGGCGGCGTGGAGCTGAAAATCCCGCCTCGCGGCCCCATTCGCGACCCGGGAATCGAGTGAGACCATACCCGGTGCCCCGATGATTCTTCTCGACACAAATGTCATTTCCGAACTAATGCGCCCGAAGTCATCGGCGGTTGTGCTCCAGTGGTTTTCGAGGCACGAGCCACATGAGCTCTACACAAGTGCAATCACAGTCGCGGAGACCTTTTACGGAATCGAATTGCTCCTACACGGTAAGCGTCGCAGCGAACTCCTCGCCGGCGCTGAGAAAATGTTCACCGAGGTGCTTGCGGCGCGCATCTTCGCCTTCGAGGACCAGGCTGCACACGCTTTCGCGCTCATCGCTTCCAACCGGCGGAAAGCCGGACGACCCATCGCTGAAATGGACGCGCAAATTGCGGCGATTGCCTCTGTCCACAACGCCATTCTCGCCACGCGCAACACCGCCGACTTCGAGGGCTGCGGCGTCCGATTGGTGAATCCCTGGCGCGACTAGCATTCTTACCGTGTTTCAACTCTTCCGTCGCTTGTACACTATTGCTTCTCGCTCTTTCTCCTGGAGGTCGTTATGCGCGCTCGCTTAGTTACTTATTTGTTGCTTCTATCGTTTGTCGCCACTCTCGCTGCGTTGCCTCTCGCCGCTCAAGCTAAGCATCCCTTCACCTTTGAAGACATGATGAAGCTGAAGCGCGTCGGCGAGCCGGTGCCTTCGCCTGACGGCAAGTGGGTGATCTTCAGCGTGGTGGATGTCGATCTGGCGGCGAATAAGAAGACGCCGCGCATTTGGATCGTGCCGCTGAAAGCGGATTCCTCCACTTCGCAAAAGGATTCTTCGAATCCTTCTGCTTCTGTCGGAATGACAACCGGGGAGAAGATCCTCATCGCCGATCAGGATGGCGACCGTCCGCGCTGGGCGCCGGATGGAAGGCACTTTGCGTTCCTCTCGACGAAGGAAGGTGGATCGCAGGTCTGGATTGCTGAGTTTAATTATCTCGATGGCACCGTCATTGGCGTGCACAAGTTGACTTCGGTCGCCACGGAAGCGGGTGGCGAACTTTGGTCGCCAGACGGCAAGAACATTCTTTTTACTTCGGATGTCTATCCCGAGTGCGACGGCGCGCCCGCCGGCGAGCAGGCTTGCAACGCGAAGAAGCTGAAAGAAGCGGAACAATCGAAGGTGAAGGCTCAAGTCTTCACGCACCTTCTTTATCGGCACTGGAATGCTTACAAGGAAAGCAAGCGAACTCACATTTTCGCGGTTTCCAGAGAGATGCCGCCTATAGTGCACGATCCCACCGCCCCGCCCGTCGATACTCTCCCGCGCGACCTCACGCCCGGCAACTACGACGCGCCTGAGTTCTCGCTAGGCGGGCAGGATGATTACGCCTTCTCGCCGGACGGGCAAGAGATTTGCTACACCTCGAACCACGACAAGGTCGAAGCCACTTCGACGAACAACGATCTGTGGACCGTTCCGGTGAATTGGTCCGCGAACGCTACTCCCGCCGACGTGCTGGCAAAGACGAAGAACATCACCGCCGACAATCCTGCCAGCGACTCGACTCCGCTCTATTCTCCCGATGGCAAGTACATCGCCTACCGCGCCCAGCAGCGTCCGGGATACGAGAGCGACCGCTTCCGCCTGATGCTGTACGACCGCAAGACGGGGGAGAAGGGACCTGTGATCCCGGAGTTTGATAGGTGGGTGGGAACCATCGCGTGGGCGCCGGATTCGGAGTCGCTTTACTTCTCTGCTGAGAATGGTGGCAGCTCACCGATCTATAGGGCACGAATACCTGCGAAGGTGGCTTGGGCAAATGAAACGGTAAGCGGATTCAACGACGACATCAACCTCACCCCTGACGGAAAGTCGATCGTGTTCACGAGAATGTCGATCATGTTTCCAACCGAGATTTTTAAAGCGTCATCGGCAGAGCAGCCATGCACGATCTCATACAAGGATGGAAAAGTTCCCCTTGAGCTTTATGAAGCGGCGGAGTGCCAGCAGTCGAAGGCAGATCCGCTAACACACATTAACGAGTCCGTTCTCTCCCAAGTCGCCATGTCCCCACTCGAACCCTTCTGGTTCACCGGCGCGCACGGCGACAAGGTTGAGGGGTTCCTCGTTAAGCCGCCGAACTTTGATGCTTCCAAGAAATATCCCGTTAAGTTCCTCATTCACGGCGGGCCTGAGGGCGCTTGGGGAGATGACTGGTCGTATCGGTGGAATCCGGAACTCTTTGCCGCTAATGGATACGTGGCCATCATGATCAACTTTCATGGCTCGACTGGATACGGGCAGAAGTTTGTTGACGCGATCAATGGCGACTGGGGCGGCGCTCCGTTTGAAGATTTGATGAAGGGGCTTGACTACGCGGAGAAGACTTATCCGTTCATCGACAAAGACCGCGAGTGCGCGCTGGGCGCGAGCTATGGCGGATACGCCATCAACTGGCTCATGGGCCACACCGACCGCTTCAAGTGCCTGGTGTCGCACGATGGCATGTTCAACGCAGAATCGGCGTGGGGCACGACCGAAGAACTCTGGTTCAATAACTGGGAGTTCAAAGGCAGTCCCATCGACAATCGCGCGAGTTACCAGAAATGGTCTCCGCACCAGTACGCAAAGAATTTCAAGACGCCGACGCTCGTCGTCCACGGACAACTCGACTATCGCCTCGACGTCAGCGAAGGCTTCCAGCTTTTCACCACGCTGCAGACCATGGGCGTTCCGTCAAAGATGCTCTACTTTCCCGACGAAGGCCACTGGGTCCTGAAGCCGCAGAACTCGCAGCTCTGGTGGAAGACGGTCACCGACTGGGTCGACCAGTGGACGAAGAAATAACGGCTGCTCACTTCTGGAGCGTGTTCGACGCCATCCGCGAGCCCACACATCGCAAAAACGCGATGTGTAGGGCACCGTGCCGTGACCGAAGTCTTGACTCGAGATGAGGCCAGCGGGGCGAGACGTCCGCGCGATAGGCGGGATGCCGGCGCCACGGTTCGAGCGAAGGGCTGCAGAGAGACGCTCTGAGGTAAGAGTCCCCTATTCCTTCTCGACGAAACGACCAGTTCCCCAGTCGTCAAGAAGCGCAGCGGCGGATTGCGCCGCAGAAATGGTTGCGGCAGAATTTTGGTTTTGAGTATCAGCGTGGCTCGCCGGGGCCGTCTTCGGGGTCTCCTCCGTCGGCTCCGTTGGCCGGGCTGGCTCTGCGTCAGGTAAAACCGACTGTGGGCCGGACTCGACCTGAAAACCTTCCGGCGTCGGTGTGGCGATGCTCGGTTGCGTAACGTCTGTAGCGCTGCTTGCCGCAGCATCAGTTGCAGGCTCGCATGGAGCCTCCTGGCTCGAATCAGAACAGGCAGTCCTCGGTTGGTCAGCCGACGGCATTTCCTGCGGCACTGCGAACAGTACGCTTGCGGCAACCGGTGACTGGGCCGAAGCCGGCGCTGCATCAACCTGTATCGCGCTCCGCGCTGCTGGCGCCCCACCGTTTTTCTTGAGCGGCGGCTGCTGTGCGGCCAGCGGATCTATGTTCTCCAGCTCAAACTGCGCAGTCGCGTCCCCCGCAGTGACGGTGATGAACGCATCGCACGGACCGAGGCTCCCAACCGTCGGCACGATCGAACCGAGTCCATCCTGCCCGGTAGCTACTTGTGTTTGCGATGTCCCGAGGATGACGGGCATGCCGTCCTGGCCTGCGAAGTCGCTGCCCGGGGGTGGCCCTCCGCCGGGCCCCTGCGGATTTCGTTCGAGCGTGGTCAGAAACGTGACGTTCACTCCCATCACAGGATTGTCGGTCGATGAGCCGTCCGTCACCCGCATCACGAGTGGTTGGAAGGACTGGCCGTTGGGCACGACCTGAGCTGTTCCGCTAACGGCTTCCAGCTTCCACGAAGAAGCTGGCACGGCGAATAGCGTAAAAGTCTGACAGGGGCTATTAGCGGGGGAAACGCAAGCGCTCACTTGCACGGTGGCGCTGAGGTTTGTGACTTGCGCAGTCACGCCGGCCAGCCCCGAGCTGTTGGTGGTCGCTGTACTCGAAGAGAGCGAAGCAGTGCCATTGGTGACCGTGAATTTGATGGCTGCATTTGCTTGCGGCGCGCCCAAGTCGAGCGCTTCGACCGTGAGCGGAACACCGAGAGTTGCCCCCTTCGCGATCCAGCGCGTGGGCGCGATGGCCGCCAGGTCGAGACTGGTTTCGGTTCCGACCAGCGTTGTCTGCTGCGTCTGGGCGGGCGAATAGGACGCAGGAGCAAGCTCTGCTGTGATGGTGCCAGCGCCGGTGGCTGTTGGAGTTACCCAGGTGGAAGCTTCTCCCGCCGTATCGGTCAGAACAGAACAAGAAGACGCTCCGGTGCAGGCTGAGAATTCGATGCCATTGGTCGAACTCCACACAATGGTTGCGCCATCCACCGGCGTCACTCCGTCCGCGGCGGTCGCGCGCACACGAATCAGATTTGGCGCTTGTGCTCCTACGGGTGTCGGGGGCTCAGTGCTTTGCAGCAACTGGAGGAGATCGGTAGCGGCCGCGCCATAGGTCAGCGCGCCAATCATTTGCGAAAAAGATCCGTTCACCGGATCTGTAACCTGAATCGTGGCGAGTCCATCCTGCGCGGCCGATGGCATTGCCACTTGCATTGCGGTTGCCGATTGGGTCAGGACCGTAGCGTTACCGCTGCCGGCGCTTACCTGCATACCCGACTGGAAACCAATTCCTTCGAGCGTGGTAACGCCACCGGTCACGCTCAGGCGCGCGGGCGTGACGGTGTCCGAGTAGAGCACGCTCGCGTGATAGAAATAGTCGGGACGACCGTCGCCGCGATAATCGGCGATGCCCACGCGATAGCCTTCCGAGGAGCCGAACTGGGCGTCGAGGCGGGTCATGCCAAATGTCATCGAGTTGAATGCCGAAGGCGTGGCCGCGGGCGCCGGTTTGCCGCTCTCGTCGCTCAGCTCCCAAATTCCGATGACTGGAAGCAACTTCGATTCGGTGGGGCGGCCCGATTCGTCGAGGGCCGTCACCGCGACAGAGACCGTGCGATTGGCTTGAGCGGTGAACTCAAAGAAATCCGCCGAGCCATAGCCGGAGAGCCACGAACCCCACCCGCCGGTTTGCGGCAAAGGCGAAGGATTCTGATATGTCGAGCCGCTGCCGGGGTGCGTTTGGGCAATCTCGCTGCCCAGCATCAGAATGTCACGCTCAGAATTATTGCCGCTGGCGACCGTAACGATCACTGGGGCAAACGATCCTGACGGCTCGACCTGCAAGGGCGCATACGGCCCTACGCCCGTTGACCAGTTCGGGTCGAGCGCTTCCACGCTCAGCTGATACTCGACGTAGGTCTGGCCGCTGGGAATCGCCAACTGGCCCAGATCGTAGATCCCTTCGACCCTGGTGTCGTTCGAGCCAAAGCGATCGAAGCGAAGGCCATTGGCGTCCACATATCCGGTGATGATGTTGCCGGAGTTGCCGACGAAGGCATATCCCGAGACCGAGGTCACCACATATTGGCGCGAGGGCTGGCCGTTGACCATCATGCGGGCCACGACGTTGACGCCCTGCATCATTTGCGTGGCGTCGCCCGAGTCGTCGGTGAAGTACACATCGCCCCAAAGTCCGCCCGTCGGCTGCGGATTGCCGCCGGATGCGGGATATAGCGCCGCCAGCGCCGTAACATCGTCAAGCTTAGGAACGGCCGCATCGGGATAGCACTGGCTGATGGGCACGCAACTGATCGGGTCGGCAAAGTGCATGACCGGGAAGCCCTGAAAATCGTCGTCGGTTGGAGTCGGGTCGTGCGTCAGGACGTTGATGTTTGCTTGCGACCACCCCAGGCCGAAAATGCGCGCCAGCACGCGCACCAGTCGGTATTGCACGTCCGGTAGTTGCGCGCTGGTGGTAGCGCAGACTCCGTTGATCACGGCAAGGGCGTGGACGATGTTACCGCTCACGGCAAAATTGTCGGGTCCGCCATAGACGGCGTTGGTGAAGCAGTCGTCGACATCGCCTGCGCCTTGGCCGAGGAGCGCATCGGTAACGGTGCCGTCATAGTCGTAAACGATTCCTAGCGGCGTAGTCGTCGCGGACGGCGTGATATCGGCGGGCGCAGTGATCACGCTATCGGTCACCTGGATGTTGCTTCCGGTCACGTCCTCGGCGAGATGGCCCGCCTGGGTTACGGTGAGGCCGACGCCGGGTGCACTCGTCCACGAAGTGATCGCACTGCCAACGAGAGCATCCGCCTGCGCATTGGTGAGGATCGGACTCAGGTCGTTCTGATCGGTGTAGTACTGAACCGATGCGTTCGCCCATAGGATCGGCTGGCCCGCGACTCCGGGATCGAATCCGGAGCCGGCGATAAAAGCTGGACCTCCGGCGCGGAGAGCGATTGGGGCGAGAATGACGAGCAGCGCGACGGTCAGGACACGAATTCGCATGGCTCACTCCTCTCGCGCGGCGCGGATCGCCCGCTCCAGTTGGTCCAGCGTCGCCGGCGTGCGCGCGACTCGGGTGCCATTGGCGGAGTCGCTACCCGACCGCGAATTTGGGCGCACTGCATCTTGCGTGCTGGCTGCAACAACTGGCCGCTGCTCGGCGACGTTGCGGCCAGTCGCATCCAGCCGAAGCTGGCCCCGTGGTCCTCCGACCGGGCTGGTAAGGCCCAGGCGGCTGGGCGGATATAAGAAGAGGAGGACATGCTCGCCTCGGCGCATCAGTCGATGGAGGGACGCTGCGCCCGTCCACTCGTGAATGGTCAAAACTTGGCCGGGTTGGACGCCGGCGATTGCGCGATCCACGCGAAAGCGCAGAGGGATGAATGGGACGCCGCGATCCGTTCTAGCCGTTGGTATCCTTTCGCTCAGCACGGTGCCGGCAAACACCATACCGGCCCGCTGTGAAAGGTGTTTCCATTGGGAGCCTAAGACGCGCTCTGCGGCCCCCTGGTCAGATTCACAGGCAGCCGCGGTGCTCAACACGCAAATCGCAGCGAAAACGAAGGCGGCAAGAAACACTGGTCGCCAGACGGGCATCGCAATCTCTTTCCGGAGTAGATCGGACCGTGCGTGGTCCCTGGGAGTGAAATCAGCGTAGCGCGTCAGAACCTGCAAGGCTATGCGCTCGGTCACCGAGAAATTGTGACGAATCGCGATCCCATTTGCGCAGCCTCAAGCTAGCAGGACCGCAGAGATCGGAGCCCAATGCCGCGTTGCAACAGAAGAAAGCAGCCCTTGACGGCCTCACGGGAAAGCACTATAGTTTAGCTATGCTGCATTGCAGCATAGGAGGCTGTTTATGCGAACCCATGCCAAACCCCACGACGAACGCTCGCCTTTGTCCCTTCTGACCGAGTTGGCCGTCGAGGGAACATCGAGCCTCGTCGAAGCGCAGCGAACTCTTCTTAACCTGGCGAAGCAGGAGAACGACATCGTACTCAACGGCGTAAAGGAGCGGATTGGCGGCTTTATGCCGGCAGTCGCGATGACAGATCTTGTGCAGCGCAGCCTCGATACGCTCATCGGGATGCAGCAAGAACTGCTAACCACCACCAACAAACAGGCGCTCGAGTTGTTGGAGTCAAAGGGCGGAAAGAGTGAGCGCACGGCCCAGTTGGTCGAGTTTGCGCACGAGGGAGTGGAAGCCTTCACGCACGCGCAGAAAAAATTCCTCGACGTGGTGGCGGAGGAAACCGCCAAGGCAACGCGAGGCAAACCGGAACACAACGGCAAATCTGCGAAGAAGAGTGAGCTGACGCAACTGGCGCGCGAAGCCGGGAACGCCTTTGTCGAAGCGCAGAAAAGACTGCTCGACGTCATGGGCCAGCAGATGAACGTCAACTTGGACGTGGCCAGTCGCACGCTCGACATGATGTCGCCTTCTCGCCTCTTACCGATGGCGAACCTCACCAGCGAAGGCGTGAGGAACTTCGTCGACAGGGAAACGGCCCTGATCGGGTCGATCGTCAAGCCGCCCAAAAAGGTCGTGGCCCATGCCAAGCACAGCCGGCCGCGTGCGACTCGGCGTCATAAAGCCGTACCGGCGTAAACTGCGAAGGTCTTACGTGGTAGCGGGGTCTGCGCGGGTAACTCTGTCTTTAGTGAGAGCGCGCCCGACGTTTACGCAATAGCAGGCGATGCCTTCGACCGTGGTTTCAGAAAGCGGTTCAGCATTGCCTGCTCCCACTGCACCCATAAACGGCTGGTATAGAGCAATGCGCTGCACTGCAGCGTAAGCCAGTCTCGCGTCCGGAGCGGCGAACGGAATGCGGCCCGATTGCCGAGCCAATGCCGCGCGACGCGACGCGCGATCGCGAGGCCCATGCCGGTATCAGGCCCAACGATATCCGCAAGAATCCCTTCCAGCGTAAACATCACCTTCGACAGCATGATCAGCGAGGCGGGGAACCTGACGCCCTTCATCGCGACCCGCTCCAGCAAGCGCATGGCGTCGGCCGCGCTGGGCAGATTTGATGGTGGTATCCCGCCTAGAAATTCGGCCACCGTCTGATGAATCATCCGGCCGCGCGGCGAATTCATTCTGATGGGATGCTGACTGAGCGCAACGATCTCGGCGCTCGTGCCCACGGGGTCGCGCAAGCTAACCATCAGAAACAGGAGCGCGAGGTGCCGGCGCTCGTCCCGTCCCAGCCGTTCCCGCAGCGCCCAGTCGATGATCGCCAGTTCGCCCGTGCGGTTGTCGTAAAGCAGGTTGCCCGCATGAGGGTCGCCGTGAAATACGGCGCCCTGCGTCGACGCAAATAGAGGGACGGCGACGAGTGCCTCAATTAGCTGCTCGGCTACTTTTCGGCGGCGCGGGGCCGGCAGGCGGGCGGCTGCGCTCGTCACCTTGATTCCGCGTTCCTCGGTGAGCGCTGTCATCGCCGGTGCGCACAAAGGCTCGATCAGCCGCGGCACGCGGACACCAGGCATCGAGCGATAGAGCGTCCCTGCTTCGATCAGCGTCTTCTGTTCGCGCACAAAGTTCACCTCGTGCCGGAGCAGGCGGCGCACTTTATGAAAAGTATCCGGGATAAGGTGAGCGGGAAATCCGTACCGGTGGTGGCGGTCTCCGAAGTGTTGGGCCAGTCCCTGCAGATAGTCCATGTCTTCGGCGAAGTACTCGGAGATATGTGGCTTCAGCACCTTGAAGACGCCGCGCTGGCGCCGCCTGGTTTCGGGATTTCGCCAACTGAAGCGGACGACCGCGCTCACGCTCGCTTCTGAGAGTATGTCCGGGGCGATCTTGACGGCGTAGGTTTCGATCTTCTCCCCCAACTCCCGTTGAATAATCGCGTGAATATCCTCCGGCCTGACGTCGCGAATTCCGTTTTCCAGCCGGGCGAGCGCCTTGCGCAGCGCCGGGTGGAGATGCTGGTTGCGCGCGATGACCTGGCCCAGCTTCTGCAGCCCTGGTACTTTTGCGATGAGTCGCAGCAGCCGCACCTCGGCCGGCGTATCAGATGGAAGTTCGATCTGTTCCAGGAGTTTTGGAGCGAGACGCGCAGGCGAAAGTCGAGCGACGACGAACATCATGGCGTCCCGCACCGGCGGACGCCAATTGGCATAGGCTTCGGGAACCAGTCCCTCCACCGGGACGATCTCGTGCACAATCCATCGCGCCATGGCGTCGCGCATGGATTCCCCAACCGGGCTTCGCAGCCCTGCGTCGATGGCGGCGACTTTTTCGGCCGCCGTGGCACAATGGGGCAGAAAATTCTCAAGGGTCGTGCGCAATTGCTCGGGGGCGAGCTGGCCAAAGCCCGCGGCGATGGCGGACGCATCCAGCATAGAGATAGTCTCAGCGTTCACACTATAGTCCCCGGCGTACAAGATGCGCAGTAACAAGAATCACCGCATAGCCGGAAACTTTGTGAGACAGTTCTGTCGTTGGGCGGAGTTCGAAGACCTTGTCTACGTTAAACGAAGCATTCTCCTCACTGACAGTCCGCCGCCGCTATGAAGTCTGGTTTCTTCGCATGGGCCTTGCTGACGGTAGCGGGGCATGGTGGTTTCGCTATCTGCTGATGAATCCCGGGCGCGGCGGCTGCGCCGGAAGTCCGCAGGGAATGCCGGTTCAGGTGTGGGCCACGTGGTTTCCGGCAGGCGGTAAGCCGCTGAGTTTGATCCAAGGATTTCCGCTGCAGGGATTTGACATCAGCCGAAGAGGGCAGGCTCCGTTTCACTTTCGAATTGGCGGCAACCAAATCGAAGAAGATTCCTGCCGGGGGACCATCGCAGTCGATGGCCACGCAGTATCCTGGAACCTCCGCTACCGTGCCACGTTTCGCGTGACATTGAGCAACAAGGGCTGGATCGGTTTCTCGCGCACGCCGCACTCCGATGCTGTTTTCTCGGGCGAGATCACGCTCGATGGCCGCACCTTTGCCGCAGATGCTCTCGGCTTCGGCGTCCAGGGACACAACTGCGGATTCCGCCATCGCAACTTCTGGACCTGGACGCACGCATATTTTCCGCACGCCGCTCGCCCTGCTACCACGCTCGAAGCGTTGGTCTACGAGATGCCATTCGGCTTGGTGTTTCGCAAAGCCGTTCTCTGGCACGATGGGGAGACGCATGTCTTCCGCGGCCTTCGGGAAACCGGCGACATTCGCGAAAACATGCGGTGGAATTTCTGCTGTGCCGCACGCAACGGATTTCGGCTCGAGGCTGCCATCGACGGAAGCGGTCCGAGCCTGCATCGCCTTCCTTATCTAAAGACCGATTGCTCGGGCAGCTTCGAAGTGGTGAACAACAGCCTGGCTTCGGCAACGCTAGTTATAAAAAATCCCGGTGCAGAGGCCGAGTGCCTGGAGACGGCCAACGGCGCGGTCCTCGAGCGGGTGGGCTAGACCTATAGGCGCGAGTGGGCGCGGGCCAGGCGCTCGGCGACGACCGAGTATACCGTCGGGTTAAATGCCATTCCGATGTGCGTGCCCGGGACTTCCACATCCACTTCAGGGTTCATAGTCAAACAATGGCGCCAATCCACGACACCATCGTGCCGCGTGTAGATCGCGGTCTCGACCATCGAGGCTGGAACCTTGCGGCGCAGCGAATTCAGAAAATTGCAAGTGCAGCGTCCGGTGTAGCAATCTGGCAGGACGCCGCGGCCATGCTCCTCGAGAATCCGCAGACGCACAGCTTCTACGGCATTGGACACGGCGCGATTCGCAACCGTCCCTCGAAACGGCGAGGCCAGAGTAATCACGGAAGCGACATCTTTCGGCCGCTGGCCCGCCACCGATCGGGCGATCACTCCCCCCAGGCTATGGCCGATCAAGTGAATCTTGCGGCCCGTCTCAGCCAGCGCTTTGTCGATGGTATGGTTCAGGCAGCGCTGGATGAGCAGATTCGGGCATTCCGCATTTAAGCCAATCCCGGAAAAATATGCCTGGTATCCGATGCGGCGCAGCCAGGCGTGAAGCTCCGTGAGGTAGAGATCGGTGCCGAGAAAACCGGGAATGATGACGACCCCAGAGCCGTCGCCGCGCGGCACACCGAAACCGTAATAGACAGGCGCCGCGTGCAGAATAAGGATCTCAGCTCCCAACAGAGCCTCGGTCCACAGGGAGGTGTTACCTTCTGCCTGAAAGCGAGGAGTAGCCGGCTTACGCTCTCGGGCCGTTGCAGGACGTTTCGTCGCTCGCTTCTGTTTAGGCTCCAAGTCTGTACCGAGCTTGCCCTATCCGCGCGTCGCCGCCCGAACAAGGGGAATGCTGTGCTGCGGGATTATACCGCTCTACTCTTTCTGACCAATACTCATTTCCTCACGCTTCGAGTCTGTCGGAATCTATGTACAAAACAGGCAATTGGCATTATGTCGACAGCGACGATTCTGCCATGAGCATGAGTCTCACCGTTTCTTGCGAGACGGACGCTTGGCTTTGGCCGGCGCGGATGCCTCCAGCCGCGCCTCCAGTTCCGCCACCCGCTTGCGCAGAGCATCGACTTCGGGTTCTGCCGCGACTTGCGCAGTCGATGGAACCGCCGCGCCCAGTATCCTCTTCATAACGTCGACCGGAGACAGGATCGCGGACTGAACTTCGCTCAACCGGTTCTGCACTGCATCTTGCACCTTCTCATAGGTGTCAAACGCGGATTTCAAATACCACATGAGGAATTCCTGCCGCACCTCGTCGGAGGCGATGATCAGCTGCCGCAGCAGTTCGAGCGGCAGGCCGGTCGGTTTATCCTTTGCATCTTCGGTGATGATTTGCGTCAGGGTGACGCGGGTCAGGTCACGGCCGGTTTTCGCGTCGACGACGCGGACTTCCTGTCCGTCGCGGACGAACGCAGCCAGATCGTCGAGGTTAACGTAGCGGCTGCCGACTGTGTCGTACAAGCGCCGATTCCCATATTTCTTGATGACGACTACGGAAGGCTTCATGGTCCCTGCCTATGTTGCTATGCACAACCGAACAAGACATCTTGACACAAGCCCATTGACTTCGTATAGTTTAGCTGATGCTGCATTGCAGCAATGGAGGTATTGATATGGCAGCGGCAAGCAAACAAGAATCCACTCACCCGAACCAGCCTTCGGTGATTTCCGTTCTCTCAGGTTGGGCGCAACAGGGCGCACAGACCTTCTTTGCCACGCAGCGGATCCTCCTCGATCTCGCTATGCGGCAGAATGCCAACGTCATGCACGTCCTACGCGAGCAACTATCGGATCCTCATCGTTCTCCTACTACCATTCTCAGCGAAATGGCCGGCGAGGGCATGGAAAACTTTCTCGAGGGACAAAAAGTGCTGCTCGATCTCGGCAAGCAACAGAACGAAATTCTGACCACCAGCGTCAAGGAACGGATCGGGGAGTGCCCGCGGCGCCATGCCGCCATCGACCTGCTGCGGCGCAGCGTGGACACATTCATCGATATGCAGGAGGAGTTCCTGAAGATCGCCGGTAAACAGAAACACCTCTGGATGGAAGCGGCCCAGTCTCGCAAGGCCTACCAGCCTGAGCATGCGGTGGACCTGGCCCGCGAAGGCATGGAGAACTTTGTCAAAGCACAGAAGAAGTTCCTCGACGTCGTTGCCGAAGAGACTTCCAACGCCATGAGCGGCAAACCGGCAAACGG
Organism: Terriglobales bacterium; assembly: GCA_049288625.1. Lineage (GTDB taxonomy): Bacteria > Acidobacteriota > Terriglobia > Terriglobales > Acidobacteriaceae > Acidiflorens. The sequence goes on along the minus strand of JBAQIB010000046.1, from coordinate 124,015 downwards.
CGTCAGGAAGGGGAAGAAGACTGAACTCTCCGAGGTTGCGCGCAAGGCCACAGAGTCTTTCATCGATGCGCAAAAGAAACTCGTTGATGTAGCTGGGCAGCAGATGAACGCATATGTGAAAACCGCGGGCAAGACGGCGGACCTGATGCAACCGTTGCCCTTCGTCCCCCTGGGCGAACTGGCACGCGAAGCGGTGAAGAGCTACGTGGATGCGCAAAGGTCGTTGATGGAAGCTGTCATGAAGCAGGGAAATGGGCACGCGCACGCGGCCAAGACAGAGCACCGCGCCAAGCGTCCCGCTCGTGCGGCCAGGAAAGCGGCTGTAACGGCGACTGCTTGATGCACGTGCTCTGACGCGCAAAAGCGGAACTGTTGTCTCGATCCGTTGATGTGTGTTGATCGACAAACTCGCACTCATGAGAAGAGAGTGTTCTCCGGCAAGGCGTCTTCGGGCAGAGATCTTTCGAGTCGAAGTTGTTTTCGAATCGAAACGGCTTTTGCCCGAGGCCGCCTTTTTCACTTCGTGGTTGCGCTTGATTGGAGGACTCAAGCTTCGCTTGAAGCAGGCCGCCCGCGGTCACAGGAATCTGTCGGAGTTGCGGGGTCCAGTTGCACCTGAATCCGCAGGCAGCCTCATGCCTTTGGCTCCATTTGCGGTAACGGGTTCGACTTTCTTGTTCTCGGCCTTGTCCCAGGCAGATTGTAGAAAATCTTCGATTTCATAGATTCGTTCGTCGGCATCGCGATAGCCAATCTCAACCAGTTCACGAGTGTACTTTGAGGTAAAGAGCAAGTAACTCATCAGGTCTGAACAGGAATCCGAATCCCGTCCCAAGGCACTGACAAAGTACCGGATCATCGAAGGCATATCCTTCTGATGTTCCCCGGCTAGATCCGACAAGTTGACCGAAGGCGTGATGACCAGCGTCTTCAACGGACGTATCTTTTCGCATCCTGGCACGTCGGGCTGAACGATGCGGCCACTCTCGATCAGATGGTTCAACCGTTCCAGGTGCTCGATATCGGTCGCGAGATGGTCGAGGAACATCACGTTAAACAGAACTCCCATTATTTGCGCCAGCGAAGGCCTGGTTTCATTCGCGCTGACTTCCATCTGCTCTTTATTTCCACAGCGGACGCCAATCGCAAAAACTCTTTCCGCACCCAACCGAATGACCGGGCTGAGAGGTTGCTGCAGACGCGCGCAGCCATCGCCAAAAAAAGCCGACCCGCGCGGAATCTTGAGTTGCACGGGTTCGAAAATCATTGGGATGGCGGCCGAGGCACAAATGTGGTCAACCGTGATTTTCGCCGAAACCGTCACCAACCGTACCCGCTGCCACGTCGGATGGCCCTTCGCTCCCTGGATGAAGAGATAACTCTTCCCGGAGTTAAAATTCGTCGCCGAGATGGCTAGGGCGGAGAGATGGCCACGTTTGATGTTGGTCTGGATGCGGTCGCAATCGAGATGCCGGCCGAGAAAGTGCCGCAGCGGGGTCGCATCGAGTAAAGACCGGGCGTGGCCTCCTCCGGCGATCCCGCCGAAAGAGAGATCCATTATCCAGGTGAGTGAGTTTTGGGCTTGGGTTACAAAATCGCAACGGAAAATATCAGAGGGATTGAGCCCTGCCCACATCTCGGCGAGAACACGGGTTGCGGAGGCGAAATCATCGCAACCCGCGGCGAGCGCACCGCCGTTCACGGCACCGGCGGACGAGCCTCCTATTAAAAGGAAGGGATTGCCGTGGGTCTCGATCCGTTTTAGCTCGCCCACGCGCTTGAGAACACCGGCTTGATAGGCGCCTCTGGCGCCTCCGCCCGTCATCACCAGACCGATCACGTTGTTGTCCATCGCTTTATTGGGGCGGGAGATTCAACCTAGGCTGGCTGCACCTACCCCTCTCGATGCGATCTATTAGAATCAACCGCTTAGCAGGGTATCAAATCACTTGACGCACATGTCAGATTTGATTAACCTCGCTAAGTCAAATACTTGGAGACAATCCAAGGCGTTGGATACGTGTGCGCCAAGGATTATATTCCAAGCGAGGCTGAGGTGCGCGTTATGGGTGGTCCGTTTGCGGCTATTCGTATACGGAAACTTGCATCATGGATTTGGCAGCAGATCATGCGGATTCCTCCACGACTGGAAGTCGGGGGGTGGCTTGGATTGTTAATTGCCGGGATAGGCGTAGAGTCTGGAGGCGGAGAATACCTGCTCGGCCTGATGCTACTCTGTGTCTCATCGGCAGCACTTGCATTGCTTAGCGCAAGAATAAAACTTAACTCTTCGACTTTCACGAATATAGCGCGGTCCATACTTCTAGGGTCAGCAGCAGTGATGTTGTTGCTTTCGTTCAAGTGGACATATGAAATCATGGGGAATAATCCGTGGTCGCATTTATTGCCTCGGCACGACTATAAGGTAACTGCCTTTTCTCACTTTCTTTTCAGCAGAGAAGACCATAGTCACATTCTTTTTTATGCCAAGAGAACGGAGAATGACTACATAGTTACGCCGGTACCACTGGCTTTATTTATAAGACTTCAGAATTTGCAATCTTCCCCTAGTCGGATCGTGAACATAGATTTTTCATTTTCAGATGTTGATGGCAGTGATGTTCCAATAGCAAGAATCCCCGACAACTTTATTTTTTATGGGCCAACTGGATATCGCCTATCTTTTCTCACCCCATTTCTTACGGAAAAACTGCGGAATGCTGCAATCGGGCCGATAGACTATGTAGATGGCGTGCTACTCTTCGATACCCCGGCGAACTGCGACAAGTGCCCATATAACTTGAGCATTTCGCTGAAAGATGTCTCTGGAAGAAGACAACGGGCATTGATTATCAATAACATTGACGATAATTTGAGTGAGCATACAATGGACTTCAAGGTAATGGATCAAGAATACAAAGAAGATCCGAATACGTGGAAAATCGCGTCGTTTGGGGAAGTGGTGAAATGAAGCGAGAATATGCGGAAGGCCCCCAGGTCGCGGCGAAGTTTGAAGAGGCAATGAAGATTCTCTTCCAGACTCCGAAGCTGAAAGAAGAGAAGACGAAGCCTGGTACTTTACGGAAAACGGGAAAAACTGACAAAGATTAGCGACGACGGATGTGCCAAAAAACTCTCCGTATGAGCTCTTCCCAAACATCTTTTTCAAGATAGCCGCAGTGCTCTTGTAGGTCTACTTTTTGTAGTGGTTGGATCTGGCTAAGAATTAACCGACTTGGGACATGAAGGCCATTCTTTTCCGTATGCGAGACAAGCATGTCTGGCTTTGCTTTGGGATGCAACGAATGAGAGAGTGGTGCGATAAGAACTAGCGGCCAATCATTGTCACTACACATCTCATCATTCGACAAGATTACGCAATAGCGTTCTTCATGGAAATGTCGAGAGAGAGCACCGAGAAGAGTGATTCTTGAATCTTTGGCCTTCCACACTTCTCCCGTTTGGATTCGGGGATACATTTTTGCTTTGGCAAATGCTTCTTTAAGATTCAAGCGCTTTTTGCACGGCGACGAAGTTTAGACCAAGAATTGAAAGTCGCCAATGCATCGCGTTTGATTTCTAGTGGAGTTCCAATAGTGACTGGATTCAGTCCTTCAGACTCTCGCAATAGGCGCTGGAAGGTTTCCTCAGCCGTTTCAGAGCTTACTGGGGTAGAAACTGTAGCCATCGGCTTTCTCTCTGATCTGTCGGACACGATAGTCTACCCCATGTGTCAATAGGCAATTAGAGTTCCCATTGCTAGGTTGGATGCTTAGAATTGAAAACTCAATACAGTCAGTAGCTTATGGAACAACAAAATTGTCCGCAGACACTAGAGGATTCTCATAAAGAGACGAATTTCGGCAGTCTTGTGCCAAAGTGCGTCACTTCACTTGTTAACCATCAAGAGGTATGACAGAGACTAGAAGGGGATTTGTGGCGCTTCCCCCGTCCCTGTCGTGGACGAGTGTAACGCGTCGGCGTCCTTCCCTGTCAGTTCGGCATACGTCAACCGCCTCCCGCCGATTTGAGACATTGCCAAAGCAAATCTCTGTGAATCGCTCATGTTCTTGCGATGGTTATAACGGAACGCTTGTTCGTCAACGTAGCGATAGAGGTGGAACGGCTCAACCGCAACATAGGTGCCGCGCAGCGTGCGCTTGAGCAGGCTCCAGAAGTTCTCTAGGCCGTTCGTGTGAATCCGTCCGTCAACGTACTTCTCAGCATGGTTCACGAACTCATGCACGAATCTGTAATGCAGCTTGTCGTACCCAACTGCGTTGTCACTGTAGACCTTCGTTCCGTACTTGACGTTTTTCAACACTTCGTTCTGCAAGGTTTCCCGCTTGGTATTCGGCACAACCGTAGCGCGAATCTGACGAAGGTCGCGGTCTAGCATCCCTTGCACTACAGCCTTGCCATGATGCCCGCCTAGTTGCTCGTAACGCAGTCTGCGGTCCTTGTGCATGTTCTTCGCTTTGCCGCCGATCCAAGTCTCGTCAACCTCAACTTCTGACTCTGGAGTTCCCCCGCCGATCTTCTTCACGAACGAACCTTGATGGAGAGCCTTGCGAATGCGCTGGAGCATGAACCAAGCGGTGCGCTGAGTGACGCCAATCGTTTTTCCGAGTTCGTAGCTGCTGATTCCGTTCTTGCAAGCTACCAGCATCCAAACGGCAATCATCCACTTGTCGAGGCCCAGAGCGGAATCCTCGAAGATCGTCTTGACCTTCGCTGTAAACTGCTTCTTGCAGTCGTAGCAGAACCACAGACGGCGAGTCTTGACGAATGAGTGCTTGGCCGATCCGCAGCGTGGACACACAACCTTGCCATCTGGCCAGCGAAGGGAAACAGCGTATTGAAATGCGCGCTCAGGATCGGAGAAGTAAACAACCGCTTCTTGGAGGGTGCGCGGAGTTTTCGGAGTAGCCATGTCCGAATACTATATTAAGCGCATCTGTGTGTCAAGTGATTTATTGCCCTTAGCAGAAAATTCCTTGCAAAATATTCCAGACACATGACTTATACGTAAAATATTCCGGAATAAAGACTTAGCCGGTATTTCATTGAATCTCGGAGCACGCCGATCCACCGGAGATTTATTGGGCGGATCCGCGTCTGTCTTCTGGACCTTGAGGAATCAGTCACTTAGCGGTTGGCTCTGCTGTGCGGAAAACTTACTCGAAACGCAAACTTCCTTACAAAATATTGGAAAATAAAGAATTTACGGGAAAAGCATCCGAGTCTCTACTTGGAGCTTACTGCTGAAATGACTGGGTCTATGGCCCCGCCTCAGTTGTCAAAGAACGAGTCGAGCAACAGCAACACTCTGTTTGCTATGCGTCTATTTTATCAGCCGAGTCAAGTTCCCCCGTCATTTCTTCGCGGCCTTTGTCACGACCTCGGTTGCGGTCTCACTGGCATCCAGCCGCTTGCACTTGTGCGCGTTGAACTGCTCCTGGATGGCAGATTGCGCGTTCCCCATGTTTGGGTCTCCCGAGAACTCAGCATTGCAGTACTCGCAAATTCCACGAACGGGAACGTTCCTGACTCGCTTTACGATCCGAAGATTTCGCTTTGGCATGAGCCAAGTTTCCCACAGGACAGCTCCCAGCGCTAGCGTGTGCTCTTAAACTGCACACACCAGGAAAAACACCGACTTGAGACCAGCCGGCTTTCTATTGGAAGGCAATCTCATTGATGGAGACAACGACACACGTCGCTATGCAGCAGATTGGTGGCGTTCGATCTCCTCTCGGAACTCCTGATGTCTCTTTTCGAGGAGATAAGTGATCTCTCTGACAAGAGCAAGAAGGTTTTGGAGATTGGGCTCAACCGGAGCCTGTACGCCGCGGATTTGCCAGCGTTCTTTGGGTATTGCCATGGCTGCCCAATACTCTATTTTGCTTATCGGAAACCCGCGCTAAAGGCAGGGTGGCGTAGCGGTATGTGGGGTTCGGAAGGGAGAAGCGCCACTACGCCACCAAGGAGTTGGACAACAGTTTGGCCGCATGGTCACTGCACATCAGGGAACCTGATTTGTGACAGCGCCCCCACCGCTATCCGTTGAGAGAAGGCATCACTATGCAGTCCCGACGATTCCATGTCTGTTCAATTTTGAACGCGTGTTGAAACAAAGTTAGCTTTCATTCCACGCAGAAGCACCGCACCTCGCCTCACATGCCGGGGATCTTTACCGCTGTGATCTTTGCCACATACGAGCGTGTGTGGCTAGTTTGCGCAGATGGACTCGTAGAAGAAGCTGGCTGGAGTTTGCCCTTACTTCGCCGCCACGGGCTGCGGCGCCACATCTTCAACGCTCGCCTCGCGCAGAAACTTCGCGGCCTCTTCGGGCGGCGTGGGATTGATGTAGAAGCCAGTGCCCCACTCGAATCCGGCGGTCTTGGTCAGTTTGGGCATGAACTCAATGTGCCAGTGGTAGTGCTCGTTGGTCGGGTCCTGCACCGGAGAAGAGTGCACTACCAGGTTGTAAGGAGGATTGTCGAGCACGCGGTCGGCTTTCATCAGCAGGAGCTTCAGAGCCTTCGCCAGGTTCTCGAACATCTGCGATGACGAGTTCTCAAATGCCGACTCATGCCGCTTGGGCAGAATCCAGGTCTCGAAGGGAAACCTTGGCGCATACGGCGCCAGCGTCACAAAATCCTCGTTTTCGGCGACTACGCGAATCCCGCTCTCCATCTCCTGCCGGATCGCATCGCAGAACACGCACCGTTCCTTGTAGATGTAATACTGCTTGGCGCCTTGCAGTTCTTCCACCACGTAAATGGGCAGAATGGGCAAGGCAATCAGCTGCGAGTGCGAATGCTCGAGCGATGCACCAGCGGCTTCTCCGTGGTTCTTGAAAAGGAGGATGTATTTGAAACGCCGGTCCTTCTTCAGATCGAGGATCCGATCGCGAAAAGCCCACAGCACATCTTCGATCCTTTTCGCGGGCAGCATCGCCAGAGTGGTGTTGTGGTCGGGAGTCTCAATAATCACTTCGTGCGCCCCAACCCCATTCATCTTGTCGAACATGCCTTCGGCCTGCTTGTTCAAATTGCCTTCGATGCCAAGGGCCGGGAACTTGTTGGGCACGACGCGCACGGTCCAGCCCGCGGCGTCTTTCAAGGGACCTCCAGAATTGCTCGGCCGGTAAGCCAAAATCTCCGATGGAGTTTTGTTTTCGTTGCCGTAGCAGAAGGGACAGAACCCGCCCTTGATCCTCACCGCCTCGCGCACGAAGTCATGCGGGCGTTTGGCGCGATCTGTGGAAATAATCACCCACCGGCCAACGACCGGGTCTTTCCTTAATTCGGGCACCTACTGATAGTCCTTTCCATGGGAACGTGCGAATCTATGATTGTACGCCACGGAAAACGCATTTTGAAACAGTTCAAATGAGGGTTGGTCGAAGCCGTGATCGTAATATACGGCGACGACATCGAACCGCCGCCGGCACGAAGTGGGCATATGGCGCAAGAAATCGCGCGCCACTAGCCGCAACTCTTCTTGTTTTTCCCGATCGACAGCCGCTTCCGCAGGTTTGACGGCGCGCGTCGTGCGCGTCTTCACTTCGATGAAGCACAGCATGTCCCCGTCCCACCCGACGAGGTCAATCTCGCCGCGATGATTCGGAGAGCGATAGTTGCGCGCGATCATCGTATAGCCGCGCCGGCGCAGGTAGAAGTAGGCGTCTTCCTCTCCGCGGCGCCCAGTTCGCAGATGCTCGGGCGCGTCCGGCAAAACAGGCTCGGGCGCCACACGATCCAGAAAATGCACGATGGCTTGCGTAAGGCGACCACCCAACATTGGATACACCAACCCATGGTCAGAGTAGACGGTGTGTGCCGGGCGGCACGGTGACACTGATCACGGGCGCTTCGGTCGGATTCGCTGGCCCTGAAGATGCAGCGAGGTGGAATCCGCGAATAGATCTGAGAGCGACGCTCAGTTTACGGCATCCGTGACGAGCGCATGGCGGCCCGAACCGGCTTTTCCTTGCCCAGCGTGTTCACGAGCACGACGCCGCCAAGTGCAATCACGCCTCCCGCCAGGGATACGGGCTTGGGCACTTCGTTCAGCCAGATCCATGCGATTCCTATCGCCACCACAGGAATCGCGTACAGCAGGGTCGTCGTCCTTCCGGCCGCGCCGTGCGACAGCACATACGCCCACGCTACGTAGGCAAGCGCTCCTGGAAAAATCCCGAGATAAAGAACGGCGCCAGTCGCCGCCAAAGGTGCGGCGCGCAGGGAACGTAACAGTCCGCCGGCGAAGGGCAGCATCAGAAATGTGCCTGACCAAATGGAATACGCGGTGAACTCGAGCGCGCTATAGCGCGCGAGATAGCGTTTTTGCAGAATCATATAGATGGCCGAAGTGATAGCGGCCGCGAGAATGATGAAGGCCTGTGGCGAAAGCCGGATGCCTTGCCCCTCGCCGCTCGCGATCAGCGCCACTCCGCCAAAGCTCAGTAGAACGCCTGCCCAGCCAATGGCATTGAGTTCCTCGTGCAACCAGAATCGCGCCGCGAGCGCGGTCCAGATCGGCGTGGACGCAATCAGCAGGCTGGCCGCGCCGGCCGTCACACGCGTTTCTCCATAGTTCAGGGCCAGGTTGTAGAACGTAATTCCAATCGCCCCGGTCAGAATCAGTCCCGGCACGTCGCGCCAGGCGGGACGCCGGAAGTGCGCGGTGGCCGCATAGATCGCCAACACGGCCGACGCCACCAGAAAGCGCAGCACGGCGAGATTCGCCGGCGCATAGGCGCGAAGCCCGGCGCGAATGCCAGCAAAGGCCGATGCCCAGATCACGAGCGCGAAACCGAGGGCAAGAAGTGTACGAGAGGTAAAGCGTGGCATGGACGCCTCCTTTCATTTGGGTTTGAATTTCAGGGAAAAGCGGCGGACGAGCACCCTACCAGGTGTCGCCGCCACGTTCAGGAGGCCAGGCGCCTGCCTGCCGCCGCAACAGGGCGATTTGGCCGGCGTGGTAACTGTTGTGCGCGGTGATCTGCCAGAGCGTGGCGCGCACTGTGGTTTGCCGCGGAACTTTCTGAGGACTCACATCGCTCACAAAGCGGTCGAGCGTGGCGGAATCGGATTCCGCCAAAGCAGCCAATTGTGCCAGATTGTCAACAAAGTGCTCACGCGCGGAATGCCACAGCGCTTCGTTTGCCAGCATGGCATGCTCCGGCCAACTTTCAATCGCGTGATCGGGATTCTGTGGATTTTCTCCTGCGATTTTGCGCAGCTCGTAATCCATCCAGTAATTCATGTGCATCACGATCTGCCAGATGGAATGCGGATAGCCCGGGAACCTCCGCGCTGCCAGCTTCGCGGAAATGTCCTCCACGCAAGCCACGGGATCGACGTGAGCGCCCTTGCCGTACACGAGTTCGCGCAATGTATTGTCGCCCATCGTCGTTTCTCGAATTCGTCTTCAATCGGTCTTATAGAGGCAAGGTGCCCCAGGTTCGCGCCTGTCTTTTGGGCGCCAACCTGGGGAACACCACTGCTGCGACTAGAGACTCTTTTCGACTACCGCGATCGATTCTTCGAGCACGTCCATCGCGACGTCGGCTTCGTCCTTGGTGACCACGAGCGGCGGCGCGATGCGCACCGTGCTTGGCCCGCAACCGAGGAACAGCACGCCGCGTTCGAAGGCCATTTCGACTACGCGGTCGCGTTCGGCAGCGCCGTACTCCCGCGTCTTCTGGTCTTTCACGATATCGACGCCGACCATCAAGCCGCGCCCGCGCACGTCGCCGACGATCTTGTGCTTCTTCGGCCAGTCGCTCATGCGCTTGATCATGTGGTCGCCGACTTCCTGCGCATTGCGCACCAGCCCTTCTTTCTCGATCACATTGAGCGTGGCCAGCGCGGAAGCAATACAAACGGGGTTGCCGCCGAACGTCGAAGCGTGCGATCCCGGCACCCAATCCATGATTTCGGCTTTGCTCATGGTGACGCCGAGCGGCATGCCCGAAGCGATGCCCTTGGCCATGCAAACGATGTCGGGCTGCACGCCGGTGTGCTCGACCGCAAACCACTTGCCGGTACGGCCGATCCCGCTCTGCACTTCATCGACGACCAGCAGAATTCCGTGCTTGTCGCAGATGCGGCGCAGTTCCTGCATGAAGACCGTGGGAGCGACGACATATCCGCCTTCACCCTGAATGGGCTCGACGAAAATCGCCGCCACTTCCTCAGGCGCAAGCACGGTCTTGAACAGCTTGTCCTCGATGTAGCGCGCGCAGCCGAGCGCAAACGGTTCCGCATCCTGCGCCCCGCCAATGCAGCCGCGATAAATGTCGGGATAGCGAACGTGTGTGACGCCCGGCACCAGCGGCGCGAAACGCCGCTTCTGCTGCGGCTTTGATGCGGTGAGTGAAAGCGCGCCCATGGTGCGGCCGTGAAATGCGCCCAGAAAAGCAATCACCTGCTGCCGCTTGGTGTGGTAGCGCGACAGCTTCAGCGCACACTCGACCGCTTCGGCGCCCGAGTTGCCGTAATAGATTTTGTGCGGCCCCGGCATGGGAGCAATCTTCGACAAATGCTCCGCCAGGGTCACCATGCCTTCGTAGTAGAAGTCGGTGCCCGACATGTGAATCAATTCGCCGGCCTGCTTCTGAATGGCGGCGACAACCTCGGGATGGCAATGCCCCGTCGAAACGACGGCGATGCCAGCTGAGAAATCGAAAAATTCATTGCCGTCCACGTCTTCAACGACTATGCCGCGACCGCGCTTGGCGACCATCGGATAGGAACGCGTGTAAGAAGGAGAAATATATTTTTCGTCGCCCGCGAGAATGCGACGGGCATTGGGGCCGGGAAGAGCAGTTTTGATCTTCGGGCCGAGAGTCATAGTTTTCGTGGTCATGGCAGGTTCTCCTGAAATCAGTGGTCAGTGGCTAGTGGTCAGTGGCGGGTCTGCTTTGGTTGCTCGCAGCTCGGAGCTCGTGGCTCGAAGCCTTTGGCCCGGTTCGGGACAGTCGCAATCAGGCGAAATCGCCACTACAAAAGCGAGGAGAACGAAAATTAGTCGCTGCCGAAGAGGTTGGCGCGAACATGCGAGGGCAAAACGGATAAATACCGGCGCGGGCAGGCGAGGCCTTCTATCCAGCAGGTACGCGAAATGGAGCCGTTCGGGCGCATATTTACTGCATAAATTATAGCCCGGATTCCGGCGCAGCGTAACCCCCAAAATCAGTCATTTGAATTTCAGCTCCGGAAACTTAAGAGAAAATCAGCTAAAGGTCGGGCAAGAAGCAGTCAGCGCTTAGCAATGATGATGATCTGGCGGACCGCGGTGCTCATGCCGATTGGGAAGGATCGTTTTAGTATTGGCGACCATCGTATTGCGCACCATACCCATTGTTCACAATACCGAAGATCAAGACGGCCTTCGACAGCCGCTCATGATGATGCTTGTTTAATTCGTATGACGCAACGGCATCAATGACCAATAACCCGCCGAAATATCCAACCGCCAACGCGTTGCCATGGGAGACGAAGGGACGAACGATAGGGTCGGTTTCAAGCGCCAGGCCGGGATGGTCCATGCCTCGCATGGTGTAGTAGAAGTCAGCGCTCTTGGCAGCGGCATCCAGCGCGAGGAGTGTGGTATTCGCTTTGGTCCAGAAGCTTGTGGACGGAGAGTTTGGGAGTTCACCGCGCCCAGCGAAAGCTGGTTGTGCCTGCATATTGATTGCGGTCACAAGCAGAAAGACAATAGCGATCGGGAAAGATTTCAATCGCGGGCCTCTTGTTGTTACGAAATGCTTGCTGGCGATGCAGGCGCGAAAACCGCGGCCTTAAACGTTGATGCTGATCCCATCGCCTCGGGGCGGGCATAAGTCTTAGCTGCATTTTGGGGTCCATGGAGGACGACGAAACAGAAGAGAAATCGCCGCTAAATGGAGCAGCCGGCACGGCTGGGTCACTGAGTTACCTTAAGTTGGTAAGTTGAGATGAAAGAGTATTCACCAGGAGAGAATTATTTTTGCCTCACACCAGCCCGCCATCTGTAAACCGCCTGCGGTTCACCCCTCGCGCACTTCTCCACGCTCAAATACGACACGGTCGCTCAGCAGGAAGTTCGCCAGCGAGCAAACGCCCACGGCGACCAGGTTGGCGGGCACGTAATTGATCCCCAGTCCACCCACTAGCGCCCGCATGATGAGCAGATTCCCTACAATCGAAACCGCTCCGTTCGTGGCGTTGAACTTGATGAACCGCTTCAGCGATTCCATAGCATGGGCGGAGGGCCGGTCGCGCCAGGTGAATCGTTCATGCCAGAGGAAATTGTGGATCACAGCCGTCTCTACGGCCAGCGCGGTGGCAAGCAGATAGTCGAAGTGCGCAGCGGACCGGAGCAAGGTCAGAACGGCCAGTTGCACGAAGATCCCGATCGCACCGACGAAGTTGAATTTCATCCAGCGCACAAAGCCGCCCAGGCTCCGGTCCTTATCAGAACCGGGAACTGGGAACTGACTATTCATCGAATCCGCTCCTCCCGATACAAGCGCAAGGTGTTTTGCAGGCCAAAGAATATCAGCATCAGAATCATTCCCGCCAACCCGATCGTGCCGCCGATGTCGAATAGCCGGTAGCGCCCATGAATTACCCAAGCCCAGCGCAACAACGCAAGATTGCCAACCGCCAGCAGGACTCGAAGCTCCGTGGGCCCGAAACGCCAGAACGAAAGATGAAATTCGCCGAGCGTGTAGGTCGCCAGGTACGACTGAATGGAAAGCAGCAGAAACGCGATCAGCAATCCAATCGCGATGACCGGATGCATGTACCCGGACAACGCCAGCCCACCCATCATCGCCACGGCTCCGATCGAATCCACCATGTGGTCCACGTAAAACCCGTAGCGCGGCCTTTGCTGCTGGCGCACTCGCGCCAGCGTTCCGTCGAGTGAGTCGCCAAACCAGTTGACCGCAAGACAAATGATGCCCAGCAGCAGCATGCGGGGGTCGCGCGCCGCAAGCGCATAGCAAATGCCGGTCGCAGTCTGGGCTGCGAACCCGAGCAGAGTCAGGTGGTCTGAATTCACCCAGGCCGGCATGCGTTCGGCCATCCAGACCAGCGCGCGCTTCTCAGCGGCCGCCAGCCAGCTTCCATGTACGCGGGCGGCCTGGCGAAACTCGGCTCGCCGGGCTTCCGCCAAAGTGCCGGGATTGATTTGTTCCGCAAAGTCCGCCATTGAGATTGCCCTCGAGGTCGTGATTGCCATAACCGCCTCCGACTGTGGTCATCAAACCCGCGGAAGCGCGCAATGACAATGCAGAGCGGGTAAAACGTAGGTCAACAGCTATCTGGCTTCTCTTTAATCAGATACGGGCCGGCATCAATTTCTCCGCGGAACTTGACGCCTCACGCCGGTTTAGCTTGCCTCTCAATCTTCAGAATGAGACCTGTGATTGTCATTCCCGATTCATGGCAGGCAATCCGCAATCGCAGCGCACGCCGGATGCGTTAATCTGCCAACGATGCGCTTTTTGCGGTTTTTCCGGCCATCGCACCAGCACACCGCGTTCTCCGCGACGGTGCTGCTGATGTCGACCATCACGCTGTCGCGCGTGATCGGATACATCCGCGAAGCGTATATTGCTTATGCTTTTGGCGCCGGCCAGCAAACTGACGCCTACGTTGCCGCGTTCACTCTGCCCGATTGGCTGAACTACATCGTCGCCGGCGGGACAGCCTCGATTACCTTTATTGCGATTTACACGCGGTTCCTGGCCGAGAAGCGCGAACGCGATGCGGAAAAGACCTTCTCCATCATCATCACGGTCATGACGACCGTGCTGGTCATCGGCACGTTGATCGCTGAAATCTTCACACCGCAATTTGCCGGATGGATGTTTCACGGATTCAACCCGCAGCAAATGGCGCTCTGCATTCATCTGACCCGCATTTTGCTGCCGGCCCAAATCTTCTTTTACGTTGGTGGGGTCGTGTCGGCGGTCCTGCTCTCGCACCGCCTGTTTCTTTTCCCCGCCTTTGGGCCGCTGCTCTACAACGTCTTTATCATCCTGGGCGGAGTAGTTGCCGGCCACCAGTTCGGCATTGCTTCATTAGCCTATGGCGCGCTCGCCGGCAGCATCATCGGCCCGTTTCTGGTGAATGCCATCGGCGCGGCGAAGATCGGCACCGGCTACCGGCCTTCGTTTGATGTGAAGAATCCAGCCTTCCGCGAGTGGGTCAAGCTCTCGATTCCCCTCATGCTGGGCGTGTCGCTGGTCACCGCCGATGACTGGATCCTCCGCTACTTCGCCTCGAGCGGCATCGGTGACATTGCGCGCCTCAACTTTGCCAAACGCCTGTTCGCGGTTCCGATTGCGATTCTTGGCCAGGCTACCGGACAGGCTTCGCTGCCCTTTTTCTCGCGCCTGTTCGGCGAGAAGAAGTTCGAGGAGTTCGCCGCGACGGTGAATGCCTCGGTCTATCGCATCACCGCCGCGTCGCTTCTGGCAACTGGATGGATGGTCGCGGTCGCGCTGCCGCTGGTCGATCTGGTGTATCGGCGAGGCAGCTTCAAGTTTGCCGATTCCGAATCTACGGCGCTCTACTTTCTCTGGTTCTCGCTATCGCTGGCATTGTGGTCGAGCCAGGCGCTTTATGCGCGGGCATTTTATGCGTCCGGCAACACGCTTACGCCGATGGTCGCCAGCAGTTTGATAACGCTCGCGTCCCTGCCCGTGTATAAGCTCCTTTTCCATCAGTTTTCGGTGACTGGCCTGGCGGTCGCGTCCGACCTGGGGATTGCCGCCAATGCGATTTTCATTGCTCTGCTGCTGCATCTTCGAGGAATGGTCCCACTCAGGGGAATGAGTTGGAAGGAGTTGGGCAAGGCAGCGCTGACCGGAGCGGTTTCTGGAGTACTCGCTTATGAAGTGGCGAAGCTAGTCTCGCTCAATGGCAGCCGTCGGGCCGATCTGGCCGCGCTAGCGCTCGGCTCGCTGACTTGGGCAGCAGCGGTCGCTGCAGGATTGTGGATCTTGCGCTCGGAGCTACCCGCAGACCTGCGGAGGAAAAGATCAACATCATTTCCGCGCGTAGCGGAAGGACAAACTTCGGAAACCATGGCAACGGGGAAAGAGCCTTAGGAGCGCTGATCGCCGTTCGCCGATCGCTGTTCGTCGCTCGCTGTTCGCCCGTCGCAGGGCTCTGCATTAGCCTGCACAAGGAAAAACGGGCCTCGAAAGAGGCCCGTCTCAAAAGGTTCGCTGAAAAATCGGCGAATTGCGAATGACCAATAGCGAACGACAAACGACGCCGTCTACGCTCTTGCTGCGATCGCGGGTTCTGCAGCAGCCGATGCCGCGGCGGCTTTCACTTCTTCCGGCTTCGCCCCGGCCTTGCGGATGTCGATTCCGCCCTTGAAGAAGGCGCCGTCTTCGATCGAAATGCGCGCCGCTACGACATCGCCGGTGAGCGAACCATCGCTGCGGATATCCACGCGGTCGCTGGCGGTCAGATTGCCCCGCACTTTTCCGAGGACAACGATTTCCCGCGCGTTGATATTTGCCGAGACCACGCCATTGCGGCCCACGGTCACGCGGTTGCCGGAGAGGTTGATCGACCCTTCCACCCTTCCATCGATGTACAGAGATTCAGAACCAGTCACTTCGCCTTTTATGACCAGGGACTTGCCAATCGTGGCTTGGTCGGAAGTGGTGGTCGTAACCGGGCGCGGCTGAGTGGCGGGCTCGGTTGCAACCGGAGCCGTGGGGACGGTCGCGCTTGGACGCTCTGGCTCAGTCGGACGGCCAGGTGTGGCAGGTTGATTCGTGGGCTTCCACATTGTGCTTGAAATCCTTTCCTTAACTAAGGGATTCACATCCACCGCCGCATTTCGGTGGCCAAAGCGATTCTACTCCCTCCTTTCGTAACTCAAGCTGTGGAAATCCATGTTTTTGTAGGGATTTCCGTGGTTCTCCTTCGTCACGCGCCTTCGTCCTTGCCCACTCTCGCGTGTAATCCATTCATGGCCCCAACCCATTTCTGCTCACACCTGCTTGGAGCCGAATCGCGATAGTATAACTAGTGGGGATGTCGAATAATTCCATTTGCCGCATTCGAGGGATTTTATGACCACGCTTGCCACCGCCATCGGTCGTCCCGAGAAGGGAGAATACGCTTCCTTTTATGAAAACTACATCGCTCGGGTTCCGGGAAACGACATTCTTGCCACGCTCGACGAGCAGCGCCGCCAGTTGTTGCTTCTGCTTTCCGGCAGAAACGAATCCGACGGCGACATCCGCTACGCGCCGGGCAAATGGAGCGTGAAAGAAGTTCTGGGCCACGTCTGCGATGGCGAGCGCATCATGGGTTACCGCGCGCTGTGCATCGCTCGCAACGATTCGACGCCGCTCCCGGGATTTGACGAAAACAACTACGTCGCGAACGCGCCCTTTGCGCAGCATCCGTTGCCCGATCTGATCGAAGACTTCATCGCCGTGCGGCGGTCGACTTTGTCGTTATTCCGAAACTTCGATGAGCCGGCATGGACCCGCCGCGGCGTCGCCAATAACAATGAGGTCACCGTGCGCGCCCTCGCCTACATCATTGCCGGGCACGAGTTGCATCATCGGCGGATGCTGGAAGAGAAATATCTGAAGTAGGTCTCAGGTGTCAGGTCTCAGGTCTCAGGTCTCAGGAAAAGCCGCAAAGCCCGCTGAACCAGGATTCCCTTGGACCTGACACCTAAGACCTGAGACCTTTCTTTCATGCTTTCCGACTCCTCCATCCTCCGCCACATCGAGCGGCAGCCCAAAAAGACGGCCAGCCATAAACAACTGCTGCGCGAACTAGGAGCACGCGGCGGCGATGCCCGTCGCGAACTGACCGACCAACTCTACGCGCTAGTGAAAAAAGGTCAATTGCTCGAGATTGACCAAGGGCGCTATTCGATTCCCCAGGCGAAAACAGGACGCAATACGCTCGTCGGACGGCTCAGCATGCATCGCGACGGATACGGCTTCGTTATTCCCGACGCCACGTCGCTTGATGCGAATCTGAAGGCACGCCTTGCGGGCGACGTTTTCATTCCTCCGCCTGCCGTCGGTTCGTCCATGCACGGCGATCGCGTGCTCGTCGAAATCTCCGCCTTCCGCACCGACGGACGCGCGGAAGGCTGCATCCTGCGCTCGGTTTCGCGGGCACATCCAACCGTAGTCGGCATCTTCCACTACGACCGGCGGCACAATTACGTCAAGCCCATCGACGAAAAAGTGACACAGGAGATCGTGATTCCGCCGGGGATGGAGATTCCCAAACCTCTAACCGCAGAGGGCGCCGGGAACGCGGAGAAAAGCAACGCGGTAAAATCAAAGGCCGTCCAACACCGCGTCATCGGCGACGAAGCGAAAGTCCACTCGGGCTGGCAGGATCTTGAGGGCGTCGTCGTCGATGTCGAAATCACCGACTGGCCCAGCGCGACGCAAAACCCGCGCGGCCGCGTCGTCGAGATTCTCGGCGAAGAGGATGATTTCGGCGTCGATGTCGAAATCATGATCCGCAAGTTCCACCTGCCGCACCGATTCCCGCCGCAGGTGATCGAAGAAGCGCAAGCCATCGAAAACACGATCTCCGCGCGGGAGCTACGCCGCCGCCGCGACTACCGCGAGCTTCCCATCGTCACCATTGATGGTGAAACCGCACGCGACTTCGACGATGCCGTTTACGTGCGCCGCCTCGATAATGGCAATTACGAACTGCAAGTGCACATCGCCGACGTGGCCCACTACGTAACTTCTGATTCGGCGCTCGACCAAGAAGCGCGCCTGCGCGGCACCAGCGTCTATTTTCCCGACCGCGCCGTCCCCATGCTGCCGCTCGAACTTTCGACCGACATCTGCAGCCTCCGGCCGCATCTCGACCGCCTCGCTCTCTCCTGCACCATGGAGATCGACCACCACGGGGAAATCATCGGCTATGAGATCAACGAAGGCGTGATCCGTTCTGCCGAGCGGATGACTTACACGGCGGTGAACGCCGTGCTTGAAGGGGATTCCGCCACGCGCACGCGCTATGGCGCACAGGTCGAGCATTTCGAACGCATGCGCGATCTGGCAATGATTCTGAATCGCAAGCGCGAGCGGCGCGGCTCGATTGACTTCGACTTGCCGGAACCGGTCATCGAATTCGACGAATTCGGCCTGATGAAAAGCATCACGCGATCGGAGCGCAATATCGCGCACCGGCTGATTGAAGAATTCATGCTCTCGGCCAATGAGTGCGTCGCGCACTATCTGGAGAACAAGCGCATCGCCTCGCTTTACCGCATCCACGAAAAGCCTGACGCCAAGCGCGTCTACGACTTTGAGGTGATCGCCGCGACGTTCGGGTATTCACTCGGCGTCGGAGCGCTGCCGATCGAGCGCGTGCAACTCAAGGCCGACCGCCGCGATGCCCGCGGCACCGGCAAGCGCGTGCGCGAGATCGAAGTGCCGAAAGAAGTTCACATCACGCCGCGCATGTATCAGAAGCTGGCCGCAAAAATTGCGGGGAAGCCGGAAGAGCGCATCCTCAGCTTCCTGATGCTGCGCTCGCTGAAGCAGGCGCGTTATTCCGAGGAGAATCTTGGCCACTTCGCGCTGGCCGCGACCACGTACACGCATTTCACGTCGCCCATCCGCCGCTATCCCGATTTGATTGTCCATCGCATATTGAAAGCAGCGCTGCGCGAATCAGCCGAAACGGTTGACGGAGAAGCGCCGGTCGGAATCTCTAACGTCGCGGGAAGTGATACGACATCAGCCGCGGAGCTGGAGAATGCAGCCCACGGCGCAAGCCGTGGGTTAAATCAGGACCAAGACGAAGCCCCGGTGGGGCGAAAGAGAAATGTTGACGGGGAAAGCTCGACGCAGGCGCCATCTCCCTGGTCCAAGCGCCGCGATCGCGACGCCCATCAGCAATCCCTCGCACCGCTCGGCGGCCCGATTTCGCTTGAAGAACTCCACGCCATCGCTGATGAATCCAGTCAGTCGGAGCGGCGTGCCGACGATGCCGAGCGTGAGCTGATGGAATGGAAAAAGGTCAAGTTCATGGAGCGCCGCGTCGGCGAAGATTTTGACGGCCTCATCATCAGCGTGACCAAATTTGGCTTTTTCGTGGAACTCGCCGACCTGTTCGTCGAAGGCCTGGTCCCGCTGAACACACTTACAGACGACCACTACACCTACCACGAAACCACGCGCCAGATCATTGGCCAGCGCTCGCGAAAAACATATAGCCTGGGCGACCGGGTGCGAGTACTGGTTGACCGGATCGATCCGGTCGAAAAGAAGATTCAGTTCGCGGTTCTCGACGAGCAACCCCGGATTCCGCGCCGAAAGAAGTGATCGACCGTGCGCCTCCTGTCCCTATGTACATGGTCCCGTGGGAGTAAATGGATCCGTGCCTGCACTGTGAGGGCTAAAGCACACCTTTCAAATGCCGATAGCTATAGCAGGGACGGTGTCTAGTGAGAATACTTTTGGTGGATGACAGCCTCACCATGCTGCATGAAAATCAGCGCGCCCTGGAGCGAGCGGGGTACATCGTGGTGACCGCGGAGGACGGTGAGACCGCTCTTCGCCTGACCCGCGAGCAGGTGTTCGATGTGGTTCTCCTCGACTTGCTATTGCCGAAAGTAAGTGGGATCGACGTACTCAAAACGCTGAAGAGCGATCCCGCGACGGCAGAAATTCCGGTGGTGATTGTCAGCAGTCTCTGCGAAAAAAATCGCGAAAAGCTGATTGCGGAGGGCGCAGAAGAATATCTCGAAAAAAACTCCTTAATGCCCCGGCATGGCAAGAACCTGCTGCCCAAGGCTCTGGAGGATATAGTGTGCCGGATATACCGAAAGCGCGGCGTCCAGTTTGTGGAGGTGCCTGCAAAACCCTAAGCGCGCGCGAGCCTAAACCAGCCTGAAGCCCTCGGGTAGAACCCAGTCTGCGAACTGTTAGAATTGCGTGTTTCTACTCTTGGCGCCTGCCCGAAGGAAACTCAGCTCCATGTCGAATGTTCCAAACCCCACCGCGCGCACCCGCGTTGTGCGCGAACCGCATCGCGGAATCTATGACCGCGACACCGTGAACCAGATCCTCGACGAGGGCTTGATGTGCCATGTCGGATTCGTGGCCGATGGGCAGCCCTTTGTCATCCCGACCTTGTATGGCCGCGACGGCAATGTGCTTTACCTTCACGGCTCGGTTGCCAGCCGCATGCTGCGCAACCTTCAGCAAGGCGTGCCGGTTTGCGTTACCGTCACGTTGGTCGATGGATTCGTGCTAGCGCGTTCGGTGTTTAATCACTCGATGAACTACCGCTCCGTCGTGATTCTTGGAACGGCCACGCTCGTTGACGATCCCAAGGAAAAACTCTCCGCGTTGCGCGCGGTGAGCGAGCACGTTGTGCCCAAGCGTTGGGACGATGCGCGGCCGCCAGCCGAGAAGGAACTGAAAGTTACTTCGGTACTGCGGATTCCAATTGAAGAGTTTTCCGCGAAAGTGCGCGTGGGGCCGCCCGTCGACGATGAAGAGGATTACGCTTTCCCAACCTGGGCGGGGGTGCTTCCGCTGGAAACGAAAACCGGTGCGCCCATTCCGGATGAACGTTGCCAGCGCGAGTTCCCGGAGTATCTGAAGAACTATTCGCGCAAGAAAAAACCCTAGCGGAGGGCGGAGTTAGGTGTGAGAGAGTGCGGGTGCCTCCCTGCCATCAAATCCAGAAGAATCTCGTTGCATTCCTCCCACGCTGGTTCTTCGCTGTGCGGGCTGTGCCGGCCATTCTCGATAAAGCGCACGTCAGCGCCGGGCACCGCTGCTGATGCCCTCTCAATCTCTCCCGGTTCTGTGCGCGGATCGCCTCTACCATGCATGAATGTCACCGGCACTTGCAGTTCGCCGAGATGCGCAGCATACAAGTCCTCATCGGGCCGCGTGCTCGCAGCTGCAAGCCCTAACCAGGCACGGCAATTGCGCTGCACAACGTTGCGCCAGTGCTCTTCGCCATGGTCGGCTGCCAACAACTTCTGCAGCTTTTCGCTGACTTGACCGGGATGGTCTGCAAAGCGCTGGAAAAAAATGTCGTGCGACTTCGGCTTGCTTCGATAGAAATGGAAAGCTTCCAGGATCAGGCGCTCGCAGCGCTCGGGCGTGCGCAAACCTATCATCGCGGCGATGACTGCTCCGTCGCTGTGCCCCCAGAAAACTGCGCGCTCAATGCCCAGCGCATCCAGAACCAGAAGCGTCTCCTCCGCGGCGCGGCGATGAAAGTCCAGCGGCAGCGGTCCGGCAAAACTTGCCGACCGACCGTGGCCGGAACGGTCGGGAATCAGCAGCCGCACATGACCGCGCAATGCCTCGATTTGCCGGTCGATCGGGTACACGCCGTAGCCCCAGCCTCCATGCAGGAGCACGAGCGGCGGACCGCAGCCCACATCCCGATAGTGAATGGAGACGGGTGAAACGCCGTCCGCGTGCGGCGACTTTTTCAGCTCCACAAAGGGCATGGGATTTCGAAATGATTCCGCTAGTGAATCGCACGATCCCTCAACGGAGGACGGTGCCCCACAGGTTCGCGCGTTTCCTGCTCGCTAACCTGGATAACAACTGTCGCCGGAACTCAATTACGGTATCAGCAGCAACTTCCCCGTCGTCTTCCGTCCTTCAAGGTCGCGGTGCGCTTGCTGCGCCTGCGCGAGCGGATAGACGTGCTCGATGCGCAGTTTAAGTTTGCCGTCGCGAATCATGCCGAATACCGCATCCGCGCGCTGCTGCAAATCTTCAGGGGTAAGCACATAAGCGCCCAGCGACGGCCGCGTCAGAAAGATCGATCCCTTTTGCGTCAGCACCAGAGGGTCAATGGGCGCGACAGGTCCGCTTGATCCCCCATACAGAGCCATCATGCCGCGCGGCCGGAGCAGATTCAGGCCCTTCTCGAACGTCGTCTTGCCGACCGAGTCATACACCACGTCCACGCCTTTTCCACCGGTCAATCGCTTCGTCTCCGCTTCGAAATCCGCCTGCGTATAAAGAATGACGTCACCCGCACCGGCTGCGCGCGCCAGCTTTGCTTTTTCGTCGGTTGAAACGGTGGCAATCACGCGAGCGCCGATGTTGTGTGCCATCTGCACCAGGAGCAGGCCCACTCCTCCAGCCGCGGCATGAATCAGGGCGGTCTCGCCTTTTTTCAGAGGCCAGGTGTCATACGCAAGATAGTGCGCCGTCATTCCTTGCAAGAGGGAAGCCGCCGCTTCGCGCTCGCTCACGCCCGCCGGAATTTTCACCAGCCTGTCGGCCGGCACGGCCGCATATTCCGCATAGGCTCCCAGGAACAACGTGTAGGCCACACGCTCTCCAACCGCAACCGCCCGCACATCGCCGCCCACCGCTGCAACGGTTCCAGCCGCCTCCTGGCCCAAGACGAAAGGCAGTTGCTGTTTGTAGCGGCCCTCGCGGTTATACACGTCGATGAAATTCACGCCAATCGCCTGAATCTTGACGACGGCTTCATTCGGTTTCGGCTGCGGCACAGGGAGGTCGACCAGTTCCATGACCTCGGGTCCGCCGGTTTGCTTTACCTGGATGGCTTTCATAGTGAGCTTTGATGTCCTCGAAAATTTGTAGGATTCAGGATAGACGATTGTCAATCTTTCACCGTGGTCAAAACCTGAATACCGTTTTCTTGCCGGATGGGTCGGTAACGGTTGTCTCTTGGACTTGACCGTCCGGCGTTTCGACGTAATCGAAATGATAGGTGCTGGTCCACTGTTGAACGATCCGGGAAGTGCGTCCGTTCTTGTATTCAATAACCAGGATCGCATTTCCAGTCGAGTCCTGGACTGCCGTCATTCGCCCGGACTTGTACAAGTAGCGCCAGAGCCAGAGAAGGTGTCCACCTTCGTGGACTTCGGATAGCCTGCCATCTGGATCGTAGGAATACCCAATGACATGTCCGGTATCGTCGGCTGCCTGGATGATGCGATCGGCCGCATCGTAGGTGAATTGCATCTGGTGGCCATGGGGAGAGGTGATGATCTTCAAGTTATGCCGCACATCGCGTTCGAACTTGATCTCGTCCCCGTTGGGATTGCGCATGCCGATCAAGGCTCCGTCAACGGGCCGCTTGGCATAGTAGGCCTCGGGAAAGCGGTAGAGCGTTCCATCCTGAAACGTCATGTCCCAGTGATCGACGTTCCAGCGGATCTGGGATTTTTCGAAAACTGTGGGCGGCATACCGCGGTGCTCGGCCACATAGTCTATGTAGCTGGTGCCTTCGGAGATGCGGCTGTAATGAACCTGTCGCCCATCGCAAAGCACGAGTTCCATGTAGGTGTAGGGGAATCGGTCGCCGAACGGAAAGATGTCGTACGGGTGGTTGCCGCCGACACCGAACGCGCGCGAGTGCCTATCCCACAGATGGTACCCGCGGGTAAGGGCAAGAGGCATGGTATCGGGAACGAACAAGTCGGTCTTGCGCAGAAGGAACAGGCCCGAGCGCAAGTCAACCTCGTATTGCTCGACATTGTCGTCGTTGTGCAGAACGGGCGAGCATTGGCGGATGGAGGCCTTCAGGGCTTGCGACGGCGCGGCTCCGAGACGCTCGATGAGGAGGCAGGGATACGAATCGGCGGAAATGGGGAGCTTGGCGCGTTCGGCCTCAGACTTGAGACGGACGACCACGGGGCGCGAGGCGCGGTACTGAAGGTAGCGGACATCGATCCGAAGGAGGACGTAAAGAACTACGGCCGATAGAGTGATGATCCGCAGAACCTTCTTGAGCTTCGAGGTCGGGCGCTTAGTTGGCGTGGGGCTGGAATCCATTAGGCGGGTGCGCGATGCTCGCGTGGGTCAGTGTACCGCTCGGACTAGCTAGACAGGAAAAGCGGCCGCCCGCGAATGCGAAGGTTTCAATAAAAGGAAGAGGTGCCGTCGAAGACGGCACCCTCAAGAGAGCACCTGATTGCAGACGACAGCGATTGCCGTGCGACTGCCAAACCACTACGCGGCCGTTTCTTTCCTGGCGACCGCCTTGGCGCTACTGCCGAGAAATTCCACCAGCGCCGGGGTCACTTCGTCGGCATGGGTCCAGATGACCGCATGCGGCCCGCCCTTTACGACGTGCAGCCGCGCTCCTTTCACCAACTGGGCAGTTCGCTGTCCGGCAGATGCAAAGGGCACAATGCGATCCGAGTCGCCGTGAATGACGAGCGTAGGCACGTCGATGCGGGCAAGGTCCTTGCGGAAATCCTCATACCACGCCGGCACGCACGCCAGGCTGGCGGTGGCCGAGGCAGCGGCCGCAACGTTCCAGCTCGCCTGCATCGCCTGATCGCTGATGCGCTTCCCCAGGAGCTGATCGGCGTTGTAGAAGTCCTTGAAGAAGTTGGTGAAGAACACATAGCGGTCGGCCTTGACCGCCGTTTCGATTCCTTCGAACACGGAGCGATCCACGCCCTCGGGGTTATCCGGCGTCTTCAAAAGAAATGGCGGCACTGAACTGATGAACACGGCTTTGGTGACGCCCTTCGATCCGTGCTTTCCGATGTAGCGCGCGATTTCGCCTCCACCCATAGAGAATCCGACCAGTGCGAACTCGCGCAGCTTCAGATGAGTCAAGAGCTTATGCAGGTCTTCGGCAAAGGTGTCATAGTTGTAGCCGGTGGTGGGCTGGCTCGAGAGGCCGAAGCCGCGGCGGTCATAGGTGATCACCCGATGGCCGGCGGCTAGCAGCGCCGAAGCCTGCCGTTCCCACGAAGCGCCGCTTAGCGGATACCCGTGGATGAGTACCACGGGATCGCCGGAGCCATGGTCCTCATAATAGAGATTGATATCGCCCGAATTTTCCTTACCAACATTCACATGGGGCATGGAATTTCCTCCTTCAGAGTATTTTTGTGCAACGGGAGTTGGGGTTAACGCTTGCAGGTTGCCGATTGCGTACACGGTTGTAGATGTACACAGGAAGGTTTCGGATTCACAACCAGCCGACGCCTCCGCGGCCGAGCCCGTCGCGACAGGGCTAGGCTACCCACGGCATGGTAATATCCTCACTCGGTTCCCAAAGTAACGAGGGTGCATAGGTCTCTCGTAGCGTTGACCCAACGATTTTCGGGATAGTACCATCTCAATTCAGGAAGACCGTGCCGTGGGTAAAGGACCACGCCGTGCCGGGAGGCTTTTCCTCTAGGTTTCTGACGCTATGAGGCTTTCTTCTCATCGATTTCCGGCAGCACTCGTCGGCGGGTTCCTCGCCGCCACGCTCGGCTGCCAGACGGCGCAAAGGTCTACGTTCATTCCTCCACCCGCCGCCCAGGCTCCAGCGCTGACATCAAACGCGGCACCCATCGACAAGCAGAATCCCCCCGCAACTGCAACCGTCATAGCACAATCGCAGTCGAGCACCGAAGGCGCTCAAGCCCAGGCCACTGATCCCGTCGCCGACCTGATCGCACGCGTCGAAAAAGAATATCTCACCGGGCAGGAGAACTATCGCACCGGCCACCTGGAAGCCGCCAAGCAGAACTTTGATGCCGCTTTCAACCTGCTGCTCGAAAGCGGATCCGACCTACAGTCCGACGACAGGTTGGAAGCCGAACTGAACCGCATTCTCGACGGCCTCAACAGCGCCGAACTCGAAGCCTTGCAAACCGGCGACGGTTCCGCTGAGCAGAAGTCCGAACCGGCCCCCATCGACGAGGCCAACGAAGTTACGCCGCCCGTCGACGCGAACGTCAAGGCCAAGGCCGAGGCCGAAATCAGGTCCACGCGCTCCGACCTGCCGCTGATGATGACCGACCAGGTCGCCGGCTACATCAACTACTTCTCGACCCGCGGCCGCGGAGTTCTCGAACGCGGCCTGGCCCGCTCCGGCCGCTATGAGGACATGATCCGCCGCACCTTCAAAGAAGAAGGAGTGCCGCAGGATCTCATCTACCTGGCGCAGGCCGAATCCGGCTTCCACCCGGCGGCCGTCTCCCGTGCGGGCGCGCGTGGTATGTGGCAGTTCATGGCCAGCCGCGCCAAGGGTTATGGCCTGGAGCGCAGCTGGTGGGTCGATGAGCGCCAGGATCCCGAGCGCGCCACCCGCGCCGCAGCACAACATCTCAAAGATCTCTATGCACAATTTGGCGACTGGTACCTCGCCATGGCCGCCTACAACTCGGGTCCGGGAACCGTGCAGAGCGCCGTCAAGCGCACCGGCTATGCCGATTTCTGGGAACTCTATCGCCGCAATGTCCTACCCAAGGAAACTCGCAACTACGTTCCCATCATTGTGGCCGTCACCATCATGGCGAAGAATTCCGACCAATACGGGCTGAGCGATGTGGTGAAGGACAAACCTATTCCCCATGACACGGTGAAGATCGATTATCCAATTGATTTGCGGCTGGTGGCCGAATGCGTCGATGCCTCGGCAGCGGATTTGCAGGACCTCAATCCGAGCCTGCTGCGCATGACGACTCCGAAATTGTCCCCCGGCTCAAATGGCAGCCAACAGTTTGAGTTGCATTTGCCGGCCGGAACGGCCGACAAATTCCAGAGCGTCGTAGCCTTGATTCCCGTGGATAAGCGTGTCTGGTGGCGCTACCACAAAGTGCAGGACGGAGAAACTCTGGCCTCGATTGCCCGCGCCTATCACAGTTCACCGCAGTCGATTGCCGAGGCCAACGATTTGCAGGAAAACGCGCTCTCGCCCGAGATGCGCCTGATCATCCCGATCGCTCCCGGCAAGGACACGGATACGGCCACCTACGCGCACGCCATCACGCGCTACAAGATTCGTAAGGGGGATACGGTTGACTCGGTGGCGGAAAACTTTGGCGTCTCGCCGAAAATGGTCCGCACCTGGAATCGTCTAAGAGGTAACAGCCTGACGGGAAGAAGAGTGCTGCTGGTTCATCTGCCGGTAACGCCAACGGCGCGGGAGGCGGAACTGGCGTCGAAGCGTTCGCACTCGCAACGGACGACGTCGGCAAGAGCGGCGTTGGACCGGGCGTCCTCGGCATCATTGCCGGCGCGGAAGTCGTCGAACCGAACCTCGTCAGCCAGAACGTCGTCTCAGGAATCGGCCGGCGCGCAACTTCACGAGTCGCCTTCTTACGCAGAAACGCAGGCGACAGCCTCCGCCGCAGTCGTCCATCACAAAGTAAAGCAGGGCGAGACCCTCTACTCGATCGCCAACTCCTACAAGACCACCGTCTCCGCTCTCAAGCACGACAACCGCAACATCGCCATCCTGCGCCCGGGAATGATCCTGATCGTGCGCGATGTGCGCTGAGCCGTCTCCCTTTCTCCCTAGTTGGAATTCAGCCAGCCTGCTATTTCCTTACTGATGCATAGATCGTCGCAGTTGCAAGCCCTTGGGAGCTCGAGAAATAGTGGCGCTGGAAATAAAGCGCAACATTCACGAGTGCAATCATCACGGGCACTTCGACCAACGGCCCCATCACGGCCGCGAAGGCCGCTCCCGAGTTGATGCCGAAAACAGATACGGCGACGGCGATGGCCAGTTCAAAGTTGTTCGACGCGGCGGTGAATGAGAGCGTGGCTGTCTTGGAGTAGTCCGCACCCAGCTTCTTGCCCATGTAGAACGACACCAGGAACATCAGCAGGAAGTAGATCAGCAAGGGAACGGCAATCCGCAGGGCGTCCAGGGGCAAGCGAACGATGTACTCACCTTTCAGCGAAAACATCACCACAATTGTGAAAAGCAGAGCTATCAGCGTCAGCGGGCTCACGCGAGGAATGAAGTTGTGCTCGTACCATTCCCGTCCGCGTGCGCGAACCAGCACCGCGCGGGTCGCGAAACCGGCGAGGCAAGGAATGCCGAGGTAAACGAAAACGCTCTTCGCAATGTCGGCAATGGAAACATTGACGACTGCGCCCCGCAGCCCGAGCTTCGCCGGAAGGACTGTGATGAATATCCAGGCATAGATGGAATAAAAGAAAACCTGAAAGAGCGAGTTGAAGGCCACTAGACCCGCGGCGTACTCCGTGTCACCTTTGGCCAGTTCATTCCAAACAATGACCATCGCGATGCACCGCGCCAGCCCGATCATAATCAGGCCGGCCATGTACTCCGGGTAGCCGCGCAGGAATACAGCCGCGAGCACAAACATGAGGATCGGCCCCACCACCCAGTTCTGCACGAGTGACAGTCCGAGCACCTTCTTGTTGCGAAACACTTCGGGCAGTTCTTCGTATCGCACCTTGGTGAAAGGCGCGTACATCATGACGATGAGCCCAACCGCAATCGGAATCGAGGTGGTGCCGACGCTGAAACGATTAAGAAACGGCACGACTCCGGGCACCAGCGAACCGAGACCGACGCCCACCGCCATCGCCAAAAAGATCCATGCTGTTAGATAACGGTCGAGAAAGCTAAGGCGGGTACTTGTCTTCATTTTGTTGGTCCTTGGCCGTTACGGCGGTCGAGGGTGAAATTCTCGTGATACTCACTTGTCCTGCGCAACTGACGCCTTCGACTGGCCGATGTTGTCGAGTTCTCTCTTGAGCGCCAGACTGTCGAGAGCCTTGAAGGGAAGGCACAGAAACAGACTGATTCTCCGATCCAAGAGGAAAAACGCCTCCCGGAATGCGCGGTCGATGTCTGCCTCATTGCCATGAACTGCCGCTGGATCGGGAATGCCCCAATGCGCGGTCATCGGCTGCCCCGGGAATACCGGGCAGACTTCTTTTGCCGCGTTGTCACAGACAGTGAAAACGAAATCGAGATGGGGAGCACCCGGCGCGGAAAACTCCTCCCAGGACTTGCTGCGCAGTGCTTTAGTCGGAATGTGCACCCTCTCCAGTTGCCGCAATGCTTCGGGTCGGACCGCGCCTGTGGGATGGCTTCCGGCGCTGTAGGCCGTAAAGTTGGGCCTTCCCTTGAAGTTCAGAATTCCCTCGGCCATGATCGAGCGGGCCGAGTTGCCCGTGCACAGGAAGAGGACGTTGTAATGTCCTTTCATCGAAGATCCTCCGTTGGTGCTAACTGCAGCACGTCGGACCGCAGCACGGTTTCGCCGTTGTGTCTTCCAGTTTTGCCGCGCGGACAAAGGCGCTCATGAACTTGCCATCCACCTGCGGAGCGAGCGCTTCCACGTCAATTCCCTGACCCGATAAGAATTCGCGCGCATCTTCCGCGCGATAGATTCTCGTGGGCTCAATATCAATGTGCTCGAAGCCTGCTGCCGACAGCTTGTTGCGGTAATCGTTCTCGTCCAGCGCCCCGGCCACGCAGCCCACCCACAAGAGCACGCTCTTGCGAATTTCGGGCATGATGTCTCCCCGCGTCACCACATCGGACACCGCCAGTCGCCCACCCGGCTTCAGCACGCGAAAAGCTTCCGTGAGCACTCGATCCTTGTCGGCGGAAAGATTGATGACACAGTTCGAAATAATCACATCGACTGAGTTGTCGGGCAGTGGAATATTCTCGATCTCGCCCTTCAGAAATTCGACATTCTCCACTCCTGCCTTAAGCTTGTTCGCGTTCGCCAGCGCTAACATCTCGTCGGTCATATCCAGGCCGTAAGCCTTTCCCGTCGGGCCAACGCGACGCGCGGAAAGCAGCACGTCAATGCCGCCACCGGAACCGAGATCGAGCACGACCTCGCCAGCGTTCAGGTTTGCCAGCGCCGTCGGGTTGCCGCAGCCGAGCGAAGCGAGAACTGCTTCTTCTGGAAGCTGGCCCATCTGCGTGGCGTCGTACAGGTTGGAAGTGATCGGATCGGCACACCCATTGCTCGCCGTCGCCCCGCAGCAGGAACTGCCACCGCTTTTCACCCGCCGCGCTGCTTCTCCGTATTTTTCCTTGACGATCGTCTTAATATCCGTGGTGCTCATGCAATCTCCTTTACCTGCAACATTGCGTGATTTGTTCCGGTTTGAGTGCCTCGTTGCGCGTGCAACATTCTGCGTACAAAAACTGCAGCAACTGCTGCAGCGCATCGGTGTCGGCCGTGTAGCGCAAAAACGTGCTCTCCCGGCGCACCTGAACCAGCCCTTCGTTCTTGAGTTTGTCGAGGTGGTGGGAGAGAGTCGAATTGGGGATGTCCAACTCCTCCTGGATTTCTGTGACGACTAGCCCTTCCGGATGCGCCGAGAGCAACAACTGCATGATGCGAAGCCGGGCCTCAGTCCCCATGGCCGAAAACATGTCAGCGAACTTAGCGACCTGCTCTACGGATTTTCTGGAAAGTGTCGTCATATTTCGATATTTGCAGAAATATGGGTCAATGTCAAGTAACGAACTGCTCCATCCGCTTTTGGATGGGGCAGCTGTTCACCGCTGCAATGTTTCTCTTATTTTCAGTGACGGCTTTAGCCGCTGGGGTTGGCCTCTTCCAACGTGCACTCTTTCGGATCCTTATCTGCCCTCAACCCGAGAAACACGGGCGCGCGCAGCTTCGGGCCGCCTTCCTCCGTTTCATGGGTCCACTCGGAGAACTTGATTTCGGCAACGAGTTTGGGGTGAACAAAATGAACTTTTCTTAGCCCGCCGATTTGGCCGTAGAACGGATTCTTGTCAGTTGCGAGCGGCTGCAACTCGGAAAAAAGATCCTCGAGCCCGCGTTGATCAAAGCCCGATCCGACCTGCCCCACATGGATGAACCGGCCACGCTTGTCGTAGAGTCCAAGCACCAGCGAACCAAAATAATCGCGGCTGCCCTCGGGGTCGGTGTAGCCTCCGACAACACATTCCTGCCGCTGCGTGATTTTGATTTTCAGCCAGTCGCGCGAGCGGGTTTCCTCATAAAAGCTGGCGCGCTTCTTGGCAACAATTCCTTCGAGCCCTTTCTGGCCAGCCGCCGCAAAGAGCGCGACGCCTTTCTCCGGATAATGATCGGAAAACCGGACGATTTCGCTGGGGGTGAGGCGCTCCTGCAGCAACTGCTTGCGGCGCTCGAGCGGCGTGCGGCGCAAGTCGAATTCGTCGAGGTATAGCAGATCGAAGGCGTAATAAATTACCGGTACGCTTTCACGTCGCGCAAGACGCGGTTTACCCGGACGAAACCCGGTTCGCTGCTGCATCAAGCTGAAGGAAGGGCGTCCCTCGTCATCGAGCGCAACAATTTCTCCATCCAGGATGGCGCGGCGGGCTTTGACAAATTTCGCGAGGGCAGCAAGTTCCGGGAACTGCGCGCTGAGGTCGTTTTGATTGCGCGATACAAGCCGCACGCGGCCCTCTTCGAGAAAGGTGATGGCGCGATAGCCGTCCCACTTGATTTCAAACAGCCAATTCGGATTGTCGAAAGGCTTGTCGATTGACGTCGCCAGCATGGGATGGATAGCAGACGGCATGGGCTTGCGCGCGGCCCCAGCGAGATCCTGAACCGCAGAGGACGCCGAGATCGAGGAGGGTTTTGGGGTTGATTCTCCCGGCTGCGAGGTTGGCTTTGGCCTTGGACCCGTTTTCTTCGCAACCGTCTTTGCTGATCGCTCGACCGGGTTTTGTTGTTTGTCCTTATTTTTCGCTGCGTCCTCAGCGACCTCCGCGGTCAACGCTTTTTTTTTACCCGCAGCTTTCTTGCGGTCCGCGCGAGCGATAGCGTCCGCCAACCATGCGGCTTTCAGCCGTCCCCGCGACGCTGGACGACTGCTGGTCCATTGCGCAGAGTCTTCATCTCCAGCAATCTGCGCCATTGTGCGATTGCTGAGAACCGACGTATCGAATTGATCGATGTCGAATCCCGCAACCACGTGATGGTCTTTCTTCTTGATCAAGAGCCACTCGTTCCCTTTGCTGCCCGCGCGGCGAGCCTTGATGTGAACCAGGGCAAAATCGCCCACCAATCGTTTGCCCTTCAGGCGGAATTTGAGATCGCCCTTGGCCAGCATCGCCGCAGCTTCTTTATCGGTTCCGGAAACGTATTCTCCATTCACGGGGACCGGCGAAAGCGGCTCCCAGGTTCCAACGTCCCATACCATGACAGAGCCGGCACCGTAATTGCCCTCAGGAATTGTGCCTTCGAAGTCGAAGTAGGAAACCGGATGATCCTCGACTTGCATGGCCAGGCGCTTGTCCGCGGGATCGAGCGACGGCCCTTTCGGCACCGCCCAAGACTTGAGCACACCCTCCATTTCCAGGCGAAAGTCGTAATGCAGGCGAGTAGCGCGATGACGCTGCACGACAAAGCGGTGCCTGGACTGCTTCTCGACCTTCGGCGGCGGTTCCGGTGTTGCCTCGAAGCGCCGTTTTCGTTTGTACTCGTCAAGCGACATGGCGATATTGTAATTGCGAAGCCGTATACTTCGGTCTCTGAGGGAACTTAGATGAATCTCGCGGGCACTGGGAAGCTTCTTGCGGTCGGACTTCTGTTTTGTACTTCATTCGCTGCAGCTGAGTCGAGCACGCTCTCGACGGAATCGCAGAAAAAGATAAATGAGATGGCACGGCAGGCCCTCGCCGAGACTGGTGTGCCAAGCGCTTCGATCGCCATCGTCCAAGCTGGCGCAGTCGCGTATCTGCAGGCCTATGGAGATGGCCGCATCGAGCCGCGCCAACCGGCTCTACCCGCCATGCGTTACAGCATTGGCTCCATCAGCAAACAGTTCACGGCTGCGGCCGTTCTGCTTCTGGCGGAACAGGGAAAGCTCTCGCTGGACGATCCAGTATCGAGATTCGTGCCCAATCTGACGCGCGGCAACGAGGTCACGATTCGCGAATTGCTCTCGCATACGTCCGGATATCAGGATTTTTGGCCGCAGGACTATGTGCCTCCATTCATGCTGCGGCCGATTACGGCAGACAAGATTCTCGATCTCTGGGCGCGTAAGGCGCTCGATTTCGATCCTGGCACCGAGTGGCAATACAGCAATACGAACTTCGTGATTGCGGGGCTGATTGTGGAGAAGGCAAGCGGCGAGCCGCTGTTGCAGTTCCTGAGCGAGCATATTTTTGCTCCGCTTGGAATGAAGAGCGTGATCAATATTGACCAGGAGCGGCTCACCGACACCGATGCAACCGGATACCTGCGTTATGCGATTGGGCCGCTGCGCATCGCTCCAAAGGAAGGCAGGGGATGGTTATTTGCCGCCGGTGAATTGGCCATGCCCGCTGAAGATCTCGCGAAGTGGGATATCAGCCTGATCAACCAGACCGTGCTCAAGCCCACGTCTTACGCAGCCATGGAGCGGGAGACCGTGCTCAAGAATGGTCTCGGAACACGCTACGGCCTGGGCGTGGGCGTGCGGCAGGAACTTGGTCACAGAGCGATCGAGCATGGCGGAGAAGTCTCCGGGTTTACCGCGAGCAACATGGTTTTCCCCGACGAAAAACTGGCCGTTGTGGTGTTAACGAATGAAGATTCGGTGGGCGTTTCGGGCGATTTGGCGAAGAAGATTGCTGAGCTTCTTTTCGCCGATACAGGCGCGACGAAGCCCGAGCAGCAGGCGCGTGAGATCTTCGCTGGACTCCAGCGAGGCAAGATTGATCGCACCCTTCTTACTGACAACTGCAATAGCTATTTCACCGAGCAGTCGCTCAAGGATTTCGGGGGCAGCCTGGGCCCGTTGGGTGCGCCGGCGGAATTCAAGCAGATGTCTAAGACGGAGCGAGGCGGAATGACGTTCCGGTTGTATGAAGTGCATTTCGCGAAGAAAACTCTGGAAGTGTGGGAACGGCTCATGCCTGACGGAAGGATTGAACAATATCAAGTGGGAGCGAAGTAAGAAATGAAGCGCGAATTTCCCGAGTGCCCGTTTGTTGGAGTGGGTGCGGTCATCGTTGAAAACGACCGCGCGGCGTTGATCCGCCGCGGACAGCCGCCGCTCTTGGGCGAGTGGTCGCTGCCCGGCGGCGTGCTGGAATGCGGCGAAGCGCTGCGCGATGCGACGATGCGGGAAGCACGCGAGGAAACGGGACTCACGGTGGAAGTGGGGGAAATGCTGGGCGTTTATGAGCGCGTGATCCATACCGACGATGGGCGCGTGCGCTATCACTATGTGCTGATCGATTTCCTATGTCGTCCGGTCATGGGAGAACTGAAGGCGGGAAGCGACGCCGCCGAGGTTGGATGGTTTCGCCGCGATGAATTACCGGCGTTGAAACTTGCCTACGATGCGAACGATGTTGTGCGAAAGGGACTGGACCGAGGTAAGAGGTGAGAGGTCAGAAGTCAAAGATCAGATTGCAAAGGTGAAACACGGGCCCGTTGCCAACCCGAATTAACCTCTGCAAGCTGACCTCTGACTTCTGACCTGGCTTTAGTCCGCCATCTTGGCGATGTGCACTGTGAACCCGGTTTTCGGTAGCAGGGACATCAACTCGAAAACCTTGAAGCCGTCGCCGGTGATTTCGGTCTGCCGGTATACGCCGGGCTCGATGTCGGCGGTTTCATGCCGGGCTTCGAGATTGTCGAGAAATTTCTGCGCCTCTTTGGCCGTCACTTCTCCGCCTTTGGCGCGGGTCACGATAGCTTCGGTGGCATAGGAGCGCACCAGTTTCGGCCAGTATTTCTGCAGCAATTGTGTGCTTGCGAAAATGTCGGCCCAAATGATGTCACCGTTAACCGCTACCACGACGCCCACGGCATTCTTTTCGCGCAACTGGTGAATCACACTTTCGTAGTTGCGTTCGACTGGAGCCGCGACGGCGTCGACCTGCTTTTGAACTTCCTTGTTATCCATCACACGCGCGTAAGAAGAGGTCGAGCTGACTTCCGGTGCCGCATTGGGCAGTCCGTTCACAATGAGCGTGTTTGCCATTGCCTCCTTCGACTTTCCCACGTTGTCCCAAACTTGTTGCTGGCTCTTGGCCGCCATCGCGCTTCCGCGCACACTGGGAGAAGCGACGATACCGCCGATCACGCCACCAGCTCGACCGGAACTGAACTCGTTCTTGCCATTTGCGGCCACCCAGCGTCCGGGCTCCACGCAAAACACGCTAAGATCGACCGGATCGCTCTCGGGTGGCACGATGCGATCCTTGCCAATTACGCGGTCCTGCTTGCCTCCAGTTACGATCTCGCCCGCGAGCAGTAACAGAGGCCGTTTCGAGTTATTAACCAGAACGAGGCGATTGACCTCCGCGTCACGCACGGGATGACTGATGTCAGGCTGGCCCGGTCGGCGGCGAATCAGGCCCCGCGCCTGTCCGGCCTCAGTTACAACAACATCTCCGGAACGCAGACCCTCGTCAAGTGTCAGGAATTCGTTCGTTTCGTATGACTTACTCGCAACGGGAAAGACGGTAAGGTTGCCGCTACGAATGGGGCTCAGAAGCGTGTAGGTTGAGGCGGGCGGCACTTCCCCCGCTTCGATCAGGCACGGAACAACGATGGCCACCCCGACTAAGATTAGGATTCCTGCAAGTACCACGGCGAGCCGCATAAAGAGCCTCCAACAATTGAAGACACCACTAGCCCCGTGCGAGTTCCACTTGCCATCCCGGCGCGTCAAGATGGAACGCGCCGGGGGCTACGTTCTGCGAGTCTTCCAGGAGAGTGTTGGTTGCCTCGCTGCGGGGAAGAACGTACGAATTTTCCGGACTTGCGTCTAATAAATTGCTAGCATCTGGAAGATGGTGTCGCGCGCCCAAACCGAAGGAGCCAGCACCGCGGCGGAGTTGTACGCCCGCAGCGGTGCCGCTGTGTATGGCGTGAGCGCGGAGCAGTTCGCTCAGATCCTCGACGGTATTCAGCACAAATATCTTCCGAACGCAGCATCCAGTGAAAAGGCAGATCTTTGCGCGGGCCTGCGGCTGGAGGAATTGGCACTGGCACGCGCATGCGCGGCGGGAAACGAACGCGCCTGGGAAGACTTTATTGGCCGCTACCGCCAGAAGCTGCACGGAATGGCGATGCAGATTACCCGGGAAGCCGCGCAGGCAGCGGAACTTGCCGATTCGCTCTTTGCCGAGTTGTTTGGGATGAACACGCGCGACGGCGTGCGGAATTCGAAACTTGTTTTTTACACCGGACGCGGTTCGCTCGAAGGCTGGCTGCGCACGGTCATGGCGCAGGAGTTCATCAATCGCTATCGCAAGCAGAAACGGACGGTCAGCCTCGAAGAACAAACCGAAGACGGTGCGCAGTTCGCCGCGAGAGAGCCCGAACCCGTGCGCAGCGGGGATCCGCGGCTGGAAGCAGCCACCGACGAAGCGCTGGCCGAGCTTTCGGCGGAGGACCGGTTCACGCTGGCCTCCTATTATTTGGATGGGCGGACGCTGGCCGAAATTGCCCGGGCGCTGGGTCTGCATGAATCGAGCGTAAGCCGGCGGCTTGACAGGCTTTCCGCTGGTCTCCGTAAACGCATCCTAGCGGGCCTGCGCGAGCGCGGGATGAGCCATGCCCAGGCCGCCGAGGCGCTGGAAACCGATGTCCGGGATATGACTCTTGATTTGCGCTCACGTTTGACGCAAGATTCCGGACCAACGACGTTCCCTAGTAGACAGGTTCCCGCCCGGGATGGGTGCAATAAACCGTGACTGACGTGCCAAAAATCGTGAAGTACCGGCTGCGGGCCGGAGGGCCCGGACGGCCAGTCGACCCATCTCACCCAGATGCGGACGTGCTTGCCGCATTCACCGAGCAGGCGCTTTCCCAAGCCGAGCGTGAGACTGTGCTTGGGCATCTGGCGCTCTGTGCCGATTGTCGCGAGGTGGCGGTTCTAGCTCTTCCAGCGACAGAGGCTGTGGCAGCGTTCGCCAGGACTGACGCCGTGGCAGCGGAAGCCGAAACTGTTTCGACGCCGATTGCAAACAACCCTCGCCGGAACTGGTTTGCGTGGGCCGATATGCGCTCGTTCAACCTGCGGTGGGCGGCGCTCGCGGCGGGCGTTGCGGTGGCACTTTTCGCCGGATACGTTGGACTGGGGCATCATAGGAACCCAGTGTCGCCGGGTACGGCTCAAACAGCTATTTCTACAGGACCATCGGCTCCGGGACCATCGAACCCGGGGCAGATTGCGTCAGCATTACCGCCGCAAAATAGCCTTGAAGCCGATGCGTCGAAAACACTGGCCCAACCCGCAACCACAAAAGAGAGTCATGAAATTTCTTCCGGGCATATGCAGACCGCTTTTGCCAAAAAGAGTGCGGTGGGTCAGCCCGGAGCATTAGCAGCGAACAACCGCGGCGCGCAATCTGCCGCGTCTACCGAGATGTCCGCGGCCGTGGCCGGCAACCTTCCGTCCAGCACGCCAGCGAGCGCAAACGGACCGGTCGAGACATCGGCGGCAACAACAGAGGTGGCAACGGCGTCTTCCGATACCGATGAAATGGCACGCCGCCAGACACCGTCGGTTGAAAAGGCAAAGCCGCCGGTCGATGAAACCGTGGCCGGCAAGACGGCCATTGCAGCTGCGCGTGCTCCGATGGCGCTCCAGGCCAATGGTGCATTCGCTACGAGCTCCGCGCTTCCCGCGGCCACTTTGAAGCAAGGCACGATCTGGATGGTTGCGGCAGGGATTCTCAAACGGTCGCTCGACGGCGGCCGGAGCTGGCAGACGGCTCTTGAGGGCGAACATCTTTGGCTGTGCTACGCCGCTCATGGGCAGGAAGTTTGGGCAGGAGGACAGGCGGGCGCGCTTCAGCACTCGAATGACGGGGGCGCCAGTTGGCACTCAATCGCAGTTACTGCCCGCGGCCAGTCTCTTAACTCGGATGTGATCCACATCGACGTGCAATACCCCAAGATCGCTCTCATTACCGCCAGCCAAGAGGTGTGGAGCAGCTCCGACGGCGGCAAGACCTGGGAGAAAAAGTGATGGGGCGCGATATAGGCACATTGTCCTAAGCTCTACTGCCCCACCATTCCCCCGAGAGAAAACGCGCACAAAAAAAGACGCCCCGAGCAAGCTCAGGACGCCTTCGGCAGCCCTCCCCCAGAACTGCCTAACTACATGGTCATCGTATGTTCGCTTGGACCTGGTGTAAATATCACTTCCGTAACGCCAGGCTTGCATGCCAGTACCGAGAACCGCACGCACAACGGTAACCAAACGAGAGTTACTAACTGGGTTTGCGGCACCTAGCTAGCGGGTATTGCAGTCCGGTGGTCGGAAGCGAAGACAGAATCAACCAAGGTGGCGATCTCGTCCATCGACCCTTCAATATCGAGCGTGAAGCGCACTAGATCGACCTCCGCGAGCGCGGGATAAGCAATCAAAAGATGCTTCCAGGCCGGATCGTGAGCGA
Organism: Terriglobales bacterium; assembly: GCA_049288625.1. Classification (GTDB taxonomy): domain Bacteria; phylum Acidobacteriota; class Terriglobia; order Terriglobales; family Acidobacteriaceae; genus Acidiflorens. The sequence continues at coordinate 85,871 of JBAQIB010000046.1, read as the reverse complement.
GCGCCACCGCGAGCACCTCGTCATATCCATAGCCGAGGTTACGCACACGGCAAAGCAGGTCGCTCAGATGAACCAGGCATACCAGGGGACCCGCAGTTGGCAGAATGTCGAGCCGGTGGTGGCATCCCGCCGCCTCCAGCAACTCTTCCGGCAGACCCCACCGTTTGCAAAGCAGGCGGCCGGAGTCCTCGTGCGTAAAGCCAAGAATCAGCTCTTCCGCGACATGCAGGGGACATCTTTCAGCGACGGCATGTTGAAACGCTTCCCGAAACTTCGCCGGATATAGAACGGAGGTGACGAGAAAGCCGATGTCATGGATCAAGCCGGCTAGATAAGCCTTTTCGGGCTCACGATAACCAATTCCACGAGCCATGGTCTGCGTGACCAGCGCGCAGCCCAGCGAATGCCTCCAGAAGGCATTGGGATCGAGCACCCATTTGCCTTTGGGAATGGTCTGATGCATGCATAAGCCGAACAGGAGCGAGCGCACCTTCGCAATACCAAGCACCATAACTGCAGCACGCACCGTTTCGACCTCGCGGTGTCCGAAAAGAGGGGAGTTCGCCATACGCAGGCATTGCGCTGCAATTGCGCTGTCGCGGGAAACCATGTTGACCACGCTTTCGATGCGGATCTCGTCGGAGGGCAAGCGCAGCATCTTGAGCAGGGGCTGGAGAATGGTGGGAGCAGTCGAAATCGACTCGAGCTTGACGATCTGCGCCTCAAGCAGGGCGCATTGCTGTTCATTCATGGTGCGCCTCCGGCGCCCGATCCCCGACGCGGCTTCCAGTAGGCCGTGGTCCCAGGAAAATGAACCAATCGGAACGTGTCGTCCACGTGAAACAGGGATTCGGCGTGTCCCAGAAAGAAGTACCCTCCGGGAACGAGGCTGGTGTAAAAGTGCTGCACGACTCGCCGTTTCGATGCCAGATCGAAATAGATGAGAACATTGCAGCAGAAAATGATGTCGATTCCTTTAAAGAAAACCATCTTGCTGTCGTCGCTAAGGTTGACACGGTCAAAGCGAATGTGGGACTTGAGTAGATCGTTGGCTTCCAGCTTGTTATTGCCTGCGTCTTTGAAATATTTCCGGCGCAGGGTTTCCGAGACATTGCGCAGCGCGTAATCTCCGTAAATCCCGGCGCGCGCTGCCTCGAGCGAATTGCTGTTCAAGTCGGTGGCGAGAATGTCGAAGTTCCATCCCGCCAGGTGCTTTTCCTTTTCCTCAAGGAGAAATGTAGCCAGCGTGTAAGGCTCTTCGCCGGTCGAGCAGCCTGCGGACCAGAAACGGAGCCGCTTGATCCCGAGGGCAGCTTTGCCCTCCATAATCTGGGGAAGAACTACATTGCGCAGGGCATCGAACTGGGCTGGATGGCGAAACATATAAGTTTCGCCAATGGTGATTTCGTTCAGCAGCAGACGCAACTCGGCATCGCGATTCGGGCGGGTAGTCAGATGCTCGAGATACTGCGCGGGACGGGCCACATCGCATGTCTTCATGCGCCGGGTGCAGCTTGAAATCAGCAAGTAGAGCTTTTGCTCGGAATGATAGATACCCGAAATCCGATAGATGAGATCCCGTATCTTCAGGTAAGCCGGGTCACAGGTGCCCAGTGGACTGACAGCCGACTTCTCCTTTGCGAGCTCGACGGACATTCCCTATCCTCTTTGCCGCGCCGAATCCTGGCGTTCGCTCAACCGCGAGCGCCAACGGCGACGCCTCTCTGATACAACACGCGGCGCAAAATCTCCGGCACAATGCCGTTCAGCGGGCAGATGCGATCGGCCAAACTGGCGGCGACCACGCTACCCGGCATGCCCCAGACCACCGAGGAGCTCTGGTCCTGCGCGATTACCGTTCCACCGGCATTGTGGATTTCGGCTGATCCCCGTGTGCCGTCGGAGCCCATCCCCGTCAGCACTACCGCCAGCACGTTGGCTCCGTAGGTTTGCGCTACAGAGCGAAACAGGACATCCACCGCCGGGCGGCAGGAATTTTCCGGCGCATTCTGGTTGAGCCCGAGCACGTACTCTTTGCCTCTCCGGGCAAGGCTTGTGTTAGGTCAAGTTCGAGAAGCAATCGCCCGGTCAGTTTGTAGACACCATGAACCATCGAACGCGCCGACCCTTGCAGGGTTTCCGGCGGCGCTTCGAAGCTTTCCTCGCCGATTTCGAGCACTTCGCCGATTTCATCCACCAGCAGGCTCACCGGACCGTCGCTGGTGCGGACGACCACGTTCATGGGCAACTCCGCAGGGGTGCGATCCGGCATGCCCAAGCGGCGTCGCAGGTCGAGCGCGGTTACAATCTGCCCGCGCAGGTTGATCAGGCCGCGCACAAAATCCGGCACCAGCGGCACGCGCGTCATCTCGTGATAGCGCAGGACCTCCTGCACCTGCTCGACCGAGACCCCGAACAGCTGCCCCTTCAAAACAAACGTGCAGAACTGCTGTGAAACGGCCATGTTCCTTTTCCTCAATGGACGCAGCCATCCGGCAAAACCGCGCCCCCGTACGGGGCGACCAGCCCCGCCACGTCCACCACATCAGTGATGCGCTGCTGGACCACCGCCGAGCCCATGACGCCATGGCGCGCGGTCTGGCGGTCCAGAACGTACGATTCGTCCACAACGTCGAGAATGCTGTCGACGATCAGCCCGATGTTGTGCCCGCTCCCGCCGTAAACGACGACCACCTGGAGAGGCCCTACCGCTTCGTCCCCACTCCGCTGCCGGCCGGGGAAGGCATCGGAGAGCCGCACCAGGGGCATGATCTGGCCACGGTACTGTACGGTCTCCCGCTCCCCGGCGATTTCGAGCGATTCCGCCGGAAACTCCTCCAGGCGCGCGACGGCCGACAGTTCGATGGCCATCCTCCCACTGTCCCCGAGACGGAAGAGCAGAACCGGGTGGCGTTCGGTGCCGTGCCTTCCCTCAAGAGCCGGCTTCGCGTCCGCTTCGGCGGCGGTGCGGTCGCGGTTTTCGGTGACCACGCGCGCGTGCTGCGCCAGTCCAAGAACGTCGAGGATGAGCGCCACTTTGCCATCACCCATGATGGTCGCACCCGCGAACACGGTGACGTTTTTCAAGTGGCGCCCAAGCGGCTTGACGACGATCTCTTCGGTGTCGGAGACCTCGTCGACGACCAGCCCGAACTTCTGGCCGTCGGCCTGCAGAACCACGATGTTGATGCGGTTGCGCTCGATCACACATCTCTCCACCGCGCTCAGAAGTCCCACCACTTCCTTCGAGGCCGCATCGACCCGGGCAAGCCCGTCCTCCGCTTTGCCGGCATCGCCGGCCAGGCTGTGCGACACGACTCCCCGCACCAGTTCGTGAAAATGCTTGTGCTTGCTTTCAAGCAGCTTCATCTCCTTGAGTGCGCCGTACTCCTTCAGGCCGTGGCCATACAGCCACGTGCCCAGAGCGCAATGCTCGTGCGAGCCGGCCTCTTCGAGCGTGATCTTCGAGTGCCCGTCCAGGACCTTTCGCAGGCGATCCACCCAGAGCGTGTGCTTCAGCCGGGCTTGGCTGAAATCGAGCAGGGTACGCGTGCTCCCGCCGCCGTCCTGCGCTGAGCCTTCATCGGCCTGTTTCAGGACGCCCTTCAGGTGCACCAGCGGCAGCAAGCTCCCCCGCAGCCGGTAGACAGGCACGCCGTGAATCATTTCGACCCGCTTGCACGCTTCCTGACCCTCCAGGCCCACCAGTTCGAGCAGGCTGACCTGCGGAATGGCATAACGCTGGCGCGCGCTGGTCACGATCAGCGCCGGAACAATGGCCAGCGTGAGCGGAATTTTTACTTTGACGGTGGTACCCTTGCCCGCCGTCGACTGCAGGTCCACGGTGCCGCCGATGCGTTCAATATTGGTCTTCACCACATCCATGCCGACGCCGCGCCCAGACACGTTCGTGACTTTTTCCGCCGTCGAAAGGCCCGGAAGAAAAATCAGGTTGGCGGCTTCGCGGTCGGTCAGGCGCGCCGCCTGGTCGGCGCCGATCAGCCCTTTCTGCAGCGCCTTTTCGACAACCTTCTTGAGATCCAGTCCAGCGCCGTCGTCCGAGATTTCGATATTGACCTGTCCGCCTTCGTGATAGGCGCGGAGTTTCAGCAGGCCTTCGGGTCCTTTGCCGGCAGCCTGACGTTGCTCGGCATGCTCGATGCCGTGATCGACCGCGTTGCGCACCAGATGTGTCATCGGGTCCTTGATGGCCTCGATCAGCGTCTTGTCGAGTTCGGTCTCCTGCCCTTCCATCTCGATTCGCACCTGCTTGCCACAGGAGAGGGCCACATCGCGGACCGTCCGCGGAAAACGGCTCCAGACGCTGCCAATGGGCTGCATGCGCGTCTTCATCACGCTTTCCTGCAGTTCGGTCGCGATCAGGTTCAAGCGCTGTCCGGTGGTGACCTGGTTCGTCTCTTCGGTCGTCCGGGTGAACTGCAGAATCTGGTTGCGCGCGAGTACCAGTTCGCCCACCAGGTTCATCAGCTTGTCGAGCAGACCCACATCGACCCGAATGGTTTCGCGTATGGCCTCGTGAGGCTGCGATTCCGCCGCTTGCGCTTCGGAGGCACTGGAAGGGTGCTCTGCGGGAGTCGGTTCTGCGGGCGCTTGCGCGTGGGCTTCAGTCTTCTTCTTTTTTTTCTTTTTTTCCACCTCGGGCGGCCCGGGCACCGCTTCGGGGAGCGGCGCTGCGCGTGGCTCGGACGGTGCTGGCTTCGTGCCTGCGCAATCGCCGGCCAAACCGTCGCCCTCCGAGCGGGCCGGTGGAGATACCTGCTGCAGGCGAGTCAGACTAGCCACCAGTTCGCTGTGATCGGCGTCCCCGTCCTGACCCGTCTCCTGAATCGCGGCGAGCATTTGCCGCACCGCATCCACCAGGGCGAGCAATGCCGTCGTCCGTTCCGGATTCAGGCTGAGCTGTCCGTCGCGCAGGCGCGCCAGCAGGCTCTCGCCCACGTGCGTGACTGCCTCCAGCTTGCCGAAGCTAAGAAACCCCGAGGTCCCCTTGATCGTGTGGATCGTGCGAAAAACGCTCGCCAGAATCTCCCGGTCCGAAGGTTTCTTCTCCAGTTCGACCACCTCCCGGTCAAGCCGGTCGAGGTTCTCGTGGCTTTCAACCAAGAACTCTTTTACGATGTCGTCGCAATCATCCATGGAACTCATCACACGCTCAATCGGCACGGGTTGGTTCCACTTGAGCACGGGAGTCTCGGCCGCTCCCGCATTTCCGAGCCTTCCTGACGCAAGCGAAGTGGTTTCTTCGTTAGAAACCGCTCAAGCAGCCTGGGCCAACTCTTCGAGCGGAGCATGTTCTTGACCAAGGAACTAGCGGGGAGAGCTGCACCGGTACCTTTCGGATGTGCGGAGGGACGCTTCTAAGAGGGGTTGAACAGAACTGCGGACGCGCCGAGACGATTCCAACGGCTGGTCGCGATTCGAACCGGCACCCCGAGTAGGAGCGCAGAAAAAGGGCTTCGATCAGGTTGCCACGAAAATTGGCCGCCTATGTCGAAGCCCGAAGATCGAAGGCCGAAGCCCATTTCTCTAAAGGCCGGGGCCCTCGGGATAGGTCGGCAAGTCTGGCGGCCGCGTCGGCAGTTTCTTGGGATCGGCTTTGATCTGCTGCATCAGCATATCGATCGCTTTCTCCAGTTGCGGATCTTGTCCCTTAATCACCAAGTCGGGTGGATTATCCACCACGACGTCAGGTTGCACTCCACGGTTTTCAATCACCCACCTGCTGTCGAGACCGTAGACTGAAAACTCGGGCCGCGTGATGTAGCCGCCATCCATCAGCGGGAAGAATCCGCGGATGCCGCGCACACCACCCCACGTTCTCTCCCCGATGAGCGGGCCAAGCTTGTACTGCTTGAAGAAGTAGCTGAACAGATCGCCGTCGGAAGCCGCTCCCCAATTCGTAACGCAGGCCATATGACCGTAGAAAACAATGTCTGGGATCGTGCCCGACTCCCAATTTCGCGCCGAACCCATCCCCGCCAGCACACGCCGCAAGCGCTCGAAGATCAACTGATCCACGAAACCACCGCCGTTGTAGCGGACGTCGAAGATGATCCCTTCCTTGCGGACTTGCGGAAAGAACTGCTTCATGAACTGGTTGAGCCCTTCGTCGCCCATGTCGGGCAGGTACACGTAGCCGATGCGCCCGCCGCTGGCCGCGTCGACTTTCTTGCGGTTGGTCTCGATCATGCTCAGCTCGCGCAAACTGAACTCGTCGGCAATCGGCTTGACTACGACTTTGCGCGCGCCGTCCGCGCTCGGCTTGGAGTTGACGGCGAGCGTTACCACTTCGTTGGCGGTATTGACGAGCAGTTCGTCGGGAGTTTGCGGCGCATGCAACGCGCGGCCGTTGACCGCAACCAGGTATTCTCCTTCTTTCACGTTGACGCCGGGCTCGGTCAACGGAGAGCGGGTATGTGCGTCCCAGTTCTCGCCAGCAAAGATTTTCTTGAAGCGGTACAAACCGCTCGCCGAGTCGACTTCATAATCCGTTCCGAGCAATCCCACATTGACCGCATGCAGGCTCGGATACTCGCCGCCACCGACATAAGTGTGCGAGTTCGATAACTCTCCTATCATGCCGGCCATCACGTAAGTGAGCGAATATCGATCGGCGACGTAGGGGAGTAACTGGGCATATTGGTCGTGAACCTTCTGCCAGTCCACTCCGTTCATCGAGGCCTCGAAGAAATAATCGCGCTCCTGGCGCCAGACCTCGTCGAACATTTCTTTCCATTCCTCGGGAGGGCTAACCTCGGCGTGCATTCCCCCGAGGTTAAGCGTGCCGTCTCCCGGCTTATGCGGGGCGTCGGGCGGTTTGGCGTCGATGATTCCGTACTTGGGCGGTCCCTCGTGACCGGCGGAGGCGTATAAGAGCTTGGAGCCATCGCTAGAAAGCGCGAAATGATTTGCGCCTTCGATCAGCACCTTGTCCTTGCGGTCTTTCAGGTCGTAGGCGTGGATAGCGGGTTCTTCTCCGGGGATCGGCCCCGACAGCCCGCCAATCGGAGCTGTACCGAAGTAGATAGCATCCTTCGATGCATCGAAGCTTTCAATCACGGCTGGCGGAATGGCCAACGCTACGATGCGGTTCTGAATACCATCGAGATCGACTTTGAATACGCGCGGCGGCTCTTTGGTGTCGGTCCCGGCCGTTTTTTCTTCACTCTTCTCCTCTTTTTTTGGGGACGGCTGCTTGGCATTCTTGCCCGCCTTTGATTCGGACGCAGCCGCTGCGGTGTCGGGCTCTTCCGCTTTTACCTTCGTTTCGTCGCTCAAGGCGGGGAACGGCGACAATTCGTCAGCGGTCAGCGTCACCACATAGACCCGCGTCGTTTTGGGGTTCGCGAATTCGAAATCAATATTTCCGAGAACCTCGTTAAAGTCGCGCTCAGAAAGAAAATAGAGATAGCGCTTGCCGGGATCGAACACTGCTGCATAACTGTTGTTTAGAGCAGAAGTAACAGCCGTGATCTTGCCATCGGCCAGACTGTACAAGTACACGACAGAAAACCCGGAGTACTCTGGCTTGTCATACGCCAGCCATTGGCTATCGGGAGACCAATTGTAGTTATGAATCTCAAAATACTTGGCGCGGTCGACCTCGACTGGTTTCTTGGCCTTGATGTCGACATACCAAAGTTTCAGATCCTTGTCGGCCCAGGCGATTTTTGTGCTGTCCGGCGACCATCTCGGCTGATAAATGAATCCTTTGTGGCCGCTCGTGATTTGCTCTTCGGGACCGAGCCCATCCTGCGGAGCAATGTAGATCTCGTCCTCTCCCGTGCGATCTGAAATGTAGGAGATCCATTTTCCGTTTGGCGACCACGACACTTTCTGTTCGCGGACCGCCGGAGAATTCGTGAGGTTGCGGACACTGCCTTCCTTCGCCGGAACCGTAAACACTTCTCCGCGCGCGGAAAACACGGCGCGTTTCCCGTCTGGCGCGATGTCGAAGTCGAAATTTGTGATGTGATGGCTTGCATCCGCCCAATGCTTCATCGCCTGGTCGCGCTCGGCACTTAAATAGATCGTCAGCTTCTTCGGTTGCCGCGTTTCGAGATCGAAAGTGTAGAGATAACCTCCGTTTTCGAAAATAATTGCATCCGGCCCAAGGCTCGGCCACATGACGTCGAACTGGTCGAACTTCGTTAACTGCTGGACTTGTTTGCTCGCCAGATCGTAGCTGTAAATGTTCAGGCGATGTTCCGGCCCCCGATCGGAAGTGAAGAAAATAGTATTGCCATGCCACATCGGAAACGTATCGGTATATTCGGTGTGCGGCACTACACCGTCCACCACATTATTCTTGACGTCATAGATCGTGATGTCCTGCGCCATGCCGCCCGTGTATCGCTTCCACTGGCGGAAATTGCGGAAGATCCGGTTGTAAGCGATCTTTGTGCCATCAGGGCCATAAGAAAGCAAGCCCCCCTCGTACATCGGCATAGGTTGCGGAAGGCCGCCACTTACACTTACCAGGGTAGGACGCTTGCTCCAGCCGTTCTCGGCGTAGCGGCGAGAAAGAAAAATGACGCTCTTACTGTCAGGCGTCCAGCCGATCACCTCATTCAGGACACCCATGCGGTCGCTAAGCGGCTGCGCCTGCCCTTGATAAAAAGTAAGTTGCGTGGGCTGCCCGCCATCCGCCGGCATGACATAGACATTGAAGTTGCCGTCATACTGGCCGGTGAATGCCAGCCACTTCCCGTCGGGTGAGAATTTTGGAAATATCTCGCGTCCCGGATCCGATGTAATCCGCCGGGCTGTTCCGCCCGCACTCGACGCCAGCCACAAATCGCCGCCATAAACAAATGTAATTTTGTCGTTATGAATATCGGGAAACAACATCAACCTGCCTTCTTGAGTTTCCTGCGCCGCGAGCAGAGAGGCGCACGCAAGAATCACCAAGGCAAAAAAATTCCGCGTGGAAATCATGGGAGCTCCTGTTCGAGAGACTTTCGTGAAGGGAATAGCAAAGGGAAAAACCATTCTACGCAACGTGGGATTGTATCAGCTTGAATATGCAAATAACCGCCAAAATAACAAAAGATAATTCAACCGGCTGGTGAAGATTGTTTGTCTAGTGACCGGGCGCATTGGCGGCTGTGCGCACCGCTTCCTGGCACGCGCCCGCGGCGGTTAACACTTTGTCAAATGCTGTTTCTGTACGAAGCTTCGACAGCAGCGGATCCGACAGCAGGTTCGAATACGCGCAGTAGTTCTGTTCCACCGCGCTCTGAAGCATGTGCAGAGCCGCTTGTTTCTTTCCGCAAAAGGCAAGGATCGCCCCCTGGTAGTACCACGTCTCCGGATCGGGATCGGTCGGCAGGTTGGTTTCGTCCTCATGCGCGATGCGCTCGAGTTCGGTTGCCGGCCGCAATCCCAGGCAGGCCTCGAGTAAGTCGCGATGGTAACGCGGCGTGCTGGGCATGTGTTTCACCGCTTCGCGAGCTTCATCAATTTTGCCTTCTCGAAGCAGGATGGAAGGCATGGCATAAGCAGCCCACTCCGAGCCGGCATCGAGGCGTACAAAATCAGCGGCCCGGTCGGTTTTGCCCAGTTCCGCGAATGTCCAGGCGCACGAGCGAAACGCATAATTCCCGGGATCCAGTGCATTGGCTGTATTGCATTCACTAGCCGCCTGCTCCAGCATGCCGGCGTAGCGGTAAACATAGCTAATGGCGAAATGCGCCTGGGCGCTATCCGGACGCCGTTTCACGAGGTCTTGCGCCGCTTTGTAAGCCGGGCCCAATTCACCGCGCTCGACGTGGTTCGTGATCAACTGGCTGGCGGCGACGATGCGGTTGGGATCGAGCGCGAGGGCGCGCTCGTAGGCCTTGTTCGAGCGCTGGAACATGGCTTCGCCGCCGTCCGAATAGTCGGCATCGTAGTAACAGCGCATGCCCAGCGCTTCCCACGCCGGCGCATAGTTGGGGTCCACTTCCACCACATGCTCCAGCACCGCAATTGCATCTTTATTCGGTCCAGCATCGTGCGGTAGCGCCAGACTATGCAGATATAGGTCGTATGCCTCTGCACTCTTCGGCCGCGTGCCCGTTTCCAGGAACCCTGCTTCGGCGCCCAGCGCAGGAAGCAAGCCTTGCCGGATCTGCGCCGAGATCTGCGCCTGCATCGTAATCAGATCGTCGACGGGAGCAATCACGTTGGATTGCCATAACAGCCGGTCGCCATCCACCTGGATGGCCTCGACTGTGATCCGTAACTGATCTCCCTGTTTCAGAAAATGTCCGGCAATGACGTTGGCCACGTGCACTTCACGTCCCGCTTTTTGCGGATCAACATCATTGCCGACGAACCTCCGCGTAATCGTCGATGGCCGCACGTCGAGGCTGCGCGTGTAAGTAAGCGTGTTTGCGATTTCGTCCGCCAGCGCGAAGCGCAGAAATTCCACGCTGATATCGTTATTCATGTTCTGCAAAGGCAGTACGGCGATCGTGTTCTTCGCCGCCCCTCCGGCCATCGCGCCCCGGTGTTTGAACCACCACACGCCCACCGTGACCAACACCATGAACAGGAATAGGCTCACTCCCAGCAGAATGTATGTGGACCATCCTGTGGTGGCCCGGAACGTGCTTGTGGCGATGCGATAGGGCAAAACCGCCCGTGAAAGACCGCTGCGGGTCGCGCCTGATTCGGTTTCCTTCCGCAACGACTGCAAGTCGCCCTTCATCGCCAGCGCATTGGGATAGCGATGTCCGCGCTCCTTCTCCATGGCGCGCCCAATAATGCCTTCCAGGTCTGGGGGTAACTTAGGGTTCAGCTGCAGCGGAGCGACGGGCTTCTCGTTCAGCACGGCGGCCAGCGTGGTAATGACGTTGCCGGTCGCGAATGGCTTCTTCCCAGTCGCCATTTCGTAGAGCACCACTCCGAGCGAAAACAAATCGCTGCGCGCGTCCAGTTCCTCGCTGCGGGCTTGTTCGGGAGACATATAAATGGCCGTCCCCGGAATCACCCCCATGGCCGTCAGCGAATCCTCAAACGCGGCTTCGCTCGAATTGGGATCGTGCACAATCTTCGCCAACCCAAAATCGAGAATCTTCGTCTGCCCGCTCTGCGAGACAAAGATGTTGGCCGGCTTGATATCCCGGTGAATAATCCCCTTGGCGTGTGAAGCGGCCAGCGCGTCGGCCACCTGAGTGCCGATATCGAGGATTTCGTCGACCTCGATCTTGCGGTTCCGCATCAGGTCTTTCAGGCTGGTCCCTTCGAGCTTCTCCATGACAATGAAGGGATGCCCGTCGTTGTCTTCAATGTCGTGAATGGTGCAGATGCCGGGATGGTTTAGCTGCGAAGCGGCTCGCGCTTCGCGCATGAAGCGATCCAGGGACTTGCGGTCCTTGGCCATGTCTTCAGGGATGAACTTGAGGGCCACACGGCGCGTCAGGCGCGTATCTTCGGCTTCATACACTACGCCCATGCCACCACCGCCCAGTTTGCCAACAATGCGATAGTGGGAGACTGTCTGGCCGATCATTCAGAGGGCCTCAGAGCCGTCGGCGCTAATGTTAGGCTGCCAGCGCTGACCGGGTCAACCCTCGCACGCTTTTGGTAGCGGATCACTTTGAATTTGTTTTGAAAGGGCACGGCTCGACCCTGGCGCTAGAAGCCAAGAAAGATACTAGCCCCCGAAGGCCAGCGCTTTCTCCGCTAAGACCATTTTATGCGGCCCGGTCTAGTGAATCGTCTTCGTCTTGCGCGACATGTAATCCATCAGCAGATACTGCCCCAGCGTGTAGGGCGTCGTAAAATACGCCTTCCCGCGGCACATCTGCGTGACTTTCTGCACGAACTGCACCAGCCCGTAATCTGAGGCCAGCATGAACGTGTTGATGAGCACGCCCGCACGCTTGCACTTCGAAACTTCCTCGAGTGTCTGGCTCACGACCAGCGGATCGAGGCCAAAGGCGTTCTTGTAAATGCGGCCATCTTCAAGCGTCAGCGCCGAGGGCTTGCCGTCGGTGATCATCACAATCTGCTTCATATCTTTGCGCTGGCGATCAAGCAGCCGTTGCGCCATGCGCAGCCCTTCGCGCGTATTCGTGTAATAAGGGCCAACCTTCACCCGCGCCAACTGCGAAAGCGGGACTTCCTCCGCCGAGTCGTGAAAGAGCACCAGCGAAAGCGAATCTCCCGGGTACTGCGTGCGGATCAGGTGCGAAAGCGCCATCGCGACTTTCTTCGCGGGCGTGAAACGATCTTCGCCGTACAGAATCATCGAATGCGAGCAGTCGAGCATCAGCACCGTCGCGCATGACGACTGGTATTCGCATTGATGGACTTGCAAGTCGTGGTATTCGAGATTCAGCGGCAAGCCGAGCCCTTCGCGCTGTATCGCCGACGAAAGCGTGGCCGTGATGTCCAGGTTGAGCGTGTCGCCGAACTCATATTGTTTTGACGCGCCGCTGGCCTCGATGCCGGTCGCCATATCGCGTGTGTCATGCCGCCCAAAGCTCGATTTGCCGAGCGAGCCGAGCAGGTCGCGGAGAGCTTTGAAGCCGAGGAAGTCAAGGCTCTTGTCGGTGATTTCAAACCGTGCCTGCTGTTGCGCGTCTCCAACCTGCCCGCCCACGCTCGACTGCCGCGCAGGATCGTGCGGCTGGTCGATTGAGATGTAATCCTCCTGCTGCATGCGCTCGATCAGCTTTTCAATCAGCTCTTCGAGTTGCCCTTCCATCTGCATCTGCTGCAGCCGGTCGCGCATTTCCTCGTCGAACATCTCGCCATTCATCAAGGCCTGCTCAAGCGCCCGCCGCAGTTCGTCAAGCGTCTGCTCGCCCTCTGGCATCTCATACCAGAAGTTGTCGTTGAATCCGCTCTGCAGCAGGTAATCCGAAAGCGCGCTGAGCAGGTCCTCCATGCTCATTTCGCTGGCCGGGTCGGGAACGTATTTGCTATAGCGGATGCGTTTCATAAAACCGTCGTTGGTCGCTCGTCGTTGGTCGTTCGCTCGCCTACTGGCATCTATTTTCGGAGATCGTCGAAACCCTGAGCGCGCAGATGCGCCACCGCGCATTGCCAACGACCGACGACTAACGACTAACGACTAATTAAAACTCCTCTTTCTCCCAAACCCGGGTTCTTCCCGGTCAAACATCGGCTTCTCGGCCGGTTTGGGCTGTTTTTCTCCCGCCGTAAACACTCTCTCTTCGTTGCGCCCAATTTTCTTGTGCGCGTGTAGACCTTCCAAAATGAATTCCGCTGCCGACACCTGCATCTCAGGACTGTCTTTCGGTCCAACGTTGAGCTTCGTCACCTTCTCCATCAGTCCCTGAATCTGCCGCAGGCCGCTCAGCACTTCGTCCGCGCCCGCATTGTCGCCAAGCTGAATCTCCCCACCCAGATCAAACCACTGCACAATCTGATTCATGTTCACGCCGTGCAGGTGTGTGTCGTAGGCCTTGGCAATGGCCGTGCGAATCAGTTCACGGCTCACGTGATCGGCGCCCTTCATCTCGCCTTCGTACTCCAGTTCGAGCTTGCCGGTGATCGCGGGCAGCGCCGCGTAGATATCGCTGATGCGCGGCACGACAGAATTTTCCTGATGCGTGAGCGCGCGCCGCTCGGCGTTCGAGATGACGTTCTCCATCGCCGAAATCGGCAGCCGCTGGCTTACTCCAGAGCGCTTATCGACTTTCTTGTCCTCTCGAGCCACGAACGCGATGCGCTCAATCACTTCCTGCACATACTTCGGAATATGGAGGCGCGAGCCGTTGCGCTCGATCCACGCCTCCTGTGCAGTGATGGCAATTCCCTCTTCGACTGTCACGGGATAGTGCGTGCGAATCTCCGATCCGATGCGGTCTTTAAGCGGCGTGATGATCTTGCCGCGCGCCGTGTAATCCTCGGGGTTGGCGCTGAAGACGATCGCCAGGTCGAGCGGCAACCGGATCGGATAGCCCTTAATCTGCACATCGCCTTCCTGCATGATGTTGAACAAGCCCACCTGAATTTTGCCCGCGAGGTCCGGCAGTTCGTTGATGGCGAAGATGCCGCGATTGGCTCGGGGCAGCAAGCCGTAATGAACGGTGAACTCGCTTGAGAGTTCGTGCCCACCTCGCGCCGCCTTGATCGGGTCAATGTCGCCGATCAGGTCGGCGATGGTGACATCGGGCGTGGCCAGCTTTTCGACGTAGCGATGATCGGCTGTGAGCCAGGCGATTGGGGTCGCATCTTTTTCTTTGGCAACCAACTCCAGGCAGCGTCGGCAGATGGGGGCATAGGGATTGTCGTGGATCTCGCAACCGGCAACATAGGGCAGTTCGGGATCAAGCAGCGTTGTCAGGGCGCGCAGGATGCGGCTCTTGGCTTGTCCGCGCAGGCCAAGCAGGATGAAGTTGTGCCGCGAGAGGATGGCGTTAACGATCTGCGGGATGACGGTATCGTCGTAACCGACGATGCCGGGAAAGATCGGCTCATCGGGGTGCTCACGCAGGCGCGTCATCAGGTTCTCGCGCATCTCGTCTTTCACGCGGCGCGAGCGGAGCCTGCTCTCGGAAAAAGAACTGGCGCGCAACTCGCCCAATGTGCGGGCACTGCTCATGGTGGGAACTCCTGAGACCCTGGATTTGGCCGGCGTGGGCGCCGGCGGCTACCGTGACCTTATGCGGATTATACGCCGCGAGAAAGCTGTCAGCTCTCAGCTCAGAGCCGGGAGCTAAGATCAATTCCAACGGGCATTGGCGGCACGGCGCAGGCCGGGGAGGATGGCCTGCAGATACTCGACGACGGCTTGCTGGCGCTTTTCTTCCGACACGGTCGCGAGCAAGCTCTGCTTGAAGTCGAGGTCGAGCGGGAGCGATCCGGCGAGGAGGAAAGAAAGATTGTCGATCGCCTCGAACTCTGACGAACCGCCAGAGTCGGCTGGGGGCGGCTCGGCGCCGGCTAGTTTGGCGATTTCTGCGTGCAGGCGAACGGCCTGCTCGACCAATTCGGAGGCGGGCCTGCCGGGTTCGTCCGGGACCATCGCAACTTCAGCTCTGAGAAACGAACGCTCCTCGTTGACCTCAAGCACCTCGAAGCGGTTGACGCCGCGCGTGAGAATATCCATGCGGCCGTCATCGTACTTCTTGGTGACGGAGAGAATCTCGGCGGTGCAGCCGATGTTGGCAACGCCTTCGTCGCAGGCGCGAACGACGCCGAACGGTTTTTTCTGCTCCAGGCATTCGGCGATCATCTCTTTGTAACGCGGCTCGAAGACGTGGAGCGGGAGCGGGACGCCGGGAAGGAGAACAAGGTCGAGCGGGAATAGAGGCAGAAGGTCCAAGGTCCAAAGTCTCAGGTTTCAGGTTTCAGGTTTCAGATTTGAGATTCTTAGGTTTCAGATCTCAGGTTTCGGCTTATGGCCAGATTTTAGCAGCCATTGACTGGGTTGCACTCCAGGGGATACAAGGGTCGGCATGGAAATGGATGGGAAAGTGGTGGTGGTGACAGGCGCTTCGATGGGGATCGGGGAGGCGATTGCCAAGGTTTTTGCGGATCACGGCGCGAGCGTGGTGCTGCTTTCGCGCGATGCCAGCCGGGCTGAGGCGGCGCGGCATCGCGTGGGGCACACGGAGCGAACCTTGGCGCTCGCGTGCGATGTGCGCAACCGCGAGGAGATTGATCGCGTGGTGGGTCTGACGCTCCATCACTTTGACCGCATCGACGTGTGGGTGAACAACGCGGGAGTGGGGATTCGCGACTCCGTGACTGACATGGAGATGGCGGCTTGCCGCGAATTGTTCGAGACCAATTTCTTCGGCGCGGTGGCTTGCCTGCAGGCAGTGGTGCCAGCGATGCGCGATGCAGTCGGCGGAACGATCATCAATATTTCGAGCGTGGCCGGACATATACCGGTGCCGTTTATGACGCCGTACTCGGCGACCAAGTTTGCGCTGAATGCAATTGGCAAGGGCGCTCGAGTGGAACTGAACCGGGACAACATCAATGTGCTAACCGTTTGTCCGGGCTATATTCAAACCGAATTCGGTTCGCACATGGTGGCGGCTAAGCGAGGCAAGGTACGTCCGCAATCGGTGAAAGGGATTACGGCGGAGCGCGTGGCAAGCGCGACTTACAAAGGATACAGAAAGAGGAAGCGCGAAGTGATTGTGCCGTGGACGATGATTCCGGTGGTAAAGCTGTATCAGCTTTTTCCAGGACTGGTGGAGTGGGGGATGGGGAAGGCGATGAAGTAGAGCGGAATCAAGGGTTCAAGCTTTCAAGGTTTCAAAGGTTTTCAAAGTTCCAAGGTTTCAAGGTCCCCGGATTTGGAAGACGCAAGATGGTATCGAGCAATGGATTTTTCATGTGCGTCTTTGGCGTAGGCGGGAGGTCTGCGCTGTATTGTCTTCCGTAAAGAAAAGTAAATCCGGCTACCTTTTTGGCCACTGCCGCATCGAAAGAAGAAGGCAGAACTGCAGTCTTCCACCCCCTTTCGAAAGGGCTGACGCACGGCGGCTCTTGGGGGTGGGGGCTGCTGTTAAGTCCTTTCCGCGGCGATTTTCGCTAGAATGCCGATATGAGATTCTCCTCCCGTCCTGCCCAGCTGCTCTGGTTGAGTCCGTTATTTCCAGCGTTGTTCGTCCTAGTGTTGTCAGCTATTGTTTGGCTGGCGTTCGTGTTCCCTCAGCCGGCGCGCGCGCAGGAAGGGCCGCTCGACAAGTCGCTGCCGAAGGGCACTACGGTCGAGGAGATCATTAAGAAATTCGCGGCGAAGGAAAAGGACTTCAAAGAGGCGCGCGATCAATACACATTCCGGCAGGATGTGAAGGTGATGACGCTCGACGGCGACACACCCGATGGCTCATATCAGCAGGTGTTTGACGTGACCTTCGACGATCAGGGGCGCAAGATCAAGAACGTGGTGTTTGCGCCGCAGCCCACGCTGCAACGGATTCAGATGACGGAGGAGGACATTGACGACATCGAAAACCGGCTGCCGTTTGTGCTGACTTCGGACGAGGTTGGGGAGTACGACGTCCTGTATGTAGGTCAGCAGAAGCAGGACGAGTTGAATACTTATGTTTTCGATATCGCGCCTAAGCAGATTGTCGGAAAGAAGCGCTATTTCCAGGGGCGCATCTGGGTGGATGACCACGATTTTCAGATTGTCGAGACGTACGGGAAAACTGTGCCCGACATTCGGAAGAAAAAGGGGCAGGAGAACCTCTTCCCGAAATTCACGACCTGGCGTGAGCAGATTGACGGGCAGTACTGGTTCCCGACTTATACGCGGGCGGAAGATACACTGCATTTCAGCTTCGAGGACATCAAGATCCGCGAGATTATCAAGTACACGAACTACAAGCGGTTCGGAGCGAAATCGAAGATCACATACGAGGGGCAAGAAATAAAGAAGGGGGCCGAACAGCCAGCACCCGAGCAGAAGCCAGCCGAGCCACCGAAGCCGCAGTGAGGCCAGGTTTCAAAATTTCAAGGTTTCAATGTAGGGACCGCGGAGCGCACCACACTTTTCTTGCTGGCTTAATAGAAGAGATACTTTCTCCACTTATCGTCGCTGTGCCCCATCAAACGCATGATGTGACGGCTGGTGTGGAGATTGAAGGAGCGGGGCTCGCGCGTCGGCCGCATGTTGGCTTCGTGCGGGAGTTGGTTGCCTTTGCGGCGGTTGCAGGGATGGCAACAGGCGACGAGGTTTTCCCAGGTGGAGAGGCCTCCCCGGGAACGGGGGATAACATGGTCGAGCGTGAGTTCGCTAGACGGCAACGTTGTCGAGCAATACTGGCAGGTGTTGCGGTCGCGAAGAAGAATGTTCTTGCGCGACAGAGCGCGCGACTGGTGCGGGATGCGGCGATATTCGAGCAGGCGGATGACCGAGGGCACGCGCATAGCGACGCGAGCGGCATGCAGGAAGTGTCCGTTTTCTTCTTCGGTCATGGCGATGCCCTTGAGCACGAGCACGATCGCTCGGCGGGCGGCGCAGACATTGATCGGCTCGTAGGACGCGTTGAGCACGAGTACGGGCTGATGCAGCGCGTGCCCATCATTATCCTGGTGGACGCCGGCGGCAAGCATCCCGGGCGGCATCTGCGGCCGCCAGCTTCCACCGAAATTGTGCATGCGCAACGACATGATTATCCAATGTGAGCAGCTACACTGATCGTCTGCTCGCATCCTTTAGCTGTCATCTCGGGTTCCGTCATCGCAGGTTCGCCATCCCGGCCTTCAGTAGAATCTTCCGGCTCGGCAAAGAAATTCGAAACCCTCAATGTTCGACCTGCGGTTGCTACCCACACGTGCGCCGCACCAGCACGGCGAAGAACTCGGGCGCACTCGGACGCCGTGGCGCCGGTCGTGTAGACGTCGTCGACCAGTAGAATGTTGCGATTCGAAATGGCGGTTGCGTCCCTAATCGCAAACGCGCCCCGCAGATTTTGACGGCGCTGATGGCGCGTGAGTCCGATCTGGCTTCCGGTATCGCGCAAGCGCACCAGCGCACGAGTGCATAGTTCAAATCTCTTGACGTGGCCCGAACGCGAGAGCTGTTTGAGCGCAGCTCGTGTGATTAATTCCGCCTGGTTGAAACCGCGCAGCGATTGCTTGTGCGCATGCAGCGGCACGGGCACCACGGCGATCGCACCGGAGGGCAGCGACGGCTCGAGTGCGGAAATGGACTCGGCCAGCATGCGTCCCAGAACCTGGGCCGCTGGCCGAACCTGGCTGAACTTCAGTAAATGAACCAGATCGCGCAGGGCACCGTCGTAGCTGCCGTAAGCGACCGCGCGCTCAAACGGGGGCGGTGCCAATCGACAGAGGCGACAGCGGGCGTCAATCTGTTGGCCCGCAGTCTGAACAGCGTAGGGCAACGCCTCAGCGCAGATGGCGCAATATGAGCCGGTCAATGGCCGAAGAGCGTGGAGGCAATCGTTACAAACGGGAAGGCGGGAAATCTTGATCAGCGGGGAACCACAGATACGGCAATCGGCGGGAAAAAGCGTGAAAAAGACGGAGGCAGCAGCGCGCTCTGCCCAGCAGACGACCGGATGGATCGTTGCTGCGGGCCGGGCAACCCGTATTCGAAAGCCAGTACTGCTGAAGACGGCCTCCTGCACCCGGCTGGGCTTCGAGGCCGCACCCGGGCGACACTAGTTTAGTATAGCCGCTCCTAGGCAATGCGGCCAGTGCGGTTCGGGGCCACATCCGGTTGACTTTTCGGCCGCATAGGCTCGTGTTGGGTCCGCTCCCGCGCGGCAACGGAGCGGGGAACATAGCTGCGCAGATAACAGCGGTCGCAGCGCACGGGCTGGAGAAAGAAAATCGGAAGCACGTACATCTCAAAGAATCCGCGCGGCCGGGACCGGTAGCCTTCTTTCGCACCGCAGCCGCGGCAGTGGAATTCCGCGGAGAAAGGGCGCCAAGAGGGACGGGGCAGAAGAGTCACGTCATACCTCCTCGGACTGGATTCCTTATTTGAGATGCAAAATGAGGACGAGCAGCGTTGAATCCATTGTCGAGGAGAAGGTATGCCCTTGTAAAGCTGGCGTTCGGCATGGTAAGGTGCGCCGTCGATCTGCTACTGTGACCAGAAGATGAAATCGGCCCCGGCCACGAGGATTTTATGAGCACTGTTACTGAAAATACGGAAGCCCCGCGCAAGCACCGTCCCTATGTTCCCGAGACAATGGAGATGAAAGAGTTTACGTTCCGGGCTGTGCTGATCGGCCTGTTCCTGACGGCCCTGCTGGGCTCCGCCAACGCCTACCTTGGGCTCAAGGCGGGCATGACGATTGCCGCGACCTATCCGGCAGCCGTCATTTCAATGGCATTGCTTCGCTTGATGAAGGGCTCGCTGTTGGAAGAGAACATCGCGCGAACCGTGGGCTCGATCGGCGAGTCGGTAGCGGCCGGCGCCATTTTCACCATCCCTGCCTTTGTGATGGCCGGCCTGTGGCCGACATTGACGCCGAGTGTCAGCACACCCGAATATTGGAAATCAGTAGCCCTGATGATGATCGGGGGCACGCTCGGCATCCTGTTCGTAACCCTGCTGCGCCGGGTGATGGTGGAGGATCCCGATCTGCCGTTTCCCGAATCCGTAGCCGCCTCCGAGATTCACAAGGCCGGACAACAGGGCGCCAAGGCCGCGAAGATTCTGTTCGCCAACATGGGCTTCGGCGCGTTCATGTATCTGCTCGGAGCGGTCAATGTTTTCAATCCCAATAACACTTTCCCCGTCAAGATCAGCGATCTCGGAAAGAAGTTGCTGCTCCGCACCAGCACGAATCCAAGCGTAGCTACGACGATAACCGGCGGCGCCACGCTGTTGACGGCCCCCGACATCAGTCCTGCCTACCTCGGCGTGGGATACATCATTGGCCCGAGACTCGCCGCCCTGAACTTCGCGGGAGGGTTGCTTGCATGGGGCCTGCTGGTTCCGCTTCTAACCTTCACGCTCGGGCCTTACATCCAGGCCTCGATGCCGCAGGGACAAAGCATCGCCTGGCCCCTGCTGGCGCAGGCCATCTACTTTTCGATTGTGCGGCCCATCGCGGTTGGCGGCATGCTGGTGGGCGCGTCCTACACGCTTTTCAAGATGCGCAAGCAGTTGGCACTCGGCATGGGCCGTGCCGTTTCCGATCTGAAAAAGTCCGCGGCAGCGCACGCCGCTGCCAATCGTACCGAGCGCGACCTGCCAGCCAAAGGAATATTTGCCGGCATCGGCGTCGTATTCGTAGCCATGATTCTGCTCTACTACTACTTCATCAGCGCAGCCGGCACGCTCTCCAGTTCGCGGGTATTATCCGGCTGCCTGGTTGCGGCTGGCGTCATGATCATCGTCGGATTTTTCTTTGCCGCAGTTTCCGGAAACCTGGTCGGCATGATCGGATCGTCGAACAATCCAGTCTCAGGGCTCACGCTGTGCACACTGGTGATCGCAGCTCTGCTCATGGTCGCGCTCGGCGTTTCCGGTATCGGCGGAGTAGCCGCGGTGCTTGGAGTAGCCGCCGTGGTGTGCGTTTCATCCGCTGTGGCGGGTGAGATGTTGCAGGACTTAAAGGTCGGACACATCCTCGGTGGCACGCCCTCCAAGATGCAGATTGGAGATCTTTTCGGCATCGTCGTGGCCTCGCTCGTCCTGTTCTTCCCGATCGCGATCCTTGCCAAGGCATACACCTTCGGCAGCCCCGCACTCCCGGCCCCGCAGGCGGGATTAATGGCCATGCTCTCCAAGGGAATCGTGGGCGGCGACATGGCGTGGCCGCTGGTGATCGTCGGCATCCTGCTGGGAGTGGCGATGATCATGATCGAAGTGAAGAGCGTGATGCTTTTCGCCGTCGGCATGTATCTGCCATTGGGCACTACCTTCGCCATTTTTGTTGGAGGCGTGATTCGCTGGCTCACCGACAAATTGCGCGATCGCCGCGGCCTGAACGATGCGCAGAAGGCGCGCGTCGAAAACGCCGGCGTGTTGACCGCTTCGGGTCTGATCGCGGGCGAGGCGCTGTGCGGCCTGCTCATTGCCGGACTGGTGGGCTCGGGGCACGACGTAACCCTGTTCCGGTGGACGCCGCCATTTCTTCTGGCGCTGGGTGCGCTCGCCGTGCTGGCGATTGCCATGATCCGCGTTCCGCTGGCTAACGCTGGACGGCCCGAAGATCCGGCGCCGCCGACAGCGATTATGTGATCGCGTTTGGCTGGACGTCTGAGCCCACCCGCGATCATCTCCAACGAAGTTCGGGATCTCCAGAAGATTCGAGGTCACAGGTCAGATTGCAGAGGTCGCACCCGGCAGCATAGGGCTTGGCCTTGGCCTTGGCAATCTGACATTTTTCTTCTGCAATTCCTCAATGCTCCTCCGTGTCCCCTGTGATTAAATCTTCTACGTGCCTATCGCTGAAAACATTGCGCACGTGCGCGAGCGGATCGCGACTGCTGCGCGGCGCGCTGGGCGCGACCCTTCTGCAATTACGCTGATGGCGGTGAGCAAGACCTTCCCGCCGGATTCGATTTGTGAGGCTTACGCGGCCGGCCTTCGCGTGTTCGGTGAAAATCGGGTGCAGGAATTTGCAGGGAAGGCTGACGCCCTGCGCGGATTGACAGGCATGGAATGGCATCTGATTGGCCATTTGCAGTCGAACAAGGCAGCGAGGGCAGCGGAGTTGTTTGGCGCAGTCGACTCGCTGGACTCGGTGAGGCTGGCCGAGAAGTTGAATGCAGCGGCGGAAGCGGCGGGCAAGATACTGCCGCTGCTGATCGAGATCAACGTTGGTGGCGAAGAGGCGAAGAGTGGCGTTTCTCCGGATGCCGAGGAGTTGGAGCGGATTTTGACTGGCGCTCCACAATGGAAGCATCTGGCGATTCGCGGGTTGATGACGGTGCCTCCTTACTCGGAAGACCCGGAATTCGCGCGGCCGTATTTCCGTCAGTTGCGCGGGATTCGCGATCGGATCGTGGCCCGCGTTCTGCCGAACATTTCGATGAATGCGCTTTCGATGGGCATGTCGCACGACTTTGAGGTTGCGATCGAAGAGGGTTCGACCTGCGTGCGCTTGGGCACGGCGATTTTTGGGGAAAGGCAAAAACGATAACCACCGAGGACACTGTGGAAGGCTGTAGATTGCAGGTCTAGATCTCAGATTGCAGAAGTAGAAACCTATGACCGCGTGCCACCGGTTTTACTTGTGCAATCTCCAATTACTCATATGGTTTCAATTCAGGACAACTCATCCGGCGTCACCTTTGCAATCAAGGTGCATCCTCGGGCCAAGAAGAACGCCATCACCGGCGAAGTCGGCGATGCGCTCAAGGTTGCGCTGACTGCTCCGCCTGTCGATGGCAAAGCCAACGAGGCTTGTATTGAATTCTTCGCAAAGCTTTTGAAGGTTCCACGGTCCTCCGTTACTATTGCAGCCGGCCTGGGCAGCAGGAATAAGGTGATTCGGGTCGCAGGGCTGACGGCGGAGGAGGCTCGAAGGCAGCTCGCGCGCTGAGTGTTCGGCGCACAGCGGGGCGCGCAGGCCACAAGATGAAGATTTTCATGCTTCAGGTGCACGATTCCTCGGCGTTCGCGTACAAGCTCCAGCAGATCAAACTGCTGCATACCGCGGTGTGGGCCGTTATGGCGGCAGCGATTCTTGCCCTACCCTGGCTCGGTTGGTGGAGGAAGTTTCGCTGGGCTTTCGCATTGACGCTGTTGATCATTGGTGAGTGCGTGGTCCTGGTAGTCAATGGCGGACGCTGTCCGCTCACCGACGTAGCCGCGGGCTACACCAACAACCGCGCCTGCAACTTCGATATTTACCTGCCGTTGTGGCTCGCTTGCTACAACAAGCAGATCTTCGGTTTGTTGCTCGTTGTCGGTGAATTTGTTGTTGTGCGGCGGTGGTTCAGGAGGCCCGGACTTTGAACTTTTCTGAACGTTTGCAGGAAATTCGCACTGGATTTGAGCGGCCTTTCTGGATCGCCAATATCACCGAGATCTTCGAGCGGCTTTCTTACTACGGTGCGTTTGCTTCGCTCGCGCTCTATCTGCAGGAGCGCCTGAACTTCTCAACCGAGCAGACCGGAACACTGACCGGCATTTTCGGCGGGATGGTCTGGTTCCTCGCCATCTTCGGCGGAGCGGTGGCCGATCGCATCGGCTTCCGGCGCGCGCTTTCGACAGCCTACCTGATTTTGGCGGTTGCTTATTTCCTGATTGGTTCGATCGCAGCGCCTTGGCTCGCGCCGGTGCGCAATCTGGTGCCGCTGGGGCTTTTTGTTGGCGTCATCCTCATGCTGCCCGCGCTCGGCATCTCGATGGTGAAACCCTGCGTGGTGGGGACGACAGCGCGCGCATCGAAGGAGAACGTGCGCTCGATTGGCTACTCGATTTATTACACGATGGTCAATATCGGAGGCGCGGCCGGGCCCTATTTTGCCTCGTGGGCACATCGGCATTTGGGCGTCGAGAATGTCTATCGGGTGGCAGCGATCAGCGTATTCGCAATGTTTTTTGTTGTGCTGCTGTTCTTCCGTGAGCCGCGCAAAGCGGGAGACGCGCCTCCGCCATCGATAGCGACGGTGGCGCGGAATTTCTGCGTAGTAGTCGGAAATGCACGGCTGGTTCTGCCTGTGCTAGCCGTCGCGTTCCTGCTCAAGATCTACGGCCTCTTCCATCCTGCTCTTAACATTCCCTGGTGGATCTGGATTGGGCTGCTGGCGCTGGTGCTCGCGGGCATTAGCCGGTTCATGTGGTTCCTTCTGATCTTCACCGGCTACTGGGTCGTGTTCTGGCAGCAGTACATTTCCCTGCCAGGATACATTCACGGCTACATCAATTCGGGTTCTGATGTCGAAATGATTCTGGTTACGGACGGGCTGACTGTGATCTGCCTGACGTTGGTCGTGAATTATTTGACGCGCAAGATTCCGGCATTCCAGGCTGTGATTTTGGGTACGCTGATCACGTCAGCGTCGTGGTTGATTCTCGCCTTCTCGCCTACCGTGATCGGGGCGATTGTGTCGCTGTTCGTGCTTGCGCTTGGTGAAATCATCATGTCGCCTCGCTATTACGAATATATTTCGCGGCTTGCACCTCCGGGGCAGCAGGGGACGTACATGGGGTTCGCGTTCCTTCCGATTGGGATCGGCTCGCTGATTGGCGGATGGTTCGGCGGAACGATCGTCCATCATTTTGGAGAAGTCGCGCATCAGCCGGCGCGGATTTGGTGGACCGTGACAGCCGTCGGCATGGTTACGGCTTTGCTGCTGTGGATTTATGACAAGACGGTGAAGAGCGGCGGGGCATCGTCGGTGAGTTAGAGACGATAGCCCGCACGGAATCGTGGTCGGCGAGGACAGCCGGCGGGACGCCGGCGCTACACTTCCGCGTATCACTGCATTTTTACTCCGACTTCTTTTATCATCAGCACCCGTGTTATGACGGGTGGGCGCCGGTCGCTCCACCTGCACACGACTGGATCATGCCCGAGCGAAGAATCACACCCCAATACATTGCCGATCACATCCGGCGACTGCTCCGGGACGGCGGGTCGGCGCCGCACTCGGAAGAAGTGCAGTGGTTTTTCAAAGAAGAAGTGCAATCTCGCGGATGGTATACGGCCGAGCTTCGCAAGGTAGCCGTGCGTTCTCGGCGCAGCATCGTCCGCGAACTTGGAATGAACTTTCTGGTGGAGGTTGCCGACCAACTCTTCTCCGGGCGAGTTCTGGAGGAAAAAGTCTTCGCCGTGTTCGTGCTTGAGAAGCAGACACACCTACTCGGGGAAAAGGAATTTCGCCTCTGCGCTTCCTGGCTTGACCGCGTCAGCAGTTGGGCAGATCACGATGCGCTCGCGCATGACGTGCTGGCCCCAATGCTGCTCGACGAACCAAGGCGTAGCCGAGACGTTTTTCGCTGGGCCAAGTCACGCAATCGATGGCGACGCCGCGCAGCCTGTGTCACGCTGATTCGAGGAGTGCGGGAGAAGATGTTTTTCCCGGAGGTTGTGCGACTCTCGGAGATGCTGTTGGCCGATGACGACGACATGGTGCAGAAGGGACTGGGATGGCTGCTGCGGGAAGCCGCGAAATACAACCCTAAGCCGACCGTGCCCTATCTAATGAAGATTCGGAAACGCGCCCCGCGCCTGGTGCTGCGTACAGCTTGCGAAACTTTGCCGAAAGCGACGCGCCAGCGGATTCTCGGCTGATGTCTCTCGGCTAACGGCCCTGAGCCGAGGCGCCGCGCAGCGTCATGCACGTGCAGGTGGCGTGGGCCACAAGGCTGCCTTTCTCATCGGTTATGCGGCACTCCACCACGCCCGTGGTGCGCCCTTGCTTCAGGACTTTACCTTCCGCCGTTAGCGTGGCTTTCCAGACCGGCTTGAGGAAGCTGATCTTCAGCTCAAGGGTGGTGAACGATTCACCTTCCGCCAGATTTGCGGCATAGGCGATGCCCATGGCGGCGTCGGCGATATCGCACAGAACTCCTCCATGCAGCGTGCCCATCGGATTGGCGTGCTGGGGCCCTGCTTCGAGCGTGACGGTAGCGGCACCGGGAGCCACTGCTACCAAATTGAAGCCGATCAAGATCGCGATGGGCGGCGGCGGAACTTTGCCGCTCAGCCGATCCTGAAGTTGAGCAAGCATGGTTGTCGGCCCGGCGTGCGTCGGCGGCGCGGCGGTCACGGCGGTCACGGCACTGATTGCGTCTTGGTCATGATTAGTCGACATGGGTGTCGTCGGCGTTAATTCCTGCTCACATCACGCGGCCAGGACTTTGTCGCGAAAGCCTCCGTACGCGACCGTTTTCACCATTTCATTTGCGTAGAAGTCGTAGGGGAAGCCCAATTCAATGGCGCTCGCTTCATTGAGCGTAGCTAACTGTTCACCGGTCAGATTTAATTCCAGGCTCGCGAGGTTGTCTTGCAACTGCGTTATCCGGCGTGCGCCGATGATGGGAATGACCGCGATATCGCGGTAGCGGAGCCACGCCAAGGCAACCTGAGCCGGCGGGCGCCCGACCTGCTGGCTCACTTTTTGAACCGCGGCAACAATTCGATCCGGCCGCTCTCCTGTGCGCTGGAAATTCTTGCCCATTTCTGTCGTGTATCTGGCGTCTTTCGCGCCTCCCGAATGATACTTGCCGCTTAGCAGGCCGCCGGCCAACGGCGACCATGCCACCAGACCGAGATTGAAGGCCTTCGCCATCGGGATGAGTTCTCGCTCGACGGTGCGCTCGATCAACGAGTATTCGATCTGCAAGCCGATGAATCGCGTCCAGCCCCGCAGTTCGGCCAACGTGTTGGCCTGCGCGATCCACCAGGCGGGCGCATCTGAAACACCGATGTAAAGAATCTTGCCTTGACGAATCAGATCGTCGAAGGCGCGCATGACTTCTTCGACAGGAGTCATTTGATCCCAGATATGGAGCCAGTAGAGATCGATGTAATCGGTTTTCAGGCGGCGCAGCGAGGCCTCCAGAGCCTGCACCATGCTCTTGCGGTGATTGCCGGCGGCGTTCGCGTCATCTCCGGCCATGGCGTTGGTGTACTTGGTGGCGAGCACGACGGACTGGCGGTGGTCTTTCATGAACTCACCGATGAAGCTCTCACTGGTGCCGTTGGTGTAGAGATTGGCAGTGTCGACAAAATTGCCGCCCGCCGCGCGATAGGCGTCATAGATTTTGCGCGCTTCATCCTTGGACGAGCCCCAGCCCCAGTCTTCTCCAAAGGTCATGGTGCCGAGCGATATTTCGGAGACGCGCAGGCCACTGTTTCCTAATAAACGATATTTCATGACGTTTCACCTCGGGATTTCTTGGATATGGATTCTGCTCAGGATGGTCGCGATCCAGAAAGTTTGGGCGTGAAGTTATAGGGACGGCGCCATTCCGTAGCCAAACGAATTCCTGGATGGGCCGGGGGCGCGACTCCGCAAGATGATAGCTTGCACGGTGATTCTAGTGGCCTTGCTCTTCCAGAAATTTTTCCACTTCGAGAGCGGCCATGCAGCCGGAACCGGAAGCAGTGATGGCTTGGCGGTAGCGCCGATCTTGCACGTCACCACAGGCAAACACACCGGGAACCTTCGTGAACACGTTCTTGTGCGTGATCAGATAGCCATCAGCGTCAGTCTCAAGCTGGCCTGCGAACATCTTCGCGTTGGGGATGTGGCCGATACCCAGGAACATCGCGCTCGCGGGAAGGTCCCAGCTCTCGCCCGTTTTCACGTTGCGCAGGCGCAGAGCGGTAACTTCTTTTTTGCTGACGTCGAGGACATCGTCGACGACGGTGTCGGTGAGAAAGGCAACTTTAGGGTTGGCGCGAGCGCGGTCGAGCATGATCTTTGAGGCGCGGAACTGCTCGCGGCGATGGATGAGCGTAACCTTACTTGCAAACCGTGTCAGGAACGTAGCTTCTTCCATGGCGGAATCGCCGCCGCCGATCACGACGATCTCTTTGCCCGAGAAAAAAAATCCGTCGCAGGTCGCACAGGAAGAGACGCCGTGGCCGATCAGAGCCTGCTCGCTGGGCAGGCCGAGCCAGCGCGCTGAGGCTCCGCTGGCAATGATCAGGGTGCGCGTCCGAATCACGTCTTTGCCGATCGTGAGCTCGAATGGCCGCTTGCCCAGGTCCGCCTTGACCAGGTGGCCCATGCGATACTCGGCGCCGAAGCGTGAGGCTTGCTTACGCATGTTTTCGATCAACTCAGGGCCCTGAATACCCTCGGGAAAGCCGGGGAAGTTTTCGACCAGTGTGGTCATGGAAAGCTGTCCGCCAGGTTCGTGGCCTTCGATGACCAGCGGCTTCAGATTGGCGCGGGCGGAGTAGAGAGCGGCCGTGTGGCCGGCGCAGCCCGATCCGATAATTACGACGTTGCGAATATCCATAGTATTCACAAATAGATTCTGAAAGTTAGTCTTGGTTGCAGGTCGTTGAGATGACTTTTTTCGTCGAAGCACGCCTCGGCATACTCTCTGTAAATCCTAAATCACAGGGGTTGTGAAGAGCTATTCCAACATCTACGGACGGCACGGTTACTTCGGCATTTCGATATTAATCGGAACCACAGTCCCACTGTCCAAATCCATTAATTGCATCTGAAAACCCCTTGGAAGTTTCTGAATAGGGCTGATTTTCCACTTCAGGAACACCGCTTTGTTACCACCGACTGAGACACGAAAATCGGTGGCGTAACCATGGTTCGTCAGCTTCTTCACCTGTCGCGATGTCAAGTCGACGATATACACATTGTATTCATATCCATCTTTGCCCTGACTTGCTGCCATGAATACAACGCCCTTGTCATCGGATGAGAAATAGGCAGACACGTACATTCGTGGTGATAGCGCGTTCGGTAGAGGAAATATCAATTCCTCTGGCGCTCGAGTGGGGCCTGAAAGCGAGAAGAGCAATAACGAATCTTGTCGCGTGAAGAGAAGTCGACTACCGTCAGACGACAGTACTGGTGTGGAACGAAAGCTGGAATCAAAATTCTGATGCGTAAGCTGGATTACGGTTTTGCCATCAAGGGATGTAGAGAACAGATCGAAGTTTCTGCAACAGGGGTTAGCGGTACGAACGAAGTATACCGTCTTTCCGTCACGGGAAAATCGTGGCCAAGAATCATTGCCACCATCTCGCAGAAGGGCCTGGGTATTTTTCCCTTCAAGATCTGTGATCATGAGTGTATGGCTTTCTTGATTCGTGCTGTGGGTGAATACAATCTGTTTGCCGTCGGGAGAAAAGTCCGCACCATATGCATAGGCCGGTAATGAAGTCAGTGGGTTTGCGTGGCCCTTGCTGGTATCGATCCTGTACAACGTCCGAGAATCGGAGCGGACTACGGAAGCTACTACAGACTTCCCGTCGTCTGAAACTGCTTCCAGGTTTGTAGAAGCGGTAGTCCCCCGTTCTCCTTCGACCACCCATAAGGCGACGAAACCGAAAACCGCGAAAACGATAAGTGTCCCGAGATTATTTGCCTTGCGCGGCAGGTTAAGGCGATTGGCCGATACCCTCCACCAAACAAGTGGGCCCACAACGATGCCGGCATACATCGCATAGAGGGCCAAAATCATTCCAAGCCAGGCTTCGGTCTCACCGAGCTCGACCCAGTGTGCTACATGATTAATCCAGACGAAAACGAGTGCCAGGACGAAAGCCGCTATCGGCAGAAGCACAACAACTGCAATTGCGGCCAAAAGGCCGTAGACAATAATCAAGATTCGCTGAAAAATTGTGCTGGTCATACGCCCTTGCAGAGTCTGTGTTACGTGTTCAGCGCCAACTCAAGGTTTCTTCTTCCTGGCTGCACTCGCCTTTGCCGTGCCTAAGCGGGCGAGTTCCTGCGGAACCATGTTGCGGACGCCCAGAGCGTCCCGATAGCGATTCAGAATTGCGGAGGCCGTACGGAAGATCGGTTCGTACGCGCTTTGATTCGGCGCCGGCTTCCCTTCTGCTGCCGAGCAGCGCGCGAGCACGATCGAGGACTTTCCAAAGCGCTCTAATTTTACGCGCGCAGCGGGTGTATTCGCCGATAGCATCACGGCCGCAGAGGTAATCGTGGAAGCGCTGTCCTCAATCGCGACCTCCATCAAATCCTTGGGATCGCGCACTCGCAGCACCAGCGTCTCGACCATGTTGTCCGCATCCACGCTGAACGAGTATTGAACGTTGCTGAACAGAACCGGGGCAGGAAATTCGTGCCGAACGCGCACCCAGTTGGCAGCCGATACCGCGCCGGATGGCATCGCCGGCATGCCGGGCATCGGCGTATTCGGATCAAGCGTTGAGTGCCCGCGCGCCACCTCGTAATCGTTGGCGAACCCGGGTTTGGTGGGCACCTTGGCCAGTGCCGCAGACAACTCCTTTTGGTCGTCGGCGGACGGCGAACATACATTGAGCATGCTGACCTTCACCGGAGGTTGCTTCGTGACAGATGGTTGTGCGGCAGGCGATTGCGCTGGAGACTCCTGAGGCGGAGGCTCCTGCGCCCAAACGGGCACCGTCAAAATGCCAGAGATGAACGCAATCAGAATTTTGTTTGAGAACACGGCGAAATTGTATCAGGGGAAGGTTGGAGGTCAGAGGTCAGATTGCAGAGGTAAGAACCAAATGAGGCTTGGTCACGAACGAAAGCTACAATTTGACCGTTCCAAATAAAGAAATTTTGGACCAGACCGATCGTGCAAGCATCGGAAGCTCTTACTTCTGCAATCTGACCTCTAACCTCTGGCCTTATTTTTTCGCCACTGTTTCTCGCGTCGGCAATTTCATTCGGCCGCGGAGACTTCCTCGCTGGCACCGTGGCGGCGCAGCAACTGTGGCAGGTTTTGCGAGAACGCTGAACGTGGCAGCACCATGTCGCAGCCCACTTCGTGAGCTTTCTGCTTCAGGTCGCCCTGAACATGGGAGAGAAAGCCGATGATCGAGGTTCCCTTCTTGAGCTTGCTTTTCAATTTGGGAATCAACGTCAGAGGCTTGGCATTGACGTTGTTGAGATCGAAAATGATCAGGGACGGCTTTTCTTCGCCATTGTTCTTCATGTGGTCGGTGAGATCTTTTTCGGTCCGCACGAACTCCACCTTGACGTTCATCTTCCGGCCGGTGTCCTGAATCTTGGTCAAGAAAAAGAGATCTTCGACAAAAGCAAAGACGCGGGAAGCCGCATCCTCACGTGGCACGGGAAGCGGTTCCGGATCTCCTATCGGGTAGGCAGCAGAGAAACCGGGCCGCCGGGCGCCTTTGTTGCCGTTGTCGCCGCCGTTGAGATTGGCGCGATAGCTGTGATCCATGGGCGCGGTGAAGATTCCCTGATGTTCCTGGCGCGCACGGTGCGGTCCGCCACTACCGGGGCCGCGTTTTTGCGAACGACGCCCACGGCGCCGTCTGTGCTTACCTCCTCCTGAGGAGGGGTGTGCGGGTCCTGCATTCATAGTTTTCTCTTGTTAGACTTTTGAACTTAACCCCAGCCTGGATCGAAGATCGCAGGCCTGATTGTTACGCCTTCCCTTGAGCTCGATAGGACGCGGTGCGAGCCATGATGCACACCGGCCTTCGGCTGACCGAACCCACTTCGGCTGGATGCTACTTGAGAACAATACTCACGCTGTAATCGTCGCCTGGAGTTTGCTTGGCGCGTACGGCCCGCAAGAAGCAAGGCCCTAAGGGAACAATTGATGTTACCCACGAAACAGGCGATTGCGCAAGGGGGGAGAAACTTTAGTTTTCCACATTCGGGGATGGCCGCGGCGGGATGAGCACAAATGGCGGCGGCCTGAAGTTTTACCTTGGCCACGCCGATTTGTTTATTGTGAAGCCCGATAACGGCGCAGGAACAGCCCCAGCAGTTAGCCCAATCTCGGATCCGGGCCAACGTTTCGTTGGCCGCCAGCCGATCTGTGACCGCGCACGGAAAGTGTTTGGATACGAACTTCTTTTCCGCAATGGCATCGAGGATTATTTCAACGCCGATCCCGAGCTGGCCGCTCGCTCCACACTTGATAGTTCACTGCTGATTGGCCTGAACACGCTTTGCCATCACACCCGCGCTTTTGTGAACTGCACGCGCGACATCCTCCTGAAAGATCTCGTGACCTTGCTACCCCCCCACCAGACGGTGGTGGAGATTCTGGAGACAGTCGAGCCCGAGGACCGCGTGATCGCGGCGTGCAAGAAGCTCAGAGAGGCTGGCTACATGATCGCTCTTGATGATTTCGCGCCCAACGATCCCCGTATCCCGCTTTGCGGCCTTGCCGACATCATCAAGGTTGACTTGCGGGCGACGCGGCCGGAAGAACACGCCGGAATGTTGCGGCGCTTTGGCTCGACGAAGTGCAAGATGCTGGCTGAAAAATTGGAAACACCGCAGGAGTACAGCCAGACTCGCAACCTGGGTTTTGTCTATTTCCAGGGATATTTCTTTTGCAAACCGGAATTGGTCGTGGGACGTGAAGTTCCGGCCAGCCAGCTTCGCCTGTTGCGGCTCCTCGAGCTGATTTCCCGTCCGGAACTCGATCTGCGCGAACTCGAAAAAGCTCTCAAGCAGGAAGCTTCCATCTGCTATCGTCTGCTGCGCTATCTAAATTCTCCCGTTTTTGGTTTTTCCCTCGAAATCAAGTCCGTGCGTCATGCCATGGCGATCCTGGGAGAACGTGAGTTGCGGCGCTGGATCCGGCTGGTGGTTACGGTGGGCGCCGCGGAACAAAGATGCAGCGAACTGATACTCATGGCGCTGACCCGCGCCCGGTTCTGCGAACTGCTGTCCGAACGGCTGAAGTCGAATCACGACCTGTTCCTTATGGGACTGCTATCAATCATGGATGCCATTCTCGAGATCGAGATGGGCAGGCTTCTCGAACAGGTTCCCGTTGACCATGCCATCAAGAACGCATTGCTGGGGCAGGAAAGCAGCCTGCGGCCACTCTATCGGCTCATGCTGGCGCAGGAGTTGGGGGAATGGGCCAGGGCGACTGAACTTGCCCGGCAACTTGGCCTCACGGACGAACAGGTCGCCGACACCTGGTGGCTGGCGCTGACGTGGGCGCAGGAAGTGACCGGGAGCGTATAAATCATTTTCACCGCAGAGACACAGAGAGCGCCGGGAAACCCTAAACGGGCAATTCTCGGCGCTCTTTGCGTCTCAGCGGTAGAACTTTGTTTTCTGAGTTGGACGCTTCCTACGGCGCTTCGATCAGTTCCATTTTTCCGTCGCGCGTGCGATGCAGCACCATCAGCTTGCCCTTGGGATCACGGAATATGAAGACGTCGCGATCACGGAAGTGGGCCTCTTTAATCGCCTCTTCGAGCGTCATCGGGCGCAGAGCAACCGATTCTGCGGAACGCACAAGATGCACCTCGGTCGTCTTGGCCACCGAGGGAAATTTATGCACCGTTACCGAAACGGTTGCGCTTTCTGCCAGTCCCAGTTCCGTTTCAATGTTCTCGTTCGCGGCCCGCCCGTTGAACTTCTTCACGGCCTTGCGCTTCTTGCTGAGCCACTTCGTTTTGTACTTTAATGCCTGGCTGTGCAGGTGATCGAGCGCGTCGTTCACCGCCGAGACCATATCGTGCGCCTGCGCCAGGCCAACAATCGGCCCGTTCGGCGGGTTGATGGTGATTTCCGCTTTGTGCCGGTGTTTCTCGACGGTGAGAATCACCTTGGTTTCGAATCGGTCCCCCAGAATTTTGCGGATCTTGTTGAGGCCGGTTTCAACTTCTTTGCGGATCGCGGGAGACACATCGTAGTGTCTTCCAGTGTATTCCACGTTCATGACACCTCCGTTCGGCTGAACTTCGATTTCAGCCGCAGGAAAGGCTTTTCAACAATAAGGTATGAAGCGCTGGCCATGGCAGCCACGGTTGCGACTGCGGCGGGAGCGACCAGCCATAACGGGCGCCCGTGCAAAAACCGCAGCGTCAAATCGTTAGCGAGTCCATGGTAAAGATACATAGGATACGATATGCGGCCAAGATATCGGGTGAGCGGCCAGTTTAGCCACTTCCAGGGCCACGCATTCCCCAGTGCTACGACCTGCACCAGGAAAATCACAATGAGAAATGGATCCAGGAAAAATCCGACCGCGTACTTATAGGGATAGTGAAAATGATCCCCCAATGCGATGGATGCGACGAGCAACAACAGAGTGACTGCGGGCAGGAAAATACGAGACGTAACCGCGCTCCAAAGGCTATTCAGCGCACCCCTCTTGAGCAACACTGCGACCAGGCATCCGATAAACAGATGATCGGCACGGCCGTCAAAGGTTACGTGAAGACGGCTGTCCGGTACATGAACCCAGAAAAACATGACCCAGCGGTACACGTTCACTGTGGCAATAATGCCGATGAGGATTCGGGTGAGCTTGCGAAGGTCATACTGAAAGAAAAGGAAAATCCACGGCCAAATAAGGTAAAACTGCTCTTCCACTCCCAACGACCAGGTGTGGCTGAGCACCGGCCGCACGTGGCTGAAGGCCATTCGATAATCGCTGACGTAAAAGAAGGCAGTGAGGTAGTCGAAGAAGATGCCTCGCGGCGGAAATCCACGGCTCAGCAAATAGAGGCCGAAGTGCAGGAACCAGAAAACGTAGAACGCGGGAAAGATCCGCAATGCGCGCCGAATGTAGAAGTCTCGAATCGAAACGTCGCCGCTCCGCTCCGACTCCTTCAACAAGAGCCATGTAATCAGGAATCCGCTGAGAACGAAGAAGGTCAGCACACCATGAATCTCCGGGACGTACCGAACCTTCAAATGCACCAGCACGACTAAAATTACGGAGATCGCGCGCAGACCATCGAGCGAGGGAATGTTGCTAGTACGGAGATTGGCACGCAGTTGCGCTAGTCCAGATGTGGCCGGAGCGCGCTCCGGGAGCGTTTCCGCGATTGAGGCAGACATGGGAAGGATTTTCGAACAACTGCTTACGGCGATTCTGTCCTACATTTTATAATGTTCCCCGAGTCCTCCACGCGGAACTACTTCTTCACCCGGCGTTGATGTGTGCTTGGGATGCGCATGTCCTCCCGATATTTCGCAACGGTTCGGCGAGTAACCTGGATCCCTTGCGATTGCAGAATACGGGTGATTTGTTCGTCGGTCAGCGGCCGCCCCGGATCTTCCTCCTCAATCAGCTTCTTGACGCGGCGCTTCAGGATGAGCAGTGAGGTGCCGCCGCCTTCGGGGCCCTGCACGCCCTCGGAGAAGAAATAGCGCAGCTCGAAAACGCCCTG
Source organism: Terriglobales bacterium (assembly GCA_049288625.1). Lineage (GTDB taxonomy): Bacteria > Acidobacteriota > Terriglobia > Terriglobales > Acidobacteriaceae > Acidiflorens. The sequence goes on along the minus strand of JBAQIB010000046.1, from coordinate 50,670 downwards.
GGGAGTGTGCACATATTTATTGGCCACCGCCCGGCTGACGGTGGAAGGATGCACTCCGATCTCCTCGGCTACTTCTTTGATCATCATGGGCTTCAGCTGATCGATTCCGCGCTCCAGAAAATCCTGCTGCCGGGCCACGATCGAATAACAAACTTTGGTGATCGTCTGCTTGCGCTGTTCAATATTCTTTATCAGCTGGATGGCAGATTTGTAGCGATCCTTGACGTAGTTCCGCGTTTCGCGATCGTTGCCGTCGCGCGTCAGCAGGCGCTTGTAGGCAGGATTCAAGCGCAACTGTGGCATGTCCTCGTCGTTCATGATGATCAGCCATTCGTCGCCGTGCTTGACGAAGGCGACATCGGGCTCGATCAGGCGCGCGGGAGTCTTGTTGTATTGCAGCCCGGGCCGGGGGTCGAGCGTGCGGACGTAGTCAAGCGCAGCCTGCACGGCTTCTATGGGCCGCCCGATGGCGCGCGCGATTTCCTTGAACTGTTTAAGGGTAACTGCCTTCAGATGCTCATTCACCACCGCCATTGCATCCTGGACAACCTGTTCGGTCGCGCCACTGCCGTTGCGGTGTTGCTGCAACTGATGGAGGTGGTAACGCAACTGATAGAGCAGGCACTCCCGCAGGTCGCGGCAAGCCACTCCTGGCGGATCGAACTGGCGGACAACGTCGAGAGCCTCTTGCAGGTCGGCTAGGGTAAAGCCCACCACAACGCGGGCCGGGGCTGTTGCGGTCGCAGACGTACCGTTACCTGGCGTGCCATTATTCGGCGTGCTAGGTGCGGGGACCGGCTCGGCGAATTTGGCGACGGGAGCGTTCGGTAAACTCTCGGGCACAGGATTCGGCGCCATGATCGGGACGTCAGTCGGCTCGGACAGCCCCGCCTCTGGCATCGAAGGCGTTGGCTGGCCATCTTCAGGAACATCGCCGGCATAGGAGCCATTGCTCGGCGAAATCGGTTCCGTTCCTGGCTCCTCGACAGCCGCCGTCGCGCCGATGCCCAACGCTTCGGCCTGCCCTACGATCTTGGCTTGCGTGTCGGCGTCGGCCTCAGGCGCTGCCGCTGGCACCACTCCTAACAATTCTTCGTCGCTGGCGATCAGGTACCCGTCTTCACTCAGATTGCCAATGATCAGCTCGGCCGCTTCGCGTACCGGCGGGCGGGTAGAAATCGCGCCCAGTTGCCAAAGGAGATGATCGGTTAGATTGCCCGGCTTCGACAGGAAGTTTTCAAAGGACGGCTTTTCGATTTCCTCCATTTCGCCGGAGCTGCGATAACCGGGGTCGAGGTACTCCTGAAAAAAGGAGCCGAAGTCGATCTCTTCGAATGGATCCTTCTTCTCGGTCGCAGTGATGGGGTTTTCTTCGGTCGTCGCCTTGGCCGCAATGCGGTCGCGTTCTTCTTCCTGCCGCCCGATCTCATCGAGCATTGGGACTGAATCTTCCATCTCTTCCAAAACGGGGTTTTCCACCATCTCGGAATTGATCATGTCCTTAAGCTCAAGCTTGTTGAGCGCGAGCACGGACACCATCTGGACGAGGCCCGGGGTCAAGATCTGCCGCTGCGACAGCTTGACGTTCAGTTTGTGCTGAAGAAGAACCATTTTTAAAGTTTCAAGGTTGCAAAATCTCAAGGTCTCAAGGTTCTAGAGTTCAGCGCAGACCGGCTGGACCTACTATGAAACCTTGAAACCCTGAAACTTCGAAACCTGCTCTTTCTAACTTCTCATGCGCTGCGGCCATTCGCCTCGGCACGAAAGTCCAAGGCGGCGTCGCCTTGGTAACTGAGAACTCACACCAGCGAAAAGCTCTCGCCCAGATAAACTCTTCGTACCTCAGGGTCACTTCCCAACTCCTCGGGAGTCCCCGAGCGGAAAATTCGGCCCTCATTGATGATGTAGGCTCGATCCGTCACCGACAGCGTTTCGCGGACGTTGTGGTCGGTGATCAGGATTCCGATGCCGCTCGCCCTCAGATCCGAAATGATCTTCTGCAAGTCAAGCACGGCAATCGGGTCAATCCCCGAAAACGGCTCATCGAGCAGAATGAACGTCGGGCTGATGCATAGCGAGCGAGCAATCTCGACCCGCCGCCGCTCCCCCCCGGACAGAGCATAGCCACGATTCTGCCGGATATGCTCGAGTCCCAGCTGATCAATCAGTTTTTCGGCCTTTTCCCGGCGTTCATGCCAGGAGATAGGTTGAGCCTCCAAAACGGCTAGGATATTCTCCTCGACCGTCAATTTCCGGAAAACGGAAGCCTCTTGGGGGAGGTAGCTGATGCCGTACTCGCGTGCCCGTAAGTACATGGGAACGCTAGTGATATCTTCGTTGTCGTACAGCACCCTACCTGTATCGGGAGGAATCAGGCCAACAATTGCATAGAAGGAGGTCGTTTTCCCCGCGCCGTTCGGTCCCAGCAGGCCAACCACTTCGCCCTGCAGTACCTGAAGGCTGACGCCGTTTACTACGCGCCGGCCCCGATAAGTCTTTCCAATTTCGTCGGTTGCCAGCGTGTGCATTTATCGTGCCACTTGCGTCCGCGTCACCGCCGGGGACGTTTCTCTTCCTTCCACGAGCACCCTATCATCGTGTCTAAAGAAAGTCAACGAATCGCCGGTAATCTTGCCATGTTCGGCATCAAAAATGCTAGGCGGCCCGCCCGTCAGCACGAACTTCCCGTCTGCCGTCGTGTAGACAAGCTGATCCCCGGTCGCGCGGCGCGCCGGTTGCGTGAGCACGACGCTGTCCTGGGCGATGATCTTTTCGACTTGCGCGCCGGACTCGGTGGCCGAAGTGGCGATTCGGGGCTGACCTTGCGCAACCATGAATATGCTCATTTCCTGCGACGTCATCTTCGCGTAGGCCCCGGTCGAATCCGCCCCCTTTGCGGTGACCCCACCCTCAAAGAACGCTTTCCTTTCGTTATCGGTATATGTGAGCCGCACGGACGTGATCGTCACCGGCGCCACCTTGCCGGTTTTGCTATCTACCTGCACCAGCACCGTCTTTACAGGCTGCGTGGAGGAGCCTTGGGCGACCAGGGAGCGCAGACCCCGGTCGAATTGAAGTGTGGGAGCCTCGACTACGTTGCTGTTCTGCCAGAGTCGCGCGTTGCCCGAGTACACGGCCACCGCTGCCGAACGATGCGCGGTCATGCTCTGGCTCACGACGTGAATCGGGTCGGAAGAGGCGAGCATTGCGCCATCCGGCTGCGCCTTGAGATCGGAGTACGTGCTCTTTACATTGCCCTCGGCAACAGCGTCGCCGGTAGCACGGTTGAAACTGATCTTTTGGGCGGTCGTGGTCATCCCACCATCCACCACGCGCGGCAATCCGTTAAGTACCAGCATCTGGTCGGCTGCGGTATAGGTGCCGGTCTGTGCCCAGCCTTTTTGCGTTCCGCTCACGTACGTGACGCCGCCCGCTTGGGTAACGCTGGAGATTCCGCCTTCGGGCGCGAATCGAGCATCGAGGGTCGGGCTGGTTGAGGTCCGGTCCGGCTGGCCGGGAGCGCTGCTGACAATCCTGGCATCCGGTTCGCCATGCAGGACTTCCAGACGATTCCTGGCGGCGAATTTGGCCGTGAACCGGGCCGCTGTGATCACCGTTTTCTGTTTTGTGTCCGGTTGAGTAATCACGATCTGGGGTGGGCCGCTGGTTTGGGCCGACTCGAGTTGATTGCCCTTCTTCAAAGCAAAGTCCATCACGGGAGCAGTCATTTCCACCTGTTGAGCGCTCCTAGATGCAGAGCCCTGGGCTGATTGGTTCTGGATGAGGCGTACTCCATCTTCGGCGTGGACTTTCTCCAGCACCTGATTGGCGCCAAAGTAGAGCGTCGCCCGCCCTGCATCGCCCTGCGCTGTAGACGCTCCGTTTGTTTCGAGGTGGACGCTACCGCTCAGAAATGCCGTGGTCAGCTGATTTCGCGTTCCCGTGAGCAGCAGTTCGGCGCGATCGGAGCGAGCATGAGTCACCGACGCCGCGCGTGCCCCGCCCTCTACGTCGCCTTCGGCAAGAATCCGTTCCACGGTGTTGTCGTTGCGCAGAAAGAACGTGGCGCGGTCGGATTGAAGCTGCTGATTCTCGCGAGTGAGGTGAACGGCGTCGAGAACGATCTCCGTCGGTCCCTTGGTGATGACCCCGTGCTCCGCCTTCACGTGGAATTGGTGCGGCTGGTGGACGTCCATTTCAACCGACGACCGCAGGGTCATAGTGCCCGTTTTAGCGACATAGTTAATGCCCACCGCCGAGCCGCTTGCATCCGGCGTCTCGAACGTCACTTTCCCGTTAGTGAAGCCATTCCCTGTATCTTTGTTGAAGATGAGCCCGTCGCTCTCCACGTGAATCGGTTTCCCGGCTTCGGCAGGAGGAGCCTGGTCCGCTTTCTTTATGCCCTCAGGGTTGGCTTCGAGGTCAATCAGTACCCGCCCCTTCGCCGTGATCTCGCCGGACTTGGGATCGAACTCGAAATCGTCTCCAGCGATGCGGTCGAAGCGGCTTGAGTCCTTGCCGTAGACGACGATCTTGACGTTGTGCAGTTCGGCGCGCCCGCCTTCTTTGAACTGAACTGCCTTGGATGCGCTGACCGTGAACTCCGTGCGTCCCTGTTCGGACTTGGCGATCGAAAATCCTTCGGCGGTCTGCTGAATGTTGAGGCCGACTTTCGCCGGAATCTCGTGTATAGCGCCCCTGACACGCCAGCGCGCATAAAAATACATCCCCGCCACGATCGCGATCATGAGGATCGCAGCCGCAGCAAACCAGCGGCGAAGGCGGGTAACGGGGAGTGGCATGACATCAGTCTAAAGGAAAGTGAGCAAGGAGACTGCGAGAAGGCGTACCCGATTGCAGGCGCTCAGACGTCAGATTGCAGAGGTTAACACCCAGGATGCAGCGGGTACGAACATGTGGATTCTCACCTCTGCAATTCTGACCTCTGACCTTAGTTCCTTCGCACCAGCGTTCCCGCGATCATGTCGTGCAAGCCCTGCTTGCGTTCGGTGAAGCCGACCATGATGTAGCCGATACAAAGGGTCAACGAGGAGATCCACTTGGCGAAATGCCGCCCGGTGGCGTGCGCAAAAGAGAGGCGGTTGCCGCTGAGATCGGTAACCTTCATCCCGAAGATCATCTTGCCGAGCGTGGCCTGGTAGGAAGAACTCAGCATGAGAGCTTCATAGAGCCAGGATGCGCCAATGGTGAGGACGGCCAGCACTCCGCTGCCGAAAATGAGCAGCGGCAATCCCGCTCCGTGTCGGAGGCCATGCAGACCCAGTCCGCTCGCAGCAAGACCGCCAATGCCGAAAATCGCAGCGACCGGATGCACGACGACACGCACCAGGACTGCATCGACAATGGCGGCCACCACGCGAATCCAAAATCCGCCATACCGATTGCCTACCGGCGCGACCGGATAGCCCGCCGGCGCAGGATATCCCGCGGCGGCAACTGGTGTTGCCGGGGGAATCGCAGCCTGCGTGGGCGCTGCCGCCGGATTCAGCCCGGCGCCGCAGCGGCCGCAAAATTGAGCGGTCGCGGCGTTCGGCGCCCCGCACTTGTTGCAGTAGAGAGTTCCGTTCATGGCGGGCACTATAAGGGTTTTGCCGAAAAGTGTAAAGAGGCACTACGCAGAGTTTGCTTAGCCCGGCAAGCGTCGCGAGACTGCAGCCGCGCCAGCCGGATTCGGTGCGCCGATAGGAATGTTTGGACTCCCGCAAGGGCTCCATCGTGGAGCGTTCGCTCCGCTCAACCGGACAAGCGGCGAAGTGCGGCGTCAGATCCGCATCGGCATCACGATGTAGCGGTACTTGTAATCTTCGCTCTCGGCGGGGCGAAGCTGGCCGGCGGATTGGGCATCCTTGAGTTCGACTTTGACCTCGCCGGAGCCCACGGCCTTGATGAAATCAAGCAGATACTGCGCATTGAAACCGATCGACATGGCATCGCCGTTGTAAGCCACCTCGATCGAATCTTCGGACTCGCCAGTTTCGGTTGATGAGGCGGAGAGTTTCAACTCGTCTTTCTCCAGACGCAGGCGCACGGCGCGCGAGCGCTCGTCGGCAAACTGCGCGACGCGGGAAATTGCGCCGCCCAGCTCGTCGCCCTGCACAAGAATCGACTTCGTGATCTCCTTCGGGAGAACTGCTTCGTAGTTCGGGAACTGCCCTGTGAGCTGACGCGATGTGAGCAGACGCGGGCCGACGCGGAAGAAGAGCGTGGATTCGTCTTTCGCGAAGTCGATGGTCTCGATATCGGAATCGAGGAGCGTCTTGAGTTCGTCCATTGCCTTCTTGGGAATCAGGGTCTTCATCTCACCGGAAACGCCCTCGAACTTTTCTCCCGAACGTTCGATGTGCGCCAGGCGATGGCCGTCGGTAGCGACCATGGTGATCGATTCCGGTTTGAGCACCATGAGCGCGCCGTTCAGCGTGTAGCGGGACTCTTCATTGGCGATGGCGAAGCCGGTTTTTGCGATCATCGAGCGCAACACGGCGGCGGGAACCTTGATGGCACCGGCGGATGGGAACACCGGCAGCCCGGGGAAATTCGATTTCGCCATGCCGACCATCTTTGTGTTGGAGCGACCGCAGCGAATGCTGACCCAGTGGTTCTCCAGCAGGCGGATAGTGATGTCGGCGTCGGGCAACAGCCGGACGTAGTCGTAAAGCTTGCGCGCGGGAATCGTGCACGCGCCCTCTTTCTTCACCTTCGCAACGCACGAAGTGCGCAGGCTGAGGTCGAGATCGGTCGCCGTCAAGGACAACTTGTCGCCCGCTGCTTCAAAAAGATAATTGGAGAGAATGGGAATGGTTGTCTTGCGCTCGACCACGCCCTGAGTGGCCGTCAGTTCGCGCAGCAATTCAAATTTGCTGACCGTGATTTCCATGGTCGTTGTGGCAGTGGCGGGGGCGGCTTCTACCGGCATAGTTGGGATCTCCCGACTCCAGTTCTGCTCTTTTCTTATATCAAATGCGAAAGCAAGAACACCAGTAGGAACCGGCGGAACAGGCCCAGAACGGGAAGACCGGGGCGGCCAGGGAAAACGTCCCCGGCTGCCGGGCGAAATCTATGCGCTCAGTTGCTCCGTCAGTTTATTGAGCAGCCTGTTCAAGTCCTTGTCGTTCTTCCGCGCTTCCTCGATCTTTTCGACTGAGTGCAGAACAGTGGTGTGATGCTTGCCGCCGAACTGGCGGCCGATCTCGGGCAAGGAGGCTTCGGTCAGGTGTTTGGCCAGATACATCGCGATCTGCCGCGGGTAGACGATGGAGCGTGAATTGTTCTTGGCCTTGATTTCCACCAACCGCAGTCCGAACTGTTCGGCGACCGCCTTCTGGATGGATTCGATCGTCACCTTCCGAGCCTGCGAGTCGATGAAGTTTTTCAAAACCTGTTGCGTGTAAGCAAGCGTGATTTCCGCGCCGATCAGCGAGGAGTGCGCGACCAGGCGAATCAACGCGCCTTCCAGTTCGCGTACATTGGAACGAATGTTCGAAGCGATGAACAGCGCCACGTCCGTCGGAAGCGTGACGCGTTCCTGCTCGGCCTTCTTTTGCAGGATGGCGACTTTCGTTTCAAGATCGGGTGGCTGGATATCGGCGATCAGTCCCCACTCGAAGCGGCTGCGCAGGCGGTCCTCAAATTCGGCCAACTCTTTGGGCGGGCGGTCGCTGGCAATCACGATCTGCTTCATGGACTCGTGCAGCGCATTGAATGTGTGGAAGAACTCTTCCTGCGTGCGCTCCTTCTGCGCGAGGAACTGAATGTCGTCCACGAGCAGGACGTCGACCGTGCGGAACTTGTCGCGGAAGCCGATCATCTTGTCGTAGCGCAGCGAGTTGATCATGTCGTTGGTGAACTTCTCGCTCGAGATGTAGCAGATGGCAGCTTGAGGCATGCGGCGCTTGATTTCGTGCCCGATCGCCTGCATCAGATGGGTCTTGCCCATGCCAACGCCACCATACAGAAACAGCGGGTTGTACGCCTTCGATGGCCGCTCGGCAACGGCCTGGCAGGCAGCGTGCGCAAACTGATTGCCGCTGCCGATCACGAAGGCATCGAACGTGTAGCGCGGGTTCAGTTGAGCGGCGCTGTCCCAGTCGAACCGGGCCTGGGAAGGGCTGGCGAAGTGCGCGCTGGACCCGGCGGCCGAAAGACCGCCGTTATGCCGGATGGGCGTGGCGGAAGGATCGTCCTCGGCCGTCACGAACTTCACGTCGTTGTATCCGAGGTTGAGATTGTCGACGGCTTCCTGAATCAAATCGGCATACTTGTCGCCCACTTGACGAAACTCGGCGGTGGGAACGCGCACGAAAAGTACACCGTTGCTGGTGTGACTGAAGCGAGTCGGCTTTAACCAGGTGTCGTAGGAATGGCGGTTGACCTTTTTTTCCAGCGCGTCGAGGATGCGCGCCCATGGATTCGGAATGATGGCGGAACTGGTTACTGACATTTTATCGAATACCTAAATACTGGCGAAAACCGCCGGGAAAAAATCCTGCCTTGAATTATGAGTGCTTTCGTTTACTGCGGAACGATCTGTTTTTTTGATTACGAGTTGTCAGGTGAAATTCATTACGCGACGAACGGCATACTAGCACAAAAAAAATGGCCGCGTCGGTGTTGTAGAACAAAAATATTTTTTGCAAACAGATTTTTGCATCGCGATTTTCGTGCGCTGTCAAGTGTCGAGAAACTAACTGCCGCGCAAAGTGTGCAACGCACTAACTTCGCGGGACACGAGAGTCAAGTTTGTTGTGTCGCAACACTGATGCACAATAGCGCAGCAAGAATCGGCGAGACACCGGCGTTTTATGATCGTCACACACGCCAGCTCTGCATTACGCAGGCTGCGGCGCCTTAGGCTCGCCGATCGGGTTTGGAAGACTTGTAGTTTCCCGGGTAGACAACAACAGAGCGGTGCCCGCCTTCTCCATCGCTTTCGGTGCGCAAATCTTTTTCCTCGCGCAGTGCCAGATGCACGATGCGCCGCTCGCGGGACGACATCGGTCCAAAACGGTACGGCTCGCCGGTGCGGCGCACTTTCTCCGCCGCGGTGCGAGCCGACATTTGCAGTTCGTCAATCCGCAGCGAGCGAAAATTTTTGCAGTCGAACCAGATTTTCTCGTGTTCGTTGCCTTGCAGATGCAGAACCTCAAGAGCCAGCAACTCAAACGAGCGCAGCAGTTCGCCACCGCGTTCGAGCAGAAGAGAAGAATCGGGCCCGGCAAATTCGACCAAAATTTCCGGGTGCTCCCAGTCACGATTCTGCGCGATCGGTGGATCGACGGTGATGCGATACTTTAGCTTGAATCCGCCGTTGGTGATTACAGTTTGCAGGAATTCGCTGATTTGCTTGGCGGCGACGACTTTATCGGTAATTGGCATAGATAGTTCTCAGCCTTCAGGTCGCGATAGCTCGAAGCTCGTGGCTCGAAGCTCGCAGCTACTTCTCTTTCTTCCTGGCGCGCTTGGCCATCATCTCGCGCATTTCGCGGCCGAGCGATGTGCGATTCATGACCGCCTGCTGCGCGATCCCGATGATCTGCCCCGCGGCCCAATACAGTCCCAGGCCAGAGGGCAAGTTCCAAGCCATGAAGCCCAGCATACCCGGCATCATGATGTTCATCATGCGTTGCTGAGCCGGATCCATCCCCGCCTGCGGCGTCATGCGCTGCATCAGGAACATGGTAACGATGATCGCAACCGGCAGGATGTGCAAAGGATCGGCTGCCGAAAGGTCATGAATCCAGATCCAATTGGCATGCCGCAGATCGATGGCCACCGTCAACATGCGATAGTACGGCCACAGCAAGAATAAGGGCAGCAGCATCGGCAGACATCCGCCGACGGGATTGACGCCTTCCTTCTTATAGAGCGCCGAAATCTCGTTGTTCATTTCCGCTTTGCGCGGGTCGCGCAGGCTGTACTTCTTGTATTTCTCCTGGATGGACTTGATCTGCGGCGCCACGCGCTGCATCTTGAGCATGGACTTCATCTGCGTCAATCGCAACGGAAGAATAGCCAGGTTGATGACGAGCGTCTGGAACAGAATCGCCCAGCCCCAGTTGGGGACGATGTGGTTATAGGTCCACTTCAGCCAGAGGAACAGCGGCCGCGCAATAATGCCGAGCCAGCCGAAATCGACGACTGCCCGCAAATCGGGCTCCGCGCCAGCCATCCCAGGAACCGGCACCGCCTCAAGGTCAACCAGTGCTTTTGGTCCAACGTAGAGTCGTTCGCTGGTTTCGCCGTGGATACTGCCAACGGCCGCGCCCAGCACGTCGACCCGGTCGATCTGATGGGCGTTGGGATCAGAACCCGAGCGCGGAATCTCGATCTGGTTGTGGAGCGTGACCATCGTAGCCGCCTGCGCGTCCTGGGGAAGAAACACGGCTGCAAAGTATTGCTCCGACAATCCTGCCCACTGAAACGGGCCTTGTATTGTTCCGCCGCCGCTGATTTTCTTGATTGCCAGCCGCTCGACTTTACTGTCGTTCTGATAAGCGATCTGTACCGCCGCGTACGAAGGCGCGGTCGACTCGCCTCCAAACCCCGAGGGCCACATCGGGAAGGCCGCGACGGGCGCTCCCTTTTGCTGGACGGAGGACTCGACGCGGACGACGTAGCTGTGATCGAACTTGAATTTCTTTCGAACGGCAACATCGCCGTCGGAATACTCGAACGTGATTTCTGCAGGCGCGGTTGCGCTGGTGCTCGAGACCACGTAAAGCGCCGAATTCAACTTATTGCGCAGCGTTTCGTCGTACGTCCAAAGCGAAAGCGGATAGCCGTATTTTGCCGCCGCGGTTTGATTCACCAGGTCCAGGGGATTCCCGTTTGGGGTGTCCTTGTAATTCTTCAGCACCCACGATTTGACCTGGCCGCCACGATTGGTAAACACGATGTGATAGAGGCCATTGTCGATGACGGTTTCCGACTCGGCAGCGGCTTGCTTGGCGGTGGCAGCGGGTGCGTTCCGCGACGATACCGCGGATACCGCTGAACCTGAAGCCGCGTTCTCCGCGGCTGCAGTTCCTGCGCCAGGCTGCGCCGCGTTTGAGGCGGGCTGCTCTTTAGAGGTTTGCGGATTGGCCGCAGGCTGCGGCCCATACTTTTTCAGTATGGGCTGGAACAGCATGATGACCAGAAAGGTCAGCGCAAAGACCAGCAGCAGCTTGCGCTCCATCCCGGGTTCTTGCTGAGGATTTTGAAATTCGGCCAAATTAGTAGCTCGTCGTTAGTGGTTGGTCGTTGGTGGTCAGAGCGGCGTCGCAGCTCCGACATTGGTGGGGACTCGGTACATCGTCGGCGCACCGAAGGGCATCTTTCACCACCGGGTCATATCCACCCTTTACAAACGGATGGCAGCGCAACAACCGCCAAGCCGACATCAGTCCTCCGCGGAGCGCGCCATAGCGGTCAATCGCCTCCATAGCGTATTCAGAGCACGTCGGCACGTAGCGGCACGACGGCAGCAGCGACGGAGAAATCCACCGCTTATACAGCCGCAGAATGGCGAGCGCCGCAAACTTCATTTTTCCGCCGTCCTCTTCTTCATCGCCTTGGCAATCGCGTCGAAGGCCCGGCCGACCTCTTCGAGCACCACCGCGAATTCCAAAGTCAGAACCGACTTCTTCGGATTGATGACGATATCGACCGGAATCGGCAACGCCGAACGCCGCAGACGAACCGCCTCGCGCAGCCTTCGCTTGATGCGATTGCGTTCGACTGCCCCGCCCAGCGGCCGCCCCACGGTAAACCCGACACGGGCACTTTCTTGCGGAACGTCCCCATCCTGCGCCCGGTAAAAAACGGTCATGTGCGGAGAAAAGTGACGCCGGCCTTGCCGATAAACGCGATCGAAGTCCGAGTGCTTCAACAGCCGTCCCGCGCGCGGTAAGACCCTTCCCGCACTTGGCGCGGGCCGCTCTTCACCCCGGCTGGGAGCGTCAGCGCTCACAACTTCGCAATCCTGCACAATAGCAATTGAAATGAGGCTGTTGATAAAACGACGGCCTTTGCTCTCCGTCCCTGAGAACTACTCGCGGAAACCCGGCTTCACGGAGACGCGCTTGCGCCCCTTGGCCCGGCGGCGCGACAGCACCTTGGCCCCGCTCTTGGTCTTCATGCGAGTCCGGAACCCGTGCTTCTTCGAGCGCTTGCGCCGGTTGGGTTGAAATGTACGTTTCGGCATCGAAAATCCCTGCTCCTGATTGAATCAACTGGCTTAAGGCAAACTGTGAGTATAAATGACGGCGAGCATACCCGGCAAACGGAGGAACCGCCCGCAGTCCCGCCGCCGTTTGGTTGTGGCTATACTCCACTTATGAAAATGAGCGGCTTTGCATTCACCACCACGGACTGGACGCAGGTGATTCCTTCCGAACACCCTGGCCAGACCGGCAAGGCGCTATGGAGAACGCGAAACTTCGGGGAGATTCGAGTCCGGATGGTGGAATACTCGGCGGGCTATCTGGCAGACCACTGGTGTACGAAGGGGCATGTAATTCTCTGCCTGGAGGGGGATTTGGAAACCGAACTCGCCGATGGGAAGCGCTTCACTCTGAAACCCGGCGACAGCTACCAGGCCGCTGACGGCGAACCCGGCCATCGCTCGTCGACGCAGACGGGTGCTCGTTTGTTTATTGTGGATTAGCAAGGATGCTGGATCGCGAGCCCGAAATCATTACTGACTTCACCTCATGAATCTCGACGACACCATCGTTGCCATCGCCACCCCGCCGGGACGCGGCGGCATCGGAGTTGTTCGCCTGGCAGGGCCGGAAGCGAGAACAATCGCGGTGCCCATGCTGCGCCTCAAGCATGAGTTGGAGCCAAACCGTGCCGTTTTCGGGGAACTGATCGACCCATGTGGCGCAGGCGCCCCCGCCCGCATCGACGAAGTCGTCGTCACCTATTTTCAAAAACCGCACTCCTACACGACAGACGACATCATCGAAATCTCGGCCCACGGCTCGCCGGTCGTTCTTCGCCACATTGTCGAATTAGCGCTAGCTCGCGGCGCGCGTCTGGCTGAGCCCGGCGAATTCACCATGCGCGCCTTCCTCAACGGCCGCCTGGATTTGGCGCAAGCCGAAGCGGTCCGCGATCTGATTGACTCGCAGACGCTATTTCAGGCTAAAGTCGCCGCGCAGCAGCTCGAAGGTTCGCTTTCGAAGCGCCTCAAGCCGATCAAGCAGAAACTAATCGAGCTGATCGCTCTTCTCGAAGCCGGCATTGACTTTGCCGAAGACGACATCTCGATTGCACCCGATGCCGCTATCCTCAAATCCATTGCCGAGGTGCGCGAGCCGCTCGAGCAGCTCGGTGCCAGTTTCGCCTATGGCAAACTCGTCCACGAAGGCCTGACTCTCGCCATCGTGGGCCGGCCCAACGTTGGCAAATCCAGTCTCTTCAACCGTCTCGTCGAGCGCGAACGCGCCATCGTCACCGCCCAGCCCGGCACCACGCGCGATCTGGTCAGCGAAACGGTCGCCATCGGCGGCATTCCGGTTCGTTTGGTCGATACTGCCGGCATGCGGCGCGCGCTCGACGAAGCGGAAAGCATCGGCATTCGCAAATCCATGGAAGCGCTCGCCGACGCAGACCTCGTGCTGGTTGTTCTGGATGCATCCCATCCGATCGCCGTCGAAGATCGCGAGTTACTGACCCAGGTAGAAGCGCGCGCGGCGATCGTAGTCGCAAACAAGTGGGATCAGAAATCTTCTCAGTTCACTGTTCCAACTTCTCAGTTGCCGAGCGTAGAAACATCCGCACTCACTGGCGACGGCATTCCCCAGTTGCGCTCGGCCATCCTCGCCCGCGCCGGTGGCGACGCGGCTCCGCAACTGGAAAGCGGCTTCCTTACCAGCGTCCGCCATCAGAAACTTGTCAGCGATGCGCTTGCCGCCCTGGCTGCGGCCTCGAACGCGGTTCCGGCCCGCGTGCCGCACGAGATGCTGCTGCTCGACCTCTACAACGCGCTGCGCGCGCTCGACGAAATCACTGGCGCAACCACTACCGACGACATCCTCAACCTGATCTTCGGAACCTTCTGCATTGGGAAGTAGTCTGCTTCGGGCAGATCACTCTCGCGGGTGAGTGGGGTCACTGATCAGAGGCCGGGTTTGTGCGAGGGTAATTCACGTCTCGTACCTGAACCCAATGTTTCCAGTAAAGATGTGGTGGCCAATCTGCTCTGTGGTTGCTCTCGCGGCCCTGCTCACGGTTGCAAGCGCCACCGAAAATGGCGGCAGCGTTTACCCCGTCGGAGTAGAAACCGTGTTGACGGGGCTGCAGCCTCGCCCGGGACAAACCGTCTTGTATGAATACACCGTTTTCTACATGGCCAACGAGTTCGATGATTCGAAGGGAAAAAGAGCCTTCCCGGATTTCAAACTCAGAGTCTTTGCCAACGCGGTGAAGGTGACCCACAACTGGGGGCTTCACTTCCTGGGCGGAACGGTTGAAAGCCAGATCGGGATCCCGTTTGTCTATGAACAACTGCGCCTGCAATCGGGCAAGTTCAGCGAGTTCGGCCTTACGAACATGAACCTGATTCCCATCAGCGTCACCTACCAGAAAGAAAATCTGCACTGGTACTACGAAGCCGATATGTTTTCCTCCGGTGCCGGTTACGCAGCGGCGCACGTCGTGAACATTGGACAGCACAACCTGGCGATTGCTCCAGTCGCTGGGTTCACCTATCTGCCGCGGCAGGGCAAAGCAGAAATCGGCTCGCGCTTCGCCTACATCTTTAATGGCTACGATAAAGACACCCACTATCACAGCGGCAACGAATTCATGTGGGAGTACAACGTCGCCTATGAGATTTCAAAGAAGGTAGCGGCCGGTTTCAACGGGTACTTCTATCAGCAAACAACCAATGATTATCTGCAAGGCGCCGTTTTCCAGGATGGTTTCCGTGGCCGAGATCTGGCCATTGGGCCGCAATTGCGCGTCCCGCTGGGCAAGCATGGAGGCTTTGCGGTCAAGTATTACCGCGATACTCTGGTCGAGAACAAGCCCCGCGGAAATGCATTTTGGCTCCAGATGTCCCTTCCCATCGGAAGACCGGTCCCCTAGCATTCCGCTCTCCGTTCCGCTGCACAAAAAAAGCCCCCCGCGCGGAGAACAAATTCCGGAGGGGGCCTGTTTCGCAATACTTACGGCAAGTAGTAACGGAACGAAGTGAAGAACATGTTCTCGACGCCGTGCGGCGCGGAGAAGCCGGTGGGCGAGTTCGCATTGGTACCCGTCCACGCGTCTCGGGCAACGTAAGAATACTGCGGTCCGAACTGCAGCCTTCCGTGGGGGCCTTGGTGGAGGCGAATCCAGAACCCCATCGTGCCCTCAATCAAACGCTGCGTATCCGCACCGCAACCTGCTCCGAACGCGAACCCATTGTTCAACCCGGGGAAGCCTTCGCTGTAACAGCCCGAGACCGAGAGGCTCGGAATTCCATAGCCGACGTCGGTACCAATTCCGGAAACACGGTAGTGCTTTTGCGCGTATTCCTCGCCCCCGTTCATGTAGAAGTCCAGCCGCTTGGCATGCCACTCGAATGTGGCCAGCGCCTGGGTGGTGCGTATCAGTCCCAGCGTGCCGTCGGGATTGACGGTTGCATCCGGCAATCCGCCCGATCCGTACCGTCCAATGCCTTGTCCGCTGAGGATATGAGCTCCAATGTCAATTTGCTTGGCGAGGGTGATGCGCGCGTTGGCGCCCAAGCCGAGCGCGGTTTGCGAATCGTTGTAAGCTCCCAGCCCTGACTGGGTGCCGTTGCAGTTCGCGGCCTGCTCTCCCGACGCCGCGGTCGCACCGCACGGATAAACGCGGTCGCGGTAGCGGCTCAAGATCCCAAACACTTCGTAATGCCCAAAGCCGGGTTCGGCCGCCGCTTTGAAGACAAAGTCAGGCATGGCGTTGAACGAGTAGTTGGCCGCGTTCGTCGGGGTACAGGTTGTGGTGTAGGTAGTAACGCCGTTCACGGTGGTAGCCGTGGTGGTGCAACCTACGCCGGTGATTCCGGAATTGTAGAGACCGCTACCGTTGCCAGGACTGCCCAAGGCAAAATTCGTTAAGGCGTTCCGAGCCGAGAACGTGGTCTGCGGATTTTCCAGCGATGCTCCCAGCCAGAAGTGATTGTTGAAATTTCTCACCAGGCGGATGCCGTACTGCCGCGCCCAGCTGAAGCCAACGTTATAATTCGCGTCAATGGTCATCGGCAGCGCTTCCGCCCGGTTGTCCATTCCCTTCTTGGTTTCTGTCACCAGACTCCACTGCTGGCCGCCAGTTAATGTCCACTCCTTCGAAGCCAGTTGTCCCCACACCTGCCGCTGACGCATGGTGTAGCTGTTGCTTTGATTGCTGTTGGAGGTGATGCCCGACGAGAGAAAGTCGGCCTCGTAGTATCCGCTCATCTTCACGTCTTTCAACTTGCCTTCCACCAGCATCGAGACGCGGGACTGACGGCCGGACCCGTAGAATTCCGAGACGAAGTTCGCACCGGCGTTCGGCATGTTCACGCTGTTGAACGGCGTGTTGATATCGGAGCCCAGCCCACGATTGCGCCACACCGATTCTGCCGCCAGGAAGCCGCCCGGCGTGATCGTCACACCCTTGAAATGAAGCGCCAGCGGACTCTCGAACTGGTCGCGCAGCGACTTCTGTGTGTCCTGCAGAGTCTGCGCCATATTCGTTCCGTTCAACTTCAGGTCCGAGACATCGCTCTTGAGCACCGTGACCGACTGGTCTTCCTGGGCGGTTTGCGCAGCTGCCGCATCAGCCTTGGCCTGGGCCTGGGCTGCGGCAGCCTGGCTCTGATCAAGCCTCTGCTCCAGCTGTTGGATCCGCTGATCGCGGCTCTGCAGCTGCTGTCCTAGATCCATGAGTTGCTTCTGCTGCGCCTCGATGGCCTCCTTCAACTCGCTCAGCTGAGACGAAACCGATGGCGTCTTCATCTTTTTCGTGCTTTTTGCAGGAGCTGAGGTGTCCTGAGCGAACATGCTGCCCGCTAGCACCATCAACAGCGCGAATGCCAACGCTTGCTTCATTTTTTTCTCCTCACAGGATGGAATTTCGACACAGACATTTCCCACCAGGGATTTGGGGAAGACAGGTTTTCCATATGCAAGGGTTGATCGTAGAACTGGAATTGTTAATAGCTGATGAACGTTCGTTGAATATCCGGTTAAACGGGAAAGGTCTCACACTGCGACGTCAGGGCCCCGCGAAAAGGGCTGGGATCAATGACGGATGTGGATTATTGACTAACGGATGTGAATTACGAAAGGGGACCTCGCGCAGTCAAACCGCCTGGCGAGGCGTCGTCTCTTTGTGCGCTGAGGCATTTTTCTCCCTCAACCGCTCCACCTCGCCGGCCATGGCAAACTTCAGCTTCTCAATTCCCTCGCCGGTCACGGCGGAGATCGGAAAGAACTTCAGCTTTTTGCGTGTAGACCACTGTTTCAATTTTTTGAGTTTCTCGGGATTAGCAACGTCGATTTTCGACGCGACCATGAGCGTTGGCTTCTTCTCCAGATCGGCTCCGAAATTTTCGAGTTCGCCGAGGATCACTTCGACATCCTTCACCACGTCCGGACGTCCGCTAGCGTCGGAAACATCGACCATGTGCACGAGCAAGCGCGTGCGCTGGATGTGGCGCAAAAACTGCGTACCCAGACCCGCGCCCATATGCGCGCCTTCGATCAGCCCAGGGATGTCGGCGACGACAAAGCTGACTTCTTCTCTTTTCTTCTCGCCAACCAACACTACGCCCAGGTTGGGCTCAAGGGTAGTAAAGGGATAGTCGGCAATTTTGGGCCGTGCCGCGGAGATACGCGAGATAAGAGTTGACTTGCCCACGTTCGGAAATCCGACCAGCCCCACATCGGCAAGAAGCTTCAACTCCAGTCGGTAAGTGCGCTCTTCGCCGGGCCGTCCTTCTTCGTGTTCGCGCGGAGCCTGGTGTGTCGACGTCGCGAACTGGGCGTTGCCCCGTCCGCCGCGTCCGGCGCGTGCAATCACCACTCGCTCGTCAGGACGCGAAAAGTCGTAAACCTTCTCGCCGGTTGCTTCGTCGTAGACGATGGTTCCCACTGGCACTTTGAGAACAATGTCTTCGCCGTCGCGGCCGGTCTTCTTGGCGCCTTCGCCGTGGCGTCCACGTTCCGCCTTGTATTCGGGGTTGAAGCGGAAATGCACAAGCGTATTGTGGCGCTCGCTCGATTCCATCCACACGTCGCCGCCCTTGCCGCCGTCGCCGCCCGAGGGGCCGCCGCGCGGCACAAACTTCTCCCGGCGGAAAGCCATGCAGCCGTTGCCGCCATCGCCAGCTTTGACTCGGATTATTGCTTCATCGATGAACATAAGGGAGCACCTCGGCGCGGGGCCGGAGCCGTTGGGACAGTTATTTCAGTATAAAGGTCCATGATCTTCCGCCCGAAGAATCCAGATTGATAATTCGACGGTTCCTGCCGATCTATCTCATTGGGGACGTGTCTTAACTTATGACCACGCCCAATACAGCAGACAAGGGCGAACGCGTTGTGCCACGATCGCAGTGGTGGGGGGCTCTGCGCGATGCCACACTCGAAGTGCTCTCGCCGATGTTCGGCACCGCCATAGGCGCGCCTCAGCCATGCGACGTTCCTGCGATTGCCTTTGAACGCGCCGATTCCGGAGCCACGAAATACGTCACCGGTATGGTCGGGATCGCCGGCCCCATGCGCGCCATCCTCAGCCTGCGCTGTAGCGACAGTGCGGCCACAAGGATCGCGTCCCACATGCTGGGAATCTCAACCGAAGAAGCCGCCGAGCAAAAAACCGACGCCATCGGCGAAATCTGCAACATGGTCGCCAGCCATTTCAAAAACAACATTGGGTTCGGCGACGACTGTATTCTGAGCGCGCCCACCGTGGTCGCTGGCGGCAAATACAGCATTCATTATTTGGAGGCCGGGCACGGTCTCGAATTCCCCGCGATCTACGAGGACGAGACCGTAATGGTTACTTTGGACATCCGGAGCAGAAGAGACGCGCGCGAACCTTAGTTCGCCTCGACCGGCTCGACCATGACGAACTTGCCCATCGTGCCTTTGTCGAGAAACTTGATGCGGCCCGTGATCTTGGCAAAAAGCGTATCGTCTTTGCCGCGACCGACATTCAACCCCGGCTTTACCCGCGTCCCGCGCTGCCGCACGATGATCGTGCCGCCCGGGACAACCTGCCCGCCGAATGCTTTGAACCCTAGCCGTTGCGCGTTTGAGTCGCGCCCGTTCCGTGAAGTACCTTGTCCTTTTTTATGCGCCATAATCAGCTCTCAGTTCTTAGTTGTCAGTTCTTGAGTTCTTGGTTCTCAGTCAAAACAAGCATTGTCATCCTGAGCGCAGTGAGGCGTCAGCCGAACGAAGTTGAAGGATCTCTATCTCCACTACTTCTTTTTCGGAGCGCTCTTCTTCGCCGCTGCCTTCTTAGCCGCCTTCTTCGCCGGCTTCGCCGAAGCTTCCGCAACCTCCGCGTGCTCCGCAGGCGCCTTCTTCACTTTCTTTTCTTTCTTCGGCAGCTCCGGGGCCTTGAACGACTGCCCGTCAAAAGCGATCTCGGTAATTCGCACGGTGCTGTAGTCCTGCCGGTGCCCGCGCAGTTTCTTGTACTGCTTCTTTTTCTTGTAGTGGAATACGAGGATCTTCGCGCCCCGGCCCTGTTCAAGCACCTCGCCGGTCACGCTCGCTCCCGATCCCGGCTTCACGACGCTGCCCGCCTCAGCGGAAACCGCCAGCACCTCGTTGAACTCCACCGGCCCGCCGGTCCCAGTCAACTTTTCCACCCGGATCACATCGCCCGGGGCGACCTTGTACTGCTTACCACCTGCGCGGATCACCGCGTACATAAGTCCTCCAATTACCTGCCTGGGCCGGACACTCGTGTCCGCCCGTGCCAAGTCAGCCCGAGCCGAACCTGGCCGATCAAACTTGTGCTTGCTGTTTTCTCACCCCGTCACGCGAAAATCGCGCGTGTCGGGGACCCCGGCGCTACGGTTTTTTAACCGGAAACGCGGCGCGAACCCAGGATGGACCCGCGGGTACAGGCAAACTCAACTATTCTATCGTGCCCAGCAGAAATGGGTCAAACAAAACGATTTGAGGAGGACCGTCCTAGGTTGCCTCTTGTCACCACGGAGTCACAGAGAAAAACGTAGATCTCAGAAAACCGTACCCGAAGGTTTTTGCAAAGCAGTTGGGTTCCCCCGTGTCTCCCTGCCTCCGTGGTAGAAACATTAGATGTGGAACGCCATTCAATCTAGGGGAGAGCGATGCGCTTCATAGACCGCGAAGAAGTAGCCCGACGCCTCACCTACGAAATGTGCATCCGCATCGTGCGCCAGGCGATGATCCAATTCTCGCGCGGCGAAACCAAGCAGCTTCTGCGCTCGCTCATTCCCTTGTCCGACGGTCGCGTCTTCGGCATTATGCCCGGAGCCATGGGTGACCATGCCCCATTTGGCGCGAAGCTGATCAGCGTCTTCCCCGAGAACTTCTCCCGCGGAATTCAGTCCCACCAGGGTCTCGTCATCCTCTTCGACCCCGAAACCGGCGCCCCCGTTTGCGCCGTCCACGCTGGCGAACTCACGGCAATTCGCACCGCCGCCGCCAGCGCGGTCGCCACCGACGCATTGGCACGCAAAGACGCCCGCCGCCTGGTCCTGCTCGGCTACGGCGAACAGGCTCAAACCCACGCCCGCGCCATCCGCAAAGTTCGCAACTTCGAATCCATCGTCGTCTGGGGCCGGTCGCCCGAACGCGCCCAAGCTTTTGCGCGGCGAATGCAAATGGAATTCCGCCTTCTCGTCACCGCGGCGGCCACTGTTAAAGAGGCAGTCGCCAACGCCGACATCATCTGCACCGTCACTTCGGCGCCCGAGCCGATCCTGATGGGCGAATGGGTGCGCTCCGGCACTCACGTGAATGTAGTCGGCTCCAGTTACGCCGTTCCCGCAGAGATCGACAATGACCTGGTCGTCCGTTCCCGTTTCATTGTCGACAGTCGCGAAGGCGTCCTCCACCAGGGAGCTGAGTTCCTCCGAGCCAAACAAGCTGGCCTGATCGGTGACGACCACATTGTCGCGGAGATCGGTGAGGTACTGGTGGGCAAGATCGAAGGCCGCCGCTCGGCAGAGGAGATCACCGTCTACAAGTCCCTCGGCCACATCGTTCAAGACCTGGCGACCGCGTGGGCGCTCTACTCTGAGCAGGAAAGCAGCCGCTAATCGTGGTATCGCTGCTCGCCCGCAGGAATCGCCACGCCCAGCCGGTTCTGCTGCGGCGGCAGCGGACAAGTCGCATAAGGCGTAAACGCGCACGGCGGATTGATCAGCCGGTTGAAATCGAGCCAGATCTCGCCCGGTTTGTCCACGCCGTGATCTGGCAAATCGGCATACAAAAATCGTCCCGCCCCATAAGTGGTCGTCTTGCTGGTCGCGTCTCGCATGATGAAAAACAAATCCGTCGCGTTCGGATCTTCGAGCACCGGCTCCAGCCGCACCGTCTGCCCGTCGATCGTGAACTCCGCCGCACCCGGAGCAGGAAGATGTGTCGTGGTTCCGAGAACTGTTGGAATATCGAGCACCTTGGGTGGGTTATAAGGAATCCAGCGTGCGCGAACGCGATAGGTGTCGTTCGCCGGATACCATCGCAACCCGTGAAAGCCGACGCGCGTCGCAGCCTGCGGGTCTTTAATCCGCAAGGCAAAGCGCCCATCGCGATTAATTACGATGATCGTGATCGTGCCGATGGTCAGCTTCGAGGGCTTCTCGTTATCGTCAGCCGCCAGCGTCTTTTCCTGCGCAGGCTTCCCATCGACCAGAAAGTCTTTGGGGAAACCGCCCGCCGGAGCAAGCAATCGCACAGCGCCCTTCTCCAGACGCACAACCCCAATGTGCGCCGATGTCTTGGCCGCGATCTGGATGCGATTGTCGGCATCCGACCCGAAGCTGTTGTCCCCGTCGCGCAGCCACTCCAAGCCGATCAGCGAGAGCCAGCCTTCCGGCGCCTGCAGGTTCGCCGCTCGCCGTTCTCTCCACGTCTCGAGCTCGCTCGCCCAGGTTTTCGAATCCGGCGTCTTCGGATTCGCTGCATTCGAATTCGATGCATTCTGGTCCGCCGTCTTCGCCTCCTGCGGAGCGCTCGCTGCGGGCAGAGTCAGAGCCAACGCAACCGTAAGTACCGCAACAGCCATCAGGAACGTTTTTCTCATCGGATCAACCCTTGTCTCAGGCTTTATGGCTCTAGGTTTGATGATATCCGCTTCGCGAGGAAGCTAAGATTGTACTTGGGTTTGCAGAGCGAAGCGTAGCGCTCTTGCGTCTTCAGTTGGGAAGGCTGAGTTTTTTCTCGTGGATCAAGAGCCGGCGGAGAGCCTCATAGAGTTGCTCGCGTTCATTTTCGGCGGCGATCTTCTGCGCGGCGAGTTCGGTAAGCCGGTCATTAATCGCTCGCCGGGCGCGGTCGCAGATTTCGGCCACTCTTTCGTCGTCTGGTTCCTGCAACGCGTCCCGGTAAAGTGATTCCCATTCAGATGCCATCAGGATCGCACCTCAGCCAGTCGAAGGGCGGCCTTCGGTTGCACTCGAAACACGTACCGCGGAGACTCACGCGGGCGCGTTAGCGGGGGCCGCGGCTGGCGCAAACCGGGAACACGCCCGACAAGCCCGCTCAGACTTTACGCTACCTTGATCCACGCACCCAGACCGTGTCTGTGACAATGTCCTATTTATTTTCAGCGCAGATCAGAAAACGGAACTAGCCCTGCCGGAATCGGCCCCCTTGACCGCCTTTTCGCCACCGGATAGCCTTCTTTGTGTCACCCCTTCATGGCTGCCTCCGACATCCCCGAGAACGGTCCCGTAAGTACTTCACGGGAAAGCTCTTCTGCTTCCTCCGCTGACTCCGCCGGGGCGCAACTTTCCGCCGCCAATGGGGTTTCCACAGACGTGAGCAGCATAGCCATCGATCGGGGGCTATTGAACTATGGGGGAAACTCATCGCCGGCCCCCGTCACCCGCGCCGATTCCGTCGAGGGCTCATCCGACGCAGACGTGATGTTGCGCGTGAAGGCGGGCGACGATTCCGCGTTCAGCTACCTGGTGCAAAAGTACCGCCGGCCGCTGGTCGGCTTCATGTACCGCCTGTGCCACAACCCGGCCACCGCCGAGGAACTGGCGCAGGAAGTTTTCTTGCGTGTGTACCGGTCGCGTTCCAGTTACGAGGCGAGCGCCAAGTTCAGCACCTGGCTTTATCGGATCGCCACTAACTTGGCCGTCAATCACGCGCGCGACACGCGCCACGAGCGCCCGGAAAAAACCGTTCGGCTCGACGAACCGGATCAGGAGACTGGCACCACTCCCGATCTGGCCGATGAATCGCTTACCGCCGAAGAGCAGTTGCTTAGAAAAGAACGTCTGGCGGCGATTCGAGAAAAGGTCAACGCTCTGCCCGAACGGCAGCGCCTGGCCGTAATGATGCACAAGTACCAGCAAATGGACTATCGACAGATTGCCGCCGTGATGAAACTGAGCGAGTCGGCAACAAAGTCGCTGCTGTTCCGCGCCTACGAAACGCTGCGCGAACAGCTCAAGGAATTTGTTTCGGGGAAGTAAGAGGGACGTTGTATGGACTGCAAGGAAATTCACGAATTGCTGCCGGACCTGGCCGCTGGTATGGAAACATCGACGCCTGAGATCGAGAAGCACATCGCATCCTGCGCCGACTGCTCCACCCAGCTGCACGATTTTCAGAAGACCATGGCGCTGCTCGACGAGTGGCAGGCCCCCGAGCCGTCGCCCTATTTCGATACCCGCCTCCAGGCGCTACTGCGTGAAGAGGCGGCGCGCCAACCGATTCCGTGGTATCGCAGATGGACGCAGAGCGTCTTCATGCGCCCCGCGTGGGCCATGTCCGTCGCCGCAGTTATTTTTATGGCAGCGCTTGTCGCCGGCAACCGGTCCTACATTACGCAGACGGACGCCATAGCAACCAAGCCACCCTCGCTCGGGCTCCCGGTGCAACCGGGAACGGCGCTCGGTGATCTGCAGGCGCTAGAGTCAAACGACGATTTGTATGCCGATTTCGACGTGCTCGACCAGTTGCAAGTGCAGGATGATGTGACGGCAAATCCGTAATCACGAGAAGCGGAGACCGTAAAGCGTGTTTCGTGACCCTGTTGCCGTAAGTAGGGTTAGGTAGCCCACGGCTGGCTTGAGTAGGAGACGACCAGATGGGGCGGAGGCTGCGCCACCCTTGGCCTTGGCAAGGGTGGGAGATCGGTATCTTTGAAACCCGCTCGAAGCAGATGAGAGACACATGTTGGGAAGAGTAAAACTCGCAGCCTGTCTGGCGCTGCTTCTGGCGGTGCCCTCCTTTGCTCAAGGAGGCTATCGGCCGTCGCAGCAGCAGAACCGCCGAACCGCTGCCGCTCCCCGCTCCCAGCCGAAGAACTCCCAGCCCAGTCGAAGGAGCGGTGGCCAGCAACCGCCGCGCAACCAGCCCTCACGCAATCAGCCCCCGAGCAATCGGCCGGGGCATGCCGGAAATTGGCTGCGCAATTACAAGGATCTGACGCCCGAGCAGCAGCGCCGCGCTCTGCAAAGCGATCCGCAGTTCCGTAAGCTTCCGCCGCAACGCCAGACGCAACTGCAAAACCGTCTGCACAACTTTTCCAGCCTGCCTCCTCAACAGCAGGAGCGCATGCTCAATCGCATGGAAACCTGGGAGCACCTCACACCCGGCCAGAAACAGCAGGCGCGCCAGGTCTTTCACCAGTTCCAGCAGTTACCCCCCAATCGGCGGGATGCCGTCAACCGCGCCATTCGCGACATGCGCAACCTCACCCCCGAGCAGCGCGACCGCCTCATCAATTCCGACCGCTATCGCAGCGATTTCTCCCCCATGGAGCGCAACATACTAAACGGCACCTCGCGCCTGCCACTCGCCCCCGGCGGCCTGCAAGGCGCACCGCCGGAATAATTCGGCCGGCGCCTCGCCACGTTCTTTTCTCGATTTCTTCGATTCTCTGCAAAAGGAAACGCGGCGCGACGGAGTACCAGTGCCGCCGCACCGTGTTTTTCCACGACCCAGTAGCGCACTGGAGAGAAGAACGCGCGCTGGCAGGTGAGGAAACTCTGATTCTTCTGTCAAGCGAGGGCTCTTTTATTCTTTAGCGCAGTCAGGCCCAATGCGGTGCCGGTCCTATTCCACGGCAACAAATGAAAAAACCTCCGCGTCGCCCTTCCCCGTGACGACGCAGAGGATTTTGTGCGGAAACCGAGTCTCGATGTTTTCAAACTTCGCGAGCCACGGACCCTTCTCGCCCTTACCGGATTCAAGCACATCGCCGAGGGGGCAAGCGTTGAATCCAATCCAGGCTGGCTTCCACCCATAAGAACGAAATCGCCTGCTGATTCCCTTCAAGGCAATTAGAAAAAATTCCAACGGCACCCATTCCGGCCGTAACGGAGGGTTAGCAAAACGAGAAATCGCCCCGCGGAACGCGATTCGGTTGAGTCTAAGCTGGTTGGGTTCGGAGTGAGCTTGATTTAAGACGATTAGCGCGGCACCCCAGGTTCGCGCACCGAATCCCGTCCCCGGTGCGCCCTCTCTGGGCGTGATGGGGTGATGGGGGTGGTGATGGGGCGCTAACCCGGACTGGCTCTAAAGATTCCCACGCTCCACCCAGCAAGATAGGCCCCTAAGCTCGTCTTATTTCCGCAGCCAATTCTTCGCAATGAACAAAACATTGGCCGGCCGTTCCGCGAGTCGCCGCATAAAGTAGGGATACCATTCCGTCCCAAACGGAACATAGACCCGCACCCCCCACCCTTCCTTTACCAGCGACTGCTGCAAATCTCGCCGGATGCCGTGCAGCATCTGGAACTCAAACGCCTCGCGAGGCAGTTTCTCCCGGGTCGCAAACGCTTTCGCCTCATTAATAATGTTCTCGTCGTGCGTGGCCAAGCCGTGAAAGACCCCACTCTTCATCAGGGTCTTCATCAGATTCACGTAACTGGCGTCCACTTCCGATTTCTTCTGGAACGCAATCTCCTCTGGCTCCTTATAGGCCCCCTTGCACAGCCGTATCCGTATGCGATCGGCAAGGAGCCCTTCAACATCCGCCTCGGCGCTCCGCATGTAGGATTGGATCACCGTGCCCACTACCCCAGCGTTTCCCGGCTCGCGATGTAATGCGTGCACAAAATCGAGTGTCCGCTTGGTGTAAGGAGATCCCTCCATATCCACGCGCACAAAATTCTTCGGCGTCATGCTGGCGGCCTGCGCGACCAGCCCGCGCACAATGTCGTAGGCCATCTTCTCGTCCACATCGATGCCCATGTGGGTCAGCTTCAGGCTGATATTGGCGTTCAGCTTGTCGGCGGCTATTTCATCGAGCAGATTGTGATAAAGCTGCGCGCTCGCCCGTGCCTCCTCGGCGTTGGTGACGTTCTCGCCCAGATTGTCAATGGAAACGCCGGCGCCAAACTGGTTCACTGCCGCCGCCGCACGCACCGCGTCCGCCACCTGCGTCCCGGCAACAAAACGCGCCGAAGTCCGTTGCCCAAAGCTCGACCGCTCCGCGATTCCACGCAAAGACTTGCTCTCAGAGAGCGCAATAAACAATGCCCTTAGCACGATGCACCTGATTGTGACGGATTTGAACTGCCAGAGACGTTCGTTGGCATTACAGTATTTTCTACCACAAACGAGACCGATCCGCAGTGTGGCGCGGGCGCCTTCGCCCGCGAAAAGCGGCCAGCTAGTCGGACTCCTCGGCGGTGCCGCATAACCATCGCGGCTCCGTTCGAGATATCCGCTCCTCGTGTAGAATTACCCTTTACTATGGATCTATCGGCCATTCAGCACGCTCTGCGCGAGCGTAGCATCGACGCCTGGCTTTTCTACGACCATCACCATCGCGACCCGATCGCCTATCGCGTTCTCGGCCTTCCCGAAACCCTGATGGTCACGCGCCGCTGGTACTATCTCATCCCCGCCAAAGGGGAGCCCGTCAAACTGGTCCACAAAATCGAAGCCGGCCACCTCGACTCCCTCCCCGGCACCAAGAAACAATATGCCGGATGGCAGGAACTGTTCGACAGCCTCAAGCAGATACTTGCCAACCACCGCGACGTCGCCATGCAGTACTCGCCTAACAACATCGTATTTACCATTTCCATGGTCGACGCGGGCACCGCCGACCTTATCCGGGGCCTAGGCAAAAATATCGTAAGTTCCGCCGACTTAGTCGCCCAGTTCGAAGCCACTTGGACCGAGGACCAGGTCAAGACTCATTTCGAAGCCCGCGACGCGATCGACGCCATCACCGCGGAAGCCTTCAAGGAAATCGGCCGCCGCGTCCGCAGTGGCGGCACCACCGAGCACGAAATCCAAGACTTCTTCAAGGAAGCCTTCGCCCGCGAAAACCTCATCACCGACGATTTCCCCATCGTCGCCGTCAACGCCAACAGCGGCAACCCACACTACGAACCCAGCGCCGCTCACCCCGTGCCCATTCACGAAGGCGACTTCGTACTCCTCGATGTCTGGGCAAAAAAGAACAAGCCGGGCGCCGTCTATTACGACATCACCTGGGTCGGCGTCGTCGGCAAGTCTCCCACTGTGCGCCAGCAGGAGATCTTCAAAATTGTGCGCGATGCCCGCGACTTGGGCGTCAAGACTGTGCAGGATGCCGTCGCCGCCGGCAAGCCGATCGCCGGCTGGGAAGTCGACCACGCCGTGCGCGGCCACATCAAGAAGGCTAAATACGGAGACTATTTCATCCACCGCACCGGCCACTCCATCGCCACCGAAGTCCACTCCAACGGCGCCAACATGGATGACCTGGAAATTCACGACGAACGCCGCATACTCCCCAACTCCTGCTTTTCTATCGAGCCCGGCATCTACCTGCCCGAATTTGGCGTGCGCCTGGAGGTCGATGTCCTGGTCCGCGCCGCAACCGCCGAGGTCACTGGTAGAATTCAAACAGAGATCGTGACCATCTGAATGGCGAAATCCGCGACCGATAAGACAAAAGACGCCTCCAGCGCACCCGAGTACCCGCTTACGACCATGGCCATAGTCGCGCCAATCGTCGGCTGGCTCGTCCCCGGAGCTGGCCACATTCTGCTCAAGTGCTACGTGCGCGGAGCCCTGCTGTTTGTCTCCGTCCTGGCCATGTTTTTCGTTGGTCTGGGCATGAACGGCCGCATCTATCAGCCCAATGGCGGAGACATTCTCGATATTCTGGGCTTCGTTGGCGACGTAGGCGCAGGCGCGCTTTATTTCCTGGCCCGCATCATGGATTGGGGCACTGCGATGGCCGCCAACGCGGCGGCTGATTATGGGAAGACATTTTTGATCGTGGCTGGGCTGCTGAACTTTATCGCCGCGGCTGACGCGCATCACATTGCACTGGGGAAGAAGCCGTGACTCTCGCCTTATCCCACTTCTCGTCTGCGGTGGTCTTCGCCCTATTCACCTCGATCGTGTTCGGCATTACGCAGAAAAACACGCCCAAGGAGCAGCTCCGCTATTTCGCTTACTGCTTTGTTTTGTTCGTCGGAGGGGTGTTTGTCGCGGGCTGGCTGATGTGGCTGATCCGCAGATAAGTGTTCCTGGCTGGAGATCCTCCGGCAAAACTTACCAATATCCCTCAAATCTCAAACAGTGTTCCACGTGGAACGTTATGCGGTGATTTATGTACGTACACAAAAGCGAATGATGAGCGAACAAAATTTAGTTTGTAATACGCACGTGTACGTACAGTCCGCGTGAAGACAACGAATGACAGGGGTTCGGGGATTTCCGGGAGGCCAAACGGGGCTTGACAGGCGTGATATCCTTGGCTCCCGGTTAGCGTGGACGGACCCGTCCACGACGAGCGACAGAGAAATTCGACCTGGGCCGCGGTCGCCTTCGCCCTGCTCACCTCGATCGTCTTCGGCGTCACCCAGAGAAACACACGCCCAAGGAGCAGTTCAGCTATTTCCTCTACTGCTTCGCCATGTTCATCGGCGGAGTTTTCCTAGCCGGCTGGCTCAGTTGACTGATCCGGCGCTAGCCGCCGTTATGGAGCTACCTGCGCCGTCGGAACCAGTCCGTAGAAATACCCGCTCGTGCCGGTTACGTCGGCAACGGGCGAAGCGACTCCCGTTCTCGTGTTTAACGTGTAGACGGCCGTCGGAGAGAACACGCCGCCGTACAGAACGCCGTCCTCGAACGCTAAAGCCCCAATTCCGCACACACCGGTACTCCCTATTTGTCTTGCCTTCCCGCTCCTCGTGCTCACCGAATAGAGGTACGTCCCACTACAACCCGCCGAGAACGTGGGCGTAATGTACAGCACCTTTTGACCAGAAGATACTCCGAAACCGCCTGGATTGCTCAAGCCGGTCGCGCCGATCTTCTTGGGCGCTCCCGTCTTCGGATCGATGGAGTAGAGAACCATGTCCTGGTCGAAACCGTATACTCCCTTGGTTGTGGAACCGATTCCGCGATAGTTAAATAGGGCCGTGCCGATCGTGGTCAAGTTTCCATTGGTTGGGTCAACCTGATACAAAGTGCCGCTGCCAGCACCATAGCCGTATATTTTGCCTTGATACACTGCTAAGCCGTCAAGTGTGACCGAAAGCGTCCCAAGCTGAGTAAATGCGCCTGTACTAAGGTCAATGAAACCGAACTGGCTGTCACTGTTGACTTCGTAGGCAAACTCATCTGCCCTCGCAGCGTGCGTTACGGGAAGAACGAGCACAAGAACGCATAGAGCAAAATGGAAACGCCGCATACTTTACCTCCTGTGAAGCAGAGTTGAGATTGGTTTGCGAATCCCTCAGTCGATTGCAGTTGGTCCAAGCTCCGTCCAAGCTGTACTTCGAATACGAGTCCATCGAGATGTTGGAAGGTATGATCTAAAGCCGGTTTTTGCCTGAACTTTCCCCTCCCTCCTTTCCAGTCACTACTCTTTATTTCCCCAGGTACCGGCTCTTAGCTCACGAAATCTTACTAACGTTGGCCGCCTGCGGGCCTTTCTCTCCCTGGACGATCTCAAATTCGACCTGGTCGCCCTCTTGCAGGCTTTTGAAACCGTCGCTGGCGATGGCGCTATAGTGGATAAAGACATCCGGCCCAGCCTCGCGCCCCAGGAAGCCGTACCCTTTCGCGTTGTTGAACCACTTGACCGTGCCCCTGATACGTTCCATTTCTTCTCTTTCCTTTCGCGGACGCCCCACGGCCGCAGACGGCGTGGAAGCGATCGAAAAGCTGTGATCTTGTTCGATAAGTCACTTGCACGGGAAGAGTTATGGCCAAAACGCCGCACCCACGCCAGAGACGTGGCTGGCGCACCTAGCGTTTCGCAGTCGTTCGCGGGTTGCTCGCCTACATAGAATCCCCTATACTTTCGAGCGAAGTCTAGCGGCACGAGCGGGTTATTGCGGGCAGTAAGCGGCAATCCTTGGAGCAGTAACCGGCGGTCATTCGGTCCCGCAGCAAATCGTGTTCAGCCGAGGGCAGCAACTAGTTCGGCCAAGCGAAGCGAACCGGGTTGCACCACTTGCCATGCCTCAGCAAGAAGGAGAGCGACTCGACTCCTGGAAGGAGATCGCCGCCTACTTAGGGCGTGATCTTCGCACGGTCCGGCGTTGGGAGAAAGAAAAGCGGCTTCCCGTCCATCGCGTGCCGGGAGGCGAACGCCGTGCTGTCTTTGCCTATCGCGCTCAGATCGACGCCTGGCTGGCAAACCAAGACGGCGACGAATCTATCAGCTCTCCTTCGGAAGGCGGCCATTCGGTTTCCGTCGCTCCATCCCCACAGTTTTCACCAGGTGCTGGTCCATCTGCCATATTGGCTGCGGCCCCACCCGGAGTAAAGGCAACCGCAGCAGTTGCGAACCAGACTTCAATTTGGCCGAAGTGCCTTTCTCGCCGCTCTTCTCGGATTCGCCTGCCTCGCTGCCCTGGGAAGCTTTATCCTGCGGGCGCACAGGAACAGACCCCGCATTTCAACCTCGGACCACCCGTCGAGTACGGATGACTCAAAACCGGAAATCTCTTCGGTAACTTCGATCCTTCCCCAGGCACGGCAAAGAATTGTTATCGAAGGTCGCGGCTTCGGACTGCACGTTCCCTACGCCCACACCGATTCTCCCTACCTCGCGATTCGGGATAACACCGCTCACTGGGCTGCAGGGCGCCTCGTTCCACACAACTGGGACGAGGTCATGTTGGACGTTGCGACCTGGACAGACGGCCAAATCATCATCACCGGCTTCAGTGGCGACTACGGAAAGAACGGATGGAAGCTCACCGAGGGCGACGAAGTGGAGATTGCAGTTTGGAACCCCCAAAACAGCGTAGGGCCTGCCCTTTACCGCGTCCATGTGGTTCCGCCCCTCACTGGGAGAAAATCGGAAGGCGCCTCGTCCGCGGGCGCCCCGCTTTCGCCGCTGACGGAGTAGAATTCCCTTCCGTAATCGAAGAGGATTCGCTCATGCCATCGCAGCCGCAGCAGCAATCTGCCTCGCAGGAAAAACGCCTTGTGCGTTTTGGGCTTGCGCTCGCTAACTGGAGTGAACGCTGGTTTCCCGATCCACTCGTGTTTGCGCTGCTCGGAATCGTCGTCGTCTTTCTTGTCGGGCTCGCGCTGCAACAAGGTCTGCCGCTTAATCAGCGCGCCGCCAAACTCGCCATTCAAGGAGGCAAAAGCTTCTGGGCGCTGGTGCCCTTCACCATGCAGATGGTGATGATCATCGTCGGCGGTTACGTCGTCGCGTCCACCCCGCTTGTCTATCGCGCCATTCGCTGGCTCGCCGGAATCCCCAAGACGCCGAAGGCAGCGGTCGCGACGGTCGCGCTTTTCAGCATGTTGACCTCGTTGATCTCCTGGGGTTTGAGCCTGATCTTCAGCGGGCTTTTCGTCCGCGAGCTTTCGCAGCGGGTGAAGGGACTGGATTATCGAGCCGCGGGAGCAGCCGGCTATCTCGGCCTGGGCGCAGTTTGGGCGATGGGGCTGTCGTCGTCTGCTGCCATGCTGATGGCAACCAAGTCCGCGATGCCTCCGACGCTATTCGCGATCAGCGGATTGATTCCGCTCACGCAAACGCTTTTCCTCTGGCAAAGCATCGCGACCACGCTTGTCCTGATTGTGCTCTCGGTGATGATCTGCTATTTTTCAACGCCATCGGCGGAAAACGCCAAGACCGCTGAATCCTTTGGCATTCAGTACGAACCGATCCGCTCCAGGCTTGAGCCTAAGTCGAAGCCCGGAGAATGGCTGGAATACAGCCCGCTGCTGAATATCCTTGTCGCCGCGCTGCTCGTCTGGTATCTGGTCGATGTGTTCCGCACATCTCCGCAAGGAGCATTGGCAGCGCTCGACCTCAACACGTACAACCTCATGTTCATTACCGTTGGACTGCTGCTGCATTGGCGGCCCAAGCGCTTCATGCGCGCGGTCGCCGATTGCATTCCCGCAACCGGCGGAGTGATCATCCAGTTTCCGTTCTATGCGGTGATCTTCGGCATGATCGTTGGAACGGGAATCTCCGACGCGCTGGCCAAGCTTTTTGCCTCGGTCAGCACGCACGGGACTTATCCTCTGCTGGTGGCGATGTATTCGGCAGTGCTCGGCGTGTTTATCCCTTCGGGCGGGAGTAAGTGGGTGATCGAAGCGCCGTATGTATTGCAGGCGGCAAACTTGCATCAGGTGCACTTAGGCTGGGTGGTGCAGATCTATAACGCGTCGGAGGCCCTGCCGAATCTGGTCAATCCCTTCTGGATGCTTCCGCTGTTGGGCATTCTGAAGCTGAAAGCGCGCGATATTGTGGGCTACGGAGTGCTGCAACTTATGGTGCACATTCCGGTCGTCTTTTTTCTGTGCTGGCTGTTTGCGCGTTATATGGCTTATGTGCCTCCGATGAAGTGAGGCGAGCTTTGAGCTACGAGCCGCGAGCTACGAGCAAACAATGCGCCCTTGAGCTCCGGTTAAGATAGAGATCCTTCGCTTCGCTCAGGATGACAACGTTCGGTTTGACGTAGCTGGTTGCTCGATGCCCGTGGCTCGTGGCTCGCAGCTGCCTCTCACCCTTCCCACACGAACGCATCGAAGACGCGGACTGAATCGAACCCAATCCGCTCATAGAGGGCGATGGCGCGATCGTTGGCTTGAGTAACGGTGAGCGAGATCGCATTGAAACGCCGCTCACGCAGGCTGCGTGTGGTCGCTGCGAGGAGCGCTACGCCAAGGCCCGCGGAACGGTATTCCGGCAGTATGCACACCTGCGTGATGTGGCCGACATCGGGGCGCACCTGCGAGCACAGGATCAGGCCGATCAGCGTACGGGTGCGCCGCTGGAAGACGACGAACGAACCGTGCGGATCGAAC
The DNA here is from genome assembly GCA_049288625.1 of Terriglobales bacterium. Taxonomy (GTDB): domain Bacteria; phylum Acidobacteriota; class Terriglobia; order Terriglobales; family Acidobacteriaceae; genus Acidiflorens. The sequence goes on along the minus strand of JBAQIB010000046.1, from coordinate 17,230 downwards.
GTGCCGCACCCGGGAAAGCGCACGATATTGTTCAGGAAGCGCAGCGAGCCGCTGAGCGTGCGGTACTGGTCGTTGATTTCGGAATCGACGTGCCCGCGATAGGCGTTAGTGATGAGCGCCGCGGCGGCCTGGTACTGCTCCTCCGACCAGGGGCGAATCTCGAACTCGGGCGAAAGCGGCGGGGCAGTCTGCGGGTGGCGCGCCATCTCGTAGTTCATGAACACACGCGGGTGACGGCTGAAACCTTGCGCGAGAAACGGGCCGGCGACCTCTCCAGCCTCATGCGCGAGGAGTTGCGCCTCGATGCGGTGGACGCCGGGCGATTGCTGCAACGTCTCGATGACATGAGTGAGAAGGCGTTCTTCCACTTCGCGGCGGTTCAGGCTGCGTCCGCCATCGTGCACAAAGAGGTCGCCGATCACGCCTTTGCTTTGCTCGTAGACGAAAAAGGCATAGCCGAAAAGGCTGCCGCGCTCAATGGCGGCGTAACCGGGGAGAATCTTTGCGTCCATGTAGCGCAGAATCATCTCCGCCGAGCCGGCGTAATCCCATGCGAGCAATCGCGCCCAGGTAGCGATCTCCTCCTCCAGCAATGGCCGAAGGTCAGCGGCGGAGAAGTGTCGGAGGTCGAGGATTTCCATAAGAAAGAAGGTGCCAGGTTTCAGGTCGCAGGTCTCAGGTTACCGGATTTGAGCGCCTTGCAAATTTCGGTCCTGGAGAAAAAAAGCCCCCTCTTAGAAAGGTTAAGCGGCAGGATTTCCTGAGACCTGATACCTGAGATCTTTTCTCATTTCCCTACCCAATACACATCCAGTTCTTGTGCCGGGATGCTTGTTAAGTATGATACTCGGCGGCCGGGGACGAGTTGGGCAACCTGGGATTGCGAACCTTGCATGGCAACCACGACATGATCTGCGGACGGGATACTTCCGTTGTCGTAGGATTGCGCTGGCCGATTGAGATAAAACTCGAGTCCGTATTGCTCGATGCGATTGACATGATAGAGAGCGACGGGTACCGGCTCGCGCGAGAAGGCGCGAATCGTCTCAGCGACCGGACGCGCGGATTGCGTAGCGTCGATCACGGGCGCGGCAAAGCGAATCACGGCTGCGACGCTGACGATAACAGCGATCATGGTCGCCGAACGCACCAGCCGCGGTCCTGCGTTCGTGATGAGCGCAGTCGTGATTGCAAGCACAATCACCAGGGAGATGGCCGCGGCAACATAGGTCCATGGACCCAGCGTGAGATGGTGCGTCGCCGCGATGGAAGCGGCCGAGAGCGCGGCAAACACCAATAGTCCGCAAAGAACGCCGTGCGCGGCGGCTAGGATCCATGGGAGCCGGATCTCTTTTTCGCGACGCGCCGCCAAATAGTCAGCCACCAGCAAGGCGGCCGCCGGAACTGCCGGCAAGATGTAGCCGGGAAGCTTCGATTGCGACGCGCTGAAGAACAAAATCGGCACGAGCATCCAGATCAGAAGAAACAGCGCCCAGGAGTCCTCGGGGCTGGAAAATGCTTCCCACCCTTCGCCCCACATTTGACGCGCGCGCTCGACAACGGCCGCCGTCAGCCAGACCGTCCACGGCATCACCGCGAGTAAGAACACCGGCAGAAAGAACCAGAAGGGTTCGGGATGGTGATAAACATTGGTGGAGAAGCGCGCCAGATTGTGTTCGAGAATAAAGAAGCGAAAAAATTCCGGGTTGCGCATCTGGACCGCGACATACCAGGGCAAGGCAACGACAAGGAACAAAAGGATTCCGGGCAGCCAGAGCGTATTAAGAATGATGTGGCGGTCGCGTTTCGCGGCCGCGAAAATCAATATGATCACGGCCGCCAGCGCGGGAGCGACCGGTCCTTTGGCCAATGTTCCGAGCGCGAGGAATAGATAAAAGATGACCAGAGCGGTGCGCTGCCGACTTTCGTGCCACGCGTACCACGCGAGCAATGCAATCGTGAACGTAGCGGCCAAGGGCATATCCGTGGCCGCTGCGTGCGCAAATCCGATGACGCCGGCGCAACTGGCGGTGATGAGCGCTCCATCGAGTTCCGCGCCGGGGCGAAATCGGCGGAGGAAGAAGTAAAGGGCTGCGATCATGAGTGTGGCGTCGATGGCGCCGGGAAAACGGGCAGTCTGCTCGTTGACGGCGTCGCTGGCGGGCAGGAATGCCCGCCCCACACGATAGGACAACATCGCCTGCCAATAATAAAGAGGAGGCTTCTCCAGCCACGGCTTGCCGTTAAGTACGGGCGTGACCCATTCGGAGCGGTCGAGCATTTCGCGCGCGATTTGCGCGTAGCGCGGTTCGTCGGCGCCGAGCAAGCCAAACGCGCCGAGACCATAGAAAAATAGAAATCCACAGAACGCTACCAGCAGCAAGAGTTCAGTGCGGATTTGCAGATTGCTGCCTTTCACATTCACGCGCCCGAGTATCTCATGATTAATCGGAACTCAAGACCACCGGTTCGGCTCGCAGGCGCTCCACGACGCGCGAAACGGCGATGGCAAGCGGCCCCTCGAGCGAGCATCCGCTGGCGCATTTGTGGCCGCCGCCGCCGAAGTGCTCGGCTACGGGGGAAACATTGACCGCGCCTTTGCTGCGCAGGCTGACGCGATAGCGGCGGTCGGGCAACTCGCGAAAGAAAGCGGCCACCTGCACATCGCCCATGGAAAGCGCATAGTTGACCAGACCTTCGCAGTCTTCCTCGCGCGCGCCAAAGCGCTCCATCTGCTCCTGGGTAACCCAGATCCACGCGAGTGGCCCTTCGCGATGCAGGTTGGAAAGCGCGGCGCCCAGTAGCCGCATCTTGGCCGTGGAGTGTCCGAAATAAATCTGCCGCGCACATTGCGCCGGATTAGCGCCCGCGAGCACCAGTTCCCGCGCCACGGTGAAGGTGTGCTCATCGGTTCCCTCAAACATGAACGACCCGGTATCGGTCATGAGCGCGGTGTAGAGGCAAGTAGCGATGTCGCGGTCTACGGGCACGCAGGCGAGGCGCGCCAGATGATACACGAGCTCGGCGGTGGCCATCACCGAGGAATCAATCCAATTGATGTGCGCGAAACTCTTCCCGCTGACGTGGTGATCAATGTTGATGAGAAAGCACTGGTCGAGGCCAGCCAGCCCGGCGCGCTGGGTGCCGTCGCATTCCAGCAGAACAACCGCATCGTTCGGCGGAACCGACTCAGCACGGATGGCGCGATTGGCGAAAGGCAGCGTCTGATAGATGCGCGGCACGCCGTCGTACATCACCACTTCCGCATCCTTGCCCATCACGCGCAGAATCTCGCCGCAGGCGAGGGCCGAGCCAATGCCATCGCCATCGGGCCGGGCATGCGAGGTCACGACGAAGCGGTGACGCTCGCGAATCGCTTGTAGAACGCGCTCGAGCATAAGAAGCCGTCAGCTATCAGTCATCAGTCATCAGTCATCAGTCAGAGCAATGTGATCTCTGCCATTCATCACGCTTGGAATGAGCTCCACCTTCAGTTCGCCGCTTTTCCTGACGGCTGATGGCTGATGGCTGACAGCTATTTTTTGTTACGTTTTTTCGCGCGTGCCAGCAGCTCCTCCACGCGACTTTCCAACTGATCGGAACGGTCGATCTGAAAATACAGTTCCGGGGGCTTGCGCAGTTTCAGGCGCGCGGCCAGTTCGTGCCGCACAAAGTTCTTGGCGGCGTTCAGGCCTTCCAGCGTGCGCTCGGCCTCGGCATCGTCGCCGGCGACCGTCACCAGTACATGCGCGGAGCGCCCATCTTCCGCCATAAGAACGCCCGAAACGCTGGCCAGGCCAATGCGCGGATCGGCCAACTCGCCTTCGAGGATGGTCTCAATCTCCTCGCGCAGAGCTTCGCTCAACCGCTCTCGATGATGTTTCAGGCCACGGCGTTCCATAGAAGGACGGAGAAAACCGCTCAGAATAACAGAAAAACAGGTTTCAGGTCTCAGGTGGCAGGTCTCAGGAAGGGCCTTCGGCTTTGAGTGGTCGGAAATCCCAGAAGTCATCGGCTGCAAACCGAGGTTTTCCTGAGACCTGAGGCCCGACACCTGAGACCTGTTTACAGGAATTCCATGAACGAGTCTGTGATGTCCGCGCCGTGGTTATTGGCGATGCGGGTGGCTGCGCGTTCCACGTTTTTCATCAGGCCTTCAAGGTAGTCGCGGGAGTGCGAGACCGCGACCACGCCGATGGTGGCCTGGTTCCACAGGTTCGAAGGGTCGATCTCGGCGACCGAAACGTTGAAGGAGGCGCGCAGGCGGTCTTTGATGCTGCGCACTACTTGCCGCTTATCTTTAAGCGACTGGGCGGCTTCAATGCGGAGTTCGAGGGTGAGCGAGGCGATCATGAGCCGAGCCAATCATAAGCAATGTTAGCCGCGAAACCGCGAAAGAATACAGCCCACGGTGCAACAGGCTGCGGAAAAAGAGGCGCCGGCATGCCAAGAGCGACCACCAGGGCTAAAGCCAGCCAACTGATTCGAGGCGACTTACGCGGCCCTGAAGGGCCGCTCTTCCACGGCAACGCTGCCGTTCGCGACTGTTCCGCGGCCTGGCAAGCCGTGGGTACAAGCGCGGGACGATTCAGTTCCAGCGGGGCGAAAGACGAGTTCTCACGCAATGGCTCAGTGGCTGGATACCAACGCGGCTGCCGGCCGTCCTGTCATTCCCGCGAGCCTTTTTCTCCAAAATGTGCTATACAGGTAGACGCTAAGTTTGCTTCCCAGTGAGTTGCAGGCCGGTACCGCCAACCAGCGTCACCTCCTCTACCAGCGGCGAATCTTCTCAGCGCATTTCAATCAGCAGGACAGAATAGGAACATCGACAATGGCAGAACAAGGAACAGTGAAGTGGTTTAACGACGCCAAGGGCTACGGCTTCATCAGCCGTCAGAATGGCGAAGACGTTTTCGTGCATTTCTCAGCGATTCAAGCGGGCGGCTTCAAGAGCCTGCAAGAAGGCCAAACCGTCCAGTTCGACGTGACCAAGGGCCCCAAGGGCTTGCAAGCGGAGAACGTCACTCCGGTCTAGCCCGCGAAAAGCGTCTCTGGAAGACGATCTCCGGAAAACGATTTCTAGGTAAAAACAAAGTGCCCGAGATTCGCGAGAAGCTCGGGCATTTTTGCATTTGGAGACGCTGGCCCATTCGTTGTTGAAGGATTTGTTTTCAGGCCTTCTTCTTACTGGCCGGCGCAGCCGTCCCTCCGCTCAGCGCCGCCGCGAGCTTCGCTCCATCCGGACTGCCCAGGCCTGTGCACGCGTCCCACCCCGCGGCCGCGCTAAACGCGCCGTTGCTGCCTTGGGTGATGTCGTGGAATCCGGTAGCTTCCACGCCACTGGCATAGATTAGCGGGTTGAGGAAGCCAGCCGCTTTCCCTCTCGTATGATTCATTCTCGCTACCAGCGCTGCCCACAGCGGCGCGACCGCGCTCGTTCCGCCGAAGACGCCGCTCTCGCCATCGACCCGGATGTTGTAACCAGTATTGGGGTCGGCGTCGCCGGAGACATCGGGCACGCCTCGCCCGCCGGCCGCTACCGTGGGCGCCGGAATCCCGAAGCCTTTTTGATAGGACGGTAGGGCAAACACGTCGCTTACGCCGCCGCCGGTCGCGCCTCCGCTCGCCCCGTCGTTCCAGACTGTTTCCTTCAAAATCTTCCCGTTCGAAGCCTGCAGCGAAGTGCCGCCGCAGCCGAGCACAAACGGATCCGACGCCGGAAAATCAACGTGGTTGCTGCCGTCGTTGACTCCGTCGGAAGAACCGCTGTCGCCAGCGGCCACGCAAACGGTGATTCCCATCGCGGCCGCTGCCTGAAATGCCTGGTCGAAATTGGTGAAGGCCTGGCCCGTCCACCCGGACTCGGCAGAGCCCCAGCTAATAGAAATCACCGACGGCTGATTGGTGCTGTCGTGGACGGCCGTCGTGACCGCATCGAGAAAGCCCTGATCCGTGTTGGGCGCGAAATAGACGGCAATCGTCGCGCCCGGCGCGATGGCGCCCGCGACTTCAATGTCGAGCATCACTTCGCCGTCCGCACTGTCGGGAGTGGTGGGACTATTCTTCGCGCCATCCACCGACACCGCGATCACTTGCGGCTCACTGATGTTAAGCGATTTGAAATAGTTGCTCAGGTCAGCGGGTTTGAAGCCGCCACCCAATTCGATCAGGCCGATGCACTGCCCGGTGCCGTCACCGGCGGGATAGTCGTAGAGCTGCGCGACGTCGGTGGGGTTGTAGGAGGCGGCGGAAGCTTGCGCGTTATTCTTCGAGGAGTGAATCCTCGAAGTCTCCGCCGCCCGCCGAAAATGGGGGTCAGCCTGAGGGCGGTTGTCGAGCCCAAATACTCCCTGAATGATGTCGGCGTACTCGGCGGGCACCATGATCGCGCCAACTCGTCCGCGGAAATTTCCCTTGGGATGGCTGTAGTCTTTCAGTTCGACGCCGAACGCTTTCTGAAGACTGCTGACCGTTCCCGAGAGCATCACGGTGCGCCGCGCCAGTTCGGTGCTGGTTTCGTGAATTTGCAAGCCGAACTCTGCCGCGAATTTCCTGATCTGCGCGACATCGGCCGGGTCGGCTCCGTGAGTACTTTCAAACTCGGCGCGCGACATGGGCGTGAACCCGGGCTTCTCCAGCGCGGTCTTCAGCTGGCTGAACGCGGCCCCCGACTTCGGGCGCAGGCGCACCGAGACCTCTATGGTTTGGTCCGGATGCGATTTGCGGATCAGCTGTGCCCCAGGCACGGCCTTCCGTTCACTGCCAGCGATCGCGCGAAATTGTCGAGTGGAAGTCACGGAGCCTCCTTCATGGAACAGTACTTAGCAGCGGCGCGACGTGTAGCAAGCGTTTCCCGTTACTCTCGGAGAGCGCGGAGCATATGGGATGAGGAGAAATAGCGGTTTTCAGATTATACATTTAATGAAGGGTGGGATTCTGGCTCATTGAATTGTGGTCACGAATTTCCCGCTGGTAGTGTAAACATCGACGCTGTTCCCGGCATTATGGGAGAAGTAAACCCGCTTCCGGGCGCTATCAACCACCATTCCGCTGGGCTGATACGACAGGCTGATGATCTTGAGCGTGCCATAAAGGTACACGGAGCCATCGGACTCAGCGACCCATTCATTGCCGGAAGCATCGTAGGCGACCGCTACCCCTCGTCGATACGGAGACAGAATGCCGCCCGCACCGCCGGTGGCGACGTACTCGGTCTCCAGCATCTGGAATAGCTCCGCATCGTTCCCGAACATCACCAGGCCGTTGAAGACACAGATGCTGGTGATGGTGTTGGCACCGGCCCCAAGGGCGCTGACATTCGCTGTCCGTATCAGATCGCCGAAGGCGTCCAGCACCACAAAGCTGCTCGCTCCGTTCACCACCCAGAAATTGCCGGCTCCATCCATCGCCATTGCAGTCGGGCTGGAGATACCGAGAGTGATTGGCGTCAGTTCCTTGCCCTTGGCGTTGTATCCCGTGAGCGTACTGCTGGAAAAATTTGCAACCCAGACGTCGCCCAGCGGGTCCAAGGCCACCGCCACCGGGCCGCTCACGTCCTTGGTGATGGTTTTGGTTGAGATCAACGACTGCTGGGGGCTATACACCTGGATCTGGTTCGACTCGAAGTTCGCGACATAGAGGTTGCCCTTGGTGTCGAGGGCCAAACCGGTGGGCCCGTTCATGGCCGCAAACGCAGCATTGCAGATCACCGCGAAACAAATCAGGAAACACAGGTTGATCCAGTTTTTCATTGGAACCGTCCTTCGTGGAGATTTGGACCCGATGATGTCGCCAAAATCGGGCTCACTTGTAAGAGCGACGTTTAGGGCAGGATTCCCTCACGACTCCGGCAGAAATGTTTCTGGTGAGGGCGAAAGGCGCCTGGTTGCGCCCTTGGGGAACATCGCCGGGGGACGAGGAACGAAGCAGAATCGGGCCTGCGGGTGGCTCACAAGTGTCATGTTGGGACCAAGCGGATTTGCCGATGCTCGCTTTTGCGCGGACAGTATCCGCATCAGACTTGATCGGAGGGTTCCTTAAGACCCGAGCCTGACGCCGGCTCTAGATCGGAGTCGATCCCTTGAACAACCAAATCAGATCGATAATTAGAATAATCACCACCATGAGCTCGAGCACAAACGCACGGCTTTGGTGGAACTGCTCCACCATGAAGCGATAAAGCTCTTCGGCGGTGTGGACTTTCTGGTTAACCAGGTCTTTGTAGTCCGGAACTCCGATCTTGGACGCAGCTACTTTGTAGAGTCGCGCGGAGAACATGTCGCTGAGAAACTTGATGGCGTTGTCGGCGCGCTCGGTCAGTTCGTCCACGTCGAGCAGCACAGTGTGCAGTCGCGTGGCGCGCTTGGCGGTTCGCCAGCGAGCCCAGATTCCGGTCGAGCCGTGATCCATGAAGTCGTAGACGCTTTGCAACTCGCGCGTCAGCAGCTCGTCGTAGTGACGGAATTCGAGCAACTGGGAGTTGGCGTATTCCAGGAGTTGAATGATGGTTTCGGCGCCAGCCTGGTTGTCGTAGAGAAAGGCAGCATTCCAGCCGATCACGGCCAGATCGTTGGGATAGTAGGAAATGCGCGACTGCAGAATCTCCTGCCGTTCGCCATCGGAGAGGGGAACGGTTTCGCCGCGCACGATCTGCGCGATGCGTCCGCCTTCGGCGGCGAGCAAGTCGTTCGCCGATGGACTGCCTGCGCAATCGCGCACATGGAAGACGAAGTAGTCTTCGGTCAACCAGTCGTCGTAAGCCTTGACCAGCGCAGGCCGCGCGCGTTCCAGCTTCTGCTTGACGATCTTTTGCGCAAAGCTGGTGAAGTCGGTGTCCCAAACCCAGCGGCCAGCGAGGCGGACAAGCGTGTCCCAATCGCCTGAGAACGGCAGCTCGAAGACCACGCTGAGCACGCCGTAATCGTAGTACTTGATCTGCGCATCCAGCCGCTCGCCGCTTTCGAGCACCAGCGGCTCAACCCGCTCGACAACCGGCGGTCGCTGGTAACGAACGTATCCGGGAGCTGGATGCTTGAAGCTAGCCTCCTGGCGACGAGCGCCGAAGATGTCGCGAAGAGCGTCTAGACGGATTTCCTCGGACACGTCGAACTGGATCAGGACGAGGACAGAGCCTTGCAGTGTTTTGTCTGGCGTTTGGGCCGTTGTCTGAGCCGTAGACGTGCCTGGCGTCGAGAGCACGATGGTGGTCTTTTCGGTTTCCATAAGGTTCAGCTTTCTTGCAAGGGGCGCGACGAAGGGCCCAAAACACCCGGGTCGGAGCAAGGTCGCGGGAGAGCGACGCTACCTTTCTATTGTCCCAGAAAAGGGGTTATGTGGGCAGGGGGATGTAATCCCATATACCTCAATAGGTTGCAAGGGATGGAACAGATCGAACCCGCCCCGGCTGGAATGTCAGCGCCTTCTTGCCAACGTCCATAGCAGCGCCGCGCCGGCGGCGATTCCGGCGACGGCGAGGCCTGTGCGCTTCATTGACCTTTGAATTGCCTCCTGGTGCGGACGGACCCAGGCGTCTTCGGGATAGTGGCGCGGGGCGGCGTCGAACAGCGGAAAGCCTTCGGGGGTTTCGGTGGATTCGCGGAGCGCCATCTGCAAGACTTCGGCGAGATGCAAGGCGTGGCGGTCGGTTTCCTGCGCGATCTGTTCGCGGCAACTGAAGCCGTCGGCGACGATGAGCCAGTCGGTGGGCGCCTGGCGGACGGCAGGGAGAAGTTCGAGTTCGCCGATGGCGCGCGAGATTTCGTACTTTTCCTTTTCGAAGCCGAAGGCTCCCGCCATGCCGCAGCAGCCGGGAGCGGGCGCGGTGAAGTCGACGCCCATGCGGCCGAGTACGGCTTCCTCGGCGGTCATCTTCATGATGGCTTTGTGATGGCAGTGTCGGTGGACGAGGGCTTTGCGGGCGAGCTTTGGAATGGGGAAGTCTTTGGCGAACTGTTCCAGGAATTCGCTGAGCAGGAAAACCTGTTTGGATAATGCGCGGGCGCGCTCGTCGTGGGGAAAGAAGTTGATGAGTTCGTCGCGGAAGACGGTGGCACAGCTTGGCTCGAGCACGACAATCGGCGTGCGCTGCTCGATTTCGACGTAAAGCTCGTCCATGACCTGAAGGAGCAGGGCCTTGGCTCGGTCGAGCATGCCGACGTCATAGAGCGGGCGCCCGCAGCAAAGATGGGCGCGCGGGACGAGGACGTCGAAGCCGGCGGCTTCGAGGACTTCGGCGGCGGCGATGGCGGTTGAGGGGAGGAAGTGGTTGTTGAAGGTGTCGGCCCAGAGGAGAACTTGGGTGAGCGGGCGAGACGCCCGCGCGACAGCCAGCGGGACGCCGGCGCTACCCTTATCCTCCCACCACTGCTGAAACGTCTCAGGTGCGAACGCCGGGAGGCGGCGGTTGGCGTGAACTCCGGCGGCCAGCTTCGCCAGATCGCGCAGGCCGGGAAGCTGCGTTGCAAGATTCACGAGACCCGGCACGTGCGACGCGGTTCTCACCCACAGATCGAAATTGGACAGCGCCCATGCGTTCAACGGGCGGCGGTTTGTTTCGTAATAATGCGACAGGAATTCGGCTTTGTAAGTGGCTACGTCTACACCGACAGGGCAATCGCTTTTGCAACCCTTGCACGCCAGACAGAGATCAAGGGATTCTTTGACTTCCTCGCTGCGCCAGCCGTCTTGAATGGGTTCTGCTGGACGGGCAGGGACGCCCGTCGCTCCGTATCCTTTCGTCATCTCCCAAAGCAGGTGGGCGCGGCCGCGCGTTGAGTGTTGCTCTTCGCGGGTGACGCGGTAGCTGGGACACATGACGCCGCCTTCATCGTGGCGGCATTTGCCTACTCCCACGCAGCGCAAGGTGGCGCTGGCCAGGCTGCCGTGGTCTTCGGGAAACTTGAAGTGAGTCGCGGGTTGCCAAGGATCGTAGCCGGGGCCGAGGCGGAGATTTTCGTCCAGCCGGTAGGGATCGATCAGCTTGCCCGGATTCATCTTCCAGGCCGGATCCCACAACGATTTGAACTCGCGGAAGGCCTGCATGAGTTCGGGGCCGAACATCTTGGGAAGCAGTTCACCGCGGGATTGGCCGTCTCCGTGCTCGCCGGAGATTGAGCCTCCATAGCGCACAACGAGGTCGGCTGCCTCTTCCATGAACTGGCGAAACTTGCGCACGCCTTCGGTGGACTCGAGATCGTAATCCATGCGGGTGTGCACACAAGCGTGGCCAAAGTGGCCGTAGAAGGCGCCTTCGTAGTGGTGGTCCTGCATGAGCTTGCGCAGGTCGCGAAGATAGGCGCCAAGTTTCTCGGGCGCGACGGCGGAATCCTCGAAGCCTTCCCAGCGCAGGGGCTCACCGGGAACGTGTGAGGTAACGCCGAGGCCGGATTCGCGGACGTCCCAGATGCGGCGGGCCTGGCGCGTATCGGTGAACATGCGCATGTCGGGTGGAATCGAGGAGCGGTCGAGCGTTTCCATCAGGCGACGGGCCTGTTCTTCGGCTTCGGCGATGGTGTTTCCGCCGAACTCGACCATCAACCAGCCCGCACCTTTCGGGAGCAGCGTCAGGCCTTCAAGATTAAGGCCCTTGCGGCGGCTGGCATTGACGATGATGTCGTCGAAACCTTCGAGGCCAATGGGCCCGTGTGTCATGATTTGTGGAACAAAGTCAGCACAGATGTAGACATCGGGCCATCCGATCACGACCAGGACGCGCGCCGGCGGACTCTCGACGAGCCTGCAAGTTGCTTCGAGAATGGTGGCGCAGGTGCCCTCGGACCCAACCAGCGAGCGCGCCACGTGGAAGCCACTTTCCGGCAGCAGGTGGTTGAGGTTGTATCCGGAAACGCGCCTGGGGATATTGGGGAACTGGCGGCGAACCTGGTCGCCGTAGCGGTCGGCTAGCTGTTTGAGGCCGGAGTAGATCTGGGCTCGGCGGCCACCTTCGCGCTGGATCCGCGCGAAATCTTCCTCGCTGGTCGAGCCTACATGCAGGCGTTGTCCATCGTAGGTGAGAACTTCTAGCGCCTCGATGTTGTCGTCGGTTTTGCCGGCCATGATCGAGTGCACACCGCAAGAGTTGTTGCCGATCATGCCGCCGAGAGTGCAACGGTCGTGGGTGGCGGGATCGGGCGCGAAGGTCAGGTGATGCTTTTCGGCAGCAGCGCGGAGGTTATCGAGGACTACGCCCGGTTCGACGCGCGCAATGCGTCGCTGAGGGTCAATCTCAAGAATCTTGGCCATGTACTTCGAGAAGTCGAGAATGACGGCCGTATTGCAGCATTGTCCGGCGAGCGATGTACCGCCGCCGCGGGCGAGCAGCGGGGCTTGATGCTCGCGGCATAGGGCGACGGTGGCGATCACGTCTTCTTTATCTCGCGGAATGACTACGCCGATGGGAACCTGGCGGTAGTTGGAGCCGTCGGTTGCATAGAGAGCGCGGCTGCCGGAGTCGAAACGGACTTCACCGCGCAGATGGCGGCGAAGGGCGGCTTGAAGCGGGGCGGCATCAAGTTGCGCAGAACGCGGCGATGACGGGGCAGCGTCGAGAGGCATGTTGAGAGATTATCTTCAGGGATAGAGGGGGCTGGATGCAAGGACGCAGGATGTCGTTGAGGATTTCAGCCGGCCGTGCCTTGCAGATTCGAAGAAAGCCCAGTAATTGCGACCTGTTTGGAAAAAGCTGCGCAATTTAAGTTGCTTGCTCCTTCAGGCCCGATGTACTAATAGACGTTTGGAAATGCAGGCGCTCTTGCCTGACCCCTTCAGCCTTATACAAGAGGAATCATGGTGGACATTCACCCGCCTCACGAGCCGGTGCGTTCTGTTAGGGATTTTCTGTATCACCTGCTCACGGTAGTCATTGGAATCCTGATCGCGCTCTCGCTCGAAGGCCTGCTGGAATGGCACCATCATCGCTCACTGGCCGAGCAGGCACAGTCCAATCTGATGTCAGAGGTCCGCGAAAACCACGACCGCCTGCAGAAAGGGCTAGCCAAAGCGCCGGATGCCGAGCAGCGCCTTGCGGCCACCGTAAATGCGATCGAAGCGCTGCGCAAAACACATACTCGGCCGCCGGGCTTTGATTGGTCTTTCGGCGTGTTTTTGCTCAGCAATACTGCGTGGAGAACCGCCGAGGGTACAGGAACTCTGACGTATATGGACTATCCTGCGGTGGCAGGCTATACACGAATTTATACCTTGCAAGATCAGTTCAACACCGTGCAGCAGCGCTCGCTGGAACAATGGCTCGCGTTGCAAAAGTGGGGATTGCGTGCGGATCCAAAAAACGGATTTTCTCAACTTCCGGCGGAAGAACTGACAAGAGTGGAGGACGCAGCAACCACCGCGCTCATGTATACGCAGGAGGAAGAGAGCGTGGCACGAACACTGGTACAGGAGTACGAACGACAACTGGCGAGTCAGGGGAAGTCCGAGTAGCCGGCGCGCTCAAACAGGGCCCGAGCTTTTCGCGGGCATGGGGCCCCTTCGGCTGCGCTTAGGGCAGGCCGCGCCACACACTGGCATAATCAGCGCCAGGAACGGGTCAGGTAGTCGGCCAGAGACAGAGCCAGCAGGATCAGCAGAAAGAAGAAACCGGAGACGACGACAGCTGCCGTCAGCTTCTCGCTGGCGCCTTTCACGTGCATAAAGAAGACAATGACGAGCGTAGCCTTGATGGTGGCGATGAGGAGCGCGACGACCGGGTTGAAGGGACCGAGGTTAATGAAGGCGACTCCGGCGGTCGTCACCGTCAGGACGAGGAGGGCAACGCCGATTGCTATGTAAAATCCCTGCGAGTGAGTTGTATGTTCGTGTTCGACCATATAGTTCTCAAATACTGACGTCTCGGTTTCAAATACCCGTCAACCTAAACGAGCGCCGTCACGAGTGACGACTGATCAAATACAGCAACGGGAACAAATAAATCCAGATAATGTCCACGAGGTGCCAATACAGACCGGCATTCTCTATCGGCGTGAAATATTCCGGAGAGTAGTGCCCCTTCCAAGCCAACACCGCCAGGGTGCTAAACAGTCCGCAGCCGATGATCATATGCAGCGCGTGCATGCCGGTCATTGCGAAATAGAGCGAGAAGAACAACTGGGCTTCGTTGGGGTTAACCGGAATTTGTTTCCCGTTGTCATCGAATGGTTCGTTGAACTGGAACGTCGCCCCCGGCACGTGATGCTTCTCGAATTTCTCCCGGTACTCGAAACCTTTGATCACAAGAAAGGTGATGCCCAGGAGCACGGTTACTATGAGGTAGCCGGTGAGCAATTTGCGTTTGCCCGCTTCCGCCGCTTTCACCGCCAGGACGACAGTAACGGAGCTGACGATAAGGACGGCCGTGTTGATCGCTCCCATCCAGATGTTCAACTGCTGACTGCCGGCGGCGAAAGCATTGAAGTGCGCAAGCCGGTAGACGAGATAGGCGCAGAACATGCCGCCGAAGAACATAATTTCCGTGACCAGGAACAGCCACATGCCGAGCGAGGCAGCATTCTTCTGCTGCTGTGCATCGGCGAAATGATGACGCAGCGCCGGATTGTGCGCTTCGCCGTGTTCGGCCACGGTCACTTGACTATCCGCCAACGGGAACCTCCAGCTCTTTGGGTGGAATCTCGTCGTAGTTGTAAGCTTCCCAGGTCACGACCGGCGTCTCGTCGAAATTGAACGTCGGTGGAGGCGAAGCAGCCTTCCACTCGAGGCCCGCCGCATTCCATGGATTCGCTTCGGCGATCGGGCCGTACCGCAGGGACCACAGAAAGTAGATCATGGGCAGCAGATAGCCCACCGCCAGCACGCTTGAGCCCGCGGTCGAGAGTACGTTCAGTACCTGGAACTCCGGCGGATACTGCCAGTAGCGGCGCGGCATGCCGACATAGCCGAGAATGAATTGCGGGAAGAACGTCAGGTTGAAACCGACGAAGACGAGCAGAGCAGAAAGTTTTGCCCAGCCTTCCGGATACATGCGGCCGCTGATCTTGGGCCACCAGAAATGCATGCCGCCCAAAAACCCCATCAAGACACCACCGACCATCACATAATGAAAGTGCGCAACCACAAAGTAAGTGTCGGTGACGTGGACATCGATGCCGAGCGTGGCCAGGAAGAGGCCCGTCAATCCGCCGATAGTGAACAGGCCGATGAAACCGAAGGCGTAGAGCATCGGCGTGGCATAGGAAATCGAACCCTTATAAAGGGTCGCGGTCCAGTTGAAAACCTTGATGGCGGAGGGCACGCCGATAAAGAAGGTTAAGAACGAGAAGATCATCGCGGCATAGAGCGAGATACCGGCGACGAACATGTGGTGCGCCCAGACAAGAAAACCGAGCACGGCAATGGCGACGCTCGACAGGGCGATGAATTTGTATCCAAAGACGCGTTTGCGCGAGAAGCAAGTGATGAGTTCGCTGACTACGCCCATCGAGGGCAGAATCATGATGTAGACGGCGGGATGCGAGTAGAACCAGAACAGGTGCTGAAAGAGCAGCGGGTCTCCGCCGAGTCTGGGATCGAAGATACCGAGATGGAAGAGACGTTCGACGGCCACTAAGACAATCGTGATCGCGACTACGGGCGTGCCCAGAACCATGATAAGACTGGTGGCGTAGTTGGCCCATATAAATAGTGGCAGGCGGTCCCAAGTAAGGCCGGGAGCGCGCATGCGGTGGATAGTCACGATGAAGTTGAGTCCGGTGAAGATGGATGAGAAACCTGCGATGAAGACCGCGAGTCCGGCTTCAATCACGTTGGTGTTGCTGCCGACGGTGCTGAATGGGGTATAGAATGTCCAGCCGGTATCGACGCCACCAATCAACATGCAGTGCAAGAAGAGAATGCCGGCAATTATGTACAGATACCAACTTAGCAAGTTGATGCGGGGGAAGGCTAAGTCTTTGGCGCCGATCATGATCGGCACGAGAAAGTTTCCCAGCACGGCGGGCACGACGGGGATCAGGAAGAAGAACACCATGATCATGCAGTGCATGGTGAAAACTTTGTTATAGGTATCGGCCTGCATCAGGTCGCCCTGTGGCGTGAGCAGTTCGAGACGGATAAGCATGGCGAAAAAGCCGCCGAGAAAAAAGAAGATCGTGATCGAAATCAGATAGAGGATCGCGATCCGCTTGTGGTCGGTGGTCAGCAGCCAGGATTTAAGCCCGTGGCCGTTCGTCAGATAATTCGTCGGAGCCTGATTCACCGTGATTGCTTCACTCGCCATGGTTATTGCACCTGCGCATTCGTGGGTTGTCCCGGGGGCGCGGAAGGCTGGCCTTGCAGGCCTGCCGTCCCCGGCGATGGTGGCTGGCTTAACGATTTGACATAAGCCACCAGCGCGTTCAGTTGCTCTTCACTGATAATGCCCTGGAAGGTCGGCATGACCGGCTTGAACCCGCTTACGATTTTTGCCGTAGGGTTCAGAATCGATTCGCGCACGTAGTTCTCGTCCGCAACTACAGTTCGGCCGTCTTCAAGCAGCACCGGCTTGTTGTAGATGCCGGTCAAGTTGGGGCCGCGTCCCTGGACGTCGGCGCGATGACAAGTCGAACAACCGAGCGACGAAAACAACTGCTGGCCGGTTTCTTGTAGTGGCGGAGAGGAACTGCCGGCCATCCACTCGGCATACTCTTGCGGCTCCATCACGACGATACTGCCGCCCATGCCGGAATGCATGGTGCCGCAGTATTCCGCACAAAACAGGTGATAGACGCCGGGCTTGGTCGCTTTGAACCAAAGCGTTGTGTAGCGGCCGGGCAGCACATCCTGCTTGATGCGGAACGCCGGCACGAAGAAACTGTGGATGACATCCTGCGACGTCATGATCAACTTGACGTCCTGGCCAGTCGGGACGTGGAGTTCGTTGATTTCGCGCTGGCCCTCCATATGCTCGATCTTCCACATCCACTGCTTGGCGACGACGTACACTTCGGTGGCGTCCGCGGGAGGTGTGCGTTCCTGAAAGTAAATAACCGCACCCCAGATGAAAAACGTGAGCATTACACCGAAGGGAATAATCGACCAGGTGATTTCGAGGATCGTCGAACCCTCGATCTGGTGGGCCTCAAAACCGGGCCTGCGGCGGTACTTGATCGCAAGTACGGCGACCGCGATAAAGATGAGCGTCGTCATGACGCCGGCCACGAGTAACAGATAGATGTAGAGCGCATCCACCTGCCCTGACATGGTCGAGGCCGAATCCGGCCACAATGGTAAGTATTTCGACATA
>JBAQIB010000045.1:0-2304 GCA_049288625.1 Terriglobales bacterium | reverse complement strand
CGGCAGCGCGAACAAGTATGAATTCGTAACCGCAGCAAACGGCAACCCGACATCCATGAGCTCGCAGCAATACAGCGATATGCGCGGCATCGTGATGTGCCTGGCTTGCCATGACGGCGCAGTTGCCAAGGGCGCCATGATGCAGAACTGGGCCTTTGAAGAGCAGATCGGTGCACTGCCGACTTCTTACGGCGGGGCGAAGATCCCGACCTTGCTGGGCGCAGACGGCACGGTCAATGTGGGCAGCTCGACGGACGGCGGAAACTACAACAACGACCACCCGATCGGCGAGAACGCGACGATCAGCGCGGTTCTGGGCACTTACTACAACAATACGACCAACGGCCTGAACTACGCGATCAGCAGCGCTGGCGCCATCAGCGGAGTCACGTATGCCGGACAGTATTCACAGTTTGTCACTTCCTACGGCGCGCCAGCCCTGTTGAAGGGTGCGCACTCCTACGGAACCCCGGTCAACGCAGCGAACGTTCCCTACGTAGTTTGCACGACCTGCCACGACCAGCACTCGATGAACGTGTACGCGGTTGTGGGCGCCGGGAACCCGATTGCCGGCCAAGCAACTGGAACCTACGCGAAGTACTTCTTCATCAACGGCCCGTACAACCCGGATACAGTCAACGTTCCCCTCGGAAAGGCTGCATCCACGACCCAGTTCTGCCGCCAGTGCCACTTTGGCGAGTCGAACGAAGCCAACGGCGGCACACTGCCGACGGCGTTCTAATTGCCGTGAACTGTTGTAAAAGACCACAGGGGGAGGGAAGTTTCCTCCCCCGTTCTATTCAGCAACTGTGGGTGAGGAAAGAAAGATGAAATACCAGATCAAAATCGCGGCTTTGCTGGCACTGACGATAGCGAGCGCAAGCGCACAGATGGTGAGTTCGCACGCACCGACGTCAGCAGCGGCGACCACGTCGTTTCCAGAGGCTTCCAAAGCGGTTAAGGCGGAAGCTGACGCATCGGCCCTGCAAGTTACGGGCAAGACAGTGGTGAAGGTGAATGGGGCGGAACTGACGGACCGGGACCTGTTGCGCGAAATGTTCGCGCTCTTCCCTTACGCGAAGCTGCACGGCGGATTCCCGAAGAAGCAGGAAAAAGAGATCCGGCAAGGCGCTTTGCAGATGATCATCTTCGAAGAGTTGGTGTATCAGGAGGCGGTGCGGCGGAAGATGACGATTGCGCCAGCGCGCATAAATAAGGAAGAACACAATTTCAAGGGACAGTTTGCCAGCCAGGAAGAATTCAATACTTACCTGAATACGGAATTAGGCGGGTCGGAGGCGAAGCTGCGGCAGCAGATCAAGCGCTCGCTGCTGATTGACGCCATGCTGAAGCAGGAAGTGGACGCTAAGGCGGTGGTCAGCCTCGCTGAGGCGCGCAGTTACTACGAGAAGAATCCGAAGGCATTCGAGCACGGCGAGACATTCACGCTGCAGACGATTTCGATTATTCCTCCGGACAAGGCGAGCGAGTCGGTGCTGGCGGACGCACACAAAAAGGCAGAGACGATTCTGGCGCAAGCAAAGGCGACGAAGAATTACGAGCAGTTTGGGCTGCTGGCGGAGAAGGTTTCGGAAGACGATTACCGGGTGAATATGGGCGACCGGAAAGTGGTGGCGGCCGAGAAGCTGCCGCCGGAAGTGGTGAAAGTGGCGCAGAAGATGAAGGCAGGCGAGGTGAGCGGGCTGATACCGCTGGGCACGGCCTGGACGATTATTCGAGTGAACGCGCATACGCCACCGGGGAAAGTGCCGTTCGCCCAGGTGAAGGCAAGGCTGATGTCCGACATGCAGAAGGAAAAATACGAACAGCTGAGGGTGGGGCTGGACAAGCGGCTGCACCAGAATGCGCAGATACAAGAATTGTAAGGCAGGTCAGAGGTTAGAGGTCAGATTGCAGAGGTTAAACCCACCGGGGCGGGGCGATTGAGGGGCGAGATAGACAGAGGTAGATCGCGCGAGGGAGTTTTGAGCAGTCACAAATACAAGGCGCGCGCGTTTGGTTTGCTGCTGGCATTCGGGGTGATGCTGGGTGCCCCGGCATGGGCGCAGATCGAAATCAAGGACAACACAAGCCTGAGCCTGAGCGGAGACCTTGGGTACGGGTATAACGCGAGCTACGGCAACCAGGTAGGCTCCAGCCATGGCACAAGCGTGAACGGGGATGCCGCTCTGCAAGGGTATTACTACAACCCCAAGTTCCTGAACTTCTTCGTCAATCCCATCTACAACCGCTCACAGGCGGATTCGGGCGAGGGGTCCATTACCGACGCGAGCAGCGTGAACG
>JBAQIB010000044.1:0-16325 GCA_049288625.1 Terriglobales bacterium | reverse complement strand
ACCGTGTCACCTTCAAGGCCTACATGCTGTTTCTGACAGCGTGGCTCACCTTCGTCTATTTCCCATTCGTCCACATGGTGTGGGGCGGAGGCTTCCTGCAACAGTGGGGCGTGAAGGATTTCGCCGGTGGCATCGTCGTCCACAACATTGCTGGAATCGCGGCCCTCGCTTCCGTGATCTACGTCGGCAAGCGTCGTACGGCTGACCGCGGCCCGCACAGCATTCCGCTGGTCGCGCTGGGCACCGGTCTGCTGTGGTTCGGGTGGTACGGCTTCAATGCCGGCAGCGAAATGCGCGTGGATTCCGTTACCGCCACCGCATTTCTGAACACTGACGTCGCCGCTTCCTTCGCCGCCGTTACCTGGCTGATCGTGGCCTGGTTCAACGAGAAGAAGCCGAAGTTCCTCGGCCTGCTCACGGGCGCTGTTGCTGGACTAGCCACGGTCACTCCCGCCGCCGGTTTTGTCTCTCCGACGACGGCCGTCATCATCGGCTGCGTCTCGGGCGTCGTCTGCTACTACGCGGTCGAAATGAAGAACAAGCTGGGCTGGGATGACGCCCTCGATGTTTGGGGCGTTCACGGTGTTGGCGGGTTCCTGGGCATCGTAATGCTCGGCATTTTTGCCAACAAGGCATTCAACCCCGAAGGCGCCAACGGCCTGCTCTACGGTGATCCAACTTTCTTGCTGAAGCAGGTCACGGCCGTTGTGTTCTCGTCGGTGTGGGCGTTTGTTTTCACTTACGCCATGCTGCGAATCATTGACGCTTTCACCCCCGTCAAGGTCAGCGGGTCACATGAGGAGATTGGCCTCGACGAGGCCATCCATGGCGAACACGCCTACGAGCAACTCACCGATCGAGATGTGATCCATGATCTTGTGAATTCGGCCCATAAATAGGGTGTAAGAACCGGGTGCCCCACACATCGCGCCGTTTGCGATGTGTGGGCTGTCCTTTTCATGGACCACCGATCACATACCCGAGTGACAATCATCCTTCCGCAACCATCACCGCCGCAATAGATTAAGGCCATATATATCAGGAGCAACTCCATGGGCGCATTACTGCAAGAACCTCCAGTGCAACAAGGGACGAACGCCGTCCTCGATGGGCATTCCCTTAAAGTTGAAGACGTTGTCGCCATTGCCCGTCACCGCCAGCCCATCGAACTCCACCCCGACGCCATCCGCCGCATCAACAAGTGCCGCGACCTCCTGGAGCGGAAGATAAAGTCTCGCGAAATCATGTATGGAGTCAACACCGGCATCGGCGAACTCTCCGAAGTCGTGCTTACTCCCGAGCAGGTGGAAAAATTTCAGCGCTACTTGCTCTACTCTCATGCCGCCGGCTACGGCGAGCCCTGCGCCGAAGAAGATGTCCGCGCCGGCATGCTCTCGCGCCTCAACACCCATTGCTGGGGCCATTCCGGAATCCGCCACGAGGTCGTCCAACTCCAGATCGACATGCTGAACCGCGGCGTGACCCCAGTCGTCTGCCAGAAAGGATCCGTCGGCGCTTGCGGCGATCTCTCTCCCATGGCGCAGATGGCCATCACTCTCATGGGCGAAGGCGAAGTGTTCTATCAAGGCAAGCGCCTGCCCGCCAAGCAAGGCCTCAGCGAATCCGGACTCGCTCCCATCGTCTTTCGCGAGCGCGATGGCCTCGCCACCATCAACGGTTCCGATCTCATGACCGGCATGGGCTGCGTGGAACTTTGCGATGCCGAACGCTGGCTCAAGACCCAGGAAGTTGCGCTGGCCATGACGCTCGAAGCCCTGAACGCCAACATGAAGGCCTACGACCACCGCATCCACGATGTCCGTGGCTATCCCGGCGCGCAGACTTGCGCCGAAAATGTTCGCCGCCTCACCGCAGGCTCCGACCTCCTCCAGCGCCCCGGCAAGAAAGTCCAGGATGCTTATTCTCTCCGCTCCAGCCCGCAAGTCACCGGCGCCGCCAAAGACGCGTTCAAGTGGGCCCGCTACATGCTGGAAATCGAACTCAACCACGCCGCCGATAATCCCGTCTTCTTCCCCGACGAAGACCTAGTGCTCACCGGAGCCAACTTCCAAGGCACGCCCATGGCCTTCGCCCTCGAAATGGTAGGCATGTCCGTCACCACGGTTGCCGCTCTTTCCGAGCGCCGCCTCAACCGCCTCATGAATCCGCATCTCTCCGTTGGCCTGCCCGCGTTTTTAACCAAAGGCGCTGGCATGTTCAGTGGCCTGATGCTCTCGCAATACACCGCCGGAGCGCTAATCTGCGAGAACCGCGTGCTAAGTCACCCCGCCGCCACCGGTTCCATCCCAGCCGCGGCCGATCAGGAAGATTTCGTCTCCATGGGAATGACCACCGCAATCAAGACGCGCCAGATCATCGAGAACGCCTGGGCCGTGCTGGCGATCGAGCTGATGGCCGCCGCCCAAGCCTTTGATCTGCGCGCTCCAGTAAAGCCGTCGCCAGCAACGCAAGCCGCCTACGAAGCCATCCGCCAACACGTAAAGAGACTCGACGACGACCGCCCCCTCTACGACGACATCAACACCCTGACAAAAGTAGTAAAAGAAGGCCAAGTCCTAGCCGCCGCAGAAAAGGTAGTCGGCAAGCTGAACTGAACACAGCGTCATAAGTGATTGCGCATCGGATGGAGAGGTGTTCGCCTGGAATCATGAAATTCATTCCGGTGTCAGGAACCCACATTTACAATTTTCCCGATCCAGTTTGGTTCATCTGTCGCTGCACGAAGCAGGCAGTCGGCGCAATCGTCAAAGGAAAGCGGAATGAGTACCGCAACCCGTGCCAACGGACCTGCCGTGTAGTGTCCCTTCGCCGGCTTATCTAGCAAACCCACCGGGCGAACGATGACCCAATCCATGTCTGTTTTCTGCGTCATCCGCTCGGCGATCTCCTTGTCAATAACTGCAGCAGTGAATATCCGGCTCGATACGCGGACGACAAAGCGGCTGGGACAGGAGAGCTCGCGTCCATCGCTCAAGCCGATGCCACTTTGCATGATGAATCGTCGGACGTTCGCACGTTTGCATTCGGTGAGAATGCTGGCGACACCAACTGACATGAGCGTTCCGGGCGAGAGGTTCTTTTCTGGTCCGATGCAGCTAATGACGGCCTCCATGCCGTCAAGAGCACCTGTCAGGCCCCTGGGGAAAGGACATCTCCTCGGACGAAGGAAAGCCGGTCGGCAGGTGACAGTCGCTCCGGATGGCGAGCAACGGCCGTAACGAAGTGTCCTTGCGTAAGTGCATGCTTTACCACTCTGCGTCCCGTCGCACCCGTCGCTCCAACAACCGCTATCTTCATATCTCGACCCCGTTGGCCTGATTCCCAGAGCCTGCCCTGAGCTGTCGAAGGGTTCGCGACCCGACCGGGGTGCAATAGCACACCTTGTCGAGCCCCGTCTGACCCCCCGGAAATCCCCGAACCCATTTCGTTTGTTGTCCCTACCCGGCTTGTACGTACATATGTGTATTCCAATAAATATTTTGTTCGCCCACTATTCGCCTTTAGGTAGGTAAATTCTGTGCGACCGCTGGCTCCTTACTTGACAACCCACCCTATAATAGTAGTTACGGCCAAACTCACTAACATCACTAAGTTGACCAAAGTCGGTCGGGGGAGTGTCCTTTGGCCCGCGTCGGAGGTTTTAGCTGAAGGCTGACGGCTTGCAACGGACGACCAATCCCGCCTCCAAGACAGAAAAGGTCGCAAATGTAGATTTATCAAGACTTTACCTTCAACCCATTTCTTATCAATACTTTGCCCCTAAGTCTATGATTCGAATATACCGGGGGAGGGGGGGAGGGGTGGGGTATTGATGACCGGCCAACGTAACCAAATGCCGAGAGCCGAACACCGAACCTGTGTTTAAATACTTCCGATGCCCACTGAATCGAAAATCCGCGTCCTGGTTGCCAAGCCCGGGCTCGACGGCCACGACCGCGGCGCCAAAGTCATCGCTCGCGCGCTCCGCGATGCCGGCATGGAAGTCATCTACACCGGCCTCCGTCAAACGCCCGAGATGGTCGTCAACGCCGCGCTCCAGGAAGACGTCCAGGTCATTGGCCTCTCCATTCTCTCCGGCGCGCACAACGCCATCGTCCCGCGCGTGATGGACCTGCTCAAGCAAAACAAAATGGACGATGTCATCGTCCTCGTTGGCGGCATCATCCCCGATCAGGACATGGAAGGCCTGAAAAAAATCGGCGTGGCCGGCATCTTCCAGCCCGGCACTTCGATGGACGATATCGTCAAGTTCATCCGCGAGCGCGTGAAGCCGCAAGCCGTGCCCGCCGGCTAGTTCACATGAACGTGAAGGCTTGTCTTTTTCTTCGAAGATTGTCGTTCTTAATTCATCATCCTTTTAACACCGTCATCCTTTTAATACTGTCATCCTTATTTAATTTGTCATCCTGAGCGAAGCGAAAGACCTCTGCATTTTGTCAGCGGCGAAAACATTCTTCGAATTCGACTCCAGCGGCAAGTCGCGCATCCTGCGTCTGATTTCTCCTGATAATACGAACCGCTTAACGCGAGCCTGTATTCTCGCGCTTACGCAAGAAATCCGCGCGCGGGCATGCGAAGCTCGCCCGCTTATCGTCGCCGGCAACAGCCACTTCTTCTCCGTAGGAGCCGACCTCAATGAGATCGCGGCGCTAAGCGGTCCCGAAGCCTACGCATTCTCCCAAATGGGTCAAGCTCTGATGAATGCCATCGCGTCTTTTCCCGCTCCGGTCATCGCCGCCGTCGAAGGCCACTGCATGGGCGGAGGTTTCGACCTGGCGCTCGCCTGCCATCGCCGGATTGCCGCGCCCAACGCGGTGTTTGGTCACCGCGGCGCTGCGCTCGGCCTCATCACTGGCTGGGGAGGAACGCAGCGCCTGCCACGCCTGATCGGGAAGGGAAGAGCGCTTGAGTTGTTCGTCGCCGCCGAGAAAGTAACGGCACAACGAGCACTCGCCATCGGCTTGGTCGATGCAATCGCCCACGATCCCGTCGCCGAAGCCGTACATCAACTGCGCTCCACGACGCCCGATTGATAACGATGGGGAACACCAAGCGACAAGCGTCTCGCCTGTCCAACCGCCGACAGCAGAAAGACAACTGTCCGCGTCAAGGCTCGGCTCCGCTGGTATAGTAAGAAGTCTCCCACACTGCCCCCAATGTCCGAACGTATCGAATCCACGGCCATCGCCATCAACAATGTCCTCCCCACCAAGGTCGATCCCGCTTCCTTGCGCTTTGAGTCCAATATGCGAACGCTCGCCGAACTGGTTGCCCAGGTCCGCAACGAAGAGGAGAAGATCCGCGAAGGCGGAGGTCCCAAGGCCATCGAGAGCCAGCACGCCAAATCGCGCCTCACCGCCCGCGAGCGCATCAACCTCCTCTCCGATCCCGGAACGTTCTTCGAACTCGGCCTCTACACTGCCCACAAGATGTACGAAGAATGGGGCGGAGCGCCCGCAGCGGGTGTCATCACAGGCCTGGCGCGCATTCAGACCCGCATGGTGATGCTGATTGTCAACGACGCCACCGTGAAAGCAGGCGCCTTCTTCCCGATGACCACGAAGAAGGTGATCCGCGCGCAGAACATCGCCATAGAGAATCGCATCCCGACTGTATACCTGGTCGATTCCGCCGGGGTTTTCCTCCCGTTACAGGAAGATGTCTTCCCCGATACTGACGATTTCGGCCGCGTTTTCCGCAACAACGCCGTCATGTCAGCCATGGGCATTCCGCAGATCGCCGCCATCATGGGCATGTGCGTCGCCGGTGGCGGATATCTGCCGGTAATGTGCGACCACGTTCTCATGACCGATGGCAGCGGACTTTTCCTCGCCGGCCCAGCGCTGGTGCAAGCCGCCATCGGGCAGAAGGTTTCCGCCGAAGATCTGGGCGGAGCGACCATGCACTCGGCCATTAGCGGCACGGTCGATTTCCACGAGCCTAACGATGAGGCATGTATCGCACGCATTCGCTCCCTCGTCGAAAAGTGGGGATATCGCCGCCAGTCTCTGTGGGATCGCAAGCAACCTGCCGATCCGGCGCACGCGGCCGAAGAAATTTACGGAGTCTATGATGCTTCGCCCGCGCGTCCCTACGATATGAAAGAAATCCTGGCGCGCATTGTCGATGAAAGCCGCTTTGATGAGTACAAGCCGGAATACGGCAAGACGCTTCTTTGCGGTTATGCGCGTATCGGCGGCTTCGCCGTCGGCATCGTTGCCAATCAGAAGTTGCACGCGCACCAAACCGATCACGAAGGCCACAAGCGCGTTGAGTTCGGCGGCGTCATCTATACCGAATCGGCCGAGAAAGCCGCGCGCTTCATCATGGACTGCAACCAGAACCTCGTCCCGCTCGTCTTCTTTCATGACGTAAACGGCTTCATGGTAGGCCGCGATGCGGAATGGAGCGGCATTATCAAAGCGGGCGCGAAGATGGTGAACGCCGTGTCGAATTCGGTCGTGCCGAAGATTGCCGTCATCGTGGGCGGATCGTTCGGAGCAGGGCACTATGCCATGTGCGGCAAAGCCTTTGATCCGCGCTTCGTCTTTGCCTGGCCGACTGCAAGATATGCGGTTATGAGCGGAGATTCGGCGGCGGGAACTTTGGTGGAAATCAAGATCAAACAACTGGAGCGAAGCGGAAAAAAGTTAAGCGACGAAGAACGGAAAGAGCTGTTCGATTCGACAAAGAAAACGTACGACGAGCAGACCGACCCCCGCTACGGCGCGGCACGATTGTGGATCGACAAGATTATCGATCCCATGGAAACGCGCCAGGCAATCACGCAGGCGCTGGAAGCCGCGTCGCTGAACCCCGAAGTGCCGGAGTTCAAGGTGGGCGTTCTGCAAACATAGGGAGAGAGGTTTATGAAGGCGTATCTCCGTGGTGAATAGGTGTGCCCGAAACTGTCAAACTCGTCGAGTGTCCCCGTGATGCCTGGCAGGGCCTCAAGGGCCAGATTCCGGCCGATCTAAAGGTCAACTATCTTCAGGCGCTCATCAGCGCCGGTTTCAAGCACATTGATGCGGTCAGTTTCGTCTCGCCAAACGCCGTTCCGCAAATGGCCGACTCGGAAGACGTGCTCAAGGAACTCGACCCGCCAACGGGCGTTGAGATCATCGGCATCGTGGTCAACGAAAAAGGCGCGCAGCGCGCCGTCAAAACTGAGAAGGTGCGCACGGTTGGGTTTCCCTATTCGATTTCGCCCACATTCCTCCAAAACAATCAGCGCCAGACGCTGGAAGATGCGATTGAGGAACTGGAGAAAATCGAAAAGACGGCCTATGAAGCCGGTCTCGACACAGTCGTCTACATTTCGATGGCGTTCGGCAATCCCTATGGCGATGCGTGGAGCATCGATGAAGTAGTCGCGGCTGTTGGCTTGCTTGAGTTGCAGGAGATTCGCACGATCTCGCTCGCCGATACGGTCGGCCTAGCGCCGCCTGAGAAGATTAAGGAAGTTGTTTCGGCGGTAATGGCGAAGTACGACTACCTGGACATCGGCGTCCATCTGCATGCTCGGCCCGGGGAAGGAGCCGCGAAGATCCTCGCGGCCTACGAGGCTGGCTGCCGCCGCTTCGACTCTGCCATCGGCGGCTTGGGTGGATGCCCTTTCGCCCAAGACGAATTGGTCGGCAATGTTGCAACGGAAGAAATCGTCCAACCTCTACGCGAGCGGGGCGCGGAGTTGCCGGCATTGAAGCCGCTTGATGCTTTAATGAAGGCTTCAGCGGAAATCGCAAGCCGGTATAACACTTCATCCGCGGATTCAAGATGAACTATCAAACGCTCCAACTAGGATTTGAAAGCGGCATCGCCACTCTTACACTCAACCGTCCTGACAAGCGCAACGCCATCAGCTATGAACTGATTACCGAACTGCTGCGCGCACTGGATGACGTGGGAAACTCGCCGGCTCGTGTACTGATCCTGACCGGAGCCGGCAAGGCTTTCTGCTCGGGAATGGATCTCGAGAATCTAAAATCGCTGATCGGGCGTTCTCCCGAGCAAAACATGGAAGACACTCGCACCATGCTTAGCCTGTTCCGGGGGCTCTACGAATTTCCCAAGCCGACCATTGCGGCCGTGAACGGTCCGGCGATCGCCGGAGGCACCGGCCTCGCGCTTTTGTGCGATTTCACGCTCGCCGTGCCGGAAGCTAAGTTCGGCTATACCGAGGTTCGCATCGGATTTGTGCCGGCGATTGTGGCGACATTCCTCCTCCGCCAGGTAGGCGAAAAAATCGCCCGCGACCTGCTTTTGACGGGGCGCATCTTCGATGCCGAAGAAGCGCTGCGAATCGGCTTGCTCACCCAAATCGTCCCGCAGGAGAAGCTGATGGATCGTGCCCGCGAACTCGCCGCGCATCTCATCGAAAGCAGCCCGCTTTCGCTTGCATACACGAAGCGCCTGTTGACGGAGCACGGGCGCGCTGAACTTGATGTGCAGGTTGAAGCCGCCATTCGCGAAAATGCTGGAATTCGCGCGACCGCCGATTTTCGCGAGGGTATTACCTCGTTCCTAGAAAAACGCAAGCCCAACTGGACCGGCCGATGAGCCACAAGATTCCATCGACGACGAGCGCGAATGTGAACGAAACGCGGATCCGCGTGCGCTATGCCGAAACCGACCAAATGGGCGTCGTCTATCATTCGAACCACTTCATCTGGTTTGAAGTGGGGCGGGTCGAACTGCTGCGCCAACTGGGCTTCAGCTACAAGGAAATGGAAACTGCGGACGACTGCTTTATCGCCGTGGTTGACGCCCGTTGCCGCTACAAGGCCCCCGTGCGTTATGATGACGAGGTCGTGGTGCGCACCTACTTGAAGCATGTGCGCGAGAAGGTAATTCACTTCGGATACGAATTGTGGAATGCGGAAGGCCGCCAGTTGCTGGCTGAAGGCGAGACGACGCACATCGTGGCCAATGCGCAGATGAAGCCCAAGAAATTGCCCGAGAAATATGTGAAGGTGTTCCGCGCCGCGGTTAAGACCTGAACGAAAACAATCCCGTGCCAGAATTTCTCTACAAACTGCAATTGGTTCGCGGCGACATGCTTCGCACCGGGCCCACCCTGCAAGAACAGGCAGTGGTGGCCGAGCACTTTGCGTATCTACAGGATCTCGCGGTGAAGGGCGTGATAATCCTCGTGGGCCGCACCCTGACGACGGACGAAAGCACGATGGGCTTGGCGATTTTCCGCGCTGAATCCGAAGATGCCGCCCGCCAGATCATGAACGGAGATCCTGCGGTGAAAAAGGGCGTGATGACCGCGACGCTCTATCCCTTCAAAGTTGTGTTACAAGGATAGGAACTCGGCTTACTATCAGGAAGCACCTTGCAAGCTCTCCACATTAACGGAAACGATCTGACCCCGGAGGCGGTGCGTGAGGTTGCCGCCCATAAACGACCCGTACTACTCGCTCCCGATGCGCGCGAAGCTGTAAACCGCGCGCGCGCCGTCGTGGACGCGCTGGTTGCCAATGACAAAGTTTCCTACGCCATCACCACTGGTGTCGGCAAGCTGAGCGAAGTGCGCATTGCTGGCGATCAGATTCGCGAATTGCAGGTCAACCTGATCCGTTCACACGCTGTCGGTATGGGTGAGCCCCTGGCGATCGCGGAAACGCGCGCCATGATGCTGCTGCGCGCAAACTCGCTCGCCAAAGGAAACTCCGGTGTGCGCGCGGTCCTCATTGATACGATTTGCGAAATGGTGAGCCGCGGTGTAACGCCCGTTGTGCCATCGCAGGGAAGTGTCGGCGCAAGCGGCGATCTCGCCCCTTTGGCGCACCTCGCGCTTGCACTCATCGGCGAAGGCGAGTGCTTCGACGAAAAAGGCGGGCGCATCGCCAGTTCCGAAGTAATGAAGCGGGCACAGATCAAGCCGGTCGTGCTCGAAGCGAAAGAAGCCGTGTCGCTGATCAACGGCACGCAGGCCATGCTCGCGGTGGGCACGCTCATGTTGCTCGCGACCGAGACGCTGGTCGATTCGGCGGACGTGATCGGCGCCATGTCGTGCGACGCACTCCAGGGAACCCACGTCGCTTTCGACGAACGTATTCAGAGAGTGCGTCCACATGCCGGACAGACAAGAACGGCCGCCAACCTTCGCCGCCTGCTCGAAGACAGCGAGATTCGGCATTCGCATCGGGACTGTGGTCGTGTGCAGGACGCTTATTCTTTGCGGTGCATGCCGCAGGTCCACGGCGCGGTGCGCGATACGCTTACCCATTGCCGCTCTGTGTTCGAAACGGAGATGAACTCAGCCGTCGATAATCCTTTAGTTTTCGTCACGAATCCCAAAGGTGTAGATGGCGAGGGCGACGTGCTTTCAGGCGGAAATTTTCATGGTGAGCCTGTAGCCTTTGCGCTCGACTTTTTGGCGATCGCGCTGAGCGCGCTGGCGGGAATCAGCGAGCGGCGGTTGGAGCGGTTAGTTAATCCCGCACTGAGCGAAGGTTTGCCGCCGTTTCTCGCGCCCGGCGCCGGCCTTAACTCCGGATTCATGATGCCGCAGGTCACGGCCGCCGCGCTGGTCAGTGAAAACAAAGTCCTGGCGCATCCCGCGTCCGTGGATTCGATCACAACCTCTGGCAACAAAGAGGATTTCGTTTCGATGGGGATGACGGCGGCGAACAAGCTGAAAAGAATTGTCGAGAATACGCGCAACGCGCTGGCGATTGAGGCGATGGCGGCTGCCCAGGCAATCGACTTCCTTGCCCCGCTCAAACCTTCCAAGCCGCTGCAACAAGCCCATTCGGCCATACGCTCTGTGTGTGCAACTATGGACAGAGACCGTGTCATGTATCTGGACTTCGCGCGCATCGCAGAGGTAATTGCGAATGGTAACCTGGCGGAGTTGGTGCGCTAGTCCGAGCGACTCGCTGAGAGTTATCTAGAACCGGAATGCAACCGTAAGCGTGGGGACACCCAATGCCCAGGCATTTGCGGAGTCCTTCTACGTTCCCGCAGCGCTCCTCTATGCTGGCCGGGCCGCTGACCCATCGAGCCCTAACTCGCCGGCGATGTTTTTCATCGCCTCAATACAAAACGCAATGTGCTGCTCCAGTTCCACGCCCAACCCGGCCGCGCCTTGAACAATGTCGGTGCGATTCACGCTGCGCGCGAACGCCTTGTCTTTCATCTTCTTCCGCACTGAACTGGCTTCGACCTCCGCCAGCGATCTGCCCGGCTTCACCAGCGCGCACGCCGTGATGAATCCGGCAAGTTCATCGCAGGCGAACAGCGTCTTCTCCATCTCGGTAACGCGTGAAACGCCCGTGTACTCGGCGTGCGACATGATGGCGCGACGCACCTCGTCGGAATAGCCGCGCTCCCGCAGAATCTCGTTCCCCTTGTAGGGATGCTCCTCCGAGCTCGGATATTTCTCGTAGTCGAAGTCGTGGATCAAGCCAACCGTGCCCCAGAGTTCCTCATCCTGCCCGTTCTTGCGGGCATAGGCGCGCATGCAGGCCTCGACCGCAAGCGCATGTTTGCGAAGACTTTCTGACTGGGTGAACTCAGTTAGTAAACACCAGGCAGCTTCTCGCGGATTCATGGTTTGCTGCATGTTTTCTCCACTTACTCAGGATTTTACTCGGCCAACCCCGTGTTGTTTCTGTTTTTTGCTTGACTTCCACAGGCGCATTCAAGCAGATTACCTTTCAGTTGGTTTGAGAGTAGCCTCCTGCTCTGGCACTCCCAAAACCTGATGGCCACTACACTCGCTCCCGTCGATTCACGGGAAGTCGTTCGTTGCGACCACTGTCTGCTGGTGCAGTTCCGTACAACTAACAGCATTTGTAGACGTTGTCACCTGTCATTGGATGAGGACGAGGCCGAAATCGCGTCTATAACGCCGGTGTCCGAAGTCCCGCCAGAACCCATGAACATGTCCGGACGAGGGCACCTGAACCTGGCGCACTCGATTCGGTCACTGCGCTTGCGTGGCGGCATGAGCCAGCGTCAACTGGCCTTGCGTATGGCAGTGCCACGCACTTACGTATCAAAAATCGAAAACGAAAAGGCTACGCCGACGCTCTCCTCTCTTGAACGTCTGGCGCGCGCTCTCGAAGTGAGCGTTCCGATGCTGCTTTCGGGCGGAGAACGCAACCGCCAGGAAGAGGTCCGCGAGTTGATGGAAGACTCGTTCGTCTCCGAGGTGATGCCGTATCTGTCGCAACTCAACGGAATGCAGATGTCCAGCATTCTGGCGCAGGTGCGTGATTTGACAGTGCGGCCACGGCGCAGCGCATAGTTTCTAAGTTTGATTTTTATCCGGGCACACAACCAACTGGACAGCCGGAGCCCCCGTGGCTCCGGCTTTTTTGCGTGGCGCCCTGTTCCGCCTTCAAGATTCTCAGGCTGTCGTCGAGCATGGGCCGCTCTCGTATCTAGTTCCCATCCAACCGGTCGGTTCGGGCATTTCGCTGATTGCTGTCCGCCGTGCTTAAATGAAAAGTCGGGCGTCAGTTTTTTTGCCATCCCCGCTCCGCCTCCGACTAATTTCAATCTGCTAGTAGGGACAAACTGCCGGTCCCTCGCTTCGTCCAGGACGACGATTTCCGGGGAAGCCAGAAAACCGTAGGAGGAACTTTGGATTTCCAACTAAACGACGAGCAGCTTCACCTCAAGAAGAGTGTGCGCGAGTTCGCCACGCGAGAGATCGCTCCCAACGTTATGAAATGGGATGAGGCCGGCGAATTTCCTCTGGCCACGATTAAGGAGTTGGGCAAACTCGGCCTGATGGGGACGATCTTTCCTCCCGAGTACGGTGGCGCGGGCATGGGCTACGTCGAGTACGTCACTGCAATCGAGGAATTGTCGCGCGTCGATGGATCGGTCGGCATCATCGTGGCTGCCCACACCTCGCTCTGCTCGAACCATATCTTTCTGGCAGGAAACGACGCCCAGAAGAAGAAGTACGTCTCGAAGCTCGCCACAGGCCAATTCATCGGCGCCTGGGGGTTGACCGAACCCTCCGCGGGATCGGATGCTGGCAGCGCCCGCATGACCGCCTCCAGAAATAAGGGCGGATGGGTGCTGAACGGCACCAAGACTTTCATCACCAACGGCCACTATGCTGACGTTGCGGTCGTCCTCGCCGTCACCGATCGTACTGCCCACACGCACGGCTTGTCGGCCTTCGTCGTGGAAAAAGACACGAAGGGGTTCCGCGCTGGGAAAAAAGAAAACAAGCTCGGCCTGCGCGCCAGCGATACGTCGGAGTTGGTTTTTGAAGACTGCCATCTGCCCGAAGAAAACCTGCTCGGCAAAGAAGGCGACGGATTCATCGACGCCATGCGCGTGCTCGATGGGGGGCGCATCTCGATTGCCGCGCTCTCGCTCGGCATGGCCGAAGGTGCCTACGAAGCCGCGCTTAAATATTCGAAGCAGCGCTGCCAGTTCGGCCAGGCGATCAGCGAATTTCAGGCCATCCAGTGGAAGCTCGCCGATATGGCCACCGAAATCGAAGCCGCCAAACTTCTGACCCTCCGTGCCGCCGCGATGAAAGATGCGGGGAAAAAGACCACGCTAGAGTCGTCGATGGCGAAGCTCTATGCGAGCGAAGTCGCGGTCAGGTGTGCCAATGAAGGCGTGCAGATCCACGGCGGCTACGGCTTCATCAAGGACTACCCAGCGGAGAAGTTCTATCGCGACGTGAAGCTGTGCACGATCGGCGAGGGCACCAGCGAGATTCAGCGGTTGGTGATCGCGCGGCAGTTGCTGAAGGACTAGATTGGGGACGATGCCAGAAGAGTCAGCGGTCCCGATTACGCAGGACGAGCGCACGATGGCTACCTTGGCTCATGCCTTACAGGTAGTCGGCTGGTGGATTGCTCCCCTCATTATTTTTCTTATTCATCGCAAATCCCGCTTTGTATCGTTTCCTGCCCTCCAGGCGCTGCTTCTGCAGGTGGGGTATTTAATCGTGATGGTGGGGTTCATAGTCATCTGGGCTGCGAGCATCTTTGGATTGATGACGCACCAGCAAGGAAATAACAGTGCACCTCCGCCCGCTTTCTTCATCATGATGCCTATCATTTGGCTTGGCTTTATGGGTATGTGGGTCAGTGTTTTAGTGATCGCAATTGTCTATGCCATCAAAGCTGGGCGGGGAGAGTGGGCGAACTATCCGGTTATCGGTAGAATCGCTCGGCGCATTTTGAAAATGAACGCGACAGAACCGGTCCCCGTTTCATCGGATGCCAATCCGGCCGGCTAGTTCCAAGTAAGAGATTCGATCCGCTTGTAGACTGTGGCGCAGCCTCGATATCACGCTGTCCTTGCACGAAACGTAAATGTATATAACTGTTTGGTGTTTTACACTAATCCATTGAGCCACCATCCCGAATCAACCATCGATCACCTCCGCTCCGGCGAACCGCGCGCCTTGGCCCGCGTCATCTCCATCGTTGAAAATCGACGCCCCGAGTCGGCGGACCTGCTCAAGGCCCTTTTTCCGCACACCGGCCACGCCCGCATCCTCGGCCTGACCGGACCGCCTGGGGCAGGGAAGAGCACGCTGGTCGATCAACTCGCCAAGCACTATCGCAAAGAGAACCAAACTGTCGGCATCATCGCCGTCGATCCCACCAGCCCCTACACCGGCGGGGCCATTCTCGGCGACCGCATACGCATGCAGGATCATTACAGCGATCCGGGAATCTTCATCCGCAGCATGGCCACGCGCGGCTCGCTCGGTGGACTCGCCCGCACTACCGCGGATGTCACAACCGTGTTCGATGCTTCTGGCCGCGACTACATCCTCATTGAAACCGTCGGCGTCGGCCAGGACGAGGTCGATATCGTTCGCCTCGCCGACATCACCATTGTCATTCTCGTCCCCGGCATGGGCGACGATGTGCAGACGATCAAGGCCGGCATCATGGAAATCGCCGACATTTTCGTCATCAACAAGAGCGACCGCGAAGGCGCCGAGCGCGTGGAGCGCGAGATCCGGGCCATGCAGTCGCTAGAGACACGCAAAGACGGCTGGACCCCGCCCGTCGTCAAGACGGTCGCAAGCGAGGGCACGGGCACGAAAGAACTGGCCGCGGCCATCGCCGATTACGAGGCATATATCAAGAAAGAGAACCTACTCTTTCAAAAGAGTGTGGAAAACTGGCGGGAGCGGCTGGTAGAAATGCTGCGCGACGCCATGCTCGAACGAGCACGCGCGCAAATTGACAGCACCAGCCTCGACCGTTACGCCGCCGAAATCGCCGAACACAAACGCGACCCGTATTCGCTGGTAGAGGAGATTGTGGGCAAGGCAGGTAAATAACTGTATGGAATTCCAGATCGATCATCTCGGCATCGCCGTAAAATCGCTGGCCGCGGCCAAGAGCATCTACGAAAAACTCGGCCTGAGCATTTCGCCCGAAGAGACCGTCGAGCAGGAAAAAGTTCGCCTTGTCATGGTTCCCGTCGGCGAAAGCCGCCTCGAATTGCTGGAAGCCACCTCCGACGATTCAGCAATTGCCAAGTTCATTGCGAAGCGCGGCGAGGGCTTGCATCATGTCTGCATGCGCGTGCCGGATCTGGCAACCGCCGTAGCCAGGCTCAAGCAAGATGGAGTGCGGCTCGTTTCCGAAGAAATCAAGACTGGCGCCGGTGGACACCGCTACATCTTCGTGCATCCCCAAAGCGCCGGCGGCGTGCTATTGGAGTTGGTGGACGGCGGACATTGAATTATCGACCAGGAACGTTCTCAGTCTCGTTTCATTTGGTAATTTGGTAATCGGGTAATTTCGTAATTTGAATCCCGACGATTGTAGATTGCCAAATTGATCGATTGCAAAATTACAAAATGTCTTTACGCCAGCTTCTCCTCGCAATTGACACATCCGGCAAGAATGGCAGCATCACGCTGGCGCGGGTGGCCGCTGGCCGACCCGAGGTCGAGATCGTCGAAACGGTTCCGCTGGCCGGCGGCACGTTTTCCGCGCAACTCATCCCGCAGATCTCCGCTCTGCTCGAAAAACACAGATACAACAAGAAGGATTTGGCTGCCTTCGCCGCGGTCTCCGGCCCGGGCTCGTTCACGGGCCTGCGAGTCGGACTGGCAGCGATCAAAGCGCTGGCGGAAATTCTGCACAAGCCGATTGCTGCTGTCTCGCTGCTCGATGCGGTTGCGCAATCAGGCCGCTCTTGCGGGCGCGTAATTGCTGTCCTCGATGCGGGGCGCAATGAAGTCTATGTCGGCGATTACGAAATCAGCGGCGAACAAGGACCACCGCGAATTCGTAGGGAATGCCTATTAAGCCGAGAGGAGTTCATCGCCGAGGCCAAGGGAA
>JBAQIB010000043.1:0-14623 GCA_049288625.1 Terriglobales bacterium | reverse complement strand
CCTATGTGACGAGCGGTTCGGCTTACGTGGTTCCGTCGGCGGTGGCGAAAGCCGGGGTTCAGGCGCTCACGCGCAGCCTTGCCGTTGAGTGGGGCGACCGTGGCATTCGTATGAATGCGATAGCGCCCGGGCCGGTTCCAACCGAAGGCGCATTCTCGCGCCTGCTGCCAAGGCCCGAACTGGAGCAGGCCGCCAAAGACCGCAATCCCCTCGGACGATTCGGCACGACCACAGAATTCGCCAATCTCGCGGCATTCCTCATAAGTGACGGCGCCGGATACATCAACGGCGAGGTTGTTACCATGGACGGCGGAGAATGGTTGCAGGGCGCAGGCGAATTTACCGCGCTCGGACGTCAGCTCACAAGCGACGAGTGGGAACGAATGAAGCCCGGAAAGCCGGGGAAAAAGACCTGAGCAGCCGGATTCCGGCGAAGCTCAATTCGCTGAGAGGTCCACCGGGAGGTGCCGTGCGAAACCAACAAACCCGCTTGAGCCGAACCATCTTCTGTATCGCTTATCTGGGGCTGGGTGCAGCGGTGCATTCCTCAGAATTGAGGCCGACACCAGTTTCGAGGGCCGATCTTTGCGTCACCGAGGGGGAAATCGTGGCCGCGCGCGGCGATTGGCTGGCGGTCGATGTTCCCAAGATGCGTGCCTATCTGGATGTAAGAACGCCCCCGTCCCTTGAAATCCACTTCAAGTATTTGGGGGCAACAGGAAATGAGAAGCGCCTCGGCTCGGGTGAACCACGGCGCCAGTTTGGCTTGAAGCTGCGCGCTCAAGATGCCTGCAACCTGGTTTATGCGATGTGGCGTGTCGAGCCGGAGTCGAAGCTGGTCGTTTCCGTGAAAACGAATCCCGGAGAGCACACGAGCGCCCAGTGCGGCAATCGCGGCTACCGAAACGTAAAGCCGCGTCGCAGCCGGCCGGTTCCCCGCCTGCGCTCGGGCGATGACCACACACTTCGCGCCGAAATGAATGGGGCAGAAATGAGAGTGTTTGTGGACAAGGATATGGTTTGGGAAGGCGAGGTTGGGAAAGACGCGCTCGACTTCGATGGCCCGGTCGGGATCCGCTCAGATAACGCGCGGCTGGAGTTCGAACTCCGAAGCGCTCGGCCCCTCAAGCCACAATCTCCTTCGCCAGGCTGCAAGCTCGGAGATTCAGACTGAGCCTCTCAAGCGGTGTGCTGCCCCGTCGCAGCACCGGTGTGAACGTCGCGTACCCTACGCAGGGCTGATTGTTCTCCACATCTGCTACAGTATCCACCCGATAGTCTGCCTTTCGCGGCCCTGTTACGATCCCGCTTACTACAGGGGATTCTCTATGCAATCTGGTTCTAGACCAATAACTCCTAGCTCGTGGCGGGATTTATATGCGGCCGCACTTCTTGAATCTGACGACGCGAAATTATCGGAACGCATTGCCGAAGCGGAGTGGGCGCTCGTCCTGCGGGCACAAGAATTGTCTTACACCGCGGGAGACCACATCGACGAGGAATCTGACCTGAACGATGCCAAGTACTCCTTGAACGCCCTGCGGAATGCCTGTCGGGAAGCCGGCCCGGCGATGAAGTCCATCTCTAGAGCAGCTTGACTGCTGGACGTCGCTGACCGCGATTGGTAGGCCCGGCAGGAATCGAACCTGCAACCCTCGGATTAGAAATCCGATGCTCTATCCTTTTGAGCTACGGGCCCGCGTTGATCTTTTCGTCAGTTTACCAGCTACGGCCGTTCGCTCTAAAGAGCCTTCCCATGCTCTCGCATGCTTCAAGAGGCTCACGCTCGCCTTTGCGAGTGGAATGAAAAAAGGCCGTCCAAACCATTGGGCGGCGGCCTCGTCCTCATCCGGACAGAACTGAGAGAGGTTTACCGTTTCATCACTCTGGTCGTCATTACTCTGGTGGCGCGAATCGGATTTCGACTAGTTCATGGGATTCGTGGTTGGCGTTCTCCCATTTCCACTGGCGAATCGTATTGGCGGCTGCCTGTGCCAGCACCGGATGTCCGCCCTTGATGTCTACTGCTTTCACGCTACCGTCCGCAGCCACAAGGGCATCGACCTTGACCACCCCCGCCAACGCCATGGAGCGGGCTAACGTGGGATAGGCAGGAGGTGCGCTGTTCAAGATCTTGCGCTTCGTCGGATCTTTTTGGGCCGTCGACAACACACTAGCGAATAGAAAAATGGCGAAAAAGAAAATAACAAAAGCCCGACGTTGCAAAGGGAAGCAGGGCTCATTACTGTCGTGCGTATCCATTGGTTCGAGTGTAAATTGACGAAAACGATCGCTGAAGAGTACAAGAGTAACCCTGATCGTTAGGGGCGCAAGGAGGAACAGTGCAGCGGCGACACGTGGGTAGCCCGCATGGCGTTAGTCTTTAAGCGGCACCATCACCTGATCGCCCCGGCAAAACGTCGCAACCTTAAGCGGGAAGCCGTCTGCCTGGGGTACTGTCATGATCGGTCCATAACAGTAGACCGCATGACCGGTCGCGGCAAAATACCAGCGTCCGCCTTTTTTCTTCGCCGGCTGTTCCGTTGCGCTTCCAGACAGCTTCGCTGGAGGCTGCAACTTCGGAACCGAAAATGACAGGAGCAAGGCTAGGGCCAGGACCTTCATGACTAGGGTCTCACTTTGAATGCGACCACCTACCAGAGGGCCGCATGCTCATACAATCTTACTTTTCCAACTGTTCAACTCTGACGATCCAACCGGCGGCGCTTCTGTTACCCTCCCCGCGATTTCGCTAAATGATCCGGGTCGCGCGCCGCACGTCCTGTAAATCCGAGTCAGGCCTGCCGGGAACTTCTTTCGGCAAGTTCCCCGACTTACCACTACCCTTCCCGTCCTTGCCGGTTGCTTTGGGAGTGCCCGCGGGATCTTTTTGGCCTGCGGCGCGGCCAGCACCGTCCGGTGCTTTCTGGTGCGCCTTTAGGCTCTCCTCGCGTGCCATCTTTCCTTTCAGGGCCGCGAGTTGGTTGCTATCATTTACCATTTCGCGGATCAGGAAACGCTGGGAATCAATGGTTCGTCCTTGTTCAACGACCAGCAGCGTCAAGATCGCGTAGGAGAACACGAACAGCACCACCAGGAGCGGAAGCATTCCCGACGAACGGTTCGTTTTCTGAATAGCTTTGCACTCGGCGCTGTAGACGACGGTCAAGGTTTTGCCCTCGTACCGACCCCAATTCCATCCGGGGCTCCCTCAACCTAGTGCACGGGGAAACCCATACGCTGTACTGATCCTATGTTACTGCCACGCATAGGTTTAACGCGATGGAATGGACCGCCGGCACGGGCGCAGGTGAAAGCATCTGCACTTTATGCGTAACACTTCCTGCGGTGTAACGGCTAGACGGACTGAGACCCAATCCGGGGTGGGCCTTGGATCTTCGCCAGCAGAGTTGGTGGGGTGTTCACCAGGCTCTGGATCCCCACGTACTGGCCGCGAACGCGTGCCCAACGCGCCGAGTGCATGCGCACGTCGAGATGGAGAAAGCTGCCATCGTAGACGCCGATTCCCCCGTTAAAGAACGCCGGGATCTGCAGCGCCAGTTCGTACATCTGTTGCAGCGAAAGGCCGGAGATCGACACATCGGCGGCCATGCCTCGTGTATGTTCGCTGTCGCTCACACCGCCAACCTCTAGATTGTGCGCGGGGCAGCGGTAGCCGTCGTGAACCACAATGGGCTTTCCTGCGAGGCCGCGAAGATGCTCGAGGGCTACAATCAACCCGTTGTCGATCTTCATCTGGCCACAGCAGTGGCAGGCAAACTCTGACCTCGAAAAGTGCGCGCTCAGATCACCCAATGCTCGTCACCTCGACGGAGGAATCATCAAGCAGCCCATGCCGATTGGCTGTGAGAGCGATCACTTTGAATTTGGTCGGTTTCTTCTTGCGTCAACTCGACCCGAGGGGCTGCTGTCCGCTTTACCCTCTTTGATGCGGCCTTGCGAAATCAAAGACTTTTTGAGTCTGCGAGCTGGGAGGGAGAGGCGGATTTTGCGGCGTGGTAGAGCACGGGATCAGCCGAAAAGAAAAGCGCGGGAACCCTGCAGTTTCGCAGGATCCCGCGCGCTTACCAGACTTTATTTACTGTTATTCCGGAGTGGCTACAAAGCCGTTGTTGTCCGGGTTGGTGCCGTAGAAGCCAACCAGCACGCCGTTGTCGTTGATACCGTTGACAACCGTCACGCCGACTCCGCTGGGATCGTCGACCGTTTCATAGCTCTTCGTGCTGATCGTGTAGACGAATCCGTGGCTGTTACCTGCGGGCCCCGTTGTATCCGAGTACGAACCGACGACCTGGCCTTTGTTGTTCAAGCCCAGAGCCGCGGTCGTTCCTACCCCATTGGGATCGTCGAGGATAGTGAATACTCCCTGCACCTTGAGCCAGCCGTGCATGTTGCCCGAACCGTCGATCGTGAACCCGCAAACGTCGCTCGAGTTGTTAATGCCCGTAGCCTGTGCGCTGACAGAGTTCGGGATATCAAACAGTTCGAATACGTTCCCCGTTTCATCGAAAACATAGGCGTGGTCGGGTCCGGATCCATCCCCCTTGGTGCTGTAATAGCCGGCAGCCTGACGGAAGTCGTTCTGGCTGAGCAATTGGTTGAACGGTGTCTTGGGGTAGTTGACCGTTACAAATGTACCCTCAAAATCCTCAAACCCCTCAGTCTTGTTACCCTTGGTTACATAGAAGCCGGCCGTTTTAAACGGCTCGTTGTTGATTCCGATGACCTGGGTCATCGCCGAACCGGGAAAATTTTCCGTGGTGAACTTTTTGGTCTTCAGGCTGTAGGTGAACCCGGAGTTTACGAGGAAGCCGTGGTAGCCGGCAATGTCCCCGGAGTTGTTGATGCCCAGCAACTGCGTGAACGTGTCGCCAGAGTAGTTGACGGTTTCGAAGCTGTAAGTGGTTTGGGCGAAAGCCGAGGTCATGCAAAGCAGGACGGCAAGGCTCAGGGTAAGAACGAAGTGTTTCGTTTTCATGACAGTTCCTCTCTTAAATTGATCCCGCAGGATCAGAAATTTGTATTGCTCGGGCACCGGTTTCTATTCACAGAGCCCGTCTAGCTGGCCGGACTCCCACGCAAGCTTGGCGACGGGGTTATAATCACTGGCCAAGGTCAGTTTCCCGCTGCCAAAATTCGCGCTCAACCTGTTAAGCGCCGTCGAGGGGCGAATCCCCTCATGCCATCAGAATTTTTTCTGGAGTTGAAGCGTAACCAACGCAGGCACAGGCGACTCTTGAAGATAGGAGAATTGAGATGGAACCTGACCGCCAGTTCGTGACACAGCTGCTGCAGCAGTGGGGGAGCGGCGACAAAGAAGCGCTCGACCAATTAATGCCCGTCGTTTATGACCAGCTGCACAAACTCGCCCTGAACTGCCTGCGCTCGGAACGCCGGGATCACACACTGCGCGCGACTGCGCTCGTCAACGAGGCCTATTTGCGGCTGGTAGAGGCCGACGTGACCTTCCAGGATCGCGTGCACTTCTGCGCCGTTTCCGCACGCATCCTGCGCCGCATCCTGGTCGATTACGCTCGCTCCCAAAACCGCCAGAAGCGCGGCGGCGAATTCGACAAGATTCCCCTGGATGACGCAATCCTCGTCGGCCCGCAAGCCGATCGCGGCATCATTGAGCTGGATGAAGCGATGCAAAGGCTAGCCGCGAAGGATCGTCGCAAGAGCGACCTGATTGAATTGCTGTTTTTCGGCGGCCTCACTTACGACGAAGCGGCCGAGGCTTTGAAAATCTCGCCCGCGACGGTCCACCGCGAGCTGACCCTGGCCAAGGCCTGGCTGCATCGCGAGTTGGGACAAGCTTCGGCATAACCAGGCGCTTAGGGATCCTCTGTCCTCCGTGGTTCAGGCCTTTTGTGGAAGTCAGAATCGCAGCTTCAGAACGCAGAAACCATGCACCGTGCGACTTTTAACTCCGCCACGCATCTCATTTCCGGAGACTGAATATATGACTGAAGAAGTGACTGAAAAGACCGCGAAGATACAAAAGCCCGACGAGGAGTGGCGCAAGCAACTGACCCCAGAGCAGTACGAGGTAGCGCGCCAGTGCGGCACCGAACCCGCTTTCACCGGCAAGTACTGGAACAAGCACGACGACGGCAGCTACCACTGCGTTTGTTGTGGCGCGCTGTTGTTTGGGTCGGGGACAAAATTCGATTCCGGGACCGGCTGGCCGAGCTTCTACGACGCAGCCGACAAGAAGAACATCGTCGAGCATACCGACCGCGCCTACGGCATGACGCGAACCGAGGTGCGTTGTGCGCACTGCGACGCGCATCTCGGGCACTTGTTCCCCGACGGCCCACGGCCAACTGGCATGCGCTATTGCATTAACTCGGCCGCGTTGGACTTCAAGCCAAAGAAGTAGACGCCTGCTCTCTCTGCGTTGGCGCTACCCGCAATTTTCCACAAAAAACATAGGGACGGGGCTAACCCCGTCCCTTTCGTCGGACTCCGAATCGTCGGTTAACGAATTCGATGCCGAAACTTATGCGCCAGCGCCAGCGGCCATAGTCTTCGACGCTTCCACGGCCTTCTGATTCTGCTGGCTCTGCTGATGCTGTTCCTTCTGCGCCTTCTGATCTTTCTTCTCAGGGTTGCGCACTTCGACTCCACCCTTGAGGATGGCGCCTTCTTCCACGCTGATGCGATGCGTGATCACGTCCCCGGCGAGCAGGCCTTCATTGCGAATATCCAACCGGTCGGTGCAGTCCACATTGCCCTGCACTTTGCCCATGATCACGACCTCGTTCGCGGTGATGTTCGCTGCCACCGATCCATTGCGTCCGATAGTGACGCGATTGCCGGGAAAGTTGATGGTGCCTTCGACGTGTCCGTCGATAAATAGAGATTCCGAACCGCTCACTTCGCCCTTGATGACGAGCGAACGGCCAATGGTGGCCTGCTCCAGCGGCGCGGTAGCCGGCTTGACCGGAGTATAGGTGTTGGCGGGAGCGGCGGCTGGCGTGTACTTGGGTTCCGGAGACTGCAACATGAATGACCTCACTTGAGTTCCGCCGCCGGAGAGGGAGAGCGGCTCTCCGGCCGCGGTTGATGGGCTTCTTACCAACGAGAAGAGAGTCGCACGGAAGGCCGTATTACCGCCAGATTACCGAAGTACCGGACCAAGAGCCCGCGGCCTCAGCCGTTTAGTTCTACTCGGTTTCGATTTCCGGACAGGCGAACTTGTGCGGAGCGCAATCATAACCCGCCGGGTCCTGCGCGGCGCACGCCCTCATCCCTTCACATAGGCGAGCTTTGCGGCTACTCTTCCATCGCGCACCGTAAAAACGTCAACGCCGCGCAGATGCCATGGTTGGCCGTTGCGCATCTTGTGATAGACCCAGAGCACTGTGGCCCGATTTCCGCTGACGATCATTTCCTCGGTTTCGAACCGTGCGTCGGAGTTTCGGGCAAACCATCCGCGCCAGAATTCGACCACCGCGGCCTTTCCTTCAACCCGTCGGCCATCCGGAGCGGGTGAGGTGTCCTCGAATACTGTATCCTCCGTCATAAACCCTGCTAATGCGTCAGCGTCGTGCCGATTGAATGCCTCGTTGAAGCTGTCAATAGTTGTGCGTGTTGCTTGCTCCTGCGATTGCACATTCTGCTCGGACCTCATGGGGACACCCTCCCTCGGGGAACACAGACCCCCGAGCAGCAACACAGAACAAGCTATCACCAGGGCGTGGCGAGCCGAAGAGCACATACACGCGCCCACGGCTTTCGCCATGAATGCGTTGAGCTTGGAATCATCTAGTTCTCCACCTTTCCCAATTGCCATTGAACGCCCCCGCAAGGCCTGAATTGGCTGAGAATTGTATGAAAGGAGAGCCAGTCCTGCAACCCGGCGTCGGCGGGGTGTCGCGCCCAAATAAAAAGGACACCGTTTTCGCGGTGTCCCTACCTACCAGCAACTTGATCTTACTTATTCTCGGCTCCAAATTCTTTGCGTTGGATGATCGGCCGCGCTGCGCGGGCAGCGGCAACGGCAGGCACGGCAGCGGCGGCTCCATAGCGCTCGAGCAGCACCGGAACCATGGCGCCTTCGGCTTCCTTCACAAAAGTGAGCTTCGTCTCGCCGAGCATGTCCACGCGGATAAAATCCCCGAGCTTCACCTGTCCGGTGGCCACCAAGTTGGCCAGCGGATAAACCAGATGGCGCTCGATGGCGCGCTTCAGGTGGCGCGCTCCGTATTTCGGATCGGTTCCTTCGCGGAGCAAGAATTCTTTAACCTTCGACGTGCAGTTGAAAACAAACTGGTGCGCGCCGGAGGCCATCAGAACGCGCTGTTGCACCATGCCAAGTTCGATCTCGAGAATCCGCTGCAGGTGTTCGGGCCGCAGCGTCTTAAAGACCACGACCTTATCGATGCGGTTCATAAACTCGGGCGTGAACTTGCGCCGAGCTGCTTCGACTGCCGTGCGATTGATCTTTTCGTCGAGCGAGTTGTCCACCTGCACCGGCTTTGGTGCAAATCCGAAGCCTGATTCGACCAGGCTGGTCATCTCAGAAGCGCCCAGGTTCGAGGTCATGATGATGATGCAGCTCGAAAGGTCGACGCGCCGGTTATCCCCCAAGGTGAGCGTGGCTTTGTCGAGGATGCCGAGCAGCAGTTGCCAGAGAGAGTCCGACGCTTTTTCGATTTCGTCAAACAGCAGAATCGAAAGTTTCAACTTTTCCGTATGCCACTGGTTGAGCGCTTCCTGCGTGAGCAGCGGATGCGTTTCGCGGTGGCCGAGGTACCCCGGAGGCGAGCCGATCAGCTTGGCGATCTCGTGCGAATGCTGGAACTCGGCGCAATCGATTTTGATACAGGCGCGGGCGTCGCCGAACAGCGACTCGGCCATCGCTTCTACCACGCGAGTC
Organism: Terriglobales bacterium; assembly: GCA_049288625.1. Taxonomy (GTDB): domain Bacteria; phylum Acidobacteriota; class Terriglobia; order Terriglobales; family Acidobacteriaceae; genus Acidiflorens. The sequence goes on along the minus strand of JBAQIB010000043.1, from coordinate 5,718 downwards.
TTGCCGGAACCTGTCGGTCCCAGGAACAGGAGATTGCCCACCGGACGGCCCGGCGCATTCATGCCCGCCAGAAACATCTGGTAGATTTCGGCGACCTTTTCCAGCGCCTGATCCTGGCCTACGATTTTCCGGGACAAGCTCGTTTCAAAGTCACGAGCATCGTTGCTGCGGCGGCTCGGGTCAAGCACGGTTGCAAGGTTCGTTCTCATCACTTCAGGCCCCTGTTTCCTTTCCGGGAATTGCATGTCTTTTGGCAAACTGCTCATTTTTGTCACCCGGGCCGGATGCTCTGTTTCGCCGTCCCTTGTGCCCTTCTTGTGCAAGCTGTTCGCCAACCTCACCAGGCCCCGTATTTCCCTGTTTCTTATCGTTTTAGATGCATCTAGCGGACATCCCGGCGCGACGGCTTCGATACTCGCTGTTTCTCCAAGAGCAATTCTTTGCAGCCTCCGGTGGGGAACTTCCCTCCCGCCGCATGCCCGCATGCCCATGTCCTGTAAGCCGCTACTAGCTTGACCATACGTAACTGGCAGGCACTGTTACCCGCAGCCACAATCGAGACGGAAGTAATACGGAGAAGGTTCTTGCCTCGATACTCACTTTTTGCTGCCGCCGCCTCATTGTTCCGGCTGGCTCTAACTGCGTTTAGCCTGCTTTCACCGACCGTCGCCGCCGAGAATCCTCATGCCGCAAAGTTGGTTCCGGCCAAGGCCACGACTACCAAGCAAACCCAACCGTCGGCTCCGCTTGTCGTGCCCCCGGGGAACAGCCTGTACCAGGCGCAACGTGGAGACAGTATTCCGTCCGTTGCCCGCAAGTATCTCCGGAAGACCAAGTACCTGACTTCCTCTGAACTAGCGGAGGCAATCCGTGTCGCCAACGGCAATCGCCTGGGCGTCTTCCTCAAACCCGGAGAACAAATCCTCATCCCCGGAATTCTCGAATCGCCCATTGTAGAGAAGTCCGTCCCGGTTGCAAGTGATTTCGAAGTCCGCGCAATTTATTTAACCGGCGTCATGGCCGGAAGCGATCACGGTGCGCGCATTATCCGACATTGGCGTGAAGTCGGAGGAAACGCCGTAGTCTTCGATATCAAGGATAGCGATGGCATCGTCAACATTGCCTTCGATCATCCGTTCGCTTCCGGGCAGCGCCACTACATTTCCGACCTGCCCAAGTTCATTCGCTTCCTGCACTCGCAAAACATGCATGCCATTGCCCGCATCGCGATCTTCCGCGATGAGCACCTGGTCACTACCCATCCCGAACTGGCCGTGAAATCGCGGCGCACCGGCGAACCCTGGCGCGAAAACGGCAAGCTGGTCTGGACCGATCCCTCCAACCTCAAAGTGCAGGACTACGACATCGCGCTCGCCAAGTTCGTTGCCGAATCCGGAGCCGACGAAGTTCAGTTCGACTATGTGCGCTTCCCCGCGGAAGGCGACCAGAAGGACGCCGTTTTCGCTTTCCAAGCCGATCAACCGCAAGCCGATCACCCCGAAAGCAGCCAAACCGATCCAGCAAGTAACAGCTGTAGAGACGCGGCTTGCCCCGTCTCCGCAACTGCCGCTGCAACCGGCCTTCCGAAGAACCCAAAAACGAAAGATGTTGCTCGTTCTAAGGACGTTCAGCGTTCCGACGTGATTGCCGGCTTCCTGAAGCGTGCCTACGCGCAGATCCATCCCACCGGCGTGCTGCTCTCGCTCGACGTATTCGGCGTGATGGCCTGGCAGCGCCCGGTTGACCTGTCCCATACCGGCCAGGACATCGTCGCCATGGCCAGGCACTGCGACGTGCTCTCCCCCATGATCTACCCCTCCCACTTCTTCGGCATGGACGGCATCGCCCACCCCGGCGACGCCCCCGAGCACTTCATCGGCGAGTCCATGGACCGCTTCAAGCTCATCACCAGGGACAGCGGCGTAATTATTCGTCCGTGGCTGCAGGCCTTCGCCTGGCGTACCAAGACATACTCGCCAAAGTATGTTGAGGTGCAGGTCGAGGTGGCGAAGCAAAAGGGCGGCGTCGGCTTTCTGTTTTGGAATGCCAACAACGATTATTCCAAGCCCTACGCCGCCATGCCCGAAATGCGCGCCGCCAAGGGGCAGTACTTCCGAGGCGACGAAATCGGAGTCAAGGCGGAAGCAGGTGTAGCCAGTGCCACGCCGGTCGCGATTCCGGCCGCTTCCAACACAGGGAACGCTCAGTCAGGGTCATCGGGTGGTTCTCATAGGCCACCCACAATCTACCGGCACTGACGAATTACGAACCCGGGTTGCGCTATAACTCTACGTGAAATCGCAGCGTCGGAATCACCACCGGCCCGCGGTCTTGGTTGTAACCCGGGTTGGTAACGTACTGCACTCCCGGAGATGCGTAGAGGCCTTTCCACAGGTGTGCTGTGTAATAGCTCTCCAGAATCTTCTCTCGGCCGTAATTGAGCGTCCCGTCGCCAATGATGAAGCCCGTGCCGCCAAGCTCCAGATAGCGTCGGTGATCGCCCGAAATAGCATTTGAGGCAAATGCGACTCCGGCCCGGTCCCCGCGCCGCTTCCAGCGCCGGCCGCTCATCGCAATGCCGCCGGCAAACGTCTGGTCGATTTCCGTGAACACATAGGATTCGGTCTTACCGTTGTTCCAGCCAAAACGCCCGAACGCCGTCAGGTCGCGCGTCAGTCCCTGCTCAACGTTCGCCCCGAAGCCGTATTTCCGCGTAGTTTGCAGCGGATGGTCGGTGATCTCTGGCTTTGGATCGAGGCCATCGAGATAGCGGTCGATGGCGACCCGATAGATCCCCATGTTCGCGTGGTTCGTGTATGTAAGCAGGCGGATCATGCCCGGTTGTTTCGGCAGAAATCCGTGGTGCAGTTCGAACTCATAATTCTCCGCTCGCGCTTGCCGCAGATTCCACACTTCCTGCATGCCATTGGCGACCGACGGCATCAGCGCCTCTGCAAAACGGAATCCCCACCGCCGCTCCTGGTACTCGAGGATTGCGCCCCACGTATACCCGCGCGTATCCGCCGCAAAATCGTACGCGCCGCTCTGATCGACGGCCCAGTTCATGAATTGCAGGTGGCTGTCGCTGCCCACTGAGTTCACATCGAAGAAATCCACCGTGCCGAACTTGCCCACGCGGACGTCGAGGCGCCGTGCGGGCAGTTCAGAAAAGGTCGAAAACGGCCCCGGATCGGACTCCACGCGCTCTTTGCTGAGCGCGATGACCTGATGAACCATCACGCGCGCAAGATATGGTTTCTGCCCCAGGCTGGGATTCCGCACCGCGTCAAGATTGGAAAATCCGGCAAGCCCCAACGCATTGCTCAGGCCGCGTCCTCCAGCCTCCTCGACATCGGCCAGGATCTCAGTCGATTGGCTCACTTGTAGTCCGGCATAAAGCGTGACCACCCGCGACAACGCCTTCTCATAATCTGGATCGAGGCTGTTGGTACCGCTATAGAGCGCCGAAAACGCCGGATGCGCCTGGGCAATGAAGTTCATCTGGCCCGAAAGCCAGAGGCGTTTCCCGACCTGATGCTGGAAAGTGCTGCTGGTGTCGCCGCTGGCGACCGGTTCTGTAGCTTTGGGAGCCGTCGTATCCGGAATCTGAGCGACTGCCGCAGGGAACGCGGCCAATGCAAAACAAGAGAGCATAACCAGACTTCGAACCGCAAGCTGCAAACCCGGATGGATTCTGTGAGATAAGTTCATAAGACCCGCCGAAATATGAATATGAAATTGAATTTCATTTTCAAAATATCGGGCCCCGCTCCCTCCTGTCCGTGACATTGGTCACGAATCCACGTGATGTGGCCCCGTCCACAGCCTCCATCCCCGGGCCGCTGCCAACGGCCTCGTACGTCCGTCCGCGCCCCCATTTGTCAGGTTGCCCGCGCTCTCCCGCAAGCTATAATTCAAGAACGGAAGGTAATCTTCCTGCGCCGAGTTCGTTGGCATCAGCTGCCCTCGATCGACCAACCCCGGCCCGGAAGTTTGCACGTACCTCGGGAACCCCTAGCCGCTCCCGCGCATCTTGAACCACCGACAAGGAGTCCTTATGCCGATTCAGAAGACGGAAAAGGTCTGGCACAACGGCACGTTCATCGCTTGGGACGATGCCAAGATTCACGTAATGTCGCACGTTGTGCACTACGGCTCTTCCGTGTTCGAAGGCATTCGCTGCTACGCTCCGCCCAGCGGACCGGCCATTTTCCGCGCCACGGAGCACATTCAGCGCCTCATCGATTCCGCCCGCATCTATCGCACCGACATCCCCTTCACCCGCGACGAACTCATCGGCGCCATGCTCGAACTGGTGAAAAGGAATGGCGTGTGGCCGTGCTATGTCCGCCCCGTGGTTCTGCGCGGCTATGGCGACGTCGGCGTCAATCCGCTCAAATTGCCGATCGAGGTTTATATCTGCAACTATCCCTGGGGTAAGTATCTCGGCGCCGACGCCAGCGAAGGTGTCGATGTGTGCGTCTCGTCGTGGACTCGCATCGCCCCCAACACGCTGCCCACCATGGCCAAGGCCGGCGCCAATTACATGAACTCGCAGCTCATTAAGATGGAAGCCATCGTTAACGGATTTGCCGAGGGCATCGCGCTCGACGTGAACGGATGTGTCGCCGAGGGCTCGGGCGAGAATCTGTTCGTCGTGCGGAATAGCGTGTTGCAGACCGCGCCCATCGGCAGTTCCGTCCTGCCGGGTATCACTCGCGATTCCGTGTTGCAGATCGCTCGCGACCTCGGCATCCGAATCATCGAGCAGCAGATTCCCCGCGAATCGCTTTACATTGCCGACGAAGTTTTCTTCTCCGGCACAGCCGCCGAAATCACGCCTATCCGCTCGGTTGACCGGATTACCGTAGGCAAAGGAAAAATTGGCGCCATCACGAAGGCAATCCAGGACGAATTCTATGGAATCGTGCACGGCCAAAAACCCGACCGCTATCAGTGGCTCACGCCGGTCCCGGTAGGTTCGAAGCAGCCCGTAGCCGTCTAGTATGGCGTCCCGAAAATTCGCCGCATAAATAGAGATGCTTTGTAAGGGCGCAAGTTCGCGCCCTTCCCTTTTTCCTGCATTGGCACCCTCCAGTAGCCTCCTAAGCCATGCCCCGACCCAAGGCGTCGCCAGAATTTACCAGATACGTTCTAGTGATTCGGCGATAATTCAAGGGTGGCCGTGATTTCGGTCGTACAGCTCGGGACGCTTGCTTACGCAGAAGGCCTGCGTTTGCAGCAGAAGCTGGTCGATCTGCGCAAGGCGGGGCAGATCGGTGACGTACTCCTATTGCTGGAGCACGCGCCCGTGATCACTCTGGGGCGCAATGCCAAGGCCGCAAACGTGCTGGTTTCAGCCGAACAGTTGGCGGTGCGTGGAGTCGAAGTCTTCGAGTGCGACCGCGGCGGCGACGTGACCTTTCACGGCCCGGGGCAAATCGTGGGGTATCCGATTTTTGATTTGCGAGGGTTTGAAAGGTCTCAGGCCTCAGGCCTCAGGTCTCGGAAAAAACAAACTGGATCGCTCGACTTGAACGTGGGCCGCAAAACTCTAGGAGCGGTCGACTACGTGCGGCAGCTGGAGGAAATGCTGATTCGCACCTGCGCCGATTTCGGAATTACTACGAAGCGGCTGGCGGGCCTGACGGGCGTTTGGACGGAAAAATCTCCAGGGGAGTGCAACCGCGAAGGGCACGACCGGGGCCTCCAGAGAGC
>JBAQIB010000042.1:0-2444 GCA_049288625.1 Terriglobales bacterium | reverse complement strand
GAATTTGAGCGTTGATACTACGCGCTATGTTTCTTCGCCCACGTAACGGGACATTTGACAGCAATCTTTCTAAGAACTATCTTCTAACTACAGCTTGTCGGGTAATTCAGGCGTTCGTCCGCTCGGTGTTCGGCGGGCCGTGGACCGTTGGCGCGCTACCTTGTATGCGATCTGTCTTTCTGTGGTGCCCCGCTGGTGCACTGTCAGCCCTGTGACCGAGGATCCTGTATATCGTTAGCCGCTCAACCCCGTCCCCTTGCGCCCAGCCAGTTCGCGCACCAGCTTGTTGGAGTTGAATCCCAGCACTGCGCGCTGTCCGCAGGCCCCCATCATGGCCGCTGAACGGGCAGCCGGACGATTGAACCCGTACCTCGAACTCTTGATGGTGCCGATTCCCGCTTCCACCAGCGCCCTCTCTGCGACCAGCCGCTGGCGCACTACTCCGCTTACCGACCACTGGGTACGTCCACGGGGGGCCAGTCCCACATCCCTGACGCCCAACTTCTTCAAGGCGGAGACGTTCTGCGCGCTGTATCCACCACGATCGTAGGCATAGGCTCGCGGCGCCTTGCCAAAGAAAGCGATGTGGTCTTTGACCGCTCGCAGCGCGAACTTCGTGTCCACCAACTCGCGGCGATCCTGGGCCAGCGTGGCCAGCAGGTACCCGCCGGCCAGACGCGTGATGCCCCAGCTCAGTCCGAACTCTACGGGCTTTCCCACTTTGCCGCGTACGATGCTGTAGAGCTGCGGGATGTGCAAGTTGATAATCTTGCCGCTGGCCACGTAGCCCGTGCGAATCCAGTAGCGGATCTGCGGCAACAGTTTGCTCATCGTTTCCTGCAATTGTCCCAGCTTGGTCTTGGCCACGATCCCATACTTGTGGAGCGTTTCCCGCTGCGCAGCAGCTTCGCCCAGCGCCTTGCCCAGATGAGCGTTGAGTTTCTCGACGATGGTGAGCATCTGCTTCATCACCCGATCTTTGCTGTCCTTGGTCTTGGCAAACAGGCGGTACTCTCGGGCTTTCTGCCTGGCCGCTTTGAATTGACTTTGCGTCTGCTGCACAAACCCCTTCAGCCCACGGCCAACCTTGCGGGCTGCACTGGCCACCGAGGTCAGAAATCCACTCATGAGCCCCATTTCGTTGGGATAGGGGATCGATGCCTCCTGTGCTGTGGTATCGGCCACCAGTATCGTAGGGTCGGCCAGCTTGTGTTTCTCCGCCAGGTGCACCACGTGCTGATTGATAAGCTTGATCCCCTTCTCGCCCATCAGCTCGGTGAAGTCTTGGATGGTAGTGAAGTCCGGGGTCCACTGTGTCTCGGTCAGCCCGCACAAATAGCGCGCGGGGGCGTAGTAACGGATGAGGTCTTCCGCCTCCCGATAGGTGAGTTTGCGAGTGGCCATCAATACCATGGCGCCCAGGGTGGCACGCAAATGCGGTGGTTGACCGGCACCGTTCTTCAGTTTCGCAATACGGATTTCCTGGACGCGCTGTTGCAGTTGGTCCCAATCGAGGGTGTCGGCGATCTGGACGAGGCGATGGTTGTTGGCCACGGGGATGGTTGGACTCTTGGATCTGGGCAACAGATCGGGCTGACGCAGCATAGGGGGGAACCTCCGCTGGAGTGGTTGGGATAAGGCAAAGGCCTGTAGGGAAGCCGCCACGCACAAGGAGCAGACACAGGGCTGAAGAGAGGATCGGGAGGCAGAGTCGAAGCAGGAGGATTTTGACAGGAGACATATCCACAGTATTATAACTGGGGACTAATCTCTGTCAATATACATCTCATGAAAACCGACCTTCCATCAGACTACAGGCAGCTTCAACTCGCCCTGAGCCACATCGGCTTCTTCCGCCGCGGCACCCTGCTCAAGCGCATGATGACCTGCGGCAAGCCCGTCTGCGCCTGCAAAGCCTCACCCCCCCGTTTGCACGGTCCGTATTACCAGTGGACCCGCAAAGTCGACGGCAGGACCGTCACGGTTAATCTGTCAGCTCAACAAGCCAAGTTGCTGCAAGGGTGGATCGCTACCGGCAAGGAACTTGATCGCCTCGTCGCTGAAATGGAACGCATTTCCCTGGAGGCAACCGAGCGCCAGCTGCAAGAGTTGCCCCCACCAAAGCGCAAGGCGCCGGTCAAGCGACGCCACCCGCAGCGGGGCGATGCCGGCTAGGAATTACCCGACAAGCTGTAGTTAGGTAGCGCGTTCCCATGATGGCACGGTCCTTAGCTTTCCAGTTGGACGGTTCGCACCTGTTTGACGTCGCGTTTCCGTTAGGATCTCGCTGGTTTTTGCTTTGTGCGGCGTGAAAGACCGACCTACGCACATTTTGAATTGGATGCATACCGCCGTGCCATCAAATCGGGATTGAGACGGCCTACCATAAGAGAAAAGGAGATGTTCGACCGTGGGGTGTTCTCTGTGATGGCATGGAGAAGACC
>JBAQIB010000041.1:0-1502 GCA_049288625.1 Terriglobales bacterium | reverse complement strand
CTGGCAGTTTGGCCATCCGGCGCGTTCCTGGCGAAGGCCAGATCTACGAACTGACGTTCAACTTCGATTTCAAGGTCGATTCGGCCGACAAGTCCAACACCGGCAAGGGCTATGCCCGGCTGCAGGTGGACCTGGCCGAAGGTCACGGCAAGATCATCAAGGAGAGCGGCAAGGTGATCGAGCACGACTAGAGTCCTTCAGCCTTAGCTGGAATCAAGGGATTCCCAAATCAGTTGAGTTCTGATTCAAGATGCGTGCTGGAGGAAGGGGGCCAGCACGCATGCCAAAACCTTACTCCGATGACTTGCGCCGGCGCGTCGTGGCGGCGGTCGCTGGCGGCGAGAGCAGCCGGTCGATCGCTGACCGTTTCGATATCGCGCCCTCAACGGTCGTGAAATGGTCCAAGCGCGTGCGCGAAACCGGCAGCCCCGCGCCAGCCAAGTTCGGCGGCTACCGGACCTGCAGCCTTGATCCTCACCGGGCCTTTGTTCTTGAGCAGATCGAGGAAGAACCGCATCTGACGCTGCACCGCCTGAAGGATCGGTTGGCAGAGCGCGGCGTTGCGGTCTCGCACGATACCGTCTGGCGGTTCTTGCGCCGCGAGGGCCGGTCGTTCAAAAAAAACTCTGTTCGCGGCTGAACAGAACCGCGCCGACGTCGTGCGGCGACGCGACCGCTGGCAGCGGGCGAGCCACCAGCTCGATCCGGCGCGCCTGGTGTTCATCGATGAGACCTGGATCAAGACCAACATGGCGCCGATCCGTGGCTGGGGGCCAAAGGGCGAGCGTCTGGTTGGCTTTGCGCCGGACGGACGCTGGCGCACACTGACGTTCCTGGCAGCCCTCAGGGCCGATGCGCTGACCGAACCCTGCGTCTTCGATGGCCCGATCAACGGGGCCATGTTCCAAGCCTATGTCGAACAGTTCCTGGCACCCTCCCTCAAGCCCGGCGACATCGTCGTCCTCGACAATCTCGGCAGCCATCGCGGCAAGGCCGTCCGTTCGGCGATCCTCGATGTCGGGGCAAAGCTCGCCTTCCTGCCACCCTATTCACCAGACCTCAACCCGATCGAACAGGTCTTTGCCAAGATAAAACATTGGCTGCGAATGGCCGGGGAACGCTCGCTCGAAGCCATCCACGATGAAGTCGCCCGCCTCGTCCAAGGCATCCCAGCGTGGGAATGTGCCAACTACCTCAGAAACGCCGGATATGCTTCCATCTAAACCTGAAAGGCTCTAACGCGGTTAAACATACTCGACTTCTCGTCGCAATTCCCCGGCTACCCCGGCTTTGTCGCAATGGGGCGAGTTTCCACGTTATTTGCGGTCGACCTGACGCATGCCTTGGCGACGTTGACCATGGCACTGGCGCTTGCTCTTTCGCCGTCGGCGGCGGTGGTGGCGTTTCGGGGCAGCCGCGGCGGCTGGATCTTGGTCGCTGGATTCTCGCTAGCGTTCGCCGGCCCGCTTGTGCCTGATCTGGCGCTCAGCCTGATGTCGGAC
>JBAQIB010000040.1:0-4936 GCA_049288625.1 Terriglobales bacterium | reverse complement strand
TGTCGGAAGCTGGCCCGGTCGCTTGATTTCTCGATCTCCCACGTCCGACGAGAGAACAACACTGAGGCCAACAGTCTTGCAAGTTCGGCTGCCCGCAACGCGGGACGATGATACAACGAGCGGGCTTCCGGCCGAATGAATGACATCCCCGCAATAGTGCTCCGGACTTTTCGGCTATTCTGCTCGTATAGCAGGGCCATCGAGGATGCGGGAATAAAGGCTCATCAGTTAAGCAGTTACGCGCCACTCAGCCTTGCGGCCTTTCGCGCTCGTGGCGCACGTTTGCCGACCATCCGGGAGTGATCGCAGGGCCCCGAATCGAGCGTCAGAACTAGGATCAGCCGGGGAATGTGGGTTAAGATGCTAGGGCCCCGGCTGCGGGGTGCGCCATGGAGATTCCCGCTTCACCGAAAAAACTGGCAGGCCGCTACGAGGTCAGGCAGATCCTCGGCCAGGGCGGGATGGGCCTGGTCTACCGGGCCTACGATACCGTCGTACGGCGTGAAGTAGCGGTGAAAACGATCCTCGACATTCCCGATCCGGCCTCACTTCAGTTGTTCTATAAAGAGTGCGACGTGCTCGCCTCCATCAGCCATCCCAACATCGTTGAGATCTTCGACATCGGCGAATTCGAAGAAGAGGGCAAGAAGAAGCCCTACTTCGTAATGCCGTTACTTCCCGGCACCACCCTGGAATATTTCATCCGTAAGGCTGGCCATCGTCTGACAGTGGAACGCACGATTGACATCATTTCCCAGACCTGTCGTGGCCTGCAGGCTGCACACGAACGCGGTTTGGTACATCGCGACTTAAAGCCGAGCAACATCTTCGTAATGGAAGACGACTCGGTGAAGATTATCGACTTCGGCGTTGCTCACATGGTCGATGCCCATACCACTCGGGCGCAAAAAGGGACGCTGCTCTACATGTCTCCAGAGCAGATCGAATTGAAACCGCTCTCTCCGGCGTCCGATATTTTCTCCCTCAGCGTGGTTTGCTATGAAGCTATGACGGGCCGGAACCCATTTCAGCGCGCCAGAGCCGATGAAGTGGTGGATGCAATTCTCCGTCAGATCCCGCCTCTGGCGGCAGAATTGAATTCTGCTATAAGCCAACCTGTCAGCCGCGTGCTGCACAAAGCAATGGCCAAGCAATCCTGGCACCGCTTCGCGAGCGCCCGCGATTTCGGCGACACGCTGAACCGAGCACTGCGGAACGAGCCCATCGAGTTTTTCGATCCAGAGCGCACTAGACCACGGCTGCAGCGCGCCACCAAAGCCCTGGAAGAGGGCGATTTTCAGTTTGCCAAAGAGATCCTGGGAGAACTGGAAGCCGAGGGCCATATGGACAATTCCATTGGCTCTCTGCGCCGACAACTTGACGGGGCCGTCCGGCGAAAAACACTTTCTCAGTTGCTCGAGGCCGCGCGGGCGCGTTTTGAAGAAGAGGAAGATCCGCTGGCTCTCCAGAAGTTACAGGAGGCGCTGCAAATAGAACCGGACAACGCCACCGCGTTGGCTTTGAAGAGCAGGATTGAAAACCGGCGCAGCGAACGCCAGATCGACAACTGGTATCGCCTGGCGCGGCAGCACATCGACAATAACGCGTACCCTCATGCCCGCGAGGCCTTGCAGAATGTTCTCCAACTCCGTCCCAAAGAGGCCCGCGCCCTCCAGTTGCTGACAGAGGTCGACCGCCAGGAACAGGAATATCAGAAACTCCGCCTGGAGAAGGAAAAGCTCCATCGCGCCGCCATGGACGCCTGGCAAAAGGGCGATGTCAGCAGCGCCCTCACTAAACTCGGAGTGGTGTTGGAACTGGATCGGCGAGCCCCGGATTCTGTCAATCGCGAGAGCGGGGCTACCTACCAGAGTTTTTACAACGAAGTGCGCTCCGAACACGACGCGATGAACACTGCGTACGCTGAGGCGCGGAGAAACCTCACCGAGCACAACTTCGCCAAGGCCATGGTTGCATGTCAGGCATATTTGGCCAAGTATCCGAACAATGCGATCTTCCAGGCTCTCAAATACGATATCGAGGAGCATCAGCGGCAGGAACTCTCGGCTCTCATTGCTTCGGTAGATCGCCAGGTAGAGGCTGAACCTGATCTGGACAAGCGCGTGAACATCTTGCGCGAGGCGCTGGATCTGCATCCCCGAGAATCGCATTTTGAAGGCGCGCTGCGCTTGGCGCAGGACAAACGCGATCTGGTCAACTCGATCATAGCCAGGGCACACCTTCACGAAGAACAGGGGTCGTTCGGCGATGCCCTGAACGATTGGGAGATTCTACGTACCATCTACAGCGAGTATCCGGGGCTGTCGTTCGAAGTTGAGCGTCTGCAGAAGAGACGGGACCAGCAGGCCCGGATCGAATCCAAAACACGTTTGGTCGAACAGATCGACCGGTGTTTACATTCCAGCGACTACGCTCGCGCGCTGCATCTGTTGCAGGAAGCAGCAGCCGAATTTCCTAACGACGCAGAGTTTACAGAGCTCGAGAAGCTTGCCCAGGATGGCGTCAGGCGAAAAAGCGAAGCCCACCGCCTGATGACCGAAGGGCAGGACTTATGTGCGCATCAGATGCCTGCCGACGGAATCAAATTGCTGCGTCAGGCCTATGAACTCGATGAAAACAATGTAATATCCCGCGCGGTTCTGGCCAATGCCCTGGTCGAACACGCCCACTCCATGGTGGAAACCGATTGGCGCCAAGCCGAGAAGCTGGAGCGGGAAGCACTCGAGCTGAACCCGGGCCACCCCATGGGCAAAACCATTCGCACTCTGATCCTCGACAAGAAGCGGGAAACCTTCATCGAGGAATGCGTTTCGCAGGCGCGCAAGCTGCAGACTGCAGCCGATCTGACCGGAGCCTTGTCCCGAATCGAAGAGGGGTTGGCCGTTTATCCGCGCGAGCCCCGCTTGATTCAGATTCAGGAGAGCGTCAAGCAGGACCTGCAGATCCAGCGCCGTCAGACGCGCCGCCGCGACCTGGAACAACTGCGAAGTATGGAGGGCGAAATCGATGCCGCCGCGGACGCCGCGTCGAAGCAAACCTTAGGGGAAAGCGTGCGAGCAGTGGCGGACAAGTATCCGAAAGACGGTGAAGTCCTGTCCGTTGCGAATGGCCTTCTACTCCGCCTGGGTTTGCTCGAAAAGAGTCAAAAAGTATCGATTGAGTCGCCCGAGAGCCAGACCCCAACCGTGACACTCCACACGCCGCCAGCGGGCTTGGCTAAGTCTTCGCCGACGGTGACGAGCAATGCTCCCGTCCCTCTGCCACTGGTTTCGCCAGAACCGCCGCTTCCTTCGCCGGCAAAAATCGTCACTTCCCCGGACAAGCCTCCTGCAGGCGCGCCCAAAGCCGCGTCTTCCAATCTCAAGCAGCCCCCGAGACCACGCCGGCGTTACACAACGGCGATCCTCGCCTCAGCTGCCGCAATGGTCCTTCTGGCCGGGATTTTTCTGTTCGAGCGAAAACATCACGCGCAGACGATCACCCAGCCCGCGGAGGTGGCACCGAGCGTCGCGATCCCGGCGGCGCTGCTTCCCGAGCCGGCGCTACCGGTGCTGAAGTTGTTTTCCGACAGCGGCACGGGGAAAGTGACATTGGATGATCAGCCCCCCGCAGAATTTCAGGATGGACAGTGGACTCTCGACAAAATACCCGCGGGACTACACAAACTTAAAGTTGATGGCCCGCAAGGTGGAGCATCCTTCAGCTTCTCGTCCGATGCGGGGGTGGTTCCGGTCGTCAAGGGGTCCGTTCTTTCCCATGGTGTGCTGGCTGTGGTTGTCAGCAGCATGACCGACAGGCTGCACGTATGTTCCAGTGATTCTTCCACAAAGGTCAGCCTCGATGGCCAGGCCCCGGTCGAAGTGTTTCAGGACGGTCTGGATTTTTCATCCATCTCTGTGGGCGCTCACGAGTTAACCGTGACCCACGACAGGGATCAATACAAACTTGATATTGACGCGGGAACGGCGCCCGCACTGAGCGCCTTCCTGGAGTCCGGACAAAATCTGGGCACACTCCTCGTGGTTACCGGTCAGGAGAAAGCAAGAGTTTTCCTCAACGGAAGATTTCAGCAGCGACTGACGCAGGGCGGCCAATTGCTCATCCCGAATCTCGAAACCAAAGACTACGTTGTACGAGTGTCCAAGATTGGATTCCAGGAAGTTCCAGAACAAAGGATCCGGATTCGCAAAGGCGAGCAAAGCAGGCTGGTTTTCAATCTGCAGCCCATTCCCGATTTCGCTTCGTTGACAATCCAGGGGGGAATTCCTGGAGCCACAGTTCTGATCGACCAAACTCCCGTTGGAACGGTTCAGCCCGATGGAACGCTCACGATAGCAACCGTCAATCCCGGAGACCACATCGTCGAACTGCGCAAAGACCGGTTCAAACCCAAGCAACTCAGGAGATCCTTCGTTGCTGGAGCGGCAGTCTCCCTTGCGGCTGCAGATGCGGTATTAGACGCCGCACCGGCAGAGCTAAGAATTACGTTCACCCCTGCCGATGCACAGGTGACCCTCGCCAAAGCTGGCGAGATCCCGACGAAGGTGAGCAATGGGAGCACGCTGAGTTTGCCCGCCGGTTCCTACACTCTCACAGCGAAAATTGCCGACTTCACTCGCTCGTCGACGGTAGAAGTTACCGCCGGTCAACTCAGAACTTTGGATTTGTCTCTCGGGCCCAGTGGCATGTCGAAGTGGGACGACCCTGCAGGTTGGAAGCAGGAGAACGGATCGTTCGTTCATAAGGGTGGCGATTTCGTGATGTACGCTCTGTCTCCCACGTCAGGTACATTTGTTTTTTCCGCCATGCTCACGAAGGGGCACCGCCTGAAGTGGGTGCTCAACTGCATCGACGTCAATAACTATGTTCTCTTCCAAATGGACGAAAACAACTTCTACCGCACCGTAGTCCGAAA